>NZ_LS483397.1:95000-1295000 GCF_900475595.1 Streptococcus uberis
TTTCCATCCTAACGGGCATAGTTTAAAGGTAGAACTAAGGTCTCCAAAACCTTCAGTGTGGGTTCAATTCCTACTGCCCGTGTTTGGAATATGGCGGGTGTGGTGAAGTGGTTAACACATCAGATTGTGGCTCTGACATTCGTGGGTTCGATTCCCATCACTCGCCTATTTTATTGGGGTATAGCCAAGCGGTAAGGCAAGGGACTTTGACTCCCTCATGCGTTGGTTCGAATCCAGCTACCCCAGTTTTTAAATGAAAATTTGAAATGCCGGCGTGGCGGAATTGGCAGACGCGCTGGACTCAAAATCCAGTGTCCTCACGGACGTGCCGGTTCGACCCCGGCCGCCGGTATACTTGAAAAGACAAGGTTCTAGACCTTGTCTTTTTTGTTTTAATTTTTTTATTTTGTTTTAGTGTTACTAAAAATTTCAGGTTATTCCTATCCACTATTTAGTAGATTTTTTCGATTCTATCAGAAATTACTTTGGCAGAATACTTGAGAAATAGAAAACTTACACTAGCTGTAGATGATCTGTTGAATACTGATCAAAAAGTAATTGATATTGCTTTGAAATATAATTATGATTCAGCTGATGCTCTTAGTTTTGCTTTCAAAAAGTTTCATGGGAATTCAGCCTCAGAAGTTCGAGAAGGGAAAAACTATAGGTTATTTCCTAAAATGAAATTAGCTTTAAAAGTAATAGGAAGAAGTCAAATGAATATTAAAATCGAAACAAAGCCATCATTCAAAGTAGCTGGCGTATTAAAAGAAAACATTGATTCTAATCAATGTCCGAGTACATGTTTTTTTTATTTCAATACATGCTAATTTTGTTTCTAACGCACAAGCTTTTTTGAACATAAAAAAACACTCCTGATTCTATTTTACTAGAATTCATCAGGAGTGTTTTTCTTGAGTTTAACTTTTGTGGTGCAGGTCAAATTTCCTCAGAGTATTTTTAATTGCCTTATTTTTAGAGTTGTTTTTTTATAACTTATCTTAGTTTTCAGATGATTTTTCCATAATTTCACCAGATTTGGCATTTACAGTGTATTCATACTCTTTATTGTTAGCTGTAAAAGTTACTTCATAAGTGCTAGTTGTTCCATCCATATCTTTTTCAATAGACATCATAGATGTATCTTCTTCTTTAACATTAGCATCTTTTAAAACAATACTCTTAGCTTTATCTTGAGAGATAGCGTCCTTAGTTAAATCTTTAGCTCCGGACAATCCTTTGCTATCAGTTGATTTTTCTAAAATTTTACCAGTTTCAGCATTTACAGTATAATCATACTCTTTTTTGTCTGTATCAAAATCAATTTCATAAGTAGCTTTACCATCTTCTTTGTCAGACTTAATTTGGAAATTAGATACTTCTTTTTTAGTTAGCTTAGCATCTTTTAAAACGATATCAGTAGCTTTATCTTCAGAAATACTTTTACCTGTATTGCTCTCAGAGCAAGCTGTTAACATTAGAGCTGATAACAATACTAGGGTAGATGTAAATGTTTTTTTCATATAATCACCTTTTCTATATTTAATTTAAATATATTATACCAAGTGACCACTTATCTGTAAAGTGATATGGTCTTTTTAAGACGGTTGATATAGCTATAAATTATGTTGAAAAATTGTAAAAACATTCACTAAGTATTATATATAAATGTTTAATATGCTGATTTATTGTATTCCTACATTTTCCTCCAAAAATCAAGTCGTTCACTAATAATATTGCTTTGACTGATAATACAAGTAAACGTATAAGAACAAAGTAGTGCTTCGTTACCTGTTAAATTATAACTGCTTTATTTTTGTTAACATTAGTATTTAAAGAAAACCATTAAAGTTGGGATAGTTTTTCTATTATTAGTATATGTAAATAGGTAACCAAAAAGTTACTAAAATCTCAAAATAACTTAGTTTTTAAGTTGATTTCCAAAACTCAAACCTTGTTAAATCATGGTTTGGTGTCTTTAAAAAGAGCTCGGTAGCACTCAAAATCCAGTGTCCTCACGGACGTGCCGGTTCGACCCCGGCCGCCGGTATACTTATAAAGACAAGGTTTAGAAACCTTGTCTTTTTCTTTTATGGCTCTAGTTAACTTTGTTCTTAACAAGTCCTTGTCTTTTTGATATACTTAAGAAAAGCGCTTACAGGAGAATTTATAATGGAATTAAATGAGATTATGCAAATTATTGAAGATATGAAAGTTGGTGTTTTTGCAACTATTGATAAGAATGGTAATCCTCATGCCCGTCATGCTCATATTACGGCTGCGACAGAGGAAGGTATTTTCTTTATGACCAGTCCCAAAACTCATTTTTATGAACAATTAACAAATAATCAGCGTATTGCGCTAACGGCAATGGTTGAAGATGGATATTTATCTCAAGTGATACGGATTGAAGGCTTAGCTCGTCCCGTTGAAAATGATTACCTTAAAAAAGTTTTTGCCAATAACCCTTACTATGATTACATCTATAAAGATGAATCAAGTGATAGTATGCAAGTCTTCCAAATCTACGATGGAGATGGCTTTTACCATAGTTTAACCCAAGGACATAAGTATGTCTACTCAGTAGGTAGACAGGGAGAATCGTACGTTAGAGCAATTTAATAGACTGTTTTATAAATATTTTTTTAGCAGGCCATTTAGGCTTGCTTTTTATATTGAGATTATTTGCCATGAATTTGCTTACCTAGAGAGTTACTTAGGCTTTGATGGACAAGGTAAACTTGACAAGAATATCTGTATGAATTGAAAATGCTCAGTTGAGTTTGTAAACCTATTTTTTACAATACACGTTCTTGTGATTTTTATAGAATTCTAGCTTAAAACAAATAGAAAACAAGCCTTATCCCTAGTTGAATATAATATCTAACCCCTTTGCTTTCCCATTTAGTTAGGAATATACTTCATTTTATATTAATATATAAGAAGGTATAGGAGAATGAAAAATATATTAGAACTCTTTTTTGGACTTGTTGACTTAGCTTTTCTATCCGCCTTTGTTTACTTCTCATTCAAGGGAAATATTGATACGGTTAAGGCTGTCGGGGCTTTATATGTTGTTAGTTTCCATGATGTTGATTATCAGATTGACTTGACAGAAAAAAAGAAGCGAGTTGGTAAGGTTAGAATTGTCTCTAAAACAAGTAATGACAACTCCTATAATGTGTAATCTAAGATGAACGACAAGATATTAAGAGAATTTTTGATGCAAGAGTATGGCTTCAACAAACATCAAGTGGTTGTAGCTATTGGATAAAAAGTGAAGAGATACTTCCTAAAAGGGTTGAGCTGTAGAGAATCAGTTAGCCCTTTTATTTTTTAGAAAAAGACAGGTTTTACTTGACTTAGAGCCCACTACAAGGTGTATACTTAATTTAAGTTATCAGAATAATTAAAAAATATAACTAGTAAAGTATAAGGAGAAATTATATGAAAGCAACAATTTTCCAAGAAGCAGGCCTAGTTCATGTTGAAGAAATTGCCAAACCTGTCATCCAAGAAAATGATGATGTGATTATCAAAGTTGTCAGAGCTTGTGTTTGCGGTTCTGATTTGTGGGCATACTCACACGGGGACAAAAAAGCAGCACATTCCATCAATGATGGCCATGAAGCCTTAGGTATTGTCGAAGAAGTCGGTTCGGAAATCACAACAGTTCAACCAGGTGATTTTGTTATTGTTCCTTTTACCCATGGTTGTGGGGAATGCGATGCCTGTCGAGCTGGCTTTGATGGCACATGTGATAACCATCCTGGTTACAGTAATTGGTCTAATGGTTTCCAATCAGAATATATTCGTTTTCATTATGGTAATTGGGCTTTGGTAAAAGTACCTGGTCAGCCTACAGATTATTCTGAAGATATGATTAAATCCTTATTAACCCTTGCCGATGTTATGCCGACAGGATATCACGCTGCTCGGTGTGCTCAAGTATCAGCTGGTGATAAGGTTGTTGTGATTGGAGATGGTGCAGTTGGACAATGTGCTGTCATTGCTGCCAAGATGATGGGTGCTTCTCAAATTATTTTAATGAGTCGCCATAAAGACCGTCAAGAAATGGCCCTTGCATCAGGTGCGACGGCCGTGGTTGCTGAACGTGGCGAGGAAGGGATTGCTAAAGTAAGGGAAATTCTCGGCGGTGGTGCGGATGCTGCCTTAGAATGTGTTGGTACGGAAGCAGCCATGGATCAGGCTTTAGGTGTCCTTCATAATGGTGGTCGAGTTGGTTTTGTCGGCGTTCCACATTATAATAATAGAGCTTTAGGGTCAACCTTTGCGCAAAACATTTCAGTTGCAGGAGGATCTGCGTCTGTCACAACATATGATAAAAATGTGCTTTTAAAAGCAGTTCTCGACGGGGATATTAATCCAGGACGTGTCTTCACCCAGACATATGCTTTGTCGGATGTCAATCAAGCTTACAAAGATATGCAAGAACGTAAAACGATAAAATCAATGCTGATTATTGCTGAATAAGCAATCGTCTAAGAAGTTTTATTGGGAATAGCTATTTAAAATAATAAGAAAAAGGCATTCTATTTTCAAAGAATGCCTTTTATTTTGAACGATTTGAAAAAAATCAAAAATGACTCAAAAATGAAATTTTTCTAAATCATTTGTTTTATTCTTGAAACAAATTGGAGTATAATATAAGGGTTAAAGAATAAACGATTAGAAGGAACTTTCATGACTATTCCTGTTTTTTTAGAACTTGTTGAAATGAAAGCTAAAACTGCTAGTGTCTTGCCTTTTCTTATTGGCCTATGCTTTAGCTATTATTACTATGATTCGGTACATCCTTTGATTGTCTTCATTTTCTTTGTTGCCATGTTTTTCTTCAATATGTTTGTGGATATGTGGGACAATTACAATGATTACAAGAATGCCGTGAATTTAGATTATCAAGCGCAAACAAATATTATTGGTCGCGAACACCTATCTATTGCTTTGATTGAAAAGTTAATGTTTGTATTTGTAGCGATTTCAGCCTTTCTGGGAATCATTTTGACCCTTTGGGTGGGATGGCCAGTTCTTTTTATGGGGCTTTTTTGTTTTGCAGTTGGTATTCTTTATTCATATGGTCCCAGACCGTTGTCGAGTTTACCACTTGGAGAATTTTTCTCTGGATTTACGATGGGGTTTATGATCAGTTTAATCTGTGTCTATTTAAATACCTACCAACGTTTTTCTTGGGATTTGGAAACACTTGGAAATATTTTTCTGATTTCTCTTCCCAATACCCTATGGATTGCTAACTTAATGTTAGCTAACAATCTGTGTGATAAAGAGGAGGATGAAAGCAATCATCGCTATACTCTGGTGCATTATACCGGGGTAAAAGGTGGATTGCTCTTGTTTAGTCTTTCCAATGGTGTTGCGATGATAGCTATTGTATTAGAATTTCTTTTTGGACTTGCTCCTATTACAGTTTTATTCTGTTTGCTTTTGATTCCCTTTATTGTCAAGCAAACCAAACTATTATGGGAAAAACAAGTTAAAAGAGAAACTTTCATCTGTGCAGTACGTATTTTGGCTTTAGGTTCAATAACGCAAGTAGTGAGCTATTTGATTGGTATCATTTTTTAAGAGATAATATTATTAAAGGAGAAATAGATATTATGCAAGAAGTATTAGTATTAGGAGCAGGTTATGCTGGTCTTAAAACGGTTCGTCAGCTTCAAAAACAATCTGGTGATTTTCATATTACTTTAGTAGATCGTAATGAATACCATTACGAAGCTACAGAATTACACGAAGTGGCTTCAGGTTCTCAACCAAAAGAAAAAATTTCTTTTTCTATTAAAGATGTGATTAATCCTAAAAAAGTAACCTTTATTCAAGATGATGTGGTTAAAGTAAATCCAGAAAGTAATACCGTTGAATTAAAAGCTAACGGCACTCTTCACTATGATTATGTGGTAGTGGCACTTGGTTTTTGTTCAGAAACTTTCGGAATCAGCGGAGCTAAGGAAAATGCTCTTGAAATGGTAGATATTAAATCTGCTGAGAATATTCACCGTCATATTCTTAAAATGATGGAAAAATATCGTGAAACAAAAGATAAAAACTACTTACGTTTATTGATCTGTGGTGCTGGTTTTACCGGAATCGAATTGGCGGGAGCCTTAGTAGACGAAAGAAAACGTTATGCAGAAATTGCAGGTGTCAGTGAAAATCAAATTGAAATCATCTGTGTGGAAGCAGCAACTCGTATTTTGCCAATGTTTGATGATGAAATGGCTCAATATGGGGTTGATTTGATTAAAAAACTTGGCGTTCAATTGATGCTAGGTTCTATGATCAAAGAAATTAAACCAGGTGAAGTGGTTTATGTGACTAGTCCTGATGAAGATGCAGAACGTCATTCAATTGTTGCAGAAACAATCATTTGGACAACTGGTGTAAGTGGTAGCCCAGTTATGGCAGAATCTGGATTTGCAGAACGTCGTGGCCGTGTTATTGTTAACAATGATTTACGTGATCCTAAATATGATAATGTCTATATCTTAGGTGATGTTTCAGCTCTTATGGATCCAGAGTCAAATCGTCCATATCCAACTACTGCACAAATTGCAACTCGTATGGGGGCACATGCTGCTAAAAATCTTCTTCTTCAATTAAAAGGTGAAGCGCCAGTAGACTTTAGTTACAAGTCATTAGGAACGGTAGCCTCTGTTGGGAATACCCATGCCTTTGGTCTTGTTGGAAGTTCTAAAATAAAAGGGTATCCAGCATCTGTGGCAAAAAAAGGGATTATGAATAAATCATTGATTGAAATGGGTGGTTTAAAAGAGTTATTGGCTAAAGGTCGTTTTGACCTCTATCATTAAAATACTTTTACTGCTAATCAGCTTTCCTGTTTGGAAGGATTTGCCTTCTAGACAATCTCAATCAAACTGGAGGTAATTTTAATGACTATTGAAACATTAGCGCGGTTTCAATTTGCAATGACAACAGTCTTTCACTTTTTCTTTGTTCCATTTACAATTGGAACCTGTTTCGTTGTTGCAATTATGGAAACCTTGTATGTAGTCACTAAAAATGAAGAATACAAAAAAATGACAAAATTTTGGGGCAATATCATGCTCCTCAGTTTTGCTGTTGGTGTCGTGACTGGGATTATCCAAGAATTCCAATTTGGAATGAACTGGTCAGACTATTCTCGTTTTGTTGGTGATATTTTTGGGGCTCCTCTTGCTATAGAAGCTCTTTTAGCCTTCTTCATGGAATCGACTTTCTTGGGCTTGTGGATGTTTACATGGGATAACAAGAAAATCAGTAAGAAGTTGCATGTAACCTTTATTTGGTTGGTTGTATTTGGTTCATTAATGTCTGCGATGTGGATTTTGATTGCCAATAGCTTTATGCAACATCCTGTTGGTTATGAAGTGGTCAATGGCAGAGCTCAAATGACGGATTTCTTTGCTCTTATTAACAATCATCAGTTCCGCTATGAATTTGGTCACGTTATTACAGGTGCCATTACAATGGGTGGTATCGTGATTGCCGGCATGTCAGCTTTTAAACTACTTAAGAAAGAAGAGTTAACAGAATCTGTTCAAAAGATTTACAAAAAATCTCTTCGTTTAGGCTTATTAGTCAGCTTACTTGGATCCATTTCTGTAATGGGCGTAGGTGACTTGCAGATGAAAGCTTTGATTAATGATCAACCTATGAAATTTGCAGCCATGGAAGGGGATTATGAGGATTCAGGGGATCCTGCCGCTTGGACTGTTATTGCTTGGGCAAATGAAGCCAAGAAAGAACAAGTCTTTGGTATTAAAATCCCATATATGTTAAGTATTTTATCTTATGGCAAACCATCAGGTTCTGTTAAAGGTATGGATACAGCAAATAAGGAATTAGTCGCTAAGTACGGCCAGGATAATTATTTCCCAATGGTTAATTTGCTTTTTTATGGTTTCCGTACCATGGCAGCATTTGGAACAATGATGCTTGGTGTCTCTGCTTTAGGACTTTTCTTAACAAGACCTAAAAAACCGATTCTTTATGATCATAAATGGATGCTTGCCATTGTTGCTTTGACAACTGTTGCACCATTCCTATCAAATACTTTTGGTTGGATTATCACAGAGCAAGGTCGTTACCCATGGACAGTCTATGGCTTGTTTAAAATTAAAGATAGTGTTTCGCCAAATGTTTCAGTGGCTTCATTACTATTTTCAAATACAGTTTACTTCCTTTTGTTTAGTTGTTTAGGTGCAATGATGGTTTACCTTGTGATTCGAGAATTACAAAAAGGTCCTGAACATGAAGAAGTGCTATTGCAAGGCCTTGCAAAATCCTCAGTGGATCCATTTGAGAAGGGAGCATTTTAATGAGTGGTTTACAATTTTTCTGGTTTTTCCTTATTGGTCTACTCTTTTCAGGTTTCTTCTTCTTAGAAGGGTTTGATTTTGGGGTAGGTATGGCTGTTCAAACACTAGCTCATAATGAAGAAGAAAAAGATCAAATTGTGTCAACGATAGGTCCTGTCTGGGATGGCAATGAAGTTTGGCTTTTAACAGCTGGTGGTGCCATGTTTGCTTCATTCCCATATTGGTATGCTTCATTGTTTAGTGGTTACTATCTGATTTTATTTGCTATCTTATTTGGTTTAATTATTCGTGGGGTATCCTTTGAATTTAGGCATAATGTTCCTGCTCGTCAAAAGAACATTTGGAACTGGACCTTGTCTATTGGCTCAGCTATGGTTCCCTTTTTCTTCGGGATTATGTTTGTGAGTTTGGTTCAAGGAATGCCGTTGGATGCCAAAGCTAATATGTCAGCTCAATTTGGTGATTATTTTAATCTCTTTTCTATCGTTGGTGGTGTTGCTATGGTTCTTTTGGCCTACCTCCACGGGTTAAATTACATTGCCTTGAAAACGGAAGGTCCTGTTCGTAGTAGAGCAAATAATTACGCACAGTTACTCTATTGGGTGCTTTATCTTGGTTTGGTTGCTTTTGCAGTACTGTTATTCTTCAAAACAGATTTCTTTACGCACCATGCCTTAAGCACTTTGGTACTTTTGATTGTTATTGTAGCACTAACTGTCTTTGCTCATATCTCTGTCTTTAAAGCTGCAGAAATGTCTGCATTTCTTGCAAGTGGCTTAAGTCTGGTGACTGTAGTTGTACTTCTTTTCCAAGGTCTTTTCCCAAGAGTAATGATTAGTTCTATTAGTTCTAAGTATGACTTGTTGATTGAGAATGCTTCATCATCACCTTACACCTTAAAAATCATGTCTATTATTGCAATTAGTTTGGTGCCTTTTGTTTTGGCATACACTGCTTGGGCATACTATATTTTTAGAAAACGTATCACTTTACCAGTAGTTATGACGGGGGAAAAATAATGCTAGATAAAGCGGTTATGCGCTTGTCCGGTATTCATAAACTATTAGGATTGCTTGCAGGATTGGATTTCCTTCAGGCAATCTTTATTATAGGGCAAGCCTATTATTTAAGTCATGCTATTACAGGTCTTTGGCAAGGGTTAGGATTGCAAAGACAAGTCATGTCCATTCTTTTCTTCAGTCTTTCTTATTTAGGAAGACACCTTATCAATTATGTCAAAGATAATATGTTGGATCGTTTTTCAGCTCATCATGCTAAAGAGCTGCGTCAACAATTATTGCACAAACTCTTTCAATTGGGACCTCATATTGTTCAAGAAAAGGGGTCTGGCAATGTTATTACCATGGCTTTGGATGGTATTTCCTTAATTGAAAACTACCTCCATCTTGTTTTGAATAAGATGATGAACATGTCTGTTATTCCTTTTGTCATCCTTGCTTTTATTTTTTACTTGGATTTGGAATCAGGGATAATTCTTCTCCTCGTTTTTCCATTAATCATCCTTTTTATGGTGATTCTAGGTTTAGCCGCTAAAGCTAAAGCAGATAAACAATATGCCTCTTATCAAATACTTTCCAACCATTTTTTGGATTCCTTGAGAGGGATTGATACCTTACGCTTCTTCGGGCTCAGCAAACGCTATGCTAAAAGTATTTATACCAGTAGTGAGGCCTTTCGAAAAGCCACTATGTCTGCTTTACGTATTGGAATTTTGTCGACCTTCGCCTTAGATTTCTTTACAACCTTATCAATAGCCATCGTGGCTGTTATGCTAGGATTGCGCTTGATAAATGAGCAGATGCTTTTGTTTCCAGCATTGACAGTTTTGATTTTAGCACCAGAATATTTCATTCCAGTACGTGATTTTTCCAATGATTATCATGCCACCTTGGATGGGAAAAATGCCTTTCAAGCTGTACAAAGTATTCTCCAAAAAGAGGATTTCTTACAAGAACCAGTATTGCTTCCGGAATGGCAGGAAAATAGTCAGTTGCTCTTGCAAGAAATAAGTTTATCTTATGGTAATCAAAAGGTTCTAGACATTCCTCAATTAAAAGTAGAAGGTCTCCAAAAAGTTGGGATAGTGGGAATGAGTGGCTCAGGGAAATCATCATTGATTAATCTCCTGAGTGGTTTTATAAGTCCAAGTACAGGGAACTTCCAAATAAATGGTACCCCATTGTCCAACATGAACCAGGAAGCTTGGCGAAAACAGTTGGTATACATTCCTCAATCTCCTTATGTTTTTGAAATGAGCTTAGCTGATAATATTCGTTTTTATACCCCAAATGCCAGTCCAGAAATGGTAGAGGAAGCTGTTTCAGTGGTAGGACTAACAGAATTAGTGAAGGAATTGCCAAATGGTTTAAATACAATCATTGGAAATGGGGCAAGGCCTCTAAGTGGTGGACAAGCTCAGCGCATCGCTTTAGCACGCGCCTTTTTGGATAAACAAAGAAACATTTTACTCTTTGATGAGCCAACAGCACATCTAGACATTGAAACAGAGTTGGAATTGAAGGAGCAGATGCTTCCTTTGATGGCTAACAAGTTGGTTTTATTTGCTACACATCGTCTCCATTGGCTAAAAGAAATGGATACCATCCTTGTCATCCAAGATGGTAAAATTGTGGAAGAGGGAACTTATCAGGACTTATTGGCGCAAAAAGGTGCCTTATATCAGCTAAAAAATGCCATGGGAGGTAACCATGATTAAGATACCAATCGTCAAAGAATTTGAAAACGATCAATGGGTCAAACCCTATTTTAAACAATACCGTAAGTCTCTTCTTTTGGCCTTATTGTTAGGTTTTTTGACCTTTTTTGCAGCCAGTGCCTTGATGTTCAATTCAGGCTTTTTAATCAGTAAATCAGCTTCGTTACCAAGTAATATTTTATTGGTTTATATCCCTATTGTATTGACTAGGGCTTTTGGAATTGGGAGACCTGTCTTTCGTTATTTAGAAAGATTAACAAGTCACAACTGGGTATTAAAGATGACGTCAAAGCTTCGCCTCAAACTTTATACACGTTTGGAAGAAGATGCGGTGTTTCTGAAACAAAAACACCGACTCGGTGATATCATGGGGCTTTTAGCTGAAGATATTAATCATATTCAAAATTTGTACTTGCGGACCATTTTTCCAACGGTGATTGCTTGGGTTTTTTATATCTTTATCGTGATTGGTCTAGGCTTTTTCTCATGGTTGTTTGCGCTATTGATTCTTATCTATTTAGGAGTTCTGGTCTTTGTTTTTCCACTTTGGTCAGTTCTCATAAATGGAGCACGTCAGCAAGAGGAAAAATTACTCAAAAATCGTCTTTATACAGATTTGACAGATAATGTCTTAGGGATTTCGGACTGGATTTTTAGTCAACGTGGGCAAGAATATGTGCACTCTCATGAGAAGACCGAAAAAGAATTAGCAAGTATCCAAGCTAAGATGCGCCGTTTTAATCATTTCCGAAATCTTCTTTTTGAGCTAGCTTTTGGTCTTCTGACAATCTTGGTCTTGATTTGGGCTAGTTATCAATTTCCAGGGAAAAATGGTGGTGCGGCAAACTGGATTGCAGCTTTTGTTCTTTCTGTTTTTCCCTTGATTGATGCCTTTGTTGGTCTATCAAGCGCTGCGCAAGAAACCAATAGTTATGCTGACTCGCTTCACCGTTTGAATGAACTTCCTGAAAAGACTCAGTCTTTGGCAACTGCCGAAAAACCTAAGGCTCCTTATGATTTAGTGATAGAAAATCTTTCCTTTTCGTATGATCAGACGTCTAAGCCTGTTTTAAAAGATCTTTCTTTGACCATTCCTCAAGGTCACCGTCTGGCTATTTTAGGGGCAAGTGGTTCGGGTAAAAGTACCTTGGCAAGTCTTTTAAGGGGAGATTTGCTTCCGAGTTGTGGTCAGGTTAAACTTTCGGGAATTCCCGTGAACGATTTGCGTGAGACCATTTCGGATTACATAGGTGTCATTCAGCAAGCTCCTTACTTATTTAATACGAGCCTATTAAACAATATTCGTATTGGTAATCAAGAGGCTACTGAAGAAGATGTTTGGCAGGTTCTAGAGCGTGTTGGACTCAAAGCTATGGTGGAAAAATTACCTCATGGCTTGGCGACTATGGTAGACGAAGCCGGTTTACGTTTTTCAGGTGGCGAGCGCCATCGTTTGGCTTTAGCTAGAATCTTATTACAAGATACTCCAATTGTTCTTTTGGATGAGCCAACGGTTGGTCTTGACCCTGTAACGGAAAAAAGACTGCTAGATACTTTTATGGAGGTCTTAAAAGGTAAAACTCTTATTTGGATTACTCACCACCTTAAAGGTATTGAACATGCTGATCAGGTGATTTTCATTGAAAAAGGGCAGCTTGAACTTTCTGGTAGTCCACAGGAATTGTTAACAACTAGTCAACGCTATCGCCAATTAAAGGCGATTGACGATGGCCTTTAAAAAGCTATTGGAAAACTTTCCAATAGCTTTTTTAGATGTTACGTTTTAAGAGGTGATTGGTTAATTGTAAGAGCTGTTTTTTGGCTTTCGATTTTGGTAGTTTTTCAATGTCGTCAATCGCTTTTTGAGTGTATTTTCGGGCCAAGTCTTTTGCTTGATCCACGCCCTTATTGGCAATGACCAAGTTTGCCACTTCTTTTAATTCTTGGCTACTAATGCTTTCCTTTTTGTCTAAGAGGGGTTTGAGGGCAAAGGGATTTTCTCGCAAGGCAAAGAGTAGTGGTAAACTATAGACACCATTTGAGATGTCTTCTAGGACAGGTTTGTTGAAGGCTTTTTGATCTGCTGTATAGTCTAAGATGTCATCTAAGATCTGAAATGTCATGCCGATATGGTAGCCAATTCTACCAGCTAAGCGCACTACGGTTTCATCTGCTCCACTAAAATAGGCACCTTCTTGACTGGCTAGTTTAAAGAGCTCTGCTGTTTTCCCAGAAATGGCGCGGAGATAGTCTCTGATAGACTGCTTTTGGTTAAAATAGAGATGCATTTGATCTAATTCACCGACCAAAATTTTTTTCATGGATTTGGCGTTGATAGCCATATAGGGAGTGTTGGACATGCTTTCGAGAATAAGTTCAAAGAAGACGGTGAAGAGAAAGTCGCCAGTATAGACGGCAACGTCTTTGCCATACTGAGTTTGGATTGTAGGGTTTCCGCGACGTAGTGGAGAATCGTCAATAACGTCATCGTGAACCAGTGTTGCCATGTGGAGAATTTCGAGTGAAGCAGCAATCTTTTGGAGTTGTTCTTTGCGCTCTTGTTGATATGGACCAAAGCTAGAGAAGAGAAAGAAAAAGGCAGGCCTGAGGTACTTACCTCCGGCTCGGCTAAGCTGAATAATTGCCTTTTCGATTTCAGTATTGCGAACCTGAACCCTGTTTTCAATTAATTGTGTGATTGCTTTAATCTCTTTTTCTATCTCTGGGTATTGACTCCAGTAACTTGGCATGTTGGCTTCTCCTTGACTACAATTACCTTTCTATTTTACCGTAATTAAAGGGTTATGGCTAGAATAATCTTTTACAAACTTTCTTCTATGGGAGGAGAAGAAAGCCATATTTTTAAATTAAGGGAATGTGTATAAGACACCATTATTTGAATTTTTAAGAAAGATTGTGTATATTTTAAGATAGATTATAGGATAGTGAGGGAGTTATATGGTATCAATCATTGAACGGGCTCCTGCCAAGATCAATTTAGGTTTGGATGTCTTAGGAAAGCGGGAAGATGGCTATCATGATTTAGAAATGGTCATGATTAGTATTGATCTCTGTGATTATGTGACAGTGTCACCCTTAAAAGATGATGTCATTATGATCGAATCCGATTGTCCCAAAATGCCAATCAATGAGAAAAATGATGTCTATAAAGTAGCGAAACTGATAAAAAGTCGATATGCTATTTCAGAAGGGGTATCAATCCTTTTGAACAAAAAAATTCCGGTTTGTGCTGGTATGGGTGGAGGTTCTAGTGATGCAGCTGCAACCATTAGAGCTTTAAACCAACTTTGGGATTTAAAGTTGTCCATGGAAGAGATGATTGCTATTGGCATTGCCATTGGTAGTGATGTTCCTTATTGCATTCAGGCTGGCTGTGCCAAGATTGGTGGCAAAGGTGATCGGATAGAATTAATTGATGGAAAATTATCGTCATGGGTTGTATTAGTTAAACCAGATTTTGGGATTTCCACACGAACTGTTTTTCCAGAAATTGATTGCGATGTCATTTCCAGAGTAGATATTTCCGCTATTGTTAATGCACTTGAAGGAAATAATTACTCAGATTTGATCACACATATGGGCAATGCTTTGGAAGATATTTCCATTGCTCGGAAACCGTTTATTCAAAAAGTGAAAGATAAGATGGTTGCGGCAGGAGCAGATGTGGCGCTGATGACTGGAAGTGGTCCAACTGTTTTTGCTTTATGTCAAACGGAGAAACAGGCTAATCGTGTCTTCAATAGTGTTAAAGGATTTTGTAAAGAAGTGTATAAAGTGAGAACACTTTAATGATTTGCTTCTTCGGAGGCAATTTGCTATAATTAACTGGTTAAGAAAAAGGGGAATGGTATGGGAAAATTAGAAAGCAAGATTGATCAATTGGTCAATCAGATTTTGTTAAAAGCTGAAAATCAACACGAATTGTTATTTGGTGCTTGTCAAAGTCATGTGAAGTTAACCAACACACAAGAGCATATTTTAATGCTTTTGTCTCAAGAACAATTAACCAATACTGATTTAGCTAAAAAACTAAATATCAGTCAGGCTGCGGTAACCAAAGCCATCAAAAGTTTAATGAAACATGAGATGCTGTCAGCCATAAAAGATACTGTAGATGCGCGTGTGACCTATTTTGAATTGACACCAGCTGCTAAGCCAATTGCTGAGGAGCACACACAGCATCATGATGAAACCTTAAATGTTTATACAAAGCTTTTAAGTAGCTTTTCTTCTGAGGAAAAGGCTGTTATTGATAAATTCTTATCAGTTTTCTCAGACGAGTTAGAAAGGTAATTAATTGAGATATTTAACTGTCGAAAACCTGGCTTTCCAATATGAAAGTGATCCTGTCTTAGAAGGGATTAATTATCATTTGGATAGTGGGGAATTTGTCACCTTAACGGGTGAAAACGGGGCTGCTAAGTCCACCTTAATCAAAGCAACACTTGGCATCTTGAAACCTAAAGTTGGAAAAGTGACCTTCGCTAAAGAAAACACGGAAGGCAAAAAATTAAGGATTGCTTATTTACCGCAACAAGTGGCTAGCTTCAATGCCGGTTTCCCCTCAACGGTTTATGAGTTTGTGAAGTCGGGTCGTTATCCACGCAATGGGTGGTTTCGTCGTATTACCAAACATGATGAAGAACATATCAAGGTTAGTTTAGAATCTGTAGGTATGTGGGAAAACCGTCATAAGCGTATTGGTAGTCTTTCAGGAGGTCAAAAACAGCGTGTTGTGATTGCTCGTATGTTTGCTTCTGATCCAGATATTTTTGTTCTTGACGAACCAACAACTGGAATGGATAGTGGAACGACGGATACTTTTTATAAGCTAATGAATCACAGTGCCCATGAACATGGAAAAGCTGTCTTAATGATTACCCATGATCCAGAAGAAGTAAAAGACTATGCTGACCGCAACATCCATTTAGTACGAAACCAAGAATTACCATGGCGTTGCTTTAATGTCCACAGTAAACAAGATAAGGAGGAAAACTAATGTTAGATATTCTTTCTTATGATTTTATGCAAAGGGCCTTATTAGCTATGGTTGCCATTAGTCTTTTTGCACCAATTTTAGGCATATTCTTGATATTGAGACGTCAAAGCTTAATGAGTGATACCCTAAGTCACGTTTCTTTAGCTGGAGTGGCTTTAGGAGTAGTAATTGGGATAAATCCTACTTGGACAACGATGCTTGTTGTTGCTATTGCAGCCGTTGTTTTAGAGTACTTGCGAGTGGTTTATAAGCATTATATGGAGATCTCCACTGCTATACTCATGTCAATGGGGTTAGCCGTTTCGCTAATGATTATGAGTCAGTCCTCGGGTGCTTCCAATGTCAGTTTGGACCAGTACCTATTTGGTTCCATTATTACCATTAGTAAGGAACAAGTGATTGCACTCTTTGTCATTGCGGTGACTATTTTACTCTTGACCCTTTTCTTTATACGTCCAATGTACATTTTGACATTCGACGAAGATACTGCTTTTGTAGACGGGTTACCGGTTCGTTTAATGTCTGTCTTATTTAATGTTGTGACAGGTATTGCAATCGCTCTAACAATCCCAGCAGCAGGAGCTCTGTTGGTGTCTACTATCATGGTTTTACCGGCAAGTATCGCAATGCGATTAGGGAAAAATTTCATTTCAGTCATTGTCATTGGTATATTGATTGGTTTTGTTGGGATGATTTCAGGAGTCTTCATGTCTTATAACTGGGGAACTCCAGCAAGTGCAACGATTACCATTATTTTTATTAGTATTTTCTTATTGGTGAATATTGGTAGTCTTATCAAACAAAAATGGTCCTAACTAAAAACGTGTTTGCTAACACGTTTTTTCTATAAAAAAAATGAGCCGAAAGCTCATTTTTAATAGGTCAGAACAGCATATTTCTTTTTACCACGACGGATAACCGTTAATTGCCCATCGATTTTATCATCTTCTGTAAGGGTATAATCTAAATCTTGAATCCGTTCTCCATTAAGATAGATTGCGCCGTTTTGAACATCTTCTCTTGCTTGTCGTTTGGAAGGTGAAATGCTAGATGATACTAATATTTCAACAATGTTAAGATTATCCTCATCTTGAACCTGATAATTCGGAACGTTGCTCAATCCTTGTTTTAATTCAGCTGCAGAAAGGTTTTTGATATTTCCGGCGAACAGTTGTTCAGTGATGTTAAGGGCTTGTTTGAAGGCTTCTTCACCATGAACAAGAGTAACGACTTCTTTTGCCAAAGTTTTTTGAGCTAACCGTTCATGTCGAGCAGCATCAAATGCTTTTTCAATTTCAGCGATTTCTTCAAGGCTTAGGAAAGTGAAGATTTTCAAGAAACGAATGGCATCCTCATCCATAACATTGAGCCAAAATTGATACATTTCGTATGGAGAGGTTTTGTCAGCATCAAGCCAAACGGCATTGCCTTCAGATTTCCCAAATTTTTTACCACTTGCATCGGTAATTAATGGGACTGTCATGACGTGACCAGTCTTGTCAGCTTTGCGACGTAACAATTCTGTCCCTGCGGTCATATTTCCCCATTGATCAGATCCTCCAATTTGGAGGGTAACGTTGAATTTTTGATTCAGTTCATAAAAATCATAACCCTGCATGATTTGATATGCAAACTCGGTGTATGAAATGCCAGTTTCAATACGTTTTTTCACGGAATCCTTGCTCATCATGTAATTAACTGTAAAGTATTTACCAACGTCTCGCAAGAAATCAATGAAGCTAATTTGTGAAAACCAGTCATAATTGTTAACCAGCTCAGCTTTGTTAGCGCCGTTTTCAAAATCTAAGAATTGGGAAAGTTGTCCTTTGATTTTATCGCTCCATTCAAGGACGGTTTCTTTGGTTTGCAAGCTACGTTCAGCATCTTTGAAGGATGGGTCTCCAATTAATCCTGTTGCTCCTCCAACTAATGCATATGGTTTATGGCCTGCAAGTTGCAAGCGACGTGAGGTCAAAATAGCAACCAAATGTCCTAGGTGAAGACTGTCTGCTGTTGGATCATAGCCCGTATAATAGGATACTTGCCCTTCTGTTAATGCTTTGACTAGGGCTTCTTCATCGGTCGTCTGAAAGACCAAGCCACGAGCTTTGAGTTCTTCAAAAATATTCATAGGCTTTCTCCGTTTTCTTTTGTTTTACGAATCATTATATCAAAAAAAGCAGTGGCTATGCAAGCTTCTTCAAAGTTTGGTATAATGAACAATGAGGTATTCTATATTGAAAGATAAACATAAGAATCAACATGAAAACAGTAATGGACCTAAATGGAATCTTTGGGATTTTGGTGCTGTTTTTCTGAGAACAGTAAAACTCTTATCAAACTTTTTTTACATCATTGTCTTCTTATTTGGCATGTTAGGGATAGGAATTGCTTTTGGTTATCTAGCTAGTCAAATTGATTCTGTTAAGGTACCAAGCAAAGACAGTTTGGTGAAGCAAGTTAAAACCATTACAATGGTTTCAAAGATTAACTTTTCCAATAACAACTTGATTTCGGATATCGATACAGATTTATTGCGAACACCTGTGGCGAATGATGCTATTTCTGACAATGTGAAAAAAGCTATTGTTTCGACTGAAGACGAGAATTTTAATCAGCACAAAGGGGTTGTGCCAAAAGCTGTTTTTCGTGCGACCTTAACAGCGGTACTTGGTCTGGGAGAGTCAAGTGGTGGTTCAACTCTTACGCAACAACTCATTAAACAGCAAGTTTTGGGAGATGATCCCACCTTTAAGCGGAAATCAAAAGAAATCATCTATGCTTTGGCTTTAGAACGCTACATTTCTAAAGATGATATTTTGTCAGACTATCTAAATGTTTCACCTTTTGGTCGTAATAATAAGGGGCAAAATATTGCTGGAATTGAAGAAGCAGCTCGCGGTATTTTTGGTGTATCTGCCAAAGATTTGACGATCCCTCAAGCGGCTTTCTTGGCTGGTTTACCACAAAGTCCGATTGCCTATTCACCTTATTTGTCAACAGGTCAGCTGAAATCTGAAAAAGAAATGGAGTTGGGGATTAAACGCCAACATAGCGTACTTTATAATATGTTTAGGGCGGGCATGCTAAGTCAGAAAGATTACGAGACTTATAAGGCTTACCCTATCAGTAAGGATTTTATAGCTCCAGAAAATGTGACGGTCAATAAGCATGATTATCTGTACTATTCCGTTATGACTGATGCCAAAAAGGCAATGTTCGACTATCTTGTGAAACGGGATAACATTAGCGAACGTGATTTAAAAAACGATGCTACTAAAGCTTCTTATGAGGCAATGGCTACAACTGAGTTGCAACAAGGTGGCTATACTGTTAAAACAACAATTAATCAAAAAATATATGAGGCCATGCAAGATGCTGCTAATCGCTTTGGCGGTTTGCTAGATGACGGTACTGGTATGGTTCAAATGGGAAATGTCCTCACTGATAATGCAACTGGTGCTGTATTGGGCTTTATTGGAGGACGTGATTATAACCTGAACCAAAATAACCATGCCTTTGATACAGTAAGATCGCCCGGATCAAGTATTAAACCTATTATTGCCTATGGTCCGGCAATTGACCAAGGATTAATGGGAAGTGCAAGTGTGCTATCTAATTACCCAACTACCTACTCTAGTGGGCAGAAAATCATGCACGTTGATAGTGAAGGAACGGCTATGATGTCACTTCAAGAGGCTCTTAACACCTCTTGGAATATTCCGGCTTTCTGGACAGAAAAATTATTAAGGGAAAAAGGAATAGATGTTGAAGCCTATATGACCAAAATGGGATATGTTATCAATGATTATTCCATTGAGAGTTTACCATTGGGTGGGGGAATTGATGTCTCCGTAGGCACACAGACAAACGCCTATCAGATGATTGCTAATAACGGTAATTACCTCGAACAATACCTAGTGGATTCTATTACTGCTAGTGATGGAACTGTTGTATACAAGCATGAGAAGAAACCAGTTCGTGTCTTTTCTGCTCCAACAGCAACAATCTTACAAGATTTATTAAGAGGACCTATCAATTCGGGTTCTACTACGACATTCAAAAGTAGACTAAAAGCAATCAATCCATCCTTGGCAAATGCGGATTGGATTGGTAAAACGGGTACGACTGAGAATTACTCAGATGTTTGGTTAATGTTAGCAACCCCTAAAGTAACCTTAGGTGGTTGGGCAGGACATGATAACAATGATTCTTTGGCACCAATGACAGGTTATAATAATGAGTCCAATTATATGGCTAATCTAGCCAACGCCATCCAACAAGCTGGGGGAGATGTCTTTGGAGTTGGCCAAAAATTCACCTTGGATCCTGGCGTTATCAAATCAACCGTTTTAAAATCAACAGGACTCCAACAAGGTGCAGTCACTGTAAACGGGCGAAAGATTACAGTTGGTGGAGAAACGACCACCAGTCTTTGGGCTAAAAATGGTGCCGGACCGATGACTTATAAATTTGCCATTGGTGGTACTGATAGTGATTACCAAAAAGCATGGTCTAGCTTTGGTGGAGGCAAAAAATAACTTGATTTTTACAAGAAAATAGTGTATAATATGGATAACTATTTGTCGTCCAATCTAGTTGAAATATTGTCCAACTAGGAAGTACAGCAGTTAAATCAAACTGAACCAGTCAGATTTAGCTGCTCTTTTTGTGCTTATTTTTGCTTTAATTTTGTAATTGTTACATAAATTTAAAGATTCTAAAAATTCACAAATCTGGCAAATGATTACTATTGACCGAATTGCAGATTTGCAATTGTTAAAAAGAAAAAGGAGCTAAAAACTTGGCAGGACATGAAGTTCGATACGGAAAACACCGTACACGTCGTAGCTTTTCAAGAATCAATGAAGTTCTTGATTTACCAAATTTGATTGAGATTCAAACAGACTCATTCCAAGATTTTCTGGACACAGGTTTAAGGGAAGTATTTGAAGACGTGCTTCCAATTTCAAACTTTACAGATACAATGGAATTGGAATTTGTTGGTTACGAATTCAAAGAACCAAAATATACTCTTGAAGAAGCACGTATCCATGATGCAAGCTACTCTGCACCTATTTTTGTTACGTTTAGATTAGTCAACAAAGAAACAGGTGAAATCAAAACTCAAGAAGTTTTCTTTGGTGACTTCCCAATTATGACTGAAATGGGAACTTTTATCATCAATGGTGGTGAACGTATTATTGTTTCCCAGTTAGTGCGATCTCCAGGGGTCTATTTCAATGATAAAGTTGATAAAAATGGTAAAGTTGGTTATGGGTCAACGGTTATTCCTAACCGTGGAGCATGGTTGGAATTAGAAACAGATGCCAAAGATATCGCATACACTCGTATTGACCGTACCCGCAAAATTCCATTTACGACCTTAGTACGTGCCTTAGGTTTTTCAGGGGATGATGAAATCCTCGATATTTTTGGAGATAGTGAATTAGTACGTAATACTATTGAAAAAGATATCCATAAAAACCCAAGTGATTCTCGTACGGATGAAGCGTTAAAAGAAATTTATGAGCGTTTAAGACCAGGTGAACCCAAAACTGCTGACAGTTCTCGTAGCTTATTGATTGCACGTTTCTTTGATGCAAGACGTTATGATTTAGCTGCTGTTGGACGTTATAAAATCAATAAAAAGCTAAATGTAAAGACTCGTCTTTTGAACCAAATTATTGCGGAAAACCTTGTGGATAGTGAAACAGGTGAAATTTTAGTTGAAGCTGGAACAGAAATGACTCGTGATGTCATTGAGTCAATTGAGGCACATATTGATGGTGATTTGAACAAGTTTGTTTACACACCTAATGATTATGCTGTTGTTACAGAACCAGTTGTTCTTCAAAAATTTAAAGTTCAATCACCACTAGATCCTGATAAAGTGGTTACAATTGTTGGTAATGCAACACCTGATGATAAGGTTCGTGCCTTAACACCAGCCGATATTTTGGCTGAAATGTCATACTTCTTAAATCTTTCTGAAGGGATTGGAAAAGTTGATGATATCGACCACTTAGGTAACCGTCGTATTCGTGCAGTTGGTGAGTTGCTTGCTAACCAATTCCGTATTGGTCTTGCACGTATGGAACGAAACGTGCGTGAACGTATGTCTGTTCAAGATAATGATGTTTTAACGCCACAACAAATCATTAACATTCGTCCTGTTACTGCTGCGGTCAAAGAATTCTTTGGATCATCTCAGTTGTCACAGTTTATGGACCAACACAATCCATTGTCTGAGCTATCACACAAACGCCGTTTATCAGCCTTAGGACCTGGTGGTTTGACACGTGATCGTGCCGGCTATGAAGTTCGTGACGTGCATTATACTCACTATGGACGTATGTGTCCAATTGAAACACCAGAAGGACCAAACATTGGTTTGATTAATAACTTATCATCATTTGGTCATCTAAATAAATATGGTTTCATTCAAACACCTTACCGTAAAGTTGATCGAGCAACAGGTGTTGTTACTAACGAAATCGTTTGGTTAACAGCAGATGAAGAAGATGAATTTACAGTTGCACAGGCTAACTCTAAATTAAATGAAGATGGTACCTTTGCTGAAGAAATCGTCATGGGACGTCATCAAGGTAATAACCAAGAGTTTGCTGCAAGCACTGTTGATTTCGTTGACGTATCACCTAAACAAGTAGTTGCGGTCGCAACAGCATGTATTCCTTTCTTAGAAAACGATGACTCAAACCGTGCCCTTATGGGTGCTAACATGCAACGTCAGGCTGTGCCTTTGATTGATCCTAAAGCACCATTTGTTGGTACTGGTATGGAATATCAAGCTGCCCATGATTCTGGTGCGGCAGTGATTGCACAACATGATGGTAAAGTTGTCTTCTCAGATGCTGAAAAAGTAGAAGTTCGCCGTGAAGATGGTTCGCTTGATGTGTATCATGTAACCAAATTCCGTCGTTCAAACTCAGGTACTGCATATAACCAAAGAACCCTTGTTAAAGTTGGAGATATCGTCGAAAAAGGTGACTTTATTGCCGATGGACCTTCAATGGAAAAAGGTGAAATGGCTCTTGGTCAAAACCCTGTCGTTGCTTACATGACTTGGGAAGGTTACAACTTTGAGGATGCTGTTATCATGAGTGAACGTCTTGTAAAAGAAGATGTTTATACCTCTGTCCACTTAGAAGAATTTGAATCAGAAACACGTGACACAAAGCTTGGGCCTGAAGAAATTACCCGTGAAGTTCCAAATGTTGGTGAAGAAGCCCTTAGAGACTTAGATGAAATGGGTATTATCCGTATTGGTGCGGAAGTTAAAGAAGGCGATATTCTTGTTGGTAAAGTAACACCAAAAGGTGAAAAAGACTTATCAGCAGAAGAACGCTTATTGCATGCCATCTTTGGTGACAAATCACGTGAAGTGCGTGATACATCTCTTCGTGTTCCTCACGGTGGTGACGGAATTGTTCGTGATGTCAAAATCTTTACACGCGCAAATGGTGACGAGCTTCAATCAGGCGTTAACATGCTTGTTCGTGTTTATATTGCTCAAAAACGTAAAATTAAAGTTGGTGACAAGATGGCCGGTCGTCACGGAAATAAAGGGGTTGTTTCTCGTATCGTTCCAGTAGAAGACATGCCATACTTACCGGACGGAACTCCTGTTGATATCATGTTGAATCCATTAGGGGTACCATCTCGTATGAATATTGGACAAGTTATGGAGCTTCACCTTGGTATGGCTGCCCGTAATTTAGGTATCCATATCGCAACTCCAGTATTCGATGGAGCAACTGCTGAAGATTTATGGGATACTGTTGCTGAAGCTGGAATGGATTCCGATGCCAAAACAATCTTGTATGATGGCCGTACAGGTGAACCATTCGATAACCGTGTGTCAGTCGGTGTCATGTATATGATTAAACTTCACCACATGGTTGATGATAAACTTCACGCACGTTCAGTAGGACCATACTCACTTGTTACACAACAACCACTTGGTGGTAAAGCGCAATTTGGTGGACAACGTTTCGGTGAGATGGAGGTTTGGGCTCTTGAAGCTTATGGTGCTTCAAATGTTCTTCAAGAAATCTTGACTTACAAGTCAGATGATGTTACTGGACGTTTGAAAGCTTATGAAGCTATTACAAAAGGCAAACCAATTCCAAAACCAGGTGTTCCAGAATCATTCCGAGTGCTTGTTAAAGAATTACAATCACTTGGTTTAGATATGCGTGTTCTTGATGAAGACGACAATGAAGTTGAACTTCGCGATCTTGATGAAGGTGAAGATGATGACGTGATGCACGTAGATGATCTTGAAAAAGCGCGTGAAAAACAAGCACAAGAAACACCTGAAGTTTCTGAAAACAGTGAAGAAAAATAAGTCACATAAATCTTATTAAACAATAAAATACTAGTCTAGAGCGCAAGCTCTAGCGAATAGTATGTTGATATAACTAAGAAAGGTAAAACTAGTGGTTGACGTAAATCGTTTTAAAAGTATGCAAATCACATTAGCCTCACCAAGTAAAGTCCGTTCATGGTCTTATGGTGAAGTTAAAAAACCTGAAACAATCAACTACCGTACATTAAAACCTGAACGTGAAGGTCTCTTTGATGAAGTTATCTTTGGACCAACTAAAGATTGGGAATGTGCGTGTGGTAAATACAAACGTATCCGTTACAAAGGTATTGTTTGTGACCGTTGTGGTGTTGAAGTAACACGCGCTAAAGTTCGTCGTGAACGTATGGGACATATTGAGTTAAAAGCTCCAGTGTCACATATTTGGTATTTTAAAGGTATTCCATCACGTATGGGCTTAACGCTTGATATGAGTCCACGTGCACTAGAAGAAGTTATTTATTTTGCGGCTTATGTCGTTATTGATCCAATGGATACACCATTGGAACCAAAATCACTTCTTACAGAACGTGAGTACCGTGAAAAAGTTCAAGAATACGGTTATGGTTCATTTATTGCTAAAATGGGAGCAGAAGCGATTCAAGATCTCTTGAAAAGAGTTGATCTTCCTGCTGAAATTGCTGAACTAAAAGAAGAGTTAAAAACAGCAACAGGACAAAAACGTATTAAAGCAGTTCGTCGTTTGGACGTTCTTGATGCCTTTAACAAATCTGGAAACAAACCAGAATGGATGGTTCTGAACATCTTGCCAGTTATTCCACCGGATCTTCGTCCGATGGTTCAATTAGATGGTGGTCGTTTTGCAGCGTCCGATTTAAATGACTTATACCGCCGTGTTATTAACCGTAATAACCGTTTAGCTCGACTTCTAGAACTTAATGCTCCTGGTATTATTGTTCAGAATGAAAAACGGATGCTTCAAGAAGCAGTAGATGCTTTAATCGATAACGGTCGTCGTGGACGTCCAATTACTGGACCAGGAAGCCGTCCATTGAAATCATTAAGCCACATGCTTAAAGGTAAACAAGGTCGTTTCCGTCAAAACTTGCTTGGTAAACGTGTTGACTTCTCAGGTCGTTCCGTTATCGCTGTAGGTCCAACTCTTAAAATGTACCAATGTGGTGTGCCACGTGAAATGGCTATCGAGCTCTTCAAACCATTTGTTATGCGTGAAATTGTTGCCAAAGAATACGCTGGTAACGTTAAAGCGGCTAAACGTATGGTTGAACGTGGTGACGAACGTATTTGGGATATTCTAGAAGAAGTTATTAAAGAACACCCAGTACTTCTTAACCGCGCACCTACCCTTCACAGACTTGGTATCCAAGCTTTTGAACCAGTTCTTATCGATGGTAAAGCCCTTCGTCTTCACCCACTTGTATGTGAAGCCTACAATGCCGACTTCGATGGGGACCAAATGGCCATCCACGTACCATTGTCTGAAGAAGCACAAGCAGAAGCACGTTTGTTGATGCTAGCAGCAGAGCACATCCTCAATCCGAAAGATGGTAAACCAGTCGTTACACCGTCACAGGACATGGTTTTAGGGAACTATTACCTAACAATGGAAGATGCTGGCCGCGAAGGTGAAGGAATGATCTTCAAGGATATTGATGAGGCAGTTATGGCTTATCAAAATGGCTACGCTCATTTACATAGCCGTGTTGGTATAGCAGTTGATAGCATGCCGAATAAACCTTGGAAAGATAGTCAAAGACATAAAATCATGGTAACCACAGTTGGTAAGATTTTATTCAATGCTATCATGCCAGAAGATCTTCCATATCTACAAGAACCAAACAATGCCAACTTAACAGAAGGAACACCAGACAAGTACTTCTTAGAAGCTGGTCAAGACATTCAAGAAGTCATCGATAATTTACCAATTAATGTTCCTTTCAAAAAGAAAAACCTTGGTAACATCATCGCGGAAACTTTCAAACGTTTCCGTACAACAGAAACATCAGCCTTCCTTGACCGTTTGAAAGACTTGGGTTATTACCATTCAACACTGGCTGGTTTGACAGTGGGTATCGCCGATATCCCAGTTATTGATAATAAGGCTGAAATCATTGAAGCTGCTCACCGCCGTGTTGAAGATATTAATAAAGCTTTCCGTCGCGGTTTGATGACTGAAGATGATCGCTATATTGCAGTAACAACAACATGGCGTGAAGCTAAAGAAGCACTTGAAAAACGTCTGATTGAAACACAAGATCCAAAGAATCCAATCGTTATGATGATGGACTCTGGAGCTCGTGGTAATATCTCTAACTTCTCACAGCTTGCCGGTATGCGTGGTTTGATGGCCGCTCCTAACGGACGAATCATGGAATTACCAATCCTGTCAAACTTCCGTGAAGGTTTGAGCGTATTGGAAATGTTCTTCTCAACCCACGGTGCGCGTAAAGGTATGACCGATACAGCCCTTAAAACGGCCGACTCAGGTTACCTCACACGTCGTTTGGTTGACGTTGCTCAAGATGTTATCATCCGTGAGGACGATTGTGGAACAGACCGTGGTTTAGTGATCAGAGCGATTACTGATGGCAAAGAAGTGACTGAAACACTTGAAGAACGTTTACAAGGCCGTTACACACGTAAATCTGTTAAACATCCAGAAACGGGTGAAGTTCTTATCGGAGCTGACCAATTGATTTCTGAAGACATGGCTCGTAAAATCGTTGAAGCAGGTGTTGAAGAAGTAACAATTCGTTCAGTATTTACTTGTGCAACCCGTCATGGTGTTTGTCGTCACTGTTATGGTATTAACTTGGCAACAGGTGATGCAGTTGAAGTTGGTGAAGCAGTTGGTACAATTGCAGCACAATCTATCGGTGAACCAGGTACACAGCTTACCATGCGTACCTTCCACACGGGTGGTGTTGCGTCAAATACCGATATTACACAAGGTCTTCCTCGTATCCAAGAAATCTTTGAAGCACGTAACCCTAAAGGGGAAGCTGTTATCACTGAAGTTAAGGGTAAAGTTGTTGACATCGAAGAAGATGCCTCAACACGTACTAAGAAAGTATACGTTGAAGGTAAAACTGGCAACGGTGAATATGTCGTACCATTTACAGCTCGTATGAAAGTTGAGATTGGGGACGAAGTTAACCGTGGTGAAGCCTTAACAGAAGGTTCTATCCAACCAAAACGCTTGTTAGAGGTTCGTGATACACTTTCAGTTGAAACTTACTTATTAGCAGAAGTTCAAAAAGTATACCGTAGCCAAGGGGTAGAAATCGGGGATAAACACGTCGAAGTAATGGTACGTCAAATGCTTCGCAAAGTACGTGTTATGGATCCAGGTGATACAGACTTGTTACCAGGTACATTGATGGACATTTCTGACTTTACAGATGCTAATAAAGAAATTGTTATCTCAGGTGGTATCCCAGCGACATCTCGTCCAGTTCTTATGGGTATTACAAAAGCTTCGCTTGAAACCAATTCATTCTTATCAGCGGCATCCTTCCAAGAAACAACACGTGTTCTTACTGACGCTGCAATTCGTGGTAAAAAAGATCACTTGCTTGGTCTTAAAGAAAATGTTATCATCGGTAAAATCATTCCGGCAGGTACTGGTATGGCACGTTACCGTAACATTGAACCGCAAGCGATCAATGAAGTTGAAATCATTGAAGAAACAGAACAAGCAGAAGAAACTGTCGTTACAGAAGCAGAATAAAGAAAAAGGGCTCTTAGGAGCTCTTTTTTGATTTGATAGCTAAGAAGGAATCAGATGAGCAGATATTTTTCCAAAAGGTTCTTATTCGTATATAATAAGCATAAGAAGAGGATGGATAATATGTATCAAGTGATTAAAATGTATGGTGATTGGGAACCTTGGTGGTTCATTGAGGGTTGGCAAAATGATAT
This sequence comes from Streptococcus uberis, assembly GCF_900475595.1. NCBI lineage: Bacteria > Bacillati > Bacillota > Bacilli > Lactobacillales > Streptococcaceae > Streptococcus > Streptococcus uberis. The sequence continues at coordinate 123,407 of NZ_LS483397.1, forward strand.
TGTTGACGAAAAAGAATTTGACCAATGGGATGAGGCGTTAGCCTTTTATAAGCAAGAATGGCAACACATGAAAGATGACTTTCCTAGTTACCACAGTCAAAAAAATTTATTAGCAACCTTCTGGAGAACCACAGATAAACGATGGTGTGAAGATTGTGGGGATGACTTACAACAATTCCATTCGATTCTATTGTTAAAAGACCGTGATATTATCCCATCTGATCAGTACGTGATAGCCTTTGAACAACGTAATGATACCCCAGCAGCACCTTATATGTGTAAATTAAATTTTTGATATGAAGAATTAAGAAGCAAGTTTTAACAAAACTTGCTTCTTTTTTTCGAACTAAAAGATAAGGAGGATGTCATGATACAAAGCTTAGGCATGCAATTGATTCAAGAAGCCAGTCTCAAACAAGCACAAGATATTTATCTCATACCTCAAAAAGACTCTTATCAAGTTTTTATGAGAGTTGGAGATAGTCGGCAAAAAATAGGAGATTATGAGTGGAAGGATGCGATAAATCTCATTAGTCATTTTAAATTTGTCGCAGGTATGAATGTTGGCGAGAAAAGAAGAACACAACTAGGGTCCTGTGATTATCACATAGATCAGCAATGCCTTGTCTCCTTGAGACTGTCAACAGTGGGTGACTATCGCGGGCATGAAAGTTTGGTTATCCGCCTTTTAGCCACACAAGAGTCACAATTACATTATTGGTTTGACAGTTTTGAAAGGATTGAAAAAGCCATTCATGGTCGAGGTCTTTATTTATTTGCTGGTCCAGTAGGTTCAGGTAAAACACGGTTGATGTACGCGTTAATGGAAAAATATATGCAGGACAGCCAAATTATTACGATTGAAGATCCTGTTGAGATTAAGCAAGATGCTATTTTACAACTCCAAGTCAATAATAGTATTGGAATGACTTATGATAACCTGATTAAATTGTCTTTGAGGCATCGGCCTGATTTAGTGATTATAGGTGAAATACGTGATACAGAAACAGCACAGGCTGTTATTAGAGCAAGTTTGACGGGGGCCATGGTTTTCTCGACCATTCATGCTAAGAGCATTCCAGGAGTTTTCTCTCGACTGATTGAACTCGGTGTAAAACGAGATGAATTGTTAAACTGTCTCAATTTGATAGCTTATCAACGGTTAATTGCAGGAGGAGGGCTAATTGATTTTGCCACAGAAAAATTCGAAGAGCATACCCATAATCAATGGAATCAAGAGGTTGAGCAACTTCTTAAACAAGGATATATCGATAACGAAAAAGCCAAGTTGGAAAAAATTAAAGGCTAAACAACAATACCAGCTGATCAAATTATTACATAATCTTAGTCTAAGTGGGTTTAACTTGAACGAAATGGTATCTTTTCTTGAGAAGGCACATCTCTTAGAGGATCATTTTGTTCAAAGAATGAAAATAGATTTAATGAATGGACGAGATATTTCGGAAATGATGGCCCATCTTGGATTCTCAGATGCATTGGTAACACAGCTAAGTTTAGCTGAAGTCCATGGGAACACCACCAACTGTTTAGCAAAGATAGAAGATTATATGGCTCAATCCAATCGGATTAGACAAAAAACCATTGAAGTCATTACTTATCCTATGGTCTTGATGACCTTCTTAATCGTGATTTTGATGGGCTTACGCCATTATTTACTTCCGCAAATAGGAGAGGAAAACCAGCTAACACATTTTCTAAATTTATTTCCGACAGTATTGCTTTTGACTTTCTTTGCTATGATTGCGGTAGTAATCTTCCTCAGACTCTGCTGGCGAAAAAAATCCCAGTTAAAACAATTATTAGTGTATAGTAAAATCCCTCTTTTATCAGCTGTTTTACAATTGTATCTAACTGCCTATTATGCGAGAGAGTGGGGCAATCTTATTGCACAAGGTGTTGAACTAGCAACTATTTTGCAACTGATGCAAAAGGAAAAATCCGTATTGATGCGGGAAATGGGTTCAACAATGGAAAAAGCTTTGTTGGAAGGGAAATCTTTTGACCAGTCTGTGGGCATCTTCCCATTTTTTAAAAGGGAATTGAGCTTAATGATTGAATATGGAGAAATCAAAGGAAAACTCGGTCAAGAGTTAGACATTTATGCACAAGTCAGTTGGGAAAACTATTTTAGAAAGTTACGACAGATGACTCAATGGTTACAACCCCTCATTTTCATACTTGTAGCCATTATAATCGTTATGATTTATGCGGCAATGTTATTGCCAATGTATCAAACCATCGGAGGTGAAATATAAATGAAAAAATGGATGAAAACTTTAGAAAACAAGAAGGCAAAAGCTTTCACACTTTTAGAAATGAAGGATAGTAAAATTCTTTATATCTTCCACTTGATAACGATAGCCTCAGCCGTGACCTGAACCTTATTGATTAAGGCTTTTACTAATATTTTTTGTTGCTCATAGTCAATACTAAGAATGTCTTCAGCTTTGAGCACCTGCCTCATGTGCTCTTTTTTCTCTTGTTGTTTAATGGCAGGGTCATTCTCTAGCTCAGTCTCAAGGTGTGCTCTAGTAGTTGTAAATTCAAGGGCCTTTTCTTTCAGTTCTTCTAGTGTGATACGGTCATCTATATATAGGTCATTGAGTCGCTTTAGCTTGTTAGTGAGGCTGTCTATTTGCTTTTGATAGCTTTCACGGTCTATAGAGGCAGTATCAGGATCTGAGAAGAGCTCATCAATGTAGCTAACATCATTCTGTAGCTTACTGATTTCCTGAAGTACATAGGACTCTAAAACGTGTTTTTCATAAGCTCCAGAGTGGCACTTTTCGTTATTGTTGTAGACAGTCACGCCTTTGGTTTTTCTAGGGTGTCTTTGATAACATTCATATCTGATATATCTAGTACCGTCTTTTCTGACCATTCCCATTATTATTTTTAGAGGAGCGTAGCAGTAACCACATTGGGCAATACCTGATAACATATATTTTGCTTGAAATGGTCTAGGATTGAAGTATTCAGCCGCTGTCCGTTGTCTTATCTTGAGTTCCTTCTGAGTTTTGTTGTAGACCTCCTCAGAGATAATAGGCTCATGGTTTCCTGGATAAATTTGATTTAGATACTGGTTGTAACCGCAATAAACAGGGTTATCTAAAATTCCTCTGATTATCCTATAATGCCAGGCTGGCTTTTTGGGGTATTTATCATTTATCCTGTCTCTTATTTTAGTGATTGACATCCCTTGTAAATAGAGATGATATATTTCTCTGACAACGATTGCCTCTAATTCATTTACTATTAGTTCGCTACGTTCTTTGTTGTAATTGTAACCATAAGCCGCCTTAGCCCACATCATAGGTTTTCCTGACTTAGCTCGGCCTAGTTTGCCTAGCTGCATACGTTCTTTGATTTGCTCACGTTCAAGCTGAGCGAATACGCTTAATAGGCCTATCATAGCTTTTCCAAAAGGGGTGGAGGTGTCAAAATTCTCCTGCAAGCTAAGAAAAGCTATATCATTCTTGATAAATACATCTTCTATCAGATAAAGTGTATCCTTTTGGCTACGGCTTAGGCGGTCTAATTTGTAGACTAAAACAGTATCAAAAGCTTTCTTTTTAGCGTCCTTGATCAGTTGCTCTAGGGCTGGGCGCTCAGTATTTGAACCTGAAAAACCACCGTCCGTATAGACATTGTAGATTGACCAATCTTTGATATTGCAGTAGCTAGTCAGTTTGTCTTTTTGTTCATCAATTGAGTATCCCTCCTCAGCCTGATTTGTTGTCGATACTCTGACGTAGATAGCTACCTTATTTGTTGTAATCATTGTTTTTGTACCTCTTTTAAAATTCTCTAAAAAATGATAAAATGAGTACAAGAAAAGACTTCAAAAGTGACTAACTTTTGAAAATACTTTCTTGTTGCTTTGCCCCACGCTCAGAGTCGCCAAACTTTGAGAGCGTGGGGTTTTTTTATTTATTTATCTAAGTTAGCTACCGCAAAATCAGCTTCCTCTTGAGTAAAATGTTCAAATGTTACTAATTGTTCTCTCACGGCTTCAGGTGACATAGCAACAGTTTTTACGTAGTCTTTACCTTTTTTTAGAGCTTGTTGGTTCCAGTCTGTTTTCACATTTTCAACAGCATATTTAGCAGCTTCAGGGGAGAATTTTTCAATGTCAATTAACTGAGTTTCTAAACCAGCTTTAGACATTCCTACAGTATCAAGGTATTGCCCAGCTTTTGTAAGAGCTGTTTTATATTCCATTGGGATCTTAGGTTCTTCCTTTTTCGCTTCTGATGGTTTTGATGATTGCACTGTTTTATCATCTTTTTTAGCATCAGAGGTGCTAGAAGAATTGTTAGAGCAAGCAACTAGCAATGTTGCAGACAATGAAATTAATCCTAAAGAAATTAATTTTTTCATAATATATTTCTCCTGCCAGCTTTTATTGTGGTTCAGGCCTTGCACATTTTTGTTAAATTAAGTTTTTGAATTCTTCTTGTATCATTTGCTGACCCCAAGTTGTTGAAATTTTGTAGGTATTAGCAAACTGCAACCAATTAAAATCATATATGTCATTGTTAAGTAAGTATTCTCTCAATAATTCTCTAACCATAAAGCGGTCAGCCTCATTTTCATACTTAGTAAGTAATCTTGCATAATGTTTTGGATCATGATTAATGTGCCCAATTTCATGCAATATTACTTTTTCTTTTTCTAAATCAGATAGATTTTGATTTACATATATAGTCCGTATATCTGGAAAGTAAAACCCTGAACGTTCCCACATTGTTTCAGGAAATGTAAATAATTCTATCTTGTATTCTTCCAAAATATCATTTATCTTCACTATTCCCAACCCCTAACGAGAGCTTGATGATAGCTTCTATTTTTTCGACATCATTGTCTGATAGGGGTTTTCCATCAAACATTACAACACGTTCACGTAGATTTGAAAGGTCGATAGATGGAATTTCTTTTTCTTCAGTTTCTCCATCTAAAATATAATCACTAGTAACTCCAAAAATTTGAGCTAACTTAATCATATTTTTGCCAGTAGGAAGATTTGTACCACTTTCCCATTTTGAAATCGTACTTTGAGATTTGTAACCAAGCATACTAGCTAGATCTAATTGTTCAAGACCTTTATTCTCTCGCAGCTTTTTAATTCTTTGGCCAACTTCGAAATGTGTTGTCATTTTATTTACTCCCAATTTTTTATAAGTACATTATATAGTAGAAATGATTTTATATCAAGTAAAACAGTAAAAAAATCAAAAAAACATGAAAAAAAATCAATTAAAGTATTGACATATGATTTTAAATCATTTAATATATAATTATAGCTAAGCTATTAAAAAATCTAACAATTGAAAGGAGATTAAAAAATTGCCAAAACCTAATGTAACAATCGCAGAACTAAGAATGCGAGAAAACAAGATGAGTCAAAAGGAATTAGCGGATGCTATCGGTGTATCTACGCAAACCGTCAACGCATGGGAAAAAGATATAACGATCATTAAAGGTGAAAATCTAATTAAGCTTTGTCGCTATTTCAATGTGAAAGCCAGTGATATTCTCGGGGCTTAAAATTTTATCATAAACATGATTTTAAATCATATAGAAAGGAAATCGGATGAACGAATTAGTTAATATTACACTAAATGAAAATCACGAACCGGTTGTTAGTGCTAGAGACTTACATAAAGGATTGGAAGTTAAAAGTAAATATAATGATTGGCTGAAACGGATGTTAGATTATGGTTTTTCGGAAGGTATTGATTATATAGCTATTACTCAAAAAAAAGTAACAGCTCAAGGAAATCAATCTGAATTTATTGAGCATGTTTTTAATTTAGATGCCGCTAAAGAAATCGCTATGATCCAACGAAATGACAAAGGAAAAGAAGTACGCAAATACTTCATCCAAGTTGAAAAAGATTTTAACAGCCCTGAAAAAATCATGGCAAGAGCCTTACTGATGGCAGATCAAAAAGTGCATAAGCTAGAGGCGCAGATTGAAGCTGACAAGCCAAAGGTGATTTTTGCTGATGCGGTAAGTGCAAGCAAGTCATCTTGTCTGATTGGTGAATTAGCAAAAATCCTGAAACAGAACGGCATTGACATTGGTCAAAACAAGCTTTTTCAGTGGTTACGTAGCAATGGGTATTTGATAAGTCGAAAAGGGGAAAGTTGGAACCAACCAACACAGAAAAGCATGCAGCTTGGTTTGTTTGAACTCAAGAAAACCAATATAAATCACGCTGACGGCCACACAACGGTAAATACCACAACAAAAGTTACAGGCAAAGGGCAACAATACTTTATCAATAAGTTTTTAGATCAGAAATATCTTGTTTAGAAAGGAACAATATGAAATTAACAACTTTGGAAAAATCAATCGTCGAAGCAAAATTCGCGAATATTTTTGAACGGTTAGAAAAACTTGAACAAAAAGAACCTATTGACTTAACAATAGATTCTGAAAAATTAGTTAAAGCTATAAATCCTGATGATTTAACAGACGAAACTAATATTTTAAAAATGGAAAATAGTGAACTACGAGAAGAATGCAAGTTTTTACATAAAATGCTTATTGATGAGCGAAGATTTATTTTAGAAACACTTAAATATGACTCAATCGAAAATTATAGAGCTCTTGTTCATTCTAATCGAGAACACGAAAAAGAGTTGCAAAAAGCAACTCAAGAGTAATCAACCTCTATGATAAGCAGGCATGCAATATGCGCATCCGTCAAACGTCCAAATAGGTCGTTCATGTCGAGCAGCTTCCATTGCTTGAAAATCATAATCATATTCACCTAGATAGGTGCGATTATATAGATCAGGAAGATGACCACAAGAATATTTGTGAACTTCATGGTTTCCGTTGAAATCGGCATTGTCATTGTAACAGTATTTTGCCATACGACTCTCCTTTCTATTAGTTTTCATGAATAAAAGAGTGTAAAGGTTTTACTCATGAAATTATTATATCAGAAAGGAACGAAAAACACAACATATTGTGTTGGTTAATTTTGGTCAGATACTATATGTTGTTTTTGCGGTGTAAAACTATGTGGGAAAAAATCGAAAAAATATTGAATGATAGAAATCTAAACATGAGTCAGTTGGCAAAACTATCCGACATTAATAAAAGTCACTTTAGTGATTTAAAAAGCGGAAAAATAAAAAATTTATCATGGACTAACATGGTTAAGTTAGCTGATGCACTTGGCATTAGCCTAGATGTGTTCAGATAAACGCAAAAAAGCACCTGACGGCAATCAGGCACTTACTAAAAACTTTACGAGGTAATTATATCATGAAACAGAAAAAAAAGACATGGAAGCCACGCATTATAAACATTATGGCAGATGGCTCTGTAATTGAAGACTTGACAGGATATGTCATACCATCTGGTCATGCATACTATGACATCATCAGAGGAATTAATAAGCATGAACTACAGAAAGGAGCGTAAGTAGTGGATAAAATCTTTCACAGATACATCTAAAAACTATACCGCAATGAACAATGAATTTTTACAGGATAAGGAGCTCTCACTAGAGGCCAAGGGTCTACTAGCAACAATACTGACAAATAAGTCTGATTGGAGCATACACATCACAGAGTTATCAGATAGGTCTGCTAGTTCACTACACAAGCACAAACAAGCATACTATGAATTACAAAAGGCTGGATACCTCCTAAGTCTTAAAAACGGTAAGGTCGGTTGGGTCATCTTTGCATCTGATAGGAAGTTTACAGAGTTTGGTATAAAGCTTTGTAAGGACAGAATGTACTTATCCACAATTCACACAGAAAGTTAGAACTTTCCGTATTACAACAAGTTGTATTACAACTAGTTCTATTACAACTATTTGTTATACAACCCCTAATAAGTACTAATACATAATAAGTACTAATAAATAATAATCACTAATAAATAACAAGTCATACTTATTAAATAAAGAAAGGGATAACTCAGTTATCCACAGGTAAAAATCATGATTGACAAAGACAGAATTATCCGAGACCAACAGAAGAAGATTGAACGTATCGAAAAGCTACAAGAGGAGCTACATCAGATTTCCATCTATGGAATGATAAGCTTGAAATTTTTACAGATTTTCAGAGACGACACAGATGAAATTGAGGCTGTGATAAAAAACATGCACAAACTATCACATGCCATTGAGGATGTTTTAAATGGTGAAGACCCTGAAACAGCTTTGAAAGATATATTAGCTAATGGAATCTTTGAAAAAGATGACGAGGAGGAAGACTAATGCTAGAGAAATTGAAACGATATTTTGGACTAGATGAACTGGTAAAGGCTGAGCCAACTCAAACCGATAGCACTCTGATTGAGCTAAAAACCCTTAAAGCTGAGAACCGTAGGCTTAAAGGTATCGTTGATCAAAAAAACGCCTTACTACAAGAACTGTCTCAGGAAAATATGGCTATTGGACGTGATCGCCAACAAATGGCTGACATCATTGCAAGACAGCAGCGACTGATTGACGCTTATGCAACTCTATCATCTTGAGGAGGTCGCAAAATGGACAAAGGACTATTTGGCACGTTTGACTATGACCGTGACTACTTGCAGCATGATACTGAACGTGAAGAGCGTGACCATGATGAATGGGTATTCAGAGGCGGTCAATGGATTTATGTAGGAGACTACTAGCCTATGGACAGAGAACGCTATGACGATAATGCTTTTTGGAGACAGAAATATTTTGACTTATGTGTTGAGTTAGGCGAAATCAATAATAATCTTATGGATAAAGTTGCCAGTCTACAAAATGAAAACAAACGCTTAAAGCGTGAAAACTGGAATTTGAAACAAACGAAAGGTAGAAGAAAATGACAAACAATCAGTTAACAACACAAACAAAACGTGACATTACTACAGATCCAACATTACTAACTAGTGCTGACATCAAAAGATATTTCGACCCGCAAAACCTACTTAGTGAGAGGCAAGTAGGACAAGCACTAGCTTTGTGCAAAGGAAGAAACCTAAATCCGTTTGCAAATGAAGTTTATATTGTTGCTTATAAAAGCAACAATGGAACAGAATTCAGCTTAATTGTTTCAAAAGAGGCGTTTATGAAACGAGCTGAGCGTTGTGAAGGATATGATGGATTTGAAGCTGGCATAACCGTATTAAGAAATGGTGAAATGGTTGAAATTGAAGGTTCTTTAAAATTACCTGATGATATTCTAATTGGCGGTTGGTCTATAGTTTATCGAAAAGATCGCTCTCATAGATACAAAATAGCAGTAGATTTTGATGAATATGTCAAGCTAGATAAATATGGAAAACCACGTAGCACATGGAAATCAATGCCAGCAACTATGATAAGAAAGACAGCGCTTGTGCAGGCGTTAAGAGAGGCATTTCCTGATGAATTAGGTAATATGTACACCGATATCGACGGTGGAGATACATTTGACAGTGTTAAAGATGTGACTCCAACTGAAAGTCAAGAAGAAGTAAGAGCACGTAAGATGCGAGAAATTGAAGAATACAATCAAGCAAAATCTCAAACAACACCTGAAAATAACATTGTTGAAGAAACTTCCGAAGAATTTGGCCAAACTGAAATGTTTGAAGAAGGTGAACTAGTTTATTAAGGAGGACAATATGCAAGAATTACAAGCAAAAGTAACGCAGGCACAGGTTGAAATCATTGACCGTGACAAATTCGAACAAGGAATTAGTGATGTTGTTGCTAAGTATGAAAATTACACGGTAACAGCTGCAACAATCAAAGATGATAAGCAAGTTTTGGCAGATCTGCGAAAGCTCAAAAAGCAAATTTCTGATGAGCGTATCAAAATTAAGCGTGAATTGTCTCAATCTGCTGATGAATTTGACAAATATATCAAAGATACAAGCGAGCCAATGGATAAAGTCATTGATAAAATCGCTCAAGATGTTAAAGAATTTGAGGAACATCAGAAAGCTGTTCGTCTGGATACTGTTAAGAGCTATCTAGCCAACAAAGCGGCTGAGTATATGCTAGACCCTCGTGTTTTCGACGAAAAGGCTCAAGAGTACATTAAAGCCTCTGACTTTATGGCTGATGGAGCAACTCTTAAAAAAACGACTATGAAGTCGCTAGATGACATGGTAACTTTTGAATTCCAAAAGCAACAGGAATTTGAAAAAGCGAAAGCTGCCATCTCTGGGCAATGTGCTGAATATGGTATGACAGATCAGCCTTATATACGTATGTTGAAAGAGATGTCACTTGTTGAAGTCCTTGAACAGATTAAATCTGACTATCTTTTTGAAAAGCAAAAGCAAGAAGTGCGAAAAGCTGAGGAAGAAAGGGAACAACTTTTAGCCGCTCAAGTAACCAAAGAACAAGAGCAAGCTCAAAATCGTCAGGATTTGTCCCAAATCGACCCAGAAACAGGCGAGATTTTAGACAAAGGTCAATTGTCCTACAATGAACGAGGAACGCTCACAGATGCTGAAAATGAGCCAAAACGATACAGCCAAAAAATGACCTTGGAAGTATATTTCACAGATACGACTGAAAAAGACCGTTTCAAGAGTGGACTAAGTCAACTTGGTTTTAATTTCAAGAAAAATTATCAGGTTAGCGGATATCAACGTATAGAGCCGTTAACTCAAGCTGAACTCAATGAATTGTGTGGGTGGTAAGAATGGATAAGCAAGTAAAACAAGTAATTGATGAGCTAGAACCGTTTAATCACGGCATAACAATAGCAATCCACCAAAACAAAAATGAGTGTATAGCAACCTTTAGAATGCCTAGACAGTTTGACACCAAAAATATCAAATTCACTGGATGGAATGAAGATGTTATGAACAGAACTAGTTGCCACTCTGAAAATGACTTACTAGAGGCTTATGTTTACAAGATTTGGAATGTCTCTAATGATTGGATTTGCATTGAGGTATTACCGTTTTAGGAGGGAACTATGGAAATCAGAACAGTATCAGATAGTGTAGCTATATACTCAGACGGCAAGCGGCTGCAAGTTATACACAATTTAGGTGATGAATTTGTAATGGACTTAGAAGTCGTTGAAAGTCCTATTATTCGACTTGAAACAAGCGAAGTAGTAGGAATCGACAAAGAGGTTCGGTCATCATTCTCAGTTAGTGGTTTTTGCTCAAGAGGAATTAAAGGTTTAGACAGATTGAAAATAGCGATTTTAAATAACCAATTTTTGATTGATTATGTTAAAGAAAATCAATCTGAACTACTTTTGTTAATGAATCAAGTAAAGGAATATAGATGATTAAAGTACACGACAAAATAAAAGTTAGAATACCTGGCACAAAGAAATTTCTTTATGGTGCAGTGATCAATATCAATGAATTTCGTCCTCCTGAGCAAAAATACGCGGTTGTATTTCAAGGTGATAGCGAAGTTTACTTTTTTGGCAAAAATGATTTGGAGGTAGTCAATGATTGAGTTTTTGAAAGAAGTTGGAATGGCCTTGCTATGGGTAATGATTGGTTATCTAGTTGGCGAACGTAGTAAGAGAGATTAACAAATTTATTGCAAAGTGAAGCTAGGCCTTTGCAGTATTAAATTTTCCTAGCAAGAAAGGAAATTTTTGGGATTATCGTCAGATTTACAGGACTGATGATGTGAGAATTTCGCATACCAGCCTTGCCAAAGCTCACAACTTAATGGCTGGTATGATTTTTGTTGAATTATGGATTGGATTGATTACGCTCTATTTGAGCCAAAAAATAAAAAAGAAATAAAAAATAAAATCTTGAACGATGGATACACTTTTCCGCATTATGACAAATCAAGAAATAAAGTTAAATACGTCATATCTGAAAAGGATATTAATAAAGATTGTCTAAAAAACGGAATAGACATGTCGGAAGTATATCCGCTTCAGACAACACTTTTCTAAAAAGGAGAAAATATGGAACAAATCAATATTACAGGAACAGGAACAGCACTAATTTTAGATAGAGTAAACCGAATATTTGCAATCTCTGGCAGGTTGACTCTGCAATGGGATTTTATCAGCGATTTTAGAAAGATTGACGACGAGCCATCACTAGACGAAGATGGAGAGTTATTTGAAACAGCTTTTGATCTTGTACTAGAAGCTAAACCTAAAACAAAAATCAATCTAACATCATCATATTTTGCGAAAGAACATAAGAAAGACATAGACGAAATCGTAAAAGTGTTCTCGTTTATAGAAGATAACAAGAGAAATATTTTTGAAACTCTTGGCATTTGTGGAGTGCTTGAATAATGGCTAAATTAATTATCAATATCGAACCAAAACCACAGTCACGGCCAAGGTTCGCTAGGCGTGGCAATTTTACTACAACCTATGAAGATAAGGAAATGAAAGCCTGGCGTAATCAATGCAGGCTACTTATTGCCAATCAGTACATGGGTCAGCCTATACTTGAGGGTGCCCTGAGAGCAAATGTGAGGTTTTACATAAAACCACCTCAGTATATCTCAAAGCCAAAGAAGAACCAGCAGGCACTACTAGATGAAATTATTCCAGTAGGGAAAAAGCCTGATGTGGATAACTATGAAAAAGCTCTATACGACAGCATGAGTGGTATTGTCTTTCAAGATGACGGTCAGATAGCTTTGCATGATGTCGGCAAGTTCTACAGCTTCAACCCACGAATTGAGGTAGAAATGGAGGTCATGGAATGGATCTAGCAAAAGATACTCTCAAGGTTGCTGCTAGCATGATAATTGTATTAGCAGCCCTATTGGGATATAGCTATCTGATGTATCAATCAGGCTACAACCAAGCCAAAAACGAGGCTCAACCTATTACCCTCTACACCGTCGATAACGCAGGCGGTGTGATGATGGGTGAGATTACAGACAAGGAAATCATAGAGGGACGCTACACGATCACAGCTCACGCCTACGGTAAGTTTTTAGTCACAAAAGAACAGTACGAGGCTATCAAAATTGGTGACCCAATCCCTGAATATCTCAAAAAGAGGAGAAGCTGATGTTAAAAATAAGAGTATTTGTAAAAGAACTTTCCAAGATGTTTTTACCTGAGGATATTGTTTATATAGATTACAGTGAAAAAACCGTGACAGTTAGAGGTTGTCAATATTCAGATTGTGATACCTGTCATGATGAATATATTTGGGAAAAATGCGAAACAATGCGCTTTACAGATGTTTTGGATAATTCAGAGCCAAGAAAAGAAATATTTGAGGGTGATATTGTGAAGACCACTAGATTTTTTGGCAGAGCTGATGAAACAGGTGGTTTCTATGAGTACGATAAGGAACTGATAGGAATTGTGAAGCAACTTGAGGGAGCTTGGGTAATTGATACAGGGTGTGACGCAGTGTCTTTATGGACTGAGATTGAAGAAAACGAAGTCCTTGGCAATATTTATGAAACCCCAGATTTAATAGAGGTAAGACATGAACAAACGGCAACGTAAGAAGATGTTTACTAGAGCTTTCTCTAAAGCCTATGATGAGAGCCTGAAATATCGAAGTACAAAAGAACAAGTCTCTATCACAACGGTTAGAGATATAAGAGGTAAAGCCTATATCATTACTTCTATCATTAGTCAGGTTGAAATAATGAAGAATTGGACTGTTAGCCATGATGAAATTACCATATATGGCTATATTCTAGATAATAATAGATTGGGGTTAAAATGACATTATTTGACGAAGTACAGCAATTAAGTTCAGAAAGTCACGCAAAGTGGTTTGAACGATATTTCAATAGAATTGACCTTGAGAATAGGATAAAAATTTTTGCAGCTAAAGGGATAACCAGTTGCACTATCTCAGTAGACAATAAGAAAGATGTCTACCTTAAAACACGGCTCTTTAACTCAAAAACTATTGATATGCTCAGATACAGACTTGGAGATGGTTTCTCCGTTGAATTAAAAACGGAAACTATTAAAAGTAATGTATCTACATTTTTTGACATAACAAAAACATACATAGAAATATCTTGGTAAATAAAAAAGCCAAGGCGCTCTCTGCCTCAGCTATAATAATTAACACTATCATTATATCATAAAGGAGACATGGAGTGAACAAGGCTAAAGAGCTCTTGAATGAGTTGCAAAATCTTGATATGGACATTCAAAGCAGAATAGATGAAATCAACGAGCTTGAGGCAGGTTTACTCTCTAGCCCCAAGTGGACAACGGACAAAGTTAAAGGTGGTTCAGCTAGACAAGTTGATGATGTTTATACTCAGCTTATTGTGATGAAAGAAGCGATAGAGCAAGATACCAATGAAGTTATTAACAGGAAACTTGAACTTGGTAGGCTTATCAATCAGCTGAAAAATCCAAAGAGCAGATCAGTCCTCAGAATGACTTACATTACTAAGATGTATGTTGATGATATTTGTGATAAGTTAGCAATTAGCAAAAGCTCTTATTACAATATGCGTAAAATGGCTATTGAGGAGCTGAGTTTGGTTTTAGAACATTTGGAATAATTTGGAACGTTCTGAAAACGTTGTAAAAACCTAGATAATCTTGGCGTGCACTGTAATCATAATCTGCTAGAATGGTAGTATCAAGAAATAAGGGTAAGGCACCTATGAAGTGTCTTACCTTTTCTTTTGTCCAAACAAACAAGTACAGGAGGTTTAGGCTTGGGTAGAGCAAGAGACCCCAACCGAGACAAAGCATTTGAAATCTATTCAGAAAACAATGGAGACATTGAACTGGTTGAGATTGCTGAGCGTTTGGGTGTTTCAGCTGGCACTGTCCGAGGTTGGAAGAGTAAAGATAAATGGGAACCTAAAATAAAAGGAACGTTCCAAAAGAAAAATACGGAACGCTCCAAAAAGAAAATAGGTGCACCAAAAGGAAATAAGAACGCTGTAGGACATGGAGCCCCTAAGGGAAATACTAACGCTGTCAAGCACGGTCTCAGGAGAAAATATCTTCCTGACGGAATATCTGATCTAATAGATGAGATTGAAACCATGACACCTATAGACATTCTTTGGGAAAACATCACGCTGACATATGCTAATCTTTTGCATGCTCAGCGTATTTTATTTGTCCAAGACATAGAGGACAGTGACACCTTCATTACAAGTGAGGGCAAAGCTGGTACAGGGTATGAGCATCACACCTCATGGGATAAGCAAGGTAAGGCTCTAGCAGCAATAGCAAGGGCACAGTCTGAGCTTAAAAGCATGATTAAGACCTATGATGAGCTGACACGCTCACCACTTGTCACAGAGGAGCAACGCCTGAGAATTGACAATCTCAAGTCACAGTTAGGCTCTGATGATGAAGATGACACAGTCATTACTGGATTTACATTTGATAGGAGTGAGTACAATGGCGATACTGAACCTAGCCAAGCTGATTAACCCAGTATTTGATGAAGTGCTCTATACACTCAAGAGCCACATAGTGTTAAAGGGTGGGCGTGCCTCTACTAAGTCCTCTGTTGTATCTATTGACCTAGTAAATGACTTTATTAGTGACCCTTTAGGTAACGTGGTAGTTCTACGGAAAGTTGGTAAATACCTGAGAATGTCTGTTTATGAGCAGATAAGATGGGCCATCTATGAAATGGGGCTAGCTAATCAGTTCAAGTTCGGTAAGTCACCGCTACAAATCACTCACAAGAAAACAGGTACAGCCTTTTATTTCTACGGTGTAGATGACCCAATGAAACTTAAATCACAGAAGATAGCCAAGGGCTATGTTATGTCTGTTTGGTTTGAGGAATTGGCAGAGTTTGCAGGGCGTGAAGACATTGACATAGTTGAGGATACTTTTATCCGTCAAGAGTTGCCCAATGGCAAAGAGGTAAAGGTCTATTTTACATACAATCCACCACGTAACCCTTACGACTGGATAAATGAATGGGTAGCTGAGAAAGCTAGTGACCCAACCTACATGATACATCACAGCACCTATCTTGACGACAAGCTAGGTTTTTTGTCTAGGCAGATGAAAGAGAAGATAGAAAGGTACAAGGAAACTGACCCTGACTATTACCGTTGGATGTATCTAGGAGAGGTTATAGGGCTTGGTAATCATGTATACAACATGAACTACTTTAAGCCACTTGAGAGGCTCCCTGAGGACGATAGGCTTATCGGTATATCATTTGCCCTAGATACTGGACACCAGCAGTCAGCGACAGCCTGTGGAGCTTATGGATTGACTGCCAAGGGGAATGTTATTTTGCTTGATACGTTCTACTATTCTCCAGCTGGCAAGACAATCAAGAAAGCACCTAGTGAGTTGTCTGTGATGATACATGACTTTATTGACAAGGTTCTAAAGCAGTACAGAGTACCTAAGCTCAAGATGACTATTGATAGCGCTGAAGGTGCTTTGAGAAATCAATACTTTAAGGACTATGGCGAACGTTGGCACCCAGTAGCCAAAAAGAAAAACCAGACCATGATTGACATGGTTATCAGCTTGCTAGCAGAGGGGCGCTTTTACTACCTTGACATTCCTGCTAATAAGGTGTTTGTCGAGGAGCACAAGATGTACCGCTATGATGACAAGACTATTAACTCTGATGATCCTAAAATTATCAAGGAAGATGACCACACGGTAGATGAGTTCAAGTACTTTGTCCTGGACAACGCTAGGGAGCTAGATTTGAAAGCCTAAAGGAGCAAACAATGGGAATAGTACAGACTATCAAGAATTTATTTCAAAGGAGTAAGTATGTGATGACCACACAAAACTTAACAAACATTACTGACCACCCTAAAATAGCGGTGTCTAGCAGAGAGTATGACCGTATCAGGGAAAACCTCAAGTATTTTGCAGGGCGTTATCCACAGATTGAGTACAAAGACAGCAACGGAACTAAACAAAAGCGAGATTTTAACCATTTACCGATTGGCAGAACAGCCTCTAAGAAGATTGCAAGCCTGGTATTTAACGAACAGGCTGAAATCAAGGTAGATGATGAAAGAGCTAATGAGTTTATCCAGCAACAACTACAAAATGATCGCTTTATTAAGAATTTTGAACGATACCTAGAGAGCTGTTTAGCCCTTGGAGGACTTGCCATGAGACCATATGTCGACAAGGGCAAGGTAAGGATAGCATTTATTCAAGCTCCAGTCTTTTTGCCTCTCCAGTCAAATACCCAAGATGTTTCTAGTGCTGCTATCATTACAAAGACAATCAAATCAGAAGGCAATAAGCACAAGTATTACACGCTGATTGAATTGCACGAATGGGTAAAAGATGACAAGTACACTGTGACAAATGAGCTCTACAAGTCTGATAATCAGAACATTGTAGGAGCTAGAGTACCTTTGTCAGAACTCTATGAGGACTTGGAGGAAATAGTAGACTTGAACGGTCTTAGCAGACCCTTGTTTACCTACTTAAAGACACCAGGAATGAATAACAAAGATATTAATAGTCCGCTTGGTCTATCTATCTTTGATAACGCTAAGACTACTATTGACTTCCTTAATACAACCTATGATGAGTTTATGTGGGAGGTAAAAATGGGTCAGCGTAGGGTGGCTGTTCCTACTCAGATGATTAAGACAGAGTACAATCAGGACGGTGACAAGGTCACTGTCAAGCGTGAGTTTGAAACTGGGCACAATGTCTATGAGCAGTTCGATAGTGGTGATATAGACAAGGGTATAGGTATAACAGACCTTACAACTCCTATACGCTCTGATGACTATATCAAGGCTATCAACGAGGGTCTAGCGCTTTTTGAAATGCAGATAGGGGTATCAGCTGGCATGTTTACCTTTGATGGTAAGAGTATGAAGACAGCTACTGAGATTGTCTCAGAGAACTCTGACACTTACCAAATGCGTAACAGTATCGTCAGCTTGGTTGAGCAATCCCTAAAAGAGCTGATTATCTCTATGTTAGAGCTTGGGAAAGCCTATCAACTCTACAAGGGTAATATCCCAGACATGGACGCTATCAGCATTAACCTTGATGACGGTGTCTTTACTGACCGAAATGCTGAGCTTGACTACTGGATTAAGGTAGTTAACGCTGGTTTTGGTACTGATGTAATGGCTATTGAGAAGGTGCTTAACGTAACGACTGAGAAAGCTAAGGAAATTAAAGCTGAAATCAGCGGTAATGCCATTGACGAGGCAAGCGGAGAGCGTAGTCCTAATGATGTAGGAGTATATGGAGAGTGATTAGATGGCTGATGACAAGAAGAAACCAATCAAACTAAATGATGAGCAGCTTATGCTTGACGCTAGTCAGGTTGCAGACATCTATCATCAGCTTACTCTGGATCTATTTGACCAAGTTATAGACCGCATCAAAGAGCGTGGCTCTGCTAGTCTTGATGATAACCCCTATATTTGGCAACTAGAGAAAATGAATGAGATGGGGCTACTCAACGAGGATAACATCAAGCTCATCTCTGACCGCTCAGGAATTGCTGAGGAACAGCTTAGGTATGTTATCCAAAATGAGGGCTACAAAATCTACAAAGATACCAAACAGCAGCTTTTAGATGCTACTGGTAGCGGTAGTTTTGTGGCTAACTCACTCATTCAGACAAATCTAGCAGCATATGTCAATCAGACAATGGGAGACATAAACAACCTTATCAATACCACGCTACCAAAAAGCGTGATGGGGGCTTATCAGTCTATCATTGAAGAGGCCACAGCAAAGGTTGTTACAGGTCTAGCAACATCAGACAAGGCTATTTCAGATACTGTCATGAAATGGGCTAAAAAGGGCTTTTATGGCTTTACAGATAGTCAAGGGAAGAGGTGGAAAGCTGACACCTACGCTAGGCAAGTCATTAAATCAACTGCTTGGCGTGTTTATCGTGAGGTTAGAATGGCTCCAGCTGAGGAAATGGGTATAGACACCTTTTACTACTCAAAGAAATCTACAGCAAGAGAAATGTGTGCCCCTTTGCAACATCAGATAGTTACTACTGGAATTGCTAGGACCGAAAAAGGAGAGCGTATCCTTGCCTTGTCAGATTATGGCTACGGAACTGCTGGGGGGTGTTTGGGTATTAACTGCACCCATGAAATTACTCCCTTTGTGGTTGGTGCTAACTATAAGCCTGATTTGCCTGATGAGCTGAAAGACCTAACGCCTGAGCAAGCTATTGAAAATGCTAACGTACAGGCTAAACAGAGAGCTCTAGAGCGTTCTATCAGACAATCTAAGGAATTTCTCCACGTTGCCGAGAAACTAGGCGATACGGAGCTGATAGACAAGTATAAGAACAGAGTAAGGATACAACAGGGAGCTATGAGAGATTATCTCAGACAGAACCCATTCCTACACCGTGATTATAGCAGAGAGAAGTACTATGATGACCCATTTACCAAGGCTAAGAAAGAAATCAAGGTCAGAAAAGAACTTGAAAAACTGGAAAAGCATAGGGTAGAACAAAAAGAAATGCGACAACGTTTCACTTCCGCTGTGAAAGATGGTATAATTAAAGCAGAAATCAACGAACAAAAACAATCTGACCACATCAGAGGTACTAACGAATGGTACAGGAGACTTGAAACTGACCTAGCTAACGGCAAGCAGTTTGAACCAAGCTATTTGACTGTGACAATTGATGAGGCAGCTAAACTAATTAAACGTTATTCTGGGACAGGGAAATTCTTGTATAAAGAAGACCCTACCTACATTCCTAAGAAAGAAATCATCAAACATGACAGCAAGATTGGTATGTATATTGACCAATCTACAGGAGAGATGTTTGAGACTGATAGCTTTAGGATACACTATAGAAAAACTGGTGCGCACATTGTCCCAACGTATGGAGGTAAGTCATGAAATTATGGACTTTTTTAAGGCAAAATGTGAAACTTGTGCTTAAAGATGGCTCAATCGTTTCAGGATTTGTCCAAGAATACTGTAGTAAAGATGACAATGATGAGGAAGTTGACTCAGTTGCATTAGATGTCAACGGCACTCTTTATGAGTATTTTGAAACTGAAATCCTTAGTATTTCTCTAACTTAGCGCTTAGTTCAATCTAGGCGTTTTTCTTATGCCCAAAAATAGGAGTTGTTATGAATAAACGATTAAAAAAGAAGCTAGAGCTTGAACAAACGATCAAAATTTTAAATAAAAACTACAAAGTTCTAAATAAAGAAATACTTGATATTGAAATTGTACAGTCTCGAAACGCACTAGCAACTAACAAAGAGTTTACAAGCTTACGTAAAGCATTAATTGATCAGCAAGAACTGACTCATGCACTTGCTGAAACTCTAGCTGAGTTGCAAGACTATGTTTTGAATGATTTAACCAATAAAAGACCGTTTTGGCAATTTTGGAAATAATTTAGAAAGGAGATTACAACCTTGAAACCGTCTGAAAACTGAAAGGAGCGTGATCTTATATCTATGTCTTGAACCGTACATTAGAACGGTTTTTTATTTTGCCCTGGATATGGCGTAAAAGTGTCTGTATCTCAGTCCCTCGTGACGTAAAACAAAGGAGTTAAGGTATGAGCCTTAAACGTGAGATGTTGGTTGACGCAGGTATAACAGATAACAGTGTGCTGGATAATATCATGCAAGCGTACGGTGCAGGTATTGAAAATGCAAAAGTACAGGCTAAGTCTGAGTTACAGGCAGAAAACGACACATTGAAACAACAGCTTGAGCAACAAACTCAAACTATTAAAGATTTGCAGGACAAAGAGGGTGCTAGTGATGAGCTGAAACAACAATTAGCTGATATCAAGAGCCAATTTGATACTTACAAATCTGATAGCGAGACGCAACTTGCTCAAGTCACTAAAACTAACGCTGTAGCCCTTGCTTTGAAAGATGTGGGAGCTTTCAATTCTGAGGATTTGATGAAGTTCATTGACCTAGACAAGATTGAGTTAGGAGAAGATGGGAAACCTCTCTTAGATGACACAATCAACAGCCTCAAGGAAACAAGCCCTTACTTATTCAAAAGCGAAGATAAACAGTCAAACCCTACGATTTCAATTGGTGGCAACCCACCAGCAGAACCAGGTGCTAAAGGTGATGCTTTTGATGAAATCATGAGTAAATATTAAAAAAACAAAAGGAGATTAGCATGTCTACAAAAATTTATACAAAAAACTACATGGCTTTGTTGGCGAAAATTACAGAGAGCCGTTCACGCTTCCTACGTTCTTTTGGCGGTCAAATTCAAATTTTTGACGGTGTATCGGACTCTGATACTATGCTGCATTTGAAAGTGAATACTGCAAAAGCCATTATCAAGCAATACGACAAAGGCGAAAATGTAGCGTTCGGAACGGGTACAGGATCTACAAGCCGTTTTGGTCAACGTACTGAAATTAAGTCAGTTGATAAATCTGTCCCTTACGAGGCTCCTATTGCAATTCATGAGGGAATTGACAATGTGACAGTAAATGATGTGGCTGACAAAGTTGTAGCTGAGCGTTTGGAAGAAAACGCCTTGGCTCAAACAGAATACATCAATGAATTGCTTGCAAAAGCATTGTCAGATAATGCAAGCGAAACGATTACAGGCACAATGGACGAGGCAGGAGTAACAAAAGCATTCTCAACAGCTCACAAGAAATTTGTTAATAACAAGATTTCTAAAAATATTGCTTGGGTTGCCTACGTTACATCAGATGTCTATGATTTCTTGATTGACTCTAAACTAGCAACAACAGCTAAAAACTCATCAGCTAATATTGATGACCAAACAATGTATAAATTCAAAGGGTTTGTTTTGGAAGAAACACCTGACGAATACTTCCAAGAGGGAGAACAGGTCATGTTTGCAGTTGATGGCGTAGGTATTGCAGGTGTAGGTTTGCAAATTGTACGTACTATTGACGCTGATGACTTCTACGGTGTTGCAATCCAAGGAGCAGGTAAATATGGTAAGTATATTGCTGATGAGAACAAGGTTGGTATCCTTAAAGCTAAGCTAGCTCCAGCAGGTTAAAACGGAGGTTTAAATGTCTAAATTCAAAGTAGTATCGGATTTTTGGGACATTGAAAAAGATGAGTATGTTGAAAAAGGCTCAGTCATTGATGTTACTAAAAAGCGTGCTGAGGAAATCAATAACAACATTGGTTTTCAGGTAGTTATCGAAGAAAAAACAGTAAAGGAGTAGTCTAAATGGCTAAATTCAAAGCAACATCAAACGTGGTCTTTGTCGTTGACGGCAAAGAGACACACTTTGATGAAAATGTTGAGTACGACATGGAAGTAAAGACTGCTGATGAGCTAAACGCTAAGGGTGAACTTACACACCCTGACCTCAGCCCGTTCTTTGAACGTGTTGACAAAGACGACAAATCAGCAAAGGCGGATAAGTAACACCGCCTTTTTAATTGGAGGTGATTACTATCGCTTATTTGACACAGGATGAATTTACTAAGGATTTTGGATTTGATGAAATCAATGACTTTGAAAAACTACTAAAAAGGGCTGAGGTGTCTATCAACCTCTTTCTTAATGGTTTCTATGATTTTGTAGACTTTGATAAAGAGATTGAACACAGAAAGCAAGCTGTTAAGATGGCTACTGCTTTACAAGTGGTTTATTTGGATACTAGCGGTATTATGACAGCTGATGACAAACAATCACTAGCCAGTGTATCTCTTGGGCGTACCTCTGTGAGCTACAAGGACACCTCTAAAACCTCTTTAGAGAGTTCTATGTATAATTTATCTCTTGACGCTCTTAATATTCTGAAAAGGGCAGGATTTGGCTACAGGGGGGTAGGTTATGACAGGTATTGATAAGCGATTGCTGGTCGATACTGTGACTATCCAGAAAACCACAGAGGAAAAAGACGCATGGGGTAAAGTAATGTTAGAGAGCCCAGTCACGCTTAGTCCTGTTAGGTTTGATAGGCAGTATCAAGTGCAAGGCACCCAGAACAACCGCAAAGAGGCTAAACCTAGCCTTCTGTTTGTATATCCTCAATATTGCCCTATTGTTCTTGATGAAACCTTTGAGAATGCTATTGTAAACGACGGCAAGCGTGATTATAGAGTCACAACTGTCATTCCTGTTAGTTATCCACATAATGGGAAAATTTTCTGTTATGAGTTGGAGTGTATCTAATGGGAGTAACAGTATCTGTAAAAGTTGACCTTAAAGGTATAGAAAAGAAAGTATCACCACAAGCGCTAGCTAGAGGTAAATTAGCAATCGCTAACCAAATGATACTTGATATGGCGCCATTCACACCTGCCAAAGAAGGAAACCTGAGAGGTAGTGCTCAAGCTAGCGGTGACAGTGTGCGTTATCCTGGACCGTATGCAAGAGCTCAGTTTTACGGCTCTAGCTATAACAAACACAGGAGCTTTACCTTTAAGCGTTACACTACCCCTGGAACTGGTAAAAGGTGGGATAAAAAAGCAACAGCTCTACATGTCAAGGATTGGGGTAAAGTCGGACTTAGAGCAATGGGAGTTAAAGCATGAACAATAATGATTTTTCAGAAGTCCTAAGAGATTTCATCAACACACTAGGCCTGCCTCTGATTTGTAGACTTGATTACTTGTCAGAGACTGAAGGCTTAGTTCTTTATCCCTTGCCTGGTGGCAAGGTTGAAAAAGAGTATCTAAACGGTAAACAGGATATCAGCTTGGTTTTTGAAGTAGCAATAAAAACTACTGATCATCAAAAAACAAGTGGTATTTTGTGGGCTATCAATAGTGCTCTTGCTGATTTTAACCTTGAGCTACCTAGTCAAAATAATTCATATCAATTCAGAGGCCTTGAAGTCTCACAGCCATTTCTTAATGACCGTGATGACCAAGGCTTTTATGTTTATATGCTGGACATCACAGCAAAAATTGAAACAGATGGAGGAAATTAAATGCCTAAAATGAAAAACGCCAAGCGCAAACACTATGTAGCGCCTTGGTCAGCAGAAAATCCAACTACTGAGCCATTAACTGATGCTTGGAAATGGCTTGCAGATGGTGTCACAACTGCAGAAGTTGAGAATGACGAAGAAACAGACGACATAGCTTACTACAACGGTGACGGCACACCTGAGACATTGGTTACATCTGTTAAGTACGGTTACAGCTTTGAGGGTGACTACATCAAAGAAGATGAAGCGCAAAAAATCATTGCTGATATGCGTTTCTTGACTGGAGACCAACGCAAGGTGTGGTTTAAGGTCGTTGACCCCGACGGCATGACTCAATATTCAGGAGTTGCCACAGTGTCTGGAATCAAGATCGGTGGCGGTGAGGCTGCTGAATTTGAAGCCTTTGAATGTACTATCAGCTGGAACACAGTACCTAAACAGTCCGCTGTAGTTGGTGCATAAAACAACTTAGGGGAGTTATTGCTCCCCTTTTTTATTTTTGATTTTTAGTAGGAGATAAATAAATGGTAGTAATTAAAAAGCGTAGTAATGTAATTCCAGTCGATTTTGGGGAGTTCAAACTTGAATTTCTAGCTAACGATAAAAGCATTAAGAAAATGACTGAAGTTGGTAAAAAATTAGAGTCTGAAGGTGCTAAACTATCAGAAACTGTAAATGATGATGACAATCAAGCATTTGAATCATTGCACGATTTAGTTAAATTATCATGGACTGAGATTTTTGATGAAAATGCATTTGAAAAAGTTTATAAATTCTCAGAAGGTACAACAATTGACTGCATGATTTACTTACTTGAAGCTGTAAATGGGATTATGTCAGAGTGGGAAAAAAATAACAACGGGGATGCGCTTAAAAAATATCTAGGTGACTAATATGCTTGATTTATCAAGGAAATTGACAGATGAGCTAGTCATTGGTGATGATGTGTACCCAATGAACATAGCTTTTAACAAGGTCTTGAAAGTCATGGAGCTTATCAATGATGATGAGTTTGACGACATCTACAAGCCTTATTTGGCTATTCAGATATTTACTGATGTTGATTTCACAGAGGTTTTGACCCCTGAACAAGCTACGGCTATTTTCAAGCTGATTTTTGAGGAACACATCAGAATAATTCCAGCTAAAGATAGTGCACCAGTATTAGACTTAGCTGGAAATCCAATCAAAAGCAAGATACGCTCTAAAAGTCAATCAGAGGACGGAGAGCGTCTTTTTAGTTTGAAGTATGACGCTGAGTACATCTACTCATCATTCATGCAGGCTTACGGTATTGATTTGATTGACGCACAGAATACGTTGCACTGGAAGAAGTTTAATGCCCTACTTAATGGGTTACCTAGCGATACTAAGTTTGCTGAGGTGCTTAAAATACGTTCTTACAAGCCACAGAAAGGCGATAGTAAGAAGTACAAGGAAGGCATGAAACAACTCAAGAAAGAGTATGCACTACCAAATGATTTCGACTACTAGAGAAAGGGGGTATATATGGCAGATGGATCAGTAACAATCAAAGTTGATTTGGACGGTTCTGGCGCTCAGTCTGGTGTCAGTAAGTTAAAATCACTTTTTGGACAATTAGAAGGAGCAGGCTCAAAGGTTGGGTCTGTTTTTAAGTCGGTTTTAGGAGCTAATATTATTAGTTCGGCTTTAACAGCTGGCATAAGTACTGTTAATAACGGTATACGTGACATGGCTTCTGAGCTGAACAGTTCTGCCAAAGCATGGAAGACATTCGAAGGTAATTTACAAGCTTTTGGACGATCTCCCGAGGTCATCAAAGCAGCTAAGAGTGAAATGCAAGACTTTGCTACCAAGACCATTTACTCAGCCTCTGACATGGCTAGTACATACGCTCAGTTAGATGCTGTTGGGACCAAGAATGTTGGTAGCTTGGTTAAGGCCTTTGGTGGACTTGCAGCCTCAGCAGAAAATCCAGCCCAAGCTATGAAGTCTTTATCTGTGCAAGCTACTCAGATGGCGGCTAAACCAAAGGTTGCTTGGATGGATTTTAAAATAATGATGGAACAAGCCCCTGCTGGTATGGCTGCTGTTGCTAAAGAAATGGGCATGACAACAGCTGAACTAGTTTCAGCAGTAAATGATGGAAAAGTAAAAACTGAAGATTTCTTTGCAGCAATGGAACGTGCAGGTAACTCAGACGCTTTTCAAAAAATGGCTACTGAGTTCAAAACTGTTGATCAGGCAATTGATGGAGCAAAAGAAAGTCTATCAAATAAGTTGATGCCTGCTTTTGATAAAGTAAATGCATTTGGTATTAAAGCAATTAACGCCTTATCTTCTGCAATTGATAAGATTAATTTTGACAAGTTAGCTAGCGGTCTCGGAACTTTCTTAGATGGTATCGATATAGAAGCTGTTATTAACAAGATAGCTAGTACAGTTTCTTCTGCCACATCCAAATTACAACAATTCTTTTCTATTTTTAAAGGGACTGGAGCTGTATCAGCTTTACAGTCAGCGTTAGGAGCTGTTGGCAAAGCGATTAGTCATATTGTTTCATCAATAACTGGCAATAAAGAGCAAATAACAAGTTTCGCTACGGCTGTTGGCGACGCATTTGTTCAGATTTCAGGAAAGATTGAAGATGTTGCTAATTGGATTTCTAAGATTGATCCTGGAGTTTTTAGAAATTTAGTTGCTGGAGTGTTAGCATTTAATACTGGTTTATTTGCCTTAAAAAAAGGTATCAAAATAGCTACCACCCTAAAATCAGCATTTGATTTTGGTAAAACACTAGTTTCGTTAATAGCTAATATATTCGGCTTGACCGTTGCACAAGCTGCAAACGCTGGAGCAAGTGCAGCAATGAGTGCAGGAAATACAGCTGTTGGAACAACCGCAAGTGCTGCTGCTGTATCAGTAATGAAAATGGGAGCTGGAGTGTTAATGGTTGGAGCTGGTTTTCTTTTGGCTGCGACTGGAGTATATGTGCTCGTTCAAGCAGCTTCTCAATTATCTTCAGCTGGGACTGGTGCTCAAATAGCTATGGTTGCTTTTGCTGCAGGAATTGCTTTATTAGCGGCAGGTGCTACTGCTCTAGCTCCTGCTCTGACAGCTGGAGCAGTTGGAATACTAGCTTTTGGTGGTGCTATTTTAATGATAGGAGCAGGTATTGCAATTGCATCTGCAGGTATAGCGTTGCTAGCAACTCAGTTGCCAACTATTGCAACCTATGGACTTAGTGCATCAATTGCTCTTATTTCTCTTTCTGCGGGTTTGCTTTCGGTTGGAGTTGGTGCATTGATGGCAGGAGCTGGATTGTTAATTGCTGGAGTAGGATTGACAGCTTTAGCAGTTGGAGCTGCATTGGCAGGAGCAGCTACCGTGTTATTAGGAGCTGGATTATTAGTTGCATCAGCTGGTGTCGCTGCATTTGGTGTAGCTTTAAACATCTGCGCACCTGCGCTTCAAAAATTAGCAAATGCTGTTTCAACAGTCGTAGAAGCTGTAAGCGGAGCATTTGTTAGTGTATTGAATAGTGTCTCTGGTGTCATCACAAGTATTGGAAATGCTGCACTGAAGGCAGGAACAGGATTTAAGTCTCTTGCTCAAGGTGTTGTTATGATTACCAATACAAGATTTGGTGATATGGCTGCATCTCTTACAGCAGTTGCAGTTGGTTTAGGTAAAATTGCAGCTAGTGGAGCTGGTTTGGGAATAGTTGGCTCAAGCATGACACAATTAGCAACAGGAATGACAATGCTTGCAACAAGTTCAACAATGGCTCTTGCTGGAATGACTGGAATATCATCAGCTATTACTACGTTACAAGCTTCAATCAGTACAATACCTTCTGTTTTAATGTCGGCATCTGCTAGTTTCAGTACATTTTCTTCACAGATTATTGCTAGTGCATCAAGTTTATCTGTTGTTAATGCACCTATCGCAATGTTGAAGATGCAAATTATGACAATTACACCAGCGTTAGCAATGGCATCTGCTGGATTTTTAATGTTTGGAGCACAACTTAGCGTAGTTGCTGCAGCGTTTATCAGAGTTGGTTCAATGGCAGATATGACAGCTACACAGATTAATCAAGTGGCGACATCTTGTTTACTTGTATCTAGCGCATTTACTTCAATGCAGAGTGCAGTGCAATCAGCTATGCAGGCTATTTTGAGCACTGTTAGATCAGTCGGCTCTCAGATGCAAGCTGAGGGTACTAGAATTGGTAGACAAACAGCTCAAAATATAGCTAGTGGTATAAATGGTGGCATTGGATCAGCGGCAAGTGCAATGAATGCGTTAATGTCAGCAGTGCACTCTGCTGGAATGAGCGGTGTTGGTGCTATGCGTGGTATTGGTGCAATGATTGGCCAAGGTTTGGCTCAAGGTATGTATTCAGCGCTTGGAGCAGTAACAGCTGCAGCTAATGCACTAGTTGCCCAAGCGGAGAGAGCAGCACAAGCTAAGGCTAAAATTCACTCACCGTCTCGACTCTTTAGGGACAATGTAGGCCGTTATATCGCTCAAGGTATTGCAGTTGGTATTGAGAAAAATACTTCTGATGTAACAGATAGCCTAGCCTATGTTCAAAAAGAGATGTCATCCTTTAAGTTTGATGTAGAGGACTTAATTGGTTTAGGCAACGGAACATTGTCAAGTCAACTTAAACTTAAATCAAACACTGAGCAATCTATCAAGGCTGATCTTACTGCTAAAAAAGAGAAAAATGACAACTTAATCAATAAAGCTCTGGAAATCGCTAAGAAAGCAGTTGAGAAACCAACACATATTGATGTTAACGGTGAAACTATTGCCACAGCAACGAAAAATGAGACTTACAAAGTCCAAAAAGAAGTTAAAGAAAACATTGATAGGATTGAGGGATTATTTGCATGAGTGAGTTAACAGTTAAATTTAATAATGTTGATTTGTCACCATTTTTTAGAGTGGTTGACATTGACAGAGCAAATCAAGATGAGATTGTTCTCACTGTAAAAATGAAGACATCAGACAGTCGCAGTATGCAACAAAAAAAACGTGAATTACGCAAGATTGTGATGACTGATAACTATTATGAACTAATTTTCAGTGATGAACCTGAGTTAATGTACTATGCCAGAGTTGTTGAAAGATTTGATGAGTCAAATGGGATTTCATGGTTTCAAGATGTCAAAATCAAATTTCAAACGCTTGATGGCTATGCATACAGTACAAGTTATGAAGATATACCATCTGACAAGATAACGACAGCCAACAACATCATCACAGTTGATTTTGATAATCAGGGCACAGCACTAGCTTGCCCGATTATTGAAATGACTAATAATGCCGATAATGGATTTGTAGGGATTGCTACTGACAATAGCAGCCTTGAGATTGGCAATGTTGAGGAAGTTGATACTGTAACCGCTCAAAATTCAGAAATGATGGTTAATTTCAAGCCATTTAATGCTAATTTGATGTTATCATCTGGAACTCAGAGGGTAGGTATCGCCAATGACAAGTATCAATCGCTAACAGGAACGCTTGGAATTGTCAAACGAACAAATGGTATCTCTGATGTTGATTGGCTTTATCTTGCAAACTCTGGGACAGAAACCAATACACTTAACGGGCAATCATTGACCTATTCAGCAAAAGCTGATGTCAATGGTGAGGTTGGGACATTGTTCGACACGATTTATTGGCGTCAAGTGTTTCACACTGGTTTATTGCCTCAAAAATCGGCAATTAAGGTTTGTGTATCTGATGAAAATGGCAATTTCTTGTACGGTGTTGAGACTATCAAGAGATCTAACTCAAATATCGCAGAATTTAACTGTATGATTGCAAATCCTAACAATCCCGTTGGTTATGACATGGTTAGACGCTCAACATTCTTGGCTAGTCATATCCTGAACGAAAATCCGTTTATGAACTCAAATGGACATATGGCAATGTATAGAAATGATGATGTAATCACATTTTACGAGAGAGGGTA
The DNA here is from genome assembly GCF_900475595.1 of Streptococcus uberis. Classification (NCBI taxonomy): domain Bacteria; kingdom Bacillati; phylum Bacillota; class Bacilli; order Lactobacillales; family Streptococcaceae; genus Streptococcus; species Streptococcus uberis. The sequence continues at coordinate 153,177 of NZ_LS483397.1, forward strand.
TACAAAGCATCAATCCGATTATCTGAAAGGCAAGAAGAGCGCTAAAGTGCATGTATTTTTACTTAAATACAAAGGTAGTCAACAAGTGACAGACATGTTCATTAGTGATTTTATGTGGCAAAAACATCACGTTCCCGTAATTTTGGACGTTCCAAACAGGTATCCTAATAATGTAAATATTATTTTTAACAATGAGATTGGCAAAGTTACAGTTGATGGCATGCCAGAAAGCACAGTTTTAGGGTCAGAATATATCAAGTTGCCACCTGGAAAATCAACTATGAAAATGCATTTTTCAAGCTTTTTGACGACATTGCCAACGGTTAAAGTCAAGTATAGAAAGAGGTTTAGATAGTGCAAATAACGTTTTATGACAAAAATATGCATGAGACGGCAGTTGCTGATAATGCATTATTAAATGCTATCAAAATTAATAAAGCATCCTTGACCTCATTTTTTGAAGAGTCTACACATCAGGTTGAGTTTGAATTTTCAAAGGAAAGCGGTGAATGGTGGGGTATCAAGGAAAATGGTTATCTTGCATTTAGATTTTTAGGTGATTTCTTTAGATTTTCAATTGTTAAATTTAAAGAAAATGCCAAATCAAAAACCATTTCAATAATTGGTGATTATTTCAATCTTGAAATGTTAAGTGAAAATTGCTTAGCTTATGAAAATCAACCAGCTAGGACAATTGTTGAACATTTAACCGCAATGGAGTTTTTTCCATATGCCAATTTTGAAATTGGTGTGAACGAACTAGCAACAAGTAAGAAAACCCTCAAATATGAGGGTGAAGATGTTAAGTACAAACGTTTGATATCAATTATCAACAATTTTGGCGGTGAGTGTGAGTTTGAAATCAAGCAAAAACGTAATGGCCAATTTGATAAGCTGATCCTTAACATTTATAAAGCCAATGATGGTGTGAACTATCAGGGTGTTGGCCGAAATAGACGGGATTTTGAAATCACGATTGACAACTCAAATGATGTCAGCCGAACTTTTGATATGACTGATATTAAAACAGCCATTGAACCTATTGGCAAAGATGGATTGAGGCTTGGTAATCGTGGCACAGTTTGGAAAAACGAGCAAGGTCAAACTGAGTTTTATCAAAAAAATAATCGCATCTATGCACCGATAGCTGCTGAAAACATGCCAAAAGTGCTAGATATAGATGATTACTTGCTATGGAAATTAAACATTGATACTGATGATGTCGCAAAACTTGAGTCTGAGGGGTTGAAGTGGCTAAAAAATGTTTGTTACGGCAAAGAAACTATTGAAGTTACAGGGTCATTTGATGTCAGAGTTGGCGACACTGTAATTCTCAACCACAAAGGGATTGGTCGTTATGGCATCTTAGGATCATTACGAGTGATGAAGATTACTTGGAATTTGCTAACAGGTACAAACGAAGTCACATTTTCTAATTTCAAACGTTTAGCATCAAAAATTTCAGCTCAAGGTTTAGCATTACAAGACACAATTGAGAGTCCTGCTAGCTATGACATCGCATTTAATACGACAGCTGGAACAGTATTTAAAAACAATACAGGTGTATCAACAGTATCATTCAATTTCAAAAAGAATGGTTTGGATGCTGCTGTAATTGGTCAAAGATGGTATTCAGGAACTCAACTATTATCAACAGGTTTAGAATTCATGGTCAAACCTGCTAATTTAACCAATGATTTATTGACATTGAGATTAGAGGTTGATGTTACAACTGGAATCACATTCAGCAAAGAAATCACTTTCTTGAATGTAAATGATGGTGCAAAAGGTGATACAGGTAATGGGGTTGTATCAACTGAAAATTATTATTTAGTATCAGCTAGCAAAACAGGTATCTCCTCAACGACTGTTGGATGGGTTAAAGGTACTCCTCAAATTGCAACAGTGATAAATAAATATCATTGGCATTATCATGTTGATATATACAGCAATGGCACTAGAAAAGAAACTACTCCTGCAATTATTGGTATTTATGGTGATAAAGGTACTGACGGTGTCACATATTATCCTCATACTGCTTATGCAAATAAATCAAAAGATATTTTCTACGATTCACTACCTAGTTTTGCTAATTTACCTGGTTATCAAGGGGCATTGGTTTCATCAGTTCCTGAAAATGGTGCTTATAAGATAACTACTACCGGCGGAACTCATGTTTTGAAAACATTCGTTGGAATAAATGGTACATCTGGAAAGGCTTTGTGGACAATTGTCAGGTTAAAAAATACACATTCAACAAATAACCTAAGACTTGTCTTTAATGGCATAGGTGATGGTACGGTACTTAATGGTAGTTTTCCGACAATAGTAATAAAACCAGGCGAAGAATATTTTTTCATGAAGTCTGGAGTTGCTAGGAGTGATTACGATTTTATTCAGATAACTTTCCAAAGTGACTCTGCTGATAAAGATTTAGCTTTTACTTTGTATGAAGCTTCATTTTATAATTCCTCTCCATTTGTAAATTTTTCGTTTGTGCCTAATAATCATGATTTTCTTGGTTATTATACTGATGCATCAGTTAATGCAAGCACAGATATTACAAAATATAACTGGAATAAAACAAAAGGCGCATTAGACGAAGCACAGGTTGCTGAAATGAACAGCAAGATTGACACCAAAGCAGATGACGCTTTAACCCAAGAGCAACTAAATGCTCTCAATGAGAAAGCAGGTATTATACAAGCTGAACTAGATGCTAAAGCTAGTGCTGACACATTGGACAACTGGATTAAGGCTTACCAGGACTTTGTAAAAGCTAACGACGCAGCAAGAGCACAGGCTGAAAATGATTTGATTTCAGCCAGTCAGCGTGTCTCTACTATAGCTAAAGATCTTGGGGAACTCTCTGACCGTTGGAATTTCATTGATACCTACATGAGCTCATCAAATGAGGGTTTAGTTATTGGTAAGAATGACGGTAGTTCAAGTATGTTGTTTAGCCCTAATGGTCGTATTTCTATGTTTTCAGCAGGGGTAGAGGTTATGTATATCTCTCAAGGCGTTATTCACATTGAAAATGGTATTTTCTCAAAAACCATCCAAATTGGACGCTTTAGAGAAGAACAGTATCACCTAAATCCTGACATGAACGTTATCAGGTATGTAGGTTAGAAAGGAGTGATTTATGGCTGAATTTTGGTCAAATAATGACCGTGGATACCGTATTCGTCTATGGATAGACCAAACCTCTCAAAGTATTTCAGGAAATAGTAGTCAGGTTAGAGTAAGACTTGCCTTGCTTAATACAACAACTACTTTTGCACAGTATAGTTGTTCTGCATATGTTGACCTAAATGGTCAGCGGTTGAATTGGTCAGGTAGTCCAAATATGACCAGCTACAACTCTACAATCATGCTGATAGACCAAACTATCACAGTTGGTCACAATGCAGATGGTACTAAGACTTTTGGACTGGTGGCAAGTTTCTCAGGTAGCGGTGGTTGGTCTCCTGGAACATTAACTATCGGTGGTAATTCATTTACACTTACTACTATCCCACGCTCTAGCTCTGTTAGTGTTGGTGCTGGCGTTATTGGCAGTGCTATCACTATAAACATCAATAGACAAAGTTCTAGCTTCAAGCATACTGTCCGCTATGCTTGGGGAAGTAAGTCAGGAACCATTGCAAGTGGTGTGGATACTTCTACCACTTGGACTATTCCTCTTGATTTTGCTAGTGACATCCCAAACTCTACCAGTGGTAACGGCACTATCTATGTTGATACTTATTCAGGAAGCACACTGACAGGTACACAGTCAACAACACTGACAGCAAGTGTTCCAGATAGTATAAAACCAACATTTTCAGGAGTTTCACTATCCGATTTGAACACGGCAGCTCAAAATCTAATACCAGGTAACACCTTTATTCAGATTATCTCTAACATCAAGGTCAATTTTAGCGGTGAGGCTGGGTCTTATGGCTCATCTATCACTGGATACAAAGCTGAGATAGTTGGTAAGAACCAAACAACCAATGTGAACGGTGGAACCTTGGGCATTATGAACTATAACGGTACCGTCACTATCAGGGCAAGTGTTTCTGATAGTCGTGGTCGTTGGTCTGATACTAGAGATGTCTCAGTTACAGTGCTTGAGTACTTTGCTCCAGCACTTAGTTTTAGTATTGCTAGAACTGGCTTAACCTCTAGCACATTTACGGTGACAAGAAATGCTAAAGTGGCCTCTCTAACAGTTGGAGGTAGCCAAAAAAACACTATGACCCTCTCATTTAAAGTTGCTAAGTTAGGGACTACAACCTACACTGAAGATACAGGAGCGGCTTCTGGTACATGGACTAGTTTATCTAATCTGACAAACTCGCAGGCTAATATGGCTGGCAGCTATGTAGGTAATCAATCATGGGTTGTCATTGGGACACTTTCTGACAAATTTACTCAGACAGAGTTTGCTGTCAATGTTGCTACGGAAAGCGTGGTTTTTTCTTATGACCGTTCAGGTATCGGCGTTAACAAAATTAGGGAACGCGGTGTTATCGACGCTCAGGGTGATGTATATGTTGGCGGTAACATTTTTGCTAATGGCAAGCAAATTCAACAATTAATGCTTACAACAAATGACGGAACTCAAATAACAATAGCCGGTGATCTTAATAATTATAAGACCACCGGTTTTTATATGGGTAGTAATACAAACCTGACCAATCTGCCACCGGCAGTTTCTGGGTCACACACTTGGCATCATATCATAGTCCAACGGTACAGTCACCAATATGTGTTACAACAATCCGTTGATTTCAATGGTGTTATTACTGCATTTAGGGTTTGTCGTTCCGGCACTTGGCAAGGTTGGCAATATCTAACGCAAAGCACACACCCGAATCTGGTAAATACAGGCTGGATTTCAACTGGCGTGAGCGGTGTCTACTATAAGCGGACAGGCGATTTAGTCACTGTTAAAATGGAAGTGACAACAACAGCAAATGCTAACATGGATATTGGTAAGGTTCCATCATCACTTGTTCCTCCAAATGGTCTAATGTTACGTGTTACCGCATGGACAACAGACCATTTATTTGGTCGTAATTTACAAATAGGGGCTGAAGGTGGAATGACACTCATAACGACAGGCAGAGGCGATTTATTCAGAACACAAGTATCTTGGTTAATTTAAAGGAGAATTAATATGGCAGTAAATTTACCGTTCGAATACGTTCGGAAGTCTTTAAACTATGACGCTAGCGGTTCGCCGTCTGAATTAGTAGTATATCTAAATGTAAACGGCCAGGAAACGCCGTTTTTCTTATCGACCGAACATGAGAAAAAAACTAATACAGAATTATTTGATTTAGTGATGGAGTCAATCTATCAAGTCAATTTTCCCATGAGAGCTGAAAATGAAAAATTCAACTTACTTGGCACTAAAATCGCAGAAGTTGATAAGGCTACCGAAGAGTCAAAAAAAGCAACTGAAGATTTAATAGCTCAAACTGAAAAAACTAAGCAAGAGTTGCAAGATAAAATTGATAATGCAGTTGTAGAGCTTACAACTCTAATCACTTCTAGTCTATCTGGTACTGCTTAATGGAAAATATATTAAATATAATAACTACACTATTTTATATGTTAAAAAAAGGAGAATTTACTATGATTTTTACAACAAAACATTATATTGTCGACGTTTGGTATCGTAGAGTTGCAAATGGCATTTGTTCATTTGAAGAAGTACCTAAATTATTCAACCTGCGAGATGTAGTAAAAGAGTTGCTTGATCAAAAAGTAACTGACCAACCTGTTTCTGAATAACGAGGTGCATAAATGACAAATGATATTACACCAAACGTTGCACTAACAGACTTATTCGTTAACATGAAAGATGTTTTTCAAAGTCCTGTTTTTCAGTTTTTTATTTTCTTATTAGTAGTTGACATTTTAACAGGATATTCTAAAGCTTTTAAAACAAAGAAATTTGACAGCAAGATAGGCACAAACGGAATGCTACGGCATTTAATTGTAACTATCACTATTATTGCTGTTGGAGTTTTTGCTCGTGTTTTTGACTATCAATTGGTCTCAGTTTCTTATTGTATGTTTTATATCTGGACTTATGCTTACTCAATTTTGGAAAATTGGGAAGTATTAGGGTGGGGGTTCCCACCACAACTTAAACCATTTGTAAATCAAATGAAAAAACAAAGTGATCAGAAAGTAGCAGATGTATTAAAAGTTGATACTTTGAAAGTAGTTAATCCTGAAGTATCTGCTGAGCGAATAAAAAAGGGGGAATAAGATGACAGATAGTATATTAGAAATGCGTAGATTACAATCAATTCCTGTTAAATACGATATGGGAGACAGGTACGGAAATGATGCTGATCGTGATGGTAGGATTGAGATGGACTGCTCATCTGCGGTCTCTAAAGCTCTTGGCATCAGTATGACAAACAACACAGAAAGCTTGCAATCTGTACTACCTACAATTGGATATCCTAAGATTTTTGATGCGGTTGATGGCACTTTTGATATGCAAGCTTATGATGTCATTATTTGGGCGCCACGTGACGGTTCTAGCTCGTTAGGAGCTTTCGGGCATGTACTAATTGCGACAAGTCCAACAACGGCAATCCATTGCAATTATGGATCGGACGGAATAACTGAAAATGATTATAATTATATTTGGGATTTAAACGGTCGGCCTCGTGAAATTGTCTTTAGGAAAGGTTCTTCTACTACTGTTCAATCAGCACCTCAGTCTGATTTTGATAAAGAGCTAGCCGTTGAGGCTCGACTGGAGAAATCTAATCAACCTTACTACGAAGCTACGCTATCTGAAGATTACTTTGTAGAGGCAGGTCCTACAATTACTGCAAAAGACAAAGAATTCTTGCGAGCAGGAACACGTGTTAGAGTGTACGAAAAACTTAACGGTTGGTCACGAATTAATCATCCAGAGTCTGCACAATGGGTTGAAGATAGTTATCTTATTGACGCAACAGATATGTAAATGCGCTATTGATTATTAAAATATGTTTTGACTGTTGTACTAAACCACTCAAATCACTTGACACTAAAATAAAGATAATGTAAGATAAAGATAAACATACGAATCAAAATCTGTTAGCGTTTGTGTGTTGTAGTCTCAAAAGTCTACCTTTCCAGTTGGTAGCAAGAAAAAAATTGTTAAAGGATTTATATCCAACCTTCTAAAGCGCAGTTTGCAGACTGCGCTTTTTTTGTTTTGTTAGAATGTAAAAAAAGAGCTAGGATTGCAGTCCTAACTCTATGAAAAAAATTGTTATGCACGGACTATCGTTTGTGGCGACGGTCATGTACAACATCAGCTAAAATATTTGCCGCGAAAGAAACAGCAAATGCTCCAACTAATGCAAGGATGGTATCAACCATAGTCCAACCTCCTTTTTTTAAAATTGCTATTTTACTGGTAGCTCCAGCCCATGAAATCCTTAGGACTTAATGTTAATAATAATTATATCTAAATATTAAAAATAAAGAAAGTTGTTCTTCTCTAAAAAACACAATATTTTGGGGCCATAAAATAAATTACAATACAATAATTTTTTAAGTTTTTTCCGAATAAACAATCAGGAGGAAAAAATATGGACATCAAAATAGAAGACCGTGGAAAAATTATGATTAACAAAGTTGGCGAGTTATTAACAGTGAGGAAACGAATCAAAATAATGAAAATCTATTCTGGTTATATGACAACAATAACCAGAGACTGTGAATGCGACGAATTTTTTCTATCACTCTGCAATTATATCTACGTTGGTTATTCACCAGAGTATGATCTGTATTTGTATATTCAAAGTATATTTAAAGTCTATTTAAATGGACTTTTCACAATTAGTCTGTTTAAACAGCAAATTATATCGTGAATTTTAGTTACGATCATTGAAATGCTAATGGTCCTTCTGATCATCAGCGTGCTCATGCTCTTATTTATTCCCAATTTAAGCAAGCAAAAAGAAAAGGTAACAGATAAAGGAAATGCTGCAGTTGTGAAAATTGTAGAAAATCAAGCGGAGCTCTATGAATTGAATGAAGGGAAAAAACCTAGCTTAAGTGAGCTAGTACAAAAAGGAAATATTAGTGACAAACAACAAAAAGCTTATAATGACTATTATCAAAAACATAATGACGAGAGTCCAATACTATCAAAGTAAAGCCTTCACCCTTGCGGAGAGTCTGCTCTGTCTGGCAGTGACGACCTTTACCATTCTGTTGCTAAGTAGCTCTCTGGCGGGTGTTTATGAAAGTGTGGAAAGAGAGTTGTTTTTCATTTCCTTTGAACATTTTTATCGCCATTGTCAAAAAATGAGTGTTTTAAAACAAGAAGAAAGTGCTTTGCACTTTACAGCACATCGTATCACATATGGTCAGCGAGAATTAGTGATTCCAGATCATATTCGATTGTTAAATCAAGGGACTATCCCTTTTAACAAAACAGGTGGTAGTCATTCCTTAGCAAGAATTGAGTGGCAAACACCAAGGGAGAAAATGACATATCAGCTAAACTTGGGGAGTGGGAATTATCAAAAACGAAGACATTAAAGCTTATATCCTATTAGAAAGTCTTATAGCTCTTGCCATTATGGTTTTTATCGTCTCATTACTTTTATCGGCATTAAAAGAGTCTCAAAAGGATATTGCCCTTATGAGGCATAAGGAGGAAGTTATGGCAACAGGGCTTATGGCTATCCAAACCAAGCAGAGACAACTGGAACTAAATGATTGTCATGTTACCATAAATAGTGATCAAGGAGGACTCTCAATTTTAGAAAATGATCAAGAAATACTCAAAATTAGTCGCTTGTCCAACTAAAGCCTTTACACTTTTGGAAGCTCTAGTAGCCTTACTGGTAATATCAGGCTCGCTGTTACTCTATCAGGGCTTGACCAAATCTATTTTTTCTCAGATGACTTATTTAAGAGAAAACAATCAGGATAGATGGTTACTCTTTTCTCATCAGTTGCGAGCGGAGTTTATGGGTTCTCGTTTTCGAAAAGTTGAAAAGAATAAAATTTATGTGACCAAGGATGGTAAGGATGTAGCATATGGGCTTTCAAAAAGGGACGACTTTCGCAAAACATCGGCAAATGGTCATGGCTATCATCCCATGTTATTACACTTAAGTCAGGCCACAATTGAAGAAAAAGAAAGAACTGTCACCATTCATTTTGTTTGGAAGGATGGTCTGGAGAGGACATGGCTATATGATTTTAAAGAAAACCGTTAAAGGGGGAATTTTACTTTATGCTATCTTAATGACATCCATATTTCTCTTACTGGTGCAAGTATACTTGAAACAGATGGAAGCTTATAAGAGTGAATTTCGGGCCCAGAGATTACATGCTCAAGCACATATGATGGCAGAATGGGTCCACAGCTATGCAGAGAAAGACAAGGATGCTATTGCATTTAGGGAAGGTGACGCCCAATATCAGAAAAAGGATCAAATGCTTGAGGTCATCATTTCACTCAAAGATGGGCAAAAGTATCGTTTTAACTATCCTTTAACAGATGACAAGAAAGCGCAGGAAAGAAATGATGAGACGAAGGAAAAAGCTTCTTAGATTAGCTTCTTTCCATTTACCAGTGATTTTGTTATCATAGGTTTATGAACTTTGAAAAAATTGAAAAAGCTTACGAGCTAATATTGGAAAATGCCCAATTAATTGAAAATGATTTAAAAACTCACATTTATGATGCCTTAATCGAGCAAAATTCTTTTTATTTAGGTAGCCCAGGTGCTAGTGACCATGTTGTAAAAAACAATGAAGCGTTAGCCGCCTTGTCTTTAAGCAAGGAAGAATGGCGGAGAGCCTTTCAGTTTGTCTTCATTAAAGCTGGTCAGACGGAACAATTACAAGCCAACCATCAGTTTACTCCTGACAGTATTGCCTTTATTCTCTTATTTTTGTTAGAAGAATTGAGTTCAAATGATACCTTGGATATTCTAGAAATTGGAAGTGGTACTGGAAACTTAGCCCAAACTCTTCTAAACAATAGCAAGAAATCATTGGATTATCTAGGGATTGAATTGGATGATTTGTTGATTGATTTATCCGCAAGTATTGCTGAGATTATAGGATCTTCAGCACGTTTTATTCAAGAAGATGCTGTGCGACCTCAAATCTTAAAAGAAAGTGATGTGATCATCAGTGATTTGCCAGTGGGCTATTACCCGAATGATGACATAGCAAGACGCTACCAAGTGGCCAGTCCAAATGAGCACACTTATGCCCATCATTTATTGATGGAACAGTCATTGAAATACCTTAAACAAGGTGGCTATGCTCTATTCTTGGTGCCAAGTAATTTACTGACAAGCCAGCAAAGTGATTTGTTAAAAAAATGGTTGACAGATTATGCGCAGGTCATGGCTCTTGTTACTTTGCCTGAAACGCTTTTTGGGCATCCTTCAAATGCAAAATCGATTTTAGTTCTCCAAAAGAAAGCTGAAAAAGTGGGTGAAACCTTTGTTTATCCTCTAACTGATCTTCAAAATCCAGAAAACATTCGTCATTTCAGGACAGAATTTAAAAAGTGGAAACAAGATAATGTTTTTTCATAAAATTTTTGATATAATAAAATAGCATTACAGAAAACGATTTCAAGAGAGGTAAAACATGTCAAAAACAATTGCAATTAATGCCGGTAGTTCGAGTCTTAAATGGCAACTTTATCAAATGCCAGAAGAAACTGTTCTTGCACAAGGAATAATTGAACGTATTGGATTAAAAGATTCTATTTCAACGGTTAAATTTAATGGCAATAAAGAAGAGCAAGTTACGGATATTCCAGATCATACAACAGCTGTTAAAATCTTATTAAATGATTTGATTCATTTGAATATCATTTCAGCCTATGATGAAATTACTGGTGTTGGACACCGTATCGTTGCGGGTGGTGAGTATTTCACAGATTCTGTTCTAGTTGACGAAAAAGTTATTGAACAAGTAGAAGAACTTTCAGCATTGGCTCCGTTACATAATCCGGGTGCAGCTGCAGGAATTCGCGCTTTCCGTGAAATTTTACCTGATATCACAAGTGTTTGTGTTTTTGACAATGCTTTCCATATGACCATGCAAAAACATACTTATTTGTATCCAATTCCTCAAAAATATTACACAGAACATAAAGTTCGTAAATATGGGGCACATGGTACTAGCCACAAGTATGTTGCACAAGAAGCAGCTAAAATGCTTGGTCGTCCACTAGAAGAATTAAAATTAATTACAGCTCACATCGGAAATGGTGTTTCTATTACAGCTAACTACCATGGTCAATCAGTTGATACGTCAATGGGATTCACTCCGTTGGCAGGTCCTATGATGGGTACTCGTTCTGGTGATATTGACCCAGCTATTATTCCATACATTATTGAACGTGACCCTGAATTAAAAGATGCGGCTGATGCTATTAACATGCTCAATAAAAAATCTGGACTTGGTGGTGTATCAGGCATCTCTAGCGATATGCGTGATATTGAAGCAGGTTTGCAAGAAAAAAATCCTGATGCCGTTCTTGCCTACAACATTTTCATTGATCGTATCAAAAAATTCATCGGTCAATATTTTGCAGTCCTAAATGGTGCGGATGCTTTAGTTTTCACAGCAGGAATGGGTGAAAATGCACCATTAATGCGTCAAGATGTTATTAAGGGTATGTCTTGGTTTGGCATGGAAATTGATCCAGAGAAAAATGTTTTTGGTTATCGTGGTGATATTTCAACTCCAAATTCGAAAGTAAAAGTATTGGTTATCTCAACTGATGAAGAGCTTTGCATCGCGCGTGACGTTGAACGTTTGAAAAAATAAGCAGTTAAAAATGCTACCTGAAAATGAGGGTAGCATTTTTTTATCTTTTCAGTTGACAATAAATGTAAAGTTTACTATACTATAAATGTAAAGTTTATTAGACATTTTGGAGATCATATGGACAATCGAATACAGGAACTCCGCAAAGAGCATAAAATTAGTCAAGCTGAATTAGCAGAGGCCATGGAAGTGACACGGCAGACCATCATTTCGCTCGAAAAAGGTCGCTATAATGCTTCCTTGGAACTAGCTTTTAAGCTAGCAACCTATTTTAATCTTAGTATTGAAGACATTTTTATATATAAAGAAAGCGGGTATTAAGATGTTCGTTAGATTTTTTCAAGAGTTAAATAAGCCAAAAAGTGAACAAGACTTTATCAAGCGTTACCGCTTCTGGTCTCGATTTTTGCTGATTCTTACCATACTAATGGTAGCGCTCAATTTTCACTTAGATTTGCCATCTTACAGTAAAGGATTTTTGATAGGAATGTCCATTGCTTTATTGGCTCTTGCGCTTCGAAACTTGGTTAACTTAAAGCGACCGGCTTATTTGCATGGCTTATATATCAAGAGTCGCGATGAGAGGAATACCCAGATTGCACAAATCAGCAGTACCATTACCATGTTTATTCAAATTCTTTTGGTTGCTCTTTGTTTGATTTTGAACGCCTTTTGGCAGATTGACTTTAATTTTCGTCTTTTTCTGATAGCTGATTTATACATCATGCTTATTAGCCTCTTTGGGCTAACCTTCCTTTTAGAAAAATACATGTAGGAGATATTATGGAAACAGTATTAACAAAGTTAAAATGGCTTTTCATGGCCATTGGGATTCTAGTTGTGGAGCAAGCTCCCATGCTATTCATGAAAAAAGGGCAACCTCTTTGGCAGGTCATCGCTTTGACTGGTGTCATGCTTTTGGTTGTTCTAGCTTCCTTATGGATAGCCCAAAAATTGGGTTTCTTCGCTAAAGATCAAGAGAAAGCCCACGACAATGCCATCCTATGGATTGGCTTAGGTTTTGTAGCCTTAACGGCGGTTAAACTCTTTGGTGGCATTCTTCTTTACTTGCAACATGGTGCAGATGCCAATACGGTCAATCAAGCAGCCCTTGAAAAAGCAGGACTTCATCCAATCCTTCTCTTTACCTTAGCGGCCATTGTTGCGCCGGTAGTAGAGGAGCTCATATTCCGAGGCTTACTCTTTGGAAAACTCTTTGGACACAAGTCCATCATAGGCTTGCTTTTCAGTAGTTTTCTCTTCGGCCTCATTCACATGCCTTCTGATTTTGGTTCTTGGTTTATTTATGGTGGAATGGGCCTTGTCCTAGGTTTTGTTTATTACAAGACCGACAAATTGCATTACACCATGTGGATCCATTTCCTCAATAACGGCATAGCTGTGGTCTTAATGTTAATCATGCAACAAATGACGTAAAAAAAAGCTGATATCATCAGCTTTTTTATAATGTTTTGGCTTTTTCGATGGTTTTGTCAATAGCAGAGCTGACAGCATGCGTCAAGCCAGTCCGTTCAAGTTCCATAAGGCCTGCGATCGTTGTGCCCCCGGGACTGCAAATTTTATCAATCAGTGTATGAGGGCTATCTTGGCCCTGTAATAATTGTAAAGCGCTAGCCTGTACAGTTTGACTGACAATTTCCAAGGCAGTTTCTTTTGCGATACCATGTTTAACGCCCGCTTTGGCCATAGCCTCAATGAAAAGGAAAATGTAGGCTGGACTGGATCCTGCCAAGGCGGTGAAGGTATCAAAGTCTTTCTCAGTAATGTTGAAGCAAGAACCGAAACTTTCAACCATTTCCCTAACAGCTTGTAGGAGTGCGGGGTCCACTAAGTCGTTATGGGTTAAAGCGGTAGTGCTTTTTAAAATTTGGGCATTCATGTTTGGCATAATTCGAAAGAGAGGGACATGGTTTCCGATGAGTTCTTCAAGACGAGCTATGGTAACCCCAGCGGCCATGGACATGACGGGTTGTTTGAAGCTTAGGGGAGCCAGAACTGTTTCATAAAGTTGGGGTTTAATGCCTAAAATGACAAAATCAGATTGGTCAATAAGCTCTTGGTGGTTTTGGGCATAATCCACTTCCAGCTTCTGACCTATTTCTTTGGAACGTTCTAGGGAGGATCCAGAAATGATAATGTCATGACTTGTCGTTTTAAGGCCTTGGATGATAGCTGTTGCCATTTTACCAACACCGATAAATCCTATTTTCATGGGGAGAACCTCTTATTTTTCCTAGTACTTTTTGATTAAATCAACGGTTGAACGGTCAAGTTTCTTCACAATGGCTTGAAGGAAGGCTTGTGCTTGTAAGAAATCATCCATAGCGTAGAGGCTTTGATGAGAGTGAATATAACGTGCACAAACGCCAATTGTGGTTGACGGAATACCATGGTTTTTCAAATGAGCGACCCCAGCATCTGTACCACCTTTAGCGCAGTAATACTGATATTTAATGCCGGCTTCCTCAGCAGTGGTCAAGAGAAAATCACGCATGTCTTTTAACATAATATGACCAGGATCATAGAATCTAATGAGTGTCCCTTGTCCAATGGCTCCTTGATTACCATAAATATCTCCAGCAGGGGAACAATCCACTGCAAAAAAGAGCTCTGGATCAAATTTTGTGGTAGAGACATGAGCTCCTCGTAATCCCACTTCTTCTTGCACGTTAGCGCCAGCAATTAAGGTGTTATTTAGAGATAGGTCTTTTAAGTGCTCTAGCAACTCAGTGACCATTAGAAGTCCATAACGATTGTCCCAGGCTTTGGAAATGATATTTTTTTGGTTAGCAGTTAGTATTGTCTCGGATTGTGGGACAATAATATCTCCAGGAGCTATTCCAAAAGCTTCAGCTTCAGCCTTGTCGGCAAAACCACCGTCAAAAGGAATATCCTCAACTTTTGGCAATTGTTGGCCAGCCCCTCCGCGAAGGAAATGTGGCGGAACAGAGCCAGAAACGACAGGAATGGCTTTACCAGCGCGTGTGTAAAGGGTGAAGCGTTGGGAACTTACCACAAGGGGATTCCAACCACCAATACCAACAACGGAGAAACTGCCATTGGGATTAATATGGCTTAGCATAAAGCCAACCTCATCCATATGAGCAGCAACCATAATTCGCGGAGCATCCTCGGCCTGACTGTCTTTAATCCCAAAAATGCCTCCCAAGCCATCTGTTTCAACACGGTCAACTAAGGGACTTATTTTCTGACGCAAATAGTCTCTAACAGTGTGTTCGTATCCGGCAATGCCGTCTAATTCGGTTACTTCTTTAATTTTAGAAAATAGTTCTGACATTTTCATAATCCTTTCCGCTTTAACACTTTCCCAGCAAGGAAGGCGTCTAATCTTCTCTATTTTACCACTTTTAAAGCCTAGTGGCCAATTGCCCTCTTTCAAGTGATGCGCTAGCCTATTTGCCCTCTTTTATGATAAAATGAAAAGTATGAATAAAAAAACGAAAATGACGTGGACCGGTCTCATTGGAATTCCAACAGCAGCGGTGCTTGCCCTCTTGCTAAAAGAGAAATACCAGGATTATCAGCAAGAAAAAATGACAGCAGACATTCGTCAATTCTTCTCACAAAAGGGAGATATTGAACTTGTCTATTTTGATGTACCTCAACCACAGTCAAAAGAAAGAAATGGTGGTCTTGTGATGTCAGATGGACGTCAATATAGTTTCACTTATCAAAAAGGGGCCATCATCTATCAGGAGGAAAAAAATGATTGAACCAAAGAGTTACGAAGAATTGGCGCAAATCATCGAGAAACCCGAAAAAATTGTTTTGTTTTTCACAGCGGATTGGTGTCCAGATTGTCAATTTATCTATCCAGTTATGCCAGAAATTGAAGCAGAAAATACCGATTTTACCTTTGTACGTGTTAATCGTGATAACTTTATGGAAGTGGCACAAGAATGGAATATTTTTGGGATTCCAAGCTTTGTGGTCCTTGAAAATGGCAAAGAAATTGGTCGTCTAGTCAATAAATTGCGAAAGACAAAAGCTGAAATTAATGACTTTTTAGCAAGATTATAAAAGAGAAAAGGAATACAAATGATTTTTGCATATAACAAAGAACAAGTTGGTGATGTTTTGATGGTTATCCTTGAAGATAGCAAAGCCATAAAACGTCAGGTTGAGCGACATGGTAAAGTAGCCCGTGTCTTTGCTGAAGAAGGTGGTAGAACCCTTGCTTGGAATATTTTTGAGACGTCAACCCTCATTCCTATCCAAGGTAAGGGTCAAGTCTTTCCAAGTTCTGAAGATGTGGCTGTCTTAAATAAAGAATTAGCCAAAGAAGGATTTACAGAAGAGCTTGAGGTAAGTCCAAATCCTGTTTTTGTTGTCGGACAAATCATGGAAATGGTTGCTCATCCAGATAGTGATCACCTTAATATTTGTCAAGTCCAAGTAGCTGCGGATCAAAAAGTCCAAATAGTAGCAGGTGCTCCAAATGCTAAAGTTGGCTTAAAAACTATTGTAGCTTTACCTGGTGCTATGATGCCAAATGGAAGCCTTATTTTCCCGGGAAAACTACGTGGCGAAGATTCCTTCGGAATGATGTGTTCACCACGTGAATTAGCCTTACCAAATGCCCCACAAAAACGTGGTATTATTGAACTAGATGAGTCAGCTATTGTGGGCCAAGCCTTTGATGCTGATAAACATTGGCAAGGCTAGAAAATTTGTAATAAACGATTTAATGGAGACTCACAGCAAAATGTGAGTCTCTATTTTAATTGACTTTTGTCACTAAAAATAGTGATTTTTGTCATCTTAACAAAGTGACATATGTTTGGTGATAACGTTTTCTTATTTTGCTATGATCAATCTAAAGGTAAATACTGTCCCTATTCAAAAGGAGAAAGGAATTATGAAGCAAGAAAAGAAATGTGTTAATTGGTTTATGCGCAAGCGGGGGAAACAATGGATTTATGGTTGTGGCATTTTAATTTGTGGCTTGGTTTTCGGAGTTGAAGCTACTTCAGTCGCTGCTGAGACTATTCCAACAACAGCAACAGTTGAGACTTTAAATTCAGATGTAACAAGTAAGACATCTCAAGAAACACAGAAGACTACTGAAATAGCAACACCAGTTTCAGAAATAGTTATGCCATCTCAACAAAAAGTTGTTGAGGAGGTAACTCAAGAAGTTAGCGTACAAAATCAAGAGACGGTCATAAATATGCCTGTGTTAACTCAAGGAGTAAATATAGCAGGACCAAATGAAACGGCTATATTAACGGATTCGATTGTCCAAAACAATGTTCAACCTATTGATAGAGTTGAGAAAATGGAAACATCCTTTTCTACCGAATTGACTAAGAAAGCTGAAAGTAGCTATAATACAAATCTTCAAGATTTGAATTATGATCCAAATGTTTGGGAAGTTCGTGAAGATGGTTTGTATAGTAACGCTGTTGGAAAAGGTGACAATTTCCTATTTTCAGCATCAACTGGTGAAAACTTTATCTTCCAAACAGACGTAACCTTTCTTCAAAATACCGGAGCAGCTTCACTCGTTTTCCGTTCAAACAATGATCCTGAAAATCTCAATGGTTATGTTGTTAATCTTGATGGAAATTCACACAAAGCAAGGTTATGGCGTTGGGCTGAAGCAAATTTAATTAATGACAAAGAAATTCTAGCCAGTCCGGACAATAAATATTTCTTAAAAGTAGTGGCGACTAACGGATGGATTTCATACTACATTAATGGTATTTTGATTGCAAACTTGAGCGACTACACTATACAACGTGATGACCTTGGTCAAACGACATATATTAAAGATGGTCATTTTGGTCTTTTGAACTGGAATGGTGAAATGGTCTTCCAAAATACCTTCTACCGTGAATTGACAAATGAAGAGTTACCTCTTCTTAATGATGTGACGGTAACGTCAAAAAACGGTCCAGTTGAATCTAAAGGACAATTTTTTTCAGAGAGTTCAGTTTATATTCAATATGTATCAAACGATGCCTCAACGGTGGACTTGAGCTTTGATGCTAATAATTCAGATGCAATAATAACAGTGACTGATGCTCATGGTAAAGTTTATTCAAATCCAAGCGCAATTCCTGTAACTGTTGGACCAAATTATCTCACGGTGACAAGTACTTACACAACAACAGATGGCTACGTAATCCCCTCAACATACCGTATTAATGTTCACCGGCGTCAACCACAGTCAGTTTATTATAATGAAAACTTCCGTGATCAATATCATTACTCTGTTAAAGATGGCTGGGCAAATGATCCTAATGGATTAGTTTACTATAATGGTGTTTATCATATGTTTTACCAATTCTACGATGATACAAAATGGGGGCCAATGCATTGGGCACATGCAACAAGTACTGATTTGATTCATTGGGAAGACCAACCAATTGCTTTTTATCCAGACTATAATGGAACCATGTTCTCAGGCTGTATAGTGGCAGATGTTAATAATTCTAGTGGACTTTTTGATAGTGAAAATGGTGGATTAGTAGCTCTCATTACGATTAACGGAGAAGGGCAACGCATTAAACTTGCATATAGTACTGATGAAGGGAAAACCTGGCAAAAAGTGGATGAAATTGTAGCGGATTGGACTACAGACCCACTACAAACTCGTGATTTTCGTGACCCTAAAGTTTTCCGTTGGGAAAATAAATGGTTTATGGTAATTGCAGGTGGACCACTACGTCTTTATTCATCAGATGATCTTAAAAATTGGACTGTGGAATCAACGTATCCAGATCTTCATACAGAATGTCCGGATCTTTACCCAGTCTTGGCGGAAGATCAGACAGTGAAATGGGTTCTTTCTCGCGGTGGTCGTTATTACAAAGTTGGTGATTTACAACAAACTGACGGAAATTGGAAATTCATACCAGATGCTAATTACCAAGAAACAGATAGTATCATGAATTTTGGTAAAGATTCATATGCTGCGATGACATACTATGTACAAGATTTTGGTACAAAAGCTAATCCAACTATTCCAAAGATTATTGAATTGAATTGGATGAATACTTGGGATAACTATTGCAACCTTGTAGCTGATCGCTTAGGTCAGTCATTTAATGGGACTTTTAACCTTAATTTAGAACTTGGTCTTGTCAAAGAAGGTGATAAGTATGTTCTTACTCAGACACCGGTTGAAGCTTATGAAAGTTTACGTGATAATGACAACAAAGTTGAATACAAAAATGTTGTCGTTGGTAAAGAAAATGACCTTTTTAAAGATTTTTCTGGAGATACTTATGAAATTGTTGCTCACTTTAAACCGAGTGACAAAACAACAAAAGTTGGTTTCAACCTTAGAGTTGGTTCGGGGGAGATGACTAAGGTTTACTATGATTTGATAGCAGGACGAATCATTATCGACCGAAGTCAATCAGGCATTATATTGACGGAACTTTTTAGTAATATTGATAGTCAGGCTGTAACACGTAATATTGATGGAAGTATTGATCTACACATTTTTGTTGATCGTGCTAGTGTTGAAGTTTTTTCAAAAAATCATACAGTAGCAGGGGCTAACCAAATTTTCACATCAGCTCAAAGTCTAGGATTGGAAGTACTCATTGATGGTGAAGATGCTAAAGCAGATATTGTCTTATATCCATTAAAGAGCATCTGGAAAAATAAAATTATTGATACAACACCCCAAATTGTTATTCCAGCTAGTGAACCAAAAGTACGGATGAATGTGGGTGATAGCACAACCGTAAAAGCTTATGTTTCACCAGTTGGGGCGAGTCAAGATCTTATTTGGAATATTAGCAATCCAAGTCTAGTTTTAGATCAAATATCAGGTAATCAGGTTTTTCTTAAAGCGATTAAGAAAGGACAAGTTATTGTAAGAGCACAGTCACAATCTAATCCAGCAGTTTATCAAGATTTTATTATTGATATTTTAGAAGATAACTTCAATACAAATGTTAAAGATGTGAATGTATTTTCTGGCGATTGGTACGTTGATGGCGAATCTTTGAAAGTTGCAAATCACAATTCAAACGACATTTACATGTCAGCAGATAAGATACCATATGAAAATTATCAAATGGACTTGGATATAAAATATGGTCGAGGAATTGTAAATATCTTCTTTGCTTCAGGTAATCCTGACGCTAACAACGCTTATACTATCCAATTTGGTAGCAATAATTCAGTTCGTTTGTTCCGCTTCTACAGAGATACTATTTTTGAGGCGCCAATGATAGATGTGATTAATGACAATCAATTCCACCATGTTCGATTGGTGAAATCAGCAAATGTCATCCATGTTTATGTTGATAATGAAATGGTAATGTCTTACACATTTGATCAAGTTGAAGAGTTTTTCAACAATCCATACCTTGGCCTAGGTCTTTGGGATGGCGAACTAGCTGTTCAGAACTTTTATGTAATTGATTTAGATGCGCAAAATCCTGTTTTTGTTGAAGAGCATGAGAAAGAGAAACTACTATCAGAATTAAAAAAATCAGTGGTTAAAACAAGTTCATATTCAACTCTAAAAACAATAGAGACGTCTTCAAAAACAAATTCTGAGAACTTAGAAGCTCCAACTGTTTCTAAGAAAAACTTACCTATGACAAGTGATAGTAACAATAATTTAGAGGAACTGGGTATATTAGCAATTCTAACGACTTTAGGAGCTTTTTTAGGACGCGTTATTTTAAAAAAAGAAAAATAATCAAGAGAAAATTATATTTAGGATAATCAAATTATTAGGCGTAGTAGTATTTAAACTATTGCGCTTTATTTGTTGATTATTGAGAGTTTCGGTGGAAAAAATATTGAGAATATTTTTCTTATTTCCCCAACTATTTTCGAATGAATAGGTAGGAGGATATTTGATGTATAATAAAGTAATTTTAATAGGACGTTTAGTGGCTAATCCGGAATTGATTACCACTCCTAAAAACAAACAGGTTTGTCGGGTTTCGGTAGCTGTCAATCGCCGTTATAAAAATGCGGAAGGGGAAAGACAAGTTGATTTCATTAATTTAGTGCTTTGGGGGAAATTGGCAGAAAGTTTAGCCTCTTATGGAAGCAAAGGCAGTTTAATTTCCATTGATGGCGAATTGCGAACCCGTAAATATGAAAAAGATGGCAAGACCAGCTATATGACGGAGGTTTTAGGTCATTTTTATCAGCTCTTGGAGAGCCGTGCTCAAAGGGCTATGCGTGAAAATAACATGACTGATGATTTAACCGATTTGGTCCTTGATGAAGAGGAGGAGCTTCCTTTTTAAAAAATTTTTTGACATGACTTTTTCTCTTTCTCTAACCTCTCTTAAAAAGTAGTCTTATCAACCTTTCTGACGCCCTGTCATTGTCAGAATATTTCCAAAATAAGATGGTTTTTGGGAAAAAGTTTTGATTTTTGGCTTGACAGGTCTTTTAGAATGCATTATAATTTATAAAAATTAAACGAAGGAAAAAGGAGGTTGCTGTTATGGTAAACAATCAGTCAACTCATACACTTACTAAGCGTTATTACTTTAGCTTCTTTAGATAGTGTTTGTAGTCATGAGTTTCATGGATACAAACACGTTAAACGTTACGTTTGTATCTATGAGGCTAAGGACTTTTTGAGTTGTTTGTCCACATAGATAAAAATATCTAAGTGGACGCTACCATACAGCAAGAGTTCAGTGTATTTTCACCTACCTCTTTATATGTGTCAGACCATTTAGATATTCTAAATGGTCTTATTTTTATGCAAAAAAGAAAGAGGGTAGAAATGAAAAAAGGAATGCGATTTAGTCTCATCTTATTAGCTTTAATGACACTAACGGCTTGTCGTCAAGTCAGTGATAAATCTGGTCAGAGCGTTAAGGTCGGCATTGTTCAATATGCCGAGCATCCAGCCTTGGATGCCGCTCGACAAGGATTTATCCAAGTACTAGCTGATGGCGGCTATAAAGAGGGAAAAAATTTAAAACTGACTAAGAAAAATGCTCAGGGAGACCAGTCAAACCTTCAGACCATGGTCGAACAATTAGCAGGCAAAAATGATCTTCATTTTGCCGTTGCTACCCCTGCCGCGCAAGCTTTGTTAAACGCAGACCCTGATACACCAACCGTCTTTACTGCAGTCACAGACCCTGTTTCTGCAAAGCTGGTTAAGAGCTTAGCAAAACCCGGAGGGAATATCACAGGAACCCTTGATGCTACTGATGTTAAGCAGCAGATTGATCTGCTGACCAAGGTAGTCCCTCAAGCTAAAACTATCGGTATTTTCTACAATTCCAGTGAGGTTAACTCCCAAACCCAGGCTAAAATGGCGGAAAAAGCCATTAAGAAGAAAGGTCTCAAAGCAGTCGTCAAAACGGTGACAAGTAGTAACGATGTGCAACAGGTCATGACTAGCCTTGCCGGCCAAGTGGATGCCATCTACCTGCCAACTGATAACACCGTAGCCTCAACAGCAACAACCATTGGTCAAATCGTCAAAGAAGCCAAAGTACCAACCATGGGCAGTGATGATGCCTACCTAGATTCTCTTTTACTAACATCAGGCGTCAATTACAAGGAAATTGGTAAAGAAGCAGGGAAAAAGGCTCTTCTTATCTTGAAAGGCAAGAAGCCGTCAGAAATCCCCGTCGGAAAACCTAGAAAACCATTGGTTAAAATCAATCCTGACATGGCCAAGGCTTTGGGATTGGACGTGAAAACACTAGAAACAATTGTCGGTCAATAGCATAAAGGAGTACATAATGAAACTAAAAACTTATCTTCTCTTAGGCTTAACCAGCCTTCTCTTAGTCGGATGCCGAAACACAGAAAGTAGTCCAAATAAATCTTCCCAAAAAGTCACTGTCGGTATTTTACAATACATGGAGCATGATTCTCTAACAGCGGCCCGCAAAGGTTTTGAAACAGCACTAAAAGAAGGCGGCTATGAGGCAGGGAAAAACCTGACCATTGATTATCAAAATGCCCAAGGAGATCAATCAAATCTTCAAACCATGTCAGAGCAATTGGTCAAAAAAAGTGATGTGGTCCTAGCCATTGCTACTCCATCAGCTCAATCTCTGGCAACAGTTTCGACGGAAACGCCTGTCCTCTTCACAGCTGTGACGGATCCCTTATCCGCCAATCTTGTGAAAAGCATCAAAAAACCTGGTGGCTTGATAACAGGAACAAGTGACCAGGCTCCCATTGATAAGCAGGTGGACTTGCTCAAACAAGCTTTGCCACAAGCCAAAAAAGTTGGTATTCTTTACACCAGCAGTGAGCGCAACTCAGAAGTACAAGTCAAAGAGGCAGAAAAAGAACTGAAAAAAGCTGGGTATGAGATTGTTAAAAAAGGCATTTCATCAAGCAATGACGTGCAAGATGCAGCTACTAGTTTGATGAAAACATCAGATGCACTTTTTGTTCCGACAGATAATACAGTGGCTTCAACCATGACCATGCTTGGGCAACTATCCCTTGACAATAAGGTTCCCGTCATTGGAGGCTCAACGGATATGGTGGATGCCGGCGGCCTCTTAACCTATGGAACCAACTATACAGAACTTGGTAAACAGGTGGGCAAACAAGCCTTGAAAGTCTTGAAAGGACAAAAACCAGCTACAATTCCAGTTGAATACCCTAAAAAATTGGAATTGCATGTCAACCAAAAACAAGCAGAAGCATTAGGAATAGATGTTTCTCATCTGTCGCTAAAAAACTAAGAGACTAGAATTAAAGACAATCAAAAAGGAGATTTCATGGCACTCATATTATCTAGTATTTCACAAGGGCTTTTATGGTCAGTTATGGCCATAGGGGTTTACCTGACTTTCCGTATTTTAGACATTGCCGATTTGACGGCTGAAGGCTCCTATCCTTTGGGGGCAGCCATTTGTGCAAGCAGCATTGTTTCTGGTATGAACCCACTTTTGGCGACATTTTTAGCCTTTCTTGGAGGTATGTTGGCAGGCTTAATGTCTGGTTTTATTCACACCAAGTTAAAAATTCCTGCTCTCTTAACAGGGATTATTTCCCTGACGGCTTTGTATTCTATCAACCTAAAAGTTCTTGGTAAGGCCAACGTGGCGCTTTTGGGGCAAAAAACCTTGGTGTCGCAACTCTATGATATGGGCTTTACCAAAACTGCTTCGGTCATGATTGTTGGAGGGATCTTTGTAGGACTTGTTATTGTCTTACTCACCCTCTTAATGAAAACACAAATTGGTCTTGCTCTGCGATCCACCGGGGACAACATCCCAATGAGTGAGGCTAACGGGATTCAGACGGATCATATGAAACTCTTGGGCTACATGCTGTCTAATGGTTTGATTGCCCTTTGTGGGGCCTTGTTGTGTCAAAATAATGGCTACGCTGATTTGAATGCTGGTGTTGGAACTATTGTTATTGGGCTTGCGTCCATCATCATTGCTGAGGTGGTTATTCGTAACCTAAGTATTGGTTGGCGTTTGCTGTCGGTGGTTTTGGGTTCGGTGATTTACCGTCTCATTATCTTAGCCATTTTATCGATTCCAGGCATGGATGCGGATCTGGTTAAGCTCTTTTCAGCCATGTTACTGGCCGCCGTCCTTTACCTGCCGGAATGGCAAGCAAAACTCAAACTCGGTCAAGCTAAATTAGGATAGGAGTGCATATGTCATCATTATTATCAATCCAAAACATACATAAAGTTTTTGAAGCAGGAACAGTTAATGAAAACCATGTCTTGCGTGGTCTTTCTCTTGATGTTAACGAAGGGGATTTCATCTCCATCATCGGAGGCAATGGTGCGGGCAAGTCCACACTCATGAACTGTTTGGCGGGCACGCTCAGCCTTAACCAAGGGGACATTTTACTGGAGGGTCAATCCATAACTAACCAGTCTGCCGCCAAAAGAGCCAAAGCTATTAGCCGTGTTTTCCAGGATCCCAAGATGGGAACAGCTTCGCGCTTAACCATTGAAGAAAACATGGCCATCGCCCATCGTCGAGGCAAAAAACGGGGCTTAAGCTGGGGCGTTAAAGAAGACGAGCGTCTGATTTACAAGGAAGCCCTGAAAGAATTAGGACTCAATTTGGAGAACCGTCTCAAAGTTGATACCCAATTCCTTTCGGGTGGTCAACGGCAAGCATTGACTCTTCTCATGGCTTCGCTGGAAAAACCCAAAGTGCTACTACTTGATGAGCACACAGCTGCCCTAGACCCTAAAACCAGTGATATGGTTATGGCATTGACAGACAAAATTGTTAAAACACATGGGCTAACCACGTTGATGATTACCCATAACATGGAAAATGCCATTGCCTATGGCAATCGTTTGGTTATGCTCCATCAGGGCCGTATCGTGGTCGATGTCAAAGGCCAAGAAAAAGCCAACCTCACCGTCAACCAACTCATGGGCCTCTTCCAAAAAAATAGCGGCCAAAACCTAAGCGACGACGCATTGGTGTTGGGGTAAAAAGGCTTGAAAAGCCTTTTTTTTTGATATTTTTCAGATTATTAATTTTTATAATATTTTGATATTTTTCAGATTATTAATTTTTATAATATTTTGATATTTTTCAGATTATTAATTTTTATAATATTTTGATATTTTTCAGATTATTAATTTTTATAATATTTTGTTATTTTTAATAAAAATTATCAGTTAAAATGGATAAGTAGATATTTGTGCAAAATAAAAGTGAAACAAAATCTACTACATTTATCTTGGAAGCGCTTTTATAATATAGATAGACGAGGGATAACAAATGAAAAGTAGAACTATCAACCTGTTACATAGACTTTTACATTCAAAAATACCATTAACAATAAAGTATTTAGCTACAGAATTTGAGGTGAGTGAACGTACAATTCGAAATGATATTAGTGAAATTAATGAATTGTTGAATGAAAAGAATTTAAAACCAGTGACATTTAAAAGATCTAAAGGTGTTATTCTAAATTTAACTGATGATGAACAACAAAGGCTTTTTGAAGAAAATATAGAAGAAAGATACTTAAATAGAGAGGAACGAATAAGAGATTTAATATTAGATATTGCATTTGGTAACGATCCTGTTTTCTTAAATAAAAAAGAGATACTGTATCAAGTTTCGAAGTCTACTATTGATGAGGACATGAGACAAGTTCGAAAATTATTTAATAAATTTCAAGTGGAAGTGGTAAGTACTCCGAAATTAGGTTTACAATTGCAAGGTAAAGAACAATATTTGAGAACGATGCTTTTTTCTTTGTTGAATTATGAAATCTCAAAAACAAATTTTGAAGAAATTTTTGAAAAACATGTTTCTAAAGATATTTGGAATACACTTGATTTAATTTATAGTCAGTGTATTTCAGAAAAAGAAGACAGCCATTATAGAACCAATTTTAATTTATTGACATTGATTTGGCTTCAAAGGTTAAGTCAAGGGAACACTCTTCCTTCTTCAAAAATAAGCATAAATGAAACACTGACTAAAAATTATATTCTTAATTATATCAATTTGGTTTTACAAGAGTTTAGCTTTTCAGTATCCAAAACAGAAAAAAGATATCTATACTTTTTACTTAGTACACTTGATAACAATATTGATTTTCATCCCACAAATTGGTTGGATATTCAATTGATGATTTTAAAACTTATCGAATTTGTAGGAAGTGAGACTGGAATTCCGTTTGATAAAAAAGAGACTCAATTACAACAAGCTCTTTACAGTCATATTTCTAGCATGGTAATTCGTATAAACCAAAATTTACAGTTAATAAATCCCTTAAAGGAAAAGATTAAACAAAGCTACGGAATTGTATATTCAGCAATTGAAAAATTTATGAATTCTCCAGAATTTAATTTTGTTAATTCGATAACTGATGATGAAATTGCATTTTTAACCATTCATTTTTCTACAGCTTTAAGTGAATTAAATCAAGAAAGTACCTATTGGTTTCGAGCTATTGTAATTTGTAATTATGGAATTGCAACAGGTAAATTACTAGCAGAAAATTTGAAAGAATTTTTTAATATTGAAGTATTGGCAGTTTTGAGTAGCCGTGAAGTAGGATTAATTGAAAAGTTTGATGCTGATTTAATATTTTCAACTATCGAAATTCACTATAATTTGAAACCTGTCATGGTCATTGATTCTATTTTCAATGAAGAAACAAAGTTGCTTGTAAGTAACTTTTTAGAGGGTCACCGTGAATATAGAAGAATAGGACCTATTCAAAAGGACTATACGGAAATGTTTCAAAAAATTTTATCAATGATTGAATTAGAAAATGGAAGTGTTAGTAAAACTTTATACAACTCTATTGAAGAATTATTTCAGAATAACGATTTAATAATTAATGAAAGGGATATAAAACCTATGTTACAGGACTTATTAGAAGATAAATATATCATTTTTGAAAAAGATGAAACTGAATGGCAGAATGCCATAATCAAATCAGCAAAGCCTCTACTAGATAATGAAATTATTAATCAGGATTATATTGGCGCTATGATAGAGAGTGTGAAAGAATATGGACCATATATAGTCATAGGAAAACATCTTGCCTTAGCCCATGCTAGACCAGAAGATGGAGCATTAAAATTAGGATTAAGTCTGTGTCTTTTTGATAAACCAGTTATTTTTAATCATGAATTTAATGATCCTGTAAAAATCATATTTTGTTTATCCGCCATTGATTCTTATTCACATTTAAATGTTATGAAAGCTATTGTAAATTTGATTAAGGAAGACAATAATTTGAATAAGTTGTTAGAGGCAAAAGACATCGAAACAGTAAAAAAAATATTATATAAAATCGAGGAGGAAAATTAAATGGCAGGAAAGATTAATATTTTATTTGTTTGTGGAGCTGGACTTGGATCAAGTTTTGCTGCCCAAATGGCGGCAGAAGACGTGTTAAACAAATATCAAATTGATGCAAGGTTAGACCATGTTGATATCTCCACAGCAGCTTCTGTAGGACCAGATATTATTATTACGGCACAAAATTTTGAAAAACAATTTGCTAAATTTTCAATTGATGAGTCAAAAACATCTTTAGTGTTTTTAAAAAATATTGTTTCAAGTAAAGAAATTGAAGAAAAATTAATTCCAGTTCTAAAATCGCGTAACTTTATTTAATGGAGGTTATTTATCATGGGTGTAGTAAATTTTATTATTAATAATATTCTTACTCAAGCATCAATTACAATTGCATTAATCGCAATGTTAGGATTGATTTTACAAAAGAAGTCAGTAGGTCAAATAATTTCAGGTACTCTTAAAACTTTGCTAGGATTTCAAGTACTAAGTGCAGGATCGGGGATTATTGTTGGAAGTTTATTGTATTTTGGTGAAATCTTTAAAAAGGGATTTCATACTCAAGGTATCGTACCTTCTATTGAAGCTATTAATGGTCAAGCGATGAATGAACTTGGTCTGGGAAGTAGTATTGCACTAACTTTTTTAGCGATATTTATTTGTAATATTATTATTGCTCGTTTTACAAAGTGGAAATACATTTTCTTAACTGGTCAGGCATTACTTTGGATGGCCACTATGACAACTGTCTTTGGTTATTTTGCAGGTTTAAGAGGAATTTCACTTATTATTGTTGGAGGAATTGTAGGTGGTATCTTTACGGTTGCAATGCCAGCAATTGCCCAGCCGATTATTCGTCAAGTAACAGGTAGTAATGACATTGCGCTAGGACATTTCTGTACTATTGGTTATTTATTTGAAGCTGGGGTTGCAAAAATTTTTGGAGAACGAGGAGAAAACAAAAAATCTATTGAAGATATTGAAATGCCACAAGCATTTGAATTTTTACAAGATACATACCTCTCAGTAATGGTGGTTATGGTTCCACTGTACATAATTACTGCAATTTTTGCTGGTCCTCATGCTGTTGATACTGGTTCTCAAAATTATATTATGTATAGTTTCTTGCAATCTATTCAATTTGTTGTAGGTGTATACGTCTTATTATCAGGAGTTAGACTTCTATTAGGTGAAATTGTACCAGCCTTTCGAGGAATTGCTATGAAGTTAGTTCCTGATGCCATACCTGCTTTAGATTGTCCTGTATTCTTTCCGTATTCTCCTAATGCGGTAATATTAGGTTTTATTACAACTACAATAGGAACAGTTTTAGCAATGTTTCTTTTGCCAACAGTTGGCTTAGCAATGATTTTGCCTGGTATGCTAACAAACTTCTTTGCGGGAGGAACAGCAGGTATTTTTGGTAATGCGGTTGGAGGTAGAAGAGGAGCAATTATAGGTGGTATAGCGCATGGGTTCTTTATAACACTTTTACCGGCATTGCTAGTTACAGCATTTAATAAACTAGGATTTGTTAATGCAACAGCAACAGATGTGGACACTGTGACTGCAGCTCTACTTTATTATTGGATTTTAAATCCTATATTTAAAATGTTTTAATTTGTCATTACAACGCTGGTAAAGGAGGTCATGATGTTTAATTTTTTCAAAAAAAATCAAGATGAAAAAGCAGTCGGAGCTGTTGAAAATGTAAATACTCTAACTCAAGATGAAAAAGAATTACTTGAAAAAGAATTACGACTATTACTGGAAGAAAAAGAAAAACATCTAGAGGATGCTAGATATTTTGAACAGCTGGGAATGTTATATGCTAAGTTATCAAAAATGGATCAATCAATCAAAATGTTAGAAAAAAGCTTATCTTTGGAAATATCGATTGGAGAAGGCTATAAGCAACTAATGGCTTATTACAATCAAAAAAGGAAAGAAGCTGCCATTGATAAAGACGATGAACTCATTGAATATTATATGAATAAACTGGATGAAATGAGGAATATTGCTAAGAAAGGGACTTTAACTTCAAAATAGAGGGGTGATGAAAATGTATAGAACATTAAAAGAAGTAACTGATTATGCTGAAAAATTAAATATGACTATTGGTGCATTTAATATGCATAATTTAGAAATGTTACCTGAAATGATTAGAGCTGCAAAAGAAATGGGTGTTCCAATTATTATACAAACGAGTATAGATACTGCAAAATATATTGGCTATGACGTTGTTGTTGCGGTATGTAAGCAAATGGCAGAGAATAATATGGTAGATGTCGTATTACATTTAGATCATGCTCGTGATTTTGAGGCAATAAAAGATGCTATAGAAGCGGGCTATTCAAGTATTATGTTTGATGGATCTAATTTACCATTTAAAGAAAACATTGCAAAAACAAAAGCGGTAGTTGAATATGCTCATCAAAGAGGAGTATCTGTCGAAGGGGAGCTTGGGACAATAGGAGGTACAGAAGAAGGGATATCTGTATCTGAAAGTGATAAAGAATATACTCGACCTGAAGACGCTGTAACTTTTATAAAGGAAACAGGGGTAGATGCTCTTGCAGTAGGAATAGGAACAAATCATGGCCAATTTAAATCTAAAACAAATGTTAATATTCCATTGTTAAAAGAAATATATAAAGTTGTCGATAGACCATTAGTAATTCATGGAGGTACAGGAGTTAAGGAGGAAGATTATCCAGAACTGATTAATAATGGAATTAGAAAGTTTAATGTTGGTACTGAATTATTAGTAAATTGGACTCAGAAAGCAAAAGAATGTTTTGAAGAGACTGAACTAAATAAATCATTACGGTATAATATTATTCCATGTAATTTAGCAGTGAAAGAAATTGTAAAGCATAAAATTGGTTTATTCATGAATATAAATAATCAATAGGAATGGAATTTAGATTATGAAAAAGTATCTAATTTTAATTGCGGGGCCCCCGGCTACTGGGAAATCTTATTTGGTTGACTTAATAGAAGAAGTTTATCCAAAACTTTATAAAGTAACCCCAGATGAATTTAAAGAAGATATTTATGACAGCCAAGGTTTCAATAGTTTAAAGGAAAAAGAGCAGATTGAAAAAATTGTTTGGGAATCCTATTATTCTGCTTTGAATGCATATATGGCTATTGGAAAAAAAGTTATTTTAAGTGAATATCCATTTTCAGATAAACAAAGAGATAAATTGAATAATTTATGTTTACAATTTGATTATCGTCCAATTACTATCAGGCTAATTGCAGAATTCAGTATTCTTTGGAATCGTAGATATCTTCGTGACAGGGAAAAAGATAGGCATTTAGGCCATATTATGAGTCATTATCATTATGGTGATAAACTTGATGAAAGAGACTTAGCAGATAATCATATAACAGAAAAAGAATTTTATGATATTATCAATAAGAGAAATTATAATCATTTTCAGTTGGGTGAGCTATTTGAATATGATGTGAATGACTTCTCTCGAGTAGATTATTCACCAATATTAAATTATTTATCGAATTTAAATTTTTAAATAGTTAATCCCCCTATCTCAATAGAGTTAGGGGGATTTCTTTTTATAGTAAATCGAGTTCTTTGAGTTTGGTGTCAACCATTTCGAGCACGGTTTTGAGGTCGTCGGGGTTTTGGACGAAGTCCAGTTGGTTGCCGTCGATTTTCATTTTAGGGGAGACGTGGTAGTTTTCGTACCAGTCTGGGTACTCCCCGTGGACTTGGGCGTAGTAATCTTCTAGTCCTGGGTTGTCGTCTACCTGTTCAAAGGAACGGCCACGTTTTTCGATGCGTTCTAGCATTTTGTCAAAGGAAACATCGATGTAAATCAAGAGGTCTGGGCGTTTTTTAGGCATACCTTCTAATTCTTCTAGCATGTTGCCTAAGAGTTCTTGATAGATTTCCAATTCTGTCTTAGTCACATTGCCGTTTTTGTAGTTTAAAGTCAAAAAGAGCTCGTCTTCAAAAATGGAACGGTCTAAGATATTGTTGTCGGCCTTGTAGGCTTCCTTGATGGATTTGAAACGTTTGTTTAAAAAGAAAATTTGCAACAAAAAGGCATATTTCTTAGGGTCTTGATAATAAAGGTCAAGGACAGGGTTGTTGTCAACGGCTTCATAGAAGACCTCAGTTCCCAAATGCTCCCCAAGAGCAGCAGCAAGTGAACTTTTCCCTGCACCAATAGTTCCGGCTAGTACAATCAACATGATTCTCCTTCTATGGTATTAACGAACTTGAGCAAAAATACTTTCAACCTCAGCCAAAGTCTCCGCGCGTGACACGGCACCACGAATCTTAGCTGCACCTGCCGTACCACGTAAATAATGCGGCGCTAAACCACGAAACTCACGCACAGCAATGTTTTCGCCCTTGAGGTTAATCAAACGGCGCAAGTGGTCTTCAGCAATATCCAGTTTTTTGTCGAAAGGAAGATCAGGCAACTCTTCACCGGTTTCGAAGAAATGGTTGATTTGGGTAAATAAATAAGGATTGTTCATGGCTGCGCGGCCGATCATGACAGCGTCAACTCCGATTTCCTCAATCATAAATTTCGCGTCCTGAACCGTACGCACATCACCATTACCGATAAATGGAATTTTCGTAATGGCCTTCGAAACACGGGCTAAGGTTTCGTGGTCACAAGTACCAGTGTACATTTACTCACGGGTACGCCCATGCATGGCAAGGGCTGACACCCCAGCCGACTCCGCAGCCAAGGCGTTCTCAACAGCCAGTGAACTATCTGCCCACCCTGTACGCATCTTAACGGTCAAGGGAATGTCTAAAACAGAAGTCACTTCCGAAACAATGTGGTAGATTTTATCTGGGTCACGAAGCCATTTGGCCCCAGCTTCATTTTTAACCACTTTATTGACCGGGCACCCCATATTAATATCGACAATATCTGCCTTGGTGTTGGTTTGAATGAAGTCTGCCGCTCGTTTTAACCCTTCGGCATCTCCCCCAAACAACTGAATAGACATTGGGTGTTCGTTTTCATCAATGTGGAGCATGTGTAAGGTTTTTTCATTGTTGTAAAGGAGGCCTTTTTCGGAAATCATTTCCATGACCACCAGTCCAGCGCCGAACTCCTTAGCAATGGTCCGGAAGGCCGAATTGGTTACCCCGGCCATAGGGGCTAAAACAGTACGATGGGGAATCTCCACGTTCCCAATCATAAAGGAAGAATTAAGCTTTGTCATTGATAATCCCTTTCAAGTCGTCTTCTGAGAACTGATAACGTGTCTGACAGAACTGGCAGATGATTTCTGCACCATGGTCCTGGTCGATCATGTCTTGTAAATCCGTATTTGGTAAGCTCATGAGAGCTGACTCAAAACGGTCTTTTGAACAGTCACACTGGAAACTCAAGCTGTCTTCAGACAGGCGTTTGTAACCCTCATCCCCATAGATAGCAGCCAAGAGGGCATCGCTTGGGTCTTCAGCAGCTAAGAGTGTCGAAATAGCAGGCATTTCTTGCAGGCGTTTTTCATAACGGGCGATTTCTTCCTCAGAAGCTCCCGGTAAGGCTTGCACCATAAAACCACCAGCCACTTTAACCTTGTCTTCCTCGTCTAAGAGAACGTTAAGGCCAACAGCAGATGGTGTCTGTTCAGATTCTGTCAAATAATAGGCAAAGTCTTCCCCAATTTCACCTGTAATTAATGGTGTTGTTGAAGTGTAGGGATTGCCGGTACCATAGTCAATAATTGTGACAAAATGGCCATTGCCCATAAAAGGTCCAACCAAGACCTCACCGGTGGCTGTTTTT
Source organism: Streptococcus uberis (assembly GCF_900475595.1). Lineage (NCBI taxonomy): Bacteria > Bacillati > Bacillota > Bacilli > Lactobacillales > Streptococcaceae > Streptococcus > Streptococcus uberis. Next base: position 186,565 of record NZ_LS483397.1, read on the forward strand.
TTGATGTCGACACCTGTGTTTTGAATGTAACCTTTGACATGTCCTTTCGTATCAGCCACGGAAATGATGTGACCAAAAGAGGAGTCCCCAATGACCTTAACCGTGATTTTGCTGTCGCCTTTTTGGTTAGCCGCCAAGATTTGATTGGCAATGAGGGTGCGGCCAAGGGCTACTGTCGAAGATGACAAGGTTTGGTGCTTTTCTTGAGCTGTCTTCACAGTCTGTGTGCTGTCAAGAACAAAGGCTCTAAAAGAGCCTGTTTCTGAGATTGATTTAATGATTTTATCCATACCAAATATTATAGCATAAAGACTAGCCTCTGACCCAAGAGATGCCCTCAATTTTTTATGAAATGGTTTTCTTATCCGACCGCCAATGGTAGGAAAAAACTTAAGGTAAAGGGTTATTTAGTCACTGGCAAGGCTTTGGTTTATTCTTCCTTCGGTTCTTCTAAGAAATGCTTCTGAATTTTTTTCTTGAGGAACTTGTTCAGTTTTTCCAAGGCGATGCTTGGCACTAGCTGGCTAAAGTAGATGATGTCGACACCATCTACCACTTCTAAGGTCTGATCGGTCAGCACCACATCGTACTCCTCTTTGATCTTGTGCATATCAATCTGGTGATGCTCATGAATAGCAATGTCAAAGTACTGACCGGCATAAGCAATTAAAAACTGACCGGAATTGCAGGTTCCCTTTTCCACCACCAAGACCTTTTGCTTATCAATAGCACGGCTAATGTGGAAGAAAAGATTGTCCCAATTGACCAATAAAATGTAAAGTAAGTGGTTCTGCCTTTCTTTGGCTAGCTCCACGCCCTTGGCTTTAAAAGGGGATGACAAAGCCTCCTGAAAGGCCTCTAAAAGCTTAGGATAACTGTCCTTAAAGTAGGCAATATATGGCTCTCGGTAGTCATAAACCAAAAAGTTTTCATAGATATCATGTTCTTTTAAAATCAAGGCATTGTAAATCAAGAGACTGATTTCCGACTTATTAGCAATGACCATCCCGAAACGCTCTTCAATCCCCTCCAAAGTCTCAAGCATGTCCTCATAGGTCACCCCTTCAACTTCCTTATCCGTGTTTTGCCGATCCAATTCGGCATTTAAAATCAAGTCTTGACGAAAATAAGTCGAAAACATCTCCGACAAAGCCACCTGGTCTAAAGGTTTGCCAAAGTCACGCCAAAAGAGTTCGGAAAGATGCAGAAAAGTCGGATCCTCTTTAAGCTTTTCATAAAGGGAATAGCTGCGCGGGTAGACTTCATTAACACGATAACCTTTGGAAAAACGGATCAGATTGACCGCGCTCATGATTTTCAAGTAGGCAAAGAGCGAATGCGTCACTCGATGAGAGAACTTACTGGTTGTCACATCTACTAAGCTTGTCAGAGCAATCTCGTTGATACTATCTAAGAATGGCCAAGCGTAGTAGTCGTAGACTTCGGTAAAATATTTCAAATAGAGCAAGCGAACCGAGTGCTCAGGACCAACGATGCGTACCGATCGAACGTTAATCACGCAATTAAACCCCAACTGTAAATAAACATTGGTACGCTTAATCAGCCGTTTTAAAGTAGATAAGCTGGTAAAAAGAGCTTCCGCCAGTTCTTCTAAAGAGTCAAAGTCCTTATAAAAGAGAGCTTCTACCAAGCGCATCGAGGGGGTCTCGTTTAAGATGGATTGAAACAATTTTTGTGGACCAAATTCTGGTCGGTACTGAACTTCCAAATGGGGTTCCACATAAGGGAGAGCCCGAACTTCTCCAAAGGAAGCTAAATGTGCAATCTCTGTTTGCAAGGTTAAAAAGGAACAGTGCAAGTGCCGGCAAATGTGGGTATAGTCACTAGGTTCCTCACCATGGTTCAAGAGAACGGCCAGTTTGAGGCCGCGTAATTGCTGATTGGAAAAAAGGTTTTGTTTGATATACATCGGATCTCCTTAATATGGACCAAGAATCGGTCGCAATGATTATGATGTGATAAGGTGCTTCAACTTTCTACTATTATTAATACGAGAAAACCTGTCTCCTTTTGTGAGGAAACAGGAAATGATCTCAATCTAGCATTATATAGCGATAAAAACTCATTTATCATTCATTATTTTAATCAAAGATTAAAAAGTTGAGCTTTATTATCACAATAAACTAATATATACTAATTTTGTAGTTTCGAAAAGCCCTTTTAGCGTGCCTAAAACGTTATCATTTCAGCTTTTTACAAAAACTAACAAAATGAGAAAATTCTATTATAAGGAGAAGAAAATGGAAATCAAACAAAAACACCGCAAACATGCCCTACGCAAAGCGGTCACCGCAGCGGTCCTAGCAGGAACAGCCTTTTCAAGCCTAGGAGGCTTCGCAGGAGCAGTCACGACAGTAAAGGCGGATGAATTTATTTCTCAAATGGATGACAATGACAGTGAGAAACTTATTAGGATAGCAATTGAGAAGCGTTACGAGGATGACGACGCTACAGCTTTAGAGAAATTAAGAACCGTTTTAAGAGATGCAAAAACTGAAACTTTGAATGCTTTAATGTCGGGATTAGATAATGCTCGGTATGATTATTCAGATAGTAATAGTATTTATAACTTATATGCTACCTATATCGGTTCGTTTTCAAAAGAAAATGATGATTGGACTCATAAAGAAAAGTTAACACTTGCATCACTTTTAGTACAAGAACTTAAAAGTAGGGTAAAGCAAAATGAACAAAGAGGAAAAGAACTTTCCAAAAAGGAAGAAGAGCTAAAAGAGAAAGAAGATCAAGTTCTAAAAGCATTAAAAGAAAAAAGACATTTAGAGTCTGAACTAGATGAAAAAAAATCAGAAATTTCTAAGAAAGAAGATGAGCTTAAAGAAAAAGAGAAAGAAATTGCGGAAAATAATGAAGAGTTAACAAGTGCTTTAGGTGAACTTTATAAGGCTGAAGAAACAATTGAAGAAAAAGAAGCTAAAGTTAAAGATTTAGAAGAAAAACTTGAATCTTCAAAGAAAAACCATGCGGAGCTTGCTGAAGAGTTCGAAAAAACAAAAGCTGACTACGAGAAAGAATTAGCTGATAAACACGTTGCTTTAGGTGAAGCCGAAAAACAAAATCAGGATTTAACTAACGAAAACAAAGAACTGAAAGAAAACTTAGGTACAGCCGAAGAAATTACAAACGATCTTCAAAAGAAAGTCATGAATGCTGAAAAAGCCATGAAAGAACTTGAAGCAGAATTGAAATCTGAAAAAGAAGCTTTGGAAGCTGAGAAAGCTAAGTTAGCTGAGTCAGAAAAAGCTAATGCAAAACTGACTGAAGAACGTGATGCTGCTAAGAAAGAAGCAGAAAAAGTTCCTGAACTAGAAGAGCAAGTTGAAAAATTAGTTGAAGAAATTACTGCTGCTAAGAAAGAAGCGGAAGAACTTCAAGCTAAAGCAGAAGCTCTTGAAAAAGACTTTGAAGCCGTTAAAGCTGAGAAAGAAAAACTTGAAGCAGAGATTGCTAAGATGAAAGAAGACCACCAAAAAGAAGTGGACGCTCTCAATGCACTCCTTGCTGATAAAGAGAAAATGCTTAAGAACTTGCAAGACCAGCTTGACAAAGCTAAAGAAGAAGCTATGAAGAACGAGCAAATGAGCCAAGAGGAAAAAGCCAAATTGCAAGCTGAGTTGGACAAAGCTAAACAAGAATTGGCAGAAAAAATCAAAGACATGCCAAACAAAGTGGCTCCTCAAGCCGAAGGCAAAGCCAACGCAGGTCAAGCAGCTCCAAACCAAAACCAAAACAACCAAGCACAAGCAAATCAAACTAAGAACGGCAACAACCTCCCATCAACAGGTGACAAACCAGTTAACCCACTCCTAGTGGCAAGTGGTCTCTCCCTCATGATCGGAGCAGGTGCCTTCGTCTACGCCGGCAAACGCAAAAAAGGCTAAGCCATAACAAAGGACTTCCAGAAACTTTCCTAAAAAATTATTTTCTATTCATACTAAGACAGAAAACTCCCCTTACCAGTTGGTAAGGGGAGTTTTAGTTTGCTTAAAGGTAAATTGGCAACTCTGGGAAGAGAGCTTGTAAAATTTTAGGGGTGATGGCTTGGCCTGGCCCTTCCTGACAGTAAGTATGCATATACATGGAGGGGTTGAAGTTGAGCTCAATGCAATGGCAGTTAGGCTCTTCAAGACTAGCCTTTTGACTCGGGTCAGGAATAATCAAGTCCACACCACAGACCCAAGCCCCCATGGCATCCGCCATTTGAGCCGCTAATGCCTTGTAAGAAGGGTCCATCTCATCGGTCATATCAACCGAGTCGCCCCCAGTTGAAATGTTGGAGTTGCGGCGAAGTTCGACCTTCACCCCTTTGGCTAAGACGGAGTCGGGACCGTATCCCTCTTGAGCTAACATCAGTTTTTCAATATCACCTAATTGGATTTTCTCTAAGGGTGAACGGTGGTCAAGTCCTCGTAAAGGATTTTGGTTTTTCATATCAATCAATTCTTTGACCGTATGGACGCCGTCGCCCACCACATTAGCCGGTAAACGCAGTAAAACGGCCTCGCACTTGCCATTCAAGGTGAAGAAGCGGTATTCAGTACCGGCAATAAATTCTTCCACCAAGATGTCGCGGTCTTCCGCAAAGGCAATTTCCACGGCTTTTTCATAGTCAGCTTGACTGGCCGGCTTTTGGAAGATGGAAATGCCCAGTCCAAAATTGGTTGATTTAGGCTTGACCACAATGGCCTTGTCCGCTATCTGATTGAAGTAACGGATAGCCTGGTCTTTGCTGGCAAATTCCTGCCCTTTGGGAGTTGGAAAACCAGCTTGATCCAAGATTTTCTTGGTCACGGTTTTGTTGGCCATGGCCAGAGGAACCACATAGTTATCTTTGGAAGTCATGTTGCCGTTTTTAACATACTCGACATGGTCGCCGTGCCAGATCTTCAAAAATTGGTCATTTTCATCCAGGATGTCCAGATGAAGCCCCTTTTGGATAGCATCGAACATGAGCATTTGCGTTGACAACTCCATGCTTTCATAACCTTTGAGTGCGTAGGGAGCCTGGGTAGCCTCTTGGTGGTAGGTTTTTGCTTGGTCTAAGCCAAAGGCAGCCAGAGAAGCGTTAGCGATTTTGCCAAAAAGGTGTCCAGAGATGGTTCTTTCAGGTTCCTTGATAGCCAGTTCTAGGTCTGCCACCAAGTCTTGGTAGTAAGCATCCAAACCGAAGTGTTGAATCAGTTCTGTCATGGCCTTGAGGACCGGTCTTGCCCGTTCTGGGTCAGGCAGTGGGCTCATGGGGTGGGATAAGGCCACTTCTTCGTTGATTTGACGGGCTTTTGTCAGTTCTTGGTCGCTGTCTTTGAGGTCGTCTAGCCATAAGAGGCTGAGGAGGAAGAGGTGGAAGCTGTCTAAGGTTTTTTGGCTGATGCCTAGCTTGTCGAAGGGGTTGATGTCGAAGTTGCGGAATTCTAGGTAGGTGATGCCTTCTGACAAGTAGTCACGGCTATGTTTGCTGCCGCGGAGGCGGACTGGGGAGTAGAATTCTTTTTCTAGGGACAGGATACCGGTGTCCAAGGCATTTTCCATATCCTTGACATAGTTTCCAAGGGAGGAGAAGGAAATGGACAATTCCTCGTGGTTGCTGTATCCGTAACGGCGGCTAGCTCTTAAGGAACGGACGAGATCTGTTGGCATCTGAGGGTAGAAGTCTTTTTCGGCTAGTGGGCTAGCGCCAAAAAGGTAGGTGACCAGCCATTGGTAGTTGAGGAATTGGCGAGCCAACTTCATATAGATGGCATTTTTGAAGTCTTTAAGGTCTTCTTGGTCACTAAGGGCAAACAGGCTTTGGGTTAAGTTTTTACCTAGTTCTATGTTGTAATGGATACCGGAAATGGACTGAAGTTTTTTGCCGTAAGTTTGGGCGAGTTGTTCCCGGTAGCGGACTTCTTCGGCTTTGTCCAGTTTAGCAATCTGAATCTGGTCTTCTTCGATATAGGGGGGGATGGAAAGGGGCCAGATGACCTGGTCTTCTTCAAGACTACGCTGTGCGACATCAAAGATGGCGCCTAGGCGTCTTCTAGCCTCCTGTGTCGACTGAGAGATGGGGGTAATCAATTCCAGTTGTTGCTCACTAAAGTCGGTTTGGATATAGGGGTGGAAGCTTCGTGAACCAAGGGCTTTAGGGTGGTCTGTTTGGGCCAATATGCCTTCTTGTGTTAGGCGAAGGCCTTCACGTTCCAAGCCGAAAGTTGCCTCCAAAATGTCTGTATTTTGAGGGAGTTTTTGTAAGAGCTGATTAAGCATGCAAATGTCTCTTTTCCATAGTATTCTTCTTGTTACAGTTTACAATTTTAAAGGTCGAAATTCAATTTATTGATACGCTTTTCACAAAAAACCTGTTGAAACATCAACAGGTTTTGGAATAGGGTTATTGATTGAATTCAATTTAGCTATAATCAGTATAGGTTAATATATTTTAGGTCAGTGTCATGTCAATAAACTAATGCGTCTGAATAAATATTAAAATATCCTCAAAAGATAAATTAGATGAAGCTACTCCAATACCAAGATAGACTAATTCTTTATCGGTACAATCTAAAACAATACCATTAATCTCAAGTAAAACTAGCATAGCAAAGATACCAATTCGCTTATTTCCATCTAGAAAAGCATGATTTTTAATAAGTGAATAGCAGAGTCTAGCAGCTTTTTCTTCGATACTTTTATATTTTTCAACTCCAAAATAGCTATCAAATACATTAGCAATTGCTGATTCAACAAGTCCTTTATCTCTAGTTCCTTCAATACCTCCAGTTACTGAAATAAGTTGAGAATGTAGGGATATGATTTGTTCAGGTGTTAATTTCTTCATTTAGCTAGTTCCTTAAAGGCATCTAAATGCTTTGACAGGACAGCGTTTGCTACTTTGTCAAGGGTGTTTTTATCTGTTATTTCTACTTCCTTATGTTCTTCATTGATTAAAGTAGCGTAGTCAAGTAATACATATTTAGGTTTATTATTTTTGAGAATAACAGCTGTTCCCTTACTGTCAACCATACGGGCAACTTTTGAAAAATTTTGGTTTGCTTCTGTTATTGGTACTAGGTTTTCAAGATTAATTTGCATGATAAATTCCTCCTTAGAGTGATCATAACATCATTTATAGACAATTACAAGAAAAATAGGATGAATATATCCTATAAATAAAAAATAGTCAAAAGCCAAAACGTTTAAAGTATCAAAATGGTTGCTTTTATAGCCGTCTACTAATGCTTGCCAACTATGCAAAAAATGCCCATTTTAAAATGGGCATTTTTTTATTTCTCCACTTCTTTTTGTTGTTCACGTCCTTGGTCCAGGAGAGCTTGGACGATTTTTTCATCTCTGAGTTTGACGGAATCATTGATGGTTTCTGCCGACTGAATAATGGCGTGTTCCAATTGAGCGCGTTTATGGCGTCCGTCATCAATAGCAGCGATAATGCCATTGTTTTGTTCCACTAAGCTTTCAGCTAGGGCCGTGACGGATTGAATAGACAAGGTTGGGTTTTGAGCAGATCTTTCCAAAGCAGGGATAGCTTCCTTGCTGGTTTCCGCTAACATTTGAAGGGCTGCATTATTGGCATTAACAATAGCGTCAGCAGTAGCTCCCGATTTAACAGACTGTTGCAAAATGCCCAGTTGAGCAATGGAAAGTTTCATGGTTGGAATGGTGTTACGACGCAACATGCCTAATTTTTGGCGCATATCTGAGGAGACTTTGACCAAGTTGCGCATTTGAGGCGTCGTTGCCCAAGCCACGTAAAGGCGGCTGACATACTCAGTGTGTTGTTGCTCCAAGGTGTTGACCACTTCAGTTGTCCGTGCCAAAAGATCCGTTTTACTTTGGTATTCTGGCGTTACAGCGTCTAAACTCTTGAGTTCTGTTTGTAAAGCTTGCGCTCTTTGAGTCGCTTCCTTCAAGCTAGCTTCTACAAAAGCAATGACTCCAACTAAGTTTTCAATGGATTTGGTATTGTCTTCAATCAGAAGCTCTGCTGAGACGATATTTCGAGCGAGGGTGTCTTCTTGTTTGACCACAGCTGCCGCCATGCCATCCATTTTCTGCTCAATATTTTGGGCATCAAAGTAGAATTCTTGCAAGGTATTTTTGCTTTGCTTAAAGAGTTTTTGAAGTAGATTTGGCTTTTTCTCAAGGTCAGCAGGTCCAACGTCTTTGTATTTGGCTACAAAGCCATTTAATTCTTGATTGGTCTTTTTCAGCAAGTCATCCACTTGTGGGATTTCCAATTTCTTTTGTTCCCTTAAAATATGGTTGACGGTTGCATTGACTCCCTCAACGGCAGATTGACCAAAATCCAACAAGGTATTTTGATTGGCCATAAAGGAATCTACTAAAGCAGGTGCCTTGCTTGAAATGGCACTTTGTTGCTCTGGGCTTAGTTTTTCATAAAAGGAAATGGTCTTGCCGGATGTGTCCACTTGGTCAGTGATGATTTCTGTGGTTTTGTCATTTTTTGAGATGGCATTGTTAGCAATTTGGTCAATATCAAAGTTAAATTCTGACATGGTAACTCCTATTCTAGATCAGGTGCTATGGTATTTTGTTTCGATTTATCTTGCATCATGCGTAGGCTGACGTCAAAATCTTTGAGTTCACTTTCATTCAGTTTACGGAGGGTTTCATCAAGGTCTAAGTCAAATTGTTTTAGAGCTTGAAGGGCAGAGGCCAAACGTTCTTCTGCCTTATAGTAATCTTTGGGTGACGACTTGATTTTGAGGTAGCCGTTTAAGATGTCGTAGAAATGATCCATGCTGCTTTCTTGTAGTGCCGTTAGCTCGGCTTTGTCGTCAGCGGCTTCAATTTTTTCAAGGATGGTTTTGTTATCTCTGAGGACATTTTGGTAAATCTCTTGAATTTCGGGTGCCTGTTCCGTGATGATTTTATCAATCACGAATTGTTGGCTCATGTGGCTATCAATCTCTACCTGTTCCAACTGCAAGACGGTGTCAACGCGGACTTGATCCGCCTTATGATTGATGCGTTTGTAGACATCACTAGGGATGTGTCCTTGGAGCTGGTAGGATTCTTCTTTGATAAAATCCAGTTTAGGCAGTAATTGATTAGCCACAAGTTGGAAATTATGAGTGTCCTTATCAATCAAATACTGGTTCAAGAGTTTACTTTGTTTATCAGCTATCTGGACGGTATCTTTAAGTTGTTGAATGCGTTTGGCCAGCTGTTGTCCGCGAAGAAATTTTTGCCTTTTGCCGGTGTAGCGAAAGGCCATCCCTAGGCCAATTGCAGCGATTAAAAAAAGACCATCATGGACCACATCGCTAATGACACCTAGGCAGACAAAGTAGACGATTAGCCAAATCCATCCGGGAATGCGAGGAAGGTGTTCAATCAGTTTGTCAAAAGATTTTAGGTTCATATTGATTCTCGATTTCTATCTTACTATTCGTTTTTTCTATACTCTATTTTACCTCAAAAACCCCTTTTCTTAAAGCGTTTACCGTTAATTCTGCTAGCGCAGCTGAGATTTCAGCACTTTTGGAGTGGTAAAAACAGTGTAACGCTTTCATGTAAAATGTTCGTGTTTTACTTTTTTTCTTAAAAAATAGAGAAGCTTCAATGGTTTTTTTCTTAATTATTTTTTATGGGATGGCAATTTTTTTCATTTTTTGCTATAATGAATTGTAAGACAAACTCGCAGGTGAGATTCCTGCCATGTTTCTCAAGAAAGGTGAAGGCCTCTGCTTTTAGCATGCCGGTATCGTAAAAACATATGACATCAGTAGTAGTAGTTGGCACCCAATGGGGTGATGAAGGTAAAGGAAAAATCACTGACTTTTTATCTGCAGATGCAGAAGTGATTGCGCGTTATCAAGGTGGTGACAATGCAGGTCATACCATTGTGATTGATGGTAAGAAATTCAAATTGCATTTGATTCCGTCTGGTATTTTCTTCCCTGAAAAAATTTCTGTTATTGGTAATGGCGTTGTGGTCAATCCAAAATCATTGGTTAAGGAATTGGCATATCTCCATGAAGAAGGTATCACAACAGACAACCTTCGTATTTCTGACCGTGCGCACGTTATCTTGCCATACCATATTAAATTGGATCAATTGCAAGAAGATGCCAAAGGTGACAACAAAATTGGAACAACCATCAAGGGTATTGGACCAGCTTATATGGACAAGGCTGCGCGTGTAGGTATTCGTATCGCTGATCTTTTGGACAAAGAGATCTTTGCTGAACGCTTAAGAATTAACTTAGCCGAAAAAAATCGTCTCTTTGAAAAAATGTATGATAGTGAAGCTCTTGATTTTGATAGTATTTTTGAAGAATACTATGCCTATGGTCAAGAAATTAAAAAATATGTGACTGATACCTCTGTTATCCTTAATGATGCCCTAGATGCAGGTAAACGTGTTCTTTTTGAAGGGGCACAAGGGGTTATGCTTGATATTGACCAAGGAACTTACCCATTTGTAACCTCATCTAACCCTGTTGCTGGTGGTGTTACCATTGGTTCAGGTGTTGGCCCAAGTAAAATCAACAAGGTTGTAGGTGTATGTAAAGCTTACACTAGCCGTGTTGGTGATGGTCCATTCCCAACTGAACTCTTTGATGAAGTTGGCGATCGTATCCGTGAAGTTGGTCATGAATATGGGACAACTACAGGACGTCCACGTCGTGTCGGTTGGTTTGACTCAGTTGTGATGCGTCATAGCCGTCGTGTTTCAGGCATTACAAACCTATCACTTAACTCTATCGATGTGCTTTCAGGTCTTGACACGGTTAAAATCTGTGTGGCATACGACTTAGATGGTGAACGTATTGATTATTACCCAGCTAGCTTAGAACAATTGAAACGTTGCAAACCTATTTATGAAGAATTACCAGGTTGGTCTGAAGACATTACAGGAGTTCGTAGTCTTGATGATCTTCCAGAAAACGCTCGTAACTATGTTCGCCGTGTGAGTGAATTGGTTGGCGTTCGTATTTCAACCTTCTCAGTAGGTCCAGGCCGTGAACAAACAAATATCTTAGAATCTGTTTGGGCAAACATCTAACAAAGAATAAATCATTTTTTCTAGTGAAGACAACCTGATGTTGTCTTCGCTTTTTTGATATGTTTCTAATATGTTTTTTTGACTTAATTATTGTAGAATAATGAAAAAGGAGGAAATAACGATATGAAACATCTAAAAGGTAGATTTAACATCGTAGATACGGATTTTGGGACACAAATCATTATTGATAATGAGACAGGTGTGGAATATTATAAAAATGGATATCAGATCATTCCACTTCTAGAAGCAAATGGGAAACCCAAATTGAACAAAGACTGGTTGGCAAACCAATCGTAGCCTTTAGGATTGTAAAGTTAGGGCAGTAACAATAATGGAATTTTGTCTTTGGTGGAAAGGAAAAGAGGTCACAGTTATAAGATGTCACATAAAGTGTTTCAAATGGCCTTTGCCTCAATTTATCAGGCTTTGGTGGCAAAAGTAGAGCGAAAAGGGGGGCAGTCAGAGGATGTCGATGCCCTCATTTCATGGTTGATGGGCTATTCTGCAGAAAGGCTAGTAGCCTTAAAGTCGTCTCAAATAACTTATGGGGATTTCATTGACCAAGCCCCTCATTTCAATCCAGATCGCCAAAATATCACTGGTAAAATCTGTGGTGTACAGATAGAAGCCATAGAAGATGACCGCATGCAAAAATTACGACAATTGGATAAGTTAGTGGATTGGTTGGCAAAAGGGAAAAGTCCCCAAGAAGTGATTGCTAAATACAGTAAATAAGAAGTCCACATAAGATGACTGCTTACGGGCAGTCATCTTTTTATAATGAGTCTTAAAAACTACTTTTCTTATTTTTACAAAACTTAATGTTCGGAAATAGACTTTATTTTGAATAAAAAGAGAAAATTTTCTTAATAATATTCTGATATTGTGCTAGAATGGAAGTCTGTTGAAAAAAGAGTTTAAAAACTCACTGATTTACTACAATTTGGAGGAAAAACCGAACATGAATAAAAAATTAACATCCCTTGCCTTATTATCAGCTGCTATTATCCCATTAGCGGCATGTTCTCATAAAGGCCAAAAATCTGCTTCTTCATCAGATTTAAAAGTAGCCATGATTACTGACCAAGGGGGTGTTGATGATAAATCCTTTAACCAATCAGCTTGGGAAGGTCTACAAGCTTGGGGCAAATCAAAAAATTTGAAAAAAGGAAGTGATTTTAATTATTTCCAATCAACCAATGAATCAGAATATGTGACAAACCTTGATACTGCAAAGTCAAATGGTTTTAATGTCATCTTTGGTATTGGCTTTAACCTGACTGATTCTATTAAAAAAGCGTCTTCTGATAACGCAGATACAAAATACGCTATTGTCGATGATGTGATTGAAGGAAAAGACAATGTTGCAAGTATCACTTTTGCCGACAACGAAGCAGCTTATTTAGCTGGTGTTGCGGCTGCTAAAACCAGCAAAAGCAAACAAGTTGGTTTTGTAGGTGGTATGGAAGGAACCGTTGTTAAACGTTTTGAAAAAGGCTTTGAAGCAGGTGTTAAATCAGTTGATCCTTCTATCAAAGTATCAATCGCTTACGCAGGGTCATTTGCGGATGCTGCTAAAGGAAAATCAATTGCAGCAACACAATATGCAAGTGGTGCTGACGTCATCTATCAAGCAGCAGGTGGAACGGGTGCTGGTGTTTTCAACGAAGCCAAAGCTATTAATGAAAAACGTGCCGCTTCAGATAAAGTTTGGGTCCTTGGTGTAGACCGTGACCAAAAAGCTGAAGGTGAATACACTGATAAAGATGGTCAAAAAGGAAACTTTGTCCTTGCTTCAAGTATCAAAGAAGTTGGCAAAACCATGCAAAAAGTCATTGGTATGACTGAAAAAGGTGACTTCCCTGGTGGTAAAGTCAATACCTTTGGTTTAAAAGAATCAGGTGTTAACCTCACCACAAAAGATCTTCCAGAAGATGTTAAAAAAGCAGTTGAAACAGCACGCCAAGACATTATCTCAGGTAAAATCAAAGTCCCAGAAAAATAAAAAAAAAACAAACCAGTTGGCAACAACTGGTTTTTGGCTTTAAAAATAACATTTGATATGGTGATTGACAAAGACTTGGCGATACTCTTCCAGGTCTTCTGGGTGATAGGCTGGCACATTGGCCATGGCATAATCACGGTTTAAGAGTTTGTATTTGTTTTCGCCAAATTGATGGAAAGGCAAGAGTTGTACCTTGTCAATATCCAGTTGGTTAAAGAGTTGGCTAAAAGCTTGGGCATCTTCTAAGGAATCATTAAAGTCTGGGATGACTGGAATGCGTAAGACGATCTCTTTGCCTTGGGAGAAAGCGTAATGGATGTTGTCAACAATCAGGTTGTTGGTGACACCAGTGACTTGGCGATGCCTTAAGCTATCGTAATGTTTTAAATCAGTGTAAATAAAATCAACATATTGGATGAGATCTTTAAAATGTTCAGGTTTAGCATAGGCGGTGGTTTCAATAGCGGTGTGCAAGCCATTGGCTTTAGCTTCTTTTAAAATGGCTTTTGCAAAAGGGTATTGGGCAAAAATTTCGCCGCCAGATAGGGTCACCCCTCCACCAGATTCCTCATAGAAATCACGGTCTTTTAAGACTTCCTCCATCACTTCTGAGACTGTTTTTCGTTCTCCAACGGTTTCATGCCCCTTGCAGTCAGCTGTCAGCATCTCTTCTGGTGCCTTCTTTTGGGATTCGGGATTGGCACACCATGGGCATCGTAAAGGGCAACCTTTTAAAAAGACCGGTGTCCGAATGCCAGGGCCATCGTGAATACTAAAATGTTGAATGTTAAAAACAATACCTGATTCTGTCATAAGTCATTACCTTTCTTATTATCCTAATCATACCAAATAAACGTAAACAAATCAATTACGTTCGAAAGTTATTTTTTTCTTTTTATTTTGTTTAGAAACCTGATATAATAGCATTTGAGGTGTAAAATGAACAGATTAGAGAAAATTATCCAGTTAGTATCAGATCACAAACGCATAGATGTTAATAGCTTATCAGAATTACTAGGTGTTTCGAAAGTAACTGTTCGAAAAGACTTAGATAAGTTAGAAAGTAAAGGCTTGTTACGTCGCGAGCATGGTTATGCCGTTTTAAACAGCGGTGATGACTTGAATGTCCGCTTGTCTTACAATTATAATGTCAAACGTAAAATTGCTGAAAAAGCAGCGGAGTTGGTGCAGGACAACGACACCATCATGATTGAATCAGGTTCAACCTGTGCCTTGCTTGCTGAAGTCTTGTGCCAAACCAAACGCAATATTAAAATCATTACCAATTCTTGTTTTATTGCCAACTTTTTGAGGCAATATGATTCTTGCCAAATCATTCTCTTAGGAGGAAATTACCAACCTAACTCCGAAGTAACTGTCGGGCCATTGCTCAAACAAATGGTTGACCTTTTTCACGTGGATCGGGTTTTTGCGGGGACTGATGGCTTTAGCCCCGAGGTCGGTTTTATGTGTAAAGACATGATGCGTTGCGAAGGGGTGCAATACATGGCTGACGCAGCGGAAGAAACCATTATTCTAACCGATTCAAGCAAGTTCTCAAAACCTAGCTTGGTTCATCAGCTCAGCCTAGACCGGGTAAGTCGTGTCATTACAGATAAGGAGCTTGATGAAGAAAACCGCAACTTGTTAGGCTCCTTTGGGATTGCCCTAGATTTTGTCTAAACGATAAGGTGAGAGATGAGAGAAGAGAAACGGCGCTTATTGGCTAAATTAGCCTATATGTATTATATTGAGGAAAAAAGTCAGACGCAGATTGCTTCGGAAATGGGGATTTATCGAACGACGGTTTGCCGCATGTTGGCAAAGGCCAAGGAAGAAGGGATTGTGAAGATTGAGATTTCCGACTACAATCCGGAAATCTTTGCTTTGGAATCCTATGTGCAGGAAAAATATGGCCTTAAAAAAGTAGCTATTATTCCTTACCATGCTACGGACAGTCAGGCAGAAAGATTTGATCGCATTGCCAGTGAAGGGGCGGAATTTTTAAGGTCCATGGTTAAGGATGATGAGATGATTGGCATTTCTTGGGGGTCGACTATTAGTCGGATGATTGATCGGATGGACCCTAAGTCGCTTAAAGGCATTTCTGTCTACCCACTTGCTGGTGGGCCTAGTGCTATTAATGCCAACTTTCATGTCAATACCTTGGTCTATCGTCTGGCCCGTTTGTTCCACGGTCAGAGTTCCTTCATTAATGCAACCGTCATTCAGGAGAACCCAAATATTGCCCAAGGGATTCGGGAATCCAAATACTTTGAGAAGACCTTAGAGGCATGGAAAAAGCTAGACTGGGCTATTGTGGGCATTGGGGCAGAACCAGATTCTCAGAAGGAAAGCCAGTGGCGGGATTTGCTTATGGGCAGTGATTACGAAGCCTTACGTCGGTTGTCCGCTGTGGGAGAAATCTGTTGCCGCTTCTTTGACAAGGATGGGCAACCAGTCAATAGTCACCTGCAAGAACGCACTATTGGGATTAGCATTGAGGAGCTGCAAAAAGTACCAAAGGTCATGGCCATCGCTCATGGCCATGAAAAGGCAAGGGCTATTTTAGCTGCCTTAAAAGCTAATTGTATCAACTACTTGGTGACAGATGAGGCTACTATAAGGGCTCTCTTAGTGGCCGATGGAGATTCCTTTAGCCAGTAAAAATTTGTCCCTTTATGCACCTTTGTGCTTTTTAGGGGGCATTATACATTTTATGTGTAAGTATGCTTTTTTTGGAATATTTATCTTTGAAGCAGAATCAATCTATTGGGTGAGGATTGGACTGCTTTTTTGCTTTTTTTGAAAAGCGTGAAAATTTTGTTTTGGCCTTTCATGGAGAGATGAAAGCATAGTGGTTAAAAACACTTTCTGCTAGCTCGCTATGGGGAAAGCTTGTTGAGTTTTTGGTCACAGTGATTTTTCTGGCCAGGATCGGTGTGACGCTGGGCTTTTCTTTTGAAAAGAAAAATGAAAACCTTCCTTAATGGTCGGAGTTTTGACAGGATGCTTTTACCTTGGTTTCTTTTTAGGGGGATCTTTAGTCTGTTTAGAGGGGGAGGGGGTGGCTAGATTTTGGCAAAATTATAATTATTAATCTATGCAAATTATCTCCTTTTTTAAGGGATTTTCTTCCTTTTTTCCTTGCATTTTAAAGTTGACAGTTATTCAAGGCCCTTGTTATACTGTGAAATGTAACCGCTTTCGGTTCATGGTCTTACTTACGTTACTTAAAAATGCGCGCAAATAGTCAACTTAAGGAATCCATTTCACTTTACCCCTAAAGGAGAATTTACGCATGAGCGTTAATAACGAAGTACTCGCAAGAAATACAGAACTTGCTCCTAAAACTCTAGGATCCCATACTGTAGCCTTTTCACACTACAATAATTTTTCTGCTCAATTACCACTTGACCCTAAAACAGGTCAATTGGTTGAAGGAGGCATTAGAGAACAAGCTCAACAATGTTTTGAAAACTTAAAAGCAGTGATTGAAAGCATTGATCATGTCTTGTCAGATGTCGTAAGACTTTCTATTTTCGTTAAGGACATCCAAGATGTCGATACCATCAACTTAGTGCAAAAAGAATACTTCCCGACTTATGCACCATCACGTACTGTGGTTGCTGTTGATGATTTGCCAATGCAGGCTAAAGTTCAAATGGATGCTATCATCTCTAACGGTGAAGGGACTATTCCTAATGCTCCACAAGCTGGCGATTTAATCAAATTAACGAACAACACATACAATGCACCTGTTTCAGCTTTATCAACTCAAACAGTAGCTTTTTCACACTATAATAACGTGACTGCTCAATTACCAATTGACCCTAAAACAGGTCGCTTGGCCATTGGTGGTGTGAAAGAACAAGCTATCCAATGTTTGAAAAACATCAAAGCTGTCCTTGAAAGCATCGATGTACCTCTTGATGATGTTGTTAAAATGAATGTTTACCTAACTAACTTAGCAGATCTTGACGTCGTTAATGAAGTATACAAAACATTCTTACCAGATTCAGGTATTGCACGTGCTGTTAATTATTTACCAGCTCGTACTGTTGTTCCAGTTGCTGCTCTTGAAATGGGTGCATTAGTTCAAATGGAAGCAACTGTATCACACGGTGATGGTACTCCTCCACAAGCAATCGAAGACCGTCATGGCCTTATCATTGAACACTTTAACACTGAAAAAGCTCCTAAATGTGACTATTCTAGCCAAACAGTGGCTTTCTCACACTACAACCACATTTCAGGTCAACTTCCAGTTGATGCAACAAGTGGTGAATTAGTTGTTGGCGGTGTTAAAGAGCAAGCTCAAAAAGCCTTCGACCACATCCAAGCAATCATCGAAAGTGTAGATCACGTGATGGCAGATGTTGTTAAAATCAACGTTTACATGACTGATCTTAATGATATGGCTGCAGTAGAAGAAGTCTTCTCAGCAATCTTTGTTGAAACAAAACCAGCCCTTCGTTTCGTAGGTGTTTCTGAATTACCAAAAGGTGCCTCAGTTCAAATCGACGCAACAGTTGGAAACGCTGAAGGAACTCCTCCAGTAGCTTAATCTGAATAGCGGGAGTCATTGATCTTTATCGTAAAGAAAATGACTGATTGCGCCTTTAAACGAGAGAACGAATGTCACACACTTGAAGAATATTGCACTATTGTGCAATATTCTTTTTTCTTGGAAGAAGGTCACAGATGGGATAGAGCAGGACACTTTTCTATGATACAATGGTTGCGAAAGAAACAAAAATGTTTACGAAAGTAATAAGGAGCTGTGACCATGACCCAAACAAAACACTATTTTGGCCAATTAACAGATAGAATGAACAAGTATCGTGAAGCAGTCTTAACCAAAAAACCTTATATTGATGCGGAACGTGCCTTGCTAGTGACTGAAACTTACAAAAAACACATGGATAAGCCGGCCAATCTCAAAAGAGCATATATGTTGCAAAACATTTTGGAACATATGACCATTTATATTGAAGATGACAGTTTCATTGCTGGTAACCAAGCATCCTCTAATAAAGATGCTCCCATTTTTCCAGAATATACTCTGGAATTTGTCATCAATGAACTAGATCTCTTTGAAAAACGTGATGGGGATGTTTTCTACATCACTGAAGAAACCAAAGAACAATTACGTTCTATTGCGCCTTTCTGGGAAAACAATAACTTACGAGCACGCGCAGGAGCTCTCCTTCCAAAAGAAGTGGATGTCTACATGGAAACCGGCTTCTTTGGTATGGAAGGCAAAATGAACTCAGGCGACGCGCACTTAGCTGTTAACTATCAAAAAGTGCTAGAATATGGGCTTAAAGGATTTGAAGAAAGAGCGCGTGCTGCTAAGGATGCCTTAGATTTAACGGTTCCAGAAAACATCGATAAATACCATTTTTACGATTCCATTTTTATTGTCATTGATGCCGTTAAAACTTATGCGCATCGCTATGCTTCATTAGCTCGCGAAATGGCTGAAAATGCCAGTCCAGAACGCAAATCAGAATTGCTAGAAATTGCCCGTATTTGTGACAAGGTGCCTTACCAACCAGCGGAGACTTTTGCGGAAGCTGTCCAATCAGTTTGGTTTATCCAGTGTGTCCTTCAAATTGAATCAAATGGCCACTCCCTATCCTATGGCCGCTTTGACCAGTACATGTACCCGTATGCCAAGGCTGATATCGAAGCAGGCCGTGAAACAGAAGATTCCATTGTCGAACGCCTCACTAATCTATGGATTAAAACCCTAACCATCAATAAAGTGCGTAGCCAGTCTCATACCTTCTCATCTGCTGGTAGCCCAATGTATCAAAACGTAACCATTGGTGGTCAAACCAGAGACAAAAAAGATGCTGTCAATCCTATGTCTTACATGGTCTTGAAATCTGTAGCCCAAACTAAATTACCACAACCTAATCTAACAGTACGTTACCATAAAGGCTTGGATAATCATTTCTTGAATGAATGCATTGAGGTTATGAAACTTGGCTTTGGAATGCCTGCCATGAATAATGACGAAATCATTATTCCTTCCTTTATCAAAAAAGGTGTACTAGAAGAAGATGCCTATGACTACTCAGCTATTGGCTGTGTGGAAACAGCAGTACCTGGGAAATGGGGCTACCGTTGTACGGGAATGAGCTATATAAATTTTCCTAAAATCCTTTTGATTACCATGAATGATGGTATTGATCCGTCATCAGGCAAACGATATGCCAAAGGCCATGGTCATTTCACAGAGATGACCTCTTATGAGGAACTCAAAGCGGCATGGGATGAAACCCTACGTGAAATCACACGCATGAGTGTCATTGTGGAAAATGCCATTGACCTCGGGTTGGAGCGTGAATGCCCAGATATCCTGTGTTCAGCCCTAACTGATGATTGTATTGGTCGTGGTAAGACTTTGAAAGAAGGCGGAGCTGTCTATGATTACATCTCTGGCTTACAAGTAGGTATTGCTAACTTATCAGACTCCCTAGCAGCGCTGAAAAAATTAGTCTTTGAAGAAAAACGATTGACCACTAGTGAACTTTGGCGGGCCTTGGAGACTGATTTTGCTGGAGACCGAGGAGAAGAGATTCGTCAAATGCTCATCAATGATGCACCAAAATATGGTAATGACGATGATTATGCCGATCAACTTGTGGTGGATGCCTACGACACTTACATTGATGAAATTGCTAAATACCCTAATACGCGCTATGGTCGGGGACCTATTGGTGGGGTGCGTTATTCAGGTACCTCATCGATTTCTGCCAACGTCGGTCAAGGTAAAGGGACCCTGGCAACTCCTGATGGCAGACATGCCGGAACACCTCTAGCGGAAGGCTGTTCTCCGGAGCACAGCATGGACAAAAAAGGGCCAACCTCAGTTCTGAAATCTGTTTCTAAATTGAGGACGGATGAAATTGTGGGAGGAGTCCTACTCAATCAGAAAGTTAACCCTCAAACATTGGCTAAAGAAGAAGACAAGCTGAAATTGATGGCCTTGTTGCGGACCTTCTTTAACCGTCTACATGGTTATCACATTCAATACAATGTCGTTTCTCGTGAAACCCTGATTGATGCCCAAAAACATCCTGAAAAACACCGTGATTTAATTGTCCGTGTTGCTGGTTATTCCGCTTTCTTCAATGTGTTATCAAAAGCAACTCAGGACGATATTATTGAAAGGACAGAACATAGCTTATAGGAGGAAATAGATTTATGGAATATATGTTAGATACACTGAATTTAGAGGATATCAAAAAATGGTCTGCTATTTTACCACTAGCCGGTGTGACCTCTAACCCAACGATTGCTAAAAAAGAAGGAGACATTGATTTCTTTGAGAGAATCAAAGAAGTTCGCTCTATTATTGGTGAAGAAGCTTCTATTCATGTGCAGGTAGTTGCTCAAGATTATGATGGTATTTTAAAAGATGCCGCTCGGATTCGTGAACACTGTGGTGATAGCATTTATATCAAAGTGCCTGTGACAAAAGAAGGTTTGGCAGCTATGAAGACTTTGAAAGCTGAAGGCTATCGTATTACGGCAACGGCTATCTATTCTATCTTTCAAGGTTTATTGGCCATTGAAGCAGGAGCTGATTATTTAGCGCCCTATTATAATCGAATGGAAAATCTTAATATTGATGCCGAAGCAGTTATTGGACAATTAGCAGAAGCTATTGATAGAGAGTGTTCGGACAGTAAAATTTTAGCTGCCAGCTTTAAAAATGTTGGGCAAGTAAATAAGGCATTTGCTTTGGGAGCACAAGCTATTACTGCAGGACCAGATGTCTTTGAAGCAGGGTTTGCTATGCCTTCCATTCAAAAAGCCGTTGATGATTTCAGTGCTGACTGGGAAAGTGTTCATGGTCAAAAACAGATTTGATAACTAATGCCTGTGTGAAAATTAAAGCAGTCAAAAAAGGAAACACTTTATGGTGTTTCCTTTTTGTGGCTATCATCATTAACATATGGAACTGTTTTTTCTAATATGGGGAAATCAGTTTTTTTCTGTAGAAAAATGGCATTTTTTCGAACTTTTACAATACTTTTACAAAAAACATACGTGAACTTTAAGCTTAGTCGCTATACTTGAGATAGAGTTTGAATGAAGGAGCTTGTTATGGCCATTGTTTATTTATTGTTAGCCATACTGGCAGAAGTGATTGCCACCTCTGCTCTTAAGTTAACTAAGGGTTTGACCCTTTTGTGGCCCTCGCTTTTTTGCATTAGTATTTACATGATTTGTCATTATTACTTTGCTAAGGCCATTCAAGATTTAAATTTGGGCATTGCCTACGCCTTATGGTGCGGAGTTGGTATTCTCGTCACGGTTTTTGTTTCGGTACTTTTTTATAAAGAAAGTCTTTCTGTTACAGGAATCTTGGGAATCTTACTGATTTTATCAGGATGCCTTCTAGTGAATTTGGGAGGAAACTAGTTCATGTCACTTCAAAAAAGTCGACTTAGTAACAGCTTTTTAGTAGCTATGTTCGTATTGCCTGCTTTGATTCCTCTGTTTGTCTTTTGGATTTACCCTATATTACGAACAGTTTGGCTAAGTTTTACGGATTGGAATTTCATGTCACCAGATTATCAGATTGTTTTATGTGATAATTATAAGAGTCTTTTGACCGATTCGCGTTTTTACAATGCTTTGGTCAATACCTTAGTCTTTACTTTAGGGACACTTGGTCCAACCATTATTGGCGGTTTGATATTAGCACTCTTACTTCAAAAGAAGACTGCAGGTAGTGGCTTCTTCAAATTTATTTTATTCTCGCCATGGATTACGCCGACGGTAGCTATTTCTATTGTTTGGACCTGGATTTTTGAACCCAAAGGTGGTATCGCCAACCTCATTTTGGAGGCTATGCATTTGCCAGCCTTGAGTTGGTTGAAAAGCTCACAGACAGCCATGTTAGCCGTGATTATCGTGACAGTTTGGAAAAGTTTGGGCTATGCCATGATTTTCTACCTGTCAGCTTTGGAAAAAGTTCCTAAAGACATTTATGAAGCGAGTTCATTAGATGGTGCAAAACCTTGGCGTCAATTTATTGATATGACCTTACCAAGTATTTCACCGACAACTTTTTTCCTTATGATTATCACAATGGTAAATTCATTGCAGGCCTATGACCAAATCCAAATTTTGACTCAGGGTGGTCCGAGTGGTAGTACCAGAACCTTACTTTACATGTATTACCAATTAGGGTTTGAAGAATACAATATGGGGCAAGCAACAGCTGTTGCCGTTATCATGGTCCTAATTACCATTGTCTTATCCTATATGCAGTTTGTGGGTTCTAAAAAGTGGGTTCATTATTAAGGAGATCTTATGGAAAACCAAAATCAGCTTACGCTACAAGGGATTTTAGGGAAATGCCTTAAGTGGTTCCTACTCTTGTCCATCAGTCTTTTTACAGCATTTCCATTTATATGGATGTTAATTTCTTCGTTAAAAACGAAAGCAGAAGTGATGAATACAGAGGTCATTTGGCCTCATATCCCTCAATGGGGAAATTATCTAGAGATTTTTACGCAATCACCTATTCCAAAATACATTTGGAATAGTTTGTGGACATCTGTTGTCATTGTATTGATTCAAATTGTAACTGGAGCCATGCTTGCCTATGCCTTAGTTTTCTTGAGGTTTAAGGGGCGTCAGCTCATCTTTGCTATTGTTATGGGAACTTATATGTTACCAGCAGCAGCGACTTATATACCCAGTTATATCATCTTATCAAAAGGGGGGATGTTAAATACATTAACGGGTCTCATTGTATCAAGTACTATTAGTATTTTTGGAATTTTTCTTCTCAGACAAGCCTTCATGCAAGTTCCAAAGAGCTTAATTGAGGCCTCTCGCATGGATGGGGCTTCCCATTTTCGAGTATTGTGGGAAATTGTCTGCCCAATGACCAAATCGTCGTTTATTACCTTCGGTTTAATGAGCTTTATTGCAGCTTACAACAGCTACATGTGGCCTTCCTTAATTACAAATGATCAGCCAAAATATCTGGTTTCACAAGGATTGCGAAGCTTCTTTATTGAAGGCGGCGCCTATGGTACAGAATGGGCAAAAGTGATGGCGGCAAGTTCTGTCATTGTCTTACCTTTATTAGTGATATTTGCTTTCACACAAAAATGGTTTATTAATGGAATTGGTGGCGACACCGGAGTAAAAGGATAAAGAGGATCGTAAAATGAAAAAGAATTGGTTAACACTTGCATCAGTTGCTTTATTATCAACAGTTACACTTTCTGCTTGTGATGGCTCATCATCAGCAGCTCCAAAAACAAAAGATGGCAAAGTAGAAGTTGAATTTTGGTTTGCTGGTGGAAAAACAGCCGTAAATGTTTGGAAAGACATTATTAAAGAATACAATGCTTCTCAAGACAAATACGAAATTAAAGCTGTCACACAAGCTGACTATGAAGAAACATACACAAAACTACAAGCAGCAATTGCAGGTAACAAAGCTCCTGACTTAGTACTTCTTGATACCGCACCTTCACGTAATTTAGATAAGAAAAAACTGTTAGCAGATATTAACAGCTTAGCAAAAGATGACAAAGACTTTAAAGCGGATAACTATGTCAAAGTTTTTGCAGATCAAGGGACTAACAAAGAAGGTAAACGCTACGGTTTGCCAGCTTACGGTACAACTCAAGTCATGTACTACAACCAAGAAGCCTTTAAAGCTGCTAATATCCAACCAGAGTCTATCAAAACTTGGGAAGATATGGGTAAAGCTGCTAAAGCCATCAAAGATACTGGTAAATTTACCTATGGTTGGGAACCAATGTGGGGACCTTACAACTTGATTGATGCATCTTTAAGCAATGATGCCAAAATGTTCAGTGAAGATGGGAAAAAGGTTACCATTAATGCTAAAGAATGGGTTGATGTCTGGGAACAGTTTAGAAGCTGGATTCATGATGATAAAACCATGACTGTTAATTCTGGCGGACAAGGTTGGGAATATTGGTATAAGACCATTGATGATGTCTTAAACAATACTGCTGGTGGCTATATTGGTTCATCTGGAGACCAAGCTGACTTAGATTTCACCAAAGTACAAGCAATGGAACAACCTGCATGGGATGCAGATTCTAAATCTGCACCAGCAGCAGATGCTCTCTTAATGGATGTTCTTGCTAAGTCAACTAAGGAAGAACAAAAGGGTGCATTTGACTTTATGAAGTATTTTACAAATGTTGAAAACCAAGTCAAATGGACAAAAGCAGTTGGTTACGTTGCTGTGAATAAAGCTATCACAGAAAATGCTGACTACAAAGCCTATGTTAAAGATCATCCACAAGCCCTCGTACCATTTGAACAAGCTAAACATGGATCCGTTTTACCTGTTGATCCAACGGACGGTGCCATTTATGATGCCTTAAAAGTTGCTGCGGATAAAGTAGAACTCGAAAACGTACCTGCACAAGAAGCATTAGACCAAGCTCAAGAAACAGCTCAAAAAGCACTTGACAAGGCTCTCGAGAAAAAATAAAAGGAGTTGAGAAGATGAAGGAAACCTATCATTTTCAATTAGATAAAGACCAACAACGGTTATCAAAGGCAAGTTTTCAAATGCCTGAACAGTGTTCAGGGATAAGCTTGACTTACTCATTAGAAGAACCTTATACCATGTTAGTTCTTTTAATGATTCGGGATGACAAGGGTAGAATTCGTTTTCAAAAACAACTCAGTTACAGTAGTAAAACCATCTCCTTGAGTCAAGAATCAAAAACAACAACTATTGGTGGCTTACCAGGACAACTTGATCCTGGTGAGTGGACCATAGAAGCCATTTACAATCAAGAATATGGCAAACATTTTGATAAAGAAGTGATTGCTTTTGACATCGACTTAGTCTTTACAGAAAGTGACGTCAAAGAATCTATCTCAGGCCCCATTTGGGTTAATGAAGACTTTGAATACCGTTATTTGGACACCATCAAAAAGTATCAAAAAGGGAAACGCTGGTATAAAGGCGATTTTCATACCCACACCCAATTGTCTGATGGTAAAGAATTAATCCCTACGGTTACTGAAAAAGTGCTTGAAGAAGGATTAGATTTTTACATTGCCACTGAACATAACCTCTTGCATACTGGTTGGCAGAAAACACCGTTAATGGTTCTTCCAGGAATGGAGATGACAACCAATTTTGGACATGCCAATGTCTTTGGTTTAACCAAGAGACCAGAAACCTTGGATGACATTATTTTTAAGAGTGGTGAAAAAGATGTTCTTAAAGCTATCGATGCTTTTATTCAAGAGTGTCATGACAATGACTGGTTGTTTTCAATCAATCATCCCTTCTTATATTTATGGAAATGGCAGTTTAAGGATTTAGAACTGAGTCGATTAAACTGTTTAGAAATCATCAATGATCCCACTTATGAATTGGAGCCTAAGGCCCAAGGGAAATTAGCGAATCAACAAGCAGTTACTTTATCAGACTTATTTTGGTCCGAGGGCTACCGCATTTGTGCTATTGGAGGAAGTGATTCCCACATGTTGAAAGGGGAATGCTATCCAACGGCTCAAACCCCATCTGTACCAGGGGATCCAGCAACTTGGATATTGATGGATAACTTGACGGCACATGATTTGAAAGATGGACTTAAGGCTTGCCATAGTTATGTCACTCGTTTTTGTTCACTTGATATTACTTTACGCAGTGATTACGGGGAAGATATCTATTTTGGTGATATTTTGCCAGAACAAGCTCACTATTTAGACTTTGACATTCAGATTGCTATTGAGGACCAACCCATTTTCTTTTATATGATGAATCATCAAAAAGTCGTGGTTCCAACCGAAGAAATTGGAGCAGGATTATACCGTGCTTCAGGTCATATTCTGTTGGAAGCAGAAGACTATCAATGGGTCCGTTTTGGTGCTGAAACTCAAGACGGAGACTTCCGTTTTTATGCCAATCCGATTACCAAAGGACATAAAACACCTGAACTGAAAACTTTTGGTCAGGCTATTAAAGCATTAGGGATAGATCTATGATTAAAGGAATTTTATTTGATAAAGATGGGACCATCATCGACTTTTTTAAACTTTGGCAACCAGCAGTGGCACCTGTTTTAAACCGGTTGATTGACGATTATCAGCTTTATCCAAAAAGCCTTTATTTTCCGAAATTGGAAAGAGCTATTGGGATTTTGGATGGTCAAATTGATCCTGAGGGTGCCATAGCTTGGAAACCCTATCAGTTAATAGCCGAAGATTTGGGGCAAGTCATTCAAGAAGTCCAGGTGGATTTGGATTATCAGTTACTGACCCACCGCTTACAAGACTATTTTGCAGAAGCAGTTGCAGCCTTTAAAGGGGAAATTCCGACCTTCACAGATATGATATCACTCTTTTCAACATTAAAAGAAGAAGATATCGCTATTGGCGTCGTGACCACAGATACTTTCTTGTCCACATGGGATACGATGAGAGAACTTGGTTTGGACCACTTTATCTCATTTGTGGGAACCTGTGATAACAGCCGACCAATTAAACCAGATGGAGAATTGGTCAATCAGGCAGCTAAACTATGGGGTTGCCAAGCTGATGAAATTGTAGTCGTTGGAGATACACCAAATGATATGCGTTTTGCAAAAAATGGCAAAGCCGTCGCAGTTGGCGTAACTAGTGGTGCAGCAACAGAAGAAAGTCTGTCACATTACACTGCCTATATCATACCATCAGTCGCTGATTTACTGCCTTTACTGGAAAAGTTATAAGAAAAGAGGTACTTTGTGTCCAAGGTAGAATTAAAACATGTCAATAAAATGTATGGTGATAGTAAAGCCGTAGATGATTTTAATCTGGTCATAGACGATAAAGAATTTATTATCTTTGTAGGCCCATCAGGATGTGGAAAATCAACAACCCTTAGAATGATTGCAGGTCTTGAAGAAATCAGTTCGGGTGATTTATTTATGGATGGCCAAAAAATGAATCATGTCAGTCCAAGTGACCGAGACATTGCAATGGTTTTTCAAAATTACGCCCTTTATCCCCATATGACTGTTCGTCAAAACATTGCTTATTCCTTGAAAATTCGAGGCATGAGCAAAGAGGTTATTGCTGAGAAAGTCGCTGAAGTGGCCAAATTACTAAAACTAGAGCCATACTTAGATCGTAAACCGGGTCAATTATCAGGTGGGCAAAAGCAGCGGGTGGCCATGGGGAGAGCCATGGTAAGACATCCCAAAGTCTTCTTAATGGATGAACCCTTATCCAACCTTGATGCCAAGTTGCGTGGTGAAATGCGTATTGAAATTGCAAATCTGTATCAAAAATTAGATGCCACATTTATTTATGTGACACATGATCAAACTGAAGCAATGACTTTGGGCACACGGATAGTGGTGATGAAGGACGGGAAAATTCAACAGATTGACACGCCGAAAAATCTCTTTGAACACCCAGCAAATTTATTTGTTGCTGGCTTTATTGGGACACCACCAATGAACTTTTTAGATGCTACTTTAGACAAGGAGCGTGACTGTGTCTATCTCCAGACCAACCATCACGAACAGGAAATTAGTCTTGCCAAAGCTCAGGAATTTGAAGAAAATGGGGCTTTTGGCAAAAATCTGGTCTTAGGTATTCGTCCAAACGATGTTATTATCTCACAAACAATGACACCTTCAAGTTTAACAGGAAAGGTTCAAGTATATGAAATGCTTGGCGAAGATGCCATCGTTCATGTTCGTTTAGAAGAATCCCGTCAAACGGTCATTGTCAAGTCACCATCAACAGATAGCTATCAAGTGGGGGATAGTGTTTATCTCACATTCCCAGAAGATCGCCTTTATCTCTTTGATAAAGCAACGGAAGTAGCTTTAATAAATTAAGCAAAAAAAGCCTATGAAAATAGGCTTTTTTACTTGGGTGAGTTTTTCTGGGTGTTTGTGATGATTCTTAGATACCACCAATAAAGGCATCAATTAGATTTTTATAGTCGTAGTTACTATCTGCGTCACTCGTATCAACTGTCCATTTTCCGGTATCAGTATCTTTTGTCAATTTCAATTCATAGCCATCTCCAGGCATGTAATCAGGTGTTGACAATTGTGCAGCATCGTACCGTGTATGAACATTTTCAAAAATGAATTTTTCAGCATCACGGTAAAGGGCATCATAGTCCGAAAAGTTATCATCTTTATGTTGTTTGATGTATTCGTCTTTCAAACTGTCGGTATCGATGTCATTAAAGTTGATAACAGATGGTTTGACAGTAACAGTAGCTGATGTTGGTAAATAATCTTTAACAGTATATTCTACTTGTGCTCGTTTGGAATTAGCAGCAATATATTGTTGCGCAAATTTTTGAGCCTCTCCATCACCAGGTTTATAGTAAGACCAACCTTCTTTGGCTGCTTCAACGAAAGCTTTCATATAAGCAGAACGGTCCTCGTCAGCTTTATTTGCCAGTTCCCACTTGTCTGATTTTTCAGTTTTCTTAGCAAGAAGTTCCACTTCTGCATCACCGCTTGTGCTAGCAGCTTCAGCATCAGCACCATCAATAGTGGCTTTGTCATCAAGGAAGGTTTGTGTTACAAATGTTTTAGCTAGATCTTTAACTTTTTCACTGTTATCATCGTATTTGCTTGCATTGATCGGAATCTTAACTTCTGTTTCATCCTCACCAGGAATTGTTGACTCAACGACCAACTCATAGTCTTTTTCTTTTTTGTCAACTTCGTAGACTAAATAGCCAGATTTTGTTTGTCCTTTTGACACTTTTCCATAGCTAATGGTTTTAAATTGATTTTGAGAATCGTAAACATTACTTGGCTCAATAGCTTCGCCATCCTCTTTGGTGGTTAATGAGAAAGAGTCAGTTCCATAAGGGATGCTCTTGTCACCTTTATTTGTCAATTTGACTTGTAAGGCTAAGTAACCTTTTGATGAACTTGAGGATTTTAAATCCTTAGTTGTAATGTATTCACCATCCATTATTTTGACTTGTAAGCCATTTTTGGTTGTAGAACTATCTTTTGACTGCCCAGAACAGGCTCCTAAAATAAATACGGATGCTAGGGTAATAACACCTAAACCAATTGTTCTTTTTTTCATAACTATTCTCCTAATCCCAAACAATTGCAAAAAGCCAATAATTAAAAAAAGTTAATGTTTTTGTTATTTTTAATTGTTGCTTTTTTGCCCTTTACGCTTTCATAAATTCCTATAATATCACCTAAAATATACTCAGAACATCCCTCCTCCTTTTAAAATATTGTATCAACTTCATGTAAGGGCTGTCAATTATTTACCTAATTTTTAAACTATTTTCATAAAAATGGGTAAAAGCAGGTGAAAAAAATCAAATTCTCTATTGTTTTCATGAAAAAAGGCCCTGATAAACTTAACAAAATTAAATTGAATTAACAATTAGAAAAAATGACAGCTCTTAAAGCTCTCATTATACTTAAGAAAAAGTTTTATCAGATTTATCTCTTGCAATAAAGAAGCGAGAAATTCTTGGCTTGATTGGTCTTTCAGGTTCTGGTAAATCAACTTTAATTAAGTAAGCCATGGGCATGGAGAAGCCAGATTTTGGGTCATCACAGATTTTAGGATGTCATATGCCTAAACGACTTATTTTAGGAAAATTGGACTATATGGCCCAATCAGATGCTCTCTATCAGTCATTAACAGGCTATGAAAATCTAGTCTTCTTTGCACAGATGGCTGAAAAAGGCAGAGCTAGCAGAATCCATCAACCAGGTGGCAGCAATTGTTGATCTGACAGCTCACCTAGGCTAAAAAGAAAATGTCAAAGAAGCTTCAAAAAGAGTTGTTACCAAGTCAAAATCTTTACCAAAGTTTTACAGAAAAAAGGGGAGAATTTTACAATTGGTCACTATAATGGAATTATGGGGTACGTCACATCCTAAGGGAGTCTCCAACAGAATAAAGGCAAAAAAAGTTATCTCAGTTTTTCCTCCTAAAAAAGCTGCTAGATAATGTTAAGATCACTGAATCCTAATCCAATCAGTGGTCTTTTTTCTTTCCTTTAGATAACTGGTTCATTAAAACTTTACAGAACTTTTATAATAATCGTCATAAAATTTTACAATGACTCTTTAAAATAGACATGTAGACAAATGATTTAGGACAACAAAGGAGATTATGATGTCACCAAAGAAAAAATCACTCAAAAGCTTAGGTATGCTCTTGTTAGCTTCTTCACTAGTTTTAGGTGCTTGTTCACAAGAATCGGCTTTGAAGATTGACACTGATGCAGCCAACAGTAGCAAAAAAGCAGAAAAGACAGCTAATGGGAAATCTGTTCAAATGTACGACAGCAAACGTCCTAAGACAGAAGATTATTCTAAAGTGAATGATCATCAAGCTAAATATGTTTTCCTCTTTATTGGAGATGGTATGGGAGTCACTCCAGTCACTGCAGCTGAAAACTATTTAGGTTACACCAAAACCAATAAAGGTGAAGTTTATCCAACTCGAATGAATTTTACGGAAATGCCAGTCATCGGTTTGAAGTCACAGTATGATTGTCATTCCTTCATTCCGGACTCAGCTTCAACAGCGACAGCTTTTGCATCAGGAATCAAAACACAAACCAATACAGTTGGATTATCGGGTGATTTTGAAAAATCAAGTGATAGTGTTGCGGAAAAAGCAAAACGTGCAGGAAAATCCGTAGGGATTTTAACAACAGTGACCCTCAATCATGCTACGCCAGCAGCTTTTTATGCTAACGCAGAATCACGTTCTTCTTATTATGACATTGGTCTACAAATGGCGGACTCTAATTTTGATTTCTTTGCTGGAGGTTCCTTAAAAGATAGAACTGGTAAAGAAAATGACCAAAAAGATCTCTATGATGTCATGAAGGAAAAAGGCTATAATGTTGTTGAAACAAAAGCAGAAGCTGAAAAAGTAGATGCTAAGGCTAAAAAAACCTACATCGTCTCTGAAGAATTGCAAGATGATGGGGCAATGCCTTATAACATTGATAAAAAAGAGAGTACTCAAGATCTAAATGACATGGTCAAAAAAGGGATTGAGGTTATGGAAGATGAT
Source organism: Streptococcus uberis (assembly GCF_900475595.1). NCBI lineage: Bacteria > Bacillati > Bacillota > Bacilli > Lactobacillales > Streptococcaceae > Streptococcus > Streptococcus uberis. Next base: position 217,707 of record NZ_LS483397.1, read on the forward strand.
CCAGAAGGTTTCTTCATGATGGCAGAATCAGGTAAGATTGACTGGGCTGAACATGCTAACGATGGGGCGACGACTGTTAATGAAGTGATTGGTTTCCAAAAATCCATTCAAACAGCCATGGATTTCTATAATGAACATCCTGATGAAACCTTGATTGTTGTTACTGCAGACCATGCGACAGGTGGCTTTACTATTGGTAATGAATCAACAGGTTATGAAACATATTTTGACCAATTAACGAAACAAAAAGGGTCTCAAATTGAATTTGACAAAATTGTTACCAAGGCTTTGGAAGAAAATCCAGATATGACTTTCGAAGCATTTGCACCAAAAATTGAAGACTTCTTTGGCTTGAAACTTGATAAAAATGCTCCTTCAGAAAAAATTAGTGTTGAACAAGAAGAGGACTACCTTAAAAAACAAGCAGAGAACAGATCTCTTTGTTCACAAGAAGAATACAAAGCCTTGGAAGAAGCTTTTGAAGAATCTAAAAAAGCTCCAGAACAACAAAATACTAATTATGGTGAGTATATTCCGGTATCTATCACAGCAACTCGTATCTTAGATAAGAAAGCAGGCCTTGCTTGGTCAACTACTGACCATTCGGGTGAAAAAGTTCCCGTTTATGCCATGGGTTCAGGTGCAATCATGTTTGATGGAGAATACGATGACACGGATGTTGCTGTTCGCCTTGGTGAGGCCATGGGCTTTAACGGCAAAGATTCTAAACCCAAAGAACAAGTTGAGAAAAAAGCAAAAAAACCAAGTGGTGTAGGCTTAGAAGCACCAAAAGAAAAATAAAAAGTAAAAAAGGACCGAAAGGTCCTTTTTTACTTTTTATTGGTAATAGCACTTTTATCTGGGTCATTATGTGCTAGTCGGCTGGCTGCTGCTGCGGCAATGGCACAGACAATATCATCTAAAAAGGTATGGCAAGATTTGCCGTCTTTTGAATTAAGGCTGGCGATAATACCTGGTTTTTCTTTGTCCAGATAACCATAGTTGGTAAAACCAATAGAACCGTAGAGATTGACAATAGAAAGGGCTAAGATTTCGTCAATACCATAAAGACCTTCATCTGCTTTTAAGATGTCAAGGAGAGGTTGAGACAATTGATTCTGTTCAGCTAATTTATCCATTTCAATGCCTGTAATAATAGCATTTTGGACTTCACGTTTCTTTAGCACAGCTTGAATATTGTCTAAACATTCTTCCAAGGTTAAACTTGGGATGTACTTGTTTTGTAAGGAAAGTACCAGTTGGGCAATATCATTGAGATGAACCCCTCGCTCAGCTAAGAGCTGATAAGAAACTTCTTGTAATTGTTGATCACTTTTCATATGACGCCTCCTTTCTTTGATTATATCATAGTGCAATTCCTTTACCTATAAAAAGAGATAAGATAAACCTGTCACCTTTTGACCTCAAAAAGTAATGAAAATGTTCCATAAAAATGAAGAAAATTTTATGAAATTAGGGTATAGTAGATAATATACTATTGCTATCAAAGGCTATGTGGTAACCATAGACATGCTGACACCATAAAAATGAGATTTTTTTAATATTTTTAAAACCTCTGACTTTTTAAAGTTGGTTATTTTTAAAAACAATATTTTAAAAACTTAAATAATCAGTCATATCTGTGTAAAATGGATTTTATGAGGTAAAAAATGTTATGGAAAATAAAATTTTACAGGAATACATTTCAAAAAGAATACGACTGCTGAGGTTAGAAAAAGGCTTAACGCAGGAACAATTGGAAGAAAAAGCTGATCTTGGAACAAACTATGTTTATAAATTGGAAAATCAATCAACAAATATCAAAGTTAATACTTTGGAAAAAGTTATGACAGCATTAGACGTTGATTTTGAAGAATTTTTTGACATCAGTTTAGTGGAACAAAACTCAGACTTATCTGACTTAATGGTTCAGATTAAAGAGCTGTCATCGGGGCAACAAGATCGTGTCATTAAAGCATTATCAACATTAGTTGGAGAAATAAAAGGAAAATAATTCCTAAGTCCTAATCCTGTAGGGCTTTTTTCTTTTACCTTAAAAGGCACATTGATAATACTGCATTTTGATATTCTAATTTTTCAGACTATGATACAATAATGAGGGAACCAAGCAAAGGAGAGACTTATGGAAAAATTTTGCCAGTCATGTGCCATGCCCTTAACGCCAAAGGGACAAGATTTTAGAGGAAATAATGCCGATGCTAGTAAATCGGATACTTATTGTTACCTCTGTTATCTTAATGGGCAGTTCACAGAACCAAATATCACCTTCGAAGAAATGGTAGCAAAGGGTCAAAAAGGCATCGAAGCCAGTCCCGGAAATGCCATCAGTAAATGGGTGATGAAAAAATCTTATCCCATGATGCTTAAAAAAGTGAGCAGATGGCAATCATAGTGACTCAAAAGGCAAGAAGCGTTTGCCTTTTTTGTGTTGCCAAGAGCCTTTGACTCTATGCTATAATAAGTTTATGAAATTTCAAGACAAACACCCGATTCTTCTTGGCTCTTTAGCAGCCTTAACCTGTGAAAGTCTCTTTGGACTTTCTTATCTGTTTACAAAATCCGCCACCAGTCAATCCTCCCCTTTAGCCTTGTTGGGATGGCGCTTTTTATTAGCATTTTTGTTCATGCAATTGCTAGTTACTTTGGGTTGGGTTAAACTGACCATAAAAGGGAAATCCTTAGGACAGTTGGTAAAGATTTCATTTTTTAGTCCTGTCCTCTACTTTATTGGAGAAACCTTCGGCATCAAAATGACCACAGCCTCTGAGAGTGGTGCTTTTTTAGCCACCATACCGGTCATTGCCCTTATGGCTTCAAGCATTCTTTTAAGAGAAAAGCCAAATCGGCATCAGGTTATGGGGATTGGTTTGACCTTGGTTGGTGTACTTTTAACCGTCTTTGCCTTAGGCTTGTCAGCCAGTTTTTCCATTCCTGGCTATCTGATGCTGATCTTGGCTGTTATTGGTTATGCCTTTTATAGTGTTCATGTTGAAAAGGCCACAGCCTTTTCCGGAGCAGACATGACCTATATGATGCTCTTAGTTGGGGGCTTGGTTTTTCCCATTTTGGCTTTGGTAGAAGCGGTGCTAAAGCATCAGTTATATGAACTCCTCTTGTTACCTATTAGACATCAAGCTTTTTCCATAGCGGTGCTTTACCAAGCATTAGCTTGCTCAGTGATAGCCTTTTTCCTCTCCAATTTTGCTATTTCTAAAATCGGTGTTAACAAGGCTGCTTCATTCATTGGGGTTTCAACCTTGGTATCAATCCTAGCAGCAGTCCTCTTTTTAGGCGAAGCCTTTAGCCAATACCAAACTTTTGGTGCTTTTTTAATCATTCTTGGTGTCTATTTATCTAATATCCCTATCAAACAAAATAAGCCTTAGAGAATTCCTTTTCTTGAGGCTTTTTATGTTAGAATAGAAGAAATAATTGAGAAAATGAGAGTATCGAGATGACGATTTTAAGCCGTTTTGCTGAGAAAGAAAATTTTACGCCAACCGAGCAACTAATCATTGACTACTTGCAAAGCCATCAAGAAGAACTGGAATCACTGACTATTGGACAGCTGGCCAAGGGGACCTTTAGTTCAAATGCTAGCATCATCAGGCTTTGTCAAAAATGTGGTTATCAGGGTTTCAGGGATTTTCGCCTGGCCTTGGTATCAGAGTTGACGTCCAGTCGTTATCTGGGTAAAATCGTTGATTTTTCAAGACCTTTCCAGATTAAGGAATCCAGTCAAGAAATGGTCAACGGCCTGTTTTCTCTTTATAAAAGTAGTATTGACCAAGTCCAGTCCTTGCTTGATATTCCACAATTGGAGGAGATGGCAGAGCAGATTGCCCAGTCAAATCGTCTCTTTTTATTTGGTTATGGTGATGTCAAGTTAACCTTGAAGAGTTTCAGTAATAAATTGGTCAAAATCAACTATTTTCCAATTATGGCGACGGAAAACGAAGAGGAACATGAAATTGTTCCCCACATAACAAACGGGGATGTCGCCTTATTCGTTTCATACCGTGGAAAAAATGAAAAAATGGCTCAACACATTGTCTCCTTGAGACGACAAGGTGTTGCCACCTTTGTTATCACTGCTAATCAAAAGAGTCCTTTATTACCATACAGCAAAGGCTATCTCCTCATTCCAGATTTGGAAAAAGAGGATAAAATTGGAACCTTCTATTCTCAACTCTCTTTTGACTATCTCTTGAACCTGATTTACACCTTTCTTTATAAAAAACACTATGATTAATGGACTTTTTGTCCACCAAAATACTTGTTTTAGTGACAAATGATGAACCTTTTGACCTCTTTGGGGTCAAAGGGTTTTCTTCTGAACAAAAAAGCATAAACTGGAGGTATCAGATGGATTAAAGGAGAAATAGAATGAAATTAGGCATTATTGGAACAGGGATTATTGTTCAAGAATTTTTACCAAAATTAGTCAAGATTGAAGGGATTGAGGTCTTAGGGCTACAAGGCATTCCGCAAGAAATGGATTTGGTTAAACAACTGGCTGCTGAAAATGGGGTGGCCCATGCTGTTTCAGATTTTGAGGCTCTAGCTGCTTTAGCTATTGATACCGTCTACGTGGCCGTACCGAACTTTTTACATACGCATTATAGCAAGCAAGCTTTGCAAAGAGGTTTGAATGTTATCGTTGAAAAACCAGCGACCAGTAATGATAAAGAACTGCTTGAGTTAAAAGGCATAGCTAAAGAAAATGATGTCTTTATTTTTGAAGCCGTGACGACCCCTTACTTAAAAGGCTTTGCCAAAATCAAAGAATGGTTACCAGAAATTGGTGACATCAAATTAGTTCAAAGTCAGTACAGTCAATATTCTCGCCGCTATGATGCTTTTAAGGAAGGAACCATTTTACCAGCCTTTGATCCTCAAAAATCAGGGGGAGCCTTGATGGATTTGAACCTTTATAATTTGCATTTTGTCATGGGCTTATTTGGACAACCGCTATCAAGCACTTACCTAGCAAATATGGAAAAGGCTATTGATACCAGCGGTATTTTAAGCATGACCTATCCAAGTTTCCAAGCATTATGTATTGCTGCTAAGGATAGTAAAGGGATGACTGGTGCTCTCATTCAAGGAGATAAAGGGCTAATTAGAACCTTTGCGCCAGCCAATGCCATTGGCAAAGTGGTTTTAGAAAAATATGATGGGACAGTATTAAGCTTTGAAGAAGACTCCTTTGAGAATCGTCTCATTCCAGAATTTACAGAGTTTATCACGGCAATCAATACGAAAGACCAAGAATTCTATGAGGAGGCTATGGCTAGAAGTCTAGCTGTTAGTCGACTCCAAACACAAGCTCGTTTAGCCAATCAGATTATTTTTCCGGCAGATCAGGCATAGCAAAAGTGTAAAGGATAACCCTATATTTGTTATAATGGAAGAAAAATCAAAGGAGAAAAGCTATGGATGTGTTAAAAGATCAAATTCGCTTACGACATGGCGCCGTTTTAGATAGTCCGATTGTGCAACCGCCTATGTTAACCTACTCAGGTAAAAAGGGAGGTTTTGCCAGCGAGGAAACCTTAGCCTATTATGGGGCTAGGTCTCAATCGGCAGGCATGGTGATAACAGAATTTCACTATGTCTCTGAAAATGGTGGTCCCTGTTCACCGCTAGGTTTTCCAGAACAACTCGGTATTCAAGACGATGACCATATTGCCTCCATTCAAGCGATTGCTAAAACCATCAAAAAGGATGGCAGTAAAGCGATATTGCAGATACATCATGGGGGCTACCAAGCTGGGGCGCGTGCCGCTCAGGGAAAAGAAGTCCTGGCTGTTAGTGAGCTTGATGTTGACTTTTTACCTTATCCTGTTCGTGAAATGACAAATGAGGAAATTGAAGAGATTATCAAAGACTTTGGACGCGCCACAAAACGTGCCATCCAAGCAGGATTTGATGGGGTTGAAATTCATGGTGCCAACCATTATTTAATTCAACAATTCTTTTCCAAAACCTCTAATAGACGTCAGGATAAGTGGGGAGGTAGCCTTGAAAAATGCATGACTTTTGCACTGGAAGTGGTTAAAGAAGTGAAAGAGGTTATTGCTAAGGAAGCTCCAACCGACTTTATTTTAGGCTATCGCATTTCTCCTGAGGAAATCCATGGCTCTACGGTTGGTTATACTTATAAAGAATCGTTAGCACTTGTTAGCCAGTTAGCAAAAGAAGACTTTGATTACATCAGTTTATCTATTTGGGGAGGCTACGCTTCAAAACCAGTTGGTAGTGAAAAATCCTATGGACAACTGTTTAAAGAAGTCGTTGGCCCAGAAACCAAGATTATGCTTGTTGGTTCGGTCTTCACAGAGGACCAAGCCCGCGATGCCATAGAACATCACACCGACCTGATTGGAGTTGGACGAGGAACCTTGATAGACCCCCAATTTGCCCTTAAAATCAAGGAAAATAGAGGGCAAGACATTGTCCAAACCATCTCTCCAGAACAGGTAGCAAAAACAGGCTGGACAAGAGGTCTTCGGGAACAGTTTACCAAAGCAGACGCTGGCGGTTTACCCCCACTACCAGGACAAGACAGTATCCTTTCCCTACATCAAGGATTATTTGACTAAAAAGAAGTTCCGCAAGGAACTTCTTTTAATTCTTTTGAGCCACTAACATGTCTGCTGCGACTGTAATCTTGTGGATTGAGGCCAAGGGAATTGCTTTTGTGTTGACATTAAAGAAAAGTGGTGTCATTTGGACAAAATGAGCTAATGCCTTATCTTCTATTGGATAAGTTTGGCTGAGATGCGTCATGTTGAAATCAGGAAAAGCTTCTGCGAAGTGGTCAACAATGGCTTGATTTGAATAGGTCTTGGATTGTAATTGCGCAGCTGCTGCCTCACGCAACTCTTGAAGGTGGTCACTTGCTGTGACCATTTTTATCAGTTTGCCGCCCGGCTTTAACACCCGAAGAAATTCCTGATAGTTTGCAGGTGAGAAAATGTCAAGAATCACATCGACACTGTCATCGGCAAGGGGAAGTTTTGCTAAGTCTCCGACAAACCAGGAGACCCGCTTTTGGGGGTCTTTTTTGGCTGCTAATAAGACGGAGTCCTTTGATAAGTCGAAGGCTAATAGTTGGTAGGAAGGATTTTCGGACAATGCGCGTGCATAGTAGCCTTCTCCACAAGCGACGTCGAGAATGGTTAGACGATGATTGGAATCTAGTTCTTCTTTAAGAGCTTTTAAAATGTGACTGTAAAAGCCAGCCTCCAGAATCCGGCTACGCTGGATAAAGGAGTTTTTGTCATAATGAGGATCTTTTTTAGCATTCAATAGGAGATTGACATAGCCTTGCTTGGCCATATCAAAGGTATGCCTTTGCGGGCATAAAAGACTTGTCCCTGACAAATGGAGCGACATATGGCAAATTGGGCATTGAAACAGCGCAACAGATTGCGAAAACGAAGACATTTAAAACTTCCTTTCAAGATGAATCACTTGCTATCTATTATACACTAATATGAGGTGGGTGACTTGGGAAAATCTCTCTGTTCGTGTTTTTTGAGATTGAATAGAAAAACTATTGTGATATAATAGTGAAAATTATTTTGGGGGTATCTATGATTAAAACCGTTGGTATTGTTAGTCTTTCACGTGGCTTATTGGGTGAAGACTTTATCAAGCATGAATTAGACCTTGGCATTAAGCGACTCGAGGACTACGGATTAGAAGTTAGGTTCTTACCCAATGCTTTGAAAGGTATCGATTATATAGAGGAACACCCAGAGGCGCGTGCATCAGATTTACTTGAAGCTATGGCCGATGACTCCATTGACATGATCCTCTGTGCCATTGGTGGTGATGATGCCTATCGCCTCTTACCTCACCTTTTCGAAAATAAGCAATTGGAAAAAGTGGCGAAACAGAAGATTTTTCTAGGTTTTTCAGACACAACAATGAATCACTTCATGCTTCATAAAGTTGGCATAAAAACCTTTTATGGTCAGTCTTTTATCGCTGATATTTGTGAGTTAGATAAGAATATGTTGCCATATACTGAGCGCTATTTCAGAGAATTAATGCAAACTGGAAGTATTTCTGAAATTCGACCTAGTGAAGTCTGGTATGAAGAGCGTCAAGATTTTAGTGAAAATGCCTTAGGGACGCAGAGGATAGCCCATTCGAATCAGGGTTTCGAATTATTAAGAGGACCAGCAACTTTTTCTGGACCAATTTTAGGGGGCTGTCTAGAGTCTATCTATGATATCTTTGATAATAGCCGCTATTCAGATACTGTTGAGCTTTGCGACAAGTATAACCTTTTTCCTAGTTTGGAAGATTGGCGTGGCAAAATACTGTTATTAGAAACTAGCGAGGAGAAACCAAGTGTAGAAGAACATCGAAAAATGTTAGAAAAGCTCAAAGCTACTGGCCTTTTTAATGTTATCAATGGTATTATTGTTGGTAAACCTCAGGATGAGAGTCATTATCAAGCGTACAAAGAGAATTTCTTAGAGGTTATTGATGCTGATATTCCCATTCTCTATAATGTCAATGTCGGTCATGCAACGCCAAGAGCCATTGTTCCCTTGGGGCTCATGGCTCACGTCGATGCTGAAGAGCAAGTCATTCGCTTTGAAGACTAAAAATACTATTTGAGACAACATTTCCACAAAAAAAGCCCGCAAGGGCTTTTTAGTTATTCAACATCTAATTGATAGTAGGGTTGGTAATCAATACTAGCTCCTAAGCTAGATCCGTATATCCATTTTTCCCCTTTTAGACTGTTAAAGTTTTCTGACTTTCCGGTTAAAATAATTCCAGCAAAGCTGAGTTGATCAACATCTTTAATGTGTTTGTTATCCTTCAAGTAGTTATCTAAATCAGAGTAGATATTAACATTATTAATTCCAATATGAGGACTATTTTTTGAAACATTGAACATTGTGTTTATAGCTGAATGTATATTCTCGGTATCTGTACCAAATTGATTTGGCCATTGCGAAGTATCTAGTGTGGTATAGGTACCAATCCATAACCAATTTTGCTTAAGGTTTTTTGGCAGCATGGTCTTTATTTCTTTGTAAGTATATGGTTTATCAAAAGTGATAGCTACTTCAATGACCTTATCTTCTAGCTGGTTAAGGTATTTAAGATCTTGACTTGGACTGGTTTTGACGTCATTTTTGCTAAACTTGACCTTTGTGTTATAAAATTGTGGAATTTTCTGTAGGTTACCTCTATCATAAAGGAGTTTATTCTTGGAAAAAACATCACTTGCTCCAGCATTAAAGGCACCTGTCAAGCTATAATTGGCTTCGAAAGGCGAGTATGCGACTGGAATGCCATCTAAATCTTTGAAACGGTCGGCATGAACCTTACCGGAAAATTGTCCAGTTGGAAAATAGTAAAGACTATTATAAGAAATATTTGGGTAGGCAATCTCAGCCAACTGTTGGTAGTCATTATAAACTTTCTGCCCATTTTTGGCGGTCATATTGCTCAGCAATTTAAAACAAAGAGCAAAGAGGAGAAGAGTAGCTAGGAGACTGAAAACTATAGTCATTAAAAAGGTTTTTCTTCGGCGTTTTTTGGCTAGAAGGGCTAAGGGATCATTTGATTTCATGATGAGTGTATCCTTTCGATTGAAGTTCTTGTTTGAGCTGACGTCGAGCGCGCATCAATGTGATTTTAATATTAGATTGAGATTTACCGGTAATTTCAGCGATTTCCTTAATGGAGAAATTTTGAAAATAGAAAAGATCTAGGAGAATTCGGAATTTTTCATTCACTTGACTAATGGCTTCATCAAGCATGTCATAGCCTTCTTGATCGTAAGGGTTTAGGCTTTCTTGGGAAAAGAAGTCTCGCTTAAGGATATCGTAGTAGTGTTTATCTCGTCGATAGAGGTCAATGTAACGGCGAATGGCTGTGCGATACATCCATGCTCGAAGCTTACTGGAGGGTAAGCTATAATTAGCTTCCAGTATTTGGACAAAAACGTCTTGTGTCACGTCCTGTGCCTGATCAGGAGAAACCCCAGATTTCATCAAATAGGCTATGATTTCATTGGCATAGGACATCATTTCTTCTTCATAAGCATCAATATTAATGTGGAGATCCTCCTTTCTACTGTCTTTTCTTATCTTCACTAGTATAACGAATGGCAAGACCAAATAGTTACATGATTAAGATTTTTTTATATTTTATGATTATTGCTATATATTTTTCATTAATTTATAATGAAAGTGATAAAAAAGCAAGGAGATGATTTTCATGCAAAAACGGATTTTAGAAATGCCTACAAAAAGGTATCAGAAATTGCCTGCTTGGCTAATGATTCTACTAGCTTGTGGAATGGTGCAAGGCTTTATGCTTGTTGGTGGCCTATTAGCAGGGATGGTTTTTCTTCTCTTTATTCTCTTTATGATTATCCTTAGAGCTGGTGATACATCCATTCTGAGTCATCTGTCTAGCATGATGAACGGCTTGTATTTTCAATTAGCTTGTTTCGCTTTCTTTAGCTTGACAGTCATGGCCTGGGTCAAATGGTATGAAAGACGGCCTCTTCTTAGTCTTGGTTTTTACAAAGACAAATGGTTTTTTGAAATTCTAAAAGGTTGGCTGATTGGGACCCTTTTATTTGCTTTAAGTGTTGGTTTGTCCTATCTATTAGGAGGTTTAGCCTTTAAAGGATTTGATTTTTCTCCTAAAACCTTATGTTATGTGATTGGCATTATTCCGTTGTGGTTCATTCAGGGGGGGACGGAGGAACTCTTGACCAGAGGATGGTTACTTCCTCTGATTGCAAAACGAAGTCAATTAGCAACAGCTATTATCATTTCGAGCAGTCTTTTTGGAATGATGCATTTAGCTAATGACCATGTGACCGTTCTATCAGTCGTCAGTATTATACTTGTCGGTATTTTTATGGCTCTCTATATGCTTAAAACAGATAACATTTGGGGAGTTGCTGGTATTCATGGGGCTTGGAATTTCACTCAAGGAAATCTATGTGGCTTAGCTGTCAGTGGCCAAGCTTCTGGTCCGTCGATTCTGCAGTTCGACTCTAAAGTTGGCGCTCCAGAATGGCTTTCAGGCGGAGCTTTTGGGACAGAAGGTAGTCTGGTAGCAAGCTTGGTATTATTGTTTGGTATTCTCATTTTGGCTTGGCAATTTAAAAGGGAATATTCTGGAAAAAAATAAAAAGCGGGAAACTTATTTCACCGCTTTGATCATGGTATAGGCTGGGTAGCGTTCTCCGTCAATTAGTTTACCTTCTGTGAAGCCACATTTGTGGTACATCTCTTTTGCTATGGTATTGGGGTGATCGACTAGGAGGGTAATATAGTCGATATGGGGGAATTCTTTTTTGAGGAATTGAGGCAATGCGAGTAGAGCTGATTTGGCATACCCTCGATGCAAATGTCGCTTATCTGTTACAAAAGAACGGACATAAATGCTATTTGGTAGATCAAAGTCCTTCTCGAACTCGCTATGTTCTTGCAAGACAAAGAAGACGACGCAGTCACCATCATTATTGAAACCTAAGATTGGCTTACGACTAGGAACTTTTTCACTTAAGGGAATGTTATCTTGAGGAGATCGGACAAATAAGAGTTGTTCCCTTGTTACCTGAAAGTCTTCAATGTCTTGTTTAAATTGGGGTTGGTAGTGTTTTAGCTTCATCGGGATTACCTTTCATCTTCATGATTTTTTTATAGTATAACAAAAATTGTTAGAGGATATGGGATTGATAATTGATATGTAAAAAATCTTCCCTGGAAAAATAAACTATCCTTCTAAGGTATATATAAAACGACATAAGAAATAGTCTTTAATGAAAGGCTTTTTTGTCTTTAACAGGAAATTATTCCATTGTTGCTGCTTTTTCAGGGGTCAAAGAATTAAACTATTTGAGATAGCTAGTCAATATTCACAATTACCTGTCATCAAAAAATAGGTTAAGAAATGACATTCATCACTAGGAAGCAACTGTTTATCGTGTTAAACTCAGAATAAAAGGAGTTTTTATGGTTAGCATTATTTTTTCTGATATAGATGGTACCCTACTTAATGATCAGCATGAAGTTAGTTCTCGAACGAAGACAGCCATTAAGGAATGTTTGAGTAAAGGGATTTTATTTGTTCCGGTTTCTGCTAGAATGCCAGAAGCAATTAAGCCAATAACCTGTTCATTTTTGCCTGAAATACCTATCATTTCATATAATGGGGCATTTGTCCAAGATAAGACGGGCTATCCAATTAGCTCCTCACCAATGCCTTTTGATGTAGCTTTATCAATTTGTTCTACTGTTGAGGAGCAATTTAATGATATTGTCTGGAATATTTATAGCGGTGCAGAGTGGATTTCTCAAGATAGAGACAATAAGTGGGTAAAACGCGAGGAAGAGATTGTTTCTGTTACATCAATACAGATGGCCTTAGAAACTATTAGTCACTCCTTGACAATTCATAAGCTTTTATTAATGGGGGAGCCAGGTAGTATTGTAAAGGCAGAGCGCCTTTTTAAAGAAAACTATTCAGATTTATCAATTGCTCAGTCCTATCCATATTATTTAGAAATAATGGCAAGTGGGATAACAAAAGGCAAGGCTGTTACAGAATTAGCTACTAGTTATGGAGTAGAATTGGGAGATACGATTGCATTTGGTGATAACTTTAATGATTTGGATATGTTACAGACAGTTGGTAAAGGTTATGTCATGGGGAATGCTCCTACGGATCTTAAAAGTTTAATCGGGAATGTCACGACTGATAATAATCACGATGGTATAGCAGAAGTGCTTGAAAGAACGATCCTAACTTTATAGAATGGGTCTTAAAAGTAATTAATCTAAATTGGAGTTCTACTAGATAAGGTATTTTAAAAATGCTATACTCTTAACATCGTAATGATAAGGTAAGGTGACTAGATGAGACATTGGCTACAAAAATTTTCACTTTTTCTCATATTGTTAATGACAAGTTTATTGCTAATTGTTTATCTGATTGATCAACGTATCGAAAACTTAACCAAGCAAAGATTGTCTGTTGGAACAACTTATATGACCATGAATAACCCTTTTTATCAGGTTATTAATGCAGAAATTGAAAAAGAGATTACTGAAAAAGGAGGTATTGTCTATACTAGAGACTCTTCCCTTAATAGTGCTAAACAGGTTGAACAATTACATTATTTTATCAAAACAGGTGTTGATGTTATTGTGATTAATCCTGTGAAAAGTAAGGATAGAAATATCAAAAAAGCTGTTGAAGAAGCTGAACAAAAAGGAATCAAGGTAATTGTTATTGATAGTCAATTGTCAAAAGATGTGAAGGTAACATCTACTATTGTGTCAGACAATTACCATGCAGGAGAACTTCTGGCCAAAGATTTAATGTCCAAGAAGACAGCTGCTAGGATATTATTATTGGAGCATAAGGATGCTGTTTCTGGTGAACAAAGAATAAAGGGTTTTCTTGACACCATATCAGCTCAAAGACAATTTAAAGTCATGACGAAACTGGAGAGTTTAGGTCAAACAGAAATCGCTATGCCTGCGGTTGAAAAAATCATACAGTCTCAAAAAGATTTTGATGTGATAATGGCTTTAAATGATCAAGCTGCCATTGGTGCAGTTGCAGCCCTTGATAAACAAAAAGTTGATCATCCTATCTTAGTTTATGGAGTAGACGGTTCGCCGGATATGAAAAATCTGTTGGCTACCACATCTGATGTGACAGCAACGGTGTCACAGTCCCCGCTAAAGATGGGGAATCAAACGGCAAGGATTGCCATTAAAGTCGCTAATGGTGAGAGTGTTCCATCAAAAGTGACTGTTCCTGTCAAAATTATCACTAAAAAAAACATACAGGATTTTGATACGAAAGGGTGGCAATAATCATGAGGGGAATCAAACTGGTTCAGTTCAGTAAGTATAGTTTGTTACTTATCAATTTTCTGGCCGTTATTTTTTATGCTTCTGTTTTTCTTTTTGCCACTCAATTTATTTCAACTCAAAACGAAAGCCATGCTTTACTCGAGCAATTAAATGCGGTTCCTTATAAGCCAGAACTAATTTTTACAGTGACGGTAGTTCTCTTTTTTACTCTCATGACAATAATTGTTTTTAGAGATTATTCTAAGTCTTATAAAAACAGAGATTCAATTGATCAGTTGCTGTTGGCAGAGTTAATTGTTGCTTTAGGTTTATTAGTTAGTTTGCATTTTTCTTATAATGGTTTTTTATTACTAGTCTTTGCAGATGTCTTTTTTCACTTCAAAGATATGTATAATCTTATTGAAAAACGTTATTGGTTATTTTTCTTAATTCTCAGTTTTGGCTTACTTCTGTTAACTGATGCAAATGTCCTATCAACGTTCCTTCCTCTACCAGATATTAACACCTATATTAATTTTTTTCCTATTTATTTACGGATAGTGCTCATTTTTGTCAAAAACTTTTTGACCTCCTTAAACTTAATCGTTTTTATCATATCCTTAATTTTTTATATCATGAATGCTATTACAGAGAAACATAATTTAGAAGAAGAAGTGAGAATGGTTTCTCAGGTAAATGTTGAATTGAATAACTACGTTGCATTGACAGAAAAAATTACAGAAGATAGAGAACGTAAACGTATTTCTCGTGAGATTCATGACACTTTAGGACATGCTTTAACTGGGATATCTGCTGGAATCGATGCGGTTAAAGTCTTGATTGACATTGATCCTAAAAAAGCAAAAAACCAACTGGTTAGTGTCTCAAATGTTGTTCGAGAAGGAATTGTAGATGTTAGACGATCCTTAAAAAAACTGAGACCAGATGCCTTAGAAAGCAGAACCTTGCAAGATGCATTGAATAAAATTATCAATGATTATCAAGAAATTTCTCAAATTCAAATTGACTTTCATTATGACTGGCAAACAGCAGATTTGAGTGTGGCAGTTGAAGATATTATATTTAGGGTTATTCAAGAATCTATTACCAATTCATTACGACATGGACATGCTTCTAAAATTGACATCACCATGTCAGAAAATAATGACTATACCATTACAATCAAAGATAATGGAATTGGTGCAAAAGAATTTTCGCTTGGTTATGGGTTAATGCAAATGAGAGAACGCCTAGCTATAATCGGGGCACAGGTGACTTTTAATGGTGAAGATGGGTTTGAAACTTTCATTACCATACCAAAGACTAGGAGTAATTATGATAAAAGTAATGATAGCTGATGATCAGGAATTAATTAGGGAATCGTTGAAAATCGTTCTTTCGACACATAAAGATATTGTTGTGACCGCGTCTGTTTCAGATGGTTTTCAAGTGCTTGAAGCATTGGAAAAAGAATTACCTGATGTCATCTTAATGGATATTCGGATGCCCAAAATGGATGGCGTGGTTTGTACAAAAGAGGTAAAAAAACGCTATCCCACTATTAAAATTATTATCTTAACCACCTTTGATGATGATGAATTTATTTTTTCTGCCCTTAAATATGGGGCTTCAGGATATTTGCTTAAGGGAGTTTCAATGGAGGAGCTACATCAAGCGATTCAAACAGTCTTTAACGGTGGGGCTATGATTAATCCGGATATCGCGATTAAGGTATTTAAGGCGTTTTCAGAACTCCCAACGCTGAATAACACCATTAAAGTTTTTGAAGATGAAGTTGAGTCACTTTCAAAAGCAGAATGGAAGATTATCCAACAAGTGGGATTTGGCCTATCCAATAGGGAAATTGCTCAAAAACTCTTTCTTTCAGAAGGGACCGTCAGAAATTATTTATCGAATGTGTTGGCTAAACTACAGTTGCGTGATAGAACTCAGTTAGCGATTTGGTCCGTACAAACAGGTGTAACAGTCAGAGAAATTGAGGATGATGATGATTAAGTTTGAATCAAAAAAGGGCCAAAAACTTTTTCTATTTGGTCTGATAATGTGTTTTTGTTTTTATTTCCTGACACACCAAAAAGCGGAAACGGTTATCACTTTAGGAATACATGAAGGATCAAGTTGGGATGTTCCTCAGGGGCAAGATAATCATGTCTTAGATGATATTATAAAAAATTTTGAAAAGAAGCATCCAGGTGTTAAAGTTGTTTATGATAGCGGTATACGTAAAAGTGATTACTCGGATTGGTTAGCTGATAAAATTGTGACAGGGAAACAACCTGACGTGTTCATGGTTCCAGAGAAGGATTTTAACTTGTTTGCAACAAATGGGGTCCTCTATCGTTTAGATAAACTAATAAAAAAAGATATTAAACCTAATCAATTTTATTCTGTATCCTATCGTTCAGGAAGTTTTAGAAATTCACAGTATGCTCTTCCTTTCGAAAGTAATCCGATGATGATGTGTATTAATAAAGACCTTTTAAACCAGTCTGGATTTGATATTCCAAATCAAAATTGGACAATGGAAGATTTTTATACTATCGTTAAATCAACGACAAAAGATACCGATGGGGATAATCAAATTGATCAGTTTGGGATTGTAGATTATGACTGGTCGTATGGAATGTCTGCATTTGGGAATGCTATTTTCACCAACGATGGAAGTCACGTGAGACTAAATACCAGTCGCACAAAACAAGCCATGCATTTGATTACAAATTTGAATAGTTTATCAGGTTCTTATCAGGTTAGTACTCAAGATTTTGATAAAGGAAAAGTTGTCTTTAGACCAATGACTATGGCTGAGTATCGAACTTACAAACCCTACCCTTATCATGTTGCTAAGTATTCTAGCTTTGAATGGACATGTGTACCAATGCCTAAAGAAAAAGGATTGCATCAAACTTCTCAGGTTGATACCTCCTTATTTGCCATTTCAAAAAGAAATAAGAATGTGAAACTTTCTTGGGAACTGCTCAAATCACTTACCTATGATAAAAGATCACAACAAGAACTTGTGAAACAATCACAAGGGGTTTCTGTATTAAAAGATGTTATGAAATCATCTACAACCAAAAAAATCCTGCAAGAAGATAATTTTGGTAGTAATTCATTGAGGGTTGAAACCTTAGATCGGATTTTAAAAGACGGTGCAGAAAAACCCAAATTCAAACTATACAATAAGTTAAATGAGGAAGCTGATTATCTTATTTCTCAGTCTCTGAAACATGATACTATTGATCTCGATTTGGCTTCCATTGAGAAAAAATTAATTGAGAGTTTAAGACAATAAGAGCTAGTAGAAAATCTACTAGTTTTTTTTGATGACAATTGTCACTTAAGTGATGACATTTATCACTTTCTTTTGATGACAAATGACAATGGGCTAGAAATCAATAAAAGACTATACTGAAGTCACTAAATAAAGGAGATGGATCCATGAAATACTTAATACTTGTCAGTCATGGTGATTTTGCAATTGGTTTAAAAAACACATTAGCCATGTTTGTTGAAGAAAAAAGCAATCAGGTGATGGCATTTGGCTTAAAAGTCGGTGCCTCAGTTGAGACTTTCGCTGAAGATTTCCGAAATCAAATCAAGGATTTGACAGTAAATGATGACATTATTTTACTTGCTGATATTGTTGGCGGAAGTCCTTTGACGACAGCCCTAGAGGTTTTGAGCGATCGAAATCTTTTAGGACAAGTTACAGTTCTTGGGGGTATGAATTTACCTATGGCGGTAACTTCACTCTTAATGAAAGATGAGTTAGAGGGAGCAGCTTTTGTTGAAACTGTTCTATTTGAAGCTCGAAATGGTTTACAAGAATTTCAATTACAAGGGTTTGATTCTGATGAATTGGAAGAAGACATTTAAGGAAAAAAGGAAGAGGTAAAAAATGACAGTAACATTTGTTCGTATTGACGACCGTATGATTCACGGTCAGACAGTTACACGCTGGGCAAAGGAATACCCCTGTGATGGTTTAATTGCCGTAAATGATGCAGCAGCAACAAATAAAGTACTTACTCAGGCCTACAAAGGTGCCTCAGATAAAAAAACATTTGTTTGGTCTGTTGATGATTTTTCTAAAAAATCACAAAAAGTTTTAGATTCAGATACACGTTATTTTGTGATTACCAAAAATCCCATTGACATGAAAAAACTATTGGTAGATCAAGGATTTGTTCCAGGAAATATTAAAGAGATTATTATCGGTCCTGCAAATGACCGTCCGGGTGCCATTAAATTGGGAAACAACCAGTCTATTACTAAAGATGAAGCAGCAGCGATAGAAGAGATTGAAGCATTAGGTTATCGCGTTAAATTCCAATTGTTACCAGATGTTTCGATCGGTTACTGGTCTGATTTCAAAAATAAATTTGGTTATTAAAAAATAAGGAGATAAATGATGACAATATCATGGTTTCAAGCTGTTTTGTTGGGTATATTTGCTAGTTTAGCATCTATGCCAGGTATGGGTGGCTCAAGTATCGGTAATTATACTTTGGGTCGTCCACTTGTTGGTGGACTCGTTTGTGGCCTAATTCTCGGAGATTTAAAATTAGGAATTGTCTGTGGTGTCGCTATGCAATTGGTTTATATTGCCCTTGTAACTCCAGGTGGTACAGTATCTGCAGATGTTCGTGCCGTTTCTTATATTGGGATTCCCTTAGCAATGGTTGCCATTACCGCACAAGGCATCTCGGTAGGATCTGCTTCTGCGGCTGACTTGGCTAAATCAATGGGAACCTTAGTTGGTACAGTTGGTACGGTATTATTTTATGGGACAGCAACTCTTAATTTGGCTTGGCAACACATTGGTTGGAAAGCTGTTGAGGAAGGCAATTTTAAAAAATTGTATATGGTAGACTGGGGACTTCCATGGATTTCACACTTTGTTTTCTCTTTTTTACCAACACTAATCATGTGTAAATTAGGTGCTTCAGCAGTTACAGCTCTTCAATCTGCATTACCAATGGATGGTATTGCGATGAAAACACTCTTTACCGTAGGTGCATTGCTTCCATGTGTTGGGATTGCTATTTTGTTGAAACAATTAGTAGAAAAGGTTACTGATTTTATTCCATTTTTTGTAGGTTTTACTCTAGCTGCTTCTCTTGGCCTCAATCTTGTAGCCAGTGCTGTCATTTCGCTCATTTTTGCTTTGCTATTTTACGAAATTGACATGGCAAAATTAAAAGTTGCTTCACGTGCGGTGACAGATGCTACAGATTTAGATGATTTTGAGGAAGAGGAGGATATTTAAAATGGTTGAAATCAAGAAAATTTCTAAAAAAACGTTAACAAAGTCTTTCCATCACTGGTATTATGGACATTTAACATGTTTTTCACAAGAACACATGCAAACTTTTGGTTATTTAACCTCAATGCTTCCTATTATCGAAGAGCTTTATAATGATAAGGAATCACAAAAAAAGGCGATGCAAACTTACACAGCTTTCTTTAATACGGAACCTCAATTAGGAACCATTGTTGTTGGGGTTACAGCTGGTTTGGAAGAAGCGCGTGCAAATGGAGAATCAGTTGATGATGAAGCCATTAATGGTATGCGAGCAGGACTTATGGGACCAATTGCCGGTATTGGTGATTCACTCATTGTTGGAACTTTGATTCCAGTTTTATTGGGTATTGCACTAGGACTTTCTACGGATGGTTCACCAGTTGGGGCTATTTTCTATATCATTGTATGGAACTTATTAGCTTACTTTGGAATGAAATTTGCCTACTTTAAAGGTTATGAGTTGGGAGATAAGGCTGTTGAATTTCTTGTTGGCCCTCAAGGAATAGCTATTCGAAAGGCAATTGGAATTGTTGGAGGTATGGTTATTGGGGCAGTTGCGGCAACCTGGGTTTCTGTTAAAACCTCCTTCCAATTAGGAAGTGCCAAACACCCTTATCTTGTTTTGCAAAATCAATTAGATGCTGTTTATCCAGGTTTACTGACTGCTATTTTTATCGTATTTTGTTGGTGGTTAATGGCTAAGAAGAACATGTCCCCTATAAAAGTTATGCTTTTATTAGTTGTAATTGCTTTTGTCGGTGTATTGGTTGGTTTCTTCAATCCAGGTCTATCCTATTAAAATCATTCGTTAGAGGTGTTAATATGCTTAGTAAAGAAATTGTTGAAGGGTATGAGACTGAGATTTCATATCAAAAACATATGATTGAAAATTTAGGTAGGTGGTTATCCCTATTTCTTTTAATCTCCAGTATAGGGATTGTTTGGCTCTATTTTTTCTATCAGACAAGTATTTTCTTACAAGCAATTGGGTATTTCTTGCTATTTCTTGGAATTTTTGGGATGTCTATTTTTGGCTATGGGATTTATAAAGGGAAAAAGAATCTTCAAACTATTATTTTTCACTTTGAACAAAAAATAAAATATGCCAATACCTCAAAAGACCGAATGCTTAAAAATTGACTAGGAATGCGTATGTAGGTATACAAAAAAGCCTTCTTAAAAGGCTTTTTTGCTTTTGTCATGAGAAAAAGAAGTTAAGTTTTGGATTAATCTGCTTCCATTCCTGTTTGCATATAGTAAGCTGCCAAGATATCTTTGGTAATCCCGTGTTTTTCATAAATTTTATCAGCTTGCTGAGTTAGGATAGCCAGTTTTGCGTTGTATTGAGCTGTCTCTTGATCAAGGAGTAAGTCATTTTCTTTTAATTTTTTTTGCAATACCTCATCTTTATTAAAGTAGTCCTTTAATAGCTCTTTTTCAGAAGGTGAGAGAGTTGTCTCACTAATTAAATTGAGTGCTTCTTCTTTAGTATTCCAGATACGATTGCCAATTTTCTGATAAAACTTTTCTAATAGAGTTTCATTAAGATTTTCCAGTTGTTGAATTTCTGTTGTAATAGCTATTTCAGCAGGTTTAAAGCGGCTTGCCTTAATTTTTTCTATATTCATTTGAATACTATCCATTTCTTTGTATAATGGCTCTGCCTCTTTGTCAGCAATAGCTAACTGACCATCAATGGTTTTAATATTGACTGATGAGGATGACTCAGGATCTTGTGCATAGACTTTAGAATATTGAGTTGCTGAAAAGGTAGCAAGTGATAAAAGGGTCAAAAGTGATAAAGATGTTATTTTTTTGTAGTTTGCCATAAAGGTGACCACCTTTCTTTTATTAGGATAGCTTTAGTATAAGACAAGTGGACATTTAATTCCTCGCAATTTTGCGGAAATCGTGTGGCAATTTTGTGGCATTAAAAAGAAATGATGAACTGCGTTTCCTCGGGGTGACTGGTAACTTTTACTTTACCCTGATGTTGTTGAACAATCTCTTTAACCAGTGATAGTCCTATTCCGGTTTGCCCTTTTTCGCCTTTATAGAAGCGATCAAAAATGTAAGGAAGATCTTTTTCAGCAATTGGCGGTCCATCATTTGCTATGATGATGTGATGGTCACAAGCCCTAATGATGATATAGTTTTCAGCATAACGTAGGGCATTGCTTAGGATATTTGAGATAGCTTTTTCTAATAAATCGCTATTTCCAGTAATCATCAATTGGAAGTCATCATAATCTTGAATTAGTTGTAAATCTTTTTGCATGATGACGGGTTTAATATAAGAGACTGATTCTTGTAGGACATCATAAAGGGAAACAGCTTGCTTGTGGGCTTGCTTTTTACTATCTAAGCGAGATAGGAGCATGATGTCATCGACCAAGGTTTTCATTTTTTGGCTTTCTTCCAAGATGATCTGATAGGCTGATGACTCATCAAGGATGCCTGCTTGTAATCCTTCTGTATAACCTTGAATAGACATAAGGGGAGTTCGTAATTCATGTGATGCGTTTTGGAAGAAGGTTAATTGGCTTTTTTCGGCTTGTCGGATGCGCTCAGCCATTTCCTTGCTTTCTTGCAATAAGGGGTCAAAATCAGAAAAAATAATCCTCTCTTTTTTTGTTGATTTTTGATTATTCTCTCGCCATAAATGAGAAATATAATCCTGAACACTATGAATGGATTTTTGAATTCCTTTAAAGGTTCTTTGCATGATAAGGAACATGCAAAAAAAGATAATAATGAGTATTAGAAAAAGGAATAGATTGATTTGATCGATTAATTTCTGAGTATTGGTTATATCCGAAAAATTAATGACATGAAAGGGTTGTGAATTCCCATTTTTGGCTTTAAAAATGAAATCGTCTTCTAGTTTTCCATGATAATCTTTAACCATCACATAGTAGGTCTTGCCCTTCCAGGGGACAAATAACCCGTTTCGGGGACTAGCTTGAGACCAGAGATGATGCCTATTAAGGTAGGATACAATTGCATTGCTAATTTTTTTCTGATCTGAATTAGTGTATTTTAACTGATAATCTTTATCATAGATAGCATAGTTGGCCCAAACATAGATACTATCCTTTTTAGCAACTTGGTTGTCGGGAATGGGTTTGTGCTCATAAATACTATCAATAATGGTAAAGTTACCCTGTATAGCATTTGCTGTCATTTGTTGAACATAACGGCGAGCCACTTGATTAACAGAGAAAAAAATTAAGCAGAAGCCTAGAAAAAGGGTCAGACTATTGATAATAAAAAGTTGATTAATTAAATGTTTACGTTTCATAACTCTTCTACACTCAATTTAAAACCATATCCCCAAACGGTTTCAATGATGACAGGACTGTGGTGAGCCTTCAGTTTTTTTCGGAGTCGTTTGATGGTATCGTCAACAGCTCGACTTTCAATATCTTCAAAGCCCCAAATGCGATTTAATAATTCGTCCCGTGGAAAGGCTGTTTCGGGCTTTTGAATCAATACCGATAACAAATCAAACTCCGTTTTTGTGAGAGCTAGTTCTTTATCATCTAAAAGGCAGAGCCGTCTGTCAAGATTTAATGAAAGGCCTTTATATTGGAACAGTGTGCTTTGCTCAAGGGGAGTGGAAACTGTTCTTTTGAGGAGGGCTTTAACATGCAAGACTAATTTGATAGGAGAAAAGGGTTTGGTAAAGTAGTCATCACTACCTGCTTGAAAAGCTGTAATAAAATCAGCATCGGAATCCCGTGCGGTTAGCATAATAATTGGAAGTTGATCTCCCCTTTGCCGGATTTTTTTCATAATGGTTAAGCCGTCACTTCCAGGCATCATAATGTCTAAAATAATCAAATCGGGTTGGTTTATGAGGTATTCTTGATAAAGTAAATCCCCATTCTCAAAGGCTTTAACCTTAAAACCATCATGTTCTAAAAAGGGAATTAATAAGTCTCGAATATTCTTTTCATCATCGGCTAAATAAATAAGTTGCGTCATATATTCTCCTATAGCAACAAATGAGACAAGACTCTCATTTGTAAAATACTGTCTACCTAAATATAACAAAATCTCCCCTTTTTTTCTTGCAGAAATTGAGGCAAAGTTGTGGCAATTGGTTTTTTCTTGAAAGTTGAAGATTTTGGAAATGTGAAAGAATTTCCAAGAGAGTCAAAGATTTTTCTCTTTAAATTTGCAAACGCTTTATTGCTTAAATGGAAAAACATGGTTATAATTATAGAAAGTTTAATAATTTAACCCCTAAATTGATCAAGCATGTTATACAAATGATAAGAAAGAGTGCTATGGAAGAAAAATATTTTGAAATATTAGAATTATTATCGGAAGATTCTTATTGCTCTTCTGTTAAGCTTTCTGAGAAATTGGGAATCAGTGAAAAAACGGCTAGAACGCGTATCAAAGAACTCAATCATCAATTAGTAACATTTGGAGCCACTATTACATCCAAGAGAGGCTTGGGCTATAGTCTTGTAGTGACTGATCAAAAACAGTTTTTGGAGTCTGTAAATCGGTCAAGTAAGAATCGATCGGATGGTGATGTCCAAGATGAACTCTTTAGATTTCTATTGGATATGGAGGATTATCAAACCATTGATGATATCTCAGCTCAGTTATATATCTCCAGAAGTGTACTCACCAACCATTTAAAAAAAATTGAGACCTTGCTAAAACTTTATGATTTATCCATTGACCGTAAGCCACATTACGGTATCAAAATTATTGGAAGTGAAGCTAATAAAAGAACCTGTATTCAAACCAATAACTTATATCCACTTGATGATAGGGATTTGATTAGAAAATTAATGGATTACATCATAGTTGGTAACCAAAAATATCAGGTTTACATGTCTGAAGTTGCCATGGAAGCCTTAATCAACTATATTATGATCTCAATTTCTCGAATTAAACATCATTTTCCCATTGAACAGATTAAAACTGACCGTCAGGAAATTAGCCAAGCTAGTCAGAAAATTATTAGTGATTATATCAATTTCATTTTTAAAGAAACAAAAGTTTATTTTAATCAATATGAAAGAGATTATTTGGCTTTGCAGTTTACATCAAAATTAGCATCGAATTCCCTAAGTAAATTTGGTCCTAATTTTATTATCAGTTCACAAATTGATCAGCTTACATTTGAGATGTTAGACAGGGTTTATAAGCTTTTAAATCTTGATTTTAGAAATAATTTAGAACTGCGTATGGCCCTAAGTCAGCATTTAGTGCCAATGGATATTCGACTGCGCTACAATATCATGTTAGAAAATCCATTATCAGAACAAATACAAAAGGAATACCCTTTTCCTTATACCATTGCCAGCACAGCAGTGACAGTTCTAAATGAGTTTTATCAAAAAGATATTTCTCAGGGGGAAATGGCTTATATTGCTCTTATTTTTGCATTAGCAACTGAAAAAAGAAATCGAGACATTGCGAAGAAAAACATCCTATTGGTATGTATTTCAGGAACAAGTAGTTCCCAACTATTTAAATATAAGTATCTTCAAGCTTTTGGAGATTATATTAATAAGGTTTATGAATCATCCGTTTCAGATTTAGATTTCTTTGATTTCAAAGGTAATCACATTGATTATATTTTTACAACAGTTCCCTTAAGTAAAAAATACCCTATACCGATTTATGAAATTAATCTCTTTATTGATACAAATGATATTTTGACTTATAAACAGTTCTTTGAAGAAGGGGAGAAGAACTACCTTTTAGATTATTATTCCACTAATCTCTTTCTTCCACATTTAAAAGCAAGTACAAAAGAGGATGCCTTAAAACAAATGTGTCAACATATTTCCCGTTATGGAATAACACCTGATAGATTTTATGAGGCAGTTCTTCAAAGGGAAAGCTTAGGTCAAACCGCCTTTGGCGATATCGCCCTACCCCATCCTTATAAAGTTCTAACGGAAAAATCATTCGTTTGTGTTGCCATTTTAGAAGAGCCGATTTTTTGGGAAACAAAAGAGATTCAAGTCATTTTTTTAATGTCCATTGGAAAAGAGAAAGCTGATTCTTTAGAAGAATTTTACAAGACTACTAGTAATATTATGTTCAACGAGGAGGCTGTCAAAGCGTTAATTGAGACCCCTACCTTTGAAAATCTATTACAACAATTAAAATAGAACCGAAACCAACACCCTTTCTTTATTGACTGAATAAGGTTTTCAGAAGATGAATGTAAAGGTGTTGTTTTTTTGTGCTCTTTTTACCGTTATGCAACGGTAAAAAAAATAATGGTAGTTTCAATACAGATAACTTATGATTAACATGTAAAAACATTTGAAAGGACTATTATTATGAGTCAAGAAAAAATTTTATTAGTATGTTCAGCTGGAATGAGCACGAGTTTACTAGTGACCAAGATGAAAGATTATATCAATGCATCGGGTCTCGATTATGAGGTTAATGCTGTCGCATCTTCCGAAGCTTTAGATTATGCTGTGGAAAATAAAGTTAACGTTATTCTCCTCGGTCCACAGGTACGCTTTATGGAAGGTCAATTTAAAAAAGCACTTGCGGAATACAATATTCCAATTGATTTAATTTCACCTGTAAATTATGGAAGTATGAACGGTGCTAATGTTGTGAAACAGGCTCAAGAGTTGATGTCTAAATAAAAGGTGACTAGATGGAACAAAAAGATTTAGAAACCTCAATGAATTTAATCATCCATGCTGGGAATGCAAAATCCTCCGCCATGGAAGCTATTAGCTTAATTAAAGAAGGTAAGGCAGAAGAATGTGCTTTGAAAATGAAGGAAGCCGATCAGGAAATTGCGGAAGCTCATAAGGCTCAGACACAATTACTGACAAAAGAGGCTAATGGCGAGGTAACGCCATTCTCCTTATTACTGGTTCATAGTCAAGACCACTTAATGACTGCTATTACCTTTCTTGATTTAGCAAGGGAAGTTATTGACATTTACAAACACTTATAATTTTTTCAGGAGACGAAAATGGGAAATAAATTTTTAGACAAAATGACCACTGTTCTTGGCGGCTTTGCCAACTGGGTCAATTCTTTAAGATATATCATTGTTATTAAAAATGCCTTTGCTGCTTTGATTCCAGTAATCATTACCGGGGCTTTCGGGACATTGTTCTCTGCAATGGTATTTAATGCTGAAACAGGTTTAGCAAGATTTGAAGCTTTGCGATTCTTGGCAGACTTGCAACCAATCTCATCAGCAATCAGTTATGTAACTTTGAGCTTTTTAACCATCTATGTTGTTTTCTTAATGGGTATTGAGCTTTCAAAACTAAACAACCAAAATACTGTTTTTGCAGGTATCGTAGCTGTAATGAGTTACTTATCTGTTAACCCAACCGTTTTTGAATTTATCACAGAAACACAAAAATCTGTCATGGTTTCAAATGCCTTGGCAAAACAATATACTGATACAAAAGGTCTTTTCTTGGGAATGATTGTTGCTGTTCTTTCCATTGAATTATACTGCTGGTTAGCTCGTCAAGATAAACTCCAAATCAAAATGCCTGATACAGTACCGCCGAGTGTTGCCAAAAGTTTTTCAGCATTATTCCCAACTGTCATAACTGTTGCAACCATTGCTACTGGTGGATTTATTGTCAAATCAATCACTGGTTTATACGCTTATGACATCATCTATAATATCGTTCAAAAACCTCTAGAAGGTGTCGTTCAAGGTCTACCTGGAATTTTATTACTTGTCTTTGTCGCTCAAGTTTTCTGGGTTATTGGTATTCATGGAAATCAAATGGTAAAACCAATCCGCGAACCATTGTTATTAGCTGCAATTGCTGTCAACACAGAAGCCTTCCAAGCAGGTAAAGAACTTCCAAACATCATTACTATGCCTTTCTGGGATATGTACATGAGTATGGGGGGATCAGGTGTCACAATTGGTTTATTAGTATCAATCTTCTTAGTTGGTAAACGTGATGACATGAAAGAAATTACCAAACTTTCAATTGGTCCAAGTATTTTCAATATTAATGAGCCAGTTATCTTTGGTATGCCTATCATGCTTAATCCAATCCTAGCAATTCCATTTATCATCACACCATTAGTTACTGGTACCATTGGTTATTTCGCAACAGCAATGGGATTTGCAGCTAAAGCTGTTGTTATGGTTCCTTGGCCAACACCACCATTAATCAATGGTTACCTTGCAACCGCAGGAAACTGGGGAGCTGTAGCAACTCAAGCAGTATGTATTCTCGTTTCAATTCTTATTTATCTACCATTTGTAAAAATTGCAAATAGAGAACAATTAGCACAACAATAGGATTAAAAATGAAAATAAGGATTCCAGAAAATTTTATTCTTGGGGCTGCCGCATCAGCTTGGCAAACAGAAGGCTGGGTCGGTAAAAAGCCTGGCCAGGATTCATTTCTAGACAAATGGTATCAGGAAGAACCCTTTGTTTGGCATGCTGGTCAGGGTCCCAACATTGCGACAAATTTTATGGAGAAATATCAAGATGATATTGCATTAATGTCTGAAATTGGGATTACACACTACCGTACGTCCATTAATTGGTCTCGATTCTTTCTAGACTATGAAGAACTCGTTGTGGATGAAGATTATGCAATGCATATTGATAAGGTCATTGATGGATTATTAGCTTATAATGTTCAACCTATTATTTGTATGGAACATTATGAGTTGCCATATGCCCTCATGGAAAAATATGATGGTTGGTCAAGTAAAACAGTTGTTGAATTATTTGTAAACTATGCAGACATATTATTTGAGCGATATGGTGACAGAGTCCATCAGTGGGTGACCTTTAACGAGCCAATTGTGACGCAAACAAGGTGTTATTTGGATGCCATTCGTTGGCCACATGAACGTAACTCGAAAAAATGGATGTTATGGAATTATCATAAAACATTAGCAACTGCAAAAGTTGTTAAGCTTTTCCATGAGAAAGGTTTTGCTGGCCGTGTTGGATGTATTATCAATCCAGAAATGGTTTATCCCAGATCATCCTCAACGGAAGATTTAGAAGCTGCTCGCCTCTATGACTTGTTTTACAACAGGGTCTTCTTGGATCCAATGATTAAAGGATCCTACTCAGATGAATTCTTGCAGCTTTGCAAAGAAAATGATATTTATTTTAACCCAAGTCAAGAAGAACTAGCACTGATTTCAGAAAATACCCTTGATTTTGTAGGTTTAAATCAATATTATCCCAAAAGGGTCAAGTCGCAACGCTTTGAATGGCGAAAAGGTGAACCATTTCATCCGGAGAAATATGTCGAAGACTTTCAACTCCCAGGTCGACAAATGAATCAGTCCAGAGGTTGGGAAATGTATCCTAAAATCATGTATGATCTTTCCTTATATATGATGGAATATTATCCTGAAATTCCGTGGTTTATTGCTGAAAACGGGATGGGACAGGAAAATGAATCTCGATATATAGATGACTCGGGGATCATTAACGATGACTACCGCATTGATTTTATTGCAAAGCATCTTTATTATCTCTTAAAGGGAATTGAAGAAGGATCAAAATGTGAAGGTTATATGTTGTGGGCATTCACTGATTGTGTTTCTCCAATGAATGCCTTTAAGAACCGCTATGGTTTGGTATCTATTGATTTAGAACATAACAGAGAAAGACGCATGAAAAAATCAGCATTTTGGTTCAAATCCTTAATTGAAAATCACTCATTTGATATCAAATGATCGGATGAAACCATTTTGATAGACTGTTATCCAGTCATTACAAAAAATGACATGTTATATAGTAATCAAATTGCGCACATCCTGTTGAGCGCAATTTGTTTTTGAAATAGAAAAAGGTGAATGATGTTTGGAATTATCGGATTAGGAAAAATGGGATTAAATTTATCCTTTAATGGCGTTGATCATGGACAAGAAATGGTTGTCTATGATATCAACCAAGAAGCTGTCGCTACAGCTGCGCAATACTCTGAAAAAATTACGCCAGCAACAAGTGTTGACGAGCTTATCAGTAAATTGCCAAGTCCACGAATTGTTTGGGTGATGTTGCCTTCAGGTGATATCACAAATACCATGATTGATTATTTAATCAACCATCTGTCCCATAAAGACATCATTATTGATGGCGGTAATTCAAATTACAAGGACAATTTAAAACAGGCTGAAGTTGCTAAAGCAGCTGGCATTAACTATTTTGACGTCGGCACATCAGGTGGCATGTCAGGTGCTCGAAATGGTGCCAACTTTATGATTGGTGGAGATGAAGAAGCTTGGCCACTTGTTGAACCGATTATTGCAGCACTTGCTCAAGAAGATGGCTACCTCTTTACAGGTAAAGTTGGTAGTGGTCACTATTTGAAAATGATTCATAATGGGATTGAGTATGGTATGATGCAAGCCATCGCCGAAGGTTTTGAAATTTTAGATGCAAGTCCATATGATTACGATTTTGAAAAAGTGGCTAAACTTTGGAACCATGGATCTGTTATTAGAAGTTGGTTAATGGAGTTAGCTGAGCAAGAATTTGCGAAAGACCCTCATTTGGATAAGATTCAAGGACGCGTTCAAGCATCTGGTGAAGGTAAATGGACAGTTGAAGAGAGTTTAGATTTAGAAGTACCAGCTCCAGTTATTGCCCTTTCATTAATGATGCGTAATCGTTCCTTACAAGATGATACCGTGACAGGGAAAGTTCTTGCAGCTTTAAGAAATGGCTTTGGTGGTCATGATGTCACACGCAAATAGTAGGTGGACCTATGAAAGAAAATGATACATTTCCTAAAGATTTTCTCTTCGGTGGTGCCATAGCTGCCAATCAAGCAGAAGGAGCATGGAAAGAAGGTGGCCGAGGAGAAAGTAACATTGACTATATTCCTCATGGTAATGACCGCATGACAGTTAAATTAGGTTATCAACCAAATCCAATCCTCGATGATCAGCATTACTATCCTAGTCACACCGGTATTGACTTCTACCATAAATATGATCAAGACTTTGATCTACTTGAAGAACTTGGTTTGGATATTTTCCGAACATCGATTTCTTGGAGTAGGCTTTATCCAAATGGGGATGAGAGTCAACCTAATCCAGAAGGCATAGCCTTTTATAAACAGCTATTTGAATCCTGTCGTAATCACCATATGAAATTATTAGTGACTCTTGCTCATTTTGACATTCCAATGGGGTTGGTTCGAGGCTATGGTTCATGGAGAAATAAGAAAGTTATTGACTTTTATGTCAGATTTGCAGAAACATGCTTTAAAGAATTTGGTGACTATGTGGATTATTGGATTACCTTTAATGAAATCAATATCGTCATCCACAGTCCATTTTCTGGAGCAGGTTTGGCTATTCAAGAAAATGAAAACAGAGATCAAGTTCTCTTTCAAGCTGCCCACCACATGCTTTTAGCCAGTTCATTAGCGGTGAAATCCTTCAAGACACTTTGTTCTAATGGTCAAATCGGT
The DNA here is from genome assembly GCF_900475595.1 of Streptococcus uberis. Lineage (NCBI taxonomy): Bacteria > Bacillati > Bacillota > Bacilli > Lactobacillales > Streptococcaceae > Streptococcus > Streptococcus uberis. Next base: position 248,363 of record NZ_LS483397.1, read on the forward strand.
TGTATGATTGCCGGAGGCAGTTTCTACCCTTACTCTTGTGCCCCAGATGATGTATGGCAAGCCATGATGGATGACAGATTAAACACTTTCTTTGTTGATGTTCAGGTAAATGGTCGATACCCATTCTACTTTAAAAATATTCTGAAAGAAAAAAATATCAGTTTGGAAGTGACTCCTGAAGAAGCCGAGATATTGAAATCGACTGTTGATTTTGTGGCTTTCAGTTATTATTCTTCAAGAACATCGATAGGTGATACCAGTAAGGTTGAAATGAATAGTGGGAATGTGGTTAAATCAGTCAAAAATCCTTACCTCAAACAGAGTGATTGGGGATGGGCTATTGATCCTAAAGGTCTCCGAATTACCATTAACAACCTCTATGAAAAATATAAAAAACCATTATTTATTGTTGAAAATGGTTTTGGAGCACAAGATGTTTTAGAGGAAGATAATGCCATTCATGATCCTTATCGCATTTCATATATGAATGAGCATTTAAAAGAAGTTGCAAATGCACTTGATGACAATATTCCTTTAATTGGATATATCTCTTGGGGCATTTTAGACTTGGTTTCAGCTTCAACTGGTGAAATGAAAAAACGATACGGTGTCATTTATGTTGATAAGGATGATGCTGGAAACGGAAGCTTTGCACGATATAAAAAAGATTCTTACTATTGGTATCAAAAGGTCATTGCAAACCGAAAATTAACCTAGAAAGAACAAAATGATGAATTATATTTTAGGCATAGATATTGGAACGACAGCTACTAAAGGTATTCTTTATAAAAGTGATGGACAAGCCATTTCTAGTCATAGCAGATCTAATCAATTGTTACGTGGAACAGATGGGCAGGCAGAACAAGATCCCAATGCAATTTATCAGGGAATTGTAGAACTTATTCAGGAAGTCACTGCTCGTTTGACTCCTGAAGATTGTCTTGATGCGGTGGCTTTCAGTTGTCAAATGCATTCATTGATTCTTTTAGATGACAATTGGTCTCTGTTGACGCCATCTATAACTTGGGCTGATACTAGGGCGCAATCCTATGCGGAGGCTATTAAGGACTCAGAAGTGGGGCAGAAATTTATGGGCACTTCTGGGACGCCAATACACCCAATGAGTTGGCTAGCTAAAATGAAGTATTTCAAAGTTGAAGAACCACAGTTAATAGCTAAAACCGCTCATTTAATGGGGATAAAGGATTACGTGTTTTATCAATTTTTTGGTGTTAATCTAACTGATATTTCAAGTGCGACGGGAACTGGTCTGGTTAATCTTGAATTATCTGATTGGGATCAAGGCATTTTAGACTATCTTGGTCTGTCAAACCAATTATTACCAGAAATTAAGGATTCCATAGATTATATTGAAGGCATTCCACAGGTACTACATGGCCTTAATGGAATAACAGATAAGACTCGCTTTATCTTTGGGGCAGGTGATGGCCCTATGGCAAATTTGGGAATTGGTAAAATGCCGGAACATGCAGCTGTTATCACAGTAGGCACCTCATCAGCCGTCCGTTTTATGTCTAAGGATTTACAGGTTGAAGAAAATGGAAGCCTCTTTACCTATGCCGTCAAAAAAGGCCTTTGGGTTATTGGGGGACCAAGTAATTCAGGAGGAAACATCTTAGAGTGGCTTCACAAAACTTTTTACGAAAGCCAGCCAATGGAAAGGATTTTCCAAGACATAAAAAGCGTAGAAATAGGTGCAGAAGGACTTTGTTTTCTCCCTTACTTAGGAGGTGAGAGGGCACCAATTTGGGATTCGGAAATCAGAGGTTCTTTCCATAACCTTACCTTTACCCATCAGAAAGCCCACTTTGCGTGTGCTTGTATGGAAGGACTTTTTTATAATATCAGAATGATTTTGGAGACTATTGAGGAGCACTTCCCAGTAGATACCCTTTATGTCAGCGGTGGACTCTTTCAAACGCAATTGTTTATTGAGCTCCTTGCTGATGTCACTGGAAAAGTGGTGGTTCAATCAGAAGAAAAAGAGGTAGGTTGTCGTGCCGCATTTCTGTTATCCAAAGAAGTGCTTGGTCAAGGTTTTATCAGTCAAAGCATTGAAAAAAGATACCTCCCTAACCCAACTCACTTCCAACGCTATACAAAATCTTACGAGAAAAGCTTTAAACCCTTACTCAAAAGGTAAGAAGCAAGAAAAAGAACGAAGGATAATTCCTTTGTTCTTTTTTGATGGCTTTATTGATTTGTGGGTAAAGTGATGTAAAAGCGACTTCCTTGGCCTGGGGTGCTTTCAAAATGAATGCTACCATTTAAGCTATCAATGATTTTTTTGACAATGGCGAGCCCCAAGCCATTGCCTTCTTGTGCGTGGGACTGATCTGCTTGATAAAATTGTTCAAAGATATGTCTTTGATTTTCTTTGGCAATTCCTATTCCTTTATCAGAAATAGTGACAAGAACTTTATCAGTTGCTTGCTTCACATCAACGTTTAGAAAGACCTGGTCAGAAGAGTATTTAATGGCATTGTCAATGACATTAACCCAGACTTGCATGGTCAAATCTGGATCAGTTTGACACATCACTGCTTCACTGTCGAACTCCAAGTGGATGGTTTTGTTTTTCCATTTTTCAGTCAACATAATCAGAGCTTGTCTGATTTGCTCGTCTAGGGCTACTGATTCTAACTGTGGGGAAAGGTGATTTTCTAGCTTTGTTAGGTTTAAAATGTCATCACATAAGCGGCTTAGGCGTAGACTTTCCGATTGTAAGATAGTCGTTAATTCCGTTCGGGTATCCTTTTCCAAAGAATCTGTCAGCAATAAGTCACTGATACCAACCAATGACGAAATAGGCGTCTTCAATTCGTGGGAGAGATTTGCTATGAACTGAGAACGGTGGCGGTCAGCATTTTTGATGTCTTCAGCCATTTGATTGATATTTTGCGACAGTTCATCGATTTCATTATGATAAGTGGCGCGATCCTTGGGATATGATTTGCGCACAATCTTACGGCTTAAATCTCCCTGAGAGATAGCTTTTACCGATTGGTTGAGGTCCGATAGGGGCTTTGTTAAATGGGTAGAACCGAACCACATGACTAAGGCACCAAGTATGAGAATGACGATGCTATAAATCAAGAGCCACAAGGTAAAACTGCCTGTCACATGGAGGCATTCTTTCAGAAAAACAATGGTCGCCATGCCGAATAAACTGGTTATCAAAAAAATAATCAGATAGAGTATTACAAAGTAGCGTCTTAAGGAAATTTGATAATCTTTTTTGTCAGTCATTTCGGAGACTCCCTTTATAGCCTAACCCCCGAACCGTTAGGACGTCAAAGTCAGGATTATTTTGGATTTTTTGGCGGAGCCGTTTAACACAAGCGTCGACCAAGCGTTCGTCTCGATCTTCTTCCATTCCCCAAATATCATCCAATAAGTCTAGGCGCGTAAAAATTTTCTCGGGATGACTCATTAATTTATAGAGGAGTAAAAATTCTTTTTGAGGTAATTGTAGCCGTTCATTTGAGTCTAAATAGGTTAATGTCTGGGCATCAAAATCAAGACGGGATCCTTTGAAGCTTAATTGACGATCACTTTCTAACTGAGACCTTCTTAATAAGGCTTGCACGCGTAAAGAAAGTTCAGGGAGTCGAATAGGTTTGACCAAATAATCATCAACCCCCAACTTAAAAGCAGTTTCTAAGGATTCTAATTGAGATTTTGCTGTAATCATGAGAACAGGTGTTTTGTAAAGTGTTTCTCTCAGCGTTTTGAGCAAGGAGTAGCCATCCACAATGGGCATCATAATGTCTGTAATGATGAGATCAATCTGATGGTTTTCCATGACTGAAAGGGCTTCTTGACCATTCGTAACAGAGTGGACAGTATAATGCTCTTGTTCCAATTTGGTAGTAATCATTTTATTAATAGCAAAGTCATCTTCAGCAACCAGTATGGTAAACATAGGCCTCTCCTTTCACATCATTATAACATAGGGCTTAAGAATGTTTGATTAATTGACCGTCGCTTAGGCTATAAATCGTATCAACATATTCCAAAATGGAACGGTCATGGGTCACCATTAAGGCTGCTTTTTCTTTTTCTTTGACTTCTTTTTGGATCAGTCGGGCAATTTCTTGTCCTCGTTTGGGATCCAAGCTGGCAGTCGGTTCATCTGCGAGTATCAACTGCGGATTTCCGATGAAGGCGCGTGCTATGGCAGCGCGTTGTTTTTGGCCACCGGACATCTGTTTAGGGTATTGTTGATAAGAGTCTTCAATACCTAATTCAGCAAGCAAGGTCTTAATGCTCTCTTGATTTTCTGCCTTGTCTTGGGACCCTTTCATCTTGGCGACTAAGTCTAATTGTTCTCCGATAGTCATATAAGACAGCAATTGATGGTCTTGAAAGATAAAACCGAGCAACTCTTTTCGTTTTTGGGTCCATTGGGCTTGTTTGAGTTGGGTCAAGTCTTGTTCTCCAATGATAATGTTTCCATTATCTGCAGATAATAAGAGTCCAGCGATTGATAGTAGGGTAGATTTTCCTGAACCTGAAGGTCCCAAGATGGCTACAAACTCTTTGGGGTTCACTTTTAAGGAGACGTCTTTCAGAATTTGTCGCCTTTGATTTCCATCTTGGAAGGATTTTGAGATGTGATTTAAGGTTAGTATTGGCATATTATTCTCCATTTACACCGATAACATCGAGAGGGTCTACTTTTCGAATCTTAAGTAGAGATAGGGCACCACAAGCAGTGGCTATCATGACAAAGCTGATAGAAACAAGAAGACTACTCTCAAGGGTCATGTAAAAAGGCATGCTGCTTGGAAGAACTTGAGCTAGCAAGATGGCAAGTGACAGTCCAGAAATAACCCCAAAAAGGGCGAGGAAGCCAATTTGGCTTAATTGGATCACACTGATTTGTGTCATGGACATGCCAATAGCTTTTAGGACCCCAAATTGTTTGAGTTTTTGCAAGGTTAAAATATAGAAGAAAACCCCTAAAATAGCAGAAGAAGCTATTAAAAGCACCCAAGTAATCAGGGTTAATGTCAAATGTTCAGCCATATAACCCGGAATTTTTTGAATGATAGCTTGTTTCTGATAAGCCTTGAGATGATTTGGAAGTTTTATTTGCGAAAGGTTTTGTTTGGTAACCAAGGCTTGAGCCTGCCAGCTATAATGGGGGTCTTTCTTCTGACGCATGGCAGTATAGGTATCAGCACTTATAAAAGCAAGGGCACTATGGCCATAAAAAGCTTCCTTAGCAAAACCCCTCACCGTCAAAGTAACTTGAGAAGCTTTATCAGTGACTTGATCTCCTAAGGCAATTCCCTTAGCCTGAAAGGAATCATCCAAAATTACCTCATTTTTCCCTGGATAAAAGGCAGTGCCATCCTCCTTTTTAGCTTGTAAAAAGCTCTGATGATTTGTCGCAAAATAGGTTAAATCGAGAGTTTCTTTTTTCTCTTTTGGGATAATAGCAGAGCGTTGAATCACAAGTTCGCCAAGTTGATCCTCTTTGAAAAGTGACTTGTCATTATTTTCAATACTGGAAAAGGGAATAATCCCTTCAGCATCCTCGGAAAGCAAATAGGTAACCGAACCATAATGATCAATCTGAGCAGAAACAGCTCTTCCCAAACCATTCGTTAACCCTGACAAAAAAATCACCATAAACATCATCAATACAATCAGCAATTCAATAAGTAAAAACTTTTTGGGCTGATAACGGATTTCACTCCAAGAAACCTTCATTTTCTATCCTCCTTAATCGTTAGTGACACCATTATAAAGGAGAAATATGACCTCAATATGACCAAAAAAGCCCCAAAGGGGCTTTTTTGATGTGATGACTAGCTAAATAGTTGGTTTTTTAATTACGTTTCCGATAGCTCTTTCAGCCATTTGTTGAATCTTAATGGTAGAGTTGTTTTGGTAAATCACACCATTGACCAGGGATCCATGGGCATAGAGAGTCGCTAAAATCCCATATTTTGGGGAAATCACTTGGCCGGTCTGGGGCAAAATGCTAAGCCCACCTTCGGGATCGATTTGAACCAAACCATCTCTAATCACTTGTTGAATCAAGGTCGTTGCTTGATGGACATTGGACTCTTTCAAATGGTAACCCGTTGCATTGATGACTGTTGCGACACTAAGCTCCTTTCCAACTTCTCGCTTAAGGACAAAACCGTAGTTACCCGCCTCAATGTCAGTGACAGCTTCAATGATTTGTAAGCGTCCTTGAGCAGTGGCTTCAATCAAGAGTCGACCAGCCTCTTCAGGCATAGGATTACGTAGATTAATAATAGCTTTCCCATAGTTTTCCTTATAATATTGGCGATTAGACAGGGTCATTTTAGGCCAAAAATCTGTCAACCAATCAACCAGGTGAGAAGCCAATTGTTGCAAAAGAAAGAGCTGTGCTGGGAAAGCTAGTGATAAGCTAATACCTGGAATACCTTCTGCCAAGAATTGACGACAGGTCTCTTCCCAATTTTGGAAACCTAGAGCTTGTAATTCGGATAAAAAGAGGTTTTCGAGACTTTTGAAATTAAAGCTGTTTTCTTCGAAGAGTTTTTGCTTGTTTGTATCAGTCAAAGATTGCCAATCAATGGTTTCCGTTTTAAGAATCCTTACAGTTGGAAATGTCATGGAAGGCGAAAAAGCAAGCAAGTCTGCTTGGCTATTCTTCAAAAGCCACTTTAGGGTATCAATAGCAGCGAGACCAGTTCCGATGATGGCAATCCGGTCCTTTTTGCCAGGCTGTTTGGGTAAGTTTTTGAGGGGATAGGGGTCAGCAATATAATTAGGGTTGCCTTGGAGATGGTAGGGGTCGAGGACAGGGAGTTCACCACAAGTTAAGTGGACTTCATCAAATCGTGTGGGGATGGTCCTTTGACTTGTGCCAATATTCCATTTTTGGCTGTCGGGTTCGTAGTTTAGTTGTGTGACCTTTTCGTGAATGACACTTGCCTTAAGTTTTTGAAGCAAGTCATGAGCTCTTTCGGTCATGTAGCGTCCATAGAGGGAACGGGGAACATAGCTTTGATCAGTGTCTAGACCTTTTTGTTCCATCCAGTTTTGAAAGTCATTCATGTCATGATAGTCATAGGATATGGCATCGATGGGCGAATTAATCCAAGCTGTTGAACTATCCTCTTGGAAGGGAATTCCTCTTCCAAAATGTTTTGGCTCGTCAAAACAAGTAATGTCTATCTTCTCTAAAAACTTATCTGGCAATTGCGATAGAGCTAACAAGACTGCTAACCCACTGACTCCCATCCCAATAATAGCCACCTGTTTTTTCACCATACCTAATCTCCTTATCTCCTTTTAACTACCCTATATGATAGCATAAAATAGGTGCTACTTCTAAGTATTATGTTATTGTTTATTGAATATAAAAAAAGGTTTAAAAGATGATTCTTTTAAACCTTTTTTAGCATTTTAGGATTTCAGTCCTTAAGGATTAGGATTTGACTTTTTTATGTTTCAATAAGTAACCGGCTATTCCTAAAATAAGTGAAAGTCCAATAAAGGTGAACAAGCGACTTCCTCTTTCTCCAGCCATTGGTAGGCCTTTTTTGACTTCTCCATGACCTGGCGCTTTTTTGTTGGCACCATTAGCATCGACTTGTTTTTCAGGAGCTTTTTCTTTTGCTTCTGATTGGTTTTGCTGAGGCATGTTTCCTTCTTTGCTTTCAGAGGTTTTTTCCAAATTAGTAGCAGCCTCGCTTGCTGTATTTTTAGGGCTTTCCTTCAGGATTTGATCAGCTCTTAAAAAGACATTACGGCTTGTATCTGGTTGAGTAGCATCAATTGTTTGACCATTTACAGCATAGGTGTAAAAGACACCATCTAATAGCTTGTCTGTGAAGATGACTTTCCCATTTGCATCTGTATTTGCTTCACCAATAACTTCTTTTAGGGGGTTGCTCAAGGTAACTTTTTGGTTAGCTAGAGGTTCACCTTCCTCATTAAGAACGCTAATCGTAATGGTTTTGTCACTGTATTTTGGTGTGTTTGTTCCCTGTCCATCGACATAGAAGGCAGATGAACGCACTTGTCCATTTTCACTGGTACGAGTGGTGTAGCCTTGAGCCACATCATCAATAAACACGGATAGATTTCGGTTGAGTGGTAACTGAGAAAATGATGCGATACCATTTTGATCAGAGACGGCACTCTGCACCAAAGTTCTGTTACCATCAGTAATGTCATAAAGACTTACGGTTTTACCAGCGACAGTTTTGCCGTTTTTTCCTAAAATAGTTGCTGTGAAAGTAAATCCTTCTTTAGCTAGTTGATTGGACTCTAAAAAGACACTTCTTTTTGAATCTGGCTGAGCAGAATCAATTGCTTTTCCGTTGACAGCATAGTTGTAAAAGACACCATCTAAAAGTTTATCCTTGAAAACAACATGACCATCTGCATCAGTCATTGCTTCGCCAACAACCTCTTTTAGGGGATTAGTTAAGGTTACTTTTTGATTGGCAAGTGGCTCAGCTTCCTCATTTAGGACACTAATAGTGATTGTCTTATCACTGTATTTTGGTGTGTTTGTTCCCTGTCCATCAATATAAAAGGCAGAGGAGCGTACTTGTCCACTTTCACTAGTACGTGTTGTGTAGCCTTGAGCGACATTATCTACAAAAACGGATAGATTTCGGTTGAGTGGCAACTGAGAAAATGATGCGATACCATTTTGGTCAGAGACGGCACTCTGCACCAAAGTTCTGTTACCATCAGTAATATCATAGAGACTAACCGTTTTCCCGGAAACTGTTTTGCCATTGTGATCTAGAAGAGTTGCATTAAAGTTAAAACCATTACTAGTGACAGTGGTTGTTGGGGATGTTGTGGGATTTTCAGCCAAAACAGAAGTGCTTTGCCAACCAGTAGCTAATACAGTTGTGGCAAGAACAGAAGTTGTGATTAGACCGTAACGACGTTTCAAATAAGATTTCATGTAATCTCCTTAAGATTCATTTATTTACTTAACCAGTTAAGTAAATAAATGATAACAAAATTAAAAATAAAGGTCAAGCCTATTTTCTATCAATTAATGTTGTTCAAGCAAAATAAAAAATGTACTGCTCATTAACCCCCAGCATGACAATTAAGAAGTCACTGAATGAGGTTAGCAAACAATACAGTTATTCATAAGCTTTTAATGGATTGACATCAGTTGTGCAATTAAGAAGAAAACATGTAAAAAGAAGAGCAAAAGTGCGAGAATAAGAGAAATTATCAATTTAACAGTATGTTTCCCTTGAGATGTTACTAAGTAATAAATGATAACGATGACATTAACAAATAGTAAAAAGCTACTTAGTTTAGGATAGCCAACAAGATAAATACTGGTAACTGAGACTAAATAGGTCAATAGTATGATTGTTAGAAGCCTATTTTCTTCTCTTATTTTAGGTAAATCATTCTTAACCATAGATTTCAATCAGTTTAGCAAGGCTTTCTTTTTGCCAAGGTGCTCCAAGCAATACCTTATTGATTAAAAAATGAGTTTTCTTATTTTCAGTATCGATAATAGTCATTTTATAAGAAATAGGCCCTTTTTTTAGAATGACTTCTTGAATCGCATCATGTGAAATAAAGAAGGATTTATCTTTCAAGAGTTTGTTACTGTAAGTGCTACGCTGAATGAATAAGAGACCATCTTTTTCAAGAGATAGATTGTAAAATTTAGAAGTTAGTGCGGCCAAATGACCGAGTAGCATGATTCTACCAAAAGAAGCAGCATTATTGCGGACATGGATATTGAGACTATCTGAATCATAGCCCAATTCTGCTTTAACGCGATTGATATAGTCTGGTTGATAATATTTGAACACTAGAAGGTCTCACTTTCTTTTTTTGTTATTTTTTAATTATAACTTAATAATGTCAAAAAGACAAAAAATTAAACTCAAAAAATAACGTAATAATAATAGAATAATGCAATTAAAATGAAAAAAGCTAAGGAGAAGATCCTTAGCTGCCTTGAATTATCGATAATTTCTAATGCTTGGTCCTTTATAGCTTTTTATAAAAGTTTCTATTTCTGTGAGATCATCCGAAAAAAGGATGCTATCTCTGTCTGATTGACTTAGGAATCCTTCAAGCACCATATGATCAAACTGATCCCTTAAAGCATTAAAATAACCATTGATATTAAAAAGGATACATGGCTTGTCATTTTGACCAATACGAGACCAGGAAATGACCTCTGAAATTTCTTCCAAGGTTCCGGGTCCTCCAGGCAAAGCAATAAAAGCTTGCCCCAAAGCCATCATTTTAGCTTTTCGTTTAGGCATGTCATCCACCACAATAAGTTCTGTCAGATAATCATGAGCAATCTCCCTGTCCTTTAAAAAAGTCGGCATAACGCCAATAGCCGTACCTCCATTCTCAATGATAGAGTCAGCGACAACACCCATTAAGCCAACTTTTCCCCCACCATAGACCAAGTCATGATGTTTATCAGACATCCATAAGGCTAATTCTCTAGCCCTTTCCCCTAAAAGGTCTATATGTCGTTGTAAGATAAAGAAAAAAGACTATATCTAGTAGGGTTATAAGATTTTCATTATAAGCGTATGAAACTGTTGACAGTACTTTCAAACAGGATTATAATGAGTTCAATTTATAAGATTATTAATGATTAGAAAGTGTGATTCCTATGGAAAACTTGGGACAAATTCTTGCATTTATCGTTTTTCTATTAGTTGTCTGGTTTATCTTTTCGTCTTTATTTAAAGGAATGGCTAAAGCGACAAAAACACGTGGTTACAACTATACCATCCATTTTGTGAATACAGACAAAGAGATTGAGTTAACCGAGAATTCACGAGTCATGGCACTCCTTCAAATCATTTCACATAGCAAGGGCAATAATGTCTATACCGTTCTTTCTAAAAGAAATGATAAGACCTTAAAGGAACTCTTAATGGTAGAATACCATTTACAAGCCAATCAAGTGGCCATAACCCCATTACAAAATGCTGGCCCTCTAGCATCTGTCTAAAAAGAAGCAGGTGACAATATGTTAACAAGTTTTTTAATCGCAAGCGAAAAAACAACAATAGTAGTTGGTGAAATAGCAGTCTTATTATTAATCATTGGCTTTTGTTACCAACTGTTTCGCCTTAAAAATCTAAAAAAATCAGAGAAACCCTATAGAACACTGATCAAAGTGACTGATCCCACAATACAAATAGATGATTTCCCGGAAATCAAAGCAATGACCAATTGGACCTTTCAAAGTTCCCAAAAAGCTTGGATTGGCCAAACAAGCCTACATCCCAATGAAATGAGACACCTAGTCAAAGAGCACTACCCCACAAAGGCCGATGCCATCACTATCCAGTTGATACCCTACACCTGGTGGACCATAAACAAATGAAAATAAGAACACGAAAAAGCTACTTGTGAACGCAAGATAAAATGATTAAAGGAAAAGACTTTCAGCATAAAGAGATAAGACATCATGTAAAATACAATAATCCCTTTAATGCTCAATTTTGTTTTATTTTACTACCAAATTTTTAGTCTATGAAATGCGGTGACCATGTCTCTAACTGATATTATAGGCATCGAGAGTTTCATATTTTTAGAATAACTTCTTACCATACTAACCAAATCTGAATTTAAAATCCGGATAATATTCATTTATGAATATTATCCGGATTTTCTTGTTTTTTTGATAACATAGTTAAAAAAGAAGAGGTATAAAATTTGAAATTAGAACAAATAAAAGAAAAAAACTATGAACAAGATTACAAAAATACAGTAAATGATTTTTTTGATTTTACTTATTCGAAAGTATATTCTGAACTATTGGATATTGAATTAGAATTTCAAATTAATTTTTTAAAAAACCAATATCTGATTGATAAAAGTAATAATTTTAAAGTTTTAGATTTATGTTGTGGTACTGGTCGACATATCAAAAAATTAAATGAGGATAATTTTCCAGTTGACGGAGTTGATTTCAACTTAGAAGCAGTAAAAGTTGCTAGAAAAAATGTTAGACTTGGAAAAGTATATTTGTCAGATGTTCAAAATTTTAATCCTGATGTTAAATATGATTTAGTTTACAGTATGGAAAGTTCAATAGGGTATCTTTCAGATAGTAAAACTATTGAAATATTTAAAAACATAAACAGGAATATAATTTCTGAAAAAGGAACTTTTATTTTGCATCTAACAAATAGAGATTATTTGATGCAAAATTTAACTCCTCGGATATGGTTTGGAAATAAAATTAGTGGCTATTTACTTGAAGATAGACAATTTAATTCAGAAAAAGGAATCTTAAAGATTAATCAAGTCAGAATTATCGAAGGCAATGACAATAAATATTCTATAGATTTACGTTTATACACTCTAAATGAAATAAAATATCTACTTAATGAAGCTGGTTTAGATATCGGGAAAGTTTATGGAAATTATGATTATGAAAACTATAGTATAAACTCTCCTTACATGATTGTTGAGTGTCATAAATAAAAATTTGAAAGGGGGTGATGATATGACCACAGTAAAAGGTCTCATTATCATTGCATAGTTTTGCTGTGTATTGAGTGAATGGTGATAAAACTAATTTTCTCCATTTACAAAATGCCTATTTAGTTAAAGCAAAATGTGATATGAGAATATTTCTTTTATCACATTTTGTTTTTTTCATTAAATATCATTAAAGCTAGGGAATAACATGACGACTTTTTTTCAAAAAAATAAACTCTTTGTTCAATTTGCCACCATTAATTTGTTGTCAAAGCTGGGAGATAGAATTTTTTACGTAGTAATGCTGACGGTGGCATCATCTTTACCAAAGGCTAACTTAGCCATTATAATTGTTTCCTTTTCAGAAACATTTCCTATTTTGCTAAGTTTGTTTTTGGGTGTAATTGCCGATAAACAAAAACAAAAAATTGGGCAGTTAATTGGAAGTTCACTTTTTCGAGTTGTTATGTATTTGGTTATTGGTTTGATATTTAAATATCCGTCAACATTAACTTTAGTAATCTTTGTTTCACTGTTGAATCTCTTCTCGGATATAAGTGGAAATTATTCAACTGCCTTATTTTCCCCTTTTACAAAGGTTCTGGTTAATCAAGAAGACATGGAGAAAGCGCAAGGTTTTATTAGTCTTGGAACACAGCTAGTTACTGTGTTATCGACCTTTATTGGAGCATTTTTATTAGGTATATTTTCTAAAAGTATACTTGCATTTTCCAATGCTATTCTATTCTTGTTCGTTGCTTTGTTTTATTGGACTATTCAGTTTCCTCTAAAAGCACAGACCAGAAATGTCAAGACATTAGAGCATGACGCAATGTTTACGATTGTAAAAGAAAATATTAAATCTATTCTATCTGATGATACATTACTCATTAATCTTATTCAATTATCAATGCTCAATGGCTTCTTTGGGGGTCTTACACCACTCTTTGCTTTATATTTAAAAGATAATAGTGACTTGGGTTTTCTAAGTCATCCAATTAAGATATCACTCTTGTCAGGAATGATTACCTTGTTCATGGTTTTAGGAAATAGTTTAACGGCATCGTTGTTTAGGAAATATTCTATTTTTCAGATAACTATTTGGTCGGATATGATGATTTTCTTAGTTGGAGTAGGTTTTATTGCTAATAGTATTTGGATTATTTTTCTATCTAATGCTTTCCTCTCTTTTTTTATAGGAATTGTTGCTCCTAGATTTTCTGCAGATATTATTAATCGATACTCAGTTGAGAGAATTGGTGGCATTATTACATCTGTCAATGCTTTTTTGGCCATAGTGCCCCCGTTGACCAGCTTGATTTTTCCAATTTTGTCAACAATTAGTTTACCATTTGCTTATAGCTGTTTTATTGTCTATGCCATAATACTGATTATAGTAAGTTTATTTTTAATAAAAAAGAACAGCTCATTTTAAACGGCACCCAAAAAGTTAGATTTTGTTTCTAATTTTTTGGGTGTAGTTCGTTTTTAGTGAGTCTTTTTTTATTATTAAATGAAATGATTCATACTCTCTTGAAGAAAGCTTGCAACTTCATTATGTCCCATATGATTCAAACTAGAAATGAAACGTTCTAAATCGTTCACTTTAACAGTCTTTTTTTGATGATAATCTAGAATAAGCTTTAAAAAGTTAAGTACAGTCTTTCCAAACATATCTTGATAAGTCAAAATAGATTCTAATTGTTGTATAAAATAACCAGAATAGTAGAATTGCTTTCGTTCCATTAAACTAAAAATAATATTTAAAAAGACTATTTTTGTTCGATCATTGTGATATGGGATGGATAAGTAAAGTGAACTCCGTTCAGTAAATGCCTTAGCAAGATATATAAGGTCACTATCTGACAAGACATGCAAGGTATTTCCAAAAATATAGAGTTCGTATTCCGTCCACTCGTCAATGCTATAAAGGTAAGTTGTCATAAATTCTTTATCATTTTCTGAAATTTTGTGATTCGGATTTAAATGATTAATAGCACATCGTATGACAAGTTTGTTAAGTCTGTTATAGACGTCGTATGTTTCTGGATTATCATCATAGAAATCTAAGAGTTCATGAAGCTTTTTGATATCTTTTTGTGAATGGTACTCAGAAATCAATTTTGCTTGTTTGAAAAAAGGTCTCTCTTCATATTGGTAATAGACATGTTCGAATTCAGCAAAACTCATATGTATGGCTGCTAATGCAATGAATAATTTATCAGCAGATAACATTGTTTGACCATTTTCAAATTTAGACAGATGTGCTTGTGATAATTTTTCATTAACAACATCTTTCATCTTCAGACCTCGAGCCAAACGGAGTTCTCTATAGAGTTCCCCCAGATGAAATGCATCTAATGGTGCCAAGGCATTTACCTCCAATTTAGATTTTGTTTCAATTTCTTATATGATAACATATAGAATTTATCTCAGAAACAAGTAATAGCAGTAACCTTACAAAAAGCAAGTGGACTTGGTATAATAAAGTGGACACGAAGTTAAATGATAACGAGGGAAAACATTATGCCAAGAAAGATATTTGATAGAGCATTTAAATTATCTGCTATCAAACTCATTATCGAGGAAGAACAGTCTGTCAAAATAGTTAGCTCGACTTTAGGGATTCATCCAAATAGTCTTTATCGTTGGGTCCAAGAATACGAAAAAGATGGAGGAAATGCGTTTCCAGGACATGGAAGTGCTCTTCGTCATGCCTAATTCGAGATTAAAAAACTCGAGAAAGGGAATAAACTATTATTAGAGTAGTTAGCTCTCCTAAAAAAGTTCCAGCTCTTCTTGAAGCCAAGCCGGAAATAAAGTTTCAGTTTCTACAAGAGAACAGAGATATCTTAACTATTGAGCATGCTTGTCAAACGCTTCAAGTTTCACGTTCAGGCTTCTATGCGTATATAAAACGCAGACCACCTTCAAGGAAAGTAGAAAATGAAGCATTAAAAGAAATAAGGAGTTAAAATGAATTTTAAAAAGATTGTATATATTCTTTTAGGGTTATTAATTGCAGTAGGTATTTTAGTAGGAGGACATAAATTGCAAGAAAAACGTGAATATGATCAAATGGTAGAAATAGTTGAAAGTAAAGAAGTTAAACAGCTTATTGAAGATGATTTTAAGTATTTTGACAAAAGTGCTTTAAAACAAGATGCAATTATTAAAAGTTATCATATTGAAAAAAATACAATTCGAAAAAATCCAATGGGAGGTATTATGTTCAAAGTTATTGTAAACAATCAAAAAGATCATTATATTAGATATACAATAATAAAAGGAATTAACGGAAAAGACATTGATGTTAGTGGACAAGTTATTTCTGAAGAGCTTAACAGAGAATTGAAAGATCAAAAATTATGAGTAAGGAATATAATGATTTTAATCGACAAAAAGTTGCAAGATTAGAATATGAGGAGCTTGACATCATTACATGTAAAAATAAATATATAAGTTGACTTTATTGTATACTATAAGTAAATTATTTAAGAGTTTGTTTATAGGATATTATAAAGGAGTTAAAATGAATTTAAAAAAGATTGTATATATTCTTTTAGGGTTATTAATTGCAGTAGGTATTTTAGTAGGAGGACATAAATTGCAAGAAAAACGTGAATATGATCAAATGGTAGAAATAGTTGAAAGTAAAGAAGTTAAAAATCTTATTGAAGATGATTTAAAATTCTTTGATAAAAATGCGTTATCAAATAAAGGTAGAGTTAAAGAATATAGTATTGATAAAAAATCAATAAAAAAAAATCCAATGGGTGGTATTAGTTTTGTAATACATGTTAACAATAATAAACGATATTATATCTCTTATACACTTGTAAAAGAATTACCTGATAAAAAGATAACGATAGGTGCTTCGGGGATGTCAGGTGATTTAGATATGTTAATAAAGGATAAAACAAATGAGTAAAGATAATTTAACAGAATTTGACCGAAGACTAATTACTGGAGAAGGATATTCTAATTACTCACCGAATGATAAAGTGAAAGTTATTAGTAAAGGTGAAAGAAAAGATATTGGTACTGTCCGTGAAGTCGTTACTGATGACTTCGGTCAAAAAGCTTATGTTATTCAAAGTGTTGATAAAAAGGAAGTTTCTGTTATCTACAGAGGATCAGAAGGACCAGGTACGAAAGGCTCTGCTGTGGATTGGCTCGAAAATGATATTCCAATGGCAGATAAAATCATAAATGGGAAAAAGGGGGTTACACCTCAATTAGCTACATCTGCAAATACTCTAAACAATGTTTTAGCGAATGATGACTATAAAGGTGCAGACATTGTCGTTTATGGTCATTCATTAGGTTCAATGGATGCTCAATATGCTTTGGCTAATGTAAAAGATCCTTCACGTATTAAAGGGGCTTATATTTACCAAGGGCCAAATATCTATGGAACTCTTTCAAAAGAGCAACAAGAAAAAGTAGATAGTATGAAATACCGTATTCAGAATTACGTTGACGAGAAGGATATCATTCCAATTGGGTACTTACCATATGGAAGTACTCAAGCAGTAGGTATAGTACATCACGTTGATAGTAAATGGTCAACATTTGATCCTAATATAACCAAAACAATTGGTGATCAACATTTGTGGGGAGGGTATCAGTATAATGCTGATGGTTCCTTGAAAATATTAGATACGACATCCCAAATGGAGACAACCTATTCTGAAGCTCTTGATGTAACAGCCACAGGTTTATATGTCTACGAGCAAGACAAGAAAAAATTCCAAAAATCTGGCAAGGGTATAAGCTCACATGAAAAAATCTTCTTGGATGCTGAACAAGCTACAGTTATTGCAAGTGGTTTAGTCTCTACTGCTGAAACTGCCTTAGAAGAAATCAAATCATCTGCGAAAGCAGCTGTTGAAGAAGCTGAAGAACTTTGGAATACAACTAAAAGCATGCCTTTTGGTATTACAGAGCTTACGGAAGCAGAGTTGGCAGAAGCCTATGCAGAAGGTGGTGTCACCTATGAGAGCATAGTAACTAAAACAGAGACCCATTTTGATAAAAAAGTCGCTAAAGCAGAAGAATTGGTAACTACTTACACGACTTTGAAAAGTGATATTCAATCTGGTGTTGAAACCATGTTGTCTAAGGATAGTGAATTAGCAGGAGATTTTAAAGCATGGGAAGCATAGACTCTTTAGATGATGAGCTCATGAAAAGTCAAGAAGATTTAGAAAAGTTGGAAGATCATTACCATCTAAATAGCTTAGCTATTTCCGAAAAATTCTATGAATTGGAAGATAGGCGTTCAGAATTTGAAAGGATGCTTCAGGAGACTTACGAAGCAACTAGTCATCAACTTCGTCAAGATGAATTTGTAGATGAAGAAGCCTTTATGGGCCTGACTCAGATTATCGAGTCATTTCAAGATGATTTTGATACAGAGTATGCTAAAGAAAACAGAAGATTAAGGACTTTAGAAGAAGATACGAACCAAGCGTATTATAAGAAACGACAGGATATCGAGAGAAAGATGGATCAATTGATGTCAGAAAGGAGAGACAATGGGAATCGTTGGTGATTATGTCACGGGGAAAACAGATATCAAAGCTTTAAAGAAGAAACTGGATAAATTGCTTGTCACAAGTGTTCATGCCCCACGCAAAAAACATAATCGAAGAAGTATTGTTTCTACATATGATGACAAGATTGAGACCACTGCTAGTACAGCTAAAGCAAGTATTACAGCAATTGCAGGTCAAATAGATACTGCTATTAAGGGACAGTTTAGAAGCAAAGTTGAAACGGTTCTTGATAATAACAGTACAAAATATGATGATATCTAAGAATTATATTTACTTATGGCATACGAGAATGGTTAGGGCTAAATAGTTTAGCTCTTTTTAATATTCTAAAGTTATCCTTTTTTGAATAAATAAATAACTTACTTTTTTCGGGGACAAATAGTGGGACGAATCCTCATTAGACAAGAAAAAAAGCCTTTAAACAAAGGCTTTTTCTTATATAGTTATATGCCCCCTACAGGATAAAACTGAGGTTTGTTAAAGTGCGATAAGTGATGTTATTAGGTGTTTAAGGCTGTTTTGAACCGATAATTAATGTTAAGTGATGTCATAAATTGAAATTTTGGTGGGCAATCGGTGGGCAAATAAGTAAAAATATAGAATAAATAAGGAAGTATAATTTTCGTATTTGTTGTGTATTTATACAATAACAAGAAATTGGTATCTTTTTATAAAATATTAGTGTTTTAATAAACAAAGTATTATAATGAGATTATAGAAAAGAGGATGCTTTATGTCACAAATAAAATTAACACCAGAAGAACTTCGTACATCAGCGCAGAAATATACAACTGGCTCACAATCTATTACAGATGTGTTAACTGCTTTAACGCAAGAGCAAGCAGTTATTGATGAGAATTGGGATGGTACAGCATTTGATAGTTTTGAAGCACAGTTCAATGAACTGTCACCAAAAATCACACAATTTGCACAATTGTTAGAAGATATTAATCAACAATTGCTTAAAGTAGCAGATGTTGTTGAACAAACAGACTCTGATATTGCTTCACAGATTAATCGGTAATTGGCTTTTTCCCATTCATAAGTATAACTTAGGAGGGCGTAAGCCTTCCTATTTTTAGTATGTTTAGTAGAGGGTATTTTATTGATTACATTAAAGGAGTTAAAATGAATTTTAAAAAGATTATATATATTCTTTTAGGGTTATTAATTGCAGTAGGTATTTTAGTAGGAGGACATAAATTGCAAGAAAAACGTGAATATGATCAGATGGTAGAAATTGTTGAAAGTAAAGAAGCAAAACTAGTTTTCGAAAAGACAATTTTTAATATAGAACCTAAAGCTTTTAAAGATGGAGCTATTATACAAAAGTATAAAATTGATAAAGATTCAATCAAACATAATCCTATGGGAGGGATAAATGTGACTTTAATTATTAATAATGACAAAACTTTAAAAATATATAGTTTACTAAATAGAGAAAGTGATGGTAAGTTAGTTGAAGAGGGTGGGGGATATTCAAAAAATCTTGTAAGGTTATTGGAGAAGAAAAATGACTCAATTAAGTGATCGTGATAGGATAAAGATAGCAAAACAAGAATATGAACCATATGGAGTTGGGGATCAAATGGTTGCTGGTTCAGAGACTGTAGGTACTGTCCGTGAAGTCATTACTGATGACTTCGGTCAAAAAGCTTATGTCATCCAGAGTGAGGATAAAAAAGAAGTATCAGTCATTTATAGAGGATCTGAGGGTCCAGGAACACCAGGATCAAAGGTTGATTGGCTCGAAAATGATATTCCAATGGCAGACAAAATCATAAATGGGAAAAAGGGGGTTACACCTCAATTAGCTACATCGGCAAATACTCTAAACAATGTTTTAGCGAATGATGACTATAAAGGTGCAGACATTGTCGTTTATGGTCATTCATTAGGTTCAATGGATGCTCAATATGCTTTGGCTAATGTAAAAGATCCTTCACGTATTAAAGGGGCTTATATTTACCAAGGGCCAAATATCTATGGAACTCTTTCAAAAGAGCAACAAGAAAAAGTAGATAGTATGAAATACCGTATTCAGAATTACGTTGACGAGAAGGATATCATACCAATTGGGTACTTACCATATGGAAGTACTCAAGCAGTAGGTATAGTACATCACGTTGATAGTAAATGGTCAACATTTGATCCTAATATAACCAAAACAATTGGTGATCAACATTTGTGGGGAGGGTATCAGTATAATGCTGATGGTTCTTTGAAAATATTAGATACGACATCCCAAATGGAGACAACCTATTCTGAAGCTCTTGATGTAACAGCCACAGGTTTATATGTCTACGAGCAAGACAAGAAAAAGTTCCAAAAATCTGGTAAAGGTATAAGTTCACATGAAAAAATCTTCTTGGATGCAGAACAAGCAACGGTTATTGCTAGTGGTTTAGTCTCTACTGCTGAAACAGCTTTAGAGGAAATCAAATCATCTGCACAAACAGCTGTTGAAGAAGCTGAAGAACTCTGGAACACTACTAAAGATATGCCCTTTGGGATAACAGAGCTTACGGAAGCAGAGTTGGCAGAAGCCTATGCAGAAGGTGGTGTTACCTATGAGAGCATAGTAACTAAAACAGATACCCATTTTGATAAGAAAGTCGCTAAAGCAGAAGAATTGGTAACCACTTACACGACTTTGAAAAGTGATATTCAATCTGGTGTTGAAACCATGTTGTCTAAGGATAGTGAATTAGCAGGGGATTTTAAAGCATGGGAAGCATAGACTCTTTAGATGATGAGCTCATGAAAAGTCAAGAAGATTTAGAAAAGTTGGAAGATCATTACCATCTAAATAGCTTAGCTATTTCCGAAAAATTTTATGAATTGGAAGATAGGCGTTCAGAATTTGAAAGGATGCTTCAGGAGACTTACGAAGCAACTAGTCATCAACTTCGTCAAGATGAATTTGTAGATGAAGAAGCCTTTATGGGCATGACTCAGATTATCGAGTCATTTCAAGATGATTTTGATACAGAGTATGCTAAAGAAAACAGAAGATTAAGGACTTTAGAAGAAGATACGAACCAAGAGTATTACAAGAAACGACAGGCTATCGAGAGAAAGATGGATCAATTGATGTCAGAAAGGAGAGACAATGGGAATCGTTGGTGATTATGTCACGGGGAAAACAGATATCAAGGCTTTAAAGAAGAAACTGGATAAATTGCTTGTCACAAGTGTTCATGCCCCACGCAAAAAACATAATCGAAGAAGTATTGTTTCTACATATGATGACAAGATTGAGACCACTGCTAGTACAGCTAAAGCAAGTATTACAGCTATAGCAGGTCAAATAGATACTGCTATTAAGGGACAGTTTAGAAGCAAAGTTGAAACGGTTCTTGATAATAACAGTACAAAATATGATGATATCTAAGAATTATATTTACTTATGGCATACGAGAATGATTAGGGCTAAACAGTTTAGCTCTTTTTAATATTCTAAAGTTATCCTTTTTTGAACTAAATAAATAACTTACTTTTTTCGGGGACAAATAGTGGGACGAATCCTCATTAGACAAGAAAAAAAGCCTTTAAACAAAGGCTTTTTCTTATATAGTTATATGCCCCCTACAGGGCTCGAACCTGTGACCCATAGATTAAGAGTCTACTGCTCTACCAACTGAGCTAAGAAGGCAAAAAAGAAAGCTGTATTGGCACCGGTGGTTCGCGTTTTGTATTGAACCCGCGCAATTAAGCAGGTGGGTAACCTGTTTTCTCTTTGCAGTTGCTTCCGCGTGAAACGGCTTGCATACTAGAGAAAAAACTTGTTTCCCGATAATACAAAAAAATAGTCGGTCAACACATAGATGCGAACTCGTATGCCACAGCAATTCTGTTTTTCTATGTCTTTATCATACCACTTTTTGGAAAATTTTCAAGTCTTCTTGACGATTTTTTGGAAACGGTTACCCAATTTCATGGTTTTTCATCACTGAGAAAGCTTGTCAATACGCGCTTTGTTAGCTCCTAGCGCACGTTCATATTTTCCTGTTTCATTGGCCTCAAAGTAATGACGTCCCACCAATTTGTCAGGCAAATATTGTTGTTTGACCCATTTTTCGGGGTATGCATGAGGATAGAGGTAATTTTGGGCGTTGCCCAGTTCTTTACTTCCGGAATAGTGGCCATCGCGAAGGTGTCTCGGAATTGGCAAGTTGCCTGATTTTTTAAGGTCACTAATTGCAGCATCCATGGCTTGGTAGGCAGAATTGGATTTTGGTGAAAGCGCCAAGTCGACTACAACGTTGGCAATTAATATCCTGGCTTCCGGAAACCCAATCTTTTGGGCGGCATCCAGTGCCGTAACGGTGTGAATTTGTGCATCAGGGTTGGCTAAGCCAATATCTTCGTAAGCAATGACCGTTAATCTTCTGGCAAGGCTTGGCAAATCACCAGCTTCTACCAATCTTGCAGCATAATGGAGACTGGCATTGA
Organism: Streptococcus uberis; assembly: GCF_900475595.1. NCBI lineage: Bacteria > Bacillati > Bacillota > Bacilli > Lactobacillales > Streptococcaceae > Streptococcus > Streptococcus uberis. The sequence goes on from NZ_LS483397.1 coordinate 270,871, forward strand.
CATCCGAACCGCGAATGGATTTTTGTAAGGCGGATAAAACATCATAATGACCATCTCCATTTTTATCCATAGTGATATAACTGCGTTGAAGACTGTTTTCCACGGTATCAAGTGTGATGTGTCTAAGACCGGCCTCGTTTGCTTGAGTCGACATAACGGCCAGGTCTAGTGAATTATAGGCAGATCTCAGGTCGCCATTAGTCGCTGTGGCTATGAAATCAAGAGCATCCTGATCCAATTCAATGGGGAAGTTATAGCCACGTTCTTTGTCCTTAATGGCTGTCGCGATAGCTTTTTTGATAGCCTCGTTAGATAAGGGTTCTAATTCAAAAATTTGGACTCGGCTTCGGATAGCTGGTGTAACTGAGAAAAAGGGGTTTTCTGTGGTGGCCCCTATCATGATAATATTGCCATTTTCTAAGAGGGGTAAGAGGAAGTCTTGTTTGGTTTTATCTAAGCGATGTATTTCATCTAGTAGGAGTACCAAGCCTCCTGAAAATTTGGCTTCTTCAGCGATTTCTTGGAGGCGTTTTTTGCTGTCGGTTGTAGCATTAAAGGTACGAAAGGCATATTGTGTTGTTCCGGCAATGGCGCTAGCAATTGAGGTTTTTCCAATTCCAGGCGGTCCGTAAAGAATCATTGATGACAACATATTAGCATCCACCATTCGGCGAATGATTTTGCCTTCCCCAACAAGATGTTCTTGTCCAATCACTTCGGAAATAGTTCGCGGTCTCATTCGTAATGCTAGATTATCTGGCATGACAGCCTCCTCTTGACGTTTGATAAGTATCCTTATTGTATCAAAAAATGAGAATTCTTTCAGTCTGCCTTGTTGTGACAAAAAGAAAAAGAACAGCAAAGTGTTCTTAAGATTTAAAATACCGGTATATATAGAAGACGCCACAAATAATGAGAAACAACTTAATAAGACAGATTAACCACATGAAATGATAGACAACATATACGATGACATGTGTCAGTAAAGTCCACCAAACAATCCAATTATCAAATATCATATCAAAGGGATTTATACATCTTTGCAGATTGATCAAGCATTTTTTCTAAAAGGCCACTGTGTTCTACAAAGAGATTGTATAAGGTATCTTCACTAAGTATGCTGAATGCGTCAGCATCGTTTGGGGTTTGTCGACTCTCATACCAGTCGTCACTTCCGTAAAAGGCTCTTAACTGGACAAAGTCTTGATAGTTTTGCTGGTAGTTTTCGAGGGTTTCTGCAAATTGTGCTTGTATCTGGGAAAAGTGTTGATACTTTTCTTCTAAGTTTGGTAGGGTATTTTTTTCCATATAATGCTGCTCAATTCTATGATGTAAAGATAATTAACCATTAACTTGGTAAAGTTCACAATATTGTTTAAGAGATTTTTTAAAGTCTATAGCTTCTTGCTCTGTGTCAAATTTAGTAACGGTTGGAACAGGTCTCCAACGTTTTGATTTTGTCATCGTTAAAACTTCCCAATGCATAGCAAACCTCATCGTTATCTCATTTAAGTCTATTTTTTTATAAATATTAATTTTAATATAACACAGTTTATAGGATACTTCAAATAGGGACCTATTATTTTTATTAATTGTTCGGAAAAATTAAAAAATCATAACCTAGATAGATAGGCTTAGCTAGCTACTTATATGTTATAATAAAGTGACAAGTCTTATGTAAATGGTAGGTCTTTGGTACCTCTTGGTAGCAATGACAACACACGTAAATAGAGAATAAAGGAAGAAAAGATGGCAAAATTTGGATTTTTATCAGTGTTAGAAGAAGAAATGGATAAACATTTTCATTATGATTATGCTATGGATTGGGATAAGAAAAACCATGCGGTTGAAGTGACCTTTGTTTTGGAAGCTCAAAATAAGGCTGCTGTTGAGACCATTGATGATCAGGGTGAAGTTTCTCAAGAAGATATCGTCTTTGAAGATTATGTGCTTTTCTACAATCCTGAAAAGTCACAATTTGATAAGGAAGACTACTTGATAGCCATTCCTTATGAACCCAAAAAGGGCTTGTCTCGTGAATTCATACAGTACTTTGCACAATTTCTCAACGATGTGGCGACTGAAGGGCAGGGCGATCTCATGGATTTCTTAGAAGATGACAGCAAGATTGACTTCGCTTTGGACTGGGATGCGGAAGCTTTTGAAAAAGGCAAAGCCGATTTAGAAGAAAAAGAATTCTTCGCCTATCCTCGATATTAATAAAGGAGTACTGACAGATGAAGACATGGCAAGAATTAACGATTACTGTGCACCGTGATGCCGAAGAAGCGGTTTCTAATATGTTGATTGAGGCGGGGAGCCAAGGGGTGGCTATCAGTGATAGTGCTGATTATTTGGGACAGCCGGATCGTTTTGGGGAAATTTTCCCAGATGTCACTCAGGATGATATGATTACGATTACTGGCTATTTTCCAGAAAGTTTTGCTATTACTGAAGTGACAGCAAGCCTTGAGAAACAAGTGGCTACCCTTAAATCAACGGGCTTAGAAACAGGTCCAGTGTCCATTGCTTCTCACGAATTGGAAGAAGAAGATTGGGCTGAAAACTGGAAAAAATATTATGAGCCAGCTCGTATTACCCATGATTTAACGATTGTGCCTTCTTGGACAGATTATGATGCAAAACCTGAAGAAAAAGTCATTAAATTGGATCCTGGAATGGCTTTTGGGACAGGGACACACCCAACCACAAAAATGAGCCTCTTTGCTTTAGAACAAGTTCTCCGTGGTGGTGAAACGGTGATTGATGTTGGAACAGGCTCTGGGGTCCTCTCCATTGCAAGTTCTCTTTTAGGTGCCAAAGAGATTTATGCCTATGATTTGGACGATGTGGCTGTGCGGGTGGCACAAGAAAACATTGACCTAAATGCCAATACAGAAAACATTCATGTGGCTGCTGGAGATCTCCTTAAAGGTGTGACTATTCAAGCAGATGTGATTGTTGCCAATATTTTGGCAGATATTTTAATTCATTTGACAGATGATGCCTATCGTTTGGTAAAAGATGAAGGCTATCTCATCATGTCAGGCATTATTTCAGAAAAATGGCCGATGGTAAGAGCCTCGGCTGAAAAAGCAGGATTTTTCCTTGAAACGCATATGATTCAAGGTGAGTGGAATGCTTGTGTTTTCAAAAAAACAGATGATATGTCAGGAGTGATTGGTGGCTGATGCAACAGTATTTTATGAATAGCCAAGCGCAAAGTCAGTTTCAGGTAACAGATAGAGAGACACTTAAACACATGTTTCAAGTCATGCGACTTTCTGAGGATGATCACGTAGTCATCGTTTTTAGCGACCACAGAAAACGTTTGGCTAAGGTCTTGGACAGTCAAAACCATCTTTTTGAAATTGTGGAAGAATTAGATGATAATGTGGAATTGCCAGTCCAAGTTACCATTGCCTCTGGCTTTCCCAAGGCTGATAAATTAGACTTGGTTACTCAAAAAGCTACCGAACTTGGAGCACATGCCATTTGGTCATTTCCAGCAGACTGGTCAGTGGTCAAATGGGATGGTAAGAAGTTAGCCAAAAAGGCCGAGAAACTGGAGAAAATTGCTTTAGGCGCAGCGGAACAAAGCAAGCGGAACCTGGTTCCAGAAGTTGCCCTCTTTGAAAGGAAAGTTGATTTTTTAGCGGAGCTGTCTCACTTCGACAAAATCTTTATTGCATATGAAGAATCTGCTAAAGATGGTGAAAAAGCAGCGCTTGCCAAAGCCCTATCAAGCCTTAAAAAAGGCGATAAGATCCTCTTCATTTTTGGTCCTGAAGGGGGCATTTCACCAAAGGAGATTGCTCTTTTTGAAGGGGCGGGAGCTATTAAGGTTGGTCTAGGACCTCGGATTATGCGGACCGAAACGGCTCCTCTTTATGCTTTAAGTGCAGTCAGCTATGCTTTAGAATTGAATGCCTAGACAGGAATCCTTGAAAAGGGATTCTTTTTTTGTCTTGACAGTTTTTGCTTAAATGACTATTCTATTAAAAAAGAGAAAGATTGGGGTATTCTTGACGTGGTTACCATAAAAGATGTTGCGCGATTGGCAGGTGTTTCACCGTCGACGGCTTCGCGTGCGATGCATGATAATGAAATGATTAGTCAGGCGACGAGAGATAAAGTCAAAAAAGTCATGGAAGAATTGAATTATTCTCCCAATTATTCTGCACAAAATTTGGTTAAGCGTCAGTCCAATACTGTGGGCATTATCTTACCCGTAAGAGAGAGCCAAGAAGCTTTAGGAGATAATCCTTTTTTCATGCAAATTATTCAGGGTATATCAGGAATCTGTACGAAAGAAGGACAAATGGTGTCCTTGGCAACAGGACAAAAAGAAGAAGATCTGTTAAAAAATGTTCAGAATATGATTCGAAGTGGTAATGTGCGAAAATTTATCTTTTTGTATTCCAAGACTGATGATCCCGTTTTTGACTTTATGAGAAAAGAAAAGGTTCGTTGTGTTGTTGTTGGACAACCCTATGACCAATCTCAAAAACAAGCCTATTTTGTCAACAATCATAATCAAGAGGCTGGTAAAGATGCCACGAATTTTTTACTTGATAAAGGCTATCAAGCTATCAGCTATGTCTATACAGATATGGACGAATTGGTGCAGGCAGAGCGATATATGGGCTATGCTGAAGCGATGAAAATAAGAAATCACCAAGCGCAGTCACTAAATGTCAGTTTAGTGGATCATGAAGCATCCAAAAAACAATTGTTGCAGCATTTAGAGCAAAGAGATGCTCAAGCATTTGTCACTAGTGATGATATGCTAGGCATTCATTTGCAACGTCTTTTAAAAGAGATTGGTCAGGAAAACAAGGCAATCATCAGCTTTAACAATTCCGTCTTAGCACAACTCGCCAACCCTGCTTTAACATCGGTTGATATTTTTCCATATTTACTGGGAGAAAGAGCAGCTAGTGTTCTTTTAAAGACGCACCAGGCCAAAGACGCCATTGACATTATCCCTCATAAAATTATTGAAAGAGAATCAACGCCCAACTTCCTAATCTGATTAGGAAGTTTTATTTGTAGAAAACGCTTTACAAAACACTAAAAGGCGAGTATAATATGGTTTAAGAAAAGACGCAAACGTTTGCGTAAAACGTTTGCGAAAGTCGTAAACGCCTGTTTATGGGAAAAGGAGATTCAGAATGAAAGCATCATTCAAACAGTTTTTTTCTTTCGAATTTTGGCAAAAATTCGGAAAATGCTTAATGGTTGTTATTGCTGTTATGCCAGCTGCTGGTTTAATGGTAAGTATCGGGAATTCTATTCCAATGATTAATCCTGATTCAGCAGTTTTGACTACAATTGGCCATGTGACTGCCGAAATTGGTTGGGCTGTTATTGGGAATTTGCATTTATTATTTGCTCTAGCTATTGGTGGTAGTTGGGCTAAGGAACGCGCTGGAGGAGCCTTTGCTTCAGGATTAGCTTTTGTTTTGATTAACAGGATTACAGGAGCAATCTATGGCATTAATGCCACTATGTTAGCTGATCCAGATGCTAAAATCAAGAGTTTTTTGGGAACTGAAATGGTTGTCAAAAATTACTTTACCAGTGTTTTGGAATCTCCTGCTTTAAATACCGGTGTTTTTGTAGGGATTATTGCTGGTTTTGTTGGTGCGACAGCCTATAACAAATACTATAATTATAGAAAATTACCTGAAGTACTCACTTTCTTTAACGGGAAACGTTTTGTACCTTTTGTGGTTATTTTACGCTCAACAGTGGTTGCGCTTCTTTTAGCACTTATTTGGCCAGTTATCCAATCTGGTATTAATGGCTTTGGGATGTGGATTGCTTCTTCACAAGATACGGCCCCTATTTTAGCACCTTTCTTATATGGTACATTAGAACGTCTTCTCTTACCTTTTGGTTTACATCATATGTTGACCATTCCAATGAACTATACAGCACTTGGTGGAACTTATGAAGTTATGACTGGGGCTGGTGCAGGTACAAAAGTATTTGGTCAAGATCCACTTTGGTTAGCTTGGGTTACCGACTTAGTTGGCCTTAAGGGTGCAGGTAAAACAGAAGCTTACCATCACCTAATGGCAACCGTGACTCCAGCTCGTTTTAAAGTTGGTCAAATGATTGGTGCAACAGGTACATTGATGGGAATTGCACTTGCTATGTACCGTAATGTCGATGCTGACAAAAAAGGCAAGTACAAAATGATGTTTATTTCCGCGGCTGCTGCTGTATTCTTAACAGGGGTAACGGAACCTCTTGAGTACATGTTTATGTTTGCAGCTATGCCACTTTATGTGGTTTACGCACTTGTTCAAGGAGCTTCATTTGCCATGGCTGACCTTGTTCATCTCCGCGTTCATTCCTTTGGGAATATTGAGCTGTTAACACGTACACCTATGGCCATTAAGGCTGGCCTTGGCATGGATATAGTCAACTTTGTTTGGGTATCTCTTCTATTTGCTGCTATCATGTATGTCATTGCAGACTTCATGATTAAGAAAATGAACCTTGCCACTGCTGGTCGACTTGGAAACTATGATGCCGATATGCTTGACGATGCTGCTCCTGCAGAAACAGGGAAAGTGGCAGATGGCAACTCTCAAACAGTTCAAATCATTAACTTACTTGGTGGCCGTGAAAACATTTCAGATGTTGATGCTTGTATGACGCGTCTACGTGTAACTGTAAAAGATGCTAACCAAGTGGGTTCAGAAGACTTATGGAAAAAAGCTGGCGCTATGGGACTTATTGTAAAAGGTAATGGTGTACAAGCTGTCTATGGTCCAAAAGCTGATATCTTAAAATCAGATATTCAAGACTTGTTGGATTCTGGAGCAAGCATTCCCGTGTCGGATTTTAATAAGTCAGAAAAAGTTGTGGCAAGATCAGTATTTAAAGGGATTAAAGAAGACATACTTTCGGTAGCTGACGGTCGGGTGATGTCAATTACAGAGGTTAATGATCAAGTTTTTGCTGGTAAAATGATGGGAGACGGCTTTGCTGTTGAGCCGGATTCAGGAAATATTTATGCTCCTGTATCTGGTGTGCTAACTAGTGTTTTCCCTACCAAACACGCTTTCGGGATTTTAACTGATAATGGGCTAGAAGTCTTAGTACATGTGGGACTAGATACTGTTGCCTTAAATGGCGTACCATTCTCCCTTAAAGTATCCGAAGGCCAACGTGTTGAAGCAGGGGATTTGTTAGTTGTTGCTGACTTAGCAGCCATTAAATCAGCTGATCGTGAAACCACGATTGTCGTCGCTTTCACAAACCAAAACGAGATTGAATCAGTGGCACTTGATGTGAGAGGTCAACAAGCAGCTAAGACAAAAGTCGCAACAGTGACACTATAAGGGACAGAGATAAAAAGAGTGATTTCTAAGGAAAGCTTTCCTGGTAATTGCTCTTCTTATCATTTTAAGGAGAAATGAATTATGGCTAAGTTCTTAACGCTTAATACCCATTCTTGGATGGAGGCCAATGCCTTGAAGAAGTTGGTGGATTTGGCAGAACATATTTTGGCTGAGAAGTATGATGTGATTTGTTTGCAAGAAATCAATCAGTTAATTAACAGTGAACTGGCTGAGGAAGATTTCTTTTACCAGCCTATTCCAGGAACACCTGCTCTTCACAAAGACAATTTTGCCTTGCTTTTAGTGAATTATTTACAAAAGCGGGGCCAGCATTATTATTGGTCTTGGGCTTATAATCACATTGGTTATGATATTTATCATGAAGGCGTAGCTATTTTTTCAAAAAAACCAATCACAGCGACAGATATTTTAATGAGTCAAGTTGATGATGAGCATGATTATCATACCAGAAGGGCCTTGTTGGCCAAAACCGAGATTGATGGGAAAGAAACGGCTCTTGTTTCTCTACATATGTCGTGGTTTGGAAAGGGGTTTGAAGGGGAGTGGACTACCTTGGAAACTGAGCTAAATGCACTAGGAATACCTTTAATGATCATGGGGGACTTTAATAATCCGACAGATTTGGAAGGGTATCAATTGATTGAAGCTAGCCCCCTTGGTTTGCGGGATAGTCATAAGGTTGCTGACAAGGTTTTTGGAGATTATAGTATTGTTGCGGATATTGATGGTTGGAAAGATAATAAAGAATCTTATAAAGTGGACCATGCCTTTGCAAGCAAGGAGTTTGATATTCTGAGGTCTGAAATTACCTTTGAAGGTGGATCTGCTCCAGTTATTAGTGATCATTTTGGTCTTGAAGTTACAACAAAATGGAAATCATAAAAAGAGCTAAGGAAACTTAGCTCTTTTTGGGTTTCTAGAAATAAAGGTAGAGATAGGCTATCAAAAAATAAAACTTACTCTTTTATAGTCTAATAATAGCCTCCGAATTGACGTTCGATTTCTTCCATGACTTTTTCAGGCTTCTGACCGGTGGTATTTAGGGTAATGTTTATCAGTGGATATCCCATTTTAAGATTGGCTTTTGTTGTCAGTCTTTGTAGAACGGTCATTTTTTTGAGATAGCTTTGCTGATCTTTGACGCTGATGCTAATAAAGGTCTGATTGAATAATGAGGTCAGTTGAATAGCTTCAATATCTTGCCAGGGGATAAAGCCGATGGCAATAGCTGTTGAATGATCGTAAACCCCTAAGTCATTAATCAATAAGATAGGTGTCTTATTGACGATTCTCTTTAGAAAGGTGATAAAACAGAGACCAAAGAAAAGAATGGTGATGACTCCAATGAACTGAATTAAAATATCAGGAATGAGACACATAAAGAAGCCGAAAAAAACAAATAGAAAAGACATTACAGCATAAAATAAGTTTCCGAGTTTATTCCTTGGAATGATAATAGGTTCAGTCATAGTGATTTCCTTTTTACGACTGTTGACTAGTAGCTTTAATCAACCATTGGACTTTTGAGGTAGGCATCCACCAGTTTTTCAGTAGCTTCAACAGAGTCACGGTGGGTGCGTTCGTATGAGTGGCTTGATTCAATGCCGGCTCCTAGGAGGGCATGTTTTACCTCGGCACCAGAGCGCATGGCAGCTGAGGCATCAGATCCATAGAATGGGTAAATGTCAAGTTTATAAGGAATGTTATTAGATTGACAGAGAGCAACCATATGTTGACGGAGTTCGTAATGGTAAGGTCCGGACGCATCTTTGACACAAATAGAGACGGTGTATTCATCTGTCGCTTGGTCATCACCCATAGCTCCCATGTCAACAGCCAAGTATTCAACAGCTTCTTTAGGGAGACTTGAATTAGCACCGTGTCCAACTTCTTCAAAGGCTGAGAAGTAGAAGTGTGTGGTGTATGGCAAGGTAACCTTATTTTCTTTATAGTCTTTAAGCAATTCAATCAGAATGGCGGCTGAAACTTTATCATCCAAATGTCGTGATTTGATAAAGCCAGATTCAGTGACCACGACACGAGGATCGAAGGAAATAAAATCACCGACTTCGATGCCCAAGGCGCGTGTTTCATCGGCAGTTCTAACCTTTTCATCCAAGCGAACTTCCATATTAGCTTGGTTGCGTTCAGCAGTTCCAGCATCTTTGTAAACATGCACGGAAGTTTGGTGGATGAGAATAGTACCAGAGATCTCTCTGCCATTTTTAGCGACGTGAACAGTACAGTTTTCGCCTTCAATGGCGTTATAGACAAAACCACCTACTAAATCCATTTTCAAACGGCCATCGGGTTTGATAGCGCGCACCATTGCACCTAAGGTATCAAGATGAGCTGTTACGACACGGTGTTTGCTATCATCTTTACCTTTTACGGAAACCATAACCCCACCTTTATGAGTACGAACAGGTTCATAGCCAAAGCTGGATAATTCAGAAGTGAGGTAGTCCATAATGGTTTTTGTAAATCCTGTTGGGGAGGGGATTTGAGTGAGTGTGGTAATGTAGTCAACGGTAGTTTTCACAAGATTTCCTCTTTTCATCATCAAAAATATGCTTACTTCTATTATAGCATGGGATTGCTGAAATGTGAGCTCATACTATCTTTGTGATCTAGTCTTTTAGAAAGGCTTCTTTCTCAGCCACAATAATCTTGGCAAGCCTTTCAATATCTGAGATGGTTCCACGTAATTCGAAATCTCCAATCATTGGAAAACCAAAACGTTTGGCATATTGCTTTGCTGTCAGGCAGTATTGATTATTAAAGTTTCGATTGCCAGAACCAATAATACCAAAGCAGCGCTTGTAATTATCATGAGCAGCGATGAAATCACCTAAAGGATTGGTAAGAATTTCAATATCACCAGAATCTAAGCCGTTTCCGCCTTCGAGATAAGTCGGTAAGATGGCTACAAAGGCTTCTTCAACCGCAAAAGTTTGATGATTTAATTCCTTGATGTTTATGGTTTTTGTTTCGATATCATAGCCTTCTTTAAGGTGTTGTGATAAGCGTTTGACAAAACTGAGGGTGTTGCCACTTAGGCTGATAAAAACTACGGTTACTGTAGACATTTGGTCTCCTTATACTATATCTTGTAATACAAGGTTTAGTTTACCACAAGATATAGTTGCAAACAAGTCATCACCTCTTTTTTAATTGTTAAATGGCATCAAAAAAAGCAAGCTCTAAAGCTTGCTTTTGAAAGATTATTGTCTTTCTTCTTTTTTCGTGATTAATCCGGCTAAACCAAGTAAGCTTAAGCCCATGAAGAATAAACCTTTAGACTCTTGGCTACCAGCTTTTGGTAATTCAGCCTTAGTAGTACTTGATGATGTCGCTTTTGTTTGATTGTAAACATGCGCAGCTAATTGATGAATTTCTTGACGACGGTTTTCAGTCAATTGGCTACCAGTTTCTTGTGGTGTTTCCACTGGATTTGCAGGTGTTTCTGGAGTGGCTACTGGTAATTCTGGTTTAACATATGTAAAGACGAAGTCACCAAAACCTTCAATAGTAGAAGGGCCGGCATAAGAAATATCAGCTTGGTCACCAATTAAATTCTTAGCAGTATCTGCACTTAAGAAGTGCAAATCAAGTCCTTGAATGGTATCTGCAAAGTACCAGTTGTTATCTGCACTTGGGTTAATGGTTTTTTCAGAAACAATATAATTGATGATGGCTTGTCGATTTTCAAGGTTAAGCAATCGATTAATGGTTGCATTTTTTACCCCTGGGAAACTTCCACTAGCACGGTAGTTATTAGTGACAACCATGAATTCTTGATTTGGATCGATTTCTTTACCTTGGAATTTAAGGTTACGAACACGACTAGCATTAGGGTTAAGAAGATTACCTTTGGCATCATACTTGTTAGGTTGTGTTACATCAAACTCGTAAGTAACGCCATCAATCACATCAAAGTTGTAAGTTCTATAATCCGTATTGACTAGGTTTTGAGGTCCAGCCACATTTGGATCGATGGTATTAAATTGTCCTGCTGACATCTCTAACCATTCTTTGATATCTGCACCTGTCAGTTTAAGGATAGCAGTGACGTTATCATATAAGTATAGGTCGGCAACGTTTTTAATGGCAATTGGTCCAGCCGGGATATCAGTATAAGCGGTTGGGTCATTACGAGTACCAGCTTTAAATGGTGCTGCTGCTGAAAGAAGAGGTAAGTCAGCTTCTGGAGTACCAGCTAATTGTTGTTTGGCATACCAAAGTTGTGCATTATTGACAATTTGAACAGATGGATCATCTTTGACTAGAGCGAAGTAGCTGTTAATTGGTGCAGTTGTTTCACCAACAGTTTGACGCACGTAATCAATTGTTCCAAGGTGAGATGCTTGAGCCAAAGCTAAAATATCAGCATCGGCGATGGTTGATTTGGTATCAATTTTACGGATTTCTGCATGGTTTTTATCGCGATTAACTGTCCATTTACCACCTGTATAGGACACATTTAAATCAATAATACCGATATGATCCCCGTATTTTCCTGCCATGGTAACAGGTGTTCCGTTAATTAAACCAGACACCCCGTCGACACCATTATAGGATTCGTAGAAACCAGTATCTTGTCCTGAAGGGAATTCTGCATGTGAGTGACCTGTTACGACCGCGTCAACACCAGCAAGACTTGCAATTTGGTAGCCGACATTTTCTTCACCAGTTTCATAAACATCATCACCGATACCAGTGTGGGCAAGGACTAAAACGATGTCAGCGCCAGCATTTTTGATGGTAGGAATGATTTCTGTCACAGCTTGCACGGCATCTTTGACCGTAACTTTACCTTCGAGGTTAGCCTTATCCAAAGCATGATTTGAGGTGGCACAATACCTGTGATACCAATTTTTAGGTCGACAGCTTGGCCATTAGCATCCGTAAAGCTTTTCGTAACGATAGCGTAAGGTTGGAAAAGGTATTCTCCTGTTGCTGCATCAAAGACGTTAGCATTTAGGATTGGTAGTCCAGCTGAAGCAATGGCATTTTCGATGAAGGTAAGCCCATAGTTGAATTCGTGGTTACCTAAAGTTGAAGCGTCAAAACCAAGTTTATCAAGGGCTGCGTACATTGGGTGCACTTCACCTGGTTGTAAAGGATCAATCAATGCTTCATAAGTTCCGAGTGGTGTACCTTGTAAGATATCACCGTTATCAACAAGAACAGCATTAGGATTTTCAGCTTTTGCTTGATCGATAAGAACGGCAGCTTTCGCTAAACCGATAGTTTGAGATGCTTTATCTTGATAGTAATCATAGTTGACTAAGTTAGAGTGAAGGTCAGTGGTTGAGATGATGCGCACATCAACTGTTTGGCCTTCAACTGGAGTTGTTGCCATTGTGTTAGCTGCTGGCGCAAGGCTAGCACTAGTGACATTAGTTGTAGGTTGAGCAGTTGCTGTCACAGGAGAGATGGCTGCTGCCTCCACTGGACTTGGAGTAGTAGTACTTGTTGTACCACTAGCATCAACGGTGATATTAGTATTTGGATCAAGAGCAGATGTCACAGTTGAAGTCGTGTTCGTTGTTGGAGTCGTACTTGCAGAGGCATCAGTAAGACTTGTTGCTGGGCTAGTTGTAGTTGTTGGTGTCTCAGCTTTTACGAATTGAGCTGAACCTGTTGCAACTAACATGGCTAAAAAAATGGCACTTTTTGAAACATAATGTTTTCTCATTTTAATCTCCTTATTTTATGTAAAAAATGCATTTGGACAATTATTATACCTTGAAAAAGGGCTTTCATCAATAGGATTTACGAACATTTTAAGGAAAATTTACAAAAAAGATACAATTGATGGTGGTGTTTTTTTAATTTTCTAATTATTAAAAACGTTTTATCTTATGCATACCATAAAGTATTCTGCCTTTTTCTTTTGTAGGGAACGTGTTAAAATAGGTAAAAGAAATTGATAGAGGATAAAAATGGCAAAAGAAAAAAATTTATCAGGAGAAGAAGTTGTATCCATTGCAGCGTCTTACATGAATAAAAAGGATATTGCATTCGTCAAAAAGGCATTGGATTATGCGACGACGGCACATTTTTATCAAGCAAGAAAATCGGGTGAACCCTATATCATTCACCCTATACAAGTTGCCGGAATTCTAGCTGATTTGCATTTAGATGCGACCACAGTTGCTTGTGGTTTTTTACACGATGTTGTTGAAGACACCGAAATAAGTTTAGATGATATTGAAGCCGAATTTGATAAAGATGTCAGAGATATCGTAGATGGGGTGACCAAACTAGGTAAGGTGGAATACAAATCTCATGAGGAGCAGCTGGCAGAAAATCACCGGAAAATGCTCATGGCCATGTCTAAAGATATTCGGGTTATCCTTGTCAAGTTGGCAGATCGTCTGCATAATATGAGAACATTAAAACATTTGCGCAAGGATAAGCAAGAACGTATCTCGCGTGAAACAATGGAAATTTATGCCCCTTTGGCCCATCGTTTGGGGATTAGTAGAATCAAATGGGAACTTGAAGATTTAGCCTTTCGTTATTTAAACGAGTCGGAATTTTATAAGATTTCTCATATGATGCGTGAAAAGCGTCGTGAGAGAGAGGCTTTAGTCGATGAAATCGTCGCAAAAATCGTGACTTATACCAATGAACAAGGCCTCTATGGAGATGTCTATGGTAGGCCAAAACACATCTATTCGATTTACCGTAAAATGCGGGACAAGAAAAAACGCTTTGATCAAATCTTCGATTTAATTGCCATTCGTTGTGTCATGGAGACCCAAAGTGATGTTTATGCTATGGTAGGTTATATCCATGAATTGTGGCGTCCAATGCCAGGTCGCTTCAAGGACTATATTGCTGCGCCTAAGGCCAATGGCTATCAATCAATCCACACAACGGTTTACGGTCCTAAAGGGCCAATTGAAATCCAAATTAGGACCAAAGAAATGCATCAGGTTGCTGAGTACGGGGTTGCAGCTCACTGGGCCTATAAGAAAGGTATTAAAGGTAAAGTAAACCAAACAGATCAAAAGGTTGGAATGAACTGGATCAAGGATTTGGTGGAACTCCAGGATGCTTCCAATGGAGATGCCAAAGATTTCGTCGATTCCGTCAAAGAGGAAATCTTCTCTGAACGTATTTATGTCTTTACCCCAAATGGAGCTGTCCAAGAACTGCCTAAAGATTCCGGTCCGATTGATTTTGCCTATGCTATCCATACACAAGTTGGCGAAAAAGCAACAGGGGCTAAGGTTAATGGGAAAATGGTGCCCTTGACTTCCAAACTGAAAACTGGGGACGTTGTTGAAATCGTGACAAATCCAAATTCCTTTGGGCCAAGCCGGGATTGGATTAAAATTGTAAAAACCAACAAAGCACGCAATAAAATTCGTCAATTCTTTAAAAACCAAGACAAAGAATTGTCTGTCAATAAAGGAAGGGAACTCTTAGTTAACTTTTTCCAAGAACAAGGTTATGTTGCCAATAAATACTTAGACCGAAAACGCATTGAGGAAATTTTACCGAGAGTAAGTGTTAAAAGTGTTGAATCCTTATATGCGGCAGTTGGCTTTGGCGATTTAAGTCCAGTTTCCATCTTTAACAAGCTAACCGAAAAAGAACGTCGTGAAGAAGAACGTGCTAAAGCCAAAGCAGAAGCAGAGGAATTGGTCAAAGGCGGCGAAGTTAAGCATGAGAATAAGGAAGTTTTAAAAGTTCGCAGTGAAAATGGTGTTATTATTCAAGGTGCTAGCGGCCTCTTGATGCGTATCGCTAAATGTTGCAACCCTGTTCCCGGTGATCCGATTGAAGGTTACATTACAAAAGGTAGAGGTATTGCCATTCACCGAGCGGATTGTAACAATATTAAGAGTCAAGATGGCTATGAGCAACGTTTGATTGAAGTTGAATGGGACCTTGAAAATTCAAGCAAGGATTATCAAGCAGAAATTGATATTTATGGCTTAAATCGTACAGGTCTCTTAAATGATGTCCTACAAATTTTGTCTAATTCAACAAAAACCATTACAACCGTCAATGCCCAACCAACCAAAGACATGAAATTTGCCAATATTCACGTCAGTTTTGGTATTGCTAATTTGGCTAGTCTATTGACTGTTGTCGAAAAAATCAAAGCGGTACCTGACATCTATAATGTCAAACGAACCAATGGTTAAAGGAGTTACACATGAAAATTGTCATTCAAAGGGTTTCAGAAGCCTCAGTCGCCATTGAAGGTGAGATAGTTGGTGCTATCCAGAAAGGGTTGTTACTTTTAGTGGGTTTTGGTCCTGAAGATGGTCAAGAGGATGTGGACTATGCGGTTCGGAAAATCACACAAATGCGCATTTTTTCCGATGCGGAGGATAAAATGAATTTATCACTTCTAGACATTAAAGGATCTATCTTGTCCATTTCACAATTTACACTCTTTGCCAATACCAAAAAAGGTAACCGCCCTGCTTTTACAGAAGCAGCAAAACCAGAAATGGCAAGTCAGCTGTATGAACAGTTTAACCAAGCTTTATCAGCTTTCTGTCCTCTTGAAAGAGGGGTCTTCGGTGCTGATATGAAAGTGTCGCTGGTCAATGATGGTCCAGTGACGATCATTTTAGATACGAAAAATAGATAGTCTGTTAAGAGACATGACATTCCCCTCGTTCATTTGGATGAGGGGTTCTGTGTTATAATATCTATAAGAAATGTCATATAGAGGTAGTTATGGATATCAAAACAATCTTTCCTGAGGTGAGGGTAAGCTCAGGACCAGCTAATGAAGAACAGTGGGTTTCAATTGAAGACGGTGACCAATTCTTATTATTTCCAAAGGAACAGTTATCATCGCGGGAATTGGCTTTACTGGAATTCTATTTGTCACCAGTTAAGAAGTCTTCCAAAAAAAGGACAGCTTGGGAAAAGTATTTATTAGAGGATGGTGCAGAACTTCCTGAAAGGCTTGAAGAGGGGCAATTTATTTATCTTAGCCATCAGTTGCCAATCCCTTCTGAAATGGTCGAGCTTTTGGAATCGATTTTTGGACAGCCAAAAGCCATTTTGTCTCTGAGTCAGACTCAGACGGTCTTTTTGTTAACAAGATCAGACTCCTTTGGGCAAATTGCTCTGATTAAAGATATTCTTCCAACACTTGAAAATGATTTTGGTTTGGCTTTAAGACTATTTATTGGGAATCATTGGTCATCTTTAACAGCTAATCAATTGCGAGACTATTTTCTTGAGGAAAGAGTTCTGTATGATGCTTACAGGACTCAAAATAGTGACGAGACCCTTATTCTCTATTCCAAAATCCTCTTATGGGCTTTAAATGCCGATCATATCCCAAAAGCTATCTGTCACTATTATCAAATGGTTTTAGGCAATCAAAAAGAAACAAGAGAATTGGTGGAAGCATTATGGGATTCACATGGAAATCTAGTCCAGACAGCGCAATCTTTATATATTCATAGAAATTCTCTCCAGTATAAATTAGACAAAGTATACCGTCAAACGGGTCTCCAACTGAAACAGTTAGACGATTTAGCTTTTGCTTATCTTTTTCTTCAAAAATCCTAATTTTGTGCAAGGTGCCCAAAGACTTTTGGGCGCCTTGTCTGTTTTATGAAAACGCTATCTTTGATATACTAAAACTAACAAAACAAGGAAAAGGTGTTCTCATGGTAGAATTAAATTTAAATCATATTTATAAAAAATACCCTAATACAAGCCATTATGCTGTTGAAGATTTTGACTTAGATATCAAAGATAAAGAATTTATCGTCTTTGTAGGACCTTCAGGATGTGGGAAATCAACAACCCTACGTATGATTGCGGGATTAGAAGACATTTCAGAAGGTGAATTGAAAATTGACGGTGAAGTTGTTAATGACAAATCTCCTAAAGATCGTGATATTGCCATGGTTTTCCAAAACTATGCCCTATACCCACACATGACTGTATACGATAATATGGCTTTTGGTCTTAAATTGCGTAAATACAAAAAAGCAGATATTGACCAACGTGTTAAAGAAGCAGCCCAAATCTTAGGATTAACGGAGTTCTTAGAACGGAAACCTGCTGATTTGTCTGGTGGACAACGCCAACGTGTTGCCATGGGTCGTGCTATCGTTCGTGATGCCAAAGTATTCTTAATGGATGAGCCTTTGTCAAACTTAGATGCTAAATTGCGTGTGTCAATGCGGGCAGAAATTGCTAAAATTCACCGCCGTATTGGTTCAACAACCATTTATGTTACCCACGACCAAACAGAAGCTATGACTTTGGCTGACCGTATTGTTATCATGTCAGCGACAAAAAATCCTGAAGGTAATGGAACAATTGGTAAAATTGAACAAGTTGGTTCACCGCAAGAATTATATAACCAACCTGCTAATAAATTTGTTGCCGGCTTTATCGGAAGCCCGGCGATGAACTTCTTTGATGTGACAGTGGAAGGTACACGTATTGTCAGCGAAGATGGTCTTGATATTACTATCACTGAAGGTCAAGCCAAAATGCTTAAAGAAGCTGGCTATGATGGCAAAAAAGTGACATTTGGTATTCGTCCAGAAGACATTTCAGCTAACCTTCTTGTCGAAGAAACATTCCCAAATGCCAATGTGGAAGCAGAAGTCTTAGTGTCTGAACTGTTAGGGTCTGAAACGATGCTTTATGTGAAACTTGGTCAAACAGAATTTGCCTCACGTGTTGATGCGCGTGATTTCCACAATCCAGGCGAAAAAGTGAGCCTAACCTTTAATGTTTCTAAAGGACATTTCTTTGACCTAGAAACAGAAAAAGCAATTCGTTAAAACGATTATCCTCCTATGAATAACACAAAGTCCTCGAAAGCTATTTTTGAGGACTTTGTGTCCCTTTGAAGAAAAATGAGAAAGTGAGACAAATGAAAAAACATTGGTGGCATCAAGCGACAATCTATCAAATATACCCACGCTCTTTCCAAGATACCAGTGGAAACGGCATCGGTGACCTCAAAGGCATCACCCAACATTTAGATTATTTACAGAACCTTGGAATCACAGCTATTTGGCTTTCACCTGTCTACCAATCCCCAATGGATGACAATGGCTACGACATTTCAGATTATCAGGCTATCGCTGATATCTTTGGTGACATGGCTGACATGGACCACTTGCTTTCAGAGGCCAAGAAGCGTGATATCAAAATCATAATGGATCTAGTGGTCAATCATACATCAGATGAACATGCATGGTTCATCGAGGCTCGGGAGAATCCGCAGAGCCCTGAAAGAGACTTTTACATTTGGAGAGACCAACCAAATGATCTCATGTCGACTTTTTCAGGCTCCGCTTGGCAACAAGATCCAGCTTCTGGCCAGTATTATTTGCATTTGTTCAGTAAGAAACAACCGGATCTGAATTGGGAAAACCCTGACTTACGACATAAAATCTATGAGATGATGAATTTCTGGATTGCTAAAGGTATTGGTGGTTTCCGCATGGATGTCATTGATTTAATTGGGAAAATTCCAGATTTGGAAATTACAGGCAATGGACCTAAATTACATGACTACCTAAAGGAAATGAATCAGGCAACTTTTGGTAAACATGATTTATTAACTGTTGGAGAAACTTGGGGAGCAACACCAGAAATAGCCAAACAATATTCTTGTCCAGAAAATAAAGAATTATCCATGGTCTTCCAATTTGAACATATTGGCTTACAGCATAAACCTAATCGACCAAAATGGGATTTTGTTGATGAATTGGATGTCCCAGCCTTAAAAAGGATTTTTAGCAAATGGCAAACAGAGTTGGAATTGGGACAAGGTTGGAATTCCCTATTTTGGAACAATCATGACCTGCCCCGAGTTCTTTCTATCTGGGGAAATGACCAAGAACACCGCCAAAAGTCTGGTAAAGCTTTAGCCATTTTACTTCATCTGATGCGCGGAACGCCTTACATTTACCAAGGGGAAGAAATAGGGATGACCAACTATCCATTTGACACTTTAGAGCAGGTGGATGATATCGAATCTGTCAACTACGCAAAGGAAGCTTTGGCAAATGGGGTATCTGAAGTTGCTATCATGGAAAGCATTCGCAGAATTGGTCGAGACAATGCCAGAACCCCAATGCAATGGGATGATAGTCTTCATGCGGGATTTACTAGCGCTGATAAACCATGGTTAGCTGTTAATCCTAACTATAAAGAGATTAATGTTGCTAAGGCCTTGGCTGACAAAGAGTCGCTTTTTTACACTTACCAAAAATTGATTACGCTCCGTAAAGAGCAGGATTGGTTGGTGGATGCAGATTTCAACTTGTTAGAGACTGCTGACAAAATCTTTGCCTACGAACGTCGACTTGAAAAGGAGACTTACTTGATTGTTGTCAACCTTTCTAATCAGACACAAGATTTCGAAGGCCTACCTGCCCACTATCAGACCATCATTTCCAATACCGATTTGAATCACATTGAAAAGACAGGACAATTAGCTGCCTGGGACGCCTTTTGTATCAAGAAATAAGACAAAAAATCCTTCATTTCGTGAAGGATTTTTTATAAATTGAAAAATGACAATTTGATTAATATATTAATTAAATATTGATATAAAATGAATTATATGTTAATATATAATTAGAAAACGTTTTCTTAAAAATGTTAATGAAAGGAAAACAATATGATTAATAAAAAAATTATATTTACAAGTTTGACAGTAATATGTATATCAAATTGTAACATTGTTTCCGCAGAAGATAAGGTAAGTAACGAATCGTACTTTCCGTCAAACCAAATTGAAAAATGGGAGAGAGATATACTAGAAAAGGCTGACCGAGATATACCAGTAGGTGATATAAAAGCAAATGATGGAAAAATTTTTCGTTCTTCTACTGGTTTATGGTCATGGAGGGATGGAATAATTTGTATTACTGACTCACATGCTAAAAGTCCTTTGTTTAACAATGGTCATGCGGGTATTGTTGCTGCGGCACCATACTATGATGCTACAATTGAAGCAAATCCTAATGATGGTGTTCAACCAAAATATGGTAAGTGGGATGAAAGATTTGGAGGTAGCAAAGTTTATCAATATGGTGTAACTAAAACAAGTGTTATCCAGGATCAAAACGCAGCTATTTGGGCGGCAAAACAGATTAATAAACCCTATAATCATAATTTCTTTGATATAGGCCGAAGAGATAGATTTTATTGCTCACAACTTGTCTGGGCAGCTTATAAAGATATTTCAGGAATTGATATTGGAACATGGGAATGGGGACATGCAATTCATCCTTTTGAGCTTATGAACTCAAAAGAAACGACATTACTTTACAGAAATAAATAAGCATGATGTCTAAAATTGTGAAGAAAATTTTCTTTTTAACAGCATTTTTGATAATATTTTTTCTTTCAGCTTGTGCCGCAAAACAGGCAAAAAAAGAATTTCAATTGGCTGTTTTTGATAAAAAGACGGTTCACACGTTTAAATTCTCTGGTAATCAAGTAGTTCCGGTAGAAAAGCTCTCAAGAAAGGGAAATATGTCTTTTGCTAGAGAGTCTTTTAAATCTGCTGGACAGCGTTATGTTACCAAAACCTTAGAAGGTGATGGTCTGACAGTATATCTAGAAAGCATTGATGGTAAAACTCTCGAAGAGACCATACAGCCTGCTTTAGGGAATGATGCCTATACCTCTACAACAGATGGAAATTATTTTTATGCAACAGCTGTCTTTACAGATCGTATTGATTGTTATAAATATGATTTACAGATGAAGAAAATTTTAAAAAAATCTATTCCTAATAACGAGGTTATTAATGCAAGTAATCAATTTTTAGTGATTGACAATTCATTGTATCTCTTGGTTTCTTATGTAGACAAATCGACCCAGCAACCAGGAACCTGTCTTTGGAAAATGAACAAAGACTTTAATATCCAGGAAATCATTGATTTAAATGATTCCTCAGCGTATCTACGTATGGCAAATGTTGGGGAAGTTCTATATATACCTGAATCTTATAAAGGGAGTGACAGTAATGGTGAGCCAAAAACAGGTAAGCAAATCATGGTTTTCGATTTAGTAAAACGAGAAAAACGTTATCTTCCGACTTCAGCCAAATATCCTAAATCGATTGTTTACAACCAGGAGAGTGAAAGCATCATCATTGAAAATGATGGCGCTTTCACCAAGGCTTTTTCCTGGACGATTCACAATTTACAAACTGGTCAAGAAAAATTGTTAACTCTTCCTGTTTCATATCGTCGAGGCTACCTACCTCCTTTTGTGAGCTATCAGAAAAATAGGATTTATTTTCTCTTTTCAGATTACCTCATACAATATGATATCTTGTCTGAAAAGATAGTTACCATTGACTTAAAAAAATATCATATTCACAACGCTCACGCTATGATTTTGAAGTGAAAAAACAAAATCTGTTGTAGCCATTTTTTAAGGACCCCGGCTTACATGAAACAATTATTACCAACGTTTGATTTGGATTTTGCTAGGGGATTAAAAATAATAGCAAAAGCTAACCCTTGTGGTTAGCTTTTAGTAATGAGTCAAAGTTGCTATTTATCTTAAGGATGCGTATAATGACATAAGAGAATAAGGTGTAAAAAAGCTAATGCCTCTTGAATTAGGATGAGTTTTTACACTCAGATTTGGATGCTTTCTTGGTTGGAAAGAATCGGATAATCTTAAACAAAGGAGAAATCTAATGGCGATATTAGTACTTGGTGGAGCGGGTTATATTGGTTCACATATGGTGGACTGGTTAATTGAACAGGACAAGAAAGAAGTTGTGGTGGTGGATAATTTAGTGACTGGTCATCGTCAGTCAGTTCATCCGGCTGCAAGATTTTATCAAGGAGATTTAGCTGATCAACCTTTTATGCGTCGTGTTTTTTCAGAAAATTCCATTGAAGCTGTCATTCATTTTGCTGCCTTTTCTCAGGTTGGCGAATCTATGCAAAATCCCCTTAAATATTTTGATAACAATACTGTAGGTATGGTTAAACTCTTAGAAGTTATGGCAGAAGCTGGTGTTAAACAGATTGTCTTTTCTTCAACGGCTGCGACCTATGGTATACCTGAAGAAATACCAATTAAGGAAGAAACGCCCCAAAACCCTATTAACCCTTATGGGGAAAGTAAGTTAATGATGGAAAAAATCATGTACTGGTGTGATCAAGCTTATGGTATTAAATATGTTGCTTTACGCTACTTTAACGTTGCTGGCGACAAACCTGATGGTAGTATTGGAGAGGATCACAATCCTGAAACGCATCTCATCCCAATCGTCCTCCAAGTAGCACAAGGTGTTCGTGATAAAATCACTATTTTTGGAGACGACTATCAGACAGCAGATGGAACGAATGTACGTGATTATGTTCATCCATTTGATTTAGCACAAGCCCATAGTCTCGCAGTGGATTATTTAGCCAAAGGTAATCCATCGACGGCTTTTAATCTAGGCTCTTCAACAGGATTTTCCAATCTTGAAATTCTTGAAGTGGCTAGAAAAGTCACAGGCAAGGAGATTCCTGCTGAAATTGGACCACGTCGTTTAGGTGACCCGGACAGTTTAATTGCTGACTCAAGCCGCGCCCGAGATATACTAGGCTGGAAACCCCAATTTGATCACATTGAAAAAATCATTGAAACAGCATGGACTTGGCATTCAAGTCATCCAAATGGATATGAGGATAACTAAGTCAATCAAATCATAACTGAGAGCATGAACTATAAAAATTAAAAAACGTAGGAAAGGATTATAAAAATGGATTTTCAAGAGGCTGTTTCTGGTTTTGAAGAAATCAGTATTTCAACGTTAGAGCAAAAGCTAAATTCCGAAGATGCTATTATCGTTTTCTTTGGACGCTCGACCTGTCCTTATTGTAGACGATTTGCCCCAAAGCTTGCTCAAGTAGCACAGGAAAATGCATTACAGGTCTATTTTATAGACACTGATAATCTTGCAGACTTCGAAGATATCCAGGATTTTAGGTACCAATACGGCATTAAAACCGTTCCCGGACTGCTTGTTGGGAATACTGAAAGTGTTGAGGTAGTTTGTGATTCCAGTTTGTCACCAACAGAAATAGCGACTTTTATCCTGGGCGGCGCCGAGAAATAATCAGCCCTTTCTTGCTAAGAAGCCTTAATTTTGATATAGTTAAACATGACTTTTATAAATTATTAAGGAGCAATTATGGGATTATCTACAATTTTAATGTTCGTTGTCATGCTAGGATTAATCTTTTTCATGCAACGTCAACAAAAGAAACAAGCGCAAGAACGTCAAAACCAATTAAATGCCATTCAAAAAGGCGATGAAGTGGTAACCATTGGTGGTATGTATGCCATTGTTGACGAAGTTGATTCAGTGGGCAACAAAATCGTTTTGGATGTCGATGGGGTTTTCTTGCCATTTGAATTATCAGCTATCAAGAGAGTCGTTTCAAAAGGTGATCACTATCCAGAAGCAGCAGTGGTTGCTGAATCAGAAACAGTGGTTGAACCTGAATCAGAAGTTGTTGAAGAATCAGCTATTGACAGTCATGATTCGAATGATTCCGCTATCGAATCACATTAAGTTAATTCAAAAGACCTATTTTTAAAAGGAGTCTTGGGTGGTCAAAACCAGTATTTTTTGACGCCTAAGGCTCTTTTTTTAAGGAAATCAATGTTAAAAGGCAAGTCAAATGGGTCTCTTTATGGTAAAATAGGTAGTAAGTACGCTCATGTAAGGAAAAAATATGTTACGTTTTAAGATGAAATCGAAAGAAGAAACAATCGAAAAAATTCCCAAACATATCGGGATTATTATGGACGGAAATGGTCGATGGGCAAAAAAACGCTTAAAACCACGTGTCTTTGGCCATAAGGCTGGAATGGATGCTTTGCAAGAGGTTACCATTGCCGCATCTCATTATGGGGTAAAGGTCTTGACAGTCTATGCTTTTTCAACAGAAAATTGGTCTCGTCCTCAAGATGAAGTTTCTTTTATTATGAATTTGCCGGTTGAATTTTTCGATAAGTATGTGCCGGAGTTAAACAAAAATAATGTTCGCATTCAAATGATCGGAGAAACACATCGTTTGCCAGAAGCTACCCTAAGTGCACTAAACAGGGCTATCGAGGCTACTCGTAAAAACTCAGGATTAGTCTTGAATTTTGCTTTAAACTATGGCGGACGTGCTGAAATCACCAATGCTGTGAAGTTGATTGCCCAAGATGTCCTTGATGCTAACTTAAATCCTGGAGATATCACTGAGGATTTAATTGCCAATTACTTGCTAACAGATCATTTACCTTACTTGTATCGTGACCCTGATTTCATTATACGAACAAGCGGAGAGCTTCGATTAAGTAATTTTTTACCTTGGCAATCTGCTTATAGTGAATTATACTTTACTCCAATTCTTTGGCCGGATTTCAAGAAAACAGCCTTTGAAGAAGCTTTGAGAGAATACAACCGTCGTCACCGTCGCTTTGGTGGCTTGTAAAAGGAGAAAACATGAAAGAACGTGTTATTTGGGGAGGGATTGCAGCGGCAATCTTTTTACCCTTTTTGCTAATTGGTAATCTACCTTTTCAATTATTTATAGGTATTTTAGCCATGCTTGCCGTCTCTGAATTGATGAAGATGAGACGTTTGGAAATTTTTTCTTTTGAAGGTGTGCTTGCTATGCTTGCTGCTTTTGTCTTAACAGTTCCAATGGATACCTATCTAACCTTTTTACCTATTGATGCTAGCTTTGCTAGTTTCGGCCTTATGGTATTTTTGCTATTAGCAGGAACCGTTTTTAATAGTGAACGCTATTCATTTGACGATGCGGCTTTTCCAATTGCTAGCAGTTTATATGTGGGAATTGGATTTCAAAATCTTGTTCATGCCAGAGTGTCAGGTATTGACAAAGTTTTACTAGCACTCTTTATTGTATGGGCAACTGATATGGGAGCCTACTTTATAGGGCGCCGATTTGGGAAACGCAAATTGTTAGCTAAAGTATCTCCTAATAAAACCATTGAAGGCAGTTTAGGTGGTATAGCTTCAGCAGTAGTTGTGGCTATGGTTTTCATGTTAATTGATAAATCAGTATATGCCCCATTTAACTTCTTTATGATGTTAATATTAGTGGTTTTTTTCTCTATCTTTGCTCAGTTTGGGGACTTAGTGGAAAGCGCCATTAAACGTCATTTTGGTGTTAAGGACTCTGGAAAGTTGATTCCTGGCCATGGTGGTATCTTGGATCGTTTTGATTCACTGATTTTTGTTTTTCCGATTATGCATCTCTTTGGCTTATTTTAAACAGTAAAACCAAGAAATACTTGAAAGGAAATCTATGTTAGGATTAATCACTTTTATCATTGTTTTTGGAATACTAGTCATTGTCCATGAATTTGGACATTTCTATTTTGCCAAAAAATCAGGAATTCTTGTCAGAGAATTCGCCATCGGAATGGGGCCAAAGCTTTATTCTCATGTGGATAAAGAAGGAACTCTTTACACCATCAGAAGTCTTCCTTTAGGAGGCTATGTTCGCATGGCAGGCTGGGGAGACGATAGTACAGAAATTAAGACAGGGACGCCGGCTAGCCTAAGCTTAGATGCCTCAGGTAAGGTAACACGCATTAACCTGTCACAAAATCGACTAGATCCCAATAGTTTACCAATGCATGTGACGGCATATGATTTAGAAGATAAATTGACCATCACAGGACTGGTACTAGAGGAGACAAAAGAGTTTGATGTGGCTCATAATGCTACAATAGTAGAGGAAGATGGCACCGAAGTTCGTATCGCACCACTTGATGTCCAATATCAAAACGCAAGTATTTGGGGAAGATTAATCACCAATTTTGCTGGTCCGATGAACAATTTCATTTTAGGCCTACTCGTCTTTATCTTTTTGGTCTTTTTACAAGGCGGAGCTTTGGATACTAATAGTAACCATATTAAGGTTGTTGACAATGGCGCAGCTGCCAAAGCAGGAATCAAAAGCGATGACCAGATCCTTCAGATAGAAAACATACCTGTCAGCAACTGGCAGGAATTGACAGGAGCCGTAGCTAGCTCCACAAAAGACTTGAAAGAAGGTCAATCACTGACGGTTAAGGTGAAATCTCAAGGAAAAGTCAAAGAACTATTCTTGAAACCACAAAAAGTTGGTGGCAAATTCGCTATCGGTGTTCAATGCCGCTTAAAAACCGGCTTTAAAGATAAACTTTTGGGTGGTTTTGAAATGGCCATTAATGGAGCGCTTTTAATCATAACGGCCTTGAAAAATTTAATGACTGGTTTTAGTCTAGATAAATTAGGCGGCCCTGTTGCCATGTATCAAATGTCATCACAGGCTGCAGCAAGCGGCATTGAGACAGTCTTGTCCATGATGGCCATGCTATCTATCAATCTAGGGATTTTCAACTTAATTCCTATCCCTGCTTTAGATGGTGGAAAAATACTAATGAATCTGATTGAAGCCATCCGCAGAAAACCTTTAAAAAGGGAAACCGAAACCTATATCACCTTTGTAGGTGTTGTCATTATGTTAGTCTTAATGGTCGCAGTTACTTGGAATGATATCATGCGCGCTTTTTTCTAAAATAGAGGAGAAATACAGATAAATGAAACAATCAAAAATGCTTATCCCAACCTTGCGTGAAATGCCAAGCGATGCGCAAGTTATTAGTCACGCTTTAATGATGAGAGCAGGTTATGTCCGACAAGTTTCTGCCGGAATTTATGCATACTTACCATTAGCTAATCGTACCATTGAAAAATTAAAAACCATCATGCGTCAAGAATTTGATAAAATTGGTGCTGTTGAAATGTTGGCGCCAGCCTTATTGACGGCTGATTTATGGCGTGAATCAGGTCGTTACGAAACCTATGGTGATGACCTCTATAAATTAAAAAACAGAGAGAGCTCTGATTTTATCTTGGGACCAACCCACGAAGAAACCTTTACCACATTGGTTCGTGATGCTGTCAAATCATACAAGCAATTACCTTTGAACTTATATCAAATTCAAGCCAAATACCGCGATGAAAAACGTCCTAGAAATGGTTTGTTAAGAACTCGTGAGTTCATCATGAAAGATGGTTATAGCTTCCATCAAAATTATGAAGATCTGGATGTGACTTATGAGGATTATCGCAAAGCTTATGAGGCTATTTTTACACGTTCGGGATTAGAATTCAAAGGCATTATTGGTGATGGCGGAGCTATGGGAGGAAAAGATTCTCAAGAGTTTATGGCTATCACACCTGAAAGAACCGATTTAAGCCGCTGGCTTGTCTTAGATAAGTCAATCCCATCATTAAGTGATATTCCTGAAGACGTTTTAGAAGAAATCAAAAAAGAACTAGCATCATGGCTCATCTCTGGGGAAGACACTATTGCCTATTCTAGTGAATCCAGTTACGCTGCTAACTTAGAAATGGCAAGCAATGCCTTTAGCCCAACAACGAAAGTTGCTGTAGCAGAAGACTTAAAAGAAGTTGCCACTCCAGATTGCAAAACGATTGATCAAGTTGCTGATTTCTTAAACATTTCAGCTGAGACAACCATCAAAACCTTATTGTTTATTGCCGATGAAAAACCTGTAGTGGCATTATTGGTTGGTAATGATCAGGTGAATGACGTCAAGTTGAAGAACTACTTGGGGGCAGACTTCCTTGATCCAGCCACTGAAGAAGAAGCCTTCCAAGTGTTTGGTGCACATTTTGGGTCACTAGGACCAGTTAACTTGCCAGACTCTGTTCGCATTATTGCTGACCGTAATGTTCAAAACCTTGCCAATGCTGTTTCCGGTGCAAACAAAGATGGCTTCCATTTGACTGGTGTTAACCCAGAGCGTGATTTTAAAGCAGAATTTGTTGATATCCGTGAAGTGAAAGAAGGCGAAGCTTCACCAGATGGTCATGGACATCTTCAATTTGCGCGTGGAATCGAAGTTGGACATATTTTCAAATTAGGTACCCGTTATTCTGATAGTTTAGGCGCAAACATTTTGGATGAAAACGGCAAATCTATTCCGATTGTTATGGGATGTTATGGTATTGGGGTTAGCCGTATTCTTTCAGCCGTTATTGAACAGCATGCACGCTTATTTGTTTCAAAAACTCCAAAAGGGGAATACCGTTATTCATGGGGCATTAATTTCCCTAAAGAATTAGCACCATTTGATATTCATTTAATCACTGTAAATACCAAAGATGAAGAGGCACAAACCTTAACAGATAAACTTGAGAAAGAATTGATGGCAAAAGGTTATGAAGTCTTGACAGATGATCGTAATGAGCGTGTTGGTTCTAAATTCTCAGATAGTGATTTGATCGGCTTACCAATTCGAATCACAGTCGGGAAAAAAGCCTCAGAAGGAATCGTTGAAATTAAGATAAAAGCAAGTGGTGATAGCATCGAAGTAAATGCCGAAAATGTTATCGAAACCCTTGAGATTTTAACCAAAGACCACTAATCCCAAAAATCAAGTAAAAACCTGTGAAAGTCCAACTTTCCAGGTTTTTTTGTTATACTAAGGTCATGAAAAAGCAAATGACCAAAAATGACCTCAAGTTACTTCTTAGGGAAAATAAAGAGCTAATGGAAATACTCAGTATTGTGCAAGAGCTTTCTTTAAAGGATAGTTGGGTGGCTGCGGGTGCTGTTAGAAATGTCATCTGGAATGCATTATCAGGCAAAGCAGGATTTGATTGGAATTCAGATGTGGATCTTGTCTTTTTTGATCCCAATATGACCTATGAGGACAGCCTTAAGATAGAAGAAGAGCTTAATAAACGCTATCCTATTTATCAGTGGCAAGTCAGAAATCAAGTCCATATGCATAGACATAACCCCAAGACGGCTCCCTATCTATCTGCCTGTGATGCCATATCTAAGTATCCTGAAACCTTTACAAGCATAGCCCTTCGCTTGCAAGGGGATGAACTAGACCTTTTTGCTCCCTATGGCATTGAGGCTAACCTAACGTTTGAATGTCATCCAACTCCATATTTTCTAGAAAATCCAGAAAGAATGGCAATCTACCGAAAACGGTTTTCACAAAAAAATTGGAGACAGAAATGGCCACGTTTAACCTTTTTTGAAGATTAGCCTAACCAATTGAAAGCACCATTGAGACATTTTCATAGGCTTAGATGACTGTCTTACCTAAATGGAAATGGTCGAAAATTTAAGAGGATTATGGTAAAATAAAGGTTAAGAAAATCAGGAGAAAACTATGTCAGACTTATTCGTTAAACTAATGGAACAAATAGAAATGCCACTTGAAATGCGAACTTCAAGTGTTTTTTCGACTGCTGACATTATTGAAGTAAAGGTTCATTCCGTCTCTCGACTTTGGGAATTTCATTTCCAAATGGCAGAAATCTTACCAATTGCTATTTATAAAGAGTTAGACTATCGTCTCAAAACGACCTTTGAACAGGCCGACATTAAAGCCGTTTTTGATATAAAGGCAGAAAGCATTGATTATTCAGATGATTTCTTGCAAGCCTACTATCAGGAGGCTTTTGAACACGCTCCCTGTAACGGTGCCTCCTTTAAATCGACTTTTTCGAAACTCAAGGTGCATTATGAGGACGGAAAATTACAGATTGCCACACCTCAATTTGTTAACAACGATCATTTTCGCAAAAACCACATTCCCAATTTAGCCAAACAAATGGAAGCCTTTGGCTTTGGCCCCATAGAAATTGAAATGGTTCCTGATGAAGAGATGACTCAGGTTTTAAAAGAGAACTTTACCTCTAGCCGTAAGGCCCTTTTGGAAAAAGCGGTGCAGGAAACCTTGGAAGCACAGAAATCCTTGGAAGCTATGCAACCTCCTGCTGAAGAGGTGACAAGTAAGCCGGTCTTCGACTATAAAGAAAGAGTGGCACAAAGACAAGCAGGTTTCGAAAAGGCAGAAATTACGCCGATGATTGAAATCGAAACAGAAGAAAATCGCATTGTTTTTGAGGGCTTGGTTTTTGATGTTGAACGCAAAACCACTCGTACGGGTCGTCATATCATCAATTTTAAAATGACGGACTATACCTCTAGTTTTGCAATGCAAAAATGGGCAAAAGACGATGATGAACTTCGTAAATATGATTTGGTTGCTAAAGGCGCCTGGTTACGGGTTCAGGGGAATATTGAAAATAATCCCTTTACCAAGAGCCTAACCATGAATGTGCAACAAATCAAAGAAATTGTGCATCATGAGCGTAAAGATTTAATGCCTGAAGGGCAAAAACGTGTGGAATTACACGCCCATACCAATATGTCAACCATGGATGCTTTACCAACAGTTGAAACCTTAATTGATACAGCAGCCAAATGGGGACATCCAGCCATAGCAATCACTGACCACGCTAATGTGCAATCTTTTCCTCATGGCTACCATAGAGCTCGAAAAGCTGGCATTAAAGCTATTTTTGGACTAGAGGCCAACATTGTTGAAGATAAGGTTCCTATTTCTTACCAACCGGTTTCAATGGATTTACATGAAGCCACTTATGTTGTCTTTGACGTGGAGACCACAGGTCTGTCAGCAATGAATAACGATTTGATTCAGATTGCTGCTTCAAAAATGTATAAGGGCAATATTATTGAACAATTCGATGAATTTATTGATCCGGGGCATCCATTGTCTGCTTTTACAACGGAATTAACGGGGATTACAGACAATCATCTAATTGGTGCTAAACCCTTGTTACAGGTTCTGGAAGAATTCCAAGCTTTCTGTCACGACACTGTCTTAGTGGCCCATAACGCAAGCTTTGATATTGGCTTTATGAATGCCAATTATGAGCGTAATGGTTTGCCACAAATTACCCAACCGGTCATTGATACTTTGGAGTTTGCGAGAAACCTATATCCAGAATACAAACGTCATGGTTTAGGTCCATTAACCAAACGTTTCCAAGTTTCATTGGAACATCACCACATGGCTAACTATGATGCGGAAGCCACGGGACGTTTGCTCTTTATCTTCTTGAAAGAAGCTAGAGAAAAACATGGTGTCACCGATCTTTTGGATTTAAACATCAAGCTTGTGGCAGAAGATTCTTATAAAAAAGCCAGAATTAAGCATGCAACGATCTATGTCCAAAACCAAACGGGTTTAAAAAACATCTTTAAACTGGTTAGTTTATCAAATGTTAAGTATTTTGAAGGTGTTCCAAGGATTCCTCGGACGGTTTTAGACCAATACCGAGATGGGTTATTACTGGGTTCAGCTTGTTCTGAGGGGGAAGTATTTGACGCCGTGCTAACCAAGGGGGTTGATGCTGCGACGGAAGTTGCTAAGTACTATGACTTCATTGAAATCATGCCTCCGGCAATTTACCACCCCCTTATTGCTAAAGAATTAATCAAAGACCAAGAAGGTGTTCAACAAACTATCTTGGATTTGATTGAGGTTGGTCGTCGCTTGAACAAGCCCGTTATTGCGACTGGGAATGTCCATTATATCGAACCTGAGGATGAGATTTACCGCGAAATTATTGTTCGTTCACTGGGTCAAGGTGCTATGATTAATAGGCCGATTGGTCGAGGGGAAGCGGCACAACCAGCTCCTTTACCAAAAGCTCATTTTAGGACCACAAATGAAATGTTGGACGAGTTTGCCTTTTTAGGAAAAGATTTGGCTTATCAAGTGGTGGTTCAAAATTCGCAAGAATTTGCTGATCTCATTGAAGAAGTGGAAGTGGTTAAAGGTGATCTTTATACGCCATTTATTGAGAAAGCTGAAGAAACCGTTGCGGAGTTGACTTATCAGAAAGCCTTTGAAATTTATGGGAATCCTCTTCCTGATATTATTGACCTTCGTATTGAAAAAGAATTAACCTCAATCTTGGGAAATGGCTTCGCGGTGATTTACTTGGCTTCTCAAATGTTGGTTAATCGTTCCAATGAAAGAGGTTATTTGGTTGGTTCTAGGGGGTCTGTCGGGTCAAGTTTTGTTGCGACCATGATTGGAATAACAGAAGTCAATCCAATGCCTCCTCATTATGTCTGTCCAAATTGCCAGCATTCAGAATTCATTACGGATGGTTCTGTCGGGTCAGGTTATGATTTACCCAATAAAAATTGCCCACAATGTGGTAGTCCTTATCAGAAAGATGGTCAAGATATCCCATTTGAAACCTTCCTAGGATTTGACGGGGATAAGGTACCTGATATTGATTTGAACTTTTCTGGTGATGACCAACCCAATGCCCACTTAGATGTTCGTGATATTTTTGGCGAAGAGTATGCTTTCCGTGCCGGAACTGTTGGTACGGTTGCCGAGAAAACCGCTTACGGCTTCGTAAAAGGTTTTGAACGTGACTATGGAAAATACTACCGTGATGCAGAAGTCGATCGTCTAGCTGCCGGTGCGGCTGGTGTCAAACGAACAACAGGTCAGCACCCGGGTGGAATCGTTGTAATCCCTAACTATATGGATGTTTATGACTTTACACCAGTACAATACCCCGCCGAAGACGTCACAGCTTCTTGGCAGACAACCCACTTTAACTTCCATGATATTGATGAAAACGTCTTAAAACTCGATATTCTGGGTCATGATGATCCTACCATGATACGGAAATTACAAGATTTGTCTGGTATTGATCCCAAGTCTATTCCGGCAGATGATCCTGGTGTCATGGCTTTGTTTTCGGGTACTGACATTTTAGGCGTTACCCCAGAACAAATCGGAACACCAACTGGAATGCTTGGTATTCCCGAATTTGGAACCAACTTCGTCCGTGGAATGGTTAATGAAACGCATCCAACCACTTTTGCCGAATTGCTGCAATTGTCAGGTTTGTCACACGGAACGGATGTTTGGTTAGGAAATGCTCAAGATTTGATCAAAGAGGGGATTGCTACCCTAAAAACAGTTATCGGTTGTCGGGATGACATCATGGTTTATTTGATGCACGCGGGCTTAGAACCGAAAATGGCCTTCACCATCATGGAACGGGTGCGTAAGGGCATGTGGTTGAAAATTTCTGAAGATGAACGCAATTCCTATATTCAAGCCATGCGGGAAAACAATGTCCCCGATTGGTATATTGAATCCTGTGGAAAAATCAAATACATGTTCCCTAAAGCCCATGCAGCTGCTTATGTCTTGATGGCTTTGCGCGTGGCTTACTTTAAAGTACACCACCCGATCATGTACTACTGTGCTTATTTCTCTATTAGGGCAAAAGCTTTTGAATTAAAAACCATGAGTGGAAGCTTAGATGCCGTCAAAGCACGCATGGAAGAGATTGCACTGAAAAAGAAAAATAATGAAGCGTCTAACGTTGAAAATGACCTCTATACCACCTTGGAAATTGTCAATGAAATGTTGGAAAGAGGCTTCAAATTTGGCAAATTAGATCTTTATAAGAGTGATGCCATTGAATTTCAAATTGAAGGGGATACCTTAATCCCACCATTTGTTGCTTTAGAGGGTCTTGGGGAAAATGTGGCCAAACAGATTGTTAAGGCTCGTCAAGATGGTGAATTTCTCTCCAAAATGGAATTACGCAAACGTGGCGGTGCCTCTCAAACCTTGGTTGAAAAAATGGATGACATGGGTATATTAGGTAACCTTCCTGAAGATAACCAATTGAGTTTGTTTGATGATTTCTTTTAAAAAGCCCTTAGCATAAAACAAGATAATTGATTTTATCACTAACTAGTTATAAAATAAGACAAAAAGAAAAGGAGGAAGTATGGGAGAATTTAAAAATGCTGCTGTTAAATCAATGGTCGTTATGCGTAAAGCTTTTCGAACCATTGATGCAAAAGTATCTGAAAGCTACAAAGAATTTGAACTTACCCCCACTCAATTTGCTGTTTTAGATGTCTTATATGCAAAAGGTACTTTGAAAATTGGTGAGTTAATCAATAGTATGCTAGCGACGTCTGGTAATATGACTGTTGTTATCAAAAATATGGAAAAAAAGGGTTGGGTTGAACGCATTATGTGCCCAAATGACAAACGCTCCTTTTTAGTCAGTTTAACGGAAGAAGGAGAAAGGGTCATTAAAGAAGCACTCCCTAAACATATCGAGCGGGTAGAAGAAACCTTTTCCGTTTTAACAGAAACTGAACAAGAAGAATTGATTCGCTTGCTGAAAAAATTTAAACAGAGTTAATCAACCATGATGACTAACTCATGCTATGATAGTAAAAAACTTGTAGGTCATTCTACAAGTTTTTTATTTCAAGTTAAAATTCTTGACATTACTAATTAGTAATAATATAATAACTACATAGTATTAATAAATCACTATATAGTGACTTAAAGGAGACAAGATGTCTATTATTGCTAAACTTAAAGGTATGTTTAAAGGAGAAAAAGAAATGAAAAACATTTTATTCATCGACGGATCATTACGTGAAGGATCATTCAACCATCAATTAGCTGAAGAAGCTGAAAAAGCATTTGCGGGTAAAGCAACAGTTTCTTACCTTGATTGGGCACAAGTTCCTGTATTTAGCCAAGATTTAGAAGCTAATGCTCCTGAATCAGTTGTTAAAGTTCGTGAAGCTATCCAAGCAGCAGATGCTATCTGGATTTTCTCACCAGTTTACAACTTCTCAATTCCAGGTTCAGTGAAAAACCTTCTTGACTGGGTATCACGTGCTCTTGACTTATCTGATCCAACTGGTCCATCAGCAATCAATGGTAAAGTTGTTACGGTATCTTCAGTAGCAAACGGTGGACATGAGCAAATGTTTGCTATTTACAACGATTTAATTCCATTTATCCGTACAACTTCTGCTGGTGAGTTTACAAAAGCTACTGTAAACCCTGAAGCTTGGGGAACTGGAGTTCTTGAAATTTCTGACGAAACAAAAGCAAGTTTAGCTGCACAAGCAGAAGCACTTTTAGCTGCTGTTTCAACTGAAGCTTAATCTGAAGCATAGTAAAAAAATCACAGAGCAATCTGTGATTTCTTTTTTTTATTCAATGATCAACATGCCTTCTTTGATGGCAAATGGGTTTTGACTATTAATGCGATCATAGAACATAATGCCATTAATATGATCAATTTCATGTTGGACAACAATGGCGTTATAACCTTTGAGTTTTATACGGTGTTTATCACCCTTTTTATCATAGTAATCAACAGTTACGCGTGAGTGGCGAACCACATAGCCTTCGACCAAACGATCAACAGACAAGCAACCTTCACCGTCAGCTAAAGCGGCTTCCTGTACAGAATGAGCAACAATTTTTGGGTTGTACATGATTTCTTGTAAGCTATAGGCTTCTTTTGGTGGATTACCCTCACTATCTTCCATATTGGGTACTAGAACTGCGATAATGCGTTTAGAAATATCCAATTGCGGAGCAGCTAATCCAACACCACCCCTTAAGCCTAGTTTTTCAGCCATAACGGGATCTTGGGAATGTTTTAAAAATTGCATCATTTTCTCACCGAGAATGATATCTTCATCACTAAGAGGAAGGCTAACTTCACTTGCTTCTTTTCGGAGAGTCGGATTTCCCTCGCGGATAATATCATCCATAGTGATCAAATGGCTTGCTTTAATGATTTTATCTTGTGCAGACATTATAACTCCTTTAGTATTCTTGGAAATACTATAACACAAATTCAGCTTTTTTAAAAGCCGAGCTTCTATTAGTCATTGCCTTCAATGATGTCAACCAATAAAGGCAAGTAATAAATAATAAGAGGAAAAATCGAGGCTTAAAGAAGCTAAGATATCAGTCGGGAAATGGTCTCGTAAATAAACCCGTGATAGTAATACCAATAGTGTAAAAACAAAGGTTATACAACGAATGCATAAACTTAAGAAAGTAGGATTCTCTTTTAATAGGAATAAAACCATCAATAACAACAAAACAGCACAAACACTATGACCACTCGGGAAGCTGAAGCCGGAATCTGGTAAGAGTTGATATAAAGGACGACTTCTATGGATAACCAATTTTAAAACTAGTGCAAGAGCACTTGTTCCAAAATAGAAGGTCATCAAGAAAAGAGCTTGCTTGCTTGACTGGCGATAGATGAGTATCAGTAAGATGAGAAGTAGGCTTGTGATGGCTGGACTTCCTATGTTGGAAATGCCAATCATCACCCCTGTTAACCAAGGGGAATGGTAATCGTATAAAAGATTGAACAGACCGTTATCAATGTAGGTCATCACTTTAAAGTGATTAATAATAGCAAACGCCAATAAAGTAAACATACTTGCTGATAACAGACTATAACGTAAATATTTCTTACTAGACATGGTTTCTCCTTATAATGATGCCTTAGTTTACACTGGAAAGCTTAAAAAATCCAAAAAATAGCAGAAATAAGTGGCCTATCTTTTTTAGACTAAAAGGAGATACTTGATTGGATTTGACCATACAAGTAGGATAAAACTGATTTTTTCTTTTCTTTTTTTGTAACAGACTACTTGTTTTTTTTATTAGCCTCCTGTATAATAAATCCAATCTCCAAACATAAGATTCTTCTAAAGAGAGAGAGAAGAAGATAGGACAATTAAAAGGAACCCTGCTGGGTTCCCTTTTTTATTTATTGATGAAATGATTCCAGAATTTGCGAAGCGGTGATTTTCTTTTGACTTTTTGAACAGATTCAAGTCTCAGTTGTCTCTGAAATTGTTTTTCAGCTTCGTCTATAAAGGTATCTTGTGACGAAAAGGCTTTTTGACCTTTAACCACAGGGATGGCTAAAAATTCTCCTTCTGGTGAAATCTTTCGACCTTTTAAAGTATCTGAGAATTGTTTGGTCATGTATGTCATGATACGTTTTTGAATTTTTTTATCATAAACTGGCGCAGCGATTTCAACCCTTTCTTCCATGTTTCGTGTCATCAAATCGGCTGAAGAGATGTACATAGCCATTTGGTCATCTTTACCAAAAATGTAAACACGAGGATGTTCTAAATAACGCCCGACAATACTATGAATCTCAATATTGTCGGTTACGCCTTCAACACCAGGTAAAAGACACGTAATACCTCTAATGATCAATTTAATGGTACAACCGGCTTGGGATGCCTCTACTAATTTATCAATGAAGACCTTGTCAGTAAAGGAATTGCATTTAAAGAAGAGGTAGCCATCTTTTCCTTTGGCTATTTCCCTGTCAATCAATTCCACAAATTGCTGACGCAAGCTTGATGGTGCTTGGAGAAGATGTTTATACTTGCCATTTAAGTTACCAAGAGCTAAGTGAGTAAAGAAATCATTTGCATCCAAACCAATTTCAGTATTCGCTGTTAGTAATGAGAAGTCGGTATAAATCCGTGAGGTCTTTTCATTATAGTTACCAGTACCTAATTGTGTTATGAAATGGATATTTTGGGAACTGTCTTTGAAAATAGCCAGGAAGACTTTGGAATGGGTTTTGAATTCTTCGAATCCATAGATGACATTGCAGCCAGCTTTTTCTAAGATGCTAGCATATTGAATATTGGATTCTTCGTCAAAACGAGCTTTTAACTCCATCAAAACGGTAACATCAATGCCATTTTCAGCTGCTTTAATTAACTGCTCTGCAATTTTAGACTGAGATGCCAAACGGTAAATGGTGATTTTGATGGCACGACATTGAGGGTCTTCCGCAATTTCTTTCAAAAGGGCAACAAAGGCATCGATATCATCATAGGGATATGACAAGAGTTGATCTTCTTGGCGAATCTTCTCAATGATAGATGGTGTATTCTTATATGGATTATAGGCATTAATTTTAGGATAGAGCATGTCATTTTTAACAGCTGACGGAACAATATCCATGACTTTAAAGACAAACTCCATGCTTAGAGGTGTTTGACTTTCTAAATAATGATCTTCATCAAGTCCTAATTTATCAAATAAAAATGCTTTACTTGTTTCTGAAAGAGGACCTTGTGATTCTAGTCGGACGATATTTAGACGTTTTCTTTTCTTCACAATAGCCTTCATGAAGTCACGATAGTTATCAAACATATCTTGATTTTCATTATCTGTATTCAAGTCAGTATTACGTGTGACAGCAATAATGCCTTTATTTAAAACCTTATAGCCATTGAAGATTTTCTCGATTTTCTCAAGAATCAATTCTTCGGTAAGTATATAATCCACTTGATGTCCAGGTAAGGTCAAGACTTGTTGGAAATCTTCTCTGATAGGAAGCAAGCCAAACATTTTTTGGTCATCTTTTTCCAACTCTGTCAAAATGTAATGTCTTTTATTTTCCAAAAAAGGAAGTGGATGACTCATGTCAATGATTTGCGGTGAAATCAGTTCATCAACCCTTTGTTTGAAAAAGCGATTGGCAAATGTTTTTTGTTCTTCGTTTAATTCCGAAAAACGGAGTTGTCTGATATGAAAATCTCTTAAATCAGACATAATGGTTTGATAAATGCGATCGCGTTTTTGGTATAAAGATGGCATCATGGCCAAAATGGCATCAATTTGTTGGGCTGCGGTCATGTCAGATTTGGAATCGATTTTATGTTTTTTCATTAACATTAAATCATGTAAAGTTCCAACTCGAACCATGAAAAATTCATCTAGGTTACTAGTAAAAATAGCGATGAATTTTAATTTTTCAAGTAAAGGTACTTCGGCAGCTTCTGCCTCGACTAAAACACGTTCGTTAAAACGTAACCAGGCAAGTTCACGATTTTGCATATATCTCGTGGGCATTATAAACCTCCTCTCCACTCAAATGCTTAGTTTGTAGTCTTCTTGTTTAGATAATCTAATAGATAGCCTTCACGAATACCTTTATTAGAAATGCGAATGGTTTTAACTTTAAAATCTTTGCAGGCTTCTAATAAAATAACGACTCCAGGAGTCAAGGTATGGATACGATCAGGAGCCACTTTGAAAACAGCCACCAAGGTTTTTTTATCCTTTTTCAAGAGTTTTTTAGACAAGGTTTTTAATTGATCAATGGTAAATTCAAGGGGGCTATCCAGATTTTCATTTTTTTGAATCACTTTTCCAATGGCCCGAACACTGCCGCCAATCCCAATTAAGGTGTCAAAGCTTGGTAAGTCATCGCTGTTTTTCTTGAGTGATTTTTTGACTTTATCAGACATTTGACTAAATTCATCTTGTGTTGGTAAAATCCCTTCAACATATTTCTTGTAAAATGATAAGCTACCATCAGATAAGTTAAAATCTTTCACAATTTGCTTGTCTTTGAAAATAGCAATCTCTGTTGACCCACCACCAATATCGATGGAAAGACCATTTGATTGGCCATAGACTTCTTCAATACCGATGTGTCCTAAACGAGCTTCTTCACTTTGGGCTAATAAATCGATAGTGACATTTAGGTCATCTTTAACTTCTTTGATAACCTCATCTTGATTGCTGACATTTCTTAAAGAAGCTGTCGCAAAATAATGGATGGATTCAAGTTCAACAAATTGAGTGACTTCCTCAATTGAAGAAATCGTCCTTTTCAAGGTGTCAATGCCATCACGGCTGAGTTTCCCATCTTCCACATAGGAAGCTAAACTGGCAGTATATTTTTTGGTAAATAATATGGAATATTCTTTTTTGTCAAGGCGGTAAATGTTCAGGCGAATGGTGTTAGAACCAATATCAACAATTGCAATGTTCATAAATATCTCCTTTTATCCCTATTATATAGGAAAATAAATGCCTTTTGTTCGACTTTGCTTAAAATTTACAAAATCTTTACAATAGTCCGATTCTTTACCAAAAGTGTCATTAAAATCCTTTCAGGAAAATCAAAATAAGAGATTATTCTTCTTTCAAAGCTAAGGCTTCTAAAGACTTAAAATCAGTAATACAATAGCTTTTGAAAGCTTGTCGTTCAATAATGTTTTGACTGATCAGTTGTTGAATGACTCGATGTATATGGCGGTAACTGGTCCCAAAAGAATCTGCTAAGAGGGATAATTCTAAACCAAAGACACCGTTGTTCTCTTGATCTAAAATATGTCTGGCCAAACGCTCTTTGACCGTATAGCCCATATTTTGAGTGGACTTGACGTTTTGTTGGTAAAAGTTATTTGCCAATACTTGGCCAATTCGATAGAGAAAATCTGGGTCTTTTAAAAGCTTTTTTTTGTCTCTAAGGGGCAGATAAATGAAGTAAGTGGACTTTAAGGCAATGACCGAAGTAACAGCCTTTTGATTAGTCAAGAGTTCAATATCTCCAATCAAAGATGGCCTGGCATGTGTTTCTAAAACATGCTCCTTACCATTTGGCAACCGTCTCACAATTTTGACAGCTCCTTCTAAAGCATAGCCAATAAAATCCAAGTCCTGATCTTGTAAACAAATGGCCTCATTTTTTTGAAAAAGCAGCAAGTGAAGGTCTTTTTGAACCGTACTTGGAAAAAAATGACTAAGTCCATGTTTCTTTAGTAGTTTATTTAATAAGTTGGTGTCTGAAATCGTCTTCATCTCTTTTTTATGACCTAGGTCCTATTTTTATTTCTTGCTATTGATTATACTGGAGATAACTTAAATAAACAAGACATGAGGAAACGAATCGCGATGAAAGACCAATTGAAAAAAATAAGCCTACTAAGCCTCTCTTTAATGATGATTTCACCCTTTTCGGTAGCGCCAGCCTTACCCCAAATGATGGCCGAATATAACGCAAAAGGTTACAGTGCCAGTCAGGTTACCATCCTCTTTTCCCTATCCTCCTTTGCCATCTTAGCCATGCTTTTCCTAAATCCAATCATCAGCCCCTACCTAACAGAACGAAAGATCATCAGTTCTGGCCTGCTTTTAATAGCCTTAGGAGGGGGCTTACCCCTAGTGACACAAGCTTACCCACTTGTATTTACCTCACGCCTCTTACTTGGAGCAGGCATTGGGCTCATCAATGCCAAAGTGATCAACATCATCAGTGAACGTTACCAAGGTAAAGAAAAAGTAAGGCTATTAGGTTATCGCTCCTCAGCAGAAGTGTTAGGTTCCTCAGTTTTTACCTTTTTAGCAGGATTTTTAGTCACCCTTGGTTGGTCAAAAAGCTTCGCTATTTACCTCTTTGCCTTGCTTATCCTAGCTCTCTATCTTCTCTTTGTTCCCCAACTTAAGGAAGACAAGCAAAAACCAAGAGCCACACAAATGGATAAGAAATCCTTTAATAGCAAAGATCGCTTAATGATTATAGGAATGGCAGTTTACGCTGGATTTGTCATCCTCATCAATACCTCAAATACCCTTCGGATCCCACTCGTCATCGAAAAAATGCAACTCGGAAGCCCAAAAGAAGCCAGTCTTATCCTAAGTTTGATGATGCTGATGGGCATCTTATCAGGAATCACCTTTAGCCGTCTCTTAGATATTTTCAAAGCATTTTTGTTACCAATAGTTGCCATCTCACTAGGGTTAGGCATGTTAGTCTTATGGGCAGCTGATAATCTCATCCTTGTCGGGCTAGGCGCTCTTGTGACAGGTTTTATCTACAGTGTCGGAGTCACTGTAGTCTTTAATCAACTGTCAGAAAAAATACCACCCCAAGAGCTTACCAAGGCAACAACCTATGTCCTCATTGGTTGCAATCTAGGTGGAGGCGGCGCAGCCATCGTGCTTGACCTTTTTTCTCACTTTCATCACTCGATTACTCTTCCCTACTTGGTATATGCCCTGCTGAGTTTAACGCTCGGTGTCATAATGCTTATCTGGATCAAAGGAAAGATTAAGCTGTCGGTCACTTTCAAGAAAAAGAGAAAATCTTGACCATAATGACTTAATTTGGTAGAATAGATAAGTCGCAAGACACACCAACTTTTTCTTGGTTTTAGGAGTGCCAATCCTAGGACTCGGATTAAGCAAAAAAAGGAGAAAAATTATGGCAATCTCAAAAGAGAAAAAAAATGAAATCATCGCTCAATATGCACGTCATGAAGGCGATACTGGTTCAGTTGAAGTTCAAGTAGCAGTACTTACTTGGGAAATCAACCACTTAAACGGACATATCAAAGAACACAAAAAAGACCACGCTACATACCGTGGTTTGATGAAAAAAATTGGTCACCGTCGTAACTTGTTAGCGTACTTACGTCGTACAGATGTTAACCGTTACCGTGAGCTTATTCAATCTCTTGGTTTACGTCGTTAATTTCAAGTTTAAAAAGCCCTCTGCCGTCGTTAGCTGCGATAAGGTAATCCCAAGATTAACCTTATCTTGCTGCCTAGGCAGTGGGCTTTTTAATTCTTGAAATACTTGATATTTGTATATATATTTCTTCGAATGGGCTTTGTCTGCGACACTTTATTCAGGGAACGATCTTTTTCCTGAATAAAGTTAGTCTGTCCTTTAGCTAAGTTCGCGATAGAACTTAGCGCGTTAAATCGGACGCCAGTCCAGATTTAACTAAGGAGAGGCCTTGTCAGAAGGAGATTTTAAATTTAATCAAAAGGACAGTTCGATTTTGAACTGTCCTTTCATTATGCCGTCGAAAGCTGCGATAAGGTAAACTTGAGTTTAACCGAGTGGGAGAGAGCCTACGACGCTTTTTTCAGGGAACGATGTTTTTCCTGAAAAAAGCTAGTCTGTCCTTTAGCTAAGTTCGCGATAGAACTTAGCGTGTTAAATCAGATGCTAGGCTAGGTTTAACTAAGGAGAGGGGCAGAGGGCTTTTTATTTATTGAGATACTTGTTAAATTGCATATAGATTTCCTCAAGGGGTCTTGTCAGAAGGAGATTTTAAATGGAATCAAAAAAGTTAGCTCATACTTGGGCTGACTTTTTTATATACCGTCGTTAGTTGCGATGTGTTAAACTTAAGTTTGACCGAGTGGGAGGGAGCCTTCGACAGATTTTCAGGGAACCATATGTTGACTAGGAATGACATGTTCTGACATTATCATTTTTGATTCAAAATATTTAGATAGGAGACGCTTTGATAATGGGGGTGTCTTTTTTTGC
Organism: Streptococcus uberis; assembly: GCF_900475595.1. Classification (NCBI taxonomy): domain Bacteria; kingdom Bacillati; phylum Bacillota; class Bacilli; order Lactobacillales; family Streptococcaceae; genus Streptococcus; species Streptococcus uberis. The sequence continues at coordinate 314,116 of NZ_LS483397.1, forward strand.
TATCACGGATTTTTTTGAGTTATCTCTTTTAAATCCTGGTTTTGATAAGTCTTTTTTAAAATCTTCTTTTGACAGCTAGGAGAAGGAAAAGTCTCTGGAAAGTGGTTTTAGCCCTGTGCTATTTTCATGATTTTATGGTAAAATTGTTTAGATACGACGTTTGATACAAAGAGGAGTTTAAGACCATTTCTTAGGTTGCTCTTTGTAGGAAAACATCGTATACCGAAAAATACCGAAAAACTTTTTGAAAGGAAAGAATGACTGAAGATGTCATTCTTCTAAGGAAATGATTTTATGTCAAAACAAACCTTTAGCACAACCTTTGCTGGCAAACCATTAGTTGTTGAAGTTGGCCAAGTGGCAAAACAAGCAAATGGAGCAACCGTTGTCCGTTATGGGGAATCAACTGTCTTAACAGCTGCTGTCATGTCTAAAAAAATGGCAACAGGAGACTTTTTCCCACTCCAAGTCAATTATGAAGAAAAAATGTACGCTGCAGGGAAATTCCCAGGTGGTTTCATGAAACGTGAAGGTCGCCCATCAACAGATGCAACCTTAACAGCACGCCTTATCGACCGCCCAATCCGCCCAATGTTTGCAGAAGGTTTCCGTAACGAAATCCAAGTGATTAACACCGTTCTTTCTTATGATGAAAATGCTAGCGCACCAATGGCAGCTATGTTTGGTTCATCATTAGCTCTGTCTATCTCAGATATCCCCTTCAACGGACCAATTGCAGGTGTTCAAGTTGGTTATATTGATGGTGAATTTATCATCAACCCAGACAAAGCGCAAATGGAGGCTTCGCTATTAGAATTAACAGTAGCAGGTAGCAAAGAAGCCATCAACATGGTGGAATCTGGAGCAAAAGAATTATCAGAAGACATCATGTTGGAAGCACTTTTGAAAGGCCATCAAGCCATTCAAGAATTGATTGCTTTCCAAGAAGAAATTGTGGCAGCCGTTGGTAAAGAAAAAGCAGAAGTTGAGCTCTTACAAGTTGATGCTGATCTACAAGCTGAAATTGTAGCTAAATACAATGCGGATCTTCAAAAAGCTGTACAAGTCGAAGAAAAGAAAGCCCGTGAAGCAGCTACTGAAGCTGTTAAAGAAACAGTTAAAGCAGAGTACGAAGCCAAATTTGCTGAAGATGAAAACCTAGCAACCATCATGCGTGATGTTGCTGAAATCTTAGAACAAATGGAGCATGCTGAAGTTCGTCGCCTGATCACAGAAGATAAAGTGCGCCCAGATGGACGTAAAGTTGATGAAATTCGTCCCTTGGATGCCCAAATTGATTTTCTTCCAAAAGTTCATGGATCAGGTCTCTTTACACGTGGACAAACGCAGGCACTCTCTGTTCTTACCTTGGCGCCAATGGGAGACACACAAATTATTGATGGCTTAGATGACGAGTACAAAAAACGCTTCTTACATCACTACAATTTCCCACAATACTCTGTTGGTGAAACAGGACGTTATGGTGCAGCTGGTCGTCGTGAAATCGGACATGGTGCTTTAGGTGAACGTGCCTTAGAACAAGTCTTACCAAGCTTAGAAGAATTTCCATATGCCATCCGTCTTGTTGCAGAAGTTCTTGAATCAAATGGGTCTTCATCACAAGCCTCTATTTGTGCGGGCACACTTGCCTTGATGGCTGGTGGTGTCCCAATTAAAGCGCCGGTAGCTGGTATTGCTATGGGTCTCATCTCAGATGGTACTAACTATACTGTGTTAACTGATATTCAAGGTCTTGAAGATCACTTCGGAGACATGGACTTTAAAGTAGCCGGAACACGTGACGGAATTACGGCCCTTCAAATGGATATCAAGATTGAAGGAATCACACCGCAAATCCTTGAAGAAGCCCTTGCTCAAGCTAAGAAAGCCCGTTTTGAAATCCTTGATTTGATTGAGGCAACCATTCCAGCACCACGTCCGGAATTGGCACCAACAGCACCAAAAATTGATACCATCCAAATTGATGTGGATAAAATCAAGATTGTTATTGGTAAAGGTGGCGAAACCATCGATAAAATCATTGCTGAAACAGGCGTTAAAATTGATATTGATGAAGAAGGATTGGTTCAAATCTTCTCAAGTGACCAAGCCGCTATTGATCGCACCAAAGAAATTATCACTAGCCTCGTTCGTGAAGCTAAAGTTGGTGAAGTTTACCATGCTAAAGTGGTCCGTATTGAAAAATTTGGAGCTTTTGTCAACCTCTTTGATAAGACAGATGCCTTAATCCATATTTCAGAAATTGCATGGACACGTACCGCAAATGTTTCTGATGTTCTTGAAGTCGGTGAAGAAGTAGATGTTAAAGTTATCAAAGTCGATGACAAAGGTCGTGTTGATGCTTCAATGAAAGCATTGATCCCACGCCCACCAAAACCTGAGAAAAAAGAAGAAAAAGCCTCTGAAGCTAAGGAAGCAAGTAATGACCAAGCTTCAAAAAGCCAATCAGAAACAGCAAGTGAAGAAAAATAGGAACCTTAAGGATGAATGAATTAGATACACGTCTTAGAGCTTTTATCAATAGTCCCGATAATTTTCTTGATAGTGTGGCATTGGTAAATGCCTTTCATCATTTTCCAGTTTGGGCAAGCAAAGAGTTTTATACCATCACTATTGAAGGTCAAGAACTAGTTCCAGTTTTTACAGATAAAGATGATATGGCCCTCTTTAAAGCGGATCAAACAGATGCTCAAAGCCAATATTGGTTAGAACGCTCAGCTATTGCCGTCCTAGAAGAAGTCATTAAAAAAGGCGCCTCTGGACTGGTTTTCAACCTCAAGAAAAAAGGGGATTTTGGGAATTCTACGGTTTTTAAAAGCAGTGATATGATTCGGTTTTTAAATACCTTTACCACCATCTTAAATCAGGTGATGAGTGATGAGAATCAAGAAGCTGACACCTTCGAGAAGATTTATTTCGTTCCAGCATTTGTTCAAGTAAAAAGCGAGAACTACTATGATCGTTTTTTCCCTACAATGTCGACACCAGAAGGAAAATCTTATATACCGGCCTTTTCAAATCTTCAAAGTTTTGCCAAATGGTATAACCAAGACGATTTTGGCGGTGCCTTTCGAAAAGCACAAGGTGTCATTCTGACCTGGAAATTGGAAGATATTTACCAACCACGTAATGGTGAAAATGAAAGAGATGAAACAGTCGGAGTAGCTGTTAATCCTTTCGATGAAGAACAGATTTTAATCGATTGGACAGATATCGAAAAGTAAAAAGGAGAATGAATGGGCTGGTGGAAAAAAAGCATTAATATTGTCAAAGACTTGGACCCGGCTGCCCGAAATTCCCTGGAAGTTCTATTAACCTACCCTGGAATAAAAGCTCTGGCAGCCCATCGCCTCTCCCATTTTCTATGGGAACACAACTTTAAGTTATTGGCACGAATGAATAGTCAGTTTTGGCGATTTCTGACCAACATTGAAATTCACCCTGGAGCCAAGATTGCTGCTGGTGTCTTTATTGACCACGGTGCAGGTTTGGTCATTGGTGAAACGGCTGAAGTTGAAGAAGGGGTTATGCTATACCATGGAGTAACCCTAGGAGGAACTGGTAAGGATAAGGGAAAACGCCACCCTACCATCCGCAAAGGAGCTCTCATTTCAGCTCATTCCCAAATCATTGGCCCAATTGAAGTAGGCGAAAATGCAAAAGTGGGTGCCGCTGCAGTCGTCTTATCAGACGTTCCAGCCGATGTAACAGTCGTTGGCGTACCGGCCAAAGTTGTCCGTGTTCATGGGCAAAAAGATGCCATTACCATAAAAAGCATGGAAGAAAAAAGAGAGGAATCTTATTATTCCTCAAAATTGTAAGCAAGAGTATAAAAAGGAAGACGGAATGATCAAAATATATGATACCATGACACGTCAATTACGTGATTTTAAACCGATCAATGACAATCAGGTCAATATGTATGTCTGTGGACCAACCGTTTACAACTACATTCATATCGGAAATGCCAGATCAGCAGTTGCCTTTGATACCATCCGTCGTTATTTTGAATATTCTGGCTACCAAGTCAACTATATCTCAAATTTTACTGATGTTGATGATAAAATTATCAAAGCAGCAGCAGAAAATGGTGTCACTCCCAAAGAACTAGCCGACCGCTTTATAGCAGCTTTTATGGAGGACACGTCGAAACTAGGCATTAAACCTGCCACAAAAAATCCACGCGTCATGGACTACATGGATGAAATCATTGCTTTTATTTCGGTTTTGATGGAAAAAGGCTTCGCTTATCAGGTAGCAGGTGATGTCTACTTTAGAGTAGCCAAGTCCGAAAATTATGCCCGCTTAGCCAATAAAACTTTGGCGGATTTAGAAGTCGGAGCAAGTGGACGCACAGATAGTGAAACAGACTTAAAAGAAAATCCCTTGGATTTCGCCTTGTGGAAATCCGCTAAAAGTGGCGAGATTTCTTGGGAAAGCCCATGGGGACCAGGAAGACCAGGCTGGCACATTGAGTGTTCGGTCATGGCTACGGAACTGTTAGGCCATACCATTGACATTCACGGTGGCGGTGCGGACCTGGAGTTTCCACACCATACCAACGAGATTGCCCAGTCAGAAGCAAAAACGGGTCATACCTTCGCAAACTATTGGATGCATAATGGTTTTGTCAATGTTGACAATGAAAAAATGTCTAAATCCTTGGGTAACTTTGTGACGGTTCATGACATGTTGAAAACTGTAGATGGACAAGTTTTACGTTTCTTCCTTGCAACCCAGCAATACCGGAAACCCATCAATTTCACAGAAAAAGCCATTCATGATGCCGAAGTGAACCTCAAGTATTTAAAAAACACTTATAGACTTCCAGTAGCTGAAACAAGTGATCTAGGCTATAAGACCTACATTGAGGCCTTTAAAGCAGCCATGGATGATGACTTTAATGCAGCCAACGGCATCACTGTCGTCTTTGACTTTGCCAAATGGATTAACTCTGGGCATTATTCAGCGGAAATCAAGACTGCTTTTGAAGAGATGCTAGCGGTTTTTGGTATCGTCTTTGAAGAAGAGGTTTTAGATGCTGATATTGAGGCCCTAATTGCCGAGCGCCAGGAAGCACGTGCTCAGCGAGATTTTGCCAAAGCCGATCAGATTCGGGATCAACTGGCTAGTCAAGGTATTAAGTTATTAGACACTAAAGATGGCGTGAGGTGGACACGTGACTAACGTAGATGTCAATCTGATCAATGGTATTGCTTTAGCTTTTGAAGGAGATGCGGTTTACTCTTATTATATCCGTAAGCACCTGATTTTTTCAGGGCAAACCAAGCCAAGTCAGTTACACCATATGGCGACGCGTTATGTGTCGGCTAAAGCACAAGCAAGCCTGATTCAAAAAATGTTAGAAGCCCAGCTTTTAACCGAAAAAGAAGAGGACATATACCGTCGTGGCCGTAACAGCCATAGCCATACCAAGGCCAAAAACGCTGACGTGGTGACTTATCGCATGTCAACGGGTTTTGAAGCTGTCATGGGTTATCTGGATATGACGGATCAAAAAGACCGTTTGGAAACATTGATCAATTGGTGTATCCAAGAAGTGGAAAAAGCTTAAAAGAGACATGGTCTCTTTTTTTCTGTCTTTAGATTAGGGAATTGACCACTCCATAAAAATATAGTGTGGTAAATATTTGAAACTTGTCATTTTTTTCTTTATAATGAAAAAAAGAAAGAATAAATGGAGGTTTTTTATGATTAAAATGAGAAAATTACAGTTGTCAGTCAGTCTTGCCCTTTTTGCCTTACTAACTTTTGTGGCTTCACCTATTTATGCCTTACAAACGAATCAAAACCAAGCTGGGCAAGCAGTCCAACAAGATAGTCTTGCTGTTACGGCCATTTTACAAGCTCAAAAACCTCTTTTAGATATTGCTATTCAGATACCAGCTCAACTGGCTCAAGGAGGTCAAGCTAAAGTGGAATTGCTTGATCAAACAGGTCAGGTCAAAAATACCATTAGCTATGACTTGCAAGCAGGATGGACACAAATGTCAGCCTGGTTTGACATGACAGGTTACCCAAGTGGTGATTATAGTGTTAAGGTTACCTACAATGGCATTAGCCAACAATCATCACCTATTCACTATTAAATGCTAGTCCCAAAAAGCTCTAGTATTGGCTAGGGCTTTTTTGAATGGAAATTAAATCACTGGCCGGTCACTTTTTAGAGACATTCATGGTATAATGAAAACTATGAAAGATAAACACTTACAAGAAACAACTGACATGGTTTACGGCGTGCATGCCGTCACCGAAAGCCTCAATGCCAATACCGGTAACAAGCTTTACATTCAAGAAGATTTACGTGGCAAAAATGTTGATGCCATTAAAGCTCTGGCAACAGAAAAGAAGGTCTCAATCTCTTGGACGCCTAAGAAGACCCTGTCTGAAATGACTGAAGGGGCAGTCCATCAGGGCTTTGTTTTGCGTGTGTCTGAGTACGCCTACGCTGAACTAGCAGACATCCTCAAAAAAGCTGAAAGTGAAGAAAATCCGCTAATCATGATCCTTGATGGCATTACCGATCCTCACAACTTTGGCTCGATTTTGAGAACGGCAGATGCTACTAAGGTTTGTGGGATTATTATTCCCAAGCACCGCGCTGTGGGGGTAACACCTGTCGTCTCCAAAACCTCAACAGGTGCAGTAGAACACCTCCCAATCGCCCGGGTTACCAATCTCAGCCAAACTTTGGATAAACTTAAGGAAGCGGGATTCTGGATTTTTGGGACAGACATGGATGGCACTCCCGTGCAAAAGTGGAACACGTCAGGCAAATTAGCCTTAATCATTGGCAGTGAAGGCAAGGGGATTTCTCACAATATCAAAAAACAAGTGGATGAGATGATTACCATTCCCATGGATGGCCATGTACAAAGTTTAAATGCCAGCGTGGCAGCAGCTGTGCTTATGTACGAAGTCTTCCGCAATAAACTCTAGGAACAAGTATGAAGAAAAGACGACTACTGGTTGATGGCTATAACATGATTGCCTTTTGGGAAGAAACACGACAACTCTTCAAAACCAATCAATTAGATCAAGCCAGAACAGTACTGCTGAATAAGCTCAATAACTACGCCCATTTTGAGAAGATTGAGATCACCTGTGTCTTTGATGCCCAGTTTGTCCCAGGTGTCCGCCAACGCTATGACCAATACATGATTTCAGTGATTTTTACTGAGGAAGATGAAACAGCAGACGCCTACATTGAACGCATGGCCGCAGAGTTAAATACCAGTCTAAACCTGGTCGAAGTGGCAACCAGTGATCTCAATGAGCAATGGGCCATTTTCTCCCAAGGCGCCCTGCGCGTCCCAGCCCGTGAATTAGAACGCCGAGTCAACACTGTCAAATCCGATTTGGAAAAAATGTCCAAATCCATCGAAATGAAAAAACCAAAACTCCGCCCCTTTGAGGAAGCTAATCTTCAAAAACTCAAAGACTTTATGGATGATTTGGGATGAGTGAGTTAAAAGAAAGAAGCACTTGGGTGCTTTTTTGTTTTCAAGGCAAGAAAACAGTTTCATGACAGATGCCCTTGCAGGACCCTTTAAATTTTGTTAGAATAACACAATAATAGTTTGATAATCAAACTAATCAAAGAAAAAAGGAGATGCTATGTCATTTGTATTATTGACAGATTCCACTGCTGATTTAGATGGCCAGTGGGCTAAAGCAAACAAAGTTGATCTACTAGGCTTAACCATTGAATGTGACGGGATTACCTATGAAACAGTGGGCCCCAATGCCCTTGACAGTGAGACTCTGCTGGCCAAAATGACGGCTGGCAGCAAGCCTAAAACCAGTCAAATCAACGTAGGGACCTTTGAAGAATATTTCCGACAAAAAGTCAAAGCAGGCCAAGCCGTTTTATATATAGCCTTTTCATCTATCCTATCGGGGACTTACCAGAGTGCTGTCATGGCCCGTCAAATGGTTCTAGATGACTATCCAGAAGCTGTGATTGAAATTGTGGATACCCTAGGTGCAGCTGGTGGTGAAGGCTACCTGGTCATGTTGGCGGTCGAGGCGCGTGATCAGGGACAGTCACTGGAAGCGGTCAAGTTGTTGATTGAGGATACCGCACCGCGCTTGCGGACCTACTTTTTGGTGGATGACCTTTATCACTTGATGCGTGGAGGCCGTTTGTCTAAAAGCTCCGCTATTCTAGGAAGTATCGCCAGTATCAAACCCATTTTGTGGATAGATGCTCAAGGGAAATTGGTGCCCATCTCCAAAGCGCGTGGTCGTAAAAAAGCCTTACGTGACATGGAAGAACGCATTGCCAGTGACATTGACGATTCACGGGTAGTTATTGCCCATTCCGTAGATCCAGAAGGGGCAGAGCAGTTAAAGGCAAGCTTGTTGGCTAATCCTAAGATTTCAGACGTGCTTGTGATGCCACTAGGACCAGTCATTGCCGCCCATGTTGGCCCCAAAACCCTTGCCGCTTTTGTCATTGGACACAAGGAAAGATAAGTCAGCCTGTAAAAGGAATAAAAATAAAAATAATACTGTCAAAGTACTTGCTAGCCACAAGTATTTTTGTTATTATAGTAGGCGGTATTGTTTACCCCATTTGAAAGGCCCCGGAACCTTCCAAATACCCTTTGATGGGACGGAACACCCATCAACACTTGTAAACAAATATTACGAATTCGTATAGGAGAAATCATGAACAAAACAACTTTTATGGCTAAAACTGGCCAAGTTGAACGCAAATGGTACGTTGTTGACGCAACAGATGTACCTCTTGGACGTCTTTCTGCAGTAGTTGCTAGCGTACTTCGCGGAAAAAACAAACCAACTTTCACACCACACACTGATACAGGTGACTTTGTAATTGTTATCAATGCTGAAAAAGTTAAATTAACTGGTAAAAAAGCAACTGATAAAATTTACTACACTCACTCAATGTACCCAGGTGGATTGAAAGCAATCTCAGCTGGTGAACTTCGTTCTAAAAACGCTGTTCGTTTGATTGAAAAATCTGTTAAAGGCATGCTTCCACATAACACTCTTGGACGTGCACAAGGCATGAAATTAAAAGTATTTGTTGGACCTGAGCACACACACGCTGCACAACAACCAGAAGTACTTGATATTTCAGGACTTATCTAAGAGGAAAGGAGCATTTAAATAATGGCACAAGCACAATATGCAGGTACTGGTCGTCGTAAAAACGCTGTCGCACGCGTTCGTTTAGTTCCAGGTACTGGTAAAATCACAGTTAACAGCAAAGATGTTGAAGAATACATCCCACACGCTGACCTACGTTTAGTTATCAACCAACCTTTCGCAGTAACATCTACTGAAGGTTCATATGACGTTTTCGTAAACGTTAATGGTGGTGGATACGGTGGTCAATCAGGAGCTATCCGTCATGGTATCGCTCGCGCATTGCTACAAGTAGACCCAGACTTCCGCGATTCATTAAAACGCGCTGGACTTCTTACACGTGACGCACGTATGGTTGAACGTAAAAAACCAGGTCTTAAAAAAGCCCGCAAAGCATCACAATTCTCAAAACGTTAATATCAGTGATATATCAACGTTTACAGGCACTTTGCAAGTCATTTGCAAGGTGTCTTTTTTATTGCCATTTTTACTTTTGATACCTTTTTTGATACCGTCTCGGAAATCTTTTGACTTGGTTTGTTTTGTTAAATTTGATTTTTTTAGATATTCAGCAAATTGTTTAATAGATTTATCTTCACCAACTGCTGTAGCATGACTATAGGTATCAAGAGTCATTTGACTGCTAGCATGTCCTAGTCTCTTAGCAGTATTAACTGGATCAACACCAATTTCAATCATTAATGTTGCATGAGTGTGTCTGAAACCATGAGGACTAATTTTTTTTAGATTATGTTTTTTAATGATTTTATCTAATAGGTTATTGATATAGTCGGCATGGAGAGGCTTTATATCCCCATTTCTTGAACAATAAGTGAAGAGATAATCGTTATCAATCGAAAGAGGTGCAACTGAAAGTTGTGCCTTTTTCTTTTAAACTAATGTCTTTCCATTGTTTTAGGATGCAAATTGTCTCAGAGTCAAGCTTAATTTGCCTAGTGGAAAATTGATTTTTAGTGCCTTTTTCAATAGCATGCCCATCAATCCGACCTAAACTTTTTGAAACAGAAAGTATTTCAGTAATGATGTTTAAGTCTTTCCACTTTAGAGCATATAACTCTCCCTTTCTCAAACCACTATAAGCTAGTAGTCTAAAGAGTGCATAATGTTTATATGGTTCTTCCTCGTGAACGATTGATAAGAAATGCTTTAGTTCATTAACTGACCAAAAATTATTAACTTGCTTTGTATTATTTCTAGGCATAATGACATCACTAATTGGATTATGTTGTAGTAATTTCATCTTCATTGCAAAGTCAAAAATCTGACCGGTATAAGACTTGATTTGTTTGATATTTTTAAATGTTTTAGCTTTATTAGTGATAAAGTTTTGACAATCAAGTGGGCTTATTTTACTAATTGGAAGTTGCCCAAATTCTGGAAGAATATGAAGACGAAACATATCATATGTTCGGGAAGCAGTCGTTTGCTCTACGGTACCTAAATAGGCTTGATACCATTCTTTGAACACTTCTTCATAGGTACGTTGGACAGGTTTAACAAAATCTTCTAACTTCCCAGAAGATTTTAGGTAGAGTATTTTCGCTTCATAGTCTTTAGCTTCTTTTCTAGTTCGAAAACCTCTTTTTATATGATCGTGTCGCTCACCGTCACGTATCATATAAACTTTAACAAAGTATAAATAACCTGATTTGGCTTTTTTGCTGGGATATTTGTGAATGGACATTGTAATTTCTCCTATATTTCTTAAGGTTAAAATAAAGAAATTACTAATTTTATTTCCAAGATTTAAAAAATGGAATACCTTGTTCGTCTATCTTTTTTAAAACATCTTCATTTCGTTTGATTTTTTCAGGTTCTTTTTCCCAAGATTGCCATAAGTAATGAAATTTACTTTTTGGATCACCACTTCTATTAGCTATAGCTGGGAGTTCTTCAATTTTTTCGTTTAAATTTTGCTTTAATAATTCAACAACTGCTGAAGGATATTTATTGGAATATAGTATATCTATATAGTTATCTAAAACTTGTTTATTTAACATATCATCCATTATTTCTACAATTGCATCCAGATATGGAGTAGAAGTAAGCATCATATCCAAAGTTTTACGACCCTTAATTTGTTCAGTTAAGCCCTTTACAATACTTTCATTAGTAAAATCTAGAATTTGTGGATTATTATCGAGTCCTAAAATATATGGTGTTGATACCCCAAAATAGTTAGCTAATTTCTGAGCATTTTCTTTCTTAGGAGTTCTGATTCCTTGATTATATCCAGAAAGTGTTGGATAAGCAATACCAGTATCTTCGCTAATCTCTGTAAGTTTTTTCCCACTTTCTTTGATAAGTTTTTCAATATTGTTCATATGATTCCTTTCATAAAGTTATTATAGTATATATTTTAACATAAATTATTCAAAATGAATAAAAAAAGATTGACATAAATTCAAAATGAATTTATAATGAATAAATATAATTCAAAATGAATTATTTCGGAGTTTATAAAATAAAGAATGGAGTCATGATGGCTTATAGTTTAGAAGAACAGGAAACATTTATCCAATTTGATGCTTTAACTAAAACTTGGACAATTGAAAGTAGTTATTCACCTCATGTGAATAGAATGCTCAAACAACCAGATGCATATAAAATACTTAATACTGAAGTAGAAGATGATAGGGTTATCTGGATGCAAGCTAATGTACTTATTGGGGAAGACTTTTCAATAAATATTTTTCCAAGAAAAAAGAGGAAATTAACTGAGGAGCAACGTAATGAATTATCTGAATGGATGAAAAAGACACGAGTGAGCCAATGAAAATAGGAGAATTTATAGATACAAAGCTAGGTTCGTGTTAATAACCAATTCTATTTGTATGCTTTACTTAATCAATGTAAATAGGAGATAAACTACTCTATTTAAATAAAATATAAGGGGAAGAAAGATGTTAGATGGAATAACAGTTCAACTGCCAAAAGCAACTGAGAAAAAAATTTTTGCAAAATACGATAGTATGGTTCAAATAGCCATTGCAAAAGCATTAGAAGATAAAGAATTACATAAGCCTTTAGTCCGTATGGCTGGGTTATGTAGGTGGTTGGATGTATCGACAACAACAATTGTTAAGTGGCAAAAAGAAGGGATGCCACATATGGTCATTGACGGAGTGACCTTATATGATAAACGTAAAGTAACCCAATGGCTAGAACAGTTTGAAAGGTAGTTGGTGAATATAATGGGTGATGTAAAATGGATCAAAATTACAACAGATATTTTTGATGATGAGAAGATTCAACTTATTGAGTCGATGCCTGAAGGAGATTCTTTAATAGTTATTTGGTTGAAATTACTTGTTTTAGCTGGAAAACAAAATTATAGTGGTGTTTTAGCACTTGGAAATAAAGTGTTTTACACAGAAGAAATGTTGACGACTGTTTTTAGAAAAAAGCCAACTACAATTAAACTTGCATTAAAAGTTTTTGAAGAATTCGGTATGATAAGATTTATTAATGGAGCTATTACAATTCCAAATTGGCAAAAACATCAAAATATTGAAGGAATGGAAAAAATAAGGGATCAGACTAGGGAAATAGTTGCTCGACATAGAGATAAGCAAAAAAGATTGGCAAATGGTGAAGTTGATATTTTATTAGAAAGTAACGTTACTAGTAACGTTACAGTAACGGATGGTAACGATGAAGTAACGCAACAGATTAAGAACAAGAAAGAGAAAAAGAAAAAGAATATTGATATTAGTTCTAGAGAGAAGTATCCAGAAGAATTAAAATCAGAGAATTATTATATTAAAACTGAATATTACTCACTACTACAAGTTATAGCAGATAAATATAATGACAAGTTTTGTTTTCCGAATGGCTATACTTTAACTCATCACCAAAAAATGAAAATTGGAGAGTATTTAAGTGAAAGGTTTGTAACTAGTGATGAAGTATTGTCTATTATAGAACGGATTCCTGAGGATGTAGAATCTCCGTTAGCCTATTTATTAAGTTCAATCGAACGATTGAAGGAAGAGAGAACAATTGAACAAAAAGCTATTGCATACGAAAATGATAGAAGAAGTCATAGTTGAGTAATTAAATATTATAAAATAACCTCATATAAGATATTAGGTTATTTTATGTTATTATATGTTTAAAGGAGCAAAACTATGTCATAAACTTATCAAAGGACTTTAGAAATTGAAGTTTTGAATGAATTAATTGCAGGTGCGGTAGCAACTCAATTTCATAAAACAAATGAAAAACCAAATAGATATAATAAAATGCTTTTAAATCAGCTTGAACAAGCCGAAAGAATTAATTTATTTGAGTTGGAGCTAGAAGAATTAAAAGAACTAACACTATACTGGAAAATGATGAATCAGTTAGTCTTGAAATCTTAAGTTGGTTTATGACCGAAAAGTAAAATAATGGATTTAAATCTTATATAAAATTTTAGAGATTGAGATCATAACTGAAGCTATTCAGGAATATAAAAGCAATGACTTAACAAAGTATTAACTCAAGTATTAGAAACTGATAACAACTTAATTTTTGATACTTTAATTCTTCAAAAAACGAAAAGCGTTAAACGTATTGAACTTTTTAACTGTAAAAAGAATGAACTTAAAAATATACTCTATTGTTCTGTTATGAATAATTTTACTCAAGTATAATTGATTAAATTTTATGAAAAAACGATATTAAGAATTATTTGATGTTGAATGTGATTAAGTATGATAAAAATAATAGGGATTTTACAAGGCACATGGAAAATAAGGATAAAACTGTGGGAAACTTTTTCTTAAGAGTTAATCAAATTAATAAAGTGATAACAGATGAATATCCAGAAGTAAAACGATTGAAAGACAAAACATTATCAAGTCATTCATTGGGATGTACATCACAGCAAATAGATATTCCAAAGATAGAAAAGTTTATATTAACAATTAATCAAATTAATTTAGCAATAACAGATGAATATTTTGAAGTAGTAGGATTGAATGATAAAGTTTTAATAAGAGATTATTTTGAAACTACATTACATGATATAGATGTCCAAGAAATTATAAAATTACGACTTGTATTTCATGAATCACTCAATGATTATTTAATGAAAACAATGACTGGAGATTTACCGCTTTTGTATCGTGTGAAATCATCGGAAAGAATTCAGAAAAAAATAAAGCAAAATATATCTGAAGGTGGAAAAGATATAAAAGAAATATTAAATGATATTCTTGGATTTAGGCTTATTTTAAACTCTTCACTAATTGAAGAATTACTGATAAATTTTGAAAGGTTTAAGAAGGAATATGGATTAATAAATTTGATTTCATATGAGCAAAAAGATTATCGTGGACTCCACCTATATTTTGAACAAGTAGGCTGTTTACCTTGGGAACTACAAATATGGGATGAGAAAGATTTATTATCGAATATTGAATATAAAAGATACGTTCACAAATAAAAAATGCTGGCTTAACTCATTCTAAATGATTTTCAATTAGAATGAGTTAAAGCCTATTTATTTTAAATTGGATTCTTTGTTGGAGAAAAATAGTATGTTCTTAAAACTTTCCCTTTAAAAATTATCTTAATAATTTTCAAATGCGCTCTTATACACCATAAAATTTTTCAAATTATTAATGGTATCCGTGCAGAAATTTTTTCTAAAAATTTCAAAGGCGCACTTACACACCACAAAATTTTTCAAATTTTATTATATTGTTTGTACTTGTTAACGAGTGAGAGTTTTAAGTATAAACCATATGTTGAAATTGTATTCGAGTAAGTAAAAATTTAAAATCATATATGATTTGGCCATCTTCTATTAAAAATTTGATGATATAATATAATAGGAAGAATACTTTATTAAAAATCAACTTAATAATTTTGAGGAGAAATATAGCTGTAAATGGAGTTAGTTTAAAAGCAAGTATGAATAAATATATTCAAGCAATCATGCCATTGGACGAAGAGAAACAAAGTTTTAATAGAAAAATTGTAAAATACTTATCGAGCTTGAAAAAAAACAAAAATGAAACGGAAGAGTTTCAAAAAAATTTACTAAAGGACTTCTTAGTAGAAGTACTTCCTAACAACTTCATGAATACGTCGAAGAATATTGATCTTGCTATATATAATTTTAAAGATTCGGAATCCACTTTAGGAGTTATTTTTGAATGTAAAAGTTTGAATAATAAGTTTGAGATGATGTCCAAAGAAAACTTTAATTCAAAAGCTTTTCAAGAAGCAGTTGCTTACTATTTGAAAGAAAGGATTGTTAATAAAAACATAGAGATAAAGAAGATTTCTTATATTACTGAAAGTGAAGGAAATTATGAGGTGTTTTATTATGGACGATGATTATATTTTAGCTAAGCGACAAGTTATTAAATCAATGAATGATAACTCTCTCATTCTATTTGTAGGAGCTGGAATCTCAGTAAATTCTGGGCTTCCAACTTGGGAAGGACTAATTAGTTCTTTTAAAGATGAGCTACAAATTTCAAAAAATGAAAAAAGTGCCAAAGATAATTTGAGAGTTGCACAATATTATTATGATACATTTGGTCAAAACCATTATATAAAAAAAATTGAGGATATGTTTTCTAAAGGTGAGACCCCATTACCGAATGAATTACACAGGCAAATCGCTAAAATCAGACCAAAACACATTATTACAACAAATTATGATACATTACTTGAACAACAATTTGACCAAGAAATTTTTAAATACAATGTAGTTGTTGAGGACAAAGATATTCCGTACACAGATTCGGAAAATTACCTATTAAAAATGCATGGAGATTTGAACAAAAAAAATTTTGTTCTTAAAGAGGATGATTACTTAGATTATCATTTGAACTTTCCGATGTTAATTACACTTATACAATCATTGATAATGAACAATACTTTATTGTTTGTCGGATATTCATTAGAAGATTCAACATTTAATTCAATATTTAGACTAATTCAAAATAGTTTTTCTTATGATGCCAAAATTGCCTATTTTTATACTACTTCCAAACCATCAAATATTGTTAGAGAATATTATAGAAAAAAAGGTATATACATAATCTCAAATGAAAGTGATGAATTAAAAGATGAAGCAAGTAGAAAAGACATTGATTCTAGATATTATTTAACACAGATATTTTTTAATGAAATTTTAGAAAATAATCAGGATAATATTATCAATAGTATAAGATTATGGGATAAGATATCGTTCCTGGATAAAATGAATTTTGTTGAGATAAACGATATACATAAATATTCCAGACTTTCTAATAGAGCAATACATCTTGATGATAAATATAATTGGGTTAAAGAAAGTGAAAGTAATTTTGATATAACAAACATCGAACTGATAAACTTTGTTAAAGAAAAAACTCTTCTAAGGAGTTTCTTTAATATAAACTTACCAGACGAAAGACAAATAAGAAAAAATGATTTATTATTTGAACCATATCAACTTTACAAAGAAAAAAAATATAAACTTGCTAAAGTGAAATATAGGGAGATTGCTAATTTATCATTTCAACGAAAAGATTATATTAACTTTTTGATTTGTGAATTTAATTTTAATCACATACATGATTCCTGGGGTCCTGAAGAAAATGACTATCCAAATCCTATAATATCAGTTGAACTAGAACAATTGACTCAACAACTAATCGATTCTTTATCAGGAGATGATAAAAAAATAATTGAATATTTTAGAGATAATATTCTTAATATGCATTTTTTGTATAGTAAACTGGAGAAAATTAATGATTTGTTTGATAAAATTCGTGATGAAAATCAGAATTATAGAAATGGAGGACGTTCTTTCAATAATAATCTAAATAAATCAGCATTTTTAATACGTAATCTACAACAATTCTTAGATTCAAATTGTTTATGTGTGGAGCAATACGCAATTTATAAATCAATAATAAACAGATATCTTGAAATATTACTTCTAAGTTACGATAATGCTAATACCGTACCTAAAACTACTATGTTTGGTAATGAAACAACATCGTCTATTTTGAAGGAAATAGATTTAGAAGATGTTAAAATTATTTTGCCTAATATTGATAAAAACAAAATTAAATATTACTTATCAAATTATTCTTTGAGTAGAATAAAAATATCTAAAGAGGCTAAAAGTTATATTTTTAAGCGTTTTGATACACTGGTTAATATGAATTTTTCTATGATTGATGATAATTTTCATGAATACAGACGAATCCTAACTTTATTGTCAATGATTGACTATGATGAGTTAACAAGTTTAATAGAAGCTGTAGGAAAAATAAATGTAAATTATGAACTAAGCTCAGAAATAAGGGGGATATTAAAAACAATAATTGAATACTCAGATTTGTTGACAGTAGAAGATAAGTTATCTCTTGAAGAAATTTTGATAAATCAAATATCGCTAATTGAAGAAAGTAATCATTCCACTTTTTATTCACTATATGAGTTATATAAGATAATTTTAGATATGTGTAATACTGATGAAAAAAGAGAAATAAAAGTAGAAAAATTAGAAATACAGTTATTGAAAATAAAATATAATAAAATTGAATCGAGCAATATTTTTGCATTTCATTCATTATTCCTTCATTTTTTTAATTATCTATCTGAAGAAACACAGAGTTTAGTATTGAAAATATTATCTACTTTTACAGAGGAGAATGTTAGTTCAGAATATTATCACAATATTATTGAAATTATGGACAAAAAAATATTTGATTTCCCAAATTTAAGAAATTTTATTTATGATAGCTTGATTAATGAAATTAATAAAAAAAATCAGGTTAGAGGAATACAGATATTTCCAGATCCTTGGAAAAGATCAATTTCACAACTTTTTAATCTGTGGAGGAAAGGATACTTTAATGATAAAGAAATATTATCAGATATTGAAGCTGAAATTGAAGGTATCTTTCCTGAGGTTGATTGGGTTTGGTTTAACAATCACAGTGAAAAAGTTATTGAAAAATTATTAGAGGACCGTGAATTATCAAATATTAAAGAATATTTTGCCACGACTATCGAAGAACAAAGAGAGTTGGATAATTATGTTGTTAAAACATATGATAAAAAAAGAATTAAAAAATAGTATAAAATTGGATAAACTTTTTGTTTCTTTATTTTATAAGCTCCAAAATAATTTTGATACCTTTTTGATACCGTAATGTATAATTTATTTGTGTATAAGTGAAAGATTTTACTATTTTATTATTAATAAATACTGTTAATACAGATATTTGTGTACAAGTGAGAATATTAACCAAAAACCAGGTCTTAAAAAAGCCCGCAAAGCATCACAATTCTCAAAACGTTAATATACTGTTATATCAACATTTGGAAACACTTCATGGTTCACACTATGGGGTGTTTTTTTTGTATTACTTCCTAAAGTGTGACGAAATTGACCTAGCTGTTGTGACTTTAGTCGCTTACAGATAAGACTGTAAAGGAAACGAAGTTTTAGTGATTCAATACGGATGTATTGTATTAGAAATTTTTTTAAAATTAATATCATGTGAGTTTTATATGTGAATCTAAAGATCAAAAATGCTATACTATACTCAATGAAAATTAGAGAAAATGTCACTTTCAAAATGGATATAAGAATAAAGTGTAATTTATAGATGTGAGTCTGGCTTTGCTTTTGACAACTTTGAAGTGTCATTTAAAAAAAGTCACTTAAAGTTTATAACTTGCCGAGTTATTAGAAAACATCAACCAAGTACATCCCTAAGTGTAGGAAGTTGCAACTCAAAATGGTTGAGGTATTTGTTCACAATTTTATTAATCCAATGATTGTAAGAAACGTTTAGGAAGGGATACGCTTTTTTGAATAGATGAGATAGGAGAGAGTATGGGAGAAGTTAAAAGTGATGCTGGTATAGCAGGGGATATCGCAAATTCAATACAAGCCGGTGTTAATGGTATTTCTGACGCAGGAACAGTATCAAAAGATGGAACCAGTCACTATCAAGGTAATACCAAAGCATCGTCTTATATAGATAAAGAGAATCAATACAGTATTGACTTATCATCAACAGTTACACAACTGATTGCTAGCATAAATAATATCCATAGTGACTTTGAGGCAATGGATGTTAAAATCAGTAATGAAATATCGAGCAATACTAACTCAACTAAGAAGTCGACAACTCCTAGACCTCATTTATTTCCAAGATAGGAAGAATCATGACGAAAATGACCTTAGACGAGTTGGAAGAAAAGAAAAAGTCACTCCAAGTTCAATTAGAAATTATTCAAGATAGAAGACGACAGTTGAGAGAATCTCAAGTTGAAACACAAGGGATACAAGTAGAAATCCTACAAAGTATGCGTCAATCTGAGTATTATATAAGTACTGAAAATGAAATGTCTACTCATCAAGATATATCTAAAGAGATAAGTCATCATTATCAGTTGATTGACGATTATTACGACCAACAATTTCAAAAATTGAAAAATGAAGAGGATCAGACTTTGGACTCAATTGACGATTTAACACGTGAGCAACAAAAACGATATTATCAGGAAGATGGAGGGCTAACTGACAATGGTTAAAGTGGATACCGGAACAATGGCTAGTCAAGTTTCCTCGGTCACAACTGTCATGGCAAACCGTGCAATAGGTTTACAAACAGCAAAATCTGCATTATCTGCCTTTGGTTCAACAGATGCATTGACTGGTTCAGCCTATTCAAGTGCTAAAAACTATTCAACAAGTGTTATCATTCCGTTAATTGATGGGATGACACTTTTATCAGATAGTTTAGAAGTTAGTGTGACTCAATGTCAAACACTTTATGATGAGATTTGTGATGGTGAAAGTCTAGATTCGGATGTACTAGAAGCAAAAATTGCATCAGATAAACAGACCTTATCATTAGTGAGAGAATTAAAAAAACACTTAAAAAAGCAATCTGCTACCCTATCAAAAGCATTTGATGGTGTTGAAGATAGTCTTGAAGTTGCCATCAAATCCAATCAGAAAAAATTAGATAATCTCATGAGATTTGATGGAGAATCGGTATCTGCTTTTAGTGATATGAAGGAGTTGAATACTGCCGTTAAAAATGGTTTAGGGACTGTTCAATCGGATATCTCAGCCTTTAAATCAGGTACAAGTCTCCCAGTATACACTGAAGACCAGTTGCCTTGGCAAAAAACGATTAAAGAACAGGAAGAAATCATTTATTCTAAAACTGTTGATGCTTATGTTGATATAGAGTTGAAGGATATGCCCAAAGCTGAAAAGGAAGCTATCCGTAAAGAACTAAAAGGTGATGTCAAATCATTAGGGGACGATGGTTGGACCTTAAGAGCTCTTAACAAAGGCTACCTGAGACAAGGAAAGAAACAAGAAGCAACAATCAAATCCTTGGATGATGCTCAAAGTCACTATAAGGATGCTCATATTGTCGGTTCAGAGACTTTCACATCTATGACAAAAGAAGCTTATAAGAATTCGAAAGAAGGACAAAAAGCAACCATAGTCATGCTTACAACAGTACTTGGTGGTGTCGTGGATAAAAACAACTTCCTTCAATTGGAAAAGGTTAAGTTCAATGATAAGAATCAGAAAGCAAACTACACCTTTACCAAAGACATTAATCAAGCGATAGCCTTTGATAATGCATTTGCTTCAATTGTTCAAGAGGCTTATCCAAAAGGCTTGCCTACTAGTGCAAAACCAGGAACGGCAGACTATAATTTAGCCCAAAAGACGCATCAATTCAGATATTATTTAGACAAACAAAATAACGACGCCCTAAGAGCAAGTTACCCTAAGGAAAAAAATGACTTAGAGCGCATAAAATCTTATAATAAAGATGAAAAAGCAGAGAATCACTTTAAAGGTGAAAAGGCAAGATTGCATAACAAATATCAAGGCTCACCAGAAAATTTTAAAAAGACATTTCCTTCCGTAGAGGATCAAAATGTAAAATACGTTACTTCTGAAAACGGGTTCCATAGTGAGTTTATTGTAGATAAAAACAATCATTTAGTTAGCCAGTGGAATGCTTATGGTGAACCGGATGAAAATGGACATTTCAAATCTTCTCCGCCTAAAAATGGCTTCACCCATGATCAGGAAAGTCAAATCGTTAATGGGAATAGTGTTAACTTTTCAGAGGATGCGGATACTTTACATTCGGAATATGATTCAAACCCAGTAAAAATGTACGATTCTGAAATTAGAGCAAATGTTGAAAAATGGAAAAGTCCTGTCACAGGAAATCGTAATAGAAATCTAGAAGATTATTTTGATGTTAATAAATCAGAGGAAGGGGCAAATAGAAGGATAAATGAGTAGAATAAAAAGATACGGGTTATTAATTGGACTGTTTCTTATAATTAATGTTGGAATTATAGGTTGTAATATGCAAAAGAAGATTAGTGTTGAAAAAATTCATGATGAAATATCATTTTCAAAAACAAATGAAACTGAACTGGTACAAAAATATGGAAAACCGGATACTATAGTAAATAAACCTAAATTAGTTAATGAAAGATATTTTTGTATTGGTAAAGATTCAAAAAGTATTATGAACAAAATTCAGAGTGGTAGTAAATTCGAGGAGACACTATCAATTGATACGAAAAAAATAGATAGACTTCTTGATAAGACAGAGGATGCTCCTTTTGATAAATACTATCAATATGATAATGTATCAGGACTGAAATATGTTAGATTCTATATTAGCAAAAATAAGGTTTACGATTATGAGTTTGGTGAAATTGTAGACAAAGAAAAGGCTAAGAAAGATAGATATCTCAGTCAAATAATGGATTAAAATCAGTTTACAAAACTGATTTTTCTTTTTGATAATGCATTTGCTTCAATTGTTCAAGAGGTTTATCCAAAAGGCTTGCCAACTAGTGCAAATCCAGGAACACCAGACAATAATTTAGCTCAAAAGACGCATCAATTCAGATATTATTTAGACAAACAAAATAACGACGCCCTAAGAGCTAGTTACCTTAAGGAAAAAATGACTTAGAGCGAATAAAAGCTTATAATAGAGATGAAAAAGCAGAGAATCACTTTAAAGGTGAAAAGGCTGCTCTACATAATAAGTATAAAGGCCCACCAGAAAACTTTAAAAAGACATATCCTTCCGTAGTGACCAAATGTAAAATACGTTACTTCTGAAAGTGGGTTCCATAGTGAGTTTATTGTGGATAAAAACAATCACTTAGTTAGCCAGTGGAATGCTTATGGTGAACCGGATGAAAATGGACATTTCAAATCTTCTCCGCCTAAAAACGGCTTCACCCATGATCAGGAAAGTCAAATCGTTAATGGGAATAGTGTTAACTATGCAGAGAAGGATGGAAGAAAACATTATAAAATTGACTCAGATTCAGTAAATAAATATGATTTTAATATTAGAAAAGTCATAATGAAAAACTGGGATAATCCTTCAAATGACAGTCGATCTGAAAAATATTTTCTACAGAGAAGTCTGAAAGTTATGCTAATTCTAAATTAGAGGTTCAGAATGAAAAAAATAAATTAATATTGATTTTTGTATCATTAATATTTATGCTGACACAATCTGCTTGTGTTCATAAAGAAACATTAACAACAGTTATACATGATCGTATTATTTTTGGGAAAACTAACACCAAAGAATTGGAAAATCAGTTTGGTAAGCCAAATGAGGTTGTTCATTCACTTAATAAAGTTAACCGAAAATTTGAAGCTGATAATTCAAAAGAAGGCTCAACAAATGACCTATTAGATGAATATACTAATTATTTTACTACTTTAAAGTATGCTAAAGGAACTCATAATGGTATCTATGAAGCTTATTATGAATATCAAAATAAGGATTATGGACTGGAATATGTTAGATTTTTTATAATAGATAATAAAGTTGAATATGCAATGTATGGTGATATTGTAGACGAAAAAAGTGCATCTAAAGATCCGTACTTAAAAAAGCACTCTCATTAAGTAAAGAATAGGAAACCTGCTGATAATAGGAAATTAGGTTATTTTAATATAACTAAAGCAGAAGAAGAGTTAAAAGAAGAATAATTGAATAAAATAAAAAAATAATAATTGAATAAAATAAAAAAATAATAATTATCTTTTGTTTGTTACTAACCTTGAGCTAGTAGCATGTAAAACTCATAAAAATATCACATTATCTTCAATAAGTAATTCAATAATTTTTGGAAAGACAACATCTGATGAACTTGCTAGATTTTTTGGAGAACCAAATATAATAGAGTGAAGCAAGACTACTGTGAATGAAAAAAGGAATAAACGATTAAATCAATGAAAAATAGTAATTATATAGAAAAATTAAACCATCAAACTTTACCTATTACTATTATTTTATTATTACTACTATTTTTATTAGGGCGATGTAGTTTGAAAAACAATCAATTAAGTTTAGAAAGTATTCAAAAAAATATTGTTCTTGATAAAACAACTGATTCTGATTTGGTAGAATATTATGGTCAACCTGATCTAATTGAAAAAAACAAAAATAAAGTTAAGCAAGAGTATCATTATTGGGAAAATCAAGAATCTGGAACCGATTATTTATTAGAAATGGATACAAATTATTGGGATGATTTAAAATCGAGTGAAAATATTGAGGAAGCCCACTATCCTGATAGTTATTATAGATATGAAAATAATCAAGTTGGATTAGAAAATATAACATTTTATATGAAGGAAAACAAAGTTTATTATTTACATTTTGGTAAAATAATAGATAGAAATGAAGCTAAAAAAGATAAATATCTCAGTCAAATTATAGATAAATAATATGAGGTTGTGATTATATAATAATTTGTTACTTGTATAATAGTAATAAAATTCTTCATTTTATAAGCTCCGAAAACGAATTTTTTGATAACCTTTTAATAACACCTCCGCTACCATATTGTAATACATAGTACACTATATCACACTATATATTACAGTTATCAGAGAAAACCAGGTCTTAAAAAAGCTCGCAAAGCATCACAATTCTCAAAACGTTAATTTGTTTGGATTTATATGCAATATACAAAAAGCATTCCCAATGGAATGCTTTTTTTGATTGAGCAATATTTATTATCACTGTTATCCATGTTTGAAGAGTGTAGAATTAACTATATGGATTTTTAAACGTGTTAAGTATACTGATTTTCAATTTCGAAACTCAATCGATATTAGAAAATGGAACGTTCTTTTTCAGCATTTTTTGAAGTTCTTCATCTACAGCAAAGAGATATAAACCATTTACACCTCGTGTCAATAAAACGTTTAACTCATTTTGGAGTAATGTCTCTCCAAATGACAGTTTACGCCCATCAGACAGTGTTCGACGTTCTTTAGCTTTGGCATTTTTACTTTCACTAGGATCAAAAACAACTTGGCCATTGCGATATTTAACGGAAGGTCCAATGATGACGGCAGCATAGTTTAAATCAAAACCTTGGATAGTATAAGTTGATCCAACCTCATCAATTGTTTGGGATTGTTCAGCCCAAGATAAATCCTTTTCTTTCCTAGATTTAGGTAATTGAAGATTCCAAGGGAGTTTGAAGTCTCCTATTTCTACGTAATAATAATCTTCTTCCGATTTAGTGTTTTTAAATGTCCAATCATAAGTTGCCAAAAGTCTGGAAATACCATTATCTTGGTTTATAGATTTTTTCTTAATTGCTGCATACATTTCTGTTGGAGAATCAAAAACTTTTAAATCATAAGTATTATCAGGAATATAAGGTTTAATCAGACCATCATCAATGAATTGTCGTATCCATGTAATTGTAGAATTATTAGCATTAATTCGCATTTGATTTTTTAACTTTATAACATCTCTTGCATCTAAACGAATTTCAGCCAAATCTTGAGACTCCCAAATTTGCTCAGCAGTTAAAATTTGTTTCTCATCAAAAACAGCTATAACTACTTTAGCATTTTCCAGAATATCCTTGAGATGATTCTTACCGCGATAAGATTGTTTTCCTCGAGTAAGTAGTAAATGAGCTTCGTCAATAATGACAATGTCGGCCTTTTGGTTACATTTAGATTGTTTATTTATGAAACTTGTTGGTTTAGCGACAACAGGCATTTTGTTTCTATTTTTAAGTCCTAATTTTTTAGATAATTGTTCGTAAACAACTAATTGTTGATCATGATTGACAAGTAAATGGATAGATAATTCATTGTTTTTTATGGGAAGTGATTCATCGCTAAACAAGTCATAAAGCAGATTACTCATTAAGACTGTTTTTCCAGAACCAGCTTCTCCTTCAACTAATAATAGTTGCCCTTCTAAATTCTGACTTAAAATTGAAATGGTTTTTAGGATGATGTCATTTTTAGCATCAATCTGTTCATCCGTTAATTTATGAAATGGAGAAGCTTTAAACAAAGCTGAATCTCTAATAATCGATTCAGTCGGAAAAAGTTCGGGATTCGTGCGATGCAATTTTCGCCATACTTTTGAAAAAATTGTTTCCATTGCTTCAGAAGTATAGTAGTTATTTTGTGGGTTTTCTTTTCGATTATTAACTTTTACTACAGCTTCAACACTTGATAGGTAATGTAATAACTTATTTTCTATATCTAAGGTAAGTGATTTATTGAAGTATTTATGCCCGATAATGAACATTTCAGCAGTAGTTGAATCACTTAATTCTATAAAATCTTCTCGGCCGTTACGAATATCATCGTATAAATGTTGTTTTGTTCGTCGACTGATATCATTTGTTTCTCCAATATAGACAATATATTTAGACTTTTGTTTACTGTCTTTATCATTAATAATGTATACGGTAGGATAGTCTAAGATTAAGGATTGATCATTTTCATTAAGTTTTTGAGATTTGATAGAATTTACTGTGAGTGAGTCATAGTTAACTTTAGTAATTACTGGACTATAATTGTTATTTAGTGACATCATAACTCCTAAATAGGTGATAGGTTTATTTTATCATAATTCATACTAATGTAATATAAGTTATGGTAGAATAATAATTAAGAGGTATAAGATGAAGAGTATAATTGACGAGATAAATACATTTAGAGATGAGAGAGAATGGCGACAATTTCATAGTGAGAAAGATTTAGCGATTTCAGTTTCCTTAGAAGCTAATGAATTACTCGAATTGTTTCAGTGGAAAACAAGTGAGGAGGTTATTGAAACGAAACGAGAAAATTTAAAAGAAGAAATTGCGGATGTTGTAATCTATGCATACATGTTAGCTGACAATTTAGGGTTTGATATGGATTCAATAATAAGGGAAAAACTTGCAAAAAATGCAGAAAAATACCCTGTTTCGAAAAGTAAAAATAGTAAAAAAAAATACACAGAATTATAAAAATGGGATATTAAAAGCCAACATCTGAAGATGTTGGTTTTTAATATAGTTTTAGATTCCTTTCTTAAAGCCTTAGCTATTACTATTAATGTTTCTCTATAATTCATTTTACAAAATATGAAATTATAAGATTTTATTTTTTATTCTAATTACCAAATATAGGTAATAGTCCGAAAATGATTATTAAATGAATCCAGTGGGCAAAAAGACTAGCTAAAGCAAGAATGGTAAATCTCATTTCTCTGGTGATTATTGAGATGAGTAACGATATAACACCACAAATGGGTAAGAGTACGTTTGCAACAATAAAGTAAGGATCTTGTCCCATAATTGTTATATCCCAAGGGATCAGTAAGGTAAAAAACCAAATGATGATAACAGAATATAAGTACAAACTTTTATATTTAGTGATGATTTTCTTAAGTTTTAGCATTTGATTACTCCTTTCTTTACCCAAAATAGCTTTTCTAAAGAGAAAAACGTATTATTCTATCTGGTGATTGAATTTTTCTAAGATTTGTGGTGATTAAACTAATAATAGTAAATCAAATCGATGAAGTCGAAACAACTTTTTAACTAATTGTAAAATGATGACAGTAATGAAGAATGATTTTCCTTGAATTCTAAAAGTTAGTCTAAAATTCTAGCAATTAGAGTATTTTTTATCAAAAGAATAAAATAATGATATTTTTTTCGAATGAATAGATAAGGAACTATTTTATAGTGATAGTTTAGTATTTATTAATTTTAACGACATAGGAGGACATTCAAATATGAGATTTTTAGAAACTGTAAACAACCAATTCAAATTAGCTACCCTTCAGTATATCAATCAGTTACATGTGAAATATGAAGATAGAATAGAAAACAGATGGATTTGGATTGTTGTTGCAATGATAGTGCTTGCTGCTATAGGGCTTTATGCCTGGTATTGTACAAGTCGTGGCTATTCTTTTGCCTTCAATATCAAGTATAATTGGCCCAAATCTGGTCAAATGGGCATCGCTTGTAAATAAGAACTGTTAGGAAGGAGCTTAGTGACTTTCAAGCTCTTTCTTTTTTGGGGGGTCTCATGTATAAAATTCATCATCTAAAAAAATCATATGGAAATAGAAGTGTTTTAAATGGGATTAATTGCCAATTTCCTAATAATGGGGTAGTCATTTTGGTGGGAACAAATGGATGTGGTAAAACAACATTTATGAATGTTTTGACAGAAATGACTAGCTTTATGTCTGGAAAAATTTTCTGTAACCAATTTGCTATTGGCAGTAGAGAGTATAAGGAACAAATATTTTATATTCCATCTGATTTTTATTTACCCGAATTCATGACTGGAAGAGAATATTTAGACTTTATCCTGAAGCGATATAAAACGTCAGATTTTAATAATATTGAGATATTACTTGAAGTATTTGATTTGAAAGGATTTGAAAATGAACTCATTGAAAAGTATTCTTTTGGAATGAAAAAGAAAATCCAAATTATTGCTGCATTTTGTTCAGGGACTCCCTATATCTTAGCGGATGAACTATTTAGTGGGTTAGATTTTGATACGGTCATTTTGTTAGAAGATATCATTGAATACCAAAAAAATAAGAAGTGTTTTATTATCGTATCACATGATAGAAATACTCTAGAGCGGTTTCCAAATCATATCTATATCATGTCAAAGGGTAAATTGCTCTCTTATCAGGATAGGGATAAATCTGTAAGTGATATGATTAGGCAAATGGGAGGGATAAGTGGAAAAATCAGTAAATTACAAGAACGTTTTGGAAATGATTCATCTCTTCCTTAATGACTCCTTTCATGGAATATGCAACCGATCTATTTTAAGAAATGCATATGGACGAGTTATTTTATCAATTTTATTTTGTTCAGCATACTTTTTATATTTTTATGTTAACGCCATAGAGTTTGCAAAACTTGGTCAAACACGACAGATATTTTCTGTTGAAGAATTAAATAAGGTGATTAAGCTTTCTATTGCAAGCTATAACAACTTATCTTTTATTTTAGGAATACTAATTTACCAATTAGCACAATATCTTATTTTAATCAAAAATAGCTCTTTATTTATTGTTAAATCCCTTCCTTACCCTAACAAAGAAATCAATTTTGCAATTCATCTCTTTAAACTTGGGGTATCTAGTATCATTTATGAATTATTTTTTATTGTATTGATGCCGGGATTGCAAGTCATTGGATCCGTAAACATAGCACTTTTTTTATTCTGTTCCTGTCATTTATTTTTTTTAATTGGTTATTTGACAAGCTTTCATGCCTATCGACTGGCTAATAAGTATTTGGACGTCATTTATTTGAAGATTAAACCGATCATTTCAGTGATTAACTTAAGTTTGACAGCGTATTACTATTATATTGGGAGATTTATAGTTGAATTCGCCTTATCAAAACAAGTAAGCAATGCATTAGAGTTAGCAATAGATAGTTTTATTTTTTCACTAGTGATAAGTATCCTACTCTTTAGTTTCTTTTCATTTCAAAATGAAGAATACTTTTTCAAGAACGTTTACCTACCTTTAGCGTTTCCAAAATATGTACCTCGATTATTACTTGGATTGCTTAGAACAAAATTGTTTGCTATTTCGAATGGCATATTGTTCCTACTGTCTTTGTACACCTTTACGATAGCTGGGTGTAAGGCGATGTTGGAAGTGACAGCTCCATTATATCCATTATTAAACATAATCTTTTTACGGTATATTGACACGACGATACATGTTCGAAAACTTTTTAATCATTTGAACATAACTGTGATTCAAGAATGGTTGAGTATTTTATTGAGTATACTCATTTATCAACTTCCTTTAATAGTGTTACAACTTGTTTTACCAATGGATTTCCGTAATGTTTGTTTTGGACAAGCTTTGGCATTGGCGTCAGTCATTATAGGCTATTTATTTCCTAAATCAGAAAGTAGTCTAAATGATACGGTAGCAGTGATTTTACTCTTTTTAATAGTAGTCATCATAATAATGGTAAAATCCTCGACTTTGTCAATTGTAATAGCCTATTCAGGGCTCAGTTTGTTCTTGTTTTATTTACTTGTTAGAGAAAGAAGGTTAACGTGATACAAAAATATTCAAAACAATTCTGTTATGTCAACTTATTTTGGGTTATTATCTTTTTAATTGATTATGGAATTGAATTATTCCAAGTCAGCAATTCCGAACGCATTACAATGATGGGTTTATTCATAAAGAATACAGAAAATGATAATGGCATTTACACAATATTTGGGATGACACCAAAATTATTTATGGTTTATTTTAGCATTGTGTTAGGGTGGTTGATGATTTATGCTATTTTTGAAAAAATTTGGAGGAAATCATAACATTGTCCACTTACTTATTGATGATTTTGATTACTTTTCTATTAGTATGTGTGCATGAAGGAATTCATTTTTTAACGGCTTATGTTATGGGATTGTCTCCAAAGTTGAATTGTCATGTTTTAAAACCGTCGGTTTATTTTAGGAATAAACGGAATGACATTAAAAATCTAATTGTCGCAGCAAGTTCCCCTTTACTACTAACTATTTATGGGGTAATGATGAATCCTGAAGATATCCTTACTTTATATACAAAAATACTTTGTCTAACAAATCTTTTAAATTTTTTACCTTTCACCTCGGATGGTGAAGTTATTTTAATATCTATTATCAATTTAGTGAGGCGAAAATGAAACGATATTTGCTTGTCTTATTTTCTTTTATGATCATTCTATTACTGTTAAATTCTGTTGCTTATAGAATGAATACTAGGGAAGGACAATTCGAAATTGAAAAATCGATCAGCTTGCTCCAAGAACCTGTTGATGTAACAATGAATCATTTAAGTCATAAAAAACCAGGAATTTATTATTTTGGGTATCAAAAATGTCCTTGGTGTGAGGAATTTATTCCCATACTTGATGAAGTGTTGAAGGAAAATAATCAAAAATCTATTGTTGTAAATATTAAGTCTAAGTCTTTTACTAAAAAGCATAAACGAGCGTTAAAGCAATTTTATGAGACTTATGAAAAAGGGGAAGTATCGGTCCCTTATCTCGTTATAATAAATTCAAAAGGTAATGTTTATACTCATGTTGGGACATTATCAGAACATAATGCGCACAAAGAAAAGCTAACAAATAGTCAAAGAAATAAACTAAAATCAGTATTACGAAGAAAATTAAGATACTAAAATCATACGAGTCAATATAAAAATAGCTTCTATATTGCTAACGTCTCTAAAGTTCCATTTAAGAAATCTGTGTTACACTTAAGCTATTATCTCGTTTTGAAAAGGGGTTTGTGGTGAATTTTAGGAATGGTGTGTCGGATGCGACGCTTGTGGAGCGCGGTTTTAAGACGGTTCTTTCTTTTAAGTTGCTTTTTGCTATTGGGGAGACCTTGTCTGGCCTTTTGCTCTTTCTATTTAACAATGCGACCATTCATCGTCTGATTGATGTTTTGACTGCTGGAGAATTGATGGAGGATCCCCACTCATTTGTGGCTCGGCATTTAGTCCAGTTAGGGCAAGTGATTACCTTATCCGGTCAACGGATGGCAGCTCTCTATCTTTTGTTGCATGGTATTCTGAAGTTGGGCACACTCTTGCTTTTATTTCGGAAAAAACTATGGGCCTATCCCTTATCCATCTTATTATTTATTGGATTTATCGGCTATCAAATCAGAGAATTTTTAGCCACACATCACATCAGCATGATTGCCTTAACACTGTTTGACTTGCTCATGATTGTCCTCACTTTTCTGGAGTACAAAGAGCTAAAAAAAATGTTTTGAACTCAAATCTTAAAGCTTTAAAACACTCCTTTTCACCAAAATAAGCTACAATAAAAGTATCAAAAAGTGAGGCAAGAGATGCTATTTCATACAAAATCAGGTCATCATATTTATTACGAGGTTCATGGCAAAGGCAAAGCCATGGTTTGCTTTCATGG
Source organism: Streptococcus uberis (assembly GCF_900475595.1). NCBI lineage: Bacteria > Bacillati > Bacillota > Bacilli > Lactobacillales > Streptococcaceae > Streptococcus > Streptococcus uberis. Next base: position 345,586 of record NZ_LS483397.1, read on the forward strand.
CAACGGTCAGTCGGTTTCCTACTTCAACCCCCAACTACCCCTAGCGGCAGCTTTTCAACTCATCCTCATCGACACACCAGGGCATGGACAATCAAGTCCCCTAAAGGAAAAATTAACCTTTGCGGCCATTGCGACAGAGGTCAAAGAACTTTTAGATAGCTTAGATATGGAGGATTATGTTTTGGTTGGCCATAGTGATGGTGCCAATCTGGCCATCGCCTTTGAGAATGTATATCCCCAAAACGTCACAGGAATGTTATTGAACGCTGGAAATATCCGCTTTATGGGCTTAAAAGCGCATTCGGTTTTTAGCATCAGCCTTAAAGTCTTAAAGTTGGCGCTTCACAGTTTCTTTAATCCTAAACTCAAAAATGCTTACCATGTTGCCTGGTTAATGATGGCTAACCAGACCATAATCCCGTCAAGCTATTCCAACCAGATTCCCGTCTATGTCCTTGTCGGTGAGAAAGACATGATTCGTGCCAACCATTCACTGGCCATCGCTAAACGCTATGACAAAGGACGCCTAATCACCCTGCCTTACATGGGTCACAATGTCAATAAAAAACCAGAAGTCTTTAATGACATCATCACCCAACTGATGCAGGAGGTGGTGGGAGAAAATATTAAAAAATGAAGATTTTTATACAAATTAACTCTAGAGCTAAAAAAATAGTTCTCTTTTTGTAGCCAAGAGGAGACCTAGTGGATTGTTGGAAATAGAAAAAATGTCAATGGATACTCCTAAAGTGAAATATTATGATACATTAGGCACGTAAATGTGGCTGAGAAGAAAAAACTTTTCAGGAGAATGAGTAAGGATTTTATGATGCAATTTTGTTAGTAAGTATGATTCTATACCGTTTGAGATAGATTTGATGATAAGGCAATTGTATGTAATATTTTCTTTTGTCATGGTAGCTCTTCATGTTTTCTTAAATCCTGCCCTCGAAAAAGCTTTTCACTTTGCTCTAGATGGGTCATAATGTCAAAAAAACCAGAAGTCTTTAATCATATAATCCTAGAATTGGAAAAATAGTCATCTTTAGAATGACTATTTTTTGTAAGAAGTGAGTAAAAGGAAGTTACTGCTAGTAATATTGTTCCTATCTAAATTTAAGTCTTTTAATGTTATTATGGAAAACGATTCCAAAAAATGATAAGATATATGTAAATTAAGTAAAGGAGGTCTCTAATTCACTAATGAACAGAAAGTCATTTACCATGAAAGATGTTGCAAAAAGAGCTGGCGTTAGTGTTGGTACAGTTTCTCGAGTTATCAATCAAGAGTCAGGTATAAAAAAAGTAACACTAGAAAAAGTAACAAAGGCAATAGCTGAATTAAATTATGTTCCAGATAATTACGCTAGGGGAATGAAAACAAATAGAACAGAAACGGTAGCTTTGATTGTTCCGACCATTTGGCATCCATTCTTTTCTGAGTTTGCATTCTATATTGAAAAGGAACTTAGTAATATTAATTATAAGTTATTATTGTGTAATACAGATGGTGTAAAAAAAGAAATCGAGTACATCAACATGTTACAACAGAATAAAGTAGATGGAATAATTGCAATCACGTATAGTCCCATTGAAGACTACCTAGCAACAAATATTCCCTTTGTAAGTATTGACAGATCGTATGGAAATAAGGATATTCCTTGGGTAAGTTCGGATAACTATGCTGGTGGGCAAAAAGCAGCAGAGGTTTTAGTTGAGAATGGCTGTAAAAACTTACTTTTTGTAGGTAGTCATAATCAGACTATTAATGAAACTAAGAATAGAAGAAATGGGTTCGAAGATTTTTTAAGAGATAAGGGTGTTCATTTTAGTAGTTTTGATTTGGAAGAGCCAATTGAAAACTTTAATGAACAATTATATGAGTATTTAGCAGAACATTTAGAAATTGATGGTATTTTTGCTATTAATGATTTTACAGCTCTTGATATCATAGATGCCTTGGCAAAATTAGGAAAAAACGTTCCGCATGATGTACAAATAATTGGTTATGATGGAATCAAATTTGCTAAAGAAAAGTCTTTTCCGGTATCTACAATTAAACAACCATTAAAAGAAATGGCACAAGAAGCAGTTCGTATTGTATTAAGCATTATTGAGAATGAGCCACATAAATTACAGGTTACCCTACCAATCTCATATATTGATGGACCGACGACAAAAAAATAATATTTTGTATTGACAGAAAGCGCTATCAATGATAAAATTTACGTGTAAATAAGTTAGTTTACTTTTTTTATCACATAAAAATGAAACGTTTCAAATAGAGAAGAGTCTTACTTCTCTATTAAAAAAGCAAAAAAATGAAACGTTTCAAAAAGGAGCAAAGGATGAAACGTGAGGCTAAGAAAAATAGCTTTTTAGATAGGGTTAAGAGACAAAAACTTTTATTGTTAATGTTACTACCTGGTCTGATTTTGACATTTGTGTTTAAGTATATTCCTATGTATGGTGTTTTAATCGCATTTAAAGATTATAATCCGCTGTTGGGAATTTTAAAAAGTCCATGGGTTGGCTTCCTAGAATTTCGTCATTTTTTAGCCTCCCCTAATTTTTCTATTTTGCTATTTAATACGATTAAACTAAGTGTTTATGGCTTGTTGCTTGGCTTTTTGCCACCTGTATTTCTGGCGATTATGTTGAATCAATTAATGAGTGAGAAAGCCAAAAAAAGGATTCAGTTAATACTGTATGCTCCAAATTTTATCTCAGTAATTGTCATTGTTGGTATGATTTTCTTATTCTTTTCAGTTGAAGGGCCAGTAAATGATTTTTTGAAAATTTTTGGAATGAAAACGGATTTCATGACTAATCCGGGCTACTTCAGACCACTTTATATATTGAGTGGTATTTGGCAAGGTATGGGATGGGCTTCCACTCTGTATACTGCAACTTTGGTTAATGTCGATACCTCATTGATTGAAGCAGCGCAATTAGATGGTGCAAATATTTTTCAACGCATAAGGCATATTGATCTGCCGGCATTAAAACCAATTATGGTTATTCAATTTATTTTAGCGGCAGGAAATATTATGAATGTTGGTTATGAAAAAGCTTTTCTGATGCAAACTTCACTTAATTTACCTACTTCTGAAATTATATCAACCTATGTATATAAAGTTGGTTTAGTGTCTGGAGATTATTCTTACTCAACTGCTGTTGGCTTATTCAATTCTGTTATTAATATGATTTTATTATTTTCTGTTAATAAGTTTGTTGAAAAAATAAATGATGGTGAAGGGATATAGTGATAGGATGAATACGAATTTATATTCTGATTTTGACAAAAGGATTTTAATCCTTAATAAGATTATCATTGCTTTTTTAGTGTTAATAACGGTTTTGCCAATGGGCTATATCTTGATTGCTTCATTTATGGATCCCCAAGTTTTAGCTAATCAAGGCATCAGTTTAAATCCTCAAGATTGGACAGTCGATGGTTATAAACGTGTTTTAGGTGATAATGCCATACTAAGAGGATTTATTAATTCATTAATCTATTCTACGGCTTTTGCAGTATTGACGGTAATCATTTCCGTTTTAACAGCTTATCCACTTTCAAAAAAAGATTTAGTGGGTAGGCGTTGGATTAACTACTTTTTAATCTTTACCATGTTTTTTGGTGGAGGTTTAGTGCCTACTTATCTACTTATTAAGAACTTAGGTATGTTAAATACCATGTGGTCAATTATCGTTCCTGGAGCGGTTAATGTTTGGAATATTATCTTAGCGCGAACCTATTTTCAAGGTTTGCCTGATGAATTGGTTGAAGCGGCTGTGATTGATGGCGCTAACGATTTCCAAATTTTTTTAAAAATCATGTTACCGTTAGCAAAACCTATTATGTTTGTCTTATTCTTGTATGCCTTTGTTGGGCAATGGAATTCTTATTTTGACGCGATGATTTACATCAAAGATCCGAATCTTGCGCCACTTCAGTTGGTTTTACGTAATATTTTAATACAGAGTGAAGTTAGTCAAAATATGATTGGGGCACAAGCAGCCATGAATGAAATGAAAAAAATAGCTGAAATGATTAAGTATGCCACAATCATTATTTCAAGCCTACCGTTAATTGTTATGTATCCTTTCTTCCAAAAATATTTTGATAAGGGTATTATGGCAGGCTCTCTTAAAGGATAAAAAATAAATTAATTATAAATCAAAGGAGATTTACAATGAAAAAAAGATGGATTGCATCAAGTGTTATCGTACTAGCTAGTACAATTGTTTTAGGAGCCTGTGGTTCAAAAAATACAGTCTCAAGTCCTGATTACGAGTTGAAAAAAGTATCTTTCCCCTTGAAAGATAAAGTGACCTTAAAATTTATGACGAGTAGTTCTACCTTGGCACCAAAAGATCCAAACCAAAAATTAATCTTAAAGCGCTTGGAAAAAGAAACAGGTGTAAAAATAGAATGGACAAATTACCAATCAGATTTTGCTGAAAAACGAAATTTAGATATCTCCAGTGGGGATTTACCAGATGCAATTCACAATGATGGTGCTAGTGATGTCGAATTAATGTCCTGGGCAAAACAGGGTGTCATTGTACCTGTGGAAGATCTTATAAAGAAATATATGCCAAATCTTCAAAAGGTTTTAGATGAGAAACCTGAATATAAGTCAATGATTACAGCGCCTGATGGACATATTTATTCCTTCCCGTGGATTGAAGAATTAGGCGAAGGAAAAGAATCAATTCATAGTGTTAATGACATGGCCTGGATTAACAAAGCTTGGTTAGATAAGTTAGGCTTAAAAATGCCTCAAACCACAGACGAATTAGTAAAGGTTTTGGAGGCCTTTAAAACGCAAGATCCAAATGGAAATGGTAAGGAAGATGAAATTCCAATGTCATTTATCAATAAACCAGGTAACGAAGATTTTAAAGTCTTATTCGGTTCCTTTGGAGAAGGTGATAATGATGATCATCTTATCGTTTCTAATGACAACAAAGTGGATTTTACAGCAGATAATGATTCATACAAAGAAGGAGTTGCATTCATGCGCTCCTTACAAGAAAAAGGCTTAATTGATAGTGAAGCCTTTGAACAAGATTGGAATACCTATATTGCAAAAGGTGGAGAAGACCTTTACGGAGTTTACTTTACTTGGGATAAAAATAATATTTCAAAAAATAAAAGTGACTATGAAGTGTTACCAGTATTAGCTGGACCTAATGGACAAAAAAATGTGACACGTACCAATAATGTCGGTTTCTCAAGAGATCGCATGGTTATTACGAGTGCAAATAAGAATTTAGAATTAACTGCAAAATGGATTGATCAACAATATGCTCCGCTCCAGTCTGTTCAAAACAATTGGGGAACGTATGGTGACAAAAAACAACAAAATATTTTTGCGTTTGATAAAAATCAAAAAATGTTGAAACATTTACCGTTAGAGGGAACTGCACCAACTGAGATTCGTCAAAAAACGGAAGTCGGAGGTCCGTTGGCTATTTTAGATAGTTACTATGGAAAAGTAACAACTATGCCAGACGATGCGAAATGGCGTTTAGACATCCTAAAAGAAAATTACGTGCCTTATATGAAGAACGAATCTATTTATCCTAAAATCTTTATGAAAGAAAAAGATTTGGATAAAGTAGCGCAAATCGAGGCTGACATGAATGATTACATTGCTCGTAAGAGAGCAGAATGGATCACTAAAGGTGGTATTGATAAAGAGTGGGAGTCTTATAAGAAAGAGTTAGAGCGTTATGGATTAACTGAGTGGCTAACTATCAAACAAAAATATTATGATGATTATGTGAAAACTAAGGATAAGGAATAATAAATGATAGAAAAAACGTTTACGGTTGAAAGAGCTAATCACTTTATTGATAAAAATCAATCAATGGTTATTGATACTTATAAACCAGATGTACATTTTACTGCTCCAGTTGGTTGGATAAATGATCCAAATGGATTTGTCTATTTTAGAGGAGAGTATCATCTTTTTTATCAATATTATCCCTATGACAGTGTATGGGGACCAATGCATTGGGGCCATGCGAAAACTAAAAATTTTATAGATTGGGAAAATTTACCAGTAGCCTTAGCGCCAGATATGCCCTATGATAAAGATGGTTGCTTCTCTGGAAGTGCTTTTGTCAAAGATGATACCTTATGGATAATGTATACAGGTAATATCATTGACGAAGTGAATGGTAACAAGCAAGTGCAAAATATTGCTTTTTCTAAGGATGGTGTGAACTTTGAAAAAATAGCTACGAACCCAGTAGCTACAGGTGACATATTACCAGATACAATTGTAAAATCCGACTTTAGAGACCCAAAATTATTTGAAAAAGATGGTCGGTTTTATGCAGTGGTTGCCGCTCAGCATAAAGATAATGTAGGTTGTATTGTCTTATTAGGATCAGAAAACTTAATCGAATGGTCATTTGAGTCTATTTTATTGAAAGGTAATCATTCACAAGGTGTTATGTGGGAATGTCCAGATTATTTTGAGATGAATGGTCATTCGTACTTAATTCTTTCTCCAATGAAGTATCCCAAAGATGGCTTACATTTCTCCAATCTCAATTCCTCCATTATTATGAAAGGTACTGTAGACTGGGAACAGAAACAATTTCATGTGACATCCGTTCAAGAGCTAGATCAAGGTCATGATTTTTATGCTCCTCAGACCTTAATTGATGATAAAGGACGACGTGTGATGATTGCTTGGATGCACACATGGGGAAGAAGAGTTGTGACGCATGATTTCAAACATCATTGGTCAGGACAAATGACAATGCCAAGAATTTTATGCGATGAAAAGGGTATTGTGAAACAAAAGTTGCCAGAGGAAATAATGGCAAATCTCCCTACTTTATCTCTAAATAATGTTGTTAAAAATGCAGGTGTCTTATCTCTTGAAGGAGATAAATCTCATCATTTCATTCTTGGGAATGATGACGATTATATTTCATTTGGATATGATGATTTAAAAGAACTCGTTTATATCGATCGCAGTCAACAAGCCATTATAATAACTGGTGAAGAGGATTGGGACACTAACATGAAAGCAGCTGAAATCAAAGCTAGTAAATTAGATATTATCATTGATAAAAATACGATAGAAATATTTGTCAATGATGGAGAAGCTACCTTGAGTTCCACTTACTTTATTCAGAAACAACCAATATTACAAGAAAAAGTCTAGAGGAGAAACATGTCATGTATGCAAGTATTGAAGCAGGAGGGACAAAATTTGTCTGTGCTATCGGAAATGATAATTTAGAAATCATTGAAAAGACACAATTTGCAACGACAACTCCAGAAGAAACATTGAAAAAAACAATTGAATTTTTAAAGCCTTTTGAAAAGCTTTTGCAATCGATTTCGATTGGTTCTTTCGGTCCCATTGATGTCGATAAGAATTCTCCTACTTATGGATATATTACTTCGACGCCCAAAAAACATTGGAGTAATGTTAATCTTGTGGGGTGTTTAAAAGAAGCTTTTGATTTGCCGATTTATTTCACAACTGATGTCAATGCATCAGCTTATGGAGAGATGATTAGTCGTCAAAAAATAAACAACTTGGTTTATTACACAATAGGTACAGGTATTGGAGCAGGTGCTATTCAAGATGGTCAATTTGTTGGTGGCTTAGGACATACAGAAGCTGGGCATACCTATGTTATGTCGCATCCGACTGATATTGAAAATGGATTTACCGGTGTTTGTCCATTTCATACGGGATGTCTTGAAGGTATGGCTGCTGGACCAAGTTTAGAGGCAAGAACTGGTATCAGAGGTGAGCTGATTTCAAAGGATTCGCCAGTATGGGACATTCAAGCTTTCTATATTGCCCAAGCAGCTATACAAGCAACTATGCTCTATCGACCTCAAGTGATTGTTGTTGGTGGTGGTGTTATGGCTCAAGAGCACATGGTTGAAAGGGTTCATCGCCAATTTGAGAGTTTACTTAATGGGTACCTTCCAGTGCCAGATTTAAAATCGTATATTGTCACCCCAGCTATTGAAAATAATGGATCTGCAACAATTGGCAATATCGCATTGGCAAAATCTCTCGTAAAAAACACATGATTCACACCAAGCGTTCGCTATCTGTCACCATTCAGTAAGATAAAAAACCAGTAGGGTCTAGAAGGGCTTTACTGGTTTTTCTTTTGCTTTCCTTAGTTTTTCTGATTTTTTAGGTATATAATAATGGTAGGGGTTTCACTGAAAGGTGGATCAAAATTCAGAGATAGGTAAAGGAGTTTTGTATGGCTATTTTTAGAGATGATTTTCTTTGGGGTGGTGCCATTGCTGCCAATCAAGTAGAGGGTGCTTGGAATTTGGATGGTAAAGGCATGTCTGTTGCTGATGTGGCTAGCTTCAAGCCGCATTTGGATGTGAAGGATTATGCTGGACACAATAAAGTGACCTCGCAAATGATTGAGGAAGCTATGGCGGCGGGAGATTCAAAGGATTACCCCAAACGTCGAGGCATCGATTTCTATCACCATTATGAAGAAGATATTGCCTTGTTTGCTGAAATGGGCTTTAAAGCTTTGCGTCTGTCTATTGCCTGGACACGTCTTTACCCAACTGGGGAAGAAAGTGAACCTAATCCAGAAGGTATTGCTTTTTACAAGAGGGTTTTTGAGTGCCTTAAAGCACATCATATCCAACCCATTGTAACCCTATCTCACTATGAGATGCCCTTGCATTTGAGTGTCACTTACAATGGCTGGGTGGACCGTTCTATCATCGATCACTTTGTACGCTTTGCTGAAACCTGTTTCCGAGAATTTGGAGACTATGTGACCTATTGGTTGACCTTCAACGAAGTGGATTCTGTCGGTCGACACCCCTTCACCACAGCAGGTATCATTCCAGACCGTTGCACCGACTATAGTTTAGAAGAAGCAGTCTACCAAGCTCTTCACCATCAGTATGTCGCGGCAGCTTTGGCCACAAAGAAAATGCGACAACTCATCCTGGGCAGTCACATGGGCTGTATGCTAACCAAATTAACCACCTACCCTAACACCTGTCACCCTAACGACGTTCTCCTGTCCTTGTCTAAAAATCTGGAAAACTACGCTCATTCCGATGTTCAAATTTTCGGTTGCTACCCAAGGTTGTATCAGCATTTCTTGGCTTCCAAGGGCATTAGGATAAAAGCAGAGCGAGGAGATCATGCTATTCTGGCTGAAGGGAAAGCCGACTACCTAGCATTCTCATATTACATGTCGCGGACAGAATCAGCTGACCCCACTAAAGAACAAGTGGCGGGCAATACCATCATGAGTGTTAAAAACCCTTATCTAGCCTCAACAGACTGGGGTTGGCAGATTGATCCGGTTGGTCTACGTATTTCTCTCTTGGAACTCTATGACCGTTACCAAATTCCCTTGATGATTGTTGAAAACGGTATGGGAGCCCTTGATCACCTGGAAGAAGACGGGAAAATCCACGATTCCTACCGCATCGACTACCTCAGAGAACACATTGCTGAGATGGCAAAAGCAGTGGAAATGGGGGTTGATTTGTTGGGCTATACTAGCTGGGCTCCTATCGATTTAATCAGTGTCTCCACGTCACAAATGTCTAAACGCTATGGTTACATTTATGTGGATCAAGATGATTTAGGGCAAGGTAGTCTAGAACGTTACCAAAAAGATTCTTTCTATTGGTATCAAAAAGTCATCCAAAGTAATGGTGAGGATTTGGAGTAAGTCTTTCGGACGAGAGATAAAGGCCTCCTTATAAGCTTTCTTTATGGCATCGATAGGGAATTTCTAATACCAAGCTAGTGGCTTGTGTGCTAGAATTATCCTTATCATCTGACAGAGGGAAAGAATATGACAAAGCGACCAATCATTGGCATAACAGGAAATGAAAGCAAAGGCAAAGAGTCTTGGGAAAATGGTATTACCCGGACATACACGTCTAAGATTTTTTCAGATATTATCATGGAAAGTGGCGGACTGCCTATCGTGCTACCCATTGCCCATCCCGACTTTGTTGAAGACTACGTCGCAAGTATTGATAAATTAATGCTAACAGGTGGTCAACATGTTTTGCCTCACTTTTATGGGGAAAAGCGCAGCATCCAGAGTGATGATTACAATGAAGCGCGTGATCTTTACGAATTGCGATTGGTAGAGGAGACTTTAAAACAAGGGAAGCCTATCCTAGGCATTTGTCGTGGGTTACAATTAGTCAATGTTGCTTTAGGCGGTAGCCTAAACCAAATGCTCGCCAATCATTGGCATGAAACAGCACCAAGTCGTGGCCATCAGACGATTCGGATTGCGGATCAAAGCATTCTACATGATATTTTCGGAGATTACCACGACGTAAACAGCTTACACCTCCAATCTATTAAAACCTTAGCTACAGATTTAGAAGCAATTGCTTGGGATAGCAATGATCAAACCATAGAAGCAGTCATCAGTAGACGACATGCCATTTTAGGTTTGCAATGGCACCCAGAATTAATGGTCAGACAAAATCCAGTCAGCCAAAAAATCTTTGACTATTTTGTTAATGACATGGCATAAAAAAGCATACAAAAAATCCTGTCATCGACAGGATTTTTCTTATAGAAAGGGATTGTAAAATCTCCCCTTATTGAGGTAGAAAAGTAAGAGTGATACCAACAAGAGACTGACAGCCAATAGCACCGTCAATGCATCATTAAGATTAAAGGCTTGATACTTATACCAGGTCCTTTTTTTGAATTTGCCAAAGCGTCGCAGTTCCATAGCGGTTGAAACCGTATCGATGCGTTCCAAAGAACTAAAAATCAAGGGAATCAGAATCTGAAGATTGCCTTTAATGCGATCCAGGAGTTTGGCTTTTTTGGATAATTCTAAGCCTCGAGCTTCCTGAGATGTTCGAATCATAAAAAACTCTTCCTGAACATCAGGAATATAGCGCAAGGTCAGACTGACCGCATATGCGACTTTATAAGGTACCCCGATCTGATTAAGACTAGAAGCGAATTGACTGGGGTGGGTGGTTGTCAGGAATAAAATGGCCAAAGGCACTGTCGAAAAATACTTTAAACTCAGATTGACAAGGTAAAAGAGTTCTTCCAATGTTAAATAGAATGGGCCCATGCCTTCAAATAAGACTGTTCGAGAGTGGTAAATGCGTTCGCCATAGGAAGGGGCAAAAAGATAGACCATGACTACATTTAATATGGCAAAAAAGCTAACAAAGGTGATGATAAAAGAGATTTTTTGCCAAGGAACTTTGGCTATTTTTAACAGGAAAAGAGACAAGAGGCCAATGACAATAATGAGTCTGGTATCATAAGTGGTCATACAAGCGACCGACACTAAAATAAAGAAAATCAGTTTACTGGCACCAGACAAGTTATCAAAAAAAGGATTACCCTTCTGATAGCCAAGGAGTTTCTGTGACATGTCTTTTCCTTTCCATAGTAATGTAATAGTCGGTCAAATCCAGTGGTGAACAATGGAGCTTTTCAGCTAAGTGAAAGAGACTAGTCTTTTTCAAATAAGCCTTTTCCAAAATGTCAGCATCAGAAAGTATAGCTTGTGGTTGGTCATCAGCAATGATTTGGCCCTGACTCAATACAAGCGTCCGATCACAATGTTCTAACATCAGCTGCATATCATGCGTTATCATGATGATGGTGTGTCCTTCTAGATTCAAATGATCTAAAAAGGCCATCATCTCAGAATAATGTTTCTTATCCTGTCCGGCCGTCGGTTCATCAAGAACAATGATTTCAGGGTTCAGAACCAGGATAGCAGCAATGGTAACCCTCTTTTTTTGACCAAAGGAGAGGGCCGAAATCGGCCAGTTGCGAAATGGAAAGAGACCGCATACCTTAAGGGTTTGTTCAACCTTTTCGGTGACCTCATCCTCAGAGATTCCTCTTAACCGTAAGCCTTGAGCAACTTCATCAAAAAGCATAGTCTGACTAATCATTTGATTAGGGTTTTGCAAGACATAACCAATGCGGTCGGCTCTTTCTTTGATAGAATCAGCAGAAATATCATTGTCTTTATACAAAATGCTAGCATCACTCTCTAAAAAGCGACACAAGACCTTAGCCAAAGTAGACTTACCGGCGCCATTTTGCCCGACAATAGCAAGACGCTCCCCCTTACCAATCTGCAGATTGATCTCTTTTAAAATAGGCTGGTCTGACTGGTAAGCAAAATTCAGATGGCGTATGTCAAGTAGGATTTTCTTTTCCTCTTTAGGGGAATCGCTCCGCTTATTAGTGAGTTCAAGGCCTGCTAAATTTAGCGCATCCAGTTGACTTAATGGTTCCTGGTCAGAGACTTTGAAACCAAGGTCTTTGAGGCAAGTCAGGTACAAGGGTTCACGAATTCCATTTTGAGCCAATAAATCCGTAGCTAAAAGCTGGTCAGGACTGCCATCAAAGAGAATTCGACCATCGTTGATTAAAATGATTTTATCCACTGGATGATAAAGCACTTCTTCTAAGCGATGCTCGATGATAATAGTGGTTGCCTCAGTTTTTTGATGGAGTTTATCAATCAAATCAATCGTATCTAATCCCGTTTTAGGATCTAAATTGGCTAAGGGTTCATCAAAGAGTAAAATAGGACTCTCATCAACCAGAACACCTGCTAGGCTAACCCTTTGTTTCTGTCCACCAGATAAATCTTGTGGGCGGTGTTCCAAGTAGTCGGCTAATTCTAGTCGCTCGGCCCAGGTAGAGACGGTTGATTGCATCTCAGACTGTTGGATACAATCGTTCTCTAGAGCGAAAGCAATATCCTCAGCAACTGATAAGCCAATAAATTGGCCATCTGGATCTTGGAGGACGGTAGAGACCAATTTGGATTTGTCATAAATAGAAAGATCGAATGCATCCTGTTGATTAATCACTAGCTCCCCTTGATGAGTACCACTAAAATGGTTGGGGATAATGCCATTGAGACAATTGCCTAGAGTTGATTTGCCGCTTCCAGACGGTCCGATAATCAGGACTTTTTGACCTTTTTCAATAGTCAACTGGATATTTTTTAGGGTTGGTTCAGATTGGGCGTCGTATGTGAAACTAAAGTTGTTAAATGTGATAAGGTTTGTCATGGGGCTGACTACCTAATCTTTACGAAGACTGCCGGCCTTAGGACGAGAATTAGCATAGGCAATCAATAGCAATGTTCCACCAATACCAATGGTAAAGGTGTTGGCAAAGGCAGCAAAGAGTCCCTGTGTGAAGACCTTATTGGCAGGTTCTTGGTAAATCAGAATATCTCCCAATGGTGCTACAATAGCCCAAGAGATAAGATTGACAAGTGCTTGAACCAGGTTAAAACTAAGAATATCTTTTTTGCTGAAGATACCTTTATCAACCTTAAGGCGATTTTTTAGGCTACCAATCCCTAAGCCGACAAGTCCACTTGGTAAGACCCAAGACCACCAAACCCCATAGCCAGCAAACATGTCTTTGAGCATGTGGCCGATAAAACCAATAAAGAAACCAGCAACTGGTCCAAATAAAACAGAGAAGAGGGCTTGCACCGCATACTGCAATGAAATAGTGGTATTGGTAAAAATGGTAATTGGGACAAACAAACCAATAATAACAAAAAGTGCAGCGCCAATACCAATAGCAACGACAGTTTTAATAGAAGTGTTTTTCATGATAATCTCCTTTAAGCAATTTTCTTAATGGCAACATGCCAGTTTTGGCCTACACCAACATTATAGGCCTTTGCAAAAGACCCTTGGTTAATGGCAATGCCAACGCGATATAAAGAGTTGATATAAATAATAGGTTGACCGATGCGTACATCAGCAAATGACTTGCCATATGTCACTTGGTTTTGATAAACAAGCATATCGTTGTTATAAATAGTGACCTCAAAGCGGTCGCCAAACTCAGGAGTGAGATATAAAAATTCTTCTCGAGTAATAGAGGTCCAAAGTGAGCCAAATCGAACATCTAGGATATCAATGACACCAACAATGCCATCGTCTTCAATAGTAGTATCCACAACAGGAACCTCAACAATAGCATCGACGGATAATTCCGGCCCAACTTCTTCAAATGTGATATGGCCACTCGCTAGTTTTGCTCCTGTAAAGGCATAGACATCGCGTCCGTGGAAAGTATAGGAAAGTTCTGTGTTTTGGCGTCTATTTTTTGCCTCTGAAATTTCACGAATGGCTTTAATACCAATGTGTTTTTTAATATAAGAAAGTGTCCCATTATCAGGAGTGACAATGTAATGGTTGTTGGCTGTTAAAGCAACAACGCTCTTACGTTTGGAACCGACGCCAGGATCAACAACAGAAACAAAAGTTGTTTCCTCAGGCCAGTACTCAATTGTCTGAAAAAGACGGTAAGAGGCTTCAAAAATATTATAAGGTGTTATATCGTGTGTTAAGTGATGAATGCCTAAAGATGGATTTTCCTGTAAAGCGACTCCAATCATGGCAGAAACGGCTCCGTCGACTAAACCAAAATCGGATTGTAAAACAAGTAAGTTATTGCTCATTAAGACTCCCCTTTTCATTAAAATGGTGATACAACTTTATTCTAACATAAAGAGAAGGCAAGCTAAATAAGGAATCGAAGGCGTAAATCTATAGTCTAAAACTATAACGTCACATGAACAAGGAAAGTCAAGTATAAAATTGATATGTTATAATGGATTAGTTAAAGGAGATTTTATGTATAAATTAATTGCTTTTGATATGGACGGTACCCTTTTACAGTCAGATAAATCCATTGCAGAAACAAGTCTTTCTTCTATAAAAGATGCTTTCCAAAATGGAAAAGAAGTGGTATTGGCCACTGGCCGTCCAAAGTCAGAACTACACATGTACCAAAAGGAATTAGCAAATATACGTTATGGTATTTTAGAAAGTGGCGCCATCGTTTATGATTTTGTTAATGATAAGGTATTAATGAAAGAAGTTATCCCCAAAGATATCTCTGATAAGGTTTATGATATTGTTCAAACAAATGATGTGATGGTTGTCTTAATGATTGATGGACAAGGCTATATTCAACAAGACCATTTTGATCATATTGCGGATTACCATATGAGCATTTATGAGGATCTCTATCGAGACTCTGCGATATTTCTAGACAGTATTCTCCCTAAAATGGAGACTGAAGCAGGTCAATTTGAAAAGATTAATCTCTACTTTAAAACGAATGCTTTACGGGACCACTATTACAAAGTATTAAGCAATGAAAATGTCACCCTTGCAAAAGCAGAAGAAACTGCAATTGAAATAACAGCAAGAGGAGTTGAGAAAGGTCAAGGCCTCAAAAAACTTTGCCAAATTCTTGGCTACTCTATTGTAGAAGCTATCGCAGTTGGTGATGCCGACAACGATGAAAGCATGATTAGAGATGCAGGACTTGGTGTTGCCATGGCTAACGCTAACCAAAATATCAAAAAATTAGCAGATGTTATCGTATCTTCCAATGACAATGGTGGTATTCAGGAAGTTATTGAAAAATTTTTATTAAAAAGCTAAATAAAGCTATTGACAAGTTTGTGACATGTGGGTATACTAATAAAGCTGTCAGAAAGCGCAAGTTGATGGATAAAAAAGAAATAAAAAAGAAAAAATCTATTGACAAACGGCTCGTAACCTGATAGAATATAATAGTTGTCTCGCAAGAGACCAAAGACCTTTGAGAACTGAATAAGACAAAGAAACCAAACGTGAGGGTGATATGTTAGCGCATATTACCTGTCAATTAAGAAACACAATAAATCTGTCAGCGACAGAAACGAACGAGTAAGTTCAAACTAAAATGAGAGTTTGATCCTGGCTCAGGACGAACGCTGGCGGCGTGCCTAATACATGCAAGTAGAACGCTGAGGACTGGTGCTTGCACTGGTCTAAGGAGTTGCGAACGGGTGAGTAACGCGTAGGTAACCTACCTCATAGCGGGGGATAACTATTGGAAACGATAGCTAATACCGCATGACAATAGGGTACACATGTACCCTATTTAAAAGGGGCAAATGCTTCACTATGAGATGGACCTGCGTTGTATTAGCTAGTTGGTAAGGTAACGGCTTACCAAGGCGACGATACATAGCCGACCTGAGAGGGTGATCGGCCACACTGGGACTGAGACACGGCCCAGACTCCTACGGGAGGCAGCAGTAGGGAATCTTCGGCAATGGGGGGAACCCTGACCGAGCAACGCCGCGTGAGTGAAGAAGGTTTTCGGATCGTAAAGCTCTGTTGTTAGAGAAGAACGGTAATGGGAGTGGAAAATCCATTACGTGACGGTAACTAACCAGAAAGGGACGGCTAACTACGTGCCAGCAGCCGCGGTAATACGTAGGTCCCGAGCGTTGTCCGGATTTATTGGGCGTAAAGCGAGCGCAGGCGGTTTGATAAGTCTGAAGTTAAAGGCTGTGGCTTAACCATAGTTCGCTTTGGAAACTGTCAAACTTGAGTGCAGAAGGGGAGAGTGGAATTCCATGTGTAGCGGTGAAATGCGTAGATATATGGAGGAACACCGGTGGCGAAAGCGGCTCTCTGGTCTGTAACTGACGCTGAGGCTCGAAAGCGTGGGGAGCAAACAGGATTAGATACCCTGGTAGTCCACGCCGTAAACGATGAGTGCTAGGTGTTAGGCCCTTTCCGGGGCTTAGTGCCGGAGCTAACGCATTAAGCACTCCGCCTGGGGAGTACGACCGCAAGGTTGAAACTCAAAGGAATTGACGGGGGCCCGCACAAGCGGTGGAGCATGTGGTTTAATTCGAAGCAACGCGAAGAACCTTACCAGGTCTTGACATCCCGATGCCCGCTCTAGAGATAGAGCTTTACTTCGGTACATCGGTGACAGGTGGTGCATGGTTGTCGTCAGCTCGTGTCGTGAGATGTTGGGTTAAGTCCCGCAACGAGCGCAACCCCTATTGTTAGTTGCCATCATTAAGTTGGGCACTCTAGCGAGACTGCCGGTAATAAACCGGAGGAAGGTGGGGATGACGTCAAATCATCATGCCCCTTATGACCTGGGCTACACACGTGCTACAATGGTTGGTACAACGAGTCGCAAGCCGGTGACGGCAAGCTAATCTCTTAAAGCCAATCTCAGTTCGGATTGTAGGCTGCAACTCGCCTACATGAAGTCGGAATCGCTAGTAATCGCGGATCAGCACGCCGCGGTGAATACGTTCCCGGGCCTTGTACACACCGCCCGTCACACCACGAGAGTTTGTAACACCCGAAGTCGGTGAGGTAACCTTTTAGGAGCCAGCCGCCTAAGGTGGGATAGATGATTGGGGTGAAGTCGTAACAAGGTAGCCGTATCGGAAGGTGCGGCTGGATCACCTCCTTTCTAAGGATAAGGAACACGTTGGTTAAGTCTTATTTAGTTTTGAGAGGTCTTGCAAGACGCAGAGACAAACTGTGGGGCCTTAGCTCAGCTGGGAGAGCGCCTGCTTTGCACGCAGGAGGTCAGCGGTTCGATCCCGCTAGGCTCCATAGGATACAGTTCAACTGACCTTAATAGAAGTGAAGTTTCATTGTATCTTAGTATAGTCCATTGAAAATTGAATATCTATATCAAATTCCACGATCATGAAAATGATTGTAGAAAAGTAACAAGAAATAAACCGAAAAAAAGATAAACGCGAACATATTAAAAAAAATCAAGAAGGTCTAAGGACTGGAAATAAGGTTAAGTTAATAAGGGCGCACGGTGGATGCCTTGGCACTAGAAGCCGAAGAAGGACGTGACTAACGACGAAATGCTTTGGGGAGCTGTAAGTAAGCGCTGATCCAGAGATGTCCGAATGGGGGAACCCGGCATGTAATGCATGTCATCCATGACTGTTAAGGTCATGAGAAGGAAGACGCAGTGAACTGAAACATCTAAGTAGCTGCAGGAAGAGAAAGCAAACGCGATTGCCTTAGTAGCGGCGAGCGAAACGGCAGGAGGGCAAACCGAGGAGTTTACTCCTCGGGGTTGTAGGACTGCGAAGTGGGACATAAAGTTAATAGAAGAATTACCTGGGAAGGTAAGCCAAAGAGAGTAACAGCCTCGTATTTAAAATTGACTTTAGCCCTAGCAGTATCCTGAGTACGGCGAGACACGCGAAATCTCGTCGGAATCTGGGAGGACCATCTCCCAACCCTAAATACTCTCTAGTGACCGATAGTGAACCAGTACCGTGAGGGAAAGGTGAAAAGCACCCCGGGAGGGGAGTGAAATAGAACCTGAAACCGTGTGCCTACAACAAGTTCGAGCCCGTTAATGGGTGAGAGCGTGCCTTTTGTAGAATGAACCGGCGAGTTACGATATGATGCGAGGTTAAGTTGAAGAGACGGAGCCGTAGGGAAACCGAGTCTTAATAGGGCGTCATAGTATCATGTTGTAGACCCGAAACCATGTGACCTACCCATGAGCAGGTTGAAGGTGTGGTAAAACGCACTGGAGGACCGAACCAGGGCACGTTGAAAAGTGCTTGGATGACTTGTGGGTAGCGGAGAAATTCCAAACGAACTTGGAGATAGCTGGTTCTCTCCGAAATAGCTTTAGGGCTAGCGTCGATGTTAAGTCTCTTGGAGGTAGAGCACTGTTTGGGTGAGGGGTCCATCCCGGATTACCAATCTCAGATAAACTCCGAATGCCAAGTAGATATAATCGGCAGTCAGACTGCGAGTGCTAAGATCCGTAGTCGAAAGGGAAACAGCCCAGACCACCAGCTAAGGTCCCAAAATAATTGTTAAGTGGAAAAGGATGTGGGGTTGCACAGACAACTAGGATGTTAGTTTAGAAGCAGCTATTCATTCAAAGAGTGCGTAATAGCTCACTAGTCGAGTGACCCTGCGCCGAAAATGTACCGGGGCTAAAACAATTTACCGAAGCTGTGGATCCCTTAGGGGATGGTAGGAGAGCGTTCTATGTGTGAAGAAGGTATACCGTGAGGAGTGCTGGAACGCATAGAAGTGAGAATGCCGGTATGAGTAGCGCAAGACAGGTGAGAATCCTGTCCACCGTAAGACTAAGGTTTCCAGGGGAAGGCTCGTCCGCCCTGGGTTAGTCGGGACCTAAGGAGAGACCGAAGGGTGTATCCGATGGCCAACAGGTTGATATTCCTGTACTAGTATGTATAGTGATGGAGGGACGCAGAAGGCTAACTAAAGCGTGCGACTGGAAGTGCACGTCTAAGCAGTGAGGTGTGAGATGAGTAAAATGCTTATCTCTATAACATTGAGCTGTGATGGGGAGCGAAAATAAGTAGCGAAGTTAGTGATGTCACACTGCCAAGAAAAGCTTCTAGCGTTTAAATACATACTACCCGTACCGCAAACCGACACAGGTAGTCGAGGCGAGTAGCCTCAGGTGATCGAGAGAACTCTCGTTAAGGAACTCGGCAAAATGACCCCGTAACTTCGGGAGAAGGGGTGCTGTCAGCGATGACAGCCGCAGTGAATAGGCCCAAGCAACTGTTTATCAAAAACACAGCTCTCTGCTAAATCGTAAGATGATGTATAGGGGGTGACGCCTGCCCGGTGCTGGAAGGTTAAGAGGAGTGCTTAGCGTAAGCGAAGGTATGAATTGAAGCCCCAGTAAACGGCGGCCGTAACTATAACGGTCCTAAGGTAGCGAAATTCCTTGTCGGGTAAGTTCCGACCCGCACGAAAGGCGTAATGATTTGGGCACTGTCTCAACGAGAGACTCGGTGAAATTTTAGTACCTGTGAAGATGCAGGTTACCCGCGACAGGACGGAAAGACCCCATGGAGCTTTACTGCAGTTTGATATTGAGTATCTGTACCACATGTACAGGATAGGTAGGAGCCATCGAGAACGGGACGCCAGTTTCGTTTGAGGCGTTGTTGGGATACTACCCTTGTGTTATGGCTACTCTAACCCGGATAGGTGATCCCTATCGGAGACAGTGTCTGACGGGCAGTTTGACTGGGGCGGTCGCCTCCTAAAAGGTAACGGAGGCGCCCAAAGGTTCCCTCAGAATGGTTGGAAATCATTCGCAGAGTGTAAAGGTATAAGGGAGCTTGACTGCGAGAGCAACAACTCGAGCAGGGACGAAAGTCGGGCTTAGTGATCCGGTGGTTCCGCATGGAAGGGCCATCGCTCAACGGATAAAAGCTACCCTGGGGATAACAGGCTTATCTCCCCCAAGAGTTCACATCGACGGGGAGGTTTGGCACCTCGATGTCGGCTCGTCGCATCCTGGGGCTGTAGTCGGTCCCAAGGGTTGGGCTGTTCGCCCATTAAAGCGGCACGCGAGCTGGGTTCAGAACGTCGTGAGACAGTTCGGTCCCTATCCGTCGCGGGCGTAGGAAATTTGAGAGGATCTGCTCCTAGTACGAGAGGACCAGAGTGGACTTACCGCTGGTGTACCAGTTGTCTTGCCAAAGGCATCGCTGGGTAGCTATGTAGGGAAGGGATAAGCGCTGAAAGCATCTAAGTGCGAAGCCCCCCTCAAGATGAGATTTCCCATGATTTTATATCAGTAAGAGCCCTGAGAGATGATCAGGTAGATAGGTTAGAAGTGGAAGTGTAGTGATACATGTAGCGGACTAATACTAATAGCTCGAGGACTTATCCGAAAAAGATAAAAAGTTTATTGACAATGAGGTCAACTTCTTGATAAGATATAGATATTCAATTTTGAGTGGGTTAGCTTAAGTAATGAGAACGTAAAGAAATCTGTAAGAAAATAGGAAACAGACGCTGTGTCGCAAGACACAAGGAAGTTTATCTTTTTCACTAAGATTTTAGTTCGAATACAATTAGAGACCAACCGAAAAGTTAAGTGACGATAGCCTAGGAGATACACCTGTACCCATGCCGAACACAGTAGTTAAGCCCTAGAACGCCTGAAGTAGTTGGGGGTTGCCCCCTGTTAGATACGGAAGTTGCTTAGCTTTTATCCGCCATAGCTCAGTTGGTAGTAGCGCATGACTGTTAATCATGATGTCGTAGGTTCGAGTCCTACTGGCGGAGTCTTTAAAGATAGGGTCTCCTATCTTTTTTGATTTAAGGATAGTAACGTGTTATACTATTATTAGGTAAGCACCCTTAGCTCAACTGGATAGAGTACCTGACTACGAATCAGGCGGTTAGAGGTTCGACTCCTCTAGGGTGCATCAAAAAAAGAACATGACATTTGTGTCATGTTCTTTTTCTTTCCTTTTTTCTATAATTGAAAAATCTATTTGAAAAAGGCGTCGTACAACGCTTTAATAGCTTTCTTTTCATCTTTTGATTTCACAACAAACATTATGGAGAATTCACTGGAACCTTGAGACATCATGGTGATATTAATTTGATTGTCGGAAAGTGCTTTTGCAGCAGTTGCAGTTACCCCGATATGACTCTTCATATTTTCACCAACAATCATAATGATGGAGAGATCTTTTGTAATGGACAATTGATCGACTTCAATATTATGAACGAGCTGATTGACAATTTCATCTTGTTTTATAGGTGTTAATTCATGCTCACGAATGACGATAGATAAGTCATCAATTCCAGTTGGCATATGTTCCCAACGAATATTTAAATCTTCAAGGATTTGTAGTACTTTACGGCCAAATCCAACTTCTCTATTCATCAAATATTTGGCAATATTGATGCTGACAAATTTACCGTCTCCTGAAATACCTACAACTGGTGACTGGTTTTCTTTCCGTTCTAAAACGATTTTTGTTCCAGGGTGATCTGGATTATTTGTATTTTTGATGACTAAGGGGATTTTACCACGGTAAGCTGGGATTAAAGCTTCATCATGGAGTACTGTAAATCCTGCATAAGCCAATTCTCGCATTTCTTTGTAGGTTAATTCTTTAATAGAATGTGGTTTATCAACAACACCTGGATGGGCTGCAAAAATACCGTCCACATCCGTAAAATTCTCATACAGTTCTGCACCAACTGCTGCTGCAATTAAGGACCCTGTAATATCTGATCCACCTCTTGAAAAGGTACAAATATCTCCTTCAGCTGTGATACCAAAGAATCCTGGAATGACAAGAACCCCTTCATATTCTTTTAGTTTTTCTAATTTATCATAACTTGACGGAAGAATTCTGGCATTTTGAGGTTCACCAGTAACGAATAGTCCAGCTGTCTTAGGGTGCATGTAGCGCGCCATTAAACCATTACTACGGAAATATTCAGCAACCAGTTTAGCATTGTTATCTTCTCCAGCTGCTAAGAATGTGTCGTATAAAAATGGATTGTCTTCAATTTGATTTTCCGTTAGAGATAAAATGGATTCTTTGATTTGCTCCATAATTTTGTTATGAATATCTAAGTCTTCTGCTATATCTTGATACCTTTTAATAATCCAATTTTGGATTTGTCGGACGTCTCCACCTGTAACAAAAGTATCATGATAGGTGATTAGAGCGTCTGTAATTTTAGTATCTTTGGGATCCTGTTTTCCTGGAGCTGAAACGACAATAATTTTTCGCTCGGAATCTGACGCTACAATGTTAAAAACTTTTTTTAATTGGTTTGCAGATGCTAGTGAACTACCACCAAATTTTGCTACTTTCATCTCATGTCCTCAATTTTATGAATATTAGCACTAATTATAACAAAAAGCATAGAACTTGTCAGTAGTCTTGGCATCTTTTCTTAGATGTGTACGGGGACAGATAGCTAAAATTATATGTGACATCTGATTATTTCGTGCTAAAATGTTAACATGACTAGATATAAAGCAATTATTTCATATGACGGCAGTCAATTTCAAGGTTTTCAACGGCAATCCCATGCCAGAAGTGTTCAAGAGGAAATTGAAAAAACATTAACTAAATTAACAAATGGAAAAGAAATAAAAGTTCATGGTGCAGGAAGAACGGACTCTGGTGTTCATGCTTATGGTCAAGTTCTACACTTTGATTTAGATCAGGATCGTGATTTGGAAAAATTGCGATTTGCTCTGGATACACAATCTCCAGAGGATATTGATTTTATTAGTGTTGAGAAAGTTTCTGATGATTTTCATTCTAGATATACTAAACATCTTAAAACTTATGAGTTTATTGTAGATATTGGGAGACCTAAAAATCCAATGATGCGGCATTATGCGACCCATTTTCCTTATCCATTAGATTTGGACAACATTCAATTAGCAATAAAAGACCTGATTGGTACGCATGATTTTACAGGTTTTACAGCTTCTGGGACGACGATTGAAAATAAGGTAAGAACTATTATTGATGCTAGTGTTAGATATGAAGAGGATAAGAACTTCTTAATCTTCACCTTTACTGGGAATGGTTTTTTATATAAACAAGTTCGTAATATGGTCGGCACATTATTGAAAATCGGGAATAATAGAATGCCTGTTGATCAGATTAAAACCATTCTGGAGAAAAAAGATCGTCAACTGGCTGGTCCAACGCCAGCAGGAAATGGCTTGTACTTGAAGGAGATTATTTATGAAGACAAATAATATATTAGCAATTTCTGGTAATGATATCTTTAGCGGAGGTGGTCTTTATGCGGACCTAAATACTTTTGCCCATTATCAATTGCACGGTTTTTTGACAGTTACATGCTTGACTGCAATGACTAAAAGTGGTTTTGAGGTTTTTGGTATCGATAAAGCTGTTTTTAAACAACAATTAGATAGTCTCAAAACGGTTCCTTTTGAAGCCATCAAGATTGGTTTATTACCAAATGTCGAACTGGCAGAAATCACTTTAGATTTTATCAAAGGACACACAGATATCCCTGTCATTTTGGACCCGGTACTTGTCTGTAAAGAAAAGCAAGATGTTGCTGTAAGTCAACTGCGTGATGAGTTATTGAAATTCTTTCCTTATGTCACTCTCATCACTCCTAATTTGGTGGAAGCGGAGCTTTTGGCCCAAAAGAAAATTAGGACAGTTGATGATATGAAATTAGCTGCTCAAAAGCTTTACGCCTTAGGTGCTCGTCAAGTGGTGATAAAGGGTGGTAATCGCTTAAGTCAAGAGATGGCGATTGATTTGTACTATGATGGGACAGAATTTACCATTTTGGAATCCGCTATTTTAGAAGAAAATAATATCGGAGCAGGTTGTACTTTTGCTTCGGGTATAGCTAGTCAGTTGGCTTTGGGGATTTCTCCGCTAGACGCTGTTAGAGAGGCGAAATCATTTGTCTACCAGGCTATTTTACATTCAGATCAATATGGAGTGAAACAAATTTATGATGAAAACTAAGACAAGTCAAATGACTCTATTATCTATTTTAACAGCCCTTACAATCATTTTAGGGAAATTTGTGAGTATTGGGACCCCAACAGGTTTTTTGACATTGTTGGATGCAGGCATTTATTTTACGGCCTTTTATCTAGGAAAAAAGGAAGGCATGATTGTTGGTGGACTATCAGGCTTTCTGATTGACTTGATTTCAGGTTATCCCAATTGGATGTTTTTTAGTCTAATCGCCCACGGTGCACAAGGCTATTTTGCTGGGATGACAGGTAAACAAAGACCTCTTGGAATAATATTGGCTTCACTAGCTATGGTTGCGACCTATTTTGTAGCAACTATCCCAATGTATGGAATGGGAGCAGCAATCTCTAGTCTCCTAGGAAATGTGTGTCAAAATCTTTTAGGGATGATTGTTGGCTACCTTCTCTATATCAGTTTTTCAAAAGTGAAAAAGGCCTAAGAAAGGAGCAAATCAGCTATGATTTCATTAACAGACTTAAAAGTAGAAACACAAGCTATTGTTGTAGATATTGTAGAGCGCAGTGGTATCAAAAAAGGACAAGTTTTTGTTCTAGGCTTATCCTCTAGCGAAGTTCTAGGCGCTAAAATTGGAAAAAATTCAAGCCTTGAAGTTGGTGAAGTTATTGTCGAAACCATTTTAAAAGTCTTAAGGGAAAAGGGAATTTATTTGGCAGTTCAAGGTTGTGAACATATTAATCGAGCCTTGGTTGTAGAAGAAGCTGTCGCAGAGGATAAAGGATTTGAAATTGTCAACGTATTACCTAGCTTACATGCAGGTGGTAGCGGTCAATTAGCAGCCTTCAAATTAATGGAAAACCCTGTTGAAGTTGAAGATATCGTGGCTCATGCCGGTTTAGATATCGGTGATACCTCTATTGGCATGCATGTTAAAAAAGTACAAGTGCCATTAGTACCAATTCAAAGAGAATTAGGGGGAGCACATGTCACAGCTTTGGCTAGTCGACCTAAACTAATTGGTGGTGCTAGAGCCTTATATCAAAGTGATTCTATCCGTAAGAATTAAAAAAAGCCATATTGTAGAGCTCCTATTTGTTAGAAAATTTTCTAACTTTAAGGAAGTCATACAATAAAGGCTTTTTTATTTTGCTGTGGTGTGAATGGTGTTACTAGTTGGCAATTCAATGCCTTCTTTTAACAAGGCTTCTTGATACAACTTATAAAAGGTATGGTAGATATGATATTGTTGACCATTCTCTGTGAAGATAGCAATTCGGAATGAAAACTGACCATTTGTTGCTATTTGAGGTCCTAAAACATTTGGTTTGTCAATAATTTCAGGGAAGTGGCTGACTTCTCTCTTATTGACACTTTCGATAATATCTGAAACTTTTTCTAAATTTGTTGTGGAATACAAGGGGATTTCAATTAATGCTCGCATGTTTCCACGTGATTTATTACTAACAACGGTTATACTTCGGTTGGGAATAAAATGAAGGGTACCATCATATCCTCTCACTTGTGTCGTCCGAATTCCAACACTTGAAATGGTTCCATCGATTGATGCAATAGAGACATTGTCGCCAACTTCAAATTGATTTTCAAAAAGAATAAAGAAGCCATTAACGACATCGGATAAAAATCCTTGTGCCCCAAGACCAATAGCTACCCCAGCAATTCCAGCTCCAGCCAGTAAACTTGAAACAGGAACATTCAGAAGTGAAAGGACCCAGTAAATCAGTAAAAAGTATAAGAAATAATTTAAAAGATTATGGATTAATTTGGTAAGTGTATTTTTGCGAGCTTGACTCTGTCTTGAAAATGAGAAGGATTTTAGAATAGCTTTTTCAAAGAAACGATTAGTGAGTTGCTTTAAAATAGCAAAAAAAAAGGAACAATAGTATAAGCGAAATAACTTTTGAAAACAGTGTTACTAGTATTTCCTCAAGCTGCAGATGCTCAAGATAATTCATAATAAATGTCATGGTGAATCCTTTCTATCTAAGATAGTCTAACAAAAAAATGTCAAAATGAAAACTTTCTGGATAGAAATATCTTTCAATTACGCAAGTATCCGTGATTTAAAAGCATTTCAGTTGGAAAAGGGGGAAACTCTTTAAAAAATCACAAAAGAGGAAACTATTCAAACTGCTTTTCAGAAGTCTTGGCTTTTGCGATAAAAGACTTTAAAATAGCGCTAAAATATGATAGAATGAACTGTATCTAAATTATTTTAAGGAGAAATGACTTAATGTCTACATCATTTGAAAACAAAGCTACAAACCGTGGCGTCATTACATTTACAATTAGTCAAGATAAAATCAAACCAGCTCTTGATCAAGCATTTAACAAAATTAAAAAAGATTTAAACGTTCCAGGTTTCCGTAAAGGTCATCTTCCACGTCCAATTTTCAACCAAAAATTTGGTGAAGAAGTTCTTTATGAAGATGCTTTAAATATTGTATTACCAGCAGCTTACGAAGCAGCAGTAGCAGAACTTGATTTGGCTGTTGTTGCTCAACCAAAAATTGATGTGGTTTCAATGGAAAAAGGTAAAGATTGGGAAATTTCAGCTGAAGTTGTTACAAAACCTGAAGTAAAATTAGGTGAATACAAAGACTTAGCCGTTGAAGTGGAAGCATCTAAAGAAGTTACTGATGAAGAAGTAGACGCAAAAATTGAACGCGAACGCCAAAATCTTGCTGAACTTGTTGTTAAAGAAGATGCAGCAGTTGAAGGTGATACAGTTGTTATCGACTTCGTTGGTTCTGTTGATGGTGTAGAATTTGACGGTGGTAAAGGTGAAAACTTCTCACTTGAACTTGGTTCAGGTCAATTTATCCCAGGTTTTGAAGACCAATTAGTAGGTACAAAAGCTGGCGAAACAAAAAATGTTGAAGTTACTTTCCCAGAAGATTATCAAGCTGAAGATTTAGCTGGTAAAGCAGCAACATTCGTGACAACTGTCCACGAAGTAAAATCTAAAGAAGTTCCTGCTCTTGACGATGAATTGGCAAAAGATATTGATGAAGAAGTTGAAACGCTTGATGAATTAAAAGCAAAATATCGTAAGGAGCTTGAAGCTGCTAAAGAAATTGCTTTTGATGATGCCGTTGAAGGGGCAGCTATTGAATTAGCCGTTGCAAATGCTGAAATCGTTGAATTACCTGAAGAAATGGTTCATGACGAAGTACATCGTGCTATGAATGAATTTATGGGTAACATGCAACGTCAAGGTATTTCACCTGAAATGTACTTCCAATTAACAGGTACAACTCAAGAAGACCTTCACAAACAATATGAATCAGAAGCTGACAAACGTGTGAAAACTAACCTTGTTATCGAAGCTATTGCTAAAGCAGAAGGCTTTGAAGCAACTGATGAAGAAATTGAAAAAGAAATCAACGACTTAGCAACTGAATACAATATGCCAGTGGAACAAGTTCGTACGCTACTTTCAGCTGAAATGTTAAAACATGATATTGCAATGAAAAAAGCAGTTGAAGTGATTACAGAAACAGCAAAAGTAAAATAAGCAAAATAACTGTTGAAAAGAGAGATTGAAGTCATTGATTTCAATTTCTTTT
This sequence comes from Streptococcus uberis, assembly GCF_900475595.1. NCBI lineage: Bacteria > Bacillati > Bacillota > Bacilli > Lactobacillales > Streptococcaceae > Streptococcus > Streptococcus uberis. The sequence continues at coordinate 373,326 of NZ_LS483397.1, forward strand.
TTTCGCTATTGGAGGGAAATAATGTTAAAGGCTGTCATTTTTGATATGGATGGTGTTATTGTCGATACTGAATACATTGATTTTCAATTACAAAGTGACTTTATTAAATCCATTGCCAAACATCCAGAACAATTGACTCATCATGATTTTTCGCAACTGGTTGGACGTTCAGGTCGAGATTTACTGGAAAGAATCCAAAGTTTATGTCAATCAGACATCAGTTTTGCAGAAATCTATAAGGGGTTTGATGCTATCAATGACCAAAAGTATAGCCAAGAAATGATCAAAACTCATTTCCGAAAGGATATTGTTAAGATTATTGAGTTTGCGAAAAAACATGGCATTGCTTTAGCTATTGCTTCTTCGAGTTCTAAACAACATATTCTCAAGGTATTAAAAACCTGTCGGATTGACGATGCCTTTAACCTCATAGTTTCGGGTGAAGATTTTAAGGAAAGCAAACCAAATCCTGCGATTTATCAGTTTGTTTTACGACAATTAGATATTCATGCTTCTGAGGCAATTGTCATTGAAGATTCTCCATCTGGAATTGCTGCTGCGAAGTCGGCTGGTATTCCTGTTATTGCTTATGAGGAAAAAAGAATGCTAGTCGATCAGAGCCAAGCAAATATTATTTTGCCTAATATGCAAGCTATCTCTGAAAAAATAATGAAAATAGTCCAGGAAGAAAAGATTTTTACTGAGAAAAACTTTGACGAATGAGGCATTTTAGCGTAAAATAGTAAGGAATGATAAAATAAGGAGAACTGCCTTGAAATTAGACATATTTGCGGGACAAGAAAAAAGCGAGCTATCAATGATTGAAGTAGCACGCGCTATTTTAGAAGAACGTGGACGCGATAACGAAGTTTATTTTAGCGATTTAGTGAATGATATCCAAACTTTTTTAGGAAAATCTGATGCGGATATCCGTCAAGCCTTGCCATTTTTCTATACCGATTTAAATACCGATGGTTCTTTTATTCCATTAGGTGATAACAAATGGGGACTTCGTTCTTGGTATGCCATTGATGAAATTGATGAAGAAATCATTACATTAGAAGATGAAGAAGACGGCGCTCCAAAACGCAAGAAAAAGCGTGTCAATGCCTTTATGGATGGTGATGAAGACGCAATTGATTACAGCGATGATGATCCAGAAGATGAAGATTTTACGGAAGAAACTTCTGATGTCGAATATGACGAAGAAGATCCAGATGATGAAAAATCTGAAGTGGAATCTTATGATTCTGAATTAAATGAAATCATTCCTGAAGATGACATTGAAGAAGTGGAAATCAACGAAGAAGACGACGAAGATGATGAGGAAGAAGAATAATTAGTTGTTTTTCCTTAGCATGTGATAATGTAAAAAAAGATATTTCTTGTATTTGACAAACAGTTAGATATAGTTTATATTATTATTCGGGCACCTCTTTAAGAGGTCGAATTAGGCTCCCTAGTAATAGGGAGCTATTTTTGTTTTTTCAGGCATAATCTTATGGATTTGGCAACTGTTTTGCCACTTAGGTGAGATTTCCCCAAATATAGAGATGTGACAGTGGTTACCGATTTGTGAAAGGTAACGTTTTTAAAAAAGGAGTTTAAATGACAAAGTACATTTTCGTAACTGGTGGCGTTGTTTCTTCCATTGGTAAAGGTATCGTAGCAGCAAGTTTAGGTAGATTACTGAAAAATCGTGGATTGAAAGTAACGATTCAAAAGTTTGACCCTTATATTAATATTGATCCAGGTACAATGAGTCCTTATCAACATGGTGAAGTCTATGTAACAGATGATGGTGCAGAAACCGATTTAGACTTAGGTCATTATGAGCGTTTTATCGATATTAACCTCAATAAATACTCTAACGTCACAACTGGTAAAATTTATAGCGAAGTTCTTCGTAAAGAACGTAAAGGTGAATATTTGGGAGCGACTGTGCAGGTTATCCCTCATATTACAGATGCCTTAAAAGAAAAAATCAAACGTGCAGCAACAACAACGGATTCGGATGTCATTATCACGGAAGTAGGTGGGACTGTAGGAGATATTGAAAGTCTTCCTTTCTTAGAAGCGCTTCGTCAAATGAAAGCAGATGTTGGTTCTGATAATGTCATGTACATCCATACGACCTTGCTTCCATATTTAAAAGCAGCGGGTGAAATGAAAACAAAACCAACCCAACACTCCGTAAAAGAGTTGCGTGGGTTAGGAATTCAACCAAACATGCTTGTCATTCGGACGGAAGAAGCTGTTGAACAAGGTATCAAAAATAAATTAGCACAATTTTGTGATGTTGAACCAGAAGCCGTTATTGAATCTCGTGATGTTGAACATTTATATCAAATTCCTTTGAATTTACAAGCCCAAGGCATGGATCAAATTGTATGTGATCATCTTAAATTAGATGTGCCTCAGGCAGATATGACGGAATGGACAACAATGGTAGATAAGGTGATGAACCTAAAGAAAACAACCAAAATTGCCTTAGTTGGAAAATATGTAGAATTACCAGATGCTTATCTTTCAGTCGTTGAAGCCTTAAAACACTCAGGCTATGAAAATGATGCTGCCATTGATTTAAATTGGGTTAATGCTAATGATGTGACTGAAGAGACTGTTGCTTCCCTACTTGGCGATGCTGATGGCATTATTGTCCCAGGTGGTTTTGGACAACGTGGAACAGAAGGTAAAATACAAGCCATCCGTTATGCGCGTGAGCAAGATGTGCCGATGCTTGGTATCTGTTTAGGTATGCAGTTAACCTGTATCGAATTTGCTCGCCATGTCCTAAATCTAGAAGGAGCTAATTCATCCGAGCTTGACCCAACAACACAATATCCTATTATCGATTTAATGAGAGATCAAATTGATATTGAAGATATGGGTGGGACCCTCCGTTTAGGTCTATACCCATGTAAATTAAAAGCAGGCTCAAAAGCGGCCGCAGCTTATGACAATCAAGAGGTTGTTCAAAGAAGACACCGTCATCGTTATGAGTTCAATACAAAATTCCGTCAAGAGTTTGAACAAGCTGGCTTTGTTTTCTCAGGAGTTTCACCAGACAATCGTCTAATGGAAATTGTCGAACTCCCAGAGAAAAAATTCTTTGTCGCAGCTCAATACCACCCAGAACTACATAGTCGTCCTAATCATGCTGAAGAATTGTACACAGCCTTTATCAGCGCAGCAATTGCTAACCAAAACTAAAGGTTTACTTGAAAGACGCCATTTAAAGGTGCTATAATAACCCAAAGAGGTTATCACATGATTACACTATTATTACCCCTACTCGAAAGGGTAGGACTCATTATCCTCTTGGCTAATCTTCTTATGATTAGCCCTTTTTATAAGCGGATGATGTATCATCGAGATACCTTGCGCCTGCGTTGGCTACTAATAGTCACCTTTAGTTTGTTTGCCATCATTAGTAATTTTACAGGAGTGCTAGTGAACGCTCCATTTGATATTGGAAACGGTGGCCTCGTAAGCCTTTTGTCTCATACTTCCATAGCCAATACCCGAACCTTAACCATTGGGATGTCAGGTCTCATCGGAGGACCCTTTGTCGGATTTTTTGTCGGACTCATCTCAGGAAGTGTTCGCTGGCTACAAGGTGGCAATGCTCCCTACACCTATTTCATCTCTTCCTTAGTCATTGGAACCTTATCAGGATTTGTTGGGCAAATCAGCTTGCGCAAAAAGACCTATCCAAAAATCTGGCAAGGAAGCTTATGTGGGGCATTAATGGAAGTCTTCCAGATGCTTTGTATCTATTTCTTATCGCCGGACAAGGCACAAGCGGTAGCATTGATTCAAACCATCGCCTTCCCCATGGTCTTCGTTAATGCACTAGGAACTGGCATCTTTCTTTCTATCATTTTAGGAACTTTGAGTCAGGAAGAAAGTATGAAAGCCATCCAAACCTATGATGTCTTAGAACTAGCAAACACGACCTTACCCTATTTCAGACAGGGTCTCACTTCGGAATCTGCAGAAAAAGCAGCCAAAGATTTTGGACAGGTGGAAGAATCCATGGGGTCAATAGCCTTAGTCATAGTGGGAGTCATTGTCACAGTAGTTGTTCCTATCTTTAGTAACCTCCTTCTTTAATAGTTTAAAAAAAGAAAGAATTTGCCTCTTTCTTTTTTGCTATCATTAAGGTAAACTAATAGTATGAAAATAGTTCGATTGTCAAAGTATTTAATGCTGTTATTTTTAGTTCTTTCAGTAATTAGTGTAGGTGCTAGTTTTTACTTCTTCCATGTGGCTCAAATCAGGGAGGAAAAATCCTTCATAAACACTAAAAAAAGGGGCAAAGAGGATCCCTTATATGATAAAGAAAAAGCTTTTGACGCCTTAAAAGTAGAAGAAAGGGTTATGTATAATAGAGGAAAACGTCAAGTAGCTTGGTATCTCCCGGCAGCTCAGAAAAGTCATAAAACAGCAGTCGTTGTTCACGGTTTTTTAAATAGTAAGGCTGGGATGAAGCCTTATGCCATGTTATTTCATGACTTAGGATATAATGTGTTAATTCCTGACAATGAAGCTCATGGACAGAGTCAGGGCCAAATCATAGGTTATGGTTGGAGTGATCGTGAAAATGTGATTGCCTGGACAAAAGAATTGATCCGCGAGGATGAGGCTAGTCGTATTAGCTATTTTGGACTGTCAATGGGTGCAGCAACCGTTATGATGGCAAGTGGTGAAAAGCTTCCAAAACAAGTTGTCAACATCATTGAAGATTGTGGCTATTCAAGTGTTTGGGATGAACTGAAATACCAAGCTAAGGCCATGTACAATCTCCCCGCTTTTCCAATACTATATGAAGTTTCAGCGATATCGAAATTAAGGGCTGGTTTTACCTACAAAGAAGCAAGTTCTGTCAAGCAGTTACAGAAAAATAAGCTCCCTGTTCTTTTTATTCATGGTGATAAGGATGATTTTGTGCCTACTCAAATGGTTTATGACAACTATAAAGCGACTAGAGGGCCAAAAGAACTCCTGATCATTAAAGGGGCTAAACATGCAGAAGCCTATAAAGTGAATATGAAGGAATATCAAGAAAAAATCAAAGATTTTTTGAAAAAATATCAATAGATTCTATTGACATCAAATCTCATAGTTGCTATAATATATGATGTTGCTGATGAGAAGCGGGGATGGCGGAATTGGCAGACGCGCAGGACTAAGGATCCTGTGACCGCTTTAGGTCGTGAGGGTTCAAGTCCCTCTCTCCGCATAGTTAAAGATGGGATTTCCCATCTTTTTTTGCTTTTAGTGATTAAAAATCGCGACAAACTCATTTTCCGACTTTGGAAAACGCTTTACCGTCATCAAAGACTAGAATTTTTTTGGCTATTGTGCTAAAATGAACAAGTAAACGGGTATAACCCGAAAAATTAGAGGAGGCCTAACAAATGGCAATCGTTTCAGCAGAAAAATTTGTACAAGCAGCTCGTGACAACGGATATGCTGTTGGTGGATTTAACACTAACAACCTTGAATGGACTCAAGCTATCTTGCGTGCAGCAGAAGCTAAAAAAGCTCCAGTTCTTATCCAAACTTCAATGGGTGCTGCTAAATACATGGGTGGTTACAAAGTATGTCAATCACTTATTTCTAACCTTGTAGAATCAATGGGGATTACAGTTCCTGTAGCTATTCACCTTGACCATGGTCATTATGAAGATGCTTTAGAATGTATCGAAGTTGGTTACACATCAATCATGTTTGACGGTTCACACCTTCCAGTTGAAGAAAACCTTGCTAAAACTAAAGAAGTTGTAGCTTTAGCACATGCTAAAGGTGTTTCTGTAGAAGCTGAAGTTGGAACTATCGGTGGTGAAGAAGACGGAATCATCGGTAAAGGTGAACTTGCTCCAATCGAAGATGCTAAAGCAATGGTTGAAACTGGAATTGATTTCCTTGCCGCTGGTATTGGTAACATCCACGGTCCATACCCAGAAAACTGGGAAGGTCTTGCTCTTGACCACTTAGAAAAATTAGCAGCAGCTGTACCAGGATTCCCAATCGTATTACACGGTGGATCTGGTATCCCTGATGATCAAATCAAAGCAGCTATCAAACTTGGTGTAGCAAAAGTTAACGTAAATACTGAAAGCCAAATCGCATTCTCTGATGCAACTCGTGAATTTGCACGCAACTTCGAAGCAAACGAAGCTGAATACACTGGTAAAAAATTATTTGACCCACGTAAATTCTTGGCTCCAGGTATGAAAGCTGTTCAAGGTGCCGTTGAAGAACGTATCGACGTTTTCGGTTCTGCTAACAAAGCTTAATCATAAAGCCAAATATAAAGAAAACTCACTTGAAAAAGTGGGTTTTTCTTTTGGAAAATCAAGCAAGGCTAGCTGACCTTTAATTTGAGAATATAAGAAAAAAAGTAGATAGAAAACTTGTTATAAAAAATCCTTGTCAAACGACTTGGCTTATGATAGAATAGTTTGGTATGTGGTGCTAGCACATCCGTAAACATATTCTACCTAGGAGGAAATCGATAAAATGGCTAAAGTATGTTATTTTACAGGTCGTAAAACAGTATCTGGTAACAACCGTTCACACGCTATGAACCAAACAAAACGTACAGTTAAACCAAATCTTCAAAAAGTGACTATCCTTGTTGATGGAAAACCAAAAAAAGTTTGGGCTTCAGCTCGTGCGCTTAAATCTGGTAAAGTTGAACGCGTATAATTGAAATGAGCCTTCGGGCTTTTTTTCTTTTCTTTCTTTTGCATTTTTTGGCTTTCACACCTCTCAGACTGATATGTTTTTACATTAGGCTCAAGATATGGTAAAATAAACTGATAAAAACTTTTTGAGGTAGTAAAAATGACTGTAAAAATTAATACAAAAGATGGTCTTATCGAACTTTCTGATGACGTTATTGCAACTGTTGTCGGTGGTTCTGCAACGGAAATTTTCGGCGTTGTCGGTATGGCTAGTAAAAGTGCATTAAAAGACAATTTCCAATCACTACTTCGCAAAGAAAACTATGCTAAAGGTGTGGTTGTGAAAGCAACAGATATGGGTATTTCTGTTGATGTTTATACTGTAATGAGTTACGGTGTTAAGATAAGTGAAGTCTCTAAAAATATCCAAGAACGTGTTAAATTTAATTTAGAAAGCCAACTTGGCTTAACTGCAGATATGGTCAATGTCTATGTGCAAAATATTAAAGTTGTAGGAGAAAACTAGTGTCAAAAATTACAGCAAGCTTGTTACAAGAGATGGTTCAAGCAGCCGCAACTCGTTTAGGAAAACAAGCAGAATATGTAAATTCACTTAATGTCTTCCCAGTACCAGACGGTGATACTGGTACCAATATGGGGATGACTATGGATAATGGTGCCAAAGAGGTTGCTGATAAGCCAGCTGATACTGTTGGGGAAGTTGGACAAATCTTATCCAAAGGTCTTTTGATGGGTGCACGTGGGAACTCAGGTGTTATCACATCTCAAATTTTCCGTGGATTTGGGCAAAGTATCAAAGGAAAAACTGAATTAGACGGTAAAGATTTAGCACTGGCTCTTCAATCAGGTGTTGAAGTTGCTTACAAAGCTGTCATGAAACCTGTTGAAGGAACTATTTTAACGGTTGCTCGTGGCGCTGCTAGTGCAGCTTTGAAAAAGTCTGATTCTACAAATGATGCTGTTGAAGTCATGGCTTCAGCTCTTAAAGGAGCGAAAAAAGCTCTTGCAAAAACACCAGAATTACTTCCTGTGTTAAAAGAAGTAGGCGTTGTCGATTCAGGTGGTCAAGGACTTGTCTTTATTTATGAAGGTTTCATGTCTGCATTAAATGGGGACTATGTGGCTTCTGAAGACTTCAAAGCAACTCCAGCGAATATGGCAGAAATGATTAATGCAGAGCACCATAAAGCTGTCGTTGGCCATGTCGCAACAGAAGATATTACTTATGGCTATTGTACTGAGATTATGGTTGCACTCCGCCAAGGCCCTACCTATGTTAAAGAATTCAATTATGAAGAATTCCAAGGCTACCTAAGCAATCTCGGTGATTCATTAATGGTTGTTAATGATGATGAGATTGTTAAGGTTCATGTTCATACGGAAGATCCAGGCCTTGTTATGCAAGAAGGTTTAAAATATGGCTCACTTGTAAAAGTTAAAGTGGACAATATGCGTAACCAACATGATGCTCAAGTTGAAAAAACAAATATAGCGACTAAACCACAAGAAGAAGCAAAAGAATTTGGTTTGATTGCTGTTGTAGCTGGTCAAGGCTTAGCAGATATTTTTAAAGCACAAGGGGTTGACTATATCATCTCTGGTGGACAAACCATGAATCCATCAACAGAAGATATCGTTAAAGCCATTGAAGCTGTTAATGCGAAACAAGTAATTATCTTACCAAACAATAAAAACATCTTCATGGCAGCCCAATCTGCAGCTGAAGTCGTGGATATTCCTGCACGTGTGGTTGAAACACGCACAGTACCTCAAGGATTTACGAGTCTATTAGCTTTTGATACAACTAAAACATTAGATGACAATGTTGCCAATATGACTGCTAGTCTATCTGAGGTTACCAGTGGAAGTATTACCTTAGCTGTTCGTGATACAACTATTGATGGTCTTGAGATTCATGAAAATGATTATCTTGGTATGGTTGATGGTAAAATCTTAGTTTCTGATGCAAACTTGGAAGCAGCCTTAAAAGCAACGTTTGAACAAATGATTACTGAAGACAGTGAAATTGTAACTATTTTTGTTGGTGAAGATGGTGAAGTGCCACTTGCAGAAGAACTTGCAGACTATCTTGAAGAAAAATATGAAGATATTGAAGTTGAAATTCACGAAGGAAATCAACCAGTTTATCCATATTTAATGAGTGTTGAGTAATTGAACAAGGCAATTGATGCCTTGTTTTTTTCTGTCAAAAAAATTTGAAAACATTAATATCATATTTGACAAAAAATAGAAATATCTTATAATTGTATCATAACAATAAGTCAAGATGCAGCAGATGGATTTTCCTAAAGAGCTAGCACGGACTGAGAAGGAGATAAAATGCTTTATTCATTAATCATTTTTAGTTTTTGGGCTATTTTTGCTTTAATTGTGATTGCAAGTAGCTTATATGTTGTTCGTCAACAGTCTGTTGCCATCATCGAACGCTTTGGGAAATACCAAAAAACGTCTCAAAGTGGTATTCATATTCGTATGCCTTTCGGTATTGATAAAATTGCTGCACGTGTCCAATTGCGACTCTTGCAAACAGAGATTATTGTTGAGACAAAGACAAAAGATAATGTTTTCGTTACCTTAAATGTTGCCACTCAATATCGTGTCAATGAAAACAATGTTACAGACGCCTATTATAAATTGATGAAGCCAGAGGCACAAATTAAATCTTATATTGAAGACGCCCTTCGTTCATCCGTACCTAAACTAACTTTGGACGAACTGTTTGAGAAAAAAGATGAAATCGCCTTAGAAGTTCAACATCAAGTGGCAGAAGAAATGTCAACCTATGGTTATATCATCGTTAAAACATTGATCACCAAAGTGGAACCAGATGCGGAAGTGAAACAATCGATGAATGAAATCAATGCTGCCCAACGCAAACGCGTAGCTGCCCAAGAATTAGCTGAAGCAGATAAGATTAAAATTGTCACAGCGGCATCGGCAGAAGCTGAAAAAGATCGCTTACACGGAGTTGGTATTGCCCAACAACGTAAAGCAATTGTCGACGGTTTAGCAGAATCTATCCAAGAATTAAAAGATGCTAATATTAGCTTAAGTGAAGAACAGATAATGGCTATTCTTTTAACCAATCAATATTTAGATACATTGAATACATTTGCCAGTCGAGGAAACCAAACTATTTTCTTACCAAATACGCCAAATGGAGTGGATGATATCAGAACACAAGTTCTCTCAGCACTTAAAGTCAAATAAAAAAAGCACCTAAGACGGAGGGATTTGTCTTAGGTGTTTTTTGTCTGACTTTATTTTTGAGAAGGTCTATTTTTTACCTGATCTCTTGTGCTCATGAATAATCTTTAAAGCACGTTTTTTTGTTTTAATGTTAGGACTTTTTAGTCTGCGATAAGCTGACGCCAAGTCAGTTTTTTCAGCCATAAGTACCTCCAATCACATAAATTATTAACGTTAACATCCTCAGTATAACACAAAATACTTAACTGGTAAAGTAAAAAACAAAAATTAAAGAACTCAAAATGAACTGCCCCCAATCGTTAGAATTTTTGTCTAATGATTGGGAAGCAGTTCAAGAGATTCTTTTATTTTAAGAAGCGTTGTAAAAATTCTTTTGTGCGTTCCTCTTTTGGATTTTCAAAAATTTCTTGTGGTGTACCTTCTTCAGCAATCACACCTTTATCCATAAAGATGACTCGGTTTGATACTTCTTGGGCAAAATCCATTTCATGGGTTACGATGATCATGGTTAATCCTGATTTAGCCAAATCTTGCATGGTTTTTAAAACTTCGCCAACCATTTCAGGATCAAGTGCAGAAGTAGGTTCGTCAAAGAGCATAGCTTCTGGATTAACAGATAATGCACGAGCAATAGCAACCCTTTGCTTTTGACCTCCGGAAAGTTGTTTTGGTTTTGCTTTCCAATATTGCTCGGTCATTCCAACCTTGTTAAGGTTTTCTTTAGCGATTTTCTCAGCTTCCTGACGACTTCTTTTTAAAACAGTGGTTTGTGCAACAATAGCATTTTCTAAGACGTTTAGATTATCAAAAAGGTTAAAGGATTGAAAAACCATTCCTAATTTTTCACGGTAGTGAATCAGATTATAATTGTCGTCTAGAACATTATTCCCATGGAAAAGAATTTCCCCAGCTGTTGGTTCTTCCAAAAGATTAATGGATCTCAGTAGTGTAGATTTACCAGAACCAGACGAGCCGATAATGGAAATAACTTCTCCTTTATTGACTGATAATGAAATATCTTTAAGGACTTCATTATTGCCATAAGATTTTTTTAAATGTTTGATTTCAATAATTGGGTTAGACATTACTCGTCTCCTCTCAAGGCAATTCATTAACTGTAGTTGTGTAATTGTCATCATCAATACGACGTTCTACATAGCGAAGAATGCGTGTAACGGTAAAGGTGAGGATGAAGTAAATGACAGCAATCACAGAGAATGTTTGGAAATATTGGTAGTTTTGAGTGGCAACAGTATTCCCTGAGAAATAAAGCTCTACAACGGAAATAACGTTTAACACAGAGGTGTCTTTGATATTAATGACAAATTCATTACCAGTTGCTGGTAAGATATTTCTTACAACCTGTGGTAAAACAATCTTACGCATGGTTTGGCCATGGGTAAAACCAAGAGCTGTCGCTGCTTCAAATTGGCCTTTATCTACTGCGAAAATACCACCACGAACAATTTCGGTCATGTATGCGCCAGTATTAATAGAAACAATAAAGATAGCGGCTAAGGTTCTATCGATAGAAATACCAAAGGCTTGAGCTGTTCCATAGTAAATAACCATAGATTGTACAATCATCGGAGTTCCACGGAAGACCTCAATATAAACATTAAGGAACCATCCAAATAATTTTTGGAAAAAAGCTAAAACCTTATGCTTTGATTTAGGAGCTGTTCTATAGATACCAATTAAGAGACCAATGATAAGCCCCACAATGGTACCAATGGTTGAGATAAGAAGGGTTAAACCAGTTCCTCGTAAGAATTGTTTCCAGTTCTTCGTTACAATAGACCACATCTGGTCAAGGAATGATGGTTGCACACCATTTTCGGCTTTCTTTTCTTTTGGCTGTAAAGTAACCATCTTATCCATCAAATCAAGACGATCATTAGCAGATAAATCAGCTAAAACAGTATTAACTTGAACAATTCTAGGATCGTCTTTACGCATACCAACAGCAATTGCGGCATCGGATTCATTGACAGTAAATGCTTTTTTTAAGACAACCATCTTAAAGGCTGAATTGACATTTTCAGCTGTCATTGCTTCAGGTCTTTCAGAGATATACCCATCAATGACACCTGATGAAAGGGCTTGACGCATTTGAGAGAAGTCTCCCATTGGTGTTTGTGCTTTAACACCATTGATTTGTGGAATGAGATTAACATGCCATACCCCTTGTTGGGCGGTGATTTTAGCTCCTGCAAAATCATCCAATGATTTGGCCTTTGCAAACTTGCTATCTGCTTTAACAACGATAACGGGTTCGCTCGTATAATAGCTATCAGAAAAAGCAATTTCTTTTTTACGTTCCTCGGTAGGACTCATACCAGCTGCAATCATATCAATTTTTCCTGATGTTAGGGCTGGAATCAAGCCTGTCCATGATGTTTTAACAACTAAAAGTTTCTTATTTAGTGATTTGGCTACTTTTTTAGCGACTTGAACATCATAGCCGTTTGCATATTGGTTGGTTCCTTCAATTGGTACGGCACCATTTGAATTATCATCTTGTGTCCAGTTGAATGGCGCGTAAGCTGCTTCCATTCCAACTCTTAAATATTGGTCTGCATCTGCCTGACTAACTCCTGCAAAAAGGAGGAGAAGAGCAGCGAAACAGCTCATTAAAAATTTCCTCATAAAAGACTCCAGTCTCAAATTATTATTATTACTTATTTTACAGTAAATAGGATTCTATTTCAATGTTTTGAGTTCAAAGAAATGGAAAAATATACAAAATATTGTTTAAAAATAAATAAATTTTAAAAAAATTAAATAAGATAGCGTTTTCTTAATCTGTTAAGATATGCTAAAATATATTTTAGAAAGTTAGGTGATGACATGAAAAAATGGTTTTTTTTATTCATACTATTTTTAGGTTTTTTTGGACAAAACATTTTGGCATCTGAAGTTGACTATCGTATTCCATTATATGAGGGATTTTTGACGGTCAATGAAGACAATAGTGCTGATTTTCGTCAAGAAGTGACTTATATTTTTTCATCGGATTACAATGGTCAGTACCTTAGTTTAGGAAAAGCTGGTAATATGCCTGATGGTTTTGGAATTGATCAAAATCCACAAGTTCAAGCCTATAAAAACGGTCAAAAAGTGGAAGTCTCTAGCTTCCTAGAGGATTTGGGTGATGGCTATCGCTTGAAAGTTTATAATTCTGGGCAAGCAACAGACAAAGTAAAAATTGTGGTAACCTGGAAGCTTCGCCATTTATTATCCAAATATCAAGATATTGCAGTCTTGAATTGGAAACCTATCTCAGACTGGGATGAAACTCTTGAAACTGTTCATTTCGCGATAAAAAGTCAGAAAACCAGCCAAGAACAGGAGATGTATCTTCATAGAGGCTATTTTTTCCCTGGTGCACATGAAAAAGGGAAAAATCAGATTGACATGAGAGCATCTAAAGTTAGTGGTGTCCTAGAATTTCATGGCTACTGGGATAGTAGCATTGTGACGGGAATGGCCGAAAATCAAAACTATTTGCCGAAATTTAAGAAGACAGAAGAAACAATAGCTAAAAACACGCGCTTAGCCAATAACATTGTCAACTACTACATCTATATAGTCGTCGCACTCCTTTTCTTATTGGCAGGTTTTTGTTGGTATCTCTTTAAAAAATCTGTTTTTCGATATAGCAATCATAAAGATGAACGGCTTTATGCCTTGCCTGGTGACCAGGCTCCCCTTGTCATTGCTCAAAAGATTTTTCATTTAGATCTTCAGAAGTTAAACCCAAGCCAGTCAATCCTTAAGGATGATAATATTAGCTTTGAAAATCTTGTTCAAGCAACTTTACTTGATTTAGTTGACCGCAAAGCTATTATGATGGAGAAAGAAGACAATCATTATTATTTAAGTTTAGTAAATGATAGCCATTTGTCTGATTTTGAGAAAGCTTTCGTCCGCATGGCATTTGGTGATCAGAAAAAATTAAAAACAGATCAGTTATTTGCGGATTACTTCTTTGACTCAGGTATTGAAAAGAAATTAAAAAAACAATATAAAGGTCAAGAGTTGCAACGCCAGGTGAATCAGCGAGGCAAGGAGCATTTAGATAAATTGGACCGCGCCTTTCGGAATCTGACGGAACTTGTCAAGAATCACATTGGTACAGAAGGTGATCACTATTATCGCTCCATGACTGTTAAAGAGAAAATCTATTTAGGGTTGGCTAATGCTTTCCTAGTTTTTATTATCATTATCCTTTTTTGCCTTGGATTTTATGTTATGGCTATGGCCAATGGTCGCAATCTCATCATTGATATTGTTTTAGCACTTATTGCCATTGTTGGCATTTATCAAATGACTAAACAGACCAGTAAAGACCTTCTGCAAGGCGTTCTAACACAAGAAGGACAATTGGCTCGTCAGCCTTGGGATGCTTTTATCCATATGCTCAAAGATATTGATCATTTTGAAAAAGCAGAGGTTGAAAGTTTAGTGGTTTGGAATAGAATGTTAGTTTATGCAAGTATGTTTGGATTTGCTGAACAAGTTGAAAAATACATGATTTTACATGGTATTCAGCTTGAGGATAAGAATCTAGGGCATCAGTATGGCTCGATTCACCCCTTCATGTATGGCATGACAAATAATCTAACAAGTTCTAGCATGGCCGCTTCAAATGCCAGTCATTTCAGTGTTTCTTCTGGAAGTAGTTCTGGTGGCTTTTCAGGTGGTGGCTTCTCCGGCGGTGGCGGAGGAGGCGGTGGTGGAGCTTTCTAAAAAGGGAAATGATAAGAAAATTTTAAGTTTTTCTGATACAATAGTTCTATCATTATTTTAGGAGACATCATGTTATTTTTTGAAATATTAAAAGCCATCTTTTTTGGAGTTGTTGAGGGAATAACGGAGTGGCTTCCAATTTCTAGCACTGGCCATCTGATTTTGGTTCAAGAGTTTATTAAAATGAATCAAGATAAAGATTTCATGGACATGTTTAATATTGTTATCCAACTGGGCGCGATTATCGCTGTTATGGTCATTTATTTTGAACGCCTTAATCCCTTTCAACCTGGTAAGTCAGCGCGTCAAGTCCAATTAACATGGCAGTTGTGGTTAAAAGTTGTCATTGCCTGTGTACCATCGGCTATTTTTGGATTATTGCTTGATAATTGGATGGAAGCTCACTTCTATAATTTTGTAGTTGTTGCTCTCATGCTCATTTTGTATGGCTACGCCTTTCTATGGATTGAAAAACGCAATGAAAAAGTTGAACCAAAGGTGACGGAACTATCTCGAATGTCCTATAAGACTGCCTTCTTAATTGGATGCTTCCAGGTACTCAGTATCGTCCCAGGAACAAGTCGTTCAGGGGCAACTATTTTAGGGGCAATTATCTTAGGAACAAGTCGACCGGTCGCTGCTGATTTCACTTTTTTCTTAGCCATTCCAACCATGTTTGGTTATAGTGGCTTGAAAGCTGTTAAATTCTTTTTAGATGGAAATCATTTAGCTTTTTCACAAATATTGATCTTACTTGTGGCTAGTTTGACAGCTTTTGTGGTTTCTATGTACGCGATTAAATTCTTGACGGATTATGTGAAAAAACATGATTTTACAGTTTTTGGGAAATATCGTATTGCTTTGGGATCGGTTCTCATTCTCTATTTCTTTGTTAGTTTATTTATGTAATAAGAACCAGCTTTTCTAAAGCTGGTTTTTCATTTCTTTGCCCATCGAGCACAAAATTGCGATTTCTATCTAATTCTAGTATAATAGAATGACTACGCGTGCGAGGTAATAACTATGGAAATGAAACAAATCAGCGAAACAACGCTAAAAATCACTATTAGTATGGATGATCTGGAAGAAAGAGGAATGGAGTTAAAAGACTTCTTAATCCCTCAAGAAAAAACGGAAGAATTCTTTTACACTGTCATGGATGAGCTAGACTTACCTGATAATTTTAAAGACAGTGGTATGTTAAGTTTCCGAGTTACTCCAAGAAAGGACCGTTTGGATGTCTTTGTCACCAAATCAGATTTGAATAAAGAAATTAATTTTGATGATTTGGCAGACTTGGGAGATGTTTCTCAAATGACACCTGAAGACTTCTTCAAAACAATTGAGAAGAGTATGATTGAAAAAGGTGATGTTAACGCTCATGAGAAACTCGAGAAAATTGAAGAAATGATGGAAGAAGCAGTGGATGCTGTTATGACGCAAAATGCTGAAGAGCAAAAGGAAGAAGAGTCACCTTTTGAACCTCTAGATTATGTGCATTACGTTTTGGATTTCATGACCATTCAAGATGCCATTACCTTTTCTAAAACAGTGACCTTCCCGATAGAAGCTTCTGAATTATATAAAAGTTCTGACCGATATCACATGACCATTTTATTGGATATTCAAAACCAACCTTCTTATTATGCCAATGTCATGTATGCTAGATTAATTGAGCATGCACTCCCAGGTAGTAAGACTAGAGCTTACTTGCAGGAACATGCCCATCAATTACTGGAAGATCATGCAGTAACAGAATTACAAAAAGTAGAGTTGGTGTAATGGCTTATGTTTCCATTTACGTTTGATTATGTTTTAGTGCTTATAGGGGCTTTTCTCATTTCACTCATTGCAACGCCATTCATCCGTTTTTTGGCTTTTCGTGTCGGAGCAGTGGATAATCCCAATGCTAGACGGATCAATAAGGTACCAATGCCAAGTAGTGGAGGTTTGGCGATATTTATAGCCTTCTTCATGGCAACACTGGTTTTTATGCCTTTTGTAAATCCTCAGGTTTTTATGAATGGCCATAGCTACTTGAGCTACATTTTGCCTGTTGTTTTGGGTGCCTTGATGATTGTGACGACTGGTTTTATTGATGACATTTATGAAATCAGACCTAAACTCAAAATGTTGGGCATTTTCTTTGGTGCCTTTATCATTTGGGCCTTCACCTCTTTCCGTTTTGATAGTTTTAAGATCCCTTTTGGGGGACCATTGCTCCATTTTGGACCAATTGTCACTTTCTTTTTGACGATTTTGTGGATTGTTTCCATCACCAATGCCATTAATTTGATAGATGGTTTAGATGGACTTGTTAGTGGTGTTTCTATCATTAGTTTAGTGACAATGGCCATTGTTTCTTACTTCTTTCTACCACAGACAGATTTCTTTCTTACGGTAACCATCTTGATTTTGATCGCATCGATTGCTGGCTTTTTTCCTTATAATTACCACCCAGCCATTATTTACCTAGGTGACACGGGTGCTCTATTTATTGGTTTTATGATTGGTGTTCTTTCATTGCAAGGTTTAAAGAATGCAACGGCAGTAGTCGTTGTCACTCCGGTCATAATATTAGGGGTTCCTATCATGGACACTGCAGTTGCTATTATTAGACGGAGTTTATCAGGTAAGAAGTTTTACGAGCCAGATAAAATGCACCTTCATCACCGTTTGCTTTCCATGGGATTTACCCACCGTGGTGCAGTCTTGGTGGTTTATGGTATCGCATTGCTTTTCTCTTTAACTTCATTGTTGCTTAATGTATCCAGTCGTGTCGGTGGACTTTTGCTAATGTTTGGTTTCCTCTTTGGACTTGAAGTCTTAATTGAAGGACTTGAAATATGGGGTGAAAAACGAACACCCTTGTTCAATATTTTGAAATTTATAGGGAACAGTGATTTTCGTCGAAGTCAAAGCGAAAAATGGAAAAAGAAAAAATGATCCTACTTTAAAGCTAAAACAAATAGTAGACTAGATAAAAAAGTAAAAGAGAATCCAAAGGATTCTCTTTTTTTATGGTTTTATAATTAGAAATAAACGATAAAATAATTATTGGTTAGGAAAATGTGTCAAAAAAAGATTGGCTTATTCAAATAAGAGATAAGAACAGGCCATCATTCAAAAAAACGTTGATTTTAAAGGGTTTTGCTTATAAGGTAAATGAGCTAATGTTACATAGAGATTATGTTAGATGTCATTTTTGTATTAATACCAAAAATTGTTGACAAATAAACATTAAATTCCTATAATAAAAACATAATCATAATTAAAGGAGAATTAAAAATGACATCTTTATTGAAAAAACTTTTTGTAACAGGCTTAGTAGCTTGTTCTATCGGTGCAGCAACAACATCAGTTTCTTATGCTGATGAAAAGCCAACAATTGACGAGATTGAGACTGCCAAATTTGGTGGTTATAATAATGCAATTAGCGGTGAAGAGCTAAATAATCCTTATAATAAAGAAGTTGAACCAGAGTTATACGAATTTTATGAAACATTTTATCAACATGGCACACTAGTTAAAAACAATGGGGAGAAAAATCCTTTTATTAGATTGTTTGAACATTTTTCATTAGAAAGAAAAAAATTAGAACAAAATAGATAGTTGTAACTAAGTACAGAATAAACTTTGTACTCGAATAGGGATTTAACTTGTGTATCTCATTATCCATTTTAATAAATAACTGTTTTTTAGCAAAAGAGAGAAAATCTTTCTCTCTTTTTTGTTGCCAAAATGAACTGTCGCTTTTATAAAGAGGTGCAGAGAATCTTTTTAAGAATCAAAAAGTGCATTGACTTTGGAAAGGACTAGCAATAGTAACAGAATAGAGCCAAAAAGGGAGCCTTATGTGGCTTTTTTTGTTAAAATAGAAATGTTAATATTAAGATAAGTGAAAATGAGAATGTCTCATTTGACTATAGAAAAAGAGGTATAAGATGTCTGTCCTTGAAATCAAAAATTTACACGTTTCTATCGAAGATAAAGAAATTTTAAAAGGGGTTAATCTAACCCTTAAAACAGGTGAAATTGCCGCAATCATGGGACCAAATGGTACTGGTAAATCTACCCTATCTGCGGCCATCATGGGGAATCCTAACTATGAGGTCACTGAAGGAGAAATTCTTTTGGATGGTGTTAATATCCTTGACTTAGAAGTGGATGAACGTGCTAGAATGGGACTCTTTCTAGCCATGCAATACCCATCTGAAATTCCTGGAATCACAAATGCCGAATTTATGCGTGCTGCAATGAATGCTGGAAAAGAAGATGATGACAAAATTTCAGTCCGTGATTTCATTACAAAGTTGGATCAAAAAATGGAATTATTAGGGATGAAGGAAGAAATGGCAGAGCGTTACCTTAATGAAGGTTTTTCAGGTGGTGAGAAAAAACGCAATGAAATTTTGCAACTCCTCATGCTAGAACCAAAATTTGCCCTTTTAGATGAAATTGATTCAGGTTTGGATATCGACGCCCTTAAAGTGGTTTCAAAAGGTGTCAATGACATGCGTCAAAAAGATTTTGGAGCCATGATCATCACCCATTACCAAAGACTCTTAAATTACATCACACCTGATTTAGTGCATGTGATGATGGATGGACGTATTGTCCTTTCTGGTGATGCACAATTAGCCCAACGACTTGAAAAAGAAGGCTATTCCGGAATCGCAGAAGAATTAGGCATCGACTATAAAGAAGAAGTTTAAAAATGATCTTTTTAGGGTCTGGGCTTTTGAAAAAAAGCGACGCCTTTAAAGGTCAGATCCAATAGTAAATGATACTCAGTAAGGTTAGAAGAGGAAAGATCATCATGACATTTGATAACATATTACGATTTTCGCAAGCAAAGGCAGAACCCGACTGGTTAGTTCAAAGACGCCAGGATGCCTTTAAAAAAATAGATGAACTGGAATTGCCAAGGATCGAACGGGTGAAATTTCATCGGTGGAACCTAGGCGATGGTAGTATTCAAGAAAGTCCAGAAGTAACAGCAGTGCCTGATTTCGTGGCCATTGGAGATAACCCAACCCTCCTTCAGGTTGGGACACAAACAGTCTTGGAACAGCTGCCAATGGATTTGATAGAAAAAGGAGTTGTTTTTACAGACTTTTATCAAGCTTTGGAAGAGATTCCAGAAATCATTCGAGACTATTTCGGAAGTGCACTAGCATACGACCAAGATAAATTAGCAGCCTATCATCATGCCTATTTTAATAGTGCTGCTGTTTTATACGTCCCTGATTTTGTTGAGATTTCTCAACCTATTGAAGGTATTTTCTTACAAGACAGTGATAGCGATGTTGCCTTTAATAAGCATATTCTCATTATTGCTGGGAAAGGAAGTCATTTTACCTATTTAGAAAGACTTGAGAGTATTGGACAAGGGTCAGCTAAAGCTAGTGCCAATATTAGCGTTGAAGTGATTGCCAAAGCGGATAGCCACATTAAGTTTTCTGCAATTGACCGACTTGGTGAAACGGTGACAAGCTTCATTAGCCGAAGAGGTCGACTCGAAACCAATGCTAGTATTGATTGGTCACTAGCCCTAATGAATGAAGGCAATGTCGTGGCAGATTTTGATAGTGACTTAATCGGTGACGGAAGTCAGGCAGATTTGAAAGTTGTTGCGGCCTCAAGTGGTCGTCAGGTTCAGGGGATTGATACACGCGTAACCAACTATGGTAAAAACTCAGTGGGTCACATCTTACAACATGGTGTTATTCTTGAACGTGGGACCTTGACCTTTAATGGCATTGGCCACATCATCAAAGGTGCTAAGGGTGCGGACGCCCAACAAGAAAGCCGTGTCTTAATGCTTTCTGATAAGGCACGCAGTGATGCCAATCCAATCCTTTTGATTGATGAAAACGAGGTGACTGCGGGACACGCAGCCTCTATTGGGCAAGTGGACCCAGAAGACATGTACTATCTCATGAGTCGTGGCTTAGACAAGGATACCGCAGAAAGACTTGTGATCAGGGGCTTTTTAGGGGCTGTGATTGCAGAAATTCCAGTCAAAGAAGTCAGAGAAAACATCATTTCTGTCTTGGATCAAAAATTAACAGCTCGGAACAAGCTTTAAGGAGCCATTTGTGATAAATAGTCAAGAACTTAAAAAAGACTTTCCAATATTGGATCAATTGGTGCATGATGAAGGTTATACCTACCTTGATAATGCAGCAACAAGTCAAAAACCTAAGCAAGTTTTAGATAGGATTCGTAGGTATTACGATTATGACAATGCGAATGTTCACAGGGGGGTCCATACGCTAGCAGAAAGAGCAACGCGAGATTATGAGGCCAGCCGTCAAAAAGTAGCTAACTTTATCAATGCCAATAGTAGCAAAGAAATTGTGTTCACCCGTGGGACAACAACCAGTCTCAACTGGGTGGCTCAATTTGCCAAGCAAATCCTAAAACCAGGAGATGAAGTCTTGATTTCCATTATGGAGCACCATGCTAATCTTATCCCTTGGCAAGAGGTCTGTCGCCAAACGGGTGCTTCATTGGTTTATGCTTATCTCAAAGAGGGAACTCTAGATTTGGATGATTTCAAGGCAAAAGTCACCTCCAAAACGCGATTTGTTTGTATGGCTCATGTCTCTAATGTACTAGGGTGTGTCAATCCTATTCAAGAAATAACAGCCATCGCCCATGGTGTTGGAGCTTATATGGTTGTTGATGGTGCGCAATCAGTTCCTCATATGGCAGTCGATGTCCAAGCGTTAAACTGCGACTTCTTAGCTTTCTCAGGTCATAAAATGTTGGGCCCAACAGGTATTGGTGTTTTATATGGAAAAGAAGAAGTCTTGAAACTCATGGACCCTGTTGAGTTTGGTGGGGAGATGATTGATTTTGTTTATGAGCAAGAAGCTTCCTGGAAAAGCTTGCCCTGGAAACTAGAAGCTGGCACTCCTAATATTGCGGGTGCCATAGGGCTTGCTGCAGCTATTGATTATTTAGAATCACTTGGCATGTCAGCTATTCAGAATCATGAAAGAGAACTGGTTTCGTATATTCTACCGAAATTACAATCCATTGACGGGCTTAAACTATATGGTCCGGGCAACCCTATGGACCAAACAGGTGTTCTTTCCTTCAACTTGGACGGTTTACACCCCCACGATGTCGCGACTGCTTTAGATTACGAAGGAATAGCCGTTAGAGCTGGCCATCATTGTGCGCAACCCTTATTGCGGCATTTGGGAATTTCGGCTGCGGTTAGAGCCAGTTTCTACATCTACAATACCAAGGAAGATTGTGATCGTTTAGTTGAGGCGATCCTTAAAACAAAGGAGTTTTTTAGTGGCACTCTCTAAATTAACGAGTTTATATATGGCAGTGGTCGCTGATCACTCCAAACACCCACATCACCAAGGGACTTTGGACGGGGTTGAAGCGGTGCTTTTAAACAATCCTACCTGTGGTGACGTCATCTCATTATCTGTCAAATTTGACGGGGATGTGATTGAAGATATTGCTTTTTCTGGAGATGGTTGTACCATTTCCACAGCTTCTGCAAGTATGATGACGGATGCTGTTATCGGAAAAACCAAGGCTGAAGCTCTTGAACTAGCTCGTGCCTTTTCAGATTTAGTTTCAGGTTGTCAGAATCCAAAACAAAAGGAACTAGGCGAAGCTGAATTACTGGAAGGAGTATCTAAATTTCCACAAAGGATCAAATGTTCAACCCTTTCTTGGCACGCCTTAGAAAAAGCTATTGAAAGAAGTCAAGAAGGGTCTGACGAAGAGTAATAAAGAAAGTGAAGTGACTTATGTCTGATAAAAATGAAAAAGTTGAACCAAAGCCTATTGATTTAGGGGATTATCAATTTGGTTTTCACGATGATGTGGAGCCTATTTACTCCACTGGTAAAGGTTTAAATGAAGCTGTTGTCAGAGAGTTATCTGCTGCTAAAGGTGAACCAGAATGGATGTTGGAGTTTCGTCTTAAATCCCTGGAAACCTTCCAAAAAATGCCTATGCAAACTTGGGGTGCTGACTTATCAGATATTGATTTTGATGACATTATCTATTATCAAAAAGCCTCAGATAAACCGGCTCGTTCTTGGGATGATGTTCCTGAGAAAATTAAAGAAACCTTTGAAAGAATTGGAATTCCTCAGGCTGAGCGTGCTTATCTTGCTGGAGCATCTGCTCAATATGAATCTGAAGTTGTCTATCATAATATGAAAGATGAATTCGAAAAATTGGGTATTATTTTTACGGATACTGATTCGGCATTGAAAGAATACCCTGATTTATTCAAACAATATTTTGCTAAATTAGTGCCACCAACTGATAATAAATTAGCTGCCTTGAATTCTGCTGTTTGGTCGGGCGGTACTTTTATCTACGTGCCAAAAGGGGTTAAGGTGGATATTCCACTTCAAACCTACTTTAGGATTAACAATGAAAACACTGGTCAATTTGAACGTACGCTAATCATTGTGGATGAAGGTGCTAGCGTTCATTATGTGGAAGGTTGTACTGCGCCAACTTATTCAAGTAATAGTCTTCATGCTGCTATTGTTGAAATCTTTGCCTTAGATGGTGCCTACATGCGCTATACCACCATTCAAAACTGGTCAGATAATGTTTATAACTTGGTAACAAAACGTGCCCGAGCTCTGAAAGATGCTACAGTGGAATGGGTAGATGGTAATCTAGGGGCCAAAACCACTATGAAATACCCATCGGTTTATCTAGATGGTCCTGGTGCGCGTGGGACAATGTTATCAATTGCCTTTGCGAATGCTGGGCAACATCAAGATACTGGAGCAAAAATGATTCATAATGCTCCGCATACTTCCTCATCTATTGTTTCGAAATCCATCGCAAAAGGTGGCGGAAAAGTGGATTATCGTGGCCAAGTGACATTTAACAAAGATTCGAAAAAATCAGTTTCTCATATTGAATGTGACACCATTTTAATGGATGATATCTCCAAATCAGATACCATCCCATTTAATGAAATCCACAACTCACAAGTTGCCCTAGAACACGAAGCAAAAGTCTCAAAAATATCAGAAGAACAACTCTACTATCTCATGAGCCGCGGCCTATCAGAAAGCGAAGCAACCGAAATGATCGTCATGGGCTTCGTCGAACCATTTACCAAAGAATTACCAATGGAATACGCCGTCGAACTCAACAGACTAATCTCGTATGAGATGGAGGGCTCAGTCGGATAACACAACTGTCTAGTAGACAGTTGTGTCCGACTGAGGTGGGAAATAAGGAAAACGTCAGTTTTCCTCATTAATAGATAAAAAAAGCAATTGAGTAGCTATGAAGCTACTCAATGCAATATCATCACCTACTGAGGTGGGAAATAGGGAAAACGTAGTTTTCCTCTCAAAATCTAATAAAAAATCAGCGACTTACAAGAGTCATGAAACTCTTGTAGTCCAAATTTTACCAACTGAAGTGGTGGATACGGAAAACGTCAGTTTTCCTCATTAATTAAGGATTCAGACGGACAAGTGGTTAAAGTAACAGTTGATGGTTCAGATAATTCAACCATCGACTCAGGATTCGTTAAAGTTGAACAACCAACACCAGGAAGCAATAGTTCTTCAGAATCATTATCACAATCAACAACACAATCAAGCAGCCAATCATCATCAGCAAAACCAGTGGCAAGTCAAACAGCAGCAGAACTTCCACATACAGGACAAGCTGAAAACAATGGTTTGTATGGTAGTGCAGCACTTGCAATCCTTGCAGCCCTTGGATTAGCAGGTAAAAAACGTGATGAAAAGTAAAAAATAATTTCCTTATTTAAATTCCGTTCGTTTTTAAGCTAGAAGACAACAGTCTTCTAGCTTTTTTTATGACAAAAAAACCACCAAAAATTTTTGGTGGTTTTTGATTATAGTTAATGAATGGCAAGGAGACTTAAAATGAGGACAAGTACAATAAAAATGGCAAGTCCGATAAATATAAAGGAGTGATTTCGATCAACAAATCTTTCGAATTTGTGAAAAAAACTTTGTCCCTGTTCGTGTTGACTTTTTTTGGCGGATGGTCTTCCAGAACTAGTTTGCTTTTTTTCATGGAATAAGTTCGAATATGGTATGTTATTTTTTTGTTTCAAGTCAGAGAAAGCTTTCTCTGTTAGAGCGTTGATAAAGGGATGTCTATAATATTCACCATCCTGATCTGACCAATCGCCAACTCCCATTACAATGGTGATAAGACGTTTCTGATTTCTTTTCGTTGTGACAATAGCATTAAATGCTCCACTTGGACTAGAACCTGTTTTTAGTCCATCAACCCCCGTCATCCCATAACGGTCACCCGGCAAGGAATAATTATAGGTTGTAAATTCCTCTTCATAAGGTGTCCCAACCATAGTTTTTACAATCCGTTGATTCGTATAGGTGACAATTTCAGGATATTCCTTCAAAAAATGATATGTCAGAATTGCTAAATCGTGAGCACTTGTTTGGTTGGGAGCAGATAAATCATACTTGTCGGGATTATAGAGTCCCTTAAAAGCCTCGGCTGCAGCCCCACTGGCATTAGAAAAAAAGGTGTCATGCATTCCTAATTCTCGTGCTTTTTGGTTTATTCGATCAATGAAAGCAGATGCATCATTATTTGACAAATAATTTGCAATCATGACAGTTGCGGCATTAGAAGAAGGAACAGCAGTCATAAAAATCAAATCTTTAATCGGGTATTCAACGCCAGAAATAATCTTATTATTGCTAATTTCATAGATGCCACTAATAGCTTGATCACGGTCGGTGGCAGTAATTGTTGTCTCTAAAGAAAGTTTCCCTTTTGATAAATCTTCAAATAAAAGATAAAGGGTAAACAATTTAGACATACTTGCAGGATCTCTATGTTCATTAATGTTGTCCTCCCAAAGAATATCACCATTCTTTGCATCAATGACGATAGACGATTTAGGTTTGTTTATCTCTTTAACAGAATAACCAGCTTTACGCGTAATGGTCATAATATCGTCAGAATCCTTTTCATTAGCTATGACGGGAATAGTACTGATAGTCACGGCAAAAATGGAAAGAAATAATAGGATTTTTTTGATCACAGAAAAAAGCTCCTTGTAAAATTTTATGATTATTATATCATTAAACTAATACAAAGCAAAGCTTTTTTTAATATTATTGCCATAGAATGGAATTAGTTAAAGCGAAACCATTTTTCAAAAAGTGATAATTTTTTAACAGTTTCAAATGAAAAAATGGCAACACTTGGTTTTTTCTTTAAATAGTCCGAAGAATCAATGAACTGAATACGACCAAGTTTTTCATCTTTCTCAATCGGAGCTTTTGTTTTTGATTTTTCTTGTATGACTTTGTAATTGATGGAATCATCATTTTTAGGTTGAACAATAGTGAAATCCTTATGGCTGATAAAGGCTACCTTTTTTTTCTTACCATCAATGATAGCTAATTTTGTTGCGTAAGGCTTAGCTTTGGGAATAGTTATTGATTGAAAATTTTGAAAAGCAAAATCAAATAATTTATTGGCCTCAACAAAGCGAGCCTCTGAATCTTGTTCAGCATTATTGGCATGAAGGATGACAACAATAACCCTCATATTATCCTGAACAGCAGTACCGATATAGGTTTGCCCCGCACGACCTGTTGTCCCCGTTTTCAAACCATCAACTCCCAATCTCCCCATACTTAAACCAGGGAGCAAATGATTGGAGTTTTGCAAAACATCATTTCCCCAATAAAGCTGTGATTGCGAACTAATCGCGAGTATTTCAGGAAATTCTGAAATGAGATGGCTAGCAACAATCGCCAAATTTTTAGCACTTAGTTGATTTTCATCGTTTGGTTTTGACTTGGGGTAAAGGTGCCCGTTTAGCATACTATTGTTGAGACCAGATGCATTCACTAATTGATAGTCTTGTATCCCCCAAGTTTGCAGTTGTTTTTTCATCATATCGACAAACTGTGGTTCGGATCCAGCAATTGTTTCAGCAAGAGAAATGGCTGCGCTATTAGAACTTACGACCATACTTGAATCGATCAATTCTTTAACCGTAAAGGTATCCTTATAGAGGCTTGGGTTACTCACATCAGGATTATTTGCAAGTTCCTTTGCATAGTCAGACATTTTTACAGGAGTATCCCAACTAATCTTCCCATTTTTAATCTCTTTTAAGGTGAGGTAAACCGTTAATATTTTTGTCAAAGACGCAATGGGAGCTTTTTGATTAGCCTCTTTTTGGTATAAAATTTTACCAGTTTCACATTCAACAGCAATAGCTTGCTTAGCATTAATAACCAATTTTTCTTGAGCAAGAACAAGAGTCGAAGGTGTCCAGAGGAAAAGACCTAGTATTATAGTAGAAAGAATCGTTTTTTTCATGGTTCTATTCTATCAAGTAAAAACTTAATGGTCAAAAAAAGAGGACAAGTAAAAACCTATCCTAACAGTTACAATTTAGTATTGACATAGTTGACAAAA
Organism: Streptococcus uberis; assembly: GCF_900475595.1. NCBI lineage: Bacteria > Bacillati > Bacillota > Bacilli > Lactobacillales > Streptococcaceae > Streptococcus > Streptococcus uberis. The sequence goes on from NZ_LS483397.1 coordinate 400,490, forward strand.
TGATTCCACCAAACCTTTAAAAAGAAACTCTTTTGCACATCTTTAGCTGCGCCTAAAGAGATAGTTGGTGTTTTGTCTAAATATCCAGTTCCAATGATTTCTTTGTCATTAAAACTAGCTCTTGCTAATGCTTCATTTCTTTTTACAGGCGCAAAAGTGCGCTTATTCTTATTATCAATTGTCACACTATCACCGTCTTGGCTACCAATTTTGCGAATCCCAATTAGGTTTTTTTTGGCAATTAAATTAACAGATTTTTGTTTCCCATCCAATAAGTTAAGTTTTGTTTTTGGAACCTTTTTGCCTTTTTCTAATAAAATAACAGGCTCAAAATGGTTTGAAATATAATTTAACAGGGTATTTGTTTCTCTGAAATGCCCTAATTCTTCCTCATTGCTTTGCTCAGCATTAAGAACAACTGTCACCACGGACATGTTATTTTCTGTGCTACTCGCAAGAAATGAAGCTCCGCTTTTCTCCGAGTAAGCAACAAAAAGACCATTCACTCCGTCTCGATAGTTCGGCATTCCTTTCAACATATAGTTGTATGAAAAGATTTTTTGGTTAGAAAATGTGGCAGATGCTTTCTGAGTTTGTTTGAGGACTTCAGGAAATTCACTTAACAAATGATTGCTAACAATCGCTAAATCTAAAGCGCTCATTTGATTTTCATCGTCGGATGTTGAGTGAGGGTAAATGTGATCTCCTAATATAGCATTTGATAATCCAGTTGCATTTACTAGCTTAGCATCTTTTATACCCCATTCTTTTAATTGCTTAGTCATTAAATCGACAAATCGAGGTTCAGTACCACTGATTTTTTCAGCTAAGGCAATTGCCGCGCTATTAGCGTTTGTTACTAATACCGCGTTTAAAAGCTCTTTCACAGTATACTGACGAGCATCGAGTGGTACATTACTTATAGAATAATTGGTTGTTAATTCGTAAGGATAATTTGAGATAGTAACTGGAGTATCCCAGGATAGTTTTCCGGATTTAACTTCTTTGTATACCAAATAAGTCGTTAATACCTTGCTCAATGAGGCAACAGGGAGAACTTCTTTTTCATTTTTTTGGTAAAGAACCTTCCCGGTTGAAACATCAAAAGCAATTGCACTTTTAGCCTTGACATGAAAGTCTTCAGTGGAGTCCGCATTAACAAAGTTAATCGGAAAAAGTATTAGAAAAATAAAACATAGTAATAGCATTTTTTTCATCAGATTACTTTCCTTAGTTAGTTCATTTCCAGTTCATTATAACATAAACAAGTAATGTTACCTAAAACCAAAGTAAATCATGTCTTTTAAAAAATTTAAAAAAGTCTATTGACAATAGAAAGAGAAGTGGGTATACTAATAAAGCTGTCAGAAAGCGCAAGTTGATGGATAAAAAAGAAATAAAAAAAGAAAAAATCTATTGACAAACGGCTCGTGACCTGATAGAATATAATAGTTGTCTCGTAAGAGACCAAAGACCTTTGAGAACTGAATAAGACAAAGAAACCAAACGTGAGGGTGATATGTTAGCGCATATTACCTGTCAATTAAGAAACACAATAAATCTGTCAGCGACAGAAACGAACGAGTAAGTTCAAACTAAAATGAGAGTTTGATCCTGGCTCAGGACGAACGCTGGCGGCGTGCCTAATACATGCAAGTAGAACGCTGAGGACTGGTGCTTGCACTGGTCTAAGGAGTTGCGAACGGGTGAGTAACGCGTAGGTAACCTACCTCATAGCGGGGGATAACTATTGGAAACGATAGCTAATACCGCATGACAATAGGGTACACATGTACCCTATTTAAAAGGGGCAAATGCTTCACTATGAGATGGACCTGCGTTGTATTAGCTAGTTGGTAAGGTAACGGCTTACCAAGGCGACGATACATAGCCGACCTGAGAGGGTGATCGGCCACACTGGGACTGAGACACGGCCCAGACTCCTACGGGAGGCAGCAGTAGGGAATCTTCGGCAATGGGGGGAACCCTGACCGAGCAACGCCGCGTGAGTGAAGAAGGTTTTCGGATCGTAAAGCTCTGTTGTTAGAGAAGAACGGTAATGGGAGTGGAAAATCCATTACGTGACGGTAACTAACCAGAAAGGGACGGCTAACTACGTGCCAGCAGCCGCGGTAATACGTAGGTCCCGAGCGTTGTCCGGATTTATTGGGCGTAAAGCGAGCGCAGGCGGTTTGATAAGTCTGAAGTTAAAGGCTGTGGCTTAACCATAGTTCGCTTTGGAAACTGTCAAACTTGAGTGCAGAAGGGGAGAGTGGAATTCCATGTGTAGCGGTGAAATGCGTAGATATATGGAGGAACACCGGTGGCGAAAGCGGCTCTCTGGTCTGTAACTGACGCTGAGGCTCGAAAGCGTGGGGAGCAAACAGGATTAGATACCCTGGTAGTCCACGCCGTAAACGATGAGTGCTAGGTGTTAGGCCCTTTCCGGGGCTTAGTGCCGGAGCTAACGCATTAAGCACTCCGCCTGGGGAGTACGACCGCAAGGTTGAAACTCAAAGGAATTGACGGGGGCCCGCACAAGCGGTGGAGCATGTGGTTTAATTCGAAGCAACGCGAAGAACCTTACCAGGTCTTGACATCCCGATGCCCGCTCTAGAGATAGAGCTTTACTTCGGTACATCGGTGACAGGTGGTGCATGGTTGTCGTCAGCTCGTGTCGTGAGATGTTGGGTTAAGTCCCGCAACGAGCGCAACCCCTATTGTTAGTTGCCATCATTAAGTTGGGCACTCTAGCGAGACTGCCGGTAATAAACCGGAGGAAGGTGGGGATGACGTCAAATCATCATGCCCCTTATGACCTGGGCTACACACGTGCTACAATGGTTGGTACAACGAGTCGCAAGCCGGTGACGGCAAGCTAATCTCTTAAAGCCAATCTCAGTTCGGATTGTAGGCTGCAACTCGCCTACATGAAGTCGGAATCGCTAGTAATCGCGGATCAGCACGCCGCGGTGAATACGTTCCCGGGCCTTGTACACACCGCCCGTCACACCACGAGAGTTTGTAACACCCGAAGTCGGTGAGGTAACCTTTTAGGAGCCAGCCGCCTAAGGTGGGATAGATGATTGGGGTGAAGTCGTAACAAGGTAGCCGTATCGGAAGGTGCGGCTGGATCACCTCCTTTCTAAGGATAAGGAACACGTTGGTTAAGTCTTATTTAGTTTTGAGAGGTCTTGCAAGACGCAGAGACAAACTGTGGGGCCTTAGCTCAGCTGGGAGAGCGCCTGCTTTGCACGCAGGAGGTCAGCGGTTCGATCCCGCTAGGCTCCATAGGATACAGTTCAACTGACCTTAATAGAAGTGAAGTTTCATTGTATCTTAGTATAGTCCATTGAAAATTGAATATCTATATCAAATTCCACGATCATGAAAATGATTGTAGAAAAGTAACAAGAAATAAACCGAAAAAAAGATAAACGCGAACATATTAAAAAAAATCAAGAAGGTCTAAGGACTGGAAATAAGGTTAAGTTAATAAGGGCGCACGGTGGATGCCTTGGCACTAGAAGCCGAAGAAGGACGTGACTAACGACGAAATGCTTTGGGGAGCTGTAAGTAAGCGCTGATCCAGAGATGTCCGAATGGGGGAACCCGGCATGTAATGCATGTCATCCATGACTGTTAAGGTCATGAGAAGGAAGACGCAGTGAACTGAAACATCTAAGTAGCTGCAGGAAGAGAAAGCAAACGCGATTGCCTTAGTAGCGGCGAGCGAAACGGCAGGAGGGCAAACCGAGGAGTTTACTCCTCGGGGTTGTAGGACTGCGAAGTGGGACATAAAGTTAATAGAAGAATTACCTGGGAAGGTAAGCCAAAGAGAGTAACAGCCTCGTATTTAAAATTGACTTTAGCCCTAGCAGTATCCTGAGTACGGCGAGACACGCGAAATCTCGTCGGAATCTGGGAGGACCATCTCCCAACCCTAAATACTCTCTAGTGACCGATAGTGAACCAGTACCGTGAGGGAAAGGTGAAAAGCACCCCGGGAGGGGAGTGAAATAGAACCTGAAACCGTGTGCCTACAACAAGTTCGAGCCCGTTAATGGGTGAGAGCGTGCCTTTTGTAGAATGAACCGGCGAGTTACGATATGATGCGAGGTTAAGTTGAAGAGACGGAGCCGTAGGGAAACCGAGTCTTAATAGGGCGTCATAGTATCATGTTGTAGACCCGAAACCATGTGACCTACCCATGAGCAGGTTGAAGGTGTGGTAAAACGCACTGGAGGACCGAACCAGGGCACGTTGAAAAGTGCTTGGATGACTTGTGGGTAGCGGAGAAATTCCAAACGAACTTGGAGATAGCTGGTTCTCTCCGAAATAGCTTTAGGGCTAGCGTCGATGTTAAGTCTCTTGGAGGTAGAGCACTGTTTGGGTGAGGGGTCCATCCCGGATTACCAATCTCAGATAAACTCCGAATGCCAAGTAGATATAATCGGCAGTCAGACTGCGAGTGCTAAGATCCGTAGTCGAAAGGGAAACAGCCCAGACCACCAGCTAAGGTCCCAAAATAATTGTTAAGTGGAAAAGGATGTGGGGTTGCACAGACAACTAGGATGTTAGCTTAGAAGCAGCTATTCATTCAAAGAGTGCGTAATAGCTCACTAGTCGAGTGACCCTGCGCCGAAAATGTACCGGGGCTAAAACAATTTACCGAAGCTGTGGATCCCTTAGGGGATGGTAGGAGAGCGTTCTATGTGTGAAGAAGGTATACCGTGAGGAGTGCTGGAACGCATAGAAGTGAGAATGCCGGTATGAGTAGCGCAAGACAGGTGAGAATCCTGTCCACCGTAAGACTAAGGTTTCCAGGGGAAGGCTCGTCCGCCCTGGGTTAGTCGGGACCTAAGGAGAGACCGAAGGGTGTATCCGATGGCCAACAGGTTGATATTCCTGTACTAGTATGTATAGTGATGGAGGGACGCAGAAGGCTAACTAAAGCGTGCGACTGGAAGTGCACGTCTAAGCAGTGAGGTGTGAGATGAGTAAAATGCTTATCTCTATAACATTGAGCTGTGATGGGGAGCGAAAATAAGTAGCGAAGTTAGTGATGTCACACTGCCAAGAAAAGCTTCTAGCGTTTAAATACATACTACCCGTACCGCAAACCGACACAGGTAGTCGAGGCGAGTAGCCTCAGGTGATCGAGAGAACTCTCGTTAAGGAACTCGGCAAAATGACCCCGTAACTTCGGGAGAAGGGGTGCTGTCAGCGATGACAGCCGCAGTGAATAGGCCCAAGCAACTGTTTATCAAAAACACAGCTCTCTGCTAAATCGTAAGATGATGTATAGGGGGTGACGCCTGCCCGGTGCTGGAAGGTTAAGAGGAGTGCTTAGCGTAAGCGAAGGTATGAATTGAAGCCCCAGTAAACGGCGGCCGTAACTATAACGGTCCTAAGGTAGCGAAATTCCTTGTCGGGTAAGTTCCGACCCGCACGAAAGGCGTAATGATTTGGGCACTGTCTCAACGAGAGACTCGGTGAAATTTTAGTACCTGTGAAGATGCAGGTTACCCGCGACAGGACGGAAAGACCCCATGGAGCTTTACTGCAGTTTGATATTGAGTATCTGTACCACATGTACAGGATAGGTAGGAGCCATCGAGAACGGGACGCCAGTTTCGTTTGAGGCGTTGTTGGGATACTACCCTTGTGTTATGGCTACTCTAACCCGGATAGGTGATCCCTATCGGAGACAGTGTCTGACGGGCAGTTTGACTGGGGCGGTCGCCTCCTAAAAGGTAACGGAGGCGCCCAAAGGTTCCCTCAGAATGGTTGGAAATCATTCGCAGAGTGTAAAGGTATAAGGGAGCTTGACTGCGAGAGCAACAACTCGAGCAGGGACGAAAGTCGGGCTTAGTGATCCGGTGGTTCCGCATGGAAGGGCCATCGCTCAACGGATAAAAGCTACCCTGGGGATAACAGGCTTATCTCCCCCAAGAGTTCACATCGACGGGGAGGTTTGGCACCTCGATGTCGGCTCGTCGCATCCTGGGGCTGTAGTCGGTCCCAAGGGTTGGGCTGTTCGCCCATTAAAGCGGCACGCGAGCTGGGTTCAGAACGTCGTGAGACAGTTCGGTCCCTATCCGTCGCGGGCGTAGGAAATTTGAGAGGATCTGCTCCTAGTACGAGAGGACCAGAGTGGACTTACCGCTGGTGTACCAGTTGTCTTGCCAAAGGCATCGCTGGGTAGCTATGTAGGGAAGGGATAAGCGCTGAAAGCATCTAAGTGCGAAGCCCCCCTCAAGATGAGATTTCCCATGATTTTATATCAGTAAGAGCCCTGAGAGATGATCAGGTAGATAGGTTAGAAGTGGAAGTGTAGTGATACATGTAGCGGACTAATACTAATAGCTCGAGGACTTATCCGAAAAAGATAAAAAGTTTATTGACAATGAGGTCAACTTCTTGATAAGATATAGATATTCAATTTTGAGTGGGTTAGCTTAAGTAATGAGAACGTAAAGAAATCTGTAAGAAAATAGGAAACAGACGCTGTGTCGCAAGACACAAGGAAGTTTATCTTTTTCACTAAGATTTTAGTTCGAATACAATTAGAGACCAACCGAAAAGTTAAGTGACGATAGCCTAGGAGATACACCTGTACCCATGCCGAACACAGTAGTTAAGCCCTAGAACGCCTGAAGTAGTTGGGGGTTGCCCCCTGTTAGATACGGAAGTTGCTTAGCTTTTATCCGCCATAGCTCAGTTGGTAGTAGCGCATGACTGTTAATCATGATGTCGTAGGTTCGAGTCCTACTGGCGGAGTCTTTAAAGATAGGGTCTCCTATCTTTTTTGATTTAAGGATAGTAACGTGTTATACTATTATTAGGTAAGCACCCTTAGCTCAACTGGATAGAGTACCTGACTACGAATCAGGCGGTTAGAGGTTCGACTCCTCTAGGGTGCATCAAAAAAAGAACATGACATTTGTGTCATGTTCTTTTTCTTTCCTTTTTTCTATAATAGCGATAATTATTATTGAAAGAGGAAAGAAATGTTTAATCATGATTTTGAAAACTGTTTTGAACAAGTATTACCAATTATTTTGAAATTGAAAAGAAGTTTTTATATACAATTATGGGATAGAGATGATTGGTTACAAGAAGGCCGGATTATTTTACATCATCTAATGGAGGATAATCCTGACTTAGCAGATAATAGAATGAAACTACTATGCTATTTTAAAACAAAGTTTACATCACATATTAAAGATACTTTAAGGTACCAAGAAAGTGCTAAGAGGAGATTTAACAGATTGCCATATGATGAAATTGGGGATGTATCACATAAAATTGCAGAGGATGGTTTAAAACTCGATGATATAGTTGCCTTCCATACCATTTTGAACCACCTAACTCCCAAACTTTCCGAAAACGAAATGAATCAGATTCAAGCGTTGTTTAGTAATAAAAGATTTTCAGGCCGTAAAAAACTATTACGGAAGTTAAAACCTTTTTTTGTTGATTTCCAGGATAATTTATAGTAATTTTTTAACTCAATTTCTATCAATAGTTGAAAATTTTAAGTACAGTTCATTTTCTTAATGTTATAAATGTCACACTGAATGATTATCTCTAATCCACTTACTTTAAGGCGATACAAGGGTTTCTTTCACAAAAAATGGCTTAAATAAGTATCCTAGACTGTGTTGGAAATATCTTAAAATTATATATAAAATATGATATAATAAGAGGTAATAATTTTTTTGGAGATAAAATGAGTATTGACGATTATAGGCCGACCTTTATGGTCGAAGCAGTATACGATTTAAGAGCTGATGATTTACTTAGACATGGAATTACAGCAGTATTTGTTGATTTAGATAATACATTAATTGCTTGGAATAATCCTGATGGAACTCCTGAAGTGAGAGCCTGGTTAGATGAAATGACAATTGCAGATATATCTGTTGTTGTTGTTTCCAACAACAATTATAAAAGGGTAGAAAGAGCAGTATCGCGTTTTGGTGTTGATTTTATAAGTAGAGCTATGAAACCATTTGCTCGTGGTATTAATATTGCAATTGAGCGTTATGGTTTTGATCGTAGTGAAGTGATCATGGTTGGTGACCAACTAATGACTGATATCAGAGCAAGTCATCGAGCAGGAATTAAGTCGGTTCTCGTAAAACCATTGGTCAAGTCTGATGCATGGAATACGAAAATTAATCGTTTTAGAGAAAAACGAGTTTTTTCAAAACTAGAAAAAAAGTATGGTAAATTAACATACCAAAAAGGAATTTAATGGAAGAATTATTTTGTATCGGTTGTGGAATCAGAATTCAAACTGAAGATAAAAACTTAGCTGGCTTTACGCCTAAAGCAGCGCTAGAAAAAGGATTAGAGTCTGGTGAGTTATATTGCCAACGTTGTTTTAGACTTCGTCATTATAATGAAATTACAGACGTCCATATAACTGATGATGAGTTTTTAAAACTTCTTCATGAAGTCGGTGATAGTGATGCACTGGTTGTCAATGTTGTTGATATTTTTGATTTTAACGGTTCAATCATACCTGGTCTTTCAAGATTTGTTGCAGGAAATGACGTGCTCTTAGTTGGAAATAAAAAAGATATCTTACCGAAATCTGTTAAAGATAGTAAGGTTACTCAGTGGCTCATAGAACGTGCCCATGAAGAGGGGTTACGACCAGTGGATGTCTTTTTGACTAGTGCTCAGAATAAATATGCTATAAAAGAGCTTATTAGTCGTATTGATCAATTACGTAAAGGAAGAGATGTATACGTTGTAGGAGTGACAAACGTTGGAAAATCAACTCTAATTAATGCTATTATTCAGGAAATAACCGGTGACAAAGATATTATTACAACATCTCGTTTTCCGGGTACAACCTTAGATAAGATTGAAATTCCATTGGATGATGGTTCCTTTATTTTTGATACACCTGGAATTATTCATAGACACCAAATGGCACATTATTTATCGGATAAGGATCTTAAGTATGTCAGTCCTAAAAAAGAAATTAAACCAAAGACTTATCAATTAAATCCTGAACAAACACTATTTTTAGGTGGTCTTGGTCGTTTTGATTTTGTAAGTGGGGAAAAACAAGGTTTTACAGCTTATTTTGATAATAATCTTAAGATTCATAGAACAAAACTTGAAGGTGCCAGTGATTTTTATCAAAAGCACTTAGGTAGCTTATTGTTACCACCTAATCATATTGATAAAGAATCATTTCCAAAACTTTCGTCCTTTGACTTTACAATCAATTCAAAGATGGATTTAGTTTTCTCTGGTCTGGGTTGGATACGTATTAATGGTAGTGAAGATAAGCCTGTAAAAATTACAGCTTGGGCTCCGGAAGGAGTTGCTGTTTTAACACGTAAAGCCATCATTTAAAAGTCTATAAGACAACTTATAAGGAAATATTATAGGATTAAAAAGGAATAGAACATGCTTACAAGTAAACAAAGAGCTTTCCTGAAATCGGAAGCACATCATTTGAAGCCAATTGTCCAAATTGGTAAAAATGGGTTAAATAATCAAATCAAAACAAGTGTCCGAAATGCATTGGATGCTCGTGAATTAATTAAGATTACACTACTTCAAAACACAGATGAAGACATAAATGATGTTGCTGATATTTTAGAAGAAGAAATTGGTTGTGACACAGTATTAAAAATCGGCCGAATCTTAATCTTATATAAAGTATCTGCTAAAAAAGAAAATCGAAAACTATCGCAAAAAGTTAAAGAATTATAAACAGTAATTTTTCTTTAGTTTGTAAAACACATATAAAAATAGTTTGAATTGTACGGAGAAATTATGGCTATAGAACTTTTGACCCCTTTTACAAAAGTAGAATTAGAAGTCAAAGAGAAGGATAAAAATAGAAAACAGATTGGTATTTTAGGTGGAAATTTCAATCCAATTCATAACGCCCATCTTATTGTGGCAGATCAAGTTAGACAACAGTTAGGGTTGGATAAAGTTTTTTTGATGCCAGAATATCTTCCTCCTCATGTTGATACCAAGTCTACAATCGATGAAAAACATCGTTTAGAAATGGTGAAACGAGCCATAGATTCAGCCGAAGGATTAGATGTTGAGACACTTGAACTTGAACGAAAAGGGGTCTCATACACCTATGATACGATGAAACTCCTCGTTGAAAAAAATCCAGATGTGGATTACTACTTTATCATTGGGGCTGATATGGTTGATTATCTGCCTAAGTGGCATAAGATTGATGAGTTGGTTAAAATGGTTCAATTTGTTGGTGTTCAAAGACCTAAGTATAAAGCAGGGACATCTTATCCATTGATTTGGGTGGACGTACCACTTATGGATATTTCTTCAAGCATGATTCGTCAATTTATTAAATCAAAACGTCAACCTAATTATTTACTACCGAAAGCAGTTTTGGAATACATTAATAAAGAAGGGCTCTACAAATGAGTTATCAAGATTATGTTCCTTATACTCGGGAGGAACTTTTAGAAAAAATTGCTGCGCAGATGTCTGAAAAAAGATTCAAACATGTTTTGGGAGTTGAAAAGGCAGCAATTGCTTTAGCTGAAAAGAATCAATGTAATACAGATAAAGCAGGATTAGCAGGACTTCTTCACGACTATGCCAAAGAATGTTCAGACGATGTTTTTAAAGATTATATAAAGAAATATAACCTTGATTCAGAACTTCTTGATTGGAATAATAATGTTTGGCACGGCATGGTAGGTATTTATAAAATACAAGAAGATTTTCAACTGAAAGATCCAGACATTCAGAGAGCTATTGAGATTCATACAGTAGGCTCAAAAACAATGTCTTTACTTGACAAAATTCTTTATGTAGCCGATTATATAGAGGAGGGGAGAGATTTTCCTTTGGTTGATCAAGCAAGACGGATTGCTGATGATAATTTAGATAAGGCAGTAGCCTTTGAAACAGTTAATACGGTTGCTTACTTGGCTTCTAAAGGCCAACCTATATATCCTCAAACCATAGAAACTTATAACGCATTTTGCCATTTTTTAAAGGAAGAATAAAAATATTATATGAAAAAAGAAGAACTTTTAGAAATTGTTGTTAAAGCTGCTGATGAAAAGCGTGCAGAAGATACTTTGGCGCTAAACCTAGAAGGCATCACAAGTTTAACGGACTACTTTGTGATTACTAGTGCTACTAATAGCCGTCAATTAGAGGCGATAGCTGACAACATTCGAGAAAAAGTTAAAGAACAAGGTGGAAATGCTAGTCACATTGAAGGTGATAGTGCATCAGGATGGGTTCTTTTAGATTTAAATGATGTTGTGGTTCATATATTTTCTGAAGAGCAACGCTATCATTATAATTTAGAAAAACTTTGGCATGATGCTCCAGTTGTTGATATTGCACCACTTTTAGCATAATAACAAATAAACAGTCTTGAATAGGCTGTTTTTTCAAAAAAAAGGATAGTTATGACGACATATGAAACATTTGCATCCGTTTATGATGCTATAATGGATGATTCACTCTATGATAAGTGGACTGATTTTTCTTTACGCCATTTACCTAAAACAAATGAAAAAAAGAATCTTTTAGAGTTAGCTTGTGGCACAGGAATTCAATCCCTACGTTTTTCTCAGGCAGGGTTTAGCGTTACTGGGTTAGATCTCAGTCATGATATGTTGGCTATTGCAAGAAAGAGAGCAGAAGCAGGTCATCAAAAGATTCACTTTATTGAAGGAAACATGTTGGATTTATCTGAGGTAGGGCAATATGACTTTGTTACTTGTTATTCAGATTCTATTTGCTATATGCAAGATGAAGTCGAGGTTGGAGATGTTTTCAAGGAAGTTTACAATTGCTTGAATCCGGATGGCATTTTTATTTTTGATGTCCATTCGACATATCAAACAGATGAGGTTTTTCCTGGCTATTCTTATCATGAAAATGCGGAAGATTTCGCAATGGTTTGGGATAGCTATGAAGATGATGCACCACATTCAGTTGTTCATGAATTGACATTTTTTATTAAGGATAACGACGGTCGTTTCACTCGTCATGATGAGGTTCATGAAGAAAGAACATACGATATTTTAACCTACGACATCCTTTTAGAACAAGCAGGTTTCAAATCCTTTCAGATATTTGCTGACTTTGAGGATAAGGAACCAAGTGAGAAAAGCCAGCGCTGGTTCTTTGTGGCACAGAAATAAGGAATTACTAAGGAGGTTTTATGGCTGTAACAGGTATTGTTGCTGAATTTAATCCTTTTCATTACGGTCATAAATACTTGCTTGAGCAAGCGGAGGGACTGAAAATTGTGGCCATGTCGGGCAATTTCGTCCAGAGGGGTGAACCGGCCATTGTGGATAAGTGGACTCGGGCTCAAATGGCATTGGAAAATGGTGCTGATATTGTGGTTGAGCTTCCCTTTCAAGTGGCTGTTCAGTCGGCTGACTATTTTGCGCAGGGAGCTGTCGACATTCTTTCTGCAATGGGTGCAGATACTTTGGCATTCGGCACAGAAGAAGACCTTGATTATAGTGAGATTGCTAGGATTTATGAAGAAAAAGCTGAGCAAATGACAGCTTTTCTAGAGACGCTAGATGATTCACTCTCATACCCTCAGAAGACACAAAAAATGTGGGAATCCTTTACAGGAATTGATTTTTCGGGTAATACTCCAAATCATATTCTGGCTTTAGCTTACGCAAAGTCTAGCGCGGGTAAGAATTTACGATTACAACCAATCAAACGGCAAGGCGCCGCATATCATTCCCAAGAGAAAAATCAGATGATGGCCTCCGCAACGGCCATCCGAAAACATATTTCAGACCGGACATTTGTGTTACAATCGACACCGAGTTCAGAGTTATTGCTTATGGCTCCACAAGTTAATTGGGAGAATTATTTTGATTTAGTAAGGTATCATATTCTGATTCAGGAACAATTGGATCATGTTTTTCAAGTCAATCAAGAAATAGCCAATCGTTTGAAATCTGCTATTCTGCAAGTTCATTCAATTGAAGAACTTGTGGACAAAGTGTCAACAAAACGGTATACTAAGGCACGTGTTAGACGAATTCTAACTTATATTCTAGTTAATGCAAGAGAAAATAACTTGCCAAATGGAGTGCATGTCTTGGGATTTACTGAAAAAGGGCAGGAGCACTTAAAAAAAATGAAGAAATCCATTTCTATTGTCAGTCGTATTGGAGCAGTTCCCTGGGACCAACAAACACAAACAGCAGATCGGATTTACCAGCTAGGGCACTCAGATATAAAGGAACAAAATTTTGGAAGAAGTCCAATTAGAATAGAAAAACTTGGTTGAACCAAGTTTTTTTCTTGTCCTTGACCCTAACCCTAGGTAATCGTTTATACTAGAGATAAGCTAGCTAAGATAAGGAAAGAAAGACAGAACGCTAACCGTTAAATAAGTTAGTCTACTAAGGGGTGTCACCATTTGAACCCTTTCATCATTATGATAAGATTGGTCTTCTAAAAGCGGCTCTAATTTAGGACAATGGCTATCCTTATTATGATGATGAGAATTTGCAAAGATTACAAGAGATATTTCTTATTAGAGAGTTGGAATTTCCACTTAAGGCTATTGATAAGATTATTAATCACAAGACTTATGACCGAAAAAAGGCTTAACGGACCACCATATTAAACTACTGGAATTAAAAGAAAGCAGGATAAACGTCATATTAACTTATGCTAGAACATTAGAAAAAGGAGTAGTCACAATGTCATTTGAAGTTTTTAAAGACAAAGAATATAAAGAGTTCCAAGCTGAGGTTAAGGAGCGCTGGGGCTCAACTCAAGCTTATGCTGAATTTGAGGAGAAAAAAGACAAAGTAAATTATCAGGCGGTCAGCCAAGAGATGGCGGCAATTTTCGCCCAATTTGGGGCCTTAAAAGATTTAGGAGCAGACCACGAAAAGGTGCAAGCTCAGGTTAAAATATTGCAAGATTATATAACTGAACATTTTTATACCTGTACTAATGACATATTAGCTGGCCTAGGACAAATATATATGTCGGATCAACGCTTTAGTGAGAATATTGACCAAATGGCTGGTCCTGGTACATCGGCCTTTGCCTCTCAAGCTATTGCCATTTATTGTCAAGATTAATTAAAGATGATATGATAATTGTAAAATGACTTAGGAGAAAAAAATGACTGAATTATCCCCACTACAATGGACCTTTATTTCAGAATGTCAGATTCCTGATGACGTTCGTGATATTCTTGTTTCCGGTGAAGAGCCAATTGCTGCTTATAAGACTATTCGTGACACAGCTATTTTTACTTCAAAAAGACTGATCGTTAAAGATGCTCAAGGTTTAACTGGAAAAAAAGTAGAGACGTACTCTTTACCATACAAATCAATTAACATGTGGTCAACTGAAAATGCAGGAACTTTTGATTTTAACTCTGAAGTTGAGCTTTGGACAAGAGCTGGCCATATCAAAATTCAATTAAAACGAGGCATCGACATTCGCCGATTTGATCGTGTTATTGCCAGCGTTCTTTTATAAATAATTATTCAAAGTGCCATAAAAAATGGCACTTTTAGCTTTTGGAAAAAGGAGATTATCATGACAAAAATTGCGATTACAGGTGTGACAGGCAAACTTGGTGGCTTCTTAGCTGAAGAATTGGCGCAAAAAGGTCTTGAAGCCCGCCATTTAGCCAGAAGTCCAGAAAAGGCTAAGCAATATCCAAAGGCAGAGATTAGGCAGTCTTTCTATGATGACTCTGAGCTAACCATTGCTTCCTTGAACGGGGTAGATGTTCTATTTATGGTTTCGGCTCGAGAGAGCCAGACACGCCTTGATGAGCACAAAGCCTTTTTGCGTTCTGCCCAAAAAGCTGGCATTAAGCATATTATCTATACCTCATTTATGGATGCAAAACCCAACTCAACTCAACCTTTACTCTGGCCCACGATCATGCTTGGACCGAGGCCTATATCAAAGAATTAGGCTTTACCTACACCTTTTTGAGGGATAATTTTTATCAGGATATGTTTTTGGAAATAGCTGAGCAGTCTAGCTTATTAAGAGGTCCAGCAGGGCAAGGAAAAGTTTCTGCAGTTCTTCGTTCCGATGTGGCGGCTGTTGCTTTAAGAATCCTCCGAGAACCCGCAAAATGGGAAAATCAAACCTTGAACTTAACGGGACCGCAAGCCTTATCTCTAGAGGAGATGGCTACTTTATTGTCCCAGTATTTAGGAAAAGAAGTTACTTCTTACGATGAAGGGAATGAAGAAGCTTATGAGTGGCGTAAGCAGTGGCCAGTTGAAGACTGGCAATATGATGCTTGGGTATCAACCTATACAGCTATTGCCAAAGATGAATTATCTATAGTCTCTAATGACATTGAAAAGGTCTTGGGTAGACCGGCAACTTCTTTGGAAGACTTCTTGAAAAATCGTTGATGGATTTTTCAGCTTTTGGCAGTTAATTTCCATTTTACCAATTGTCCTCAAAGTGCTATAATAATAGAGTTAATGGATAGCTCTGCTATTTGCAAAAAGAGCATTAAAAATATATTTCTAACGAGGAGAATCCAATGGGACGTAAATGGGCAAATATTGTTGCTAAAAAGACTGCAAAAGATGGTGCAACTTCAAAAGTATACGCTAAATTTGGCGTAGAAATTTATGTAGCTGCTAAGCAAGGAGACCCTGATCCGGAATCAAACTCAGCCTTAAAATTTGTTATTGATCGTGCAAAACAAGCTCAAGTACCTAAGCACGTTATTGATAAAGCTATTGATAAAGCAAAAGGAAACACTGATGAAACTTTCGTTGAAGGCCGTTACGAAGGTTTTGGACCAAACGGTTCAATGATTATCGTTGATACTTTGACATCAAACGTTAACAGAACGGCAGCTAATGTTCGTACCGCTTATGGAAAAAATGGTGGTAATATGGGAGCTTCAGGTTCAGTTTCTTACATGTTTGACAAAAAAGGAGTCATTGTCTTCGAGGGAGATGATGCGGATACTGTCTTTGAACAATTGTTAGAGGCTGATGTGGAAGTTGATGATGTTGAAGCAGAAGATGGAGCAATCACTGTTTACACTGCGCCAACTGATTTGCATAAAGGGATTCAAGCTCTTCGTGATAATGGTATTGAAACATTCAAGGTCACTGAACTTGAAATGATTCCTCAATCAGAAGTCACTTTAGAAGGTGATGACTTGGCAACATTTGAAAAATTGGTTGATGCCCTAGAAGCTGACGACGATGTTCAAAAAGTGTACCATAACGTTGCAGATTTTTAAGAAATCAGTTGAAAGAGTTGATATCATCAACTCTTTTTTTGTGTGATAGAGAACTATTATCATAGCGATAGTGAATCACTATTAGTCAGTACGATTCAGAGATGGTAAAATAGAGCAAACTAATAAAGGAGCAAAATGATGACATTGAAAAAGAATTTAGGGATCTTGAGTCTTACGTTGGGAACCTTAGCCATTTTAGCGGCATGTGGCAATAAAGCGTCAAACAATTCGGGAAAAGAAGAGGTCTTCTTTGCAACAGTAGGTACAACGGCACCTTTTTCCTATGAAAAGGATGGAAAATTAACTGGATACGATATTGAAGTTGCCAAAGCAGTCTTTAAAGATTCTAGTAAATATAAGGTAAGCTTTAAGAAAACGGAATGGTCTTCAATGTTTACTGGACTTGATTCTAGCAAATACCAGATGGCAGGAAATAATGTATCCTTTACCAAAGAAAGGGCATCAAAATATCTCTTTTCATACCCAACAGGTACCACTCCATCAGTATTAGTCGTGCCAAAAGATAGTAACATAAAAACTTACGACGATATAAAAAATCATTCAACTCAAGTTGTGCAAGGAACCACAACAGCGGCTCAACTAGAAGACTATAATAAAAGTAATCCTGATCATCAAGTAACCTTAAAATACACAAATGAAAATATTACGCAAATTCTAGCCAATTTAAATGATGGTAAGGCTGACTTTAAAATTTTTGATGCCCCTACGGTTAATACAATTATTAAGAATCAAGGGTTGGACCATTTAAAAACAATTCCTTTAGAAAGTAAAGAACAACCTTACATTTACTTTATTTTTGGACAAGATCAGAAAGATTTACAGAAATTTGTCAATAAACGCTTAAAAGAACTTCAAAAAGATGGTACTCTGCGACAATTAGCCAAAGAGTATCTTGGTGGAGAGTTTGAACCCCAAGCAGATCAACTAAAACTACCATAATAAAACAAAAAACTTCCTTATATTTAAGGAAGTTTTTTAATGACAATATAACTGCTTTGACAACCTATAGTTTTAAGCTATACATATAACTAAAATTTATCAATTTGAAAACTATACCTCAATGAGATACAATAATGACATTACAAATTGAAAAGAGGAATCTCAGATGTCATATAAAAAAATTCTCGGACTTATTGGACTTACATTAGTCTCTTCAGTATTGGTTGCATGTGGTAGTGATCAAAATGATAATAAAACCTTAACAGTAGGTGTGATGACCAAGACCTCATCAGACGATGCTAGATGGAAAAAAATAGAATCATTATTGAAAAAAGATGGCATCAAACTCAAATATAAAGAGTTTACGGACTATTCTCAACCCAATAAAGCTGTAGCAAATGGAGAAGTTGATATTAATGCATTCCAACATTATAACTTTTTAAATAATTGGAATAAAGAAAATAAGGAAAACTTAGTTTCTATTGCTGATACTTATATTAGTCCAATTCATCTCTTCTCTGGAACAACTCAAAAAGGCAAAGCTAAGTACACAAGTGTAGAAGATCTACCAAAGGGTGCACAAATTGCTATTCCAAATGATGCCACAAATGAGAGCCGTGCTCTTTATGTCTTACAGTCTGCGGGTCTGATTAAATTAAATGTTTCTGGCGACAAATTAGCCACAATAGCAAATGTCACAGAAAATAAAAAAGATCTGGATATTAAAGAATTGGATGCAAGTCAAACTGCACGTTCCTTAACATCAGCAGATGCAGCAATCGTCAATAATAGTTATGCCGTTCCTGCAAAAATTGACTATAAAACGTCTCTCTATAAAGAAAATGTCGATCAAAATTCTAAACAGTGGGTCAACATCCTAGCAGGGAAGAAAGATTGGGAAAAATCCGATAAAGCAGCTGCTATTAAGAAATTAGTCAAAGCCTACCATACGGATGAGCTTAAAAAAGTTGTTGAAGACACATCAGAAGGCATTGATGTTCCAGTTTGGTAAAAAATAGTTTGATAAGGCTAAGACCTAGAGTCTTTGCCTTTATCACTTTTTAGAACTTGAAAATAAAATGGACTATTTTAGGTCACATAAAGGGAGAGTTTGAGATGAATCAAAAGACAAGTCAATTGAGTCAAAAAATATTTGAAAGCAATCCTGTCATTACGTTTTACATTGATAAGTTAAATGAACTACTATCCATTAAATCTATTTTTGCCCAAGATGTGGGTCTGGAAGAAGCAGCCAATTTTTTGTCGTCACTTTTTAAAGAGGCCGGTGCAGAAGTAACACTGGATAAGAGTTTCAAAGCACCTTTTCTTATTGCACGCTTTAAGAGTTCATCTCCCAATGCCAAAACGCTGCTTTTTTATAATCATTATGATACAGTTCCTGCAGATTCTGACCAAAAATGGCACTTTGAACCTTTCACATTAAGTATTAAGGAAAATAAGATGTATGGTCGAGGAGTAGATGATGATAAAGGGCACATCATTGCTAGGCTGACAGCTGTTATCAATTATTTGAATAACCATAAAGACTTACCAATAAATGTGACCTTTATTATGGAAGGTGCGGAGGAGTCGGCATCTGTTGACTTGGAATCCTATTTATTAGCTCATCAAGAAGAGTTGTCAAAAGCGGATCTTTTAATTTGGGAGCAAGGGATTAAAAATGAGAAGAATCAATTAGAATTGACAGGTGGTAATAAGGGCATTTTGACATTTGACATGGCTGTTAAGAGTGCAGATAGTGACATACATTCAAAATATGGAGGAGTTGTGGATTCTGCCACTTGGTACTTGTTAAGAGCTATTTCAAGCTTACGTGATGATCAGGGACACCTTTTGGTTGATGGCATTTATGACAAAATCAAGCCTGCAAATCAACGTGAATTAGCTTTAGTGGAACAATTCGCCGTCGAAAACCCAGAAATTGTGAAAAAACTTTACGGACTTAGCCTACCTATGTTACAATCAGACAGACGTGCATTTTTGAGACGTTATTATTTTGAACCATCTGTAACCATACAAGGTATTTCCTCTGGTTATTTGGGGAGTGGGGTTAAAACCATCATTCCTTCCTATGCTTCTGCTAAAATGGAAATCAGATTGGTTCCTGGTCTTGATCCGAAAGAGGTTTTTGAAGCTGTTTCAAACCACTTGCGTGTCCATGGATTTGGTCTTGTGGAACTTAATTATACCTTGGGTGAGAAAAGCTATCGAAGTGATTTATCTTCGCCAGAAGTTAAAGCCTTGATTGATCTAGTATCACAAAATCATCCAGGAGGGGTTTGTTTGTTACCAACTTCGGCTGGAACAGGTCCGATGCATACGGTATATAGTGTTTTAAAGGTACCAATGGTTTCTTTGGGCATGGGAAATCCAAACAGTTCGGACCATTCAGGAGACGAAAACGTTCTAATTTCAGACTATCTAGAACATATCACACTTATTGAGGAGTTAATAAAAAGTTATGAGTGAAACCATGATTCAATTAGATCATATTGATATCACTTTTCATCAAAGAAAGCGCCAGATTGAAGCTGTCAAAGATGTTTCAATCGCTATTAATAAAGGGGATATTTATGGGATTGTTGGCTATTCAGGAGCAGGTAAGTCCACTTTGGTACGTGTCATTAATCTCCTTCAGATACCAACAGCGGGAACCATTACTGTGGACGGTGATAGAACTTTCATGGATGGAAAAGTTCAATTATCAACTCAAGAATTGCGTCAGAAAAGACGCGACATCGGGATGATCTTCCAGCATTTCAATTTGATGGCCCAGAAAACAGCCCGTGAAAATATTGCCTTTGCTTTAAGGCATTCAAAACTGTCAAAAGATGACATCAATCAAAAAGTAAATGAATTGTTAGCCTTAGTCGGTTTATCTGATCGTGCTGACAATTATCCCGCTCAATTATCTGGTGGTCAGAAACAAAGAGTTGCAATCGCGCGTGCTTTAGCAAACAATCCTAAAATCTTGATTTCTGACGAGGCGACATCAGCTTTAGACCCCAAAACAACTAAACAAATTTTAGCCTTATTACAAGAATTAAATCGAAAATTGGGATTGACTATTGTGATGATTACGCATGAGATGCAAATTGTTAAAGACATCTGTAATCGAGTTGCAGTTATGCAAAATGGTAGTCTGATTGAAGAAGGATCTGTTTTAGATATTTTTTCAAATCCTCAAAGACCATTAACTAAAGAGTTTATCACAACAGCTACTGGTATTGATGAGGCTTTGGAGAAAATTAATCAACAGGAGATTGTTCAACATCTTCCTAAAGATGCTTTACTAGTACAATTGAAGTATGCAGGTACCTCGACAGATGAACCCATTTTGAACCAAATTTATCGTCAATACGAAGTAACTGCCAATATTTTATATGGGAATATTGAAATTTTGGATGGTGTACCTGTGGGTGAAATGGTGGTTGTTTTAGAAGGTCAATCTCAAAATATCAAAGCAGCGGAAAAAGCATTGGTTGCTGCAGGTGTTTCTATTACAATTTTGAAGAGAGGGGCATAAATGTCTGAGTTATTACAAACTTATTTGCCAAATGTATATCAATTGGGATGGACAGGTGATGCTGGTTGGGGATTAGCCATTTGGAATACCCTTTATATGACTGTCGTTCCCTTTATTGTAGGCGGAGCCATTGGACTTTTTTTAGGTTTAATGTTAGTTTTAATGGGTCCAAATGGGGTAATTGAAAATAAAGCAGTTTGTTGGGTATTAGATAAATTTACTTCTATTTTTAGAGCTATTCCCTTTGTAATCTTAATTGCTATCCTTGCAAGTTTTACCTACATGATAATGGGGACAACGCTAGGAGCAACAGCAGCTTTAGTTCCCTTAACATTTGCGACCTTCCCATTTTTTGCGCGCCAAGTTCAAGTCGTTTTCTCAGAGCTTGATAAGGGTGTCATTGAAGCTGCCCAAGCTTCTGGAGCTACTTTTTGGGATATTGTTAAGGTTTATCTTGGTGAAGGGTTACCAGATTTGATTAGAGTATCAACAGTCACTTTGATTTCCCTGGTTGGCGAGACAGCCATGGCTGGCGCTATTGGGGCAGGTGGACTTGGGAATGTAGCCATTTCTTACGGATATAATCGATTTAATAATGATGTCACCTGGGTAGCGACACTTATTATTTTGCTGATTATTTTTGCTATTCAATTTTTCGGTGATTGGCTAACCAAGAAATTTAGTCATAAATAAAGCTAAGCTGATTTACTCAGCTTAGCTTTTTTTTATTTTTTTGATAAGAAGACTCATCACTGTTCCAATTATTGCAAATGGAATCCATCCTAAAGCAAATTGTCCAAGTGGCACCGTTTTTTCAAAAAATTGAGATAAGAGTGTAGGAACTTGAAAGAGTCCTGTCATTTTTGAAAGGGTTGATAAAGCATCATAAAGAGCAGGAATCGTAGTGAATAAAACTGTTATTCTATACACGAGGGCATCATTACCAAAGAAGTCCTTACATAGAACCAGAAATATGATGACAATGGTGAGAGGATATAAAAGGTAAAGAACTGGTGCAGACCATTTAATAATTTCATTTAAACCACCAAAATAAAAGAAGGTTGAAACAAGTGTAAAGAGACTTGCCCAGACAAAATAGGAAACTTTAGGTAGAAGTTTGTGGAAAAACTCAGCACTTGATGAGATAAGCCCAGTGGAAGTGGTTAAACAGGCTAGAAAAATGATAATGGCTAAACAGGTTTGCCCCAATCTGCCTAAATAAAAGTGAGCTGCATGGCTTAAAATTTGTCCTCCATTGACAGGGCGGTGATGTAATGTAAAATGACCATCTGAAAAAGAAAAGAGGTTTTGTGAAGTTGCACCAATACGGCCAATAAAAATGTAGACAAATGCTAAAAGCCCAATAGCAATCAGACCAGAAATGAGAGTCATTTGTGTAACTTCTCTATCTGACCTTGCTCCAAATTGTTTAACAGCATCTATGACAATAATGGAAAAAACTAAGGAAGCTAAAGCATCCATTGTTCCATAACCTTGGATTAATCCAGCCATAAAAGGAAAATCTTTAAAAGCATTATTAATTCCTGAATCCACATTGATGCTAGTGCCATAGGATCCTGCCGGATGTAAAAAGGATGAGATAATCAAAATAGCAATAACGATGAGAAGCGTAGGTGTTAAAAATTTCCCAATGTTTTCAGCTAAACGACTTGGACGAATAGCCAGATAATAAGATAGACCAAAAAAGAGCATGGCATAGAGACATTTGATGATAATGTTATCCCCAAAAATGGGTGCGATACCAACCGAAAAGGAAGTAGCTCCAGTTCTTGGTATGGCAAAAAAAGGACCAATTGATAAATATAATAGTGAAGAATATACAATTGCGAACCATTTTGAAATTGGAGCGGAAAGACTTTTGACATCTTCAGAACCAGATTTTGAAATAGCGATGACACCAAGTAAGGGCAATGAAACTCCTGTTAAGCAGAAACCTAGGATTGACCAAATAAGATTTTTCCCAGAGTATAAACCGAGAAAAGCAGGATAAATCAAGTTTGCAGCTCCAAAAAAAAGTGCAAAAAGCATAAATCCAATCATAATATATATTTTATGTTGTTTCATAAGACTCTTTCTAGTATTGTTTGTTTTGAATTTTCTAACAATTCAACCAACTAATTTAGAAAAAACGACATTTGCTATTATATCGAAAGAGTCTATATTCGTCAAGTATTGATAAATCAGGCTAATTTCTTGTTGTCAAAATAATCAGTTATCTTAAAAATTGATAAAGCATTTGAGGCAAAAAAAATAAGATTCAAGATCTTGAATCTTATTTTAAATAACCTAAATAATCAAATTTTTCAAAGGTGTGATCATTAGCAATAGCTGCTAAAATAGTATGTTCTTTTAAAGGTTCTATTGGGTTAACATTTGGATTTAAATTACCGTCTTTTTCAAGACGAGTACCGATGATATTTAACTCGTATTTTTGCCTAATGTCAAGTTCTGTAAGAGACTTTCCAACCCAAGATTTGGGAATTTCAAAATTAATAAGGGAAATACCATGTTCTAAATAAATGATACTTTCGATATGACGTTTTAAAATATTGGAGGCAACGCGTTTACCAGAATCTCTTTCTGGTGTGATAACTTTTGTGGCTCCAATACCATAGAGGACCTCTTCAAAAGTTTTATTTTTAGCTTTGGCAATAATAACTGGGACTTTTAATTTTTTACAATGCATGATGGCTAGAACTGAGGATTCCAGATTATTCCCAGTAGCAATCACAACAATATCACACTGGTCAATACCAATAGCTAATAAAAAATCTTTATCAGTCATATCCCCGACAGCGGCCTTAGTAACAAAGTCACCTATTTCGTCTACATAATGTTCATTGGTATCAATGGCAATTACATCTTGATCAAACTGACTCAATTGCTTAGCAACTGTTCGACCAAAAATACCAAGTCCTAGAACAGCAATTGTTTTTCGTTTCATTTTTATCTCCTTATCCTACTAATATATCAGTTGTTGCATATCGTATCGTTTTTTCTTTTCGTGCAATTAAACTCAATAAGAATGTAATAGGACCAACTCGTCCAATAAACATCAGTAACATAATGATAATCCTACCTGGAGTTGATAATTTTGGAGTTACATTCATTGTGACGCCGACAGTGTCAATAGCAGAGATGGCTTCAAATAATAAGGCGACAGGATCAATGTAAGGTTCAACGGCTAACAGAAGAATATAACCTATGGTGAGTATTGTGAAGAAGAATATTAAGACTGACATGGTTTGTTTGACGGTTTTACTTGCAATCATCCGATGATGAAAGGTTACTTGAGATTGTGCTTTTAATTCAGATTTTAACAGTAAAAAGACAATCGCAACTGTCGTCACTTTAACCCCACCTGCTGTACCCCCTGGAGCTCCTCCAATAATCATTTGAATCATGTATAAGAAGTTGGTTGGGGCTAAAGTGTCAGTATAGGAAAGGGTAGCAAAACCTGCGGTACGCATGGTGACTGTTTGGAAAAAACTAACCATCAATTGTTGCCATAGATTATAGTTTGCAATGGTATTAGGATTATCTTTTTCCAAAAACCAAGTGATTAAGGTACCTGTAATTAATATAATAAGTGTTGTTTGTAAAATCAGACGTGTTTGATTGGACAACTTTTGATAAAAGAGGCCATGACATTTTGGTTTATCATAAAAATAACGTTTTAAATTATTAGAGAGGTCATACCATACTGCAAAACCAATACCACCAAAAATAATGAGTAATGCAACGACAAAATTGATGGTAGGGTTGACGACAAAATCCGTCAAGCTGTTGGAACCAAAGTTATCAAAACCAGCATTACAAAAGGCAGACACAGCTAAGAAGAGGCTATTGAAGATACCATTCTTTAACCCAAATCGAGGAATAAAATCTGTCAAGATGACCAGAAATGCAATGCTTTCAATAGCAAATGTTACCTTATAAGCAAAGAAAAGGTAATGTTTGAGATTTGTACTATCATTTCTATTGAGGGCGGATTGTAATAAGGAATGGCCGGACAAATCCATTTTCTTTTGCAATGCAAAAGTACTAAAAGCAATCAAGGTAACTAATCCCAGTCCACCAATTTGCATTAAAATAATAGCAACCATCTGACCAAAACCGTTGTATACTTCAGAGATAGGGATTACTGAAAGTCCGGTTACACAAACCATTGAGACAACATTAAACAAATGGTCCAAATAGACAGACTCACTAGCATTTTGGTATTGAAAGAATGGAAGTGACAACAAGATACTTCCAATTAGAATCACCAAGGCAAAACTAAAGGTAAGCCGTCGTGTAATTGACCAGGTTCTAATCCATGAAAAAAACATAATGCCTCCTAAAATGTATCACTTTCATCATATCAAAAAAGAATGAAAAAAGCTAAATCAATATCTTTAATTTAGCTTTACAACAGTTATAATGGTTTTTTGTTAGGAGTGCCAGCTTTACGTGGGTATTTTCTAGGAGTTTCTTTTTTCTTTTCAACAATCGTAATATACCTAGAATCACCATTTGGAAGCTGATAATGATTGTTTTCAATAACTTGTGAGAACAAAAGTTTCAATGCATTTTGAGCGTCGGTTAATTCTTGATCGACGGCTTGAGCTTTTAATGCTAATAATTTTCCATTGAGTTTTAAAAAAGGAATGGTTAATTCGGATAAAATCTGCATTCGAGCAACTGCACGAGCCGTGACAATATCAAACTGAGCACGGAAGTTTATATCTTGCCCAAAATCTTCTGCCCTCCCGTGAAAGAAGTGAACACCTTCTAAGTGTAAGACTTCTGAAAGTTGTTTTAAAAATGTTATACGTTTGTTTAGGGAATCAATAATGGTGATATCTAATTGTGGATAAATAATTTTCATCGGGATACTAGGAAAACCTGCCCCTGCCCCAATGTCCAATAATTTGATAGGTTCATTTTTGATATAGCCATGTAAAATTGGCGCGATGGAATCATAAAAATGTTTTAAATAGACGTCATTTTTTTCTGTAATAGCTGTCAAATTTATTTTGTCATTCCACTCGACTAATGTTTGAAAATAGATGTCGAATTGTTCCTTTTGAAAATCATTGAGATGAATATCAAAATCTTCAAGAGCTTTGTAAAATACTTCGGGTGTCATTTTCTGCCTCAATCTTTAATTTTAATCTATTTTAACATAAAAGACAGGATAAAAAAATCATTCTTATCAGATAATAGGGATGTATATAGTTGCTATTACAGCAGAAATTGCTATAATTGAGACAAACGACATAAAGGAGAAAAAAGATGCCAATGTTTTTAATTATTTTAATCGTATTAGGACTGTTAGCGGTCTGGGTAATGATCAATTACAATAGCTTGGTGAAAAGCCGAATGCATACTAAAGAAGCTTGGAGTCAAATTGATGTACAATTAAAAAGAAGAAATGATTTAATTCCTAATTTAATTGAAACAGTAAAGGGCTATGCCGCATACGAAGAAAAAACCTTTGAAAAGATTGCTGAACTTCGTTCACAAGTAACCCATGCAGCAACTCCGGTTGCAACTATGGAGGCGTCAAATGAACTCACTAAGCAAGTTGCTAGTTTAATAGCCGTTGCTGAAAACTATCCTGAACTAAAAGCCAATACAAACTTCTTGAAACTTCAAGATGAATTAACCAATACGGAAAATAAAATTTCTTATTCCCGTCAATTGTTTAATACTACAACGTCTCAATATAATATGAAATTAGAAACATTTCCTAGCAATATTGTTGCAACTATTTTTGGATTTAAACCAAGTGAATTTCTTCAAACGCCAGAGGAAGAAAAAGCAGTTCCTAAAGTTGATTTTAATGTTTAAAAATTCATAAGACTGATGAGGAGAAAGGGAGTAGATGCTTTATCAACAAATTGCACAAAATAAACGAAAAACCATTTTCTTAATCCTTGCATTTTTCTTCTTGTTAACAGCTATTGGAGCAGCAGCTGGTTATCTATTAGTTGAATCTTATCAGTTTGGAATCGTCCTTGCCCTTATTTTGGGTAGTATTTATGCTTTTAGCATGATTTTTCAATCTACTAATGTGGTCATGGGAATGAATAAAGCTCGTGAAATCACAGTTGATCAAGCACCAGATTTTTTTCATATTGTTGAAGATATGGCAATGGTAGCACAAATTCCTATGCCCAAAGTTTACATTATAGATGACCCATCGTTAAATGCCTTCGCAACTGGTTCAAGTCCAGAAAATGCGGCAGTTGCAGCAACAAGTGGTCTTCTACAAGTGATGAATCGTGAAGAATTAGAAGGTGTTATCGGTCATGAGATCAGTCACATTCGAAATTATGATATCCGTATTTCCACAATAGCTGTTGCTTTGGCAAGTGCCATTACGTTAATTGCAAGTATGGGTAGTAGAATGATGTGGTATGGAGGAGGACGACAACGTCAGAATGATCGTGATAATAGTAGTCTGGGTATTGTCTTCTTAATTTTTTCACTGCTCTCTTTGATTCTTGCTCCGTTAATTGCAAGCATGGTTCAACTGGCTATTTCACGTCAACGTGAATACCTAGCTGATGCTAGCTCAGTTGAACTCACTAGAAATCCAGAGGGGATGATCAGAGCATTGGAAAAATTGAGTCAATCCCAACCGATGTCACATCCAGTTGATGATGCTAGCTCAGCATTATACATTAATGAGCCACAAAAAAGGGAAAGCCTTTCTTCGCTGTTTAGCACTCATCCACCAATCGCAGATCGAATTGAACGATTACGTCACATGTGAGAGTTTAAGGAAATCTTAAGCTCCTCTTTTTATGATTAGTTTAAATTAAATTATCAGTAAACGATTCGATATTCTAACTTTTTTAATGAAATGGAATTGGTTTAACCCTATTAAGAAAATAAAAAGCCAGATTCAGTTTATTTTTAAAGAAAAAAGTTGACAAAAGGAAAAAATAATAGTAAAAATAAATTAGAGTTTTATTAGGAGAAAATATGATTTTTATTTCAGACTTGAAAAAGAAACAAGAGCCTGTTCATTTTAAGGAATCGCTTGATATTAAAGATAAACTTTTGGAACGAAACAAAGATATCCTTGATATCAAAGACGTCCTTGCAATTGGAACTGTAAGCTATGAAGAGGGAATATTTCTGTTAAACTATCATCTTAGTTACACCCTAACCATGCCATCAAGTCGATCAATGAAAGCAGTAACTCTTTATCAAGAAAATGATATTAATGAGTTATTTATTGAAGAGAGTCAGGTCACTCAGAATAAGGATATCGTTGAAGAAGAACTCGTCCTAATTTTATCTGGAGAGACGATTGATATTGAAGAAAGTGTTATTGATAACATTTTATTAGATATTCCGCTTCAAGTTTTGGCCCCTGAGGAAGAAAATTCTGTTGACATGCCAAAGGGAAAGGAATGGACTGTATTAACAGAGGAACAATACCAATCTATGAAAGCTGATACGGCGAAAGAAAATAACCCGTTTGCAAGTTTAAATGGATTGTTTGATGAATAAAACTGACTATTTAAGAAAATTGTAATTTTTAATTGAAATATAGTTATTACTTTGGTATACTCTATACAGTATCTGATTAGTTTATGACATGCTTGTTTGAGAGTATTTAATGGATAGACATCTTTGTCCCGAACTAACGGATGATAAGACTGTCTATGGACAAAAAATAAGTGTGAACCTTTCATATATAAAAATAAAAATTGAAGGGAATAAGGAAAAAATATGACAAAGAAAATTTTAATCGTTGAAGATGAGAAAAATCTTGCGAGATTTGTATCTTTAGAATTACAACATGAAGGTTATGAAGTAACAGTCGAGGTAAATGGGCGTGAAGGTTTAGAAACGGCTCTTGAAAAAGACTTTGATTTAATCCTTTTAGATTTAATGTTACCTGAAATGGATGGTTTTGAAGTGACACGTCGCTTACAGACTGAGAAAACAACCTATATCATGATGATGACTGCACGTGATTCTATCATGGATGTCGTGGCAGGTTTAGACCGTGGTGCGGATGATTATATTGTTAAACCATTTGCCATTGAAGAGTTATTAGCACGTATCAGAGCGATTTTCCGTCGTCAAGACATTGAAACAGAGAAGAAAGCTCCCAATCAAGGAATCTATCGTGATTTAGTTTTAAATCCACAAAATCGTTCAGTCAACCGTGGTGATGATGAAATTTCATTAACAAAACGTGAATATGATTTGTTAAATATTCTTATGTCAAATATGAACCGTGTTATGACACGTGAAGAATTATTATCAAACGTTTGGAAATATGACGAAGCAGTGGAAACAAATGTTGTTGATGTCTATATTCGTTACCTTCGTGGAAAAATTGACATGCCTGGAAGAGAGTCATACATTCAAACAGTTCGTGGAATGGGATACGTAATTCGCGAGAAATAGAAAATGAAAAAAGAAATTCAGAAGAAACAAAAGTATAAAAGGTCACTTCCAAAACGACTTTCTAATTTATTCTTTGTCCTCTTTTTCTGTATTTTCTCTGCCTTTACTCTGATTGCTTATTATTCAACCGACTATTTTTTAGTCAAAAAAGAAAAGCAGTCATTGACACAAACCGTTAATTTAGTTAGAGTTCGTCTTTCGGAGGTGGACTCTAATTTTTCATTTGATAACCTGGCAGAAGTTTTATATAAAAATGATAAGAGTAATTTAAAGATTGACTCATCAGGTGATTCTGATATTATTAGAAGTCATAGAGATATAACTAATATATTAGATGCAAAACAAGAAATCTATATTTATAATGTAGAGAAACGGATGATTTTTACAACAGATGATGAAGAATTTTCTTATCAATTAGAAGGCCCACTAAATAAAGTCTTTACTGATGCTGTTGAAAATCAATACCGTGGCTTTTCAATCATCAAAAAAGTTTATTCTAAGAAAACGCAAAAAGTAATAGGTTATGTGCAAATCTATCAAGATTTAGAAGACTATTATGTTATTCGGGCTCGCTTACTGCTATGGTTGATTTTTGTGGAATTATTTGGCACATGCTTAGCCTATCTCATCATTTATTTTTCAACTCGAAAATTTTTAGAACCGATTAAAAATCTACATGAGGTTATGAGAAATATTTCCAAAAATCCCAATAACTTGGCCTTGCGTGCTCATATACAATCTGGTGATGAGATTGAGGAGTTGTCTATCATTTTTGATAACATGTTAGACAAGGTGGAAAATTATACGACCTTACAATCACGATTTATTAGTGATGTCAGTCATGAGTTGAGAACACCAGTTGCTATTATTAAAGGTCATATTGGTCTCCTTCAGAGGTGGGGAAAAGATGATCATGACATTTTAGAAGAGAGTCTTTCGGCAACCGCACATGAAGCAGACCGCATGGCTATTATGATAAATGACATGTTGGATATGATACGTGTTCAGGGGAGTTTTGAAGGTCATCAACACGATACCACACAATTGGAATCTTCTATTGAGACGGTTATTGGTAATTTCAGAGTCTTAAAAGAGGACTTCACCTTTAACTGGACACCAAGGGACAGCAAGACGCTTGCTAGAATTTATAAAAATCATTTTGAACAAGCTTTAATGATTTTAATCGATAATGCTATTAAGTATTCAAGAAATGAAAAAGTTATTTCAGTTGATTTAGACTGTGATGACCAATATGCTATATTGAAAGTATCTGATCGAGGTGAAGGCATCTCAGAAGAAGATATCAAGCATATCTTTGAACGTTTCTATCGAACGGATAAATCACGAAATAGAACTAGTACTCAGGCTGGATTAGGAATTGGCTTATCCATTCTTCAACAAATTGTCGAAGGCTATCATCTATCCATGAAAGTTGAAAGTCAGTTGAATCAAGGTTCTACTTTTATTATTTTCATCCCATTAGCTCAGCAAAAAGGGATTGAATAAAACTGTGACTGTGAGTCATAACAAAGAAGGAAAAGACTAGTTGTAACAAACTGGTCTTTTTGATTGACAACAGCTGATTTCGAAAGGATATATCCTTTTGAAATATGATTTTTTATGTTAAAATAGAGTACTAGATTAATTTGATAGAATTGGGGTGTTTGCGTGCGTTGTCCGAAATGTAATTATAATAAATCAAGTGTTGTTGATAGTCGTCAAGCCGAAGATGGAAATACGATTAGACGTCGCCGAGAATGTGAAAAATGTCATACAAGATTTACGACTTTTGAACGTCTTGAAGAACTCCCATTACTCGTGGTAAAAAAAGATGGTACTCGTGAACAGTTCTCGAGAGATAAAATTTTAAATGGTGTCGTTCAAAGTGCACAAAAAAGACCAGTTTCTAGTACTGATATCGAAAATTTGATCTCTCGTATTGAGCAAAAAGTTCGTGCAAATTACGAAAATGAGGTCTCAAGCACAGCTATTGGGAATCTGGTCATGGAAGAATTGGCGGAGTTAGATGAAATAACCTATGTTCGTTTTGCTAGTGTCTACAAAAGTTTTAAGGACGTGGACGAAATTGAAGCATTATTGCAACAAATTACTAACCGTGTCCGTGGAAAAAAGAAGAGTAGTATAGATGATGAAACCCATTGATACTTTTTATTACATCAAACATAATCAGGTACAAGTAAATGTAGGAAGTCTCATACAACTTTATTTCCCTATTATTGGTGGGGATGCTTTTGCACTCTATCATTACTTCACGCAATTTTTTGATAACGGCAGCAGAAGTCATAAATTGACAGAAGTTTTAAATCACTTGCAATTTGGAATGCCGCGGTTAGAAGAAGCTCTTTCCTTATTGACAGCTTTAGATTTATTATCTCTATATCAATTTTCAGATCATTACTTAATAAAAATTAATCCTCCATTGGACAAGGATACTTTCTTGTCAAATCCGGTATATAAAAGCTTGTTAGAAAAGGAAATTGGAGAATTAGCTCTTAGCGACATGATGATGACGGTGCCTTATGAAGCCCGTGAAATGTCTAAATCTTTTTCGGAAGTCTTTGGATCAAAAATCACAACAAGTGAGGCAATGACAAAGGCAAAAGCTTATGTACCAAAAATTCACTTCGATCTGGATAGTTTCAAAAATCTAATGATCAGGGACGGCCTTCAGTTTGAGGATGAAAAGAGTGATATTGTTCAATTATATTCCCTTATGGAACAATACAAAATGACCTGGTTTGATCTTTATCAATTGGCTAAAGAAACGGCCATAAATGGTAAAATAGCACCGTCAAGACTTCTAGTCAAAAAACAAGAAAGCCAACATATATCAGTAGATACTGCTCAGTTTACGGCTGCAGAGCAAATTATTCTTAAAGAAGCTAAGAATGATACAGCTCTTATTTTTCTAGAAAAGATAAAAAATGCTAGACATGCAAGGGTGACCAAAGATGAAAGAGAACTCTTAATTTCTTTGGCAAAAATGAATTTTTTAGATGAAGTTATCAATGTCATGGTTCTTTATACCTTCAATAAAACCAAGTCAGCTAACTTGCAGAAAAATTACCTCTTAAAAATAGCAAATGATTTTTCTTATCAAAGAGTTACTCGAGCAGAAGATGCCATTTTAAAAATGCGAACTTTTGAGGAACGTAAGTTACAAAGCACAGCTTCCACCAAGAAAGTAACTAAAAGCAACGTCCCGGCATGGAGTAATCCGGATTACAAAGAATCCACAAGTCCGGAGCAGCAAGCAGAGCTAGACCGTTTCAAAGAAGAAGCACTAAAACGATTAGAAAATTTAAGTAAAGGCGGTGAATAAATGGAAAAGATTGGAAACACCATCAGTAAGTTGCATCAAGCTAATCGAGGAAATTCCGAACAGCTTATTGAAAACATTCTGTCAGATCCAGAGGTCGCTGACTTCATTTCAAGCCATCATTTGACCCAAGATGAGATCCGTCTCAGTTTATCCAAGTTTAATCAGTTTTTAGTTGAAAGACAAAAATATCAAACGAATGATAATGCATACATTGCTAAGGGATATGCCCCGATTTTAGTCATGAATGAGGGGTATGCGGATGTTTCATATCTTGAAACCAAGGAATTGATCGAAGCTAAAAGGAAAGCTGCTATTTCCGAACGGATTAATCTGGTTAACTTGCCTAAATCGTATCGACATATTAAGATGTCAGATTTTGATATTAATAATGCCAGTCGTATGCGCGCCATGTCAGAAATTTTAGATTTTGTGGAAAATTATCCAAGTGCAGGGCAAAAGGGACTTTATTTATATGGCGATATGGGTATTGGCAAATCCTATATGATGGCAGCAATGGCTCGTGAGTTGTCCGAGAAAAAAGGTGTTTCAACAACACTCTTGCACTTTCCAACATTTACCATTGATGTGAAAAATGCGATTTCTTCTGGATCTGTCAAGGAAGAAATTGATGCTGTTAAAAGTGTACCAGTTTTAATTTTAGATGATATTGGTGCCGAACAAGCCACATCCTGGGTGCGAGATGAAGTCTTGCAAGTTATTTTACAATATAGAATGTTAGAAGAATTACCGACCTTTTTCACTTCTAACTATAGTTTAAGTGATTTAGAAAGAAAATGGGCTAATATTAAAGGAAATGACGAGACTTGGCAAGCTAAGCGAGTCATGGAACGTGTTCGCTATTTGGCGCGTGAGTTTCACTTAGAAGGTGTTAATCGTCGTTGATGAGAAATGTTTAGGTCATTCATTGAATGAGAAAAGAGAAGGAGAATCATGGTTTTACCTACAGTTGCCATTGTTGGACGTCCAAATGTTGGCAAGTCCACACTATTTAACAGAATTGCAGGAGAACGCATTTCCATCGTCGAAGACGTGGAAGGTGTAACACGTGACCGGATTTATGCGACGGGAGAATGGCTTAACCGTAAGTTTTCGATAATAGATACTGGTGGTATTGATGACGTTGATGCACCGTTTATGGAGCAAATTAAGCATCAAGCACAGATTGCTATGGACGAAGCGGATGTCATTGTATTTGTAGTATCTGGTAAAGAAGGTGTAACGGATGCTGACGAGTATGTAGCAAAAATGCTCTACCGAACGAATAAGCCTGTTATTTTAGCGGTTAATAAGGTTGATAATCCAGAAATGCGTAATGATATTTATGATTTTTATGCACTTGGATTAGGAGATCCTTACCCAGCTTCATCTGTTCATGGTATTGGTACTGGTGATATATTAGATGCTATCATCGAAAAGTTACCAGTTGAAGAAGAAGAAATTAATGATAATACCATACGTTTCAGTTTGATTGGACGTCCAAATGTTGGTAAATCAAGCTTGATAAATGCCATCCTTGGTGAAGAAAGGGTCATTGCTAGTCCAGTAGCTGGAACGACACGTGATGCTATAGATACACATTTTACAGATCAAGATGGCCAAGAATACAATATGATTGATACAGCAGGTATGCGTAAATCTGGTAAAGTATATGAGAATACTGAAAAGTATTCAGTTATGCGTGCTATGAGAGCCATTGATCGTTCGGATGTTGTTCTATTAGTCATTAATGCGGAAGAGGGGATTCGGGAATACGATAAGCGTATTGCAGGCTTTGCTCATGAAGCCGGAAAAGGGATGATTATTGTCGTAAACAAATGGGATTTACTTGAAAAAGACAATCATACTGTGGCAAAATGGGAAGCTGATATTCGCGACCAATTCCAATTTCTATCATATGCACCGATTATTTTTGTATCGGCACTTACCAAACAACGTCTGAATAAATTACCAGAATTGATTAAAAAAATTAGTGAGTCTCAGAATAAACGTATCCCATCTGCTGTACTTAATGACGTTATTATGGATGCTATCGCTATTAATCCGACGCCAACTGATAAAGGCAAACGTCTTAAAATTTTCTATGCTACCCAAGTATCCGTTAAACCGCCGACATTTGTTATTTTTGTAAATGAGGAAGAATTGATGCACTTTTCATACCTTCGTTTCTTAGAAAATCAGATT
The DNA here is from genome assembly GCF_900475595.1 of Streptococcus uberis. Lineage (NCBI taxonomy): Bacteria > Bacillati > Bacillota > Bacilli > Lactobacillales > Streptococcaceae > Streptococcus > Streptococcus uberis. The sequence goes on from NZ_LS483397.1 coordinate 435,254, forward strand.
CGTGCAGCTTTTACCTTTGAAGGAACACCAATTCATTTGATTGCACGGAAACGCAAATAAGGTAGCTTAATTAAACTGCTTTTGCCATTGAGGTTTGAGTTTTTCTCGGCCTCTTTTTTGATGTAAACCTTTTGTAAAAATAAGATTTTTTAGAGTATTCCTCTTCTAAATTTGTTATAATTGAGGGATAAGGAAAAGGTAGGAGAAGTATGGCTAGATTAATTCCAGGACGTATCAGAAATCAAGGAATTGACCTTTTTGATAAAGGTCTTGTCTCCATTAATCATGAAAAAAAGGGTTTGATTAGTGCCCAAGTTGATTCTTACCAAGTCAGCTATGGTATTGAGGACAGTATGATTTCATGTCAGTGTTCTTTTTTTGAAACTAAAAAATATTGTCAACATATTGCGGCATTAGAACATTTTATGAAAAATAGTCAAGAAGGTAAAACCCTATTGACACGGTTAACTGACCAAAATAAAGAAAAAGATGAAGTAGACAAAATGACATCCTTTGGAAGTTTATTTCTAGACTCTTTAAAGATGAATGAGGATGATACAATTTCCTATAAACTTTCAGCAGTTGGTAGTAGGAGCCCCTTTTCATCAGATTTTTGGTGGAGTTTAAAAATCAAGCGTCTACCTGATCAAAGAACTTATGTAATCCGTGATATTAGAGGCTTTTTATCAATTGTGGAGAAAGAGGGCTATTATCAGATTGGAAAAAATTACTATGAACCTCTGTCATTAATTCAATTTGATATAGTAAGTCAGGAACTCATCCAATTTTTATGGCGTCTTGCACCAAATTTTGAAAAAACTGAAAATAGTCTCTTATTCCCCAATCATGCAAGAAATCTTTATTTGCCCTGCGGTTTTTTTGAAGAAGGCATCCGCTTGCTAACAGACTTAGAAGATTTTTCATTTGAAGGGCCACAAAAAACTTACTCACACGTTTGGGTAAGACCTTTAGATAATCAATTCGATTTATTTTGTTTCCATGTAGAAGTTCATCGAAAATCCATTGAATTGCAGATTAAAGAAAAAGCGATGCAATTTTTGTTTGATAATGAATATATCTTATTTCAGGATACCTTTTATCACCTTGATTTAAAACAACGGAAAATGGTAGCCGCGATTAGGAGTTTACCGATTCAAGCCGATTTGACAAAACATGTCCATTTTGACTTAGATGATCAGGCAAAGTTGGCAGCAAGTTTACTTGATTTTAAGGAGTTAGGGACTGTTACGGCACCAAAAAGTTTTGATATTAGAGATTTTGATGTCACCTTTCAGTTTTCCTTAGAAGATGCAAAAACGATACAGTTGCAGTTAATCTTTGATTTTGGAACTATCCAAGTTAGGGGTAAAGCAGATTTGGATCAGTTGCCATTTGCTAGCAACTACAAAAAAGAAGAGAAAATTTATCGTTCCTTGAAACAGTTTGGTTTTAGAGGTCATTTTATTTCCCGCTATGAGTTTCATGATGCCCATGATCTTTTTGATTTTTTCATGCAAACATTGCCTCATTTTGAAACCTTGGGTAAGGTCACAATAACAGAACAATTGGAAGCTTTAAGATTTACCCAATCCCCTCAGATAATAGTTGATAAAATGGGGAGCCTTTTAGATATTTCTTTTGATTTTTCAAGTGTATTTGAAAGTGATATTGATCAAGCGATGAGGGCACTTTTATCCAATAAACCGTATTTCGTTAGTGAAAAAGGTCAATTAGTTATCTTTGATGATAATACTCAAAAAATTAGTAAATCGTTGCAAGAATTGCGGGCCAAACAAGGATCAAATGGCCATATACAAGTAGATGGTATTGCTGCTCTCCAGGTGACGCAAATGTTTAATGGCATGGAAAATGTTCAATTGACCCAAGAAATTGCGGAACTTGTGATGGATTTGACCCATCCAGAGAATTTTGACCTACCAAAGCTGTCAGTTAATGCTACCCTTAGGGATTACCAAATTCATGGTATTAAATGGATGTCAACGTTGGATAAATATGGTTTTGGAGGTATCCTAGCAGATGATATGGGATTAGGTAAAACGTTGCAGACCATTACTTTTTTGGCAACGAAAATGACTTCGGAAACAAAAGTCCTTATTTTGACGCCGTCCAGTCTTTTGTATAATTGGTTGGATGAATTTGAAAAATTTTTACCACAATCAGACGTTGCAGTGGCTTATGGCTTAAAGCAATATCGTGATCAAGTTATTTCTGAAAATCATCAAATTACGATAACCAGTTATGCCTCTTTTAGGCAAGATTTCGACCGTTATCAAGATGATACTTTTGACTATTTGATTTTAGATGAAGCTCAGGTAATTAAAAATGCACAAACTAAAATTGCCCAAAGTTTAAGACATTTTAATGTTAAAAATTGTTTTGCACTTTCTGGGACGCCAATTGAAAATAAATTATTAGAAATTTGGTCCATTTTCCAAATTGTATTACCAGGTCTTTTACCTTCAAAAAAAGACTTTCAAAAAATGAAGGCAAAAGAAGTGTCAAAACGGGTTCGTCCATTTGTTTTACGTCGGAAAAAAGAAGATGTTTTACCGGAATTACCTGATTTAATTGAAATCACTTATACCAATGAAATGTCTGATGATCAAAAGGCGATTTATTTGGCACAATTGCGTCACATGCAAGATCGCATTAAAAATGCCTCAGATGCTGATATTAATAGACAAAAAATTGAAATATTATCAGGGATAACACGTTTACGTCAAATTTGTGATACCCCTAGTCTTTTTACGGAATATGATGGTGATTCTGGCAAATTAGAAAGCTTAAGGACACTATTACTACAAGTTAAAGAAAATGGTCATAGAGCATTGATATTTTCACAATTTAAAGGCATGCTAGAAATTGCTGAAAAGGAATTAGAAGAGATGGGATTGAATTCCTACAAAATAACGGGTTCAACTCCTGCAAATGAAAGACAGGAAATGACAAGAGCTTTCAATAATGGCTCGAAAGATGCTTTTTTGATTTCTCTAAAAGCTGGAGGTGTTGGACTAAATTTAACGGGGGCGGATACTGTTGTTCTGATTGATTTATGGTGGAATCCAGCTGTAGAAATGCAGGCCATCAGCCGTGCTCATCGCATTGGGCAAGATGACAATGTCGAAGTCTATCGTCTCATTACGCGAGGAACTATTGAAGAAAAGATCCTTGCCTTACAAGAAACAAAACGTAACTTAGTCACAACTGTTTTAGATGGTGATGAAAGTAGAGCTCACTTAACTGTTGAGGATATAAAAGAGATATTGGGAATCTCGTAAATATAGTAAAGAATAACATCTTAGCATTTACTCTAAGATGTTATTCTTTTTTTAAAAAAGAGTCTATTTTACTCTGGAAAAAATGGGATTAGCCTGATGGATTTTAAATAGTAAGGTAATGTATATTATCCAAGAAAACATAAATAGCACCATTTTAACTAAAATACTATGATCAGTATATGGACTGTTCCATGCAATATGAAGGAAGATAGGACAAAGGATAAAAAGATTAATAGCCCATTTTTGAGCTTTGGACTGCTGTTTCAAAAAGTAACTTCCAATCATCAAACTGGTCATCAACCAATGAGTAGCAAGTCCGAATTCAACTCTGGAAAATGCTTCAGTTATTGGAGATTGTTTGTCAACTATTGCTGCAATCAAATAGGTATAATCTTCGGAGATTTGAAAACCGAGTCCAACAGCTAGTCCAATAATTAGACAATGCCAAATATTATGAATTTTTGCAAGAAGTATGATAATGATTGCAAGTAAGAATTTTAGGACTTCTTCAAATAATGGTGGCGAAATACTTGGTGTCCAGTTCTTGATGAAATCTGAATGTGGGAAAAGCTGATTTAAAAGATTAGTGACATTGATATTAATCCAACCAGAAATTTGTCCAATGACAAAAATACCAAAGAATAGTGACATAAAAAACCAAATTAGAGAAATCTTTTTCTTGTAAAGAAATAGAATGCTCATGAAAGAGAGAGGCAGAATATAAGAAATGAGTAATATTCCAATTGCTGTAAATAAAGTTTGAAGCCCTCCTTTATCTAAGTTGAGCTGTAGCAATATTAGCAATTCTTGAAAAATCCTATAGGTTGAGAGAATCACAAGTGTGAAAAAAATACATTTGTTTTTCATAAATCCTCCGATTAAACAGCTATTATAAAATAACGAACTATGCTTAAACCTAATATATCAGCGATTGTATGTGATAGAAATATAGGATAGAGATTTTTGGATTTATTATTATAAAACCAAAAGTAGGTTATTCCGAGAAAAAGACCAATTCCAATTGCTGATAAGAGCCCTTGGTAGGTATGAAAAGAGATTCTGATGATTAACGAAAGAACAAAAATGAGCTTTTTTGCCTTTGGGATAATATAATTACAGATACCAATAAAAAATAATTCTTCATAAACACCATTTAATACAGCATAAAGTATTAAAGGAAAGTTTTTAAATTGGAGAATAATGTGCTTAACCCCCTCAGAGAAATTCCAGGGATAATAAAAAAGGGCATTTCGGAAATTTTCATCCAGAATAAAAAATAAGAGGTCCATCATTATAGCTAAAGTCAGAAATAGGAATAAAGCTATTGCAGTTGATTGTAGAGAAAACTGACACTGCCACTGTCTAAAATCAAATCTTCTAAAGTAAAGATAAGTGAGAGCAATTAGAATTAAAATTCCTTGAAAAATAATCATTTGAAAATTTTGAAGACTGCTAGTATAAGTTAAAGTTGAATCACCTAAACCTTTAGTATTTAAAAAGGATAAAGTAGATGAATAAATTGCTTGTCCGAATAAAATAATAGTTAAAATAATGACATCTACTATTTGTAAGTATTTTAGTTTTTGCAAAAGTTATGCCTCCAAATATTTATTTTTAGAGATATAATAATCTAATAAACTTAAACTAAAGTTAATTAAAAATTACAAAAATAACGAATTTTATCATAAATATTCTAAAAACCTTTTCAGATGCCAATTTTTAAGGGAATATTTTGAAAAATAATAGTATTTAGTTTATAATAGGGAATGCTATAGGAAGGTTGGATCAATTATGGTGAAAAATCAATTTCCACTTGTTGCTGATGATATGCCAGTGATTGAAAGTGGACGTCAAATGAATCTTTATGAAAATGAAGATCTTATTTCAAATATTCACGGCTTTTATCAAGACAAAGACTATAATGATGTGACTAGAGACTATCAACCAACATCACAACTACAAGCGGACTCATTTAATAATGGTCGTCAAGCTGTTATTGATGCAGGGCGAAGCTACGCTGAAGAAGCAAGAAAAAAAGCACGTCAAGATTTAAAAGAAAAACGCCAAGCTTATTTATCTAAAGAGCTATCTTATAATCCTAAGCAATCATTTCAAAAGTCAAAAGTGGAGAATCCAGCTGAACAGAGGACAAGACTTCGTCCTGAAAATAAATGGAGCCGATTAACACAAAAATTAGGTCAAGATTCTTATATCTTGGCAGAGCTTCCAAAGCAACAGCCAGAACCAAATACTGCTGCTGATAAGAAACAAGCTAAAAATAATTATGATTTTTTGAAACGAAGTCAAATATATAATAGTCAAGAAACCAGAATACAAAGAGAAAAAAGTATAGCACAAGAACTGAATTTGACCCGATTAGATGGCGTTAATTAAAACAAGTTTTTGGTACTAAATTTACAAGGAGTTAGAATGTCGTCAAAAACCTATCATTTTATTGGGATTAAAGGGTCAGGAATGAGTGCTTTGGCACTGATGTTACACCAAATGGGCCATAAAGTTCAGGGAAGTGATGTTGAAAAATACTATTTTACGCAACGTGGACTTGAAAAAGCAGGGATTGAGATTAAACCATTTAACAAGGATAATATATCGGAGGAAATGGAATTAATTGCAGGAAATGCTTTCCGAAAAGACAATAATGAAGAGCTTGCATATGCTATTGATAATCACATTCCATTCAAAAGATACCATGAATTCTTAGGGGATTTCATGAAACAATTTATCAGTTTTGGAGTTGCTGGAGCACACGGGAAGACGTCAACAACAGGTCTGCTTTCTCATGTCTTAAAAAATATTACAGATACTTCATTTCTAATTGGTGATGGTACTGGCCGTGGATCAGCAAATGCACAATATTTTGTTTTTGAATCTGATGAGTATGAAAGACATTTTATGCCATATCACCCAGAGTATTCTATCATTACAAATATTGATTTTGACCATCCAGATTATTTTACTGGGATTGATGATGTATTCTCTGCCTTTAACGATTATGCAAAACAAGTCAAGAAAGCTTTATTTGTTTATGGTGAAGATGAGGAACTTAAGAAAATAAGTGCAAACGCTCCTATCTATTATTATGGATTTGAAGACTATAATGATTTTGTAGCCTACGATATTACAAGAACAACCAATGGTTCAGATTTCAAAGTCAAACATAAGGATAATGTTATTGGATCATTCCACGTTCCTGCCTATGGTAAACATAACATTTTAAATGCGACAGCTGTAATTGCCAATCTTTATATCGCTGGCATTGACATGGATTTAGTTGCCAAACACATGTTAACCTTTTCAGGAGTTAAACGTCGTTTTACAGAAAAAATAATTAATGAAACCATTATTATTGATGACTTTGCCCATCATCCAACAGAAATTGTTGCGACGATAGACGCAGCAAGACAAAAATACCCAAGTAAAGAAATTGTGGCCATTTTCCAACCACATACGTTTACGCGGACAATCGCTTTGCTGGATGATTTTGCCCAAGCCTTGAATGAAGCTGACAGTGTCTATCTAGCTCAAATCTATGGCTCTGCGCGTGAAGTTGATAAAGGTGAGGTAAAAGTCGAAGATTTAGCGGCTAAAATCATCAAACCATCTAAAGTGGTAACTGTTGAAAATGTTTCACCTCTCTTAGATCATGATAATGCTGTTTATGTCTTTATGGGAGCTGGAGATATTCAATTGTATGAACGCTCATTTGAAGAACTCTTAGCTAATTTAACACATAACAATCAATAAAGAAATCCTGCCAATGGCAGGTTTTCTAGTAAAGAGGAATAACGATGCAAATTAGACATGTCAGAGAAGAAGACTGGCGGACTGTTTTTGCTATTGAAAGTAGCAATTTTTCTGAATCTGAAGCTGCGACTGCTACAGTTATTGAAGAAAGAACACGTGTCATTCCAGACACATTTCTAGTTGCGGAACTAGATCAAAGAGTAGTTGGTTACATTGAGGGACCTGTTGTTAAAGAGCCGAAATTAGTGGATTCCCTTTTTCATGGTGCTTGTCAAAACCCTGAAACAGGTGGTTTTGTTGCTGTGACTAGCTTGTCTATTGATCAAGCTTACCAAAAGCAAGGTATCGGAACAGCCTTAATAGCAGCTTTAAAAGATTTAGTCATTTTACAAGAGCGTCAAGGAATCGTTTTGACTTGTCATGATTATCTCATTGCATACTATGAAATGAATGGATTTGAGAATTATGGTTTGTCTGAATCAGAACATGGTGGTAGCGTCTGGTATGACATGGTTTGGAAAAACCCTCAGCTCTTGTCATCTGAATGAGAAAGCTTTATTAAAAATGAGTAACAAATATAAGAATTAATTGCTTTTAGAAGGTATTTGGGTTATAATTGCGATTGATTATGTTTAGGAGGAGTTGCTTTGACCGATGTAAAGGACGATGGGCAGAAAACTCAAAAAACGATGAGCTTTAAAGAGCACATTTTAGCTGAGTTAGAAAAAGCTAATCAAATTCGAAAAGAAAAAGAAGAACTATTAAAGCAAGGATTAGAAGAAGAAGAACTTCGTATCAAAGAAAAAGAAGCTCAAGAGGCAGCTAAGCGTACACTTGAGTTGTATAGAGAATATCAAGAAGAGGATTTGAAATCACGTCAAGCGCAAGTATATGATGATAATCAGGAAAAGCTTGTGAATGAGACAAGATCAGAAGAGGTTGATAAAGATAAGCAACCTGAGTCAGATATTCCAACAAGTGATACTTCAGATGCCAGTAATGCAAAGGACAAGACGATCTCTGATACTTATTCTAATCCTATTGACAAAAATAGGAGAGGTGACTCTCTTGAAGAAAAAGATTTTTCTGAAACGATTCCCTTCACACCCATAACAATCTTGGACCAATCCCAGTTGGGAAATCTGGAAGAGGTTCAGCATGGTGAAGAAATGGAACAAAATGACTCTAATCAATCTGAAGGTGATGTTGATCATGACAGAGTGACTAATAAAGAGAATCAGGGTTCAGAAAATCCTTTGCTGAGAGCACAATCTTCAAAACGTCATAGAGCAGACCGAGTGGCAAAAAAGATTTCGATGATGCTGATATCATCTATTCTCATTTTGATTATTCTTGGTGGTCTCTTGGCAACTCTTTTTGTTTATAATGCTGTTAATCCAGTAGATAAAAAAGATGATAAATATGTTCAAGTTGAAGTTCCAATGGGATCTGGGAATAAATTAATTGGTCAACTCTTAGAAGAAAAAGGCCTCATTAAAAGTGGTACCGTTTTTAATTTTTTCACAAAATTTAAGAATTATGGTAACTTCCAAAGTGGTTACTATAACTTCCAAAAGAGCATGTCTTTAGAGGATATTGCTAAAACATTACAAAAAGGTGGGACGGATAAACCGACCAAACCAGCACTAGGTAAGATATTAATTACTGAGGGATCAACAATAAAGCAAATGAGTGTTGCTATCTCAAACAATGTTAATACGAAAACAACTAAAGATAAGACCCCATTTAGTGCAAAAGAATTCTTAGATACGGTTCAAGATGAAGCTTTTATTAAAGAGATGGTTAAAAAATACCCTCGTCTCTTATCAAGCATACCTTCAAAATCAGAAGCAATTTATCAATTAGAAGGCTATCTTTTCCCGGCGACTTATAACTATTATAAGGAAACAAGGATGAAAGATTTAATTGATGAGATGTTGGCGACGACTGATGCAACCTTGTCACCTTACTATGAATCAATTGCAACTAGTGGAAAAACTGTCAATGACGTTTTGACCTTAGCTTCATTAGTGGAAAAAGAAGGTTCAACAGATGGCGATCGACGAGATATTGCGAGTGTCTTTTACAATCGTTTGAACAATGGTATGGCTCTTCAATCTAATATTGCTATCTTGTATGCAATGAATAAGCTTGGAGATAAGACAACACTTGCAGAAGACGCTTCTATTGACACCACAATTAAATCCCCCTATAATATCTATACTAATACTGGTTTAATGCCTGGTCCAGTTGCTAGTCCAGGGCTGTCAGCAATTGATGCTACCATTAAACCTACTAATACTGACTATTTATACTTTGTAGCAAATGTAAAAACTGGAGAAGTCTTCTATGCCAAGACTTACGAGGAACATTCAAAGAATGTTGAAAAATATGTCAATAGTCAAATTCAGTAAAACAAACATGGTGCAACTGCATCATGTTTGTATTTCTGAAATCAAATAAGAGAAAAGAGAGAACAAAAATGGCTGAAAAAACCTACCCAATGACAAAAGCTGAAAAAGAACAATTGGAAAAAGAATTAGAGGAATTAAAATTAGTCCGTCGCCCTGAAGTGGTAGAACGTATTAAGATTGCTCGATCATATGGAGATTTATCTGAGAACTCAGAATATGATGCAGCAAAAGATGAGCAAGCATTCGTTGAAGGTCAAATTTCGACATTAGAGACTCAAATTCGCTTTGCTGAAATTATTGATAGTGATGCCGTTGCAAAAGATGAAGTTGCAATTGGGAAAACAGTAGTTGTACAAGAAGTTGGAACAACTGATAAGGATACCTATCACATTGTTGGTTCTGCTGGTGCAGATATCTTTTCAGGAAAAATTTCAAACGAAAGCCCTATTGCTCAAGCCTTAATCGGCAAGAAAAAAGGAGATATCGCTGATATTGTTTCACCGGCTACTACTTATCAAGTAGAAATCATTAGTGTTGAAAAAACAAAATAAAGAGGTTGCTGGCAAACAGCGCTTTTTTATTGTCAAAAAGACCTCCCAAAATATTTTGGGAGGTCTTTATCATAGGCATAACCTAGCGATTTTTTTGTTTTCCGGCGTTACGATTTTTTCGATTCGTATTCGCTTTTGTAGAAATAGCTTGATTCTTTGAAGGTGTAACATCTTTTCGAGTTGATCCTGCTTTAGATGCTTTTGGTGGATTGTTTTTAAATTCTTCTTCAATTTGTTGACGAAGTTTTGGTTTTAAAACATAGGTTGTAATTAATTGTTGAATAATACTGAAGAAACCACCGACCAACCAATATAGTCCTACGCCCGCAGGTAAACTTAGCGTCATAAAAATCATCATAATTGGCATGGTATACATCATGGTTTTCATTTGCGCACGTTGTTCTTCTGCTACAGCTTGCATAGACAACCATGATTGGAAATAGTAGAGAACTGCAATAATTCCAGTTAAAACAAGGCTGCGACTTCCTAAATCAATTCCCATGAAAGTACTTGTAGAAATACCTTTAGTGTGTAGAGCGGCAAAGTACATGGCAGAGAAGAAAGGCATTTGAATCAATAAAGGAAGACATCCCATACCACCTAGCATATTGATACCATTTTCACGCTGTGCAGCCATTAATTCTGTTTGAGCGGCTAACTTTTCTTCTTGAGTTGTAGCATTTTTCATCTTTTGATTAATGGGATCAAAGATAGGTTTTAAAAATGCCATTTTTTCAGATTGGTAACTTGCTTTCCAAGATTGGTATAAGCCAAGCGGTAAAATCAATGTTCGCACAATAATGGTTACAATAATAATCGCAAGTCCAAAACCTAGACCAACATTATTAGCAAAATAGTTGATAAAATAAGACATTGGTTTGCCAAGTAAGTCCCAAATAATCCCTTTTGGATTGCCATGCGCATCACGGCCAACACACCCTGTTAAGGTAAACAGAATAGAGAGTGCTAGACCCGAAAAGAGAATACGATTTAATTTAATTTTCAATGTTATAATCCTTTTACATTTTAATATACTTATCTATTTTACTTTTTTTTCTTCAATTTAACAATACTTCCGTAGGCTGATTTTTAATTGGACATTTTAAAGTCATGAAAGTCTTTGAAGTTATCCATTTTAACGTCAACATAGGTTACTTTGGCCCATTTTGACGGTCCTTTACGAATTTCTTGAATAAACTTAGCCATCTTATCGGAGTTCTGTGATTGGGCTAATATTTCTACAGTACCATCATCATTGTTCCATACTCTACCATAGATATTACCAATTTCTAAGGCCAAAGCATAAGTGGAATAACGAAAGCCTACGCCCTGCACTTTTCCTGATACAATTATGCGTACTTTTTTCATAGGGGCCTCCTTTTTGTTCTATTATACCATAGTTCTATCCTCTAGATTCTTTGTACCCATTACTTAGAGTCAGTGAAATCTATGGTATAATGAAAGCATGATAATAAGTTCTAAAGCCAATCCAATAATTAAAAAAACAAAGAAGCTTCTTCAAAAAAAACATCGTAAAAACTCCTATTTGATTGAGGGGTGGCATCTCTTTGAAGAAGCACAAAAATCAAAACAGCCTATTTTATCAGTCTTTCTAACAGAAGAACTTGAAAACTTTAAAAATAGTGAATGCCCTATCTATATTGTGACACCAGAGGTTCTGAAAGAATTAACAGAATCTCCAAGTCCGCAAGGCATTGTAGCTGAAATTGCTATGCCGGATTCTCCGCTGCCACTTAGCCAAAAAGGGAAGTATCTTTTGCTAGAAGATGTGCAAGATCCTGGAAATTTAGGAACGATGATTCGAACGGCAGATGCAGCCTGTTTTGATGGGGTCATTTTATCAGAAAAAACAGTTGATCTTTACAATCAAAAAACCCTAAGGTCTATGCAAGGGAGTCATTTTCACCTTCCAGTTTGGCGAACAGATGTTTATAGCTTTTGTCAAACCATTCAGTCTAATGGAGTACCAGTTTTGGCAACAACCCTATCTAAGGACTCTATTGATTATAAAGCTCTGCCTCAAAATGATTCTTTTGTATTAGTAATGGGGAATGAAGGGCGAGGTATCAGTGATGAGATGGCTGCGCTTGCCAATCAACTGGTCCATATTAACATGCCTGGTCAGGCAGAAAGTTTAAACGTTGCCGTAGCCGCAGGCATACTTATTTTCAGCTTGATTTAAGGGATTATGTTATAATGTTCCTACGAGGTGAAATCTATGGAATATAATCAAGACCAAGAATTTATGGAACTCGTTGGACAATTGATTGAACACCCCAGATTTCAAAAATTAGAGTCAATTGTCCAACATCACCATTCAACTCGCTTTGAACATTCAATTAATGTAGCATATACAAGTTATAAACTGGCCAAACGTTTTGGTTGGGATGAAAGAAGTACGGCACGAGGAGGCTTGCTTCATGATTTCTTCTATTACGACTGGCGAGTTACCAAATTTAAAAAAAGTCATGCATGGGTTCATCCCAGAATAGCCTTACGTAATGCTAAAAAATTGACAGATATTAACAAGCGAGAAGAAGATATTATTTTGAAACATATGTGGGGAGCAACGGTTGCTTTTCCTAGATATAAGGAAAGTTATATTGTCACAATGGTCGATAAGTATTGGGCTGTGAAAGAAGCTGCAACTCCAATGCGAAACCGTTGGGCAAATCGCCGTTTGTTTAGAAGGAAAACCCTCAATAGTCATAATCGTTAAAAGGAGATTGCAATAATGAATGATAATGTTATTTATACTGAAACCGATGCTGGATTGAATCGTTTCTTTGCTAAAATATATAGTTTAGTGGGAATGGGAGTTGGCTTGTCAGCTTTTGTCTCTTATCTCATGTTGTTCCCATTTAGAGAAAATTTAATCTCTATTATTTCACAACATCCCTTTGTATATTATGGTGCAGCGGCTGTGGAATTGATTTTAGTTTTTATAGCTAGCTCTGCAGCACAGCGTAATACGCCAATGGCATTACCATTATTCCTAATCTATTCTGCATTAAATGGTTTTACGTTAAGTTTTATCATTGCAGCTTACACTGGAACAACTGTATTAGAAGCTTTTGTCTCTTCAGCAGCGGTCTTCTTTGCAATGGCCTTTATTGGTGCCCGTGTAAAGAAAGATTTATCAGGTATGCGTAAAGCAATGATGGCTGCCTTGATTGGTATTATTTTGGCTAGTGTCATCAATATTTTTATGGGTAGTGGTACGATGAGTTTTATTATTAGTATCATATCCGTCCTCATTTTTTCAGGATTGATTGCTTCTGATAACCAAATGATTAAACGTGTCTATGAGGCAAATAATGGTCAAGTTGGTGATGGTTGGGCAGTAGCGATGGCATTAAGTCTCTATCTTGATTTTATCAACTTATTTATTAGCTTACTTCGTATCTTTGGAAGAAATGATTAATAAGAACGGAAGTCAGTCTTCACTTTTGAAGACTGGCTTTTTATCTTGTCTTTCATTTAAGCATTGTGTTATACTATTTCTAATATTTTGAAGATTGGAAAAACAAAGCATGAAAAAACCGTTCATCAGCAAAGAAAAACTAGAAGATATGACGTCACAATACCCAACTCCCTTTCATCTATATGATGAAGCTGGAATTAGACAAAAAGCTCGAGAGGTGAACAAGGCTTTTTCTTGGAACAAGGGCTTTAAGGAATATTTTGCAGTAAAAGCAACACCAACCCCAGCCATCTTGAAAATATTACAAGAAGAAAACTGTGGTGTTGATTGTGCAACAGAAGTTGAATTAATGATGAGTCACGAATTGGGATTTAAAGATATTATGTTTTCTTCCAACAATACCCCGGCGCGTGAATACCAATATGCTCAAGAAGTTGGTGCGACAATTAATTTGGATGCCTATGAACAGATTGCTTACCTCGAAGAGACGAGTGGTCTTCCTGAAAAAATTTCTTTGCGCTATAATCCAGGTGGCGTTTTTGCTTTAGGAACAGATATCATGGATCATCCTCAAGATTCTAAATTTGGGATGACTAAAGAACAACTGTTTCAAGGTTATAAAGAACTAAAAGCTAAAGGTGTTAAGGAATTCGGCATTCATTCATTCCTTGCTTCTAATACTGTTACCAATGATTACTACCCCCAACTAGCTCGTCAACTTTTTCAATTAGCGGTTCAAATAAAAGAAGAACTTGATATCTCTCTAAGTTTTATCAATTTATCTGGAGGAATTGGTGTCAATTATTTACCAGACCAAAAAGAAAATGATATTGCTCAAATTGGTTTAGGTGTAAAAAAAGCATTTGAAGAAATTCTTGTACCAAATAATCTCGGTCACATCAGTATTTACACTGAGTTGGGACGATTTATGTTGGCTCCGCACGGCCATTTGATAACGCGAGTTCTTCATCGCAAAAAAACCTATAAAGATTATATCGGAGTAGATGCTTCAGCAGTCAATTTGTTAAGACCTGCAATGTATGGTTCTTATCATCACATCACAAATATTTCTAATCCAGATGGAGAAGTTGAACTGGTAGATGTGGTAGGCTCGCTTTGTGAAAATAATGATAAGTTTGCCAAGGACCGTGAATTACCTCAAGCGAGGCCTGGAGACTTATTAGTCATTCATGATACGGGAGCACACGGCTTTTCAATGGGGTATCAGTATAATGGGCGCTTGCGTTCTGCTGAAATGTTGCTTGAGGAATCGGGACAAGTTAGAATGATTAGACGTGCAGAAACCCCAGAAGATTACTTTTCAACTATCAGAGGTTTTGAGTTTTAATGAGTATAAAAAGAGAGTCTGATTGATATTGTTGTTTGTCAATTAGTATGAAATTTGGTATAATAGGTAGACTAAAAAACGAGGAGAAATTTTATTATATGTCTACAGCTATTTGGATTTTATTAATTGTACTTGCATTAATTGGTGGCTTATTTGGAGGGGTTTTTATTGCCCGTAAACAAATCGAAAAAGAAATCGGAGAACACCCACGTTTAACACCTGAAGCCATTCGTGAAATGATGAGTCAAATGGGTCAAAAACCAAGTGAAGCTAAAATCCAACAGACTTACCGCAATATTGTCAAACAATCTAAGGCTGCTGCAGCTAAAGGGAAATAAAAACCAAATTGGATTTTGGTGAAGTGAACAGTCATTGATGAGAAAGTTTTATAACTTTTTATTTCGAGTAGAGTTGTCAACTGTTCAGAGTTCAAAGAAAAACTCAGTTGGCTTTTTCCAACTGAGTTTTTTAGTGTCAATTAGGAAGTAGAAAAAATGGACAATAGACCGATTGGTTTTCTTGATTCTGGTGTAGGGGGCTTAACAGTTGTTCGAGAATTGATGAGACAACTGCCTCATGAATCTATCGTGTACGTGGGAGATTCTGCTAGAGCTCCTTATGGCCCAAGACCTGCAGATCAAATCAGGGAATTTACCTGGGAGCTTGTTAATTTCTTACTGACCAAAAATGTAAAGATGATCGTTTTTGCTTGTAATACAGCGACAGCAGTTGCTTGGGAAGAAGTCAAAAATGCTCTTTCTATACCTGTTTTGGGTGTTATTTTACCAGGCTCTAGCGCAGCCATTAAGTCAACGACCTCAGGAAAAGTAGGAGTCATTGGGACACCCATGACAATTCAATCAGATATATACCGCCAAAAAATTCAGTTGTTGGCCCCACAAATTGAGGTTTTGAGTTTGGCTTGTCCCAAATTTGTTCCTATTGTTGAGTCTAATGAAACAAAATCAAGTGTGGCTAAAAAGATTGTTTATGAGACCTTGGAGCCTCTTGTTGGAAAAGTAGATACTTTAGTACTGGGATGCACCCACTATCCCTTGCTTCGCCCTATTATCCAAAATGTGATGGGATCACAGGTTACCTTGATTGATAGTGGAGCAGAATGCATTCGAGATATCTCAGTTCTATTGAACTATTTTCAAATTAATGCTAGTCGTGAAGAAAAGAAAGCAGACAATCTTTTTTTTACCACTGCTGGCACCGATACTTTTAAAGAAATTGCCAATGCATGGCTAGAAGAATCTATTGATGTGGAGCATACGGATTTATGAGTGAAAAAATCTATGAGTATAAAGATGACAAAAACTGGTTTATCGGAAAATGGCAAGGTTATAATACCATCAAAAGATTAGGTCAGGGCATAAGTCAGGACTTGGACAGCTTATCAAGTCGTTTATCACAGTTTAATACCAATGATATTGAAGACAATTGGGAAAGCTTTGGTTATGATGTTGTCATTGTGACAAAAGACCAAGAATCAGATGTAGAGTTAGTAGCATTTGTACTTGATATGATAAACCAGGAATGTCACCGTCATTTACGTGTCACACATTTCCAAGGTGCACATTTAATTGTTGAAGATGACAAACTGTACGATATCTTTTTACCAAAATCTGGCATCTCGGCAGATGCCTTTCAAGACGACAATAAACTGATGTGGGATGATACTATACTGATAGCAACCCATAATAAAGGAAAGACCAAGGAATTTGCGGAATTATTTGGCCAATTAGGTTACAAGGTTCAAGATTTAAATGATTTTCCAGATTTACCAGAAGTTGAAGAAACAGGCATAACATTTGAAGAAAATGCTCGTTTAAAAGCTGAGACCATTTCAAACCTTACGGGAAAAATGGTTATTGCTGATGATTCAGGATTGAAGGTTGATGTTTTAGGTGGTCTCCCTGGAGTTTGGTCTGCTCGTTTTTCTGGACCAGAAGCTAATGATGATAAAAACAATGCTAAATTACTGCATGAATTGGCAATGGTTTTTGATCAGAAAGCACGCTCTGCGCAATTTCACTCCACCTTGGTTGTAGCTGCACCTGAAAAAGAAAGTTTAGTGGTGGAAGCGGATTGGCCTGGTTATATTGCCTTCCAACCAAAAGGAGATAATGGTTTTGGTTATGACCCCTTATTTATAGTAGGTGAAACAGGAAAACATGCTGCTGAACTCTTACCTGAAGAAAAAAATCAAATATCGCATAGAGGTTTAGCCTTTAAGAAGCTAATGGAGGTATTTCCAGAATGGCAAAGAAAACAACAATAATCGTTATGAGTGATTCTCATGGTGATCGTGAGGTTGTTGAGTCTATAAAAAACCGTTATTTAGATCAAGTGGATGCTATTTTTCATAACGGTGACTCAGAATTAAGAAGTACAGATCCCATCTGGGATGGCATTCATGTGGTTGCCGGAAACTGTGATTATGACAGTTCATATCCTCAAAAACTAGTTGTTCAATTAGACTCCTATGTGATTGCACAGACACATGGTCATCTCTATAACATCAATTTTACTTGGGATAAATTGGATTATTTTGCAAGAGAAAGCCAAGCTGATATTTGTTTATATGGGCATTTACATCGTCCGGCTGCTTGGCAGATTGGGCAGACCATTTTTGTTAATCCAGGTAGCGTTTTGCAACCTAGAGGTGACATCAATGAAAAATTATATGCGAAGATAGAAATGACAGAAAAAACCATAACTGTTGATTATTTTGACCTTAATCATTCTCTTTACCCTTCGCTTTCTAAGGAGTTTGAGCGATGATTGCTAAAGAATTTGAAAGCTTTATTTTGCAACACTTAGATAGTTATTTAATTCCTGCAGATGATTTAGCTATTTTTATTGATACTCATAATTCAGATCATGTCATGTTAATTTTGGTTAGTAATGGATTTTCAAGAGTACCAGTCATTTCAAAAGATAAAATTTTTAAAGGTACTATTAGTATTTCAGATATTTTAAATTATCAAGCTAAACATCAGTTAACAGACTGGGAGTTAAATCAAACCGACATTGGAGAAATGGTAAATACCAAAATAGAATCCATTTCCTTCAAATCCAGTTTAACCCTCATTATGCATAAATTGGTGGAATATCCCTTCTTACCAGTTGTTGATGATGAGAATCATTTTATTGGGATTATTACCAGAAAGTCCATTTTGAAAGCTGTCAATAGTCTCTTGCATGATTTCACTAATGATTACACAATAGAGAAAAAGCATGATTAAACACATAGAAGCATTTCTGGCTAGCAAAACTATTTCAGAGAATACCTTAAAATCCTATCGTTATGATTTGAATCAATTTTTGACGCTCATCGACCATAAGTTAAGCGATGAGAAATTAGTTCTTTATCAGAAGAGTTTGAATCATTTAAGTGCTTCTGCAAAAAAACGCAAGTTTTCCACTGTAAATCAATTCTTACATTATTTATACAAAGTTAATGTTACAGATCGTTTTTTTGAGCTATCAGGAAAAGTGTCCTTGCCTTCAACCAAAGTGCCTTTCACTTATCAGCTTGATGACAAGCGCTTTTACCAAAAAACACAACATCCCAGTGGACAACTGATTGCTTTACTTATTTTAGAATTGGGTCTTCTTCCAAGTGAACTGTCAAAGCTGCGCCTTTCAGAAATTGATCTGGATTTTCAGTTAATTCGTGTGGATAATGGGTCAACTGTAAAAGTGTTATCTTTTTCTCAAGCTTTTTTAAAACACTTAAGCGAAATGGAAGTTGGTTCGACATACCTTTTTGAGAATAAGGGGAAACCCTACTCAAGACAGTGGTTTTTCAATCAACTAAATGCTTTTTTGCTTGAAATTGGATATGACCAGCTGTCTGCCCAATCCTTACGAGAACAATTTATTATCAGGGAAAAAGAGAAAGGGACTTCGCTGATGGAGCTTACACAAAAACTTGGGTTGAAAAGTCCCATCACACTAGAAAAATATTATAGACTCTAATGGATATAAAAATAAACGATTTCGAAGGACCCCTTGATTTGCTCCTTCACCTTGTGTCAAAATACCAAATGGATATTTATCAAGTGCCAATTGTTGCAGTCATAGAACAGTATTTGGCCTATATTGAGACCTTGCAGGCTATGAAATTAGAAGTTGCGGGGGAATATATGGTCATGGCTAGCCAACTCATGTTAATAAAAAGTCGAAGACTTTTACCAACTATTACTGAAGTGAGTAGCGAGGAACTTGATCCAGAAGAAGACTTGCTTAGTAAAATTGAAGAATACAGTCGCTTCAAAGAACTCAGTCAGCAATTGGGATATCAACATGATCAGAGGGCCTTACTTTTTTCAAAACCAAAACAGGAACTCATTTTTGAGGATGCTGTACTAAATGAAGATAAAAGTATTACGGACCTTTTCTTAGCTTTTTCAAAGATTATGGCCATTAAGCAAGAGGAAGTCAAAAACAATCATACTGTTATTGAGAGAGATGATTTTCGTATTGAGGATATGATGGATCATCTAGACACAGTTCTAAATGCTAAAACAGAGATAACACTTTCGGAAGTTTTTAAAGATTGTACGTCCATAAATGAAGTCATCACCATGTTTTTAGCAACCTTAGAGTTAATCAAGATTCAAGCAGTGACAGTATTCCAAGAGGATAATTTTTCTGACATTATTTTAAGAAAGGAGAGCAGATGACATCTTATTTAGCACAAATTGAGGCCTTGTTATTTGTGGCTGGTGAAGAAGGCCTTTCCTTGAGAAGTTTAGCTTCCATGATAAATGTCAGTCCAACAGCTATTCAACAGCAACTCGAAAAACTAGCTGAAAAATATCAAGAGGATGATCAATCTGCTATATGCTTATTAGAGACTTCTCAAACCTATAAATTAGTTACTAAGGAAGAACATGCTTCATTGCTTAGAGATTTTGCCAAAGCTCCCATCAATCAAAGCCTTTCTAGAGCGACTTTAGAAGTTTTATCTATTATTGCATACAAACAACCCATTACCCGACTTGAAATCGATGAGATTAGAGGTGTGAATTCAAGCGGAGCTTTAAGTAAATTAATTGCCTTTGAATTAGTCAAAGAATCTGGAAAAAAAGAAGTAGTTGGAAGGCCAAATCTCTACGTGACTACAGATTATTTTCTAGATTTCATGGGAATTAACCACCTAGATCAATTGATTGATGTCTCAACAATAGAGATTCAAAATCAAGAGACTGCACTTTTTCAAAATAAAGATTAAAGTGCCTCATAGCGTCATAGAAAAGAGTAATTATGAGAATCAATAAATATATTGCACACGCCGGAGTTGCTAGCAGACGAAAAGCAGAAGAGTTGATAAAACAAGGCTTGGTAACTTTAAACGGCCAAGTGGTTAGCGATTTAGCGACAACAGTGAAATCAGGAGATACCGTTGAAGTTGAAGGAAGCCCCATCTATAATGAGGAGAAGGTCTACTATCTCTTAAATAAACCACGTGGTGTCATTTCCAGTGTCTCGGACGATAAAGGCCGTAAGACAGTCATTGATTTATTACCACAAGTCAAAGAACGTATCTACCCAGTTGGTCGATTAGATTGGGACACCTCTGGCTTATTGATTTTAACAAATGATGGTGATTTCACAGATAAAATGATCCATCCTAGAAATGAAATTGATAAAGTTTATTTGGCCCGAGTCAAAGGCATAGCCACAAAAGATAATTTACGTCCCTTAACTCGAGGGGTCGTTATTGATGGCAAAAAAACAAAGCCTGCGCGTTATAACATTATCCGCGTAGAGGCAGACAAGAACCGTTCCATCGTAGAATTAACGATTCATGAAGGTCGTAACCACCAAGTTAAAAAAATGTTTGAATCCGTTGGTTTAATTGTTGATAAATTATCAAGGACACGTTTTGGGACACTTGATTTAACAGGACTACGTCCTGGAGAATCAAGAAGACTGAACAAAAAAGAAATTAGTCAACTGCACAATGCAGCCGTAACAGATAAATAATGAAAAGTATTATTATCAATTTTGTCAGACTCTATCAAAAATGGATTTCGCCATTATTTCCCCCCTCTTGTCGCTATCGACCGACTTGCTCAACCTACATGATTGAGGCAGTGGAAAAACATGGGATCAAGGGTGTCTTAATGGGGATTGCACGTATCCTTCGGTGTCATCCCTTTGTTGAAGGTGGTGAAGATCCAGTACCAGATGAATTTACATTGAGAAGAAATCCCCAAAAAGGAAAAAAATGAAATTTTTTCTTAATTTTATCTTCAAAATGATTGACATGAGTTATCAAAGTGTTATAATAACAAATAAGAATTCGTTGGTTTAAATCAAACCTGTTATGATTTAAGGTAACGAATCACCACCAACCACATTGTTTGCTGAGATTGACTCCGGGCAGTGTGGTTTTTTAATGTTTAAAAAAAGTGAGAATTAAAATGCCAGTTGATGTTGAAAACCTAACTTATAGAGAAAGAAAATCCAAAAACCATGTTGTCTTGTTTGAACCTCAAATTCCACAAAATACCGGGAATATTGCAAGAACCTGTGCTGCCACAAATGCCCCTTTACATATTATAAAACCTATGGGCTTTCCCATTGATGATCGCAAAATGCGACGTGCCGGCTTAGATTATTGGGATAAATTAGATGTCAGATTTTATGATAGTTTAGATGATTTTGTTGAAAAATGTGACGGCAAACTCCATTTAATTAGTAAATTTGCTGAAACCGTATATTCAGATGAACGATTTGATGATGGGGAAAATCATTATTATTTATTTGGTCGAGAAGATAAAGGCTTGCCAGAAACATTTATGAGAAAGCATCCCGAAAAGGCCTTACGTATCCCAATGAATGATGAGCATGTTAGAAGTCTCAATCTCTCAAACACTGTATGTATGATTGTTTATGAAGCCTTAAGGCAACAATCCTTTGAGGGCCTCGAGTTAACGCATACCTATGCCCAAGATAAGTTGAAATAAGAAACTAGATAAAAGAGTAATGCTAAGAATCTTTAGCTTCTTTGATACAGAAAAATTTGAGTAATAGTCACTTTATTTTAAGGTCAATGATAAATGAAAACAGTCATGTGAGACTGTTTTTTTTTTTAGATGAGACAAAGGTCTTGCTATGGAGTAATATTTTTGCTATGCTATAAGTGTCTTCAGGGCAGGGTGAAATTCCCGACCGGCGGTGACTAGTCAACTAGAAGTCCGCGAGCGCAAGCTGATGTGGTGAAACTCCACAACCGACAGTAGAGTCTGGATGAGAGAAGACCGGGTTTTTTGAGTATGCTTTTTTGTGCTACTTAATTACGAAGGAACTTCTTTCAATTTGAAAAAATTGGAGGAATTTTTTATGTCAAAAACACATCGTTTGGTTATGGTTGCAATACTTTCAGCCATTTCATTTTTACTAATGTTTTTTAGTTTTTCAATTATCCCAGGTGCAGATTTCCTGAAAATTGAATTATCTATTATCCCTGTTTTATTGGGATTGGTTTTAATGGACTTAAAGAGTGCTTACGCTATTTTAATTTTGCGGTCACTTTTAAAACTAATCTTAAACAATAGTGGCGTGAATGACTTTATTGGTTTACCAATGAACATTCTTGCTTTAGGAATTTTCGTCACTGTTTTTGCCGTGATTTGGAACAATCAAAAAACCTTGAAACAATATATAGGGGCAAGTCTTATTGGAACGCTATCCTTGACCACTGCCATGCTAGCATTCAATTACTTTTATGCTATTCCCCTTTATGCTAAATTTGCAAATTTTGATATTGCTGCATTTATTGGCATTGCAAAATATCTTCTTGCAATGGTACTTCCTTTTAATATCATTGAGGGGTTCATATTTGCTATTTCATTCTATATTGTGTATATTGCTAGTAAACCTGTGTTAGAAAGATATACAAAATAATTTATGAAAAACAAACAAGACTACTTTATTCGTTCATCATTTGCTTTTTTATTTTTTGTGATGTTGGGCTATACTGTTCGTTTTTACCCAATGTCTTTAGTTACTTTTGATGATACCATTCAGAATGCCGTTAGAGGAAATCTCCCTAATAGTTTTACCCTTTTTTTTAAACATGTCACTGTGCTTGGTAACGTCCTGAGTCAGGTTATGTTGGTAGCAAGCCTTTCCCTTATTTTCTATCTTAAAAAATGGAAGGCCGAAGCCCTGTTTTTGCTAACCAATGGTTTAATGTCAGGTTTAGTTGTTATGATTTTTAAGCTAATTTACCAACGTTTGCGTCCAAGTTTGGAACATATTGTCTATGCTGGAGGGTTTTCTTTCCCAAGTGGCCATGCATTAGGATCAATGATGATTTATGGTGCTTTGTTAATTATTTTTTTAGGTCGTGTGACAAACAAGAAATGGCGATATCTATTAGTGTCATTTATGACAGGTCTCATCCTTTTGATTGGGATATCTCGTATCTATTTAGGTGTCCACTATCCAACTGATGTTATTGGCGGTTTTGTTTGTGGCTTTGGTTTCTTAAATCTTTTTTTCCCTTATTATCAAGAAAAACGTTTTAAATGGCGTTTTCAATCAAAACAAGAATAAACAAGAACATCTCATTTGGAGTTGTTCTTTTTTAGTGGTATTGTGCTAAAATAGGGATATGAAGAAACGATATAATACCCTAAACGACTACTATAGACAATTATTTGGGCAAAAGATTTTTAAGGTTCCAATTGATGCTGGTTTTGATTGTCCTAATCGAGATGGTACCGTGGCCCACGGAGGGTGTACTTTTTGTACAGTGTCAGGTTCAGGCGATGCCATAGTTGCTCCAGATGCACCAATAAGGGAGCAGTTTTACAAAGAAATCGATTTTATGCATCGCAAATGGCCAGAGGTCAGTCAATACCTGGTCTACTTTCAAAATTTCACAAATACGCATGCTCCAGTTGAAGTCATTAAGGAACGTTACGAACAAGCTATAAACGAACCAGGAGTCGTGGGCATTAATATAGGAACAAGGCCGGACTGTTTACCGGATGAAACGATAGCCTATTTAGCAGAACTGTCTCAACGAATGCATGTTACAGTCGAATTAGGATTACAGACAACTTATGAAACTACTTCAAAACTCATCAATAGGGCTCATTCCTATGACTTATATAAAGAAACAGTCAAACGGTTAAGAAAGTATCCTAAAATCGAAATTGTCTCGCATTTAATTAATGGTCTACCAGGTGAAACGGCTGAGATGATGATTGAAAATGTGAGACGCTGTGTAACGGATAATGACATACAAGGCATCAAATTGCACCTCTTACATTTAATGACGAATACACGCATGCAACGCGATTTTCATGAAGGCAGATTACAATTACTTAGTCAAGAAGAATATGTTTCAATTATCTGTGATCAATTGGAAATTATTCCCCAAAACATTATCATTCACCGGATTACGGGAGATGCCCCACGGGAGATGTTAATTGGCCCTATGTGGAGTCTAAATAAGTGGGAGGTCCTAAATGCTATAGATTTAGAAATGGAAAGACGAGGGTCTTTCCAAGGATGTCGTTTACTTTAGCAAAAAATATTGCTTAGTCGTCAAAAGGAGAAAAAATGGCTGAAAATATTATTACCATCGATCATCTCTCAAAATCTTATGGTCGTCATTTAGCTTTAGATCAGTTAAGCTTAACTGTTGAAAAAGGAGAAATTTTTGGTTTTTTAGGTTCAAATGGGGCTGGAAAATCAACAACCATTCGATGTCTTTTAGGACTCATAAAATACCGAAAAGGAAAAGTGACCCTCTTTAATGACCGTTATCATAGTTTGGAAGAAAGCTTGGACCATATTGGTTATATGCCTTCAGAAGCCATGTTTTATCCAAATATGACTGTCAAACAAGTCATTGACTTTGCTGCCAAAGCCCATCCAAATCATGATTGCAAAAGAGAAGCAGATAGACTTTGTAAACTTTTAGAAGTTCCCTTACAGAAAAAAATCCAAGATTTGTCTCTTGGAAATCGAAAAAAAGTGAGCATTGTTTGTGCCCTACAGCACCAGCCAGATTTACTTATTTTAGATGAACCAACCTCAGGTTTAGATCCATTAATGCAAGAGCGCTTTTTCCAAATCATTCTGGATGCTAAAGAAAAAGGGAAGACCTGCTTTTTATCTTCGCATGTCCTTTCTGAAGTCAAGGCCTATTGTGACCGAGTGGCAATCTTAAAAAAAGGGAAACTACTTGCCGTTGATAGGGTTGAAAATATCATGCATAGCCAGAAAAAGCAAGTGACCATTTGGAAAGATGGTCAATCCATTACAAAAACCTTTGAAGGGAAACTGTCTGATCTCCTTTCTGATTTATCAGAAATAAAGCCAGATGATTTACTCATTGAGGAACCAAGCTTAGAAGATTTATTTATGCATTATTATAAGGAGGATGTCAAATGATAAGACATGAATTACGGCAAGGCCGAAAGAGCCTCCTTATTTGGGCGATATGCGTTGGACTTAGCAGTGCCTTATGCATCCTCTTATATGAAAGCGTTGCAGATAGTATTAAAGAGATTGCCAACCTCTATCAAAATATGGGGGGTGTCTCCAAGGCTTTGGGAATGGACAAAGTCTCCATAGCGACATTAGGAGGCTATTATGCATCGGAGATTGCATTGATTTATTCCATAGGCGCAGCCATGTATGCAACCATGATAGGAATATCACTCTTGTCTAAGGAAGAAGAAGCACATACAGCTGAGTTTCTCTTTAGCCTACCAATTGGACGGGCCAAAATCTTGCGTCAAAAATTTGTCAGTATGTTATTTTCACTCATCATTTTTAATGGTATTGCTATTAGTATCGAATACCTGGCATTGGTTAAGGTAAATATGTCCTTTGATTATGGGGCCTTTGCTAGTTACCATTTGCTAGTCTTTTTATTACAAGTTGAAATGGCTAGTTTTTCTTTTATGATTTCTGCTTTTTCAAGAAAAAAACTGATTGGTTTTGGGATGGGATTAGCATTAATGGGATATTTTATGGATATTATTTGCCGTTTGGTGGATAAGGTCGATTATTTAAAATATGTGACACCTTTCTATTATGCTAATGCTACTGATCGCTTTGCAGGTGAAACATTAGATTGGCTGATGCTTCTCATTGCGGTAAGCGTTATTGTGATTTCCTATCTCATTGCTCATATTGTCTTTCGTAATCGTGATTTAGCAAGTTAAGGAGAAAAAATGAAAAAACCAATTCAAATGTCACATGACTTTTTAGAAGAATGGGTGACCAAAGATAGTATTTTTGTGGATGCTACTGTTGGAAATGGGAATGATACCCTGTATTTTGCACCTTTAGTTAAAAAAGTGTATGCATTTGATATTCAAAAAGAGGCGATCAGTCGTACCCAACAAAAATTAGAAGCCAATGGCATTGAGAATGTCATTTTGATTCATGATGGCCATGAAAATGTTAATCACTATGTGCAAGACATAGATGCAGCCATTTTTAATTTAGGTTATCTGCCTCATTCAGATAAAAAGATTGTCACCAAGTCTTCGACAACGCTTCAGGCCATCGAAAAAATTTATGAGAGACTGGTAAAGGGCGGTAGAATTGCTTTAATGGTCTATTATGGCCATGATGGAGGAGAAGAGGAGAAAGATGCCATTTTACAGTACCTAAGTACAATGGATCAAAAGCAAACAACAGTTATGGTCTATCAATCCCTTAATCAAGTTAATTGTCCCCCTTATTTAGTCATGATCGAGAAGTTAGCCAATTAAGACAATGATTTTTAAAAGATTAGTCTAAATTTTAGAATATTTAAGGATAAAACAAAGCTCCCACTATAAAACTATGATATAATGAATGTACTATAAACTTTTTTAGGAGTATCTATTAATGGAAGACCCTGTGAGTCAGCCCTTATATTTTCAATTATTATTGCTTATTTTCTTTACTATTTTAAATGCTTTTTTCTCAGCCAGTGAGATGGCTTTAGTTTCCTTAAACCGATCAAGAGTTGAACAAAAAGCAGCAGATGGTGATAAAAAATATATCCGCTTACTTAATGTCCTAGACAAACCTAATCATTTTCTATCCACCATTCAGGTTGGTATCACTTTTATTAGTCTGTTACAAGGGGCTAGTTTATCCGCTTCCTTGGGGGAAGTTATTTCAGGTTGGCTTGGTGGTTCAGCAACTGCCCAAACAGCCGGTACGGTCATTTCATTGATTTTCCTGACTTATATTTCGATTGTTTTGGGTGAACTTTATCCAAAACGTATTGCGATGAATCTCAAAGATAAGCTTGCCATCATCTCGGCTCCAGTTATTATCGTTTTAGGAAAAATCGTTAGTCCCTTTGTTTGGTTATTATCTGCCTCAACGAATCTTTTAAGCCGCATCACACCAATGACATTTGATGATGCTGATGAACAGATGACTCGTGATGAAATTGAGTACATGTTGACCAATAGTGAGGCAACCCTGGATGCAGAAGAAATAGAGATGTTGCAAGGGATTTTCTCTTTAGATGAGTTGATGGCGCGTGAAGTCATGGTGCCTCGAACAGATGCATTCATGATTGATATCAATGATGATACTTTGGAAAATATCCAAGAAATCTTGAAGCAAAGCTTTTCACGAATTCCAGTTTATGATGTGGATAAAGATAAGGTTATTGGGCTTGTCCATACCAAACGTCTCTTAGAAGCTGGCTTTAAAAAAGGCTTTGAGAATATCAATATGCGTCGCATTCTTCAGGAACCTCTCTTTGTCCCTGAAACGATTTATGTTGATGATTTATTGCGTCAATTACGTATTACACAAAATCAAATGGCGATACTACTCGATGAATATGGGGGAGTGGCAGGTCTTGTCACTCTAGAAGATCTTTTAGAAGAAATCGTTGGAGAAATTGACGATGAAACCGACAAGGCAGAACAATTTGTCCATGTCATTGGGGAAGATACCTATATCGTTGTTGGAACGATGACCCTAAATGAGTTTAACGAGTACTTTGAAACGGAACTTGAGAGTGATGATGTCGACACTATCGCTGGTTTTTATATAACAGGAATTGGAACCATTCCAAGTCAAGAAGACAAGAAACCCTTTGAATACGAAAGTAATGGCAAGCATTTAACTTTAATCAATGATAAAGTTAAAGATGGTCGCATTACCAAATTAAAATTGTTGGTTTCT
The DNA here is from genome assembly GCF_900475595.1 of Streptococcus uberis. Taxonomy (NCBI): domain Bacteria; kingdom Bacillati; phylum Bacillota; class Bacilli; order Lactobacillales; family Streptococcaceae; genus Streptococcus; species Streptococcus uberis. Next base: position 463,267 of record NZ_LS483397.1, read on the forward strand.
AATATAGAACAGATAATTGAGGAAGACTAGGATAAGACCTAGTCTTTTTTATGAAAAATGATATAATGAAAATGTAAAAACGGTTACAAAAAACAAAGGAGCTGACATGGAAGAAATAGATTATGGACAAGTAACGGGAATGATTCATTCCACAGAAAGTTTTGGGTCTGTGGATGGTCCAGGAATCCGCTTCATCATTTTTATGCAAGGCTGTAAAATGCGTTGTCAGTATTGCCATAATCCAGATACCTGGGAAATGGAAACCAACAAGTCAAGAGAACGAACAGTTAGTGATGTCCTTAAAGAAGCATTACAATACAGACACTTTTGGGGCAAAAATGGTGGTATAACAGTATCTGGAGGCGAAGCTATGCTCCAAATTGATTTTATCACTGCACTCTTTATAGAAGCTAAAAAACTAGGTATTCATACCACTCTGGACACTTGTGGTTTTGCTTATCGTCCTACCCCTGAATACCATCAGATCTTAGATAAGTTATTGGCTGTCACTGACTTAATCCTCTTGGATTTAAAGGAAATTGACGAAGAGCAGCACAAGATTGTGACACGACAACCCAATAAAAATATTCTCCTTTTTGCACACTATTTGTCAGATAAAGGGATTCCGGTCTGGATTCGTCATGTCTTAGTACCGGGATTAACAGATATAGATGAGCACCTTGAAAGACTTGGTGACTTTGTCGCAAAACTAAAAAATGTTGATAAATTTGAAATCCTCCCTTATCATACAATGGGTGAATTCAAATGGCGTGAACTAGGTATTCCTTATCCATTAGAAGGTGTCAAACCTCCCACAAAAGAAAGGGTACAAAATGCAAAAACCATCATGAAAACAGAATCCTATACGGAATACATGAATCGCATTCACCGTTCGTAAGTAAGACTGAGAGTTTTTAGCTTTCAGTTTTTTTCATTTTTAGTAATTGACATACTTTGATTTTAGCTTCCATTTCTGCTAAAATAAAGTGAATAAAGAGAACGAGGTACTATAATGTCTAAAGTTTTAGTTTTTGGTCATCAAAATCCAGATACAGATGCTATTGCATCTTCATATGCTTTCGCCTATTTAGCAAAAAATGCTTACAAAATGGATGCTGAAGTGGTTGCTCTAGGTGAGCCAAATGAAGAGACAGCATTTGCGCTTGATTACTTTGGTGTTACTGCTCCCAGAGTTGTTGAATCAGCAAAAGCGGAAGGTGTTGACACAGTGATCTTAACTGACCACAATGAATTCCAACAATCCCTTTCTGATATTAGCGATGTTACTATTTTTGGAGTTGTGGACCATCATCGTGTTGCTAACTTTGAAACAGCTAATCCACTATTTATGCGTGTTGAGCCTGTTGGTTCAGCGTCATCAATTGTCTACCGTATGTACAAAGAAAATAATCTAGAAGTGCCTAAAGAAATTGCTGGTCTTTTACTTTCTGGTTTAATTTCAGATACATTACTTTTAAAATCTCCAACAACTCATATGACTGACCATAAAGTTGCTGAAGAGCTTGCAAATCTTGCTGGCGTTAACCTAGATGAATATGGTATGTCTTTATTGAAAGCAGGAACAAACTTAGCTAGTAAATCAGAGGCTGAATTAATTGATATTGATGCCAAAACCTTCGAGTTAAATGGTAATGCTGTGCGTGTTGCTCAAGTTAATACTGTCGATATTGCTGAAGTTTTAGAACGTCAAGATGCTATCGAAACAGCTATTTCGGATGCCATTGTAAAAGAAGGTTATTCAGATTTTGTCTTAATGATTACTGATATTGTAAACTCAAACTCTGAAATTTTAGCATTAGGTTCAAATATGGACAAGGTAGAAGCAGCCTTTAACTTTAAACTTGAAAATAATCATGCCTTTTTACCAGGTGCTGTATCACGTAAAAAACAAGTTGTCCCACAATTAACTGAAAGCTTCGGCGCATAACATGTCTTACATTGTTAATTTTAAAACAGTTGAAACGTCATTGTTGGAAGAGAGTCCGGTAAAAGATGTTCTAGCTGGTTTAAGAGCCAATGAGGCCCGTTATTTCTGGAATAAATATAAAATAGAGTACGAAGTTTTTACTCCAGAAGAAAGACCAGAAATTCTTCCATTTATCGAGTCAGTTTTAGCAGAACGTGATATGGTTTTTCCATATAAAGCACTATGTGTTTCGCAAATGGAAGTAGATGGCATCAATTGGTCTCATGTTTATTATGAAAATGGTTTAGCCGTTAATGTGCTTTATACCTTAGCAGAAGGTGGCAAGAGAGCTGTTGGTTTTAAATTATCCAATGGTATTGAGATTCCTAAAGAATTTGAAGGGAAATTCAAATTTGCCCGTCAACGCTCCAAATTAGCAGGAGAAATAAGAGGAACTTTCTTTGTTGTTAAAGGCAGTTACCTCTGAGAAAAAGTGGGCTAGCCCACTTTTTTTAGCTATCAGTCCGTCCAGAATTTGGTATAATAGGTCCATGTTAACAATTATAAATCCCAATAAGATGACCAAAGACCCATTTTTTCTAGACTTAATCAATTACCTGGATTCAGAAAATGATGTGACTTTAAGGCAATTAAAAAAAGCCTTTTCCCATATTCCAAACCTTGATCGGAAACTGGATACCTATATCAAAGAAGGTTTTGTTAGTCGTGCTAACCGAAGGTATCAATTAATGCTACCAGCCTTGCCTGAGTGGTCTGAATTAAGATTGGATCAGATGCTCCTGCTATCAACAACTAGTCCTTTTTATCAAACTTTGCAAGAATTAGAATTTGTAACAGAGCTCTGCAATCAAACAAATGAGTGTCTCATTTTAGAAAAGACCCGTTTTGAACGGCAAGAATTAAGCCTATCAAACTATTTCTACAAGCTCAAAAACGGCTATAAGCTAAGTCCAGAGCAAGAACCATTATATGCCTTGCTTGGAGATGTCAATCCAGAATATGCCCTAAAGTATATGAGCTCATTTCTTTTAAAATGTCTTAAAAAAGATAGTTTTAAACAGAAAAGACCCGATATATTTTGTCAGGCCTTGCTTATTTTGGGTTATCTTAAGGAAGTTGATTTTCAAACCTATGCCTTGAACATGGCAGTAGATAAGGAAAGGTTCATTTTTACAGCATTTTAAAAAGAGTTGGTTCCAATCAACTCTTTTTTGGTTTTTCTTGCATTAAATAAAGGAAATAAGGTGCTCCTAGAAGAGAGATAATGATTCCTGTAGGAATGTTTGAGCCCACTAAGAAGACGCGTGTCAATGTGTCAGCAAGTAGTAGGAAAATCATACCAAGCAAAAGACTTAAAGGGAGATTTAGGCGATGATCATCACCAATAAAGTAACGACTGACATGTCCAGCAATTAATCCAATAAAAGTGATGTTTCCAATCAAGGTCACACTGATTGCTGCGAGGCAGGTTGCCAGTGCAAGTATGATTTTTCGCTCTCTTTGGACATTCATCCCTAAGGCAGTTGCCATATCATCACTCATAAGGAGGATGTTTAAGGTATAGGATTTGCTGTAGGTAAAACCCCATAGAAGAACTAAGAGTGGTGCTGTTAACAGAATGGCATTCCAATCATCACCAATGATGCGGCCGCTTAACCAATTAAGAACGTAATCCACCTTATAACGATTCACATGACCCACGACAGCAATCATTAAACTGGATAACATCATGGAAAAACCAACACCGGTAATGATTAAAGCTGTCGGTTGAATGGTTTTTTGTTTGGATAAAGATGCCATATAAACAAGTACAAGTGTCAAAAGTGCTCCCAAAGTTGCCAAAAAAGGAAGGAAGGCCATATTTAAGGAATTGTCACCTTTTCCATGACTAATCAGCAAAGCAATCATAAACCCAGCCCCTGCATTAATCCCTAAAATTCCTGAATCAGCAAGAGGATTTCGGGTTAAGGTTTGAAGTAAGTTTCCGGCTAAAGCCAAAGAGGCTCCACCAAATAAGCAGGCTAGAATTCTGGGTAGTCTAATTTTTGTGATTATGAAGGTCATAGCTGGACTAGCCTTCCCAAACAAGCAATCCCAGACTACATGTATCGAAAAGCTAGAATCCCCAATGGACAGAGAAAGGAGTATTAATAGGATTAGGATAAGAGATAGACAAATTCCAAAATAGAAAAGCTTTTGTTTCTTCATTCTCGTCCTCCTTTTCTGACAAGCCATAGAAATACTGGTAAACCAACCAAACTAATGACAGCAGTTAATGGTGTCTCGTAAGGGGGGGTGATGGTTCGACAAATCAAATCAACGGCCATCATAAAAGTAGCACCGCTAATGGCAATTAAAGGCAGACGTCTTTGATAGGTAGATGGAAAAAGTGCTTTAACAAAGTGAGGAATAATAAGTCCAAGAAAGGAAATATTTCCAGCAAGAGCAACAGAAGCTGAAGCCATTAAAAGAACTAAAGCCATAAAAATAAGCGTCAGTAGCAGTGTATTTTGGCCTAAAGCTTTTGATCTTGTCTCGCTAAGGCTAAGAATCGTTAACTGATGAGCTAATAATTGTGTCATAATGAGGCCAAAGCCAATAATAGGGGCAATATGATAAAGCATTTGCCAATTGACTGCGACAAAACCACCTGCTTGCCAACCGATAATTCTGTTAGCGAGCTGAAAATAGGTTGTGATAGCCTGTCCTAATGCTGTCAAAAATGTTGATACCATAGCACCGGCAAGAATTAAGCGTAATTGTTGGTAGCCTTTTCCAATTTGATAAGAGAGACTAAAAACCATCAATGAAGCCAGAATCGAACCCGATAAACAGACCAGTATAATACTTGTGTAATGTAATTGATGGAAAAAAGCATAGGCAACCACTAATCCAAGGCCTGCACCGCTATTGATTCCGAGTAAGCCTGGGTCAGCAATAGGATTTCGAGTAATGCCTTGCATAACAGCACCAGATACAGCAAGTGCAGCTCCAACAATGATAGTGGCTAGTACTCTTGGGAGTCGGATATTTAGAAATGTAAGTGTCAAGCGTGATCTGTCAGTTGGGTTTTGGATGATATCTCCTAATGTGTCGTGTGAAAATGTGACAGCACCAAAACGAAGGCTGACATAACCTACAATAAAAAAGAGAAGTCCTAATGTGAAAAAAACAAGCCAAAAAGATTTTGGCTGTTTTAAGGAAGTTTGGTTTGTGTCCGTCATAAAAATCTTCCTAGTTGTGAGTTTTCTGAGTCAAGATAGCATCCGTTAAGGTTTTTAATTCATACTCTAATGACAGAGGGTCAGTGAAATAAAAGGTATTCGCATTAACTTTTATGACATGATTTTTTTGAACGGCTGGTATATTTTTCCAAAGGTCACTTTCATAAAGAGAAGAACCTGTTTTTTCATCCTCTGCAGCGACAACGACATAATCACCAATATAATCTGGAAGAACTTCTTGTGAAATGGACAAATAGCCTTTTGGGAAAACCTCCGTTTTTACTTTTTCTGGAGCTTGATATTGGAAGGCTTGGTGAATGATTTCGCCACCACGACCCCAATCTTTACCGAAAAGATAGATATCTTTCTCATATAATCCCATTATGGTAAAGGTAGCATCATTACCTGTAACTGCTTTAACGTCACTTTCAAAAGAAGCTGTTTTTGTTTTCCATTCCTGTAACCATTTGTCGGTTTCTTTGGTTTTGTTAAAGACTTTACCAAAATCTGAGAATACCTGTAAATAGTCATGTTTGCGGTATTCAATGGAAATAAGCGGAGCGATTTCAGCTAATTGACTGATATTTTCTTCATTTGAACCCACAATAATTAAATCAGGTTCCAAGGCCGTAATGCTTTCTAGGTCGGTTGCAGAGACAACTTTAGCATCCTTGATGTATTTCTTTAAGACGGGATTTTTGTGATCATAAGAAGTGATTCCAACTAGTGGGATATCGAGCTTTGCCAAATAACCGGTGTAGGTTGAAGATAAACTAACTACTCTTTTAGGGTTTTCTGGTACCTTCCCTTTATAGGTAAAACCAGAGATCTTTGGCATTTGTGATAGTTTTGTTTTATGTTCTTCTTGCTTTGTGCTTTGTGATGAACATGCAATCAATGATAATGTGCTGAAAATCAACACTAATGTGACAAGTAATTTTTTCATGAATTCTAATCTCCTAGAACAAATTTATATGAGTTTATAAGATAAAAGGATAGGACAGTTATAAATGGGATCTTGGGTAAGATGAGCTTCAATTCCAAAAATATCCCTGATAATTTCAGGAGTCATGATTTCAGAAGGGTCTCCTTGGTAGGCGATTTTACCATCTTTAATGCTAACCAAATAGTCTGAATATCGAGACGCTAGGTTTAAATCATGCAACACCATGATGATTGTCTTCTGAGATTCTTTATTTAAGGATTGGAGCAATTCCAAGATTTCCAATTGATGATTAATATCGAGATAGGTTGTAGGCTCATCTAAGAAAATTAAAGGAGTATCTTGGGCTAGAGCCATTGCAATCCATACACGTTGTTTTTGACCACCAGAAAGTTGGTCGACCAATTGGTTGGCCAGTTCTTGGGTTTTTGTCATTTCCAAGGCCCAATCAATGATCTTTTTATCGTCTTCGGTTAGCTTTCCTAAGCGACTTTGATAGGGATACCGACCGAATGAAACCAATTCATAAACACTGATGCCATCTGTAATGTCTTGCACCTGTGGTAGAAGTGCCATTTTTTTGGCAATTTCCATTGTAGGCATTTTAGCAATGTCTTGGCCATCTATCAGGATGTTCCCTTTTTGATTGGGAATGATACGAGTCAATGCTTTCAAAAGTGTTGATTTCCCACAACCATTAGAGCCTATCAGCGATGTTATTTTTTGACTGGGTAGGTTGATGGTCAAATCGTTAATGATGACTTTTTGGTCGTAAGCGACAGATAGATGATTGGCATTAATGGTTGACATAGGTCACCTCCTTCGTTAGGGATACTTACTAAAAGCTATCTCATTATAGCATAGAAAAAAGCCATCAGAAAGGTTTTTAAATGAGTTTTTTATTATTTTCTTTAAATAGTTTTTTAATTTAGAATGGTTAAAAAGAGTAGCAATAATGGTTATAAATAGTAAGAAAAAAGAAGGCTATCTGGCCTCCTTTTTGTAGAACAACTTTATGACAATGCTTTTTTGGCGATGGCTAAATCACCAGCATATTCTTCTTTTTTACCATTTACAATTTGGTAAGCATCAGCACCTTTTCCAGCAATAATCAAGGCATCACCACTTGTATGACAGTGTTTTAATCCCTCAATAATGGCGTTTTGTCGATCAACAATGATTGACACGTGTCGATTCACATGACTGGCAATTTCTTGACAAATGGTTTCAGGATCTTCAAAGTTGGGATCATCAGCTGTCAAAATCACATTAAGATTTGGATGATTATTGATAACACGACCAAAATCAGCACGACGACTTTCCCCTTTATTTCCTGTTGAACCAATGATTAAACTAATCTGGCCTTTTTGGTGGGTTTCAACGACAGAAACTAATTTTTCTAAGCTATCGCCGTTATGAGCATAATCCACAAAAACTTTTGCTCCATTAGGATGTGAAACGACTTCCATACGACCTGGTACCGTAGTTTGTGCGATGCCTTCATGAATATCAAGATGACTAGCACCAAGTTTTTGACAGGCTAGTCCAGCAGCAATAGCATTTTCTTGATTGAAACGACCGATGAGTTGGATATCATAGTGGCCAGCAATTTGTCCATTTACAGAGAATGCAAAGGCTTGGCTTTCCGTTAAGGCATTTTCGGACTGATCCCCATAGAAGACATGGTCTTTGTCTGCGACTTGTTCAGCCAAAATGTCAAAATGATCCATTCCACTATTAATGACAACTGCTCTGCTATTTTCCATTAAAAGGCGCTTATGGTAAAAATAATCTTCAAAAGTTGGGTGCTCAATTGGTCCGATATGATCTGGACTGATATTTAAAAAGACACCAACATCAAAGGTTAATCCATAAACACGGTCAACAAGATAAGCTTGGCTTGAGACTTCCATGATGACATGTGTCATACCATTTGAAACACAGCTTGCCATCATTTTAAAGAGATCTAGGCTTTCAGGAGTTGTTAGTTGAGATTTGAAGAATGTCTGACCATCTAAAGTGGTGTTCATGGTTGAAAACATTGCTGGTTTATAGTTTTGTTTTAGAATGTGATAGGCAAAATAAGCAGCAGTTGTTTTCCCTTTAGTACCGGTAAAAGCAAGGAGTTTCAGCTTTTCTTGAGGATTGCCATAAAAAGTCATTGCAATGATACTCATGGCTTTTTTGATATCAGAAACAATTATAGCAGGGATGCTTAATTGGTAATCTATTTCGGAAACGTATGCTTGCAATCCTTGATCTATGGCTTTTTTCAGATAGTCAACTTTAAATTGTGCCCCTTTGGCAAAAAATAAGGTATCTGCATCTACTTCACGACTATCATAACTCAGTTTCTGAAAACTTAATCCAGAGTAATTAAAATAATAGTGTTCTTGATGGATGACTTCTCTAAAGTTATGGTCTTTTTTTAAAAGTTCAATGGTTTTTTCAATTGTTATCATAATCCTTATTTTATCTCTAATGTTCAAGATTTACAAGTAACATGCAAAAGTTTATAATATAGCTAATAATGAAAAGAAAGTATAGCTATGTCAAAAAATAGAAATGATCTGACGCAAGAAGAACTGATGTTACAAGGGACTGTTTGGTCCACAGTTAGTAATTTTACCAGCCGTTTATTAGGTGTTATTTATGTTATCCCTTGGTTTATGTGGATGGGGGAACATGCTACTCAAGCTAACGCATTGTTTAATATGGGCTACAATGTTTATGCCTATTTTTTATTGATTTCAACAACGGGTTTAAATGTTGCCATTGCCAAACAAGTGGCTAAATACAATTCTATGGAGCAAGAAGAGCATAGCTACCAATTAATTCGAGGCACCTTGAAATTAATGGTGGTCTTGGGGCTGATTTTTTCAGCCATTATGTATATCACTGCACCTGTCTTTGCCAAATTATCAGGAAGTGATCAGCAACTGATACCAATCATGCATAGTTTATCCTTGGCGGTCTTGGTTTTTCCAACCATGAGTGTTATTCGTGGCATTTTTCAGGGATATAATAACTTAAAACCATCTGCATTAAGTCAAATTGCTGAGCAGATTATTCGCGTCATTTGGATGCTTTCCACTACCTTTGCTATCATGAAGTTGGGATCAGGGGATTATCTAAAGGCTGTGACGCAATCAACCTTTGCGGCTTTTATAGGAATGATTGCTAGCATGGCAGTCTTGATTTACTATCTAAAACAACAAGGCCTCTTGAAAGTGATTTTTTCAAAACCTCAATTGGAAACCCCTATTGATACCAAAGGCCTACTTATTGAAACCTTGAAAGAGTCCATTCCATTTATTGTGATAGGAAGTGCTATTCAGTTATTCCAGTTAATTGATCAATGGACATTCACTAATACAATGCTCCTTTTTACACAGTATACAAGAGCACAATTATTAATCCTTTTTGGTTATTTTAACGCCAATCCTGCCAAAATCACCATGATATTAATCGCAGTAGCAGCTTCGATAGGTGGCGTTGGGATTGCTTTATTAACTGAAAACTATGTCAAGAAAGACATGAAAGCCTCTGCCAAACTGATTATCAACAATATTGTTATGTTGTTGATGTTTATCTTACCGGCTTTAACAGGCGCCATTATTTTAGCAAGACCACTTTATTCGGTCTTTTATGGCTTTAGTGAGGCGCAAGCTATCTCTCTCTTTAGGGCTGTTTTGTTACAGACCCTCTTGTTGGCTTTTTATTCCCTACTTGCTCCAATGTTGCAGGCCTTATTTGAAAATCGCCGGGCCTTGACTTATTTTGCATACGGTATCTTGATTAAACTAGTCTTTCAAGTACCATGTATCTATTTGTTCCATGCCTATGGACCACTTCTTGCGACAACACTTGGATTATTAGTTCCAATTTACCTTATGTTCCGTCGTCTCCATCAAGTGACTAAATTTAACCGTAAACTCTTGTTTAAACAAAGCCTTTTAATTCTCATCTTAACAGGAATTATGGGCCTATTTGTGGCCATAGCAAATTGGTTATTAGGTTTTGCTTTTGTCCCGACAGGACGTCTATCAAGTCTCCTCTATCTCTTAATTGTGGGAACTTTTGGTATGTTAATCTATGGCTATCTAACCCTTGTTACGCGTCAATTGGATAAACTGATCGGAGAAAAGGCAGAGACTCTACGTAAAAAATTAAGAATCAATGTCTAACTTTTTTAAACTGGCTTTGCTTTACAGGGAGCAAAGTCTTTTTATATCTTTTCCTATCTGAAGCATTCATGATAAACTAGATAAGAGGTGACGAAAAATGATAGAATATGATTTTAAAAAACAACCCAACCGCTTACACGAATCTTCTGTAAAATGGAGAGAAAGTGAAAATAATCCAAATTTATTGCAACTTTGGGTTGCTGATATGGATTTTCAAGTCATGCCAGAAATTCGAGAGGCTTTGATTACCCATGTTAGTCAAGACATTTTAGGATATACCTATCCCAGACAAGACTTGTATCAAGCTATCATCAATTGGGAAATGATAGAACATGGCTATGGCATCTCTAAAGATTGTCTTTTATTTATTGATGGGGTGGTCCCAGCTTTATCAATTGCGCTTCAATCCTATACTCAGGAAGGGGATGCTGTATTAATCAATAGTCCCGTCTACCCTCCTTTTGCCAGAACCATTCAGGCCAACAATCGAAAAGTGGTTCGAAATGAATTGGTGATAAGTGAAGGACGGTATACCATAGATTTTGAGCAATTAGAGAAACAAATCAGTGAAGAGCAGGTCAAACTTTATTTTTTATGCAATCCTCATAATCCTGGTGGACGTGTTTGGTCACAGGAAGAGCTTTTTAAGATTGGTACTTTGTGTCAAAAATATCAGGTTTTATTAGTTTCGGATGAAATTCATCAAGATCTTGCTTTATTTGGAAACAAACACCATTCCTTTAATACCATTAGGAGTGATTTTAAAGACTTTTCGATTATCCTCAGCTCAGCGACTAAAACCTTCAATATTGCTGGAACCAAAAATAGTTTTGCAATGATTGAAAATCCTATTTTGCGCAGGCTTTTCAAAAAAACGCAAATTAAAAATAATCAACTGGAAATTCCAACTGTGGGCTTAGTGGCGACGGAAGCGGCTTATACTTATGGACGTGACTGGTTAAATCAATTGAAAAAGACCTTGGAAGAAAATATTACTTTTGTGACAGATTTTCTAGGGGAATATACTAAGATAAGAGTGATGAAACCAGAAGGAACTTATCTGATTTGGTTGGATTTTACAGCTTATGGTTTGGAGCAAAAAGATTTAATGACTAAGCTTAAGGAAGAAGCACATCTTGTTTTGAATGATGGTGAAACATTTGGAAAAAGTGGTAAAGGCTATGCTCGCTTTAATGCAGCAACTCCCATGTCTGTAATTGTTAAGGCCTGTCAACGTCTTGCAAGAGTATTTCCAAAATAAATTTAAAAAGATGCTTATTTTACTAAGCAAAAGGCAATCTTTTTTGGTATAATATTCAAAGTGTAAAAAATGAAGAAGGAAGTAAATCATCATGGGAAAATGTCAAGTTATTTCACATCCACTTATTCAACACAAATTATCCATTTTACGTCGTGAAGACACCTCTACAAAAAATTTCCGAGAGTTAGTCAATGAAATTGCCATGTTAATGGGGTATGAAGTGTCTCGTGACCTACCTTTGGAAGATGTTGAAATCCAAACTCCGGTTGCTAAAACCATTCAGAAACAATTGACAGGAAAAAAATTAGCCATTGTTCCAATTCTTAGAGCAGGTATTGGTATGGTTGATGGTTTCTTAAGCTTGGTACCAGCTGCAAAAGTAGGTCATATTGGTATGTACCGTGATGAAGAAACACTTGAACCTGTTGAATACTTGGTTAAACTTCCTGAAGACATTGATCAACGTCAAATCTTTGTTGTGGACCCTATGTTAGCAACTGGTGGTTCAGCTATTTTAGCAGTCGATTCCCTAAAAAAACGTGGTGCTGGCAATATTAAATTTGTTTGTTTAGTAGCTGCTCCAGAAGGTGTTAAGAAATTACAAGAAGCACACCCAGATGTTGACATTTACACAGCAGCATTAGATGAAAAACTTAACGAACATGGTTATATCGTCCCAGGCCTAGGTGATGCCGGCGATCGCTTGTTTGGTACTAAGTAAACATCCAGTGGATGTTTACTTAGGCGAGACTAGAAATTAAGACCCGAGCCACATCCAGTGGATGTTTACTTAGGCGAGACCAGAAATTAAGACACGAGCTACATCCAGTGGATGTTTACTTAGGCGAGACCAGAAATTAAGACCCGAGCCACATCCAGTGGATGTTTACTTAGGTGAGACCAGAAATTAAGACACGAGCCACATTCAGTGGATGTTTACTTAGGCGAGACCAGAAATTAAGACACGAGTCAAGTCCATTGGACATTACTTGTGTTCAAAAATGATTGGTTTTGCAAATTGTAAACGGATGACTTAGCTTCTTGCAAAGTAGGAATAACTTTCTAGTTACGACTGGAAAGTTTTTTAAAGAATAGTTATTATTTGACCTTATTTGACCAAAAGATTATAATAGGTTCAGTATTAAAAACTCTTACAGTAGTTTGTTAGAGTTAAAGAAAGATTGGAGAAAAGATATGATTCCTGTAGTTATTGAACAAACAAGCCGTGGGGAACGTTCTTATGATATTTACTCACGTTTACTGAAAGATCGTATTATCATGTTAACTGGTCCTGTTGAGGATAATATGGCAAATTCCATCATTGCTCAATTGCTCTTTTTAGATGCACAAGATAATACAAAAGATATTTATTTATACGTCAATACACCTGGCGGTTCTGTTTCAGCTGGACTTGCCATTGTTGATACAATGAACTTTATTAAATCTGATGTTCAAACCATTGTTATGGGTATGGCTGCTTCTATGGGTACCATTATTGCCTCATCAGGTACAAAAGGGAAACGTTTCATGTTACCAAATGCAGAATACCTCATTCACCAACCAATGGGTGGCACAGGAAGTGGCACACAACAAACCGATATGGCCATTGTTGCCGAACAACTTTTGAAAACACGTAAACGCCTTGAAAAAATCCTTTCTGATAACTCTGGAAAAACCATTAAACAAATTCATAAAGATGCCGAACGTGATTATTGGATGGATGCAAAAGAAACCTTAGAATATGGGTTCATTGATGCCATCATGGAGAACAACGAACTAAAATAAACAAAAAAACTAACTTATTCTTTTTAAGTTAGTTTTTTTACTATCGAGACAACTATAAAGAGTTATTTTTTTTACATAATAATGTTTTAAGACATTTCTAATAGGATGTGATATACTAATTATATATCCAAATATGACAATATTTGGGGAGAGAGAGTTAGTACCGTCATTTTGACGGTACTTTTTAAACCAGACTTGTTAAAGAAACCCTCTAAAAATAAACTTTATGATATAATCAAATTATGTTAGTCGTAAATGAAGAGTTAGTAAAGATTGATGATGCTATCGATTGTCTAGTTGATGATCTTTTAAAGTGCAAAACATTTCAAACTTATCTTGAAAAGAAGTCTCTTTTTGAAAATGACAGTGTTTTACAAAAAGATATTTTGACTTTTAAAGACTTAGCAGAAGAATATGATAAAAGGAAACATTTAATTGCCTTTCGTCCAGAACTATTGGACTTAAGGAAAGAAGTCTATGCTAAAAAACGTGCTTTGGATTTACATCCAAAGGTGGTTGACTTACGCCTAGCTGAAGTGGATTTTCAAGAAATTTTGGCCCAGGTCACCCAGGCAATTGCTGATACTGTGTCTTCACATATTTTTGTTGACACTGGTTTGCCTTTATCCCCCAAAAAAGAAAGATTTTCTCTTGGTATCTACCAAAATATTAAAGAAAAGGATAGCTAATGTTTGAAAAACAAAAACGAGTTGGTTTAGTTGTTTATCTTTATTACAATAGAGACGCTCGAAAAGTTCACAAATATGGAGACGTTTATTACCATTCCAAAAAAGGAAGATACTTGGTGATGTATGTCAATCAGAATGACCTCGAAGAAAAAATGAAAGAGTTGCAAAAACTGAAGTTTGTCAAAGAAGCAGTGGTTTCTGCATTTGATGAGATTGATCATCAATTTGTAGGCAATTTACATCGAGAAGCTAATTAATATAGTGAAGGGAGTTTGATGTTTTCATCGACTCCTTTTTTCTAATAAAAAAAATAAGTTTAAACTATTGACAATTTTCTGATAATTCTGTATTCTTGAAGACATATTAAATTAAGTATAGGTCGTGAGGAGTAAACTATGAAGAAGAAACTATTGGTTTCGACAATAGCTTGTTTATCGTTATTATCATTAGCTGCTTGTGATGCTGCTCCGCCAAGTAGTACATCCAATGCTAAAGGAACCAAAATTGGCAAAACAATTAAATTAGGACTCAATTTGGAACTGACAGGCGGAGTTTCGGCATATGGAAGTGCAGAAAAAGTAGGTGCTTTGATGGCTGTTAATGAAATAAACCGTTCTGGTGGGGTTGATGGAAAAAAGATTGAAGTCATCTCAAAAGACAACAAGTCTGAAAATGCAGAATCTGCGACAGTAACCACAAGTCTGGCGACACAGAGTAATGTAAATGTTATTATTGGCCCAGCAACTTCTGGTGCGGCAGCTGCTGCTTCTCCCAATGCCACCTCTGCAGCAGTTCCCCTGATTACACCATCGGGGACTCAGGATGATCTAACCATAGCAAAAGATGGTAAAACTTATGACTATATTTATAGAACAACATTCATTGACTCTTACCAAGGTGATGTGCTTTCAAAATTTGCTACTGAACAGCTAAAAGTCAAAAAAGTTGCTCTTTTTTATGACAATTCTAGCGATTATGCCAAAGGTATTGCAAAACGCTTTAAAAAAGTATTTAAGGAAACCATTGTTTCCGAATCTACTTATCAATCCGGAGATACTGATTTTCAATCTGCATTAACAAAAATGAAGAATCAATCCTTTGATGCCATCATTATGCCAGGTTATTATCAAGAAACGGGAACCATCATTAAACAGGCAAGAGAGATGGGAATTTCTGTTCCAATTGTTGGTCCAGATGGATTCGCAGATGCTAAACTTGTTGAATTGGCTGGGCAAGAAAATGTTAATAATGTCTATTATCTCTCAGGTTATTCAGCATCAACTTCTGAGAAAGCGTCAGCTTTTGCCCAAAAATATAAGAAAAAATATGGAGAAGAACCCTCAATGTTTGTTGCTTTAGCCTATGATTCAGTTTATATGATGGCTGATGCAGCAAAAGGAGCGAAAACCTCTAAAGACATTTCAAAAGCTTTAGCGCAATTGAAAGATTTTCAGGGTGTTACTGGTACAATGACAATTGATCAAAAACACAATCCCATCAAATCAGTGACAGTTATTGGTTTGACAAAAGGTAAAGAAAGTTCTGCTACGGTCATCAAAGCTGAATAAGAAAGTGTCTTAAAAAATATTTAGAAAGTATGGTAACTGAATGCTACAACAACTTGTTAATGGACTTATTTTAGGTAGTGTTTATGCCCTTTTAGCCTTGGGTTACACTATGGTTTATGGCATTATCAAATTAATCAACTTTGCCCATGGGGATTTATTTATGATGGGAGCTTTTATTGGTTTTTACCTGATTAATGTTTTCCATTTGAATTTCTTTTTGGCACTGGTGTTAACCATGATATTAACAGCTATTTTAGGGATGTTGATTGAATTTTTAGCTTATCGTCCACTCAGACATTCAACACGGATTGCGGCCTTAATCACCGCAATTGGTGTTTCCTTTTTGCTAGAGTATGGAATGGTTTATTTGGTCGGTGCTGAAGCGAGAGCCTTCCCACAAGCTTTGAAAACCGTTAAATATAATCTAGGACCAATTGCCATCACAAATGTTCAAGTCATCATTTTAACGGTTTCTTTACTATTGATGTTAGGTTTGCAATTTATTGTCAAACAAACGAAAATGGGTAAAGCCATGCGCGCCGTGTCAGTTGACAGCGACGCAGCTCAACTAATGGGGATTAATGTTAATTCAACCATTAGCTTTACCTTTGCCTTAGGGTCAGCATTAGCTGGCGCCGCTGGTGTATTAATTGGGCTTTATTACAATTCGATTAATCCTTTGATGGGTATGACACCGGGAATTAAAGCTTTTGTCGCTGCCGTTTTAGGCGGAATTGGTATCATTCCGGGCGCGGCTTTGGGTGGATTTATTATTGGGCTTTTGGAAACATTCTCGGTTTCTATTGGATTGTCGAGTTATAGAGATGCTATTGTCTATGCCGTTTTAATCGTCATCTTGTTGATTAGACCTGCGGGCCTATTGGGAAAAAATATAAAGGAGAAAGTGTAAGGATGAAGAAAAATAGTAAATCCATTATGGCGTGGTTTGGCATCATTGCACTGGTTTACCTGCTTTTATCTTTTTTAATTGGTAAGGATATAATAGGTCCATATTACGTCCAAATTTTAATGGGGATTGGTATCTCCATCATTATGGCTATGGGGACTAACCTTGTCTTAGGGTTTTCAGGTCAATTTCCTTTAGGACAAGCTGGTTTTATGGCAATTGGTGCTTATACCACAGCGATTTTTACTAACTCAATGCCAACTTATCTCGGTTTCTATCTTTCAATGGTATTAGGAGTACTTATAGCGGGTCTTGTGGCCGTTCTTGTTGGTTTTCCCACCCTACGTTTGAAAGGTGATTATTTAGCCATTGCAACTTTAGGGGTAGCTGAAATTATTCGTATTGCCATAGTTAATGGTGGAGATTTGACCAATGGAGCTGCCGGATTAACAGGGGTATTACGCTATACTTCTTGGCCAGTTGTCTATGCTTTTGTTATTTTAATCATCATCTTGACAATGAATTTTCTACGGTCCTCAAGTGGAAGGCAAGTCATTTCTGTTCGAGAAGACGAAATTGCGGCAGAATCAATGGGTGTTAATACGACTAAGATGAAAGTTATGACTTTTGCTTTTGCTGCAATGACAGCTAGTATTGCAGGTTCACTTTATGTCGGCTATATTGGAACAGTTGTTCCTAAAGATTTCACTTTAATGCGTTCAATTGATTATTTAATCATTGCTGTATTAGGTGGTTTAGGATCTATGACAGGTACTATTGTGGCCGCAATCGTCCTAGGTGCCTTAAACATGTACTTACAGAGTTTTTCAGATGTTCGAATGATTATTTACTCACTAGCATTAATCTTAGTTATGGTCTTTAAACCAAGTGGTTTGTTGGGGACAAAAGAATGTCAACTGTCTCATCTTTTTTCAAAGAATGACAAGGAGGGCAATTAATGGCACTACTAGAAGTTAAGAACCTAAGCAAACATTTTGGCGGCTTAACTGCTGTAGGTGATGTTTCAATGGAGCTTCATGAGGGAGAATTGGTCGGACTTATTGGACCAAATGGTGCTGGAAAGACAACACTATTTAACTTACTGACAGGAGTTTATGTTCCAAGTGAAGGGACAATTACTTTAGACGGTACCCTCCTCAATAAAAAAACACCCTATCAGATTGCTTCCTTAGGTTTATCCAGAACATTTCAAAACATCCGATTATTCAAAGATATGACGGTTTTGGATAATGTGTTAATCGGCATAGCCAACCAAGAAAAACCGCATCTTTTATCAAGCTTGCTTAGATTACCTTATTATTACCGTTCAGAGGCAGAGCTAAAAGAAAAAGCTCTACAATTATTAGCAATATTTGATTTAGACGGTGAAGCAAATACCTTAGCAAGAAATTTACCTTATGGACAACAAAGAAGACTTGAAATCGTAAGAGCACTTGCAACCAAGCCTAAAATTCTTTTTCTGGATGAACCAGCTGCGGGGATGAATCCTCAAGAAACGGCAGAACTAACGTCATTAATTCGTCACATTAAAGATGATTTTGGCATAACAATTATCTTAATTGAGCATGATATGAGTTTGGTAATGGAAGTGACAGAAAGGATTTATGTTCTGGAATACGGCCGTTTAATTGCTCATGGCAAACCTGACGACATCAAGAAAAATAAACGTGTTATTGAAGCTTACCTTGGAGGTGAAATCTAGTGGCTATGTTAACTGTAGAAAATTTATCCATTAACTATGGTGCTATTGAGGCTGTTAATGAGGTTTCTTTCCGTGTTGAAGAAGGGGAAGTGGTCACTCTAATTGGTGCCAACGGTGCTGGAAAAACCTCTATTTTAAGGACTATATCTGGCCTGGTTAGACCAAAAAGTGGTCGGATTTCATTCTTAGGGGAAGATATTCATAAATCGCAAGCGCGGAAGATAGTTGCCAAGGGCTTGTCCCAGGTACCCGAAGGGAGACATGTTTTTGCTGGTTTAACAGTAATGGAAAACCTTGAGATGGGAGCCTTTTTAAAGAAAGATAAGGCAGATAATCAAAAGACTCTCAAGATGATTTTTGATCGTTTTCCAAGGTTAGAGGAGCGTAAACATCAGGATGCTGCGACCTTATCTGGTGGTGAGCAACAGATGTTGGCAATGGGGCGTGCTCTTATGAGTAAACCTAAACTTTTGCTTTTAGATGAACCATCGATGGGTCTTGCTCCTATCTTTATTCAAGAAATTTTTGACATTATTCAGGACATTCAAAAGCAAGGTATGACTGTTCTTTTGATTGAACAAAATGCCAATAAAGCACTTTCGATTGCAGATAGGGCATATGTTTTAGAAACAGGGAAAGTTGTTTTATCTGGAAAAGGATCTGAATTGTTAGCATCAGACCAAGTTAAAAAAGCTTATCTCGGTGGTTAAAATCACTAAATGAGTGGTCTTAGAATGATCAATGTTACAATGGTTTAAAAGAAGATTGAGGATAAAAAAATGTCTGTAAAAGATTATATGACCAAAGACGTCATTGCTATAAGCCCTGAAACAGGAGTGGCCAAAGCTGCCGATATTATGAGAGATAACGATGTTCGTCGTTTGCCTGTATTAGAAAAGGGAAAATTAGTTGGTTTGGTGACGGCCGGAACAATGGCTGAAGCCAGTCCATCCAAAGCAACGAGTTTATCGATTTATGAAATGAACTATCTGCTGAATAAAACTAAAATACGTGATATCATGATTAAAAAGGTTATTACGGTGTCGCCAAATGCTAGTCTAGAAGATGCTATTTATCTGATGTTGCAACATAAGATTGGAGTTTTGCCAGTATTGGACAAGGATGAACTCTGTGGCATTATTACTGATCGTGATGTTTTCAAAGCATTTTTACATGTTTCAGGTTATGGCATTGAAGGGACAAGACTTGTTTTAGAGGCAGATAATGTGGTTGGTGTTTTAGCTAAAGTAGCTGATGCCATCTCAAAAGAGAACTTGAACATTCGCCGTACTGTGGTGGATTCCCGTCCGTCAGGAAAAACGGTGATTGAAATCCAAATTGATGGACATGGAGAAACGCTAACTCTTAAAGAGAACTTGGAGAAAATTGGTGTCATAGTTTCATCAATTGAGAAAACAAGTGAAAAGGAAAGTCTCCTTTAATCGGAAACGCTGTCAAAGAATTGACAGTGTTTTTTTGCTTATTTTTTGGTAGAATAGAAGTATAAAAACATGAAGGAAAGCAAATGACAAAAGGAAAAATTATCACACTCGAAGGACCAGATGGAGCTGGAAAAACAAGTGTTCTTGAACAACTTGTTTTGAAATTAGAAAAAGACAATGAGCAGTCTATTGTGACAACTAGGGAACCAGGTGGTGTGGCTATTTCAGAAAGTATCCGTAACATCATTTTAGATGTTAATAATACTGAGATGGATTTTAAGACAGAGCTTTTATTATATATTGCTGCTAGACGCCAACACTTAGTGGAAAAAGTACTTCCAAGTCTTTCGGCAGGCAAGCTTGTTTTTATTGACCGTTTTATTGATAGTTCAGTTGCTTATCAAGGCGAAGGAAGAGGTTTGAATAAAAGCGACATTGAGTGGTTAAATGATTTTGCTACTGATGGTATCAAACCAGATTTAACCCTTTTGTTTGATGTACCTTCAGAAATTGGCATAGCGCGCATTAATCAGAACGTCAACCGTGAAATTAATCGCTTAGATTTGGAAAAACTAGAAATGCATCAAAAAGTTCGTCAAGGCTATCTTGAATTAGCAAAAGCAAATCCTGATCGGATTGTCCTTATTGATGCCTCTAAACCATTAGATGACGTTGTCGATGAAGCATACAGAGTGATCAAAGAAAGATTTGCTCATTAAGAAAGAGTGACAGAAGTGACTATTGAAACCCAGGCCCCGAAGGCTTATTCGGCATTTAAACAAGTGTTACAAGAAGACCGATTAAACCATGCCTATTTATTTTCAGGCGATTATGCAAATCTTGAAATGGCTATTTTTCTTGCCAAATCTTGTTTTTGTCAGGAAAAAACGAATGGTCTCCCTTGTCAACATTGTCGAACGTGTCAATTGATTGAAAACAATGAATTTTCTGATATGACCTTGTTAGAACCATCAGGTCAAGTCATCAAAACAGAGACTGTCAAAGAAATGATGAAAAATTTTTCTCGGACAGGCTATGAAAGTGAAAAACAAGTTTTTATTATTAAAGATTGTGAGAAGATGCATGTTAATGCTGCTAATAGTCTCTTGAAATATATAGAAGAACCACAAAGTGCCTCCTATATTTTTCTATTAACAAACGATGATAATCTTGTTCTTCCAACTATAAAAAGTCGCACACAAATTTTTCATTTTCCTAAAGATGAAGCTTTTTTATCCCTTGAGGCTCAAAAAAAAGGACTCTTAAAAAGTCAGGCGGACTTATTGGCTAAGCTGGCTAAAAATCCCAAGGACTTAGAGCGATTGGCATCTGAAAATAAAGTGCTTGATTTAATGACACTTTGTCAAAAATTTGTATCAGTACTTATTAAAGACAAGGCCAAAGCCTATCTTGAAGTCAATCGTCTTAATCATGTAGCCAGTGAAAAAAGTGATCAAGATACGATTTTGAAATTATTAACTTTTATTTTGGCCAATAATTATAGTCAACCAAATGCCCTCCATTACCTTGATGCGCTTTATCAGGCCCGACTCATGTGGCAGAGTAACGTATCTTTCCAAAATAGTCTAGAATATATGGTGCTATCATGACAAAAACAATAGGACTTCATTTTCCAGAATTTAATGCCATCAAATATGTAAAAACAGATAAGGATTTTCCGCTTGGAACCTGGTTGCTTGTCAAAGATGACAAAGGTAGTCGATTAGCACAAGTTAAACAAGGCATGAAGCAACTGCAGCAGGCACAGTTGCCAGGTGATATGCCTTACGTGATTGGGAAAGCAAGTGATATGGATATGAAGGCATACCGCGCCAATTTAGCCTATGCGGAGGCATCTAAAGCGGATGTTAAGGCCTTAATTAAGCAAAACCAGTTGTCCATGAAGGTCATTGATATCATTTTCCCATTGGATAGAAGCTACGTCCTCATCACTTTTTCAGCAGAAGAACGAGTGGACTTTAGACAATTATTAAAGGATCTGGCTGCGCTTTTTAAAACACGCATTGAGTTAAGGCAATTAAATAATCGGGAAGAAGCAAAGGTCTACGGTGGTATTGGACCTTGTGGCAGACCTATTTGTTGTTCAACATTCTTGGGAGAATTTCCAGCAGTCTCTATTAAAATGTTGAAAAATCAGGATTTATCATTGAATTCAGGTAAATCATTGGGCTATTGTGGTCGTTTTTTGTGCTGCTTACAATACGAAGATGCCTTTTACAGTGACCGAAAGAAGAGGTTTCCTGATTATGGCACTTTAGTTGAAACAAAAGAAGGAAAAGGTAGAGTTGTTTCTGTTAATATTTTTGAGGAGACTGTAAAGGTTGCCTTTGAAGATAAACAGTCATGCATGACCTATATACTAGAGGAGATTAAGATTGGTCAATAAAAGAGAATTATTTGATGCTTTTGAAGGCTTTTCACAAAATCTAATGGTCACATTAGCTGATGTTGAAGCCTTAAAAAAACAAGTTCAAGGACTTGTTGAAGAAAATACGGTTTTACGGCTTGAAAATTCAAAGTTACGTGAACGACTTAGTCAAATGGAACATGAAACGAGTCCAAAGCCTAGCTCAAGAAATACCAATGACCATTTAGAAGGCATTTATGATGAAGGTTTCCATATTTGTAATTCCTATTATGGTCAAACGCGTGAAAATAGCGAAGAATGCCTATTTTGTACAGAGCTTTTAGATAGAAAGATGCATCATGAAGATTCAAAAAAGTTTTAAAAAAGACCAAATATTTGGGACACTCTATCTAGTACCAACACCAATCGGAAATTTACAAGATATGACATTTCGAGCTGTATCAACCTTAAAAGAGGTTGATTATATTTGTGCAGAAGATACACGTAATACAGGTATCCTACTGAAACATTTTGGTATTGAAACGCGACAACTTTCCTTTCATGAGCACAATGCTTTTGACAAGATACCGCAATTAATTGCTTATCTCAAGGAAGGCAAATCTTTGGCACAAGTCTCAGATGCAGGCATGCCTTCAATCTCAGATCCTGGCCATGATTTAGTTAAAGCAGCTATTGCTGAAGATATCAGCGTTGTTGCTTTACCAGGGGCGTCTGCGGGGATTACAGCTTTAATTGCAAGTGGTCTAGTTCCACAACCACATATCTTTTATGGCTTTTTACCCCGAAAATTAGGTCAAAAATTAGAATTCTTGCAGGATAAAAAGAACTATCCAGAGACACAGATTTTTTATGAATCTCCTCATCGAGTGAGTGACACTCTCAGACATATTAAGGATGTTTATGGGGATCGACAAGTTGTCTTAGTCAGAGAATTAACAAAGTACTATGAAGAATATCAAAGAGGCACAATTTCAGAATTAATAGAAGCTATTGACCAAGCCCCTTTAAAAGGTGAATGTCTTCTCATTGTTGAAGGTTATTTAGCAGACAAGCAAGTAGTTCTTGAGGACTTGGATCTTTTTTCACTCGTCAAAGCAGAAGTTGAACAGGGACTAAAACCCAATCAGGCCATTAAAAAAGTAGCAAAAACTTATCATATCAATCGCCAAGAAGTATATAATGCTTATCATGGATTGGATTAAGAGAATCACAAAAGCTTGATTCTCTTTCTAATGTGATATAAAAAATGACAAAAATATCATTTTTTTGTTATGATAGTCTTAGATAAGAAAAATGATCTCTAGGATCTGCTTGTAAAGGAGATATCATGACAGAAGACGAATTAATGGGATTGGTGATTTTAAGTGTTTATGGCATCATATTAGTTATTGTTGCCATTTCAGCACTATTAACAGTTATAGGGAATTGGCGATTGTTTGAGAAAGCTGGACAAAATGGTTGGTATGCTATCATCCCTTTTTATGGAGGTTTTATCAAACACAAAATTACATTTGGTGAAGCAAACAAGTGGTTATATTTTATTAGTTGGGTTTTTGCCATTTACTATGCTTATACTCACTTTTGCTATGTCAGAGCATTTGGTGGCTCAAAAGGTTTGGCAGTATTAAGTCTCTTTTTCCCGGGAATTACAACATTAATTCTCGCTTTTGGTAAGCTCTATCATGAAAAGAATTATCATGTAGTTCCCCACATTATTAATTAAAAAAATCAACAGATTTTCTCTG
Organism: Streptococcus uberis; assembly: GCF_900475595.1. Lineage (NCBI taxonomy): Bacteria > Bacillati > Bacillota > Bacilli > Lactobacillales > Streptococcaceae > Streptococcus > Streptococcus uberis. The sequence continues at coordinate 487,078 of NZ_LS483397.1, forward strand.
TTGATTTTTTTTAGACGATTTTTGTTCCGTGCAAGATGATGCTTCCGCTTTCTTGACTTAATCTAAGGGCATTTTGACTAGTAACTCCCCCACCCAACATGATTTCAATTTTCCCATTGGCATATTGAATCAAATCTCTAATATGGTCAAGGTTTTCAAAAATGTCATTCGCTTCAGTCGAACCATGTAGGAGAATGCGGATGAAACCATAATCTACCAAAGTATCAATAGCTGTTTTTTGATCTTTTTCTGGGATGTGGTCAAAGGCCATATGAAAGACCAGGGGTAAGCCTTGTGTTGCTGGTAATAATTGTTCGATAGCATCGCAATCTATTTGGTTATCTTTGGTTAAGAGTCCCATGACCAGAGCATCTGAACCTGCTTCAACTGCCTTTAAAATGTCTTCCTCCATTGCTCTTAATTCAAGGTCATTGTAGACAAAATCACCACCTCTTGGTCGAATCATTGTAGCAACGGTAATGGATTTTTCATGGAGTAAGTCACAAGCTTCCTTGATAACACCGAAGGATGGGGTTGTACCACCAACAGCAAGATTATCGCATAGTTCAACTCGATTAATCTGTTGACTGTTAAGCTGGGAAAGATTTGTTAAATTTTCAGCACAAAATTCTTTGATTAACATAATAAAATCTCCTTTTTATACCTTTTATTATATCATTTTTTGACTTGGAAAAAGCTCGAAAAATCTTTGTAAAATTCTGAAAATTATGCTATACTCTGTATTATTATACGCGGAGGTGTTTACATGACAATTTATAATTTTTCTGCAGGTCCTGCAGTATTGCCAAAACCCGTGCTTGAAAAGGCACAAGCTGAAATGCTTGATTACCGTTCCAGTGGTATGAGTGTTTTGGAGATGTCGCACCGATCCAAAGAATTTGATGCTATTATAAAAGATGCTGAGTATTTATTACGCGAATTAATGGCTATTCCTGATCATTATCGTGTATTATTTTTACAAGGTGGCGCATCGACGCAATTTTCTATGATTCCGTTAAATTTAGCAAAAGGAAAAAAAGCTTATTATCACGTGGCTGGTTCTTGGGGTAAAAAAGCTTATACTGAAGCCGTTAAACTCTCTAAAACAATTCCTTTTGAACCTATTTTATTGGCTTCTTCTGAGGAAGAAACTTTTAGCTATGTTCCAACGTTTGACAAAGACGTCATTGATCCTGATGCAGCTTACGTTCATTTAACAACGAATAATACGATTGAAGGCACAGCGCTTTACGATATTCCTGATACAAATGGTGTGCCTATAGTAGCAGATATGTCATCAAATATATTAGCAGTACGGTATAAGGTTAATGATTTTGGAATGATTTATGCAGGAGCTCAAAAAAATATTGGGCCTGCAGGCGTTACAGTAGTCATCATTCGAAATGATTTGCTGAATTCTGAGCCTGCATTATCCAGTATGTTGGACTATAAAATTCAAGCGGATGCTCAATCCTTATACAATACACCACCTGCTTATAGCATTTATATTGCCAAAATGGTTTTTGAATGGGTAAAATCCTTAGGCGGTTTAGATCAGATGGAAGTCAAAAATCGTGAAAAATCTGGCTTGCTTTATAGTTTTATTGAACAATCAAGCTTTTATCAAAGCCCGGTTAAAAATCCTAAGGATCGCTCGGTTGCAAACATCCCATTTACAACACCGAACAAAGACTTAGATGAAAAATTTGTGAAAGAAGCTGAAGCAGCAGGATTTAAGAATATTAAGGGACATAGAAGCGTAGGTGGAATGCGCGCCAGCTTATACAATGCCTTTCCTGTTGAAGGCGTCATTGCTCTTATTGATTTTATGAGAGTTTTTGAAAATCAAAATAGTCAATAAAGGGGAAAATCTTTTATGGAAATTAGATTGGCATTTCCAAATGAAATCCAAGATATCCTTGCCTTGATTGAAGGTGCTAAGGAAGTTATTGCTTCTTACGGTAGTGATCAGTGGCAAGATGGCTATCCTAACGAAGAAGTGATCATTAATGATATTTTATCTGGTCAGGGATATGTTGCTTTGGTTGATCATCACATTGTAGCCTATGCTGCTGCGATTTATGGCAATGAAGAGGCTTATAACCATATCTATGATGGCCAATGGTTGGTTGATAACCAAGATTATTTGACCTTTCATCGCATTGCTGTCTCAAAAGATATGCAAGGTCAAGCCTTGGCGCAAACCTTTATTCAGGGATTGATTGAAGGCTTTGATTTCAAAGATTTTCGTTGTGATACCCATGAAAAAAATCTTGCCATGCAACATATTCTACAAAAGCTTGGCTATCATTATTGTGGTAAAGTCCCTCTAGCTGGAATGCGACTTGCCTACCAAAAGATAAAAGAAGACCATGAAAGAGCGGACTATCAAGAAATTGATGAAGATAGTCGTTATGGCATTTAGTAATAGAAAAGACAGAAAAGGAGTGCTGGGGTGAAAACACCTCAGCTTTTACAACATATGGTATATAGTGTTAAAACGTTTAATAATATTAATCAAATTGGTTTAAAAGAATTGGGCAATGCTTTTCAGATAGATGGTGATTTATCTGAAAACCCAGATGCATATATTCTCAGAAGTCAAAACTTACATGGCCATCAATTTCCAGAAAAACTAAAGGCAATAGCAAGAGCGGGCGCAGGCACAAATAATATTCCTATTGAAGATGCTACAGCATCAGGTATTGTTGTTTTTAATACCCCTGGGGCGAATGCAAATGCTGTGAAAGAAGCGGTTATTGCTGCGATTCTCTTATCTGCTCGTGATTATCTAGCCGCCAATAAATGGGTAAATACGCTTACGGGTGATGATGTTCCAAAACAGATTGAAGCTGGAAAAAAACAATTTGCTGGCTCTGAAATTAGTGGAAAAACCTTAGGAGTAATTGGCTTGGGTGCCATTGGGGCTCGTATTGCTAATGACGCTTATCGTCTCGGGATGAATGTCTTAGGTTATGATCCTTATGTATCTATTGAGACTGCTTGGAACATTTCAAGTCATGTTAAACGTGTTAATGATATTAAGGAAATCTTTGCCTCAAGTGACTACATTACAGTACATGTTCCACTGACAGAGGATACCCGACATACCTTTAACAAGGAAGCTTTCCAATTGATGAAGAAGGGGACAAGTATCATCAATTTTGCCCGCGCGGAACTTGTTGATGAATTAGCACTCAATGATGCTATTGAAACGGGTGTGGTAAAGAATTATGTGACTGACTTTGGTCATCAAGGATTATTGAATCAAGATAAAATCACGGTTTTCCCACATGTAGGTGGCTCAACAGAAGAAGCTGAATTAAACTGTGCTATCATGGCCAGTCAAACCATTCGTCGTTTCTTAGAAACAGGTGAAATTACAAATGCTGTGAATTTTCCCAATGTTCATCAAGCTTTGTCAGCACCCTACCGCATTACCTTAATTAATAAAAACGTTCCAAATATCGTAGCTAAAATTTCAACTGCTGTTTCTGATTTGGATATAAATATTGATAACATTATTAACCGCTCAAAAGGAGATTATGCCTATACCTTATTGGATTTAGATGAATGTGACCGTGGGAAAATCGATCAACTTGTCGAAGAATTTGAAAAAAGCGACAACATTGTCCGTGTTCGATTAATTACAAAATAAAGTACAGCCTTGAATGACCTCAGGGCTTGCTTTATCAAGAGGAATAAGATGACTTTATATAAGACTATTTATCAATCACCCCTAGGTCCAATCTCCTTAATTGCGGATGAGTCAGCCCTAATTGGAGCCTGGTTTTTCAATCAAAAATACTTTGAAGATGGAATAAAGCAAGTTCCACTGGAGGGAGTCAACGCACCCTTAGCAGCGGCTTGTCAATGGTTGGACGCTTATTTTAAGCAGGAAAAGCCTGCTGCAGCTGACTTTATTGCTTTAAAAGGGACCGATTTTCGCCAGCGGGTTTGGACCTATTTGCAGACGATTCCCCATGGAGAAACAAGAACTTACGGTCAAATTGCCAAGGCTTTGAATTGCCAGTCGGCTCAGGCGGTCGGGGGAGCGGTTGGTCATAATCCCTTAAGCATTTTTGTGCCCTGCCATCGTGTTCTGGGATCTCAGGGTCAATTAACGGGTTATGCCGGTGGCCTTGATAAAAAAATCTGGCTATTAGAAAAGGAGAAAGGACAGACATGTACACTTTTTATGAATACCCAAAATGTTCCACTTGTCGAAAAGCCAAGGCAGATTTGAAGCAGTATATCTCCGATTTTGAGTCGGTCGATATCAAGACCACACCTCCTAAGGCAGAGCTTTTGAAGGAGTGGATGGAGACTTCAGATTTCACCATGAAGAATTTTTTCAACACCAGTGGTAACTCTTACAAAGAAATGGGTCTAAAGGATAAGATTGACGATTTAAGCATTGAGGAAGCTGCACAATTGCTCTCCCAAGATGGCATGTTAATCAAACGTCCCATTTTAGTAAAGGATAAACAAGTCATCCAAATTGGGGCTCGTAAACCCTACGGAGAATTATTTAAGTAAAAAAAGAAGTTAGGATTTTTCCTAACTTCTTTTTAGAAAACAAATTCTAGATGAATTTGATCAAATTTTTTTCGTAAATGATTCAATAAATCTGCCTTTTTTAAAGCAAACTGTGTGATAATGTGATGACTTTCAAGATCTAAAATTAATATTCTGACGTTTATTTGCATTCCTTGTTTATGAACAAAAATGTCATAATCATCTTGATGTTCTTTTAGATGGTGATTAACGATATAAACGATTGCTTCTTCAAGTTTTTCATTTTGAACTGTCGAATAGGCAAATTCTTTAAAGGAATGGATTAATATCGTTAAGGGTTCTTTAAAGGAAAGAAGCACTAATATAACCGTGATAAAAAAATCACCTGTGTAATGGAAAAAGCCCAGATGTCCATCTTGACTGATGAAATTTAGAAGAAAAACGGTTATTCCGATACCAATGGAGATAAGACCGTCTACTAAATTTGCCTTGCTTTCAGCATGTAAAATTGTACTAAGATTATTGATTGCCTTATTTTTTCGATAGTTATAGTAGGAAAGGGCGAAGCAAAGCATACCTGTTAGAATTGTATAGGGTAAAACGGGACCTGTGTGGATGAGTTCACCTTCACCATATGTAAAATATGAATAAGCGACTGCGCCACTTTCAAGAAGTGCAATCAGTAGTAACATTAAAGTAGCTATTGATTTTAATACCCCAAATAATGGCTCCAAGAAATAGAGACCCCTAGGAAAATTATCTGTTTTTTTGTGGCTATTTTTACTAATATAGATAGCAGCAATTGAAGAAACAAGTCCAATGACCGAAAAGACACTATCTAATAAAAGTGCGTTTAATCCCGTGATAATATAAATAAAAATACCAGCGAAAGCATTAATGCCATTAACAATTGAAGAGATTAAAAGTGCTTTTTTTTCTATATTTTTGTAGTTCATTTTTCCTCCTTTTTAATAATTATAATATTATTATATCATGAGAAAATTTAAAAAACAAAAGTGACTCTAAATGATGCAACTGATGATGTCTCTATCTGATTGAAGACAAATGTTATGTTTTAGGTATTTCTATTAAGATTTAATTGAATTCAAGTTCTAAAATAAGAAACTTTTCTTTTGAGCAAAACATAAAGTATAATAAGCAACTCGAAAATCATGAGTCGCTTAGGGCTCATGATTTAGGCATGTAATTACTGGGTTTTTCTCAAACAGTCAATTCACTGACTGTTTGACCTACCGTCCGAAACCGAAATAGAAAAGCATTAAAAAAGTAAAGTCTGATATTTTGTCTTTATATGCAAAGAAGTTAGGATTCTATTCCTAACTTCTTTTTGGATTAGTTTGCTAATTCAGTGTTGATTTGCCACATGATACCGAATTGGTCGATAAAGTTTGCATAAGCTGGGCTCCAGAACATTTCTTGGAGTTCCATAACGATTTCTTGAGCGTTTACTGTTAATTTAGCATATAGCTCTTGAGCTTCTTCAATGCTATCAACGATAAGTGCTGCTGACATGTTACCACCAACTTTGTATTCAAAATCAGGATTTTCATCTGATAATTGAAGACGGATGCCGTTAAATTCCATTTGTGCATTCATCACAAGATCTTCGCGATCTTTAGGGCAATCTGGAACACCATCTTTCCAGAACATTAAATTAGTGATTTCAGCATTGAAAGCGTCTTTGTAGAATTCAACAGCTTCTTTACCATTACCATTTGTAACTAAGTAGACATTAAGTGCAGTGACCATGTGTTTTCTCCTTTTAGAAAATTAAATTGTTTGACGAACAGCGATGTAGTTACCTTCATTATCTTGAAAGGTAAAATGAACCATGCCTTGGTATTCCATGATAGGATTAGTAGCAACTCCGTTTTCAGTAAGGGTTTTGTATTCAGCTTCTAAATCATCAGCTTCAAAAAGAAGTGATGGGAAGTCAACGTTCATTCCTGGGTTTGCTTGAGCAACCATATCTTTGTTGTGGATTCCAAATTTTGTTGCTGAATCTAGTGATGGGGCAACTTCAAAAGATTTGAAACCTTCTGAGTCAGCTTGGTCAGTAATGACAAAGCCCATTTTTTCAGTCCAAAATGTCATTGCAGCTTCAGTGTCATTAACATAAAGCATGGTTGTAGATTTAGAAATCATTTCGTGTCTCCAATTATTAATATATAGTGATGAGTTATTATATAATGATAGCACTAAAATAACAATTGATTTAACTTAAAATAATCAAAAAATTTAATGGATATTATGTTTGGAGAATAGAAGCCAATTGTCGTCTTTTTTAAAGGTACTTACTGGCTTCCCTGATAGAAAGTGGGGCTAACTTATCTCGATAAGTAGCAATGAAGTTTTTGACCCAATCAGGATTGATTTTAGAATAATCTCTTAGGGACCAGCCGATGGCTTTATTGATGAAGAATTCTGACGAGCCCAGATTGTTCAAAATAATAGCAGCCAAAAGTTCCGGCTTGGTTTTATCCTTCTTGCCCAACTGATGATCAATGGCGATGCGTCGCAACCAGAAATCCTCTGATAGCGAGAGCTCCAACATGAATGCATCCCGCCTGTCGTCCTCAATGCTTCCCAAAATGTGGTCAAAATGGTCTATGGTATCCCACCATTGGTTACTTTTAGCAAAACCAAGTATGGTTGGCACATCCTGGAAGCTCAGCCATTTTCCCAAAGCCTTAAGATAATCACAGACAAAGTAGTGCATTTCCCGTTTGGGACTGGCCCAAGCAAGGTCGAGCAAGTTCCAGTCGATTGACTTAGTCTTTTTATCGGCCGCGATGATATCTTTGTAGATGAGGCGACGAGGGCCCGCAGGAATGCCGTAAAAGTCAAAATGGTTTTTCATATAGGCCGCCATTTTTTCAGCTTGTCCGGCATCAGCTTGGGAGGTCATACGCTGCTCAAGCAAATCAAATTTTTCTTGGCTTGTCATCTTAGAGGTCAATTTCAAGTAGGATAGGAGTATGATCTTGGCGTTCCCCAGAATGGATCATTTCAGATTTGATGACTTTGTCAGCAATACGATTTGAGGTTAACCAATAATCAATTCTCCAGCCTGTATTGTTGATTTTACTGGTTTTACTGCGTTGAGCCCACCAAGTGTAGACATTTGGAATATCCCCGTGAAGATATCGGAAGGTATCGGTGAATCCTTTTGCCAATAATGCTGTAAATCCAACACGTTCTTCGTCCGTAAATCCAGCAGAACGTCTGTTGCTTGCAGGATTGGCGAGGTCAATTTCATGATGGGCAACATTATAATCACCTGTTGCTAAAACAGGTTTGTTTCTATCTAGTGATGCCAAATATTCTGCGTATTTAATATCCCACTCTTGACGCTCTGGAAGACGACGCAGTTGATCCCCGGCATTTGGCGTGTATACTTGTGTTACGTAAAAGTCGTCAAATTCGAGGGTGATAATACGTCCTTCAGCATCCATTGGATCTGGTGCACCTATTTCAGGAAAGGTCACTACTGGATTTAGAGTATTTCTATAAAGAAATAAGGTACCAGCATATCCTTTACGGGCAGGTTCTACGGAAGAGCGCCAAACATGAAGATGGTTAGGAAAATAACTAAGAAGTATTTCCATGTGTTTCTTTGTTGGCCCTGTTGCTGATAATTTTGTTTCCTGAATAGCCAAAATATCTGGGTCTTTAGTGACTAGAGTATCTAAAACAGCACGTGATAATAGAGCGCGTGGCGATTCACCGGTAAGGGCAGCATTTAAGGAATCAATGTTCCATGAGATTAGTTTCATAGTGTTCACTTTCTAAACTTCTTTTTTCGACTCTATTTTATCAGAAAAGAAAAGGTCTAGCGACTTTTTGGGTTTAAATCTATTTTAAAAAATTTCGAAATAGTTCTTGCATTCTCTGGAAATAGTGATACAATCTATTTAGAAATATTTCTAAATAGAAATAAGGAGGTAAATGCATGAGTTTTGCTCAGACATTTAAGGCTTTATCAGACCCTATTAGGAGAGACATTTTAACCCTTCTAAAAGATGGTCAAATGTCGGCAGGTGATATCGCAAATCAATTTGATTTGGCGCAAGCTTCCATTTCTTATCATCTCATGATTTTAAAAAAGGCTGATTTGATACAAGAGACAAAGGTTAAAAATTTTATTTATTATGATATTAATACATCTGTTTTAGAGGATATCATGATTTGGTTAAAAGAAATCAAAGGGGATTCTAAACATGAAAATGAATAAAAAATTATTAGTCTTAACAAGTTTTATTGTCTTAATACCAATTTTTATTGGACTTGCTTTGTGGAATCAAATACCGGATCAAGTACCAACCCATTTTGATTTTTCAGGAAATCCAGATGATTACTCAAGTAAGTTTCAAGCTGTTTTCTTCCTACCTTTTTTTCTATTAATCTTACATCTTTTCTGTTTATGGATAACGACCAAAGACCCAAAATCTGGTCGATTAGGAAAAGTGCAATATCTGGTTTATTGGATTGTTCCAATCATTTCTATTTTTGTGCAGACAATGGTTATTTTATCTTCAATTCATAAGGGTTTCCAATTTAATGCCAACCTATTTATGGGATTTCTCTTTCTCATATTAGGCAATTATTTACCAAAAATAAGGCAAAACTATACTGTTGGGATAAAAATTCCCTGGACCTTAAATAATGAAATGAATTGGAATAAAACACATCGCCTTGCAGGAAAAATATGGGTCACTGGAGGAATTTTATTTCTTTTAATGGGCATGTTGGGGATTACAAATCCTTTCCCTGTATTCGGATTGTTAATCATTTTGATTCTTATTCCAATGGCCTATTCTTATTGTCTTTATAAATATAAACAGCTCTAAAAGACTGATTTTTATCAGTCTTTTCTTTTTACATTGTGACCGATTTCATATGGTATAATAGAAGTATAATAGATTGAGAAAGATAGAGGTAGGCCTTATGAAGAAAAGAGTACAGTTGTTAGCTGCGGTGGTTTCCTTTTTTGTTCTAGTGAATTATTATTGGATGCATCTCCCACCAATCAATTTACTTAGTGGTGACTTTTGGCTATTTATGATTCTTATCTTATTTCTTATAGCCATTAACCTCATTATTGCTTCAGCATCAAACGGCTTAAAATTACTTTTTGGAAAGAAATCCAAAGTTAAAAAGGTGAAAGATGTTACTCAGTATGTTTCCCTTTTTTCACGTCCAATTCGATGGATTTTCTTGACCATCTTAGCCATTAGTTTAGGCTTAGGCATGATTTCCTTTTTTAATGGAAAAATGTTTAGAGCTAAAAGCTATGCAAATGTCATCAAGGTTAAAAATGCTGATTTCAAACAAGATTTTCCTGAAAGCAATCTTTCTACTTTAGCTTTGCTGGACAGAGAATCAGCTGAGAAAATAGGAGATACCTATTTAGGCACTATTGATAAGGTTTCGCAATTTGGCATTTCCAAAGATTATCGACAAATAACAATCGGTAAACAACCATTTCGGGTATCGCCTTTGGAGTATAAAAGCTTTTGGAAATGGTTGACCAATCGTCAGGTTGGGATAAATTACTATGTTAAAGTCAATCAAACAACAGGGAAAGCTGAGCTTGTCAAATTAAAAGAAGCAATGAAATATTCTGATTCGGAATATTTGTTCAGAGATACCAAGAGACACCTCCGCTTTTTGCATCCCTTTACCATTTTTGGTGATCCCTCATTTGAGGTTGATGATCAGGGGCATCCCTACTATGTAGCGACGACTTATGCACCGAAATTTGGTTTATCTTCTTTGGACCCTAATGGTGCCATACTATTGAATGCTGTGACAGGTAAAACCAAATATTATCACCTAAAAGATATTCCTAAATGGGTTGATCGTGTTTATTCTGCAGAAAATGTATTATCGAGGGTTAACGATCATTACACTTATCAAAAGGGTTATTGGAATACAGTCTTTAGTCAAACAGGAGTCAAACAAACGACAGACAGCTACAACTATATCACCATTGGTTCAAATATCTATTTATATACGGGGATTACCTCTGCCACTGCAGATGCTTCTAATTTAGGGTTCATCCTTGTCAATATGAGAACACGTGAAGTAACCAATTATCAGTTGGCCTCTGCCACTGAAAAATCTGCAATGACATCTGCTGAAGGAGAGGTTCAAGAAAAAGGCTATTCGGCTACAGCGCCAACCTTAGTTAAATTAAATGGCAAAGCTTACTACCTAGTTTCCCTAAAAGATGGCGGAAGTCTTGTGAAATCATATGCCCTCGTAGATGCTGAAGATTACCAACAAGTCACGGTTAATAATGATATTGAAACCTTGATTTCTCAATTTACAGATCGAGATACGAGTGGCTTAAGCTCAAACAGTTCAACTGGTAAAAAAGCTAAAATTGTTAGCGGACAAGTGGATCATCTTGCAAGTCAAATCATTTCAGGAACAACAGTCTATTACATCCTCTCTGGAAATGACATCTATAAGGTTAGAGCAAGTAAGGACACTCCGGATGAATTACCATTCCTTAAAATAGGTGATCACTTTAAAGCTGAATTAGGGGAGGCTAATTACCTTCAAAATCTTAAAATTAATGATGAAGCAGAAGAAGTGAAAAGTCAATGAGACCCTGTAAGTGAGAACAGTTCTGTTCTCACTTTTTTCGTTTAAAGATCTCATTACCTATTGTCTCAGACTATTACTTATGCTATACTAGCCTTAGTTTTTGGAGGATTACCCAAGTCTGGCTGAAGGGAACGGTCTTGAAAACCGTCAGGCGTGTAAAAGCGTGCGTGGGTTCGAATCCCACATCCTCCTTAATAAGTCATAAAATACTGTTAATCAGTATTTTTTTCGTGTAGTTAGAAAGGAAAACATGTCAAAGCGGAAAAAACAAAAGTACTTTGTTCACGAAGCACTACGTTGTGCAATTAGTTTGACCTTTATATCGGGTTATGTGAATGCTTTTACCTTTATGACCCAAGGACAACGATTTGCCGGAATCCAATCTGGTAATGTTGCTTCGCTAGCAATGAGTTTAGCCCAGGGTGATTATAGGAGGGCATTGGATTTTCTTTTGCCTATAGTTGCTTTTATGTTGGGGCAATCTTTTACCTACTTTATGCATCGATGGGCTAATAAGCATAAAATCCATTGGTATTTGTTTTCAAGCTTTGTTCTAACAGCCATCGCTTTTTTGACCTCTCTCTTAACCCCAATGCTATCTTCTTTTTACACGGTTTTTGGTCTTGCTTTTTTTGCATCCATTCAAGTTGATACCTTTAAATCGCTTCGTGGGGCAACCTACGCTAATGTCATGATGACAGGAAATGTAAAGAATGCTGCTTATCAACTGACAAAGGGACTGTATGAAAAGAATAAGGAAATCATTACGATAGGCCGAAATACGGCCTTAGTTATCATTACCTTTATCTTTGGTGCAATGCTTTCTACACTATTGTCACTTAAATATGGGGAGTATTCGTTAGGCTTTGTTCTTTTACCCTTAGCTTATGTGAATTATTTATTAGGTAAAGAGTATTATCATATTCAAACCAAAATAAAACCGTTTATGACAGATTATTCTGAGGAATAAACGGTTTTTTTGCTGTCTTTTATATGGTATAATCAATAATAGCCGCTCTATGAGCAAAATAATTCAAAAAGGTTTCATTAGCCTTGAAAGGAATCAAAATGACTGATAAAAAACCATTTTATATTACAACCCCAATTTATTACCCTTCTGGGAAATTGCATATTGGCTCAGCTTACACAACGATTGCTTGTGATGTCTTAGCGCGTTACAAACGCATGATGAACCATCAGGTTTTTTATTTAACAGGTTTGGATGAACATGGCCAAAAAATTCAAACAAAGGCTGAAGAAGCAGGCATCACTCCTCAAGAATACGTTGATGGCATGGCCAAAGGCGTTAAAGAATTATGGGAGCTCTTAGACATCTCATATGACAAATTCATCCGCACTACAGATGATTATCATGAGGAAGTCGTTGCAGCAGTATTTGAAAAACTATTAGCTCAAGATGATATTTATTTAGGGGAATATTCAGGTTGGTACTCAGTTTCCGATGAAGAATTTTTCACTGAAAGTCAATTAGAAGAAGTTTTCCGTGATGAAAATGGTAAAGTTATAGGTGGAATAGCCCCTTCAGGTCATGAAGTGGAATGGGTTTCAGAGGAATCATACTTCCTTCGTCTTGGCAAATACGCTGACAAGTTAGTAGCATTCTTTAACGAACATCCGGAATTCATTCAACCTGAAGGTCGTATGAATGAAATGATTAAAAACTTTATCGAACCAGGACTGGAAGACTTGGCAGTTAGTCGTACCACTTTTACCTGGGGTGTTAAAGTACCTTCTAATCCTAAACATGTGGTATATGTATGGATAGATGCCCTTTTAAACTATGCAACTGCACTTGGATATGGTCAAGAAGACAAGGCTAATTTCGAAACATTCTGGAACAATGGAACAGTCTTCCATATGGTTGGTAAGGATATTTTACGCTTCCATTCCATTTATTGGCCAATTCTTCTGATGATGTTAGATATGAAATTACCAGAACGTTTGATTGCCCATGGTTGGTTTGTCATGAAAGATGGTAAAATGTCTAAATCCAAAGGGAATGTTGTTTACCCAGAAATGTTAGTTGAACGTTTTGGACTTGATCCATTACGTTATTACCTCATGCGCTCTTTACCAGTTGGTTCTGATGGAACCTTTACTCCAGAGGATTATGTGGGACGTATTAACTATGAACTTGCCAATGACTTGGGAAATCTTCTTAACCGCACGGTCGCTATGATTAATAAGTATTTTGGCGGTAAGATTCCAGCATATACTGAAAATGTGACCTCATTTGATGGAGAGTTACAAGACTTAGTTACTGAGAAAATCACTGACTACCATAAACAAATGGAGACAGTTGATTACCCACGTGCCTTAGATGCTATTTGGGCAATTATTTCACGCGCTAACAAATACATTGATGAGACAGCTCCATGGGTACTGGCTAAAGAAGATGGTGATAAAGAACAATTAGCTTCTGTCATGGCTCACTTAGCTGCAAGTTTACGAGTGGTTGCTCATCTTATCCAACCATTTATGATGACAACTTCAAATGCTATCATGGAACAACTTGGTTTAGGGCAAAGCTTTGATTTGGAAAATCTTTCATTAGCTGGAATGCCGTCAGATATCACTGTTATCTCTAAAGGGCAACCTATTTTCCCTCGACTTGATATGGAAGAGGAAATTGCCTATATCAAGGAGCAAATGGAAGGTGGCTCAGCTATTCCTCAAGAAAAAGAGTGGATTCCTGAAGAAGTGGACCTAAAATCCGAAAAAGAAGAAATCAAATTTGAGACATTTGACGCCTGTGAAATTCGTGTTGCTGAAGTTAAGGAAGTTTCAAAGGTCGAAGGTTCTGATAAATTGCTACGCTTTAGATTGGACGCGGGAGATGGAGAAGATCGTCAAATCTTGTCTGGAATTGCTAAATTCTATCCAAATGAGCAAGAATTAGTTGGGAAAAAACTCCAAATAGTGGCTAACTTAAAACCTCGCAAAATGATGAAAAAATATGTCAGTCAAGGAATGATTTTATCTGCGGAACACGATGGAAAACTAACCGTCTTAACAGTTGATCCAGCTGTTCCAAATGGTTCAATCATTGGTTAATAGATTTTAAAGTGGAAGTTTAACCTTTCACTTTTTTCTTAAGCTTAATTTTATAAAAACTGTCTATGATAGAAGAAAATAGTTTAAGGATTCAAACATGAGATTTTTTCAAAAACTCCAACTCTTAAAAAGCAAGAATAGCCAGCTTACTCTAGATATACTGACAAACATTGTTGTTTATGTCATGGTTGTTTTATTTTACCTATCCGGAATATGATTACTAGTCACGATACCATCATCAACTTACCTATCATAAAAGATCGCTTTTATGGGCTTGCAAGTATTGTTTTGGTGAGGCAGGTTCCAAGTTTGGTTTTAGGCTTTGCACTGCTTATTTGTGGGAGGGCAATCGCCAATCGTAATGCGCGTGCTTTTTACCCGACCTTGGTTTTTTGATCCTTATTACTTAAACCATAGTAAGATTGCCTTATTAAAGTCCAATAATGGAACAGTTGTCGCTTTTGCAACTGTCGAAAAATCTCATTCAGAAAATTCTCTCTCAGTTGATTTTATGCCTTATTTAAATGAAGCTCCCAAAGGGGTTATGGATGTTTTATTCATTCATTTAATCCATTGCGCCAAAGAAGAAACTATTTCTACCTTTAACATGGGAATGTGTCCATTACCCAATGTTGGGAAAAACCGCTTTAGCTTTTTTAATGAAAAATTAGGGCACCTCCTTTATCAATTTGGATCACATATTTATTCCTTTGATGGGTTAAGACACTACAAAGAAAAATTTGCCAGTCATTGGCACCCTATTTTATATTGCTTACCCCAAACAAAGCCATTTTCTATGTGTGACCATGGCCTTATTATTGGTCTCCTATCAGTCAGAATAAGGTCAAGACCCGACAAAAAGACAAGCATTCATATGCAAGTCTTTTTATTTTGATAAATTTTTAGAAAATTTTGAAAAATCACTAGAAAATCTGATGTTTTTTGTTATAATAGAAAGCACTTATTTTGTTTTGGATACTGTTTTAAAGATGACAATTCAAATCAAAGATGAATTTTTGAGAAAGGTGTAAACGACCGTTTACAAAGTGGTATTTTATGGTTAAAAAAGGTTTTCTAACAGGATTGCTTTTATTTGGTATCTTTTTTGGAGCCGGTAACTTAATTTTCCCACCAGCTCTAGGGGTTGCTTCAGGGACAAACTTTTGGCCAGCGATTATTGGATTTTGTCTGTCAGGAGTTGGCTTAGCCATTATGACCTTATTGGTAGGCACCTTAACGAATGGTGGATTCAAACAGGAAATGGATATTAAATTCAGTCCATGGTTTTCCCTAAGCTTCCTGGTAGTCCTCTACTTAACCATTGGCCCACTTTTTGCTATTCCTAGAACGGCTACCGTTTCCTTTGAGGTCGGTCTCTCACCCCTTGTTGGTAATAGTCAATTGGCTTTGATGATTTTTTCCCTTTGCTTCTTTTTAGCGGCTTTTGCATTAGCCTATAACCCCAACAAAATCATGACTAGTGTGGGCAAGATTTTAACGCCGCTATTTGCTTTGCTGATTCTTTTGTTAGTAGTCGTAGGTGCTTTTAAATACGGACATGCTGACAGTGGCAAGGCTAGCGCTGAATATGTTGCTTCTGCCTTTGGAGGAGGTATTTTAGCCGGGTATAATACACTAGACGCCCTAGCATCAGTTGCCTTTTGTTTAGTAGCAACGGAGACTCTCAAGCAATTTGGTTTTTCAAGTAAAAAAGAGTATTTATCGACCATCTGGGTGGTCGGTATTGTGACTAGCCTAGCATTTAGTATCTTGTATTTGGGGCTTGCTTTCCTAGGAAATAAATTTCCTATCCCAAGCGCTGTATTAGCTGATCCTTCTATAAACAAAGGGGCTTATGTTTTAGCGCAAGCCTCCTATCAATTATTTGGTTCCTTTGGACGCCTTTTCCTCAGTGTCATGGTAGTATTAACATGTTTCACTACAACAGTTGGTCTGATTGTAGCTGTATCAGAGTTCTTTGCGAAACATTTTAAGGCACTATCCTATAAAGTGTATACCATTCTGTTCACCTTAGTTGGTTTTTTCATTGCGAATTTGGGTCTAAATACAGTCATTGCTTTTTCGGTCCCTGTCTTGACCCTACTTTATCCGATTGTCATTGTTCTTGTTATCATTATTTTACTCAATAAAGCTTTTGCGCTTTCAAAAAAAGGAATGTCATTGACCATTGCCTTGGTTACTGTAACTTCCTTCTTTGAAGTATTTGCTGGCCTCCTCCCTAAAACAGCTATTGCATCGCTAGTTGCTCACATTCCTTTCCATGCAATGTCTATGGGCTGGGTTCTGCCAACACTGATTGGACTAGTCATAGCTTTTGTCCTACCCGATAAAGTCAAAGGAGAAGCCTTTGACTTAAGTCAGTTTGAAGATCAAGCCTAACTAACCAAAAAAGAGCCAATAGGCTCTTTTTTTTGAGTTTATCTAAGTTTCCCTCTCAATTCAAAAAAATCAATTTGTGAATGCACTTTAGGGATAAACTTTCATTATTATTGTGTAGGGAATCTATAAGCAAGAGTATCAACAATGAGGTCTGAATCTGATAGCTGGTATTGATTCTTAAGCATTTCTTTTAGTTCTTTTCCATTCAGATGTGATGTTACTGAATAACTATTATCAGAAGGATGAGAGATAATGCTGATGTTTTGCATCATATTTTTATTTTCTCTTAAATCAATAGTAGGATTGTTTTTGAAGGTAATATGATAATTATGACCTCTTATTTGACTAGCAACTCGATTTCCTTTTGATGAAAGATGGACTATTAGCCATGTTATCACTAAGAAGACAACTAGGGCTGCTATTTTTAGAAAAATACTCATAGGATAACCTTTCCTTTAGTAGAATGACTAGATTATACGCTTGTTTGAAAACGTTGTCAATGGATTGCTATCTTTTTTAGAGTGAGTGACTAAATAGTAGGAGAAACTTTAAATGCTTTATCTGGTTATCCTGTATTTGTAAGGACTGATTCATGGTATAATGAAAAATAAGAATTGCAAAAGATAAAGGAGAAAAATATGACATTTGAAGAGATTTTACCAGGCTTGAAAGCCAAGAAAAAATATGTCAGAACAGGTTGGGGTGGGGCTGAAAATTATGTGCAACTTTTTGATTCCATTGAGCAGAATGGTCAAGCTCTGGAAGTGACACCCTATTTTCTGATTAATGTGTCAGGCGAGGGAGAGGGGTTCTCTATGTGGTCACCAACACCATGTGATGTCTTGGCTGAAGATTGGGTTGAAGTCCATGACTAAAAAAGTTCTTGTGACTGGTGTTTCGTCAGGCATTGGTCGAGCTCAAGCAGAACATCTTTTAGCAAAAGGGTATCAGGTTTATGGTCTGGATATCAGTCTCAAACCGGAATTAAAAGGAGACTTTCATTTTATGCGATTAGATTTGTCAGAAGATTTAAGTCCACTTTTTGATTGGCTACCCCAGGTTGATATTCTCCTTAATACAGCAGGTATCTTAGACGCTTATAAACCTCTATTAGAAATGCGTCAAACTGATTTTGAAAAGCTCTTTGCGACAAATTTCTTTTCTGTGGTTAAGCTTACCCGTTTTTATTTGGAAAAAATGCTAGCGCAACAAAGCGGAATCATCATTAACATGTGCTCAATTGCTAGCTTTCAAGCGGGAGGTGGCGGAGCTGCCTACACAAGCTCAAAACATGCCCTGGCTGGCTTCACTCGACAATTAGCTTTGGATTATGCCAAAGCAGGCATACAAGTTTTCGGGATTGCCCCAGGAGCTGTCCAAACAGGCATGACCGCTAGCGACTTTATAGAAGGTGGCCTTGCCGATTGGGTTGCCGAGCAAACCCCAATCGGAAGATGGACACAAGCTGAAGAAATAGCTGACCTGACAGATTTTTTAGTCTCCGGTAAAGCAGCTTCCATGCAAGGTGAAATTGTTAAAATTGATGGTGGTTGGACTTTGAAATAGGTTTCTGATTTCCCTTATGAGGAAATTAGGAATTATATTTTAAGGTAGAATTACTCTAAATAAGGAATTAAGTTCAAAAATAAGGAGAAAGATGACATGAAATTAACAGTAGTTGGAACAGGAAAAATCGTAGAAGAAGCCTTACCAATCATTACAGCCACAAATGGCATACAAGTCCAAGCCTTGGTTTCAACGCCTCGCAGTCAGGAAAAAGCCAAAGCTTTGGCTGACCACTATCAGATTCAAGATCTTTATACTGATTTAGAGGAGGCCTTAACTAATCCTAATACAGATACAGTTTATGTTGCTACGCCTAATCATTTGCACTATGAGATGACCAAGGCAGCTCTTTTAGCAGGTAAACATGTCATTTGTGAGAAACCATTCACCTTGAAGGAAGCTCAAGCACAAGAATTGGCAGAGATTGCTAAAAGGAAACAATTAATTCTACTAGAGGCTATTACCAATCTCTATTTAGAGAATTTTGCTGTCTTAAAAGAAGAATTAGCCAATTTGGGGGATATTAAGATTGTTGACTGTAACTATTCTCAATATTCGTCTCGCTATGATGCTTTCAAAGAGGGTGTGATTGCGCCAGCTTTTGACCCGGAAAAGGGAGGAGGGGCTCTTAGAGACCTTAATATCTATAATATTCATTTGGTGGTTGCTTTATTTGGTCTGCCGAAAACGGTCAATTATTTGCCAAATATGGAACGAGGAGTTGATACGTCAGGTATTCTACTTATGGATTATCTTGATTTCAAAGTGGTTTGTATTGCTGCCAAAGATTGTAGTGCAGAAGTTCGAACAACTATTCAGGGAAATCGAGGGTCATTAATTGTCGCTGGGGAAAGCAATACTTTGCCACAAGTTCAGGTAACGGAAAATGGTATCGAACCAAGAGTCATTAACAAAAACGGTTCGGAACATCGGATGGCAGCAGAGTTTAGAGTCTTTCAAGCCATTATTGATGAACGAGATTTTGAGCGTGCTCAAGAAGCATTGGACCATAGTTTGAAGGTTATGAAGGTACTTGATTTGGCCAGCCAAGGATTGTAACTCATATGAAAAAGCGAGCTGAGCTTTTTAGGGAAAGGATTTCTTTAAAAAGTCAGCTTTTCATTTTTCTGCAAAAAGCCTATTTCTATGCTATAATAGTAAGGAATTTTAAAAGATAAAAGGACATATTATGACAAATTACGCTATTATTCTAGCAGCGGGTAAAGGGACTCGCATGAAATCAGATCTACCAAAAGTTTTACATCAAGTTTCTGGTTTAACAATGTTAGAGCATGTTTTTAGAAGTGTTGCACATATCAATCCTCAAATGAACGTTACAGTCATTGGGCATAAGGCTGAACTGGTTCAAGAGGTCTTAAAAGAAAAGTCTGAATTTGTTTTACAAACTGAACAACTTGGTACTGGCCATGCTGTGATGATGGCAGAAGAAAAATTAGCTGACCTTGAAGGGAATACCTTAGTTATTGCAGGTGACACCCCATTAATTACTGGTGAAAGCTTAAAAAACCTTATTGATTTTCACGTTAACCATAAAAATGTAGCAACCATCTTAACTGCAAAAGCTGAAGATCCTTTTGGTTATGGCCGTATTATTCGAAATCATGATGATGAAGTGGTTAAAATTGTTGAGCAAAAAGATGCTAATGAGTATGAACAAAAAGTCAAAGAAATTAATACTGGTACTTATGTTTTTGATAATAAACGCTTATTTGAAGCATTGAAAAATATTAATACAAATAATGCACAAGGTGAGTATTATTTAACAGACGTAATCTCAATCTTTAGAGAAAACAAAGAAAAAGTAGGTGCATATGTCTTGAGAGACTTTAACGAAAGTCTGGGGGTCAATGATCGTGTCGCTCTTGCTACTGCAGAATCTGTCATGAGACGTCGTATTAACAAAGCGCACATGATTAATGGTGTGACCTTCCAAAATCCTGATGCAACCTATATAGAAGCAGATGTTTCAATTGCAGCTGATGTTATGATTGAAGCAAATGTTTCGTTAAAAGGGAATAGTTGCATTGGTGCCAAATCAGTTCTGACAAATGGTACCTGTATTGTAGATTCACAAATTGGTGAATCGGTGGTCATTACAAATTCAACAATCGAAGAATCATCTATTGCCGATGGTGTTACTGTTGGACCATATGCCCATATCAGACCGGGTTCTCAATTAGATAAGAATGTCCATATTGGTAATTTTGTTGAAGTTAAAGGCTCTCACATCGGTGAGAATACTAAAGCAGGTCACCTAACTTATATCGGGAATGCTGAAGTTGGTTCAGACGTTAATTTTGGAGCTGGCACCATCACTGTTAATTATGATGGAAAAAATAAATATAAGACAGTGATAGGAAACAATGTTTTTGTCGGCAGTAATTCCACACTGATTGCCCCTCTTGAAATTGGAGACAATGCTTTAACTGCAGCAGGTTCTACCATCACAAAAAATGTAGAGCCAGATAGTATTGCTATCGGAAGAAGCCGTCAAGTGATAAAAGAGGGCTACGCCAAAAGGTTACCCCACTATCCCCAAAAATAAGAAACAACTAGGAGTAGGATATGGATTTTGAGGAAGTCACTTTAAAAAGAAAAGACATTTATAAGGGAACTATTTTTGATGTCGTTGTTGATGATGTTCAATTACCGAACAATCTTGGGACCTCTAAAAGAGAACTCGTTTTACATCGAGGAGCAGTATCCATTTTAGCTGTAACCCCAGAAAATAAACTGGTTATTGTTAAACAATATCGAAAAGCTATTGAAGGTGTATCATTCGAAATTCCTGCTGGAAAACTTGAAATGGGTGAAAATGGGTCAGAGCTTGAGGCTGCTAAACGAGAATTAGAGGAAGAAACAGGTTATTCGGGTGATTTAGAACTCATCTATGAATTCTACACAGCTATTGGTTTTTGTAATGAAAAAATAAAGCTCTACTTAGCGACACAATTAAAAAAAGTAGAGAATCCAAGACCACAAGATGATGATGAGGTCTTAGAAATATATGAATTGTCTTATCAAGAATGTCTGGACTTGATTGAAACAGGCGAAATCTGTGATGCGAAAACCATAATAGCCATTCAATATTTTGGACAGCAGTATGGAGGTGATTTAGGATGAGAAAAGCCTTATTAACGGATGACATTATTGAGAAAGCTAAGCGCGGTGATGTCATTGAGGATGATTTTGATGTTGATTCTGAGACAAAAATCATGACTTTTTCTGATGACCGTGATGATTCCCATTCAAATAGAATTTATAAAAGTCGCAGAATAGAAAATGCTAAAAGAAATCAATTTCAGTCTAAGCTAAATCTCTTACTGATTGCTTTGGTATTGTTGATTGCTTTATTAATCTATGCTGTTTTCAACCTCTAAAGGAAGGTAAATAGAATGAAAATTGGTATTATTGCCGCCATGGAAGAAGAACTTCGCCATCTTGTCGATCAATTAGAGGATCGGCATGAAGAAATCGTCATGTCTAATCGTTACCATTTAGGTAAAATAGCTGGACACGATTTGGTCTTGGTTCAATCAGGTGTTGGTAAAGTCATGTCAGCCTTGACAGTTGCTATTTTAGTGGAAACTTTTAAAGTAGATGCTCTTATCAACACAGGATCAGCTGGCGCGGTTGCTTCCCATCTCCAAATTGGTGATGTCGTGGTTGCAGATCGATTGGTTTACCACGATGTCGATTTAACAGCCTTTGGCTATGATTATGGTCAGATGTCAATGCAACCCCTTTATTTTCAGGCAGACACTAACTTTGTAGAAACTTTTGAAGAAGTTCTAAAAAAAGAAAAGAGTCGACACGCCATCGGCCTCATTGCGACAGGGGATTCCTTTGTTGCAGGGCAAGATAAAATTGACGCCATTAAAAATCACTTTTCAGATGTTCTTGCTGTCGAAATGGAAGGTGCTGCTATTGCACAGGCAGCTTTGGCAACTGGCAAACCATTCATAGTCGTTCGTGCCATGAGTGATACGGCAGCACATGATGCCAATATTACCTTTGATCAGTTTATTCAAGAAGCTGGTCAAAAATCAGCAGAGACATTGATAAGATTTTTAGAACAGTTAACTTAAAAAAAGATTGGACTTTGATCCAATCTTTTTTAAGTTATTGAGGACTGACAAACAATTGTTTGGCAATGTGTTCAGGGATAATCAATTGTTTATCGTCGAAAGAGATAGTGTAGGTTTTAGCATAGCTATCGATTTGTTCAAGTTGAAAAAGTGTGTTTAGGGTAAACTGGTGCTGTTCCAAATAATTTAGCAAATCAAATTGATCTTGTACCCTTGTTAAACGATAACCTCCACATTTTTCCATTTGATAAAGCGTCAAATGATTAATTTCTTTTAAAGCCTGTCCTTTTCGGGGGATTGTGCCACCATGGGGACAAAATTCTGGAAATCCAAGCATTTGGTCAAGTCGATCGATGAAGGTTTCTGAAACGGTATGTTCTAAAATTTCAGCTTCTTGGTGAACTTCCTGAGAACTATAACCCAATTGATGAATTAAAAAGACTTCAATCAAACGGTGTTTACGGTAAAGGTTAGCGACCAAATCAACCCCTTTTTCTGTTAAAAAATAGCCTTTTTGTGAATCTTTAACAATCCAATCCTGAGCAATCATTTTTTTGATCATTTCTGAGACTGCAGGTGGAGAAACTTGCATCTTCTCAGCAATTTGTTTATTTGATATTTTTTTCTTTTCCTGACCAATTTCATAAATACACTTCAGGTAATCTTCTTTGTTAGGCGTCATAATAATCTTGCCTTTCTCTTATTTATAATCATTATTATAACAAAAAAATTGAAAAAAATCTTGACAAAAAGAAAGTTGTAATATATCCTAATTATATAATTAACCATACTTAATTAATTATATAATATAAATTAAGGAGAATTGAATGAAGAAGAAGTTATCGTTAGCAATCATGGCTTTTTTAGGTCTTCTAATGCTTGGAGCCTGTTCAGTAGGAAATGGTAGAAAAGCAACAGATGGCAAGTTGCAAGTAGTTGTAACTAATTCTATCATTGCTGATATGACTAAAAATATTGCAAAAGATAAAATTGATTTGCATAGTATCGTTCCTATAGGTCAGGACCCTCATGAATATGAACCGCTACCTGAGGATGTTCAAAAAACCAGTTCAGCTGATCTTATTTTTTACAACGGTATTAACTTAGAAGATGGTGGTCAAGCTTGGTTTACCAAATTAGTTAAAAATGCTGAAAAGAAGAAAAATAAAGATTATTTTGCTGTCAGTGATGGTGTTGATGTTATTTATCTTGAAGGTCAAAATGAAAAAGGAAAAGAAGACCCACATGCTTGGCTTAACTTAGAAAATGGCATGATTTATGCTAAAAACATTGCAAAACAATTGAAGGTAAAAGATCCTAAAAACAAAGATTATTATCAAAAAAATCTAGATCAGTATCTAGCAAAACTTGAAAAACTAGATCAAGAAGCTAAATCTAAATTCAACAAAATACCTGAAGCTAAAAAGTTAATTGTTACTAGTGAAGGCTGTTTCAAATACTTTTCAAAAGCCTATGGCGTTCCTTCAGCATATATATGGGAAATCAATACGGAAGAAGAAGGAACACCGGATCAAATTTCAAGTTTATTAGCTACCTTGAAAACCAAAAAACCTTCAGCACTTTTTGTTGAATCAAGTGTTGATAACCGTCCAATGAAATCTGTATCAAAAGACAGTGGTATCCCAATTTATTCTGAGATTTTCACCGATTCTATTGCAAAGAAAGGAAAAAACGGCGACAGTTATTATGCAATGATGAAATGGAATTTAGATAAAATTTCTGAAGGTCTTGCGAAGTAATAAAATAAAGCACAATATCACATTTTTGATTTGTGCTTTATTTATTTTAAGGGGGGAATATGATTACTACGGAAAATTTAACAGTTACTTATGACAATCAAAAAGAAATATTGCATCAAATAAATATAAATATTGAAAGTCCTGGTATTTATGGCATTCTTGGTCCAAATGGTGCTGGTAAATCAACATTTATGAAGGCTCTTTTAAATCTTATACATTATGATGGTAAAGTGCAAATCGGAAAAAGTATGAAATCTTTACTGAAACACCAAGTGGCTTATGTAGAACAACGGAGCAATATTGATTTAAACTTTCCAATAACGGTGAGGGAATGTGTCTCTTTGGGAACATTTTCCGATTTAAGGATTGGCCAAAAAGTGAAGAAAAAACAATATGACAAGGTTGACTTTTATTTGGATAAAGTTGGTCTGACGGATTATGCTAATCATCCAATCAAAGCTTTGTCTGGTGGTCAATTTCAAAGAATGTTAGTTGCAAGGTGTTTAGTTCAAGAACGTGATTATATATTTTTAGATGAACCTTTTGTCGGCATTGATTCAGTCAGTGAATCTATAATTGTAAATCTTTTAAAAGAACTTAAGGAAAAGGGAAAGACAATCTTAGTGGTTCATCATGATTTAAGTAAAGTCGAAAATTATTTTGATCAGATTATCTTACTAAATCGAAAATTGATTGCTTTTGGAGAAGTTTCACAAACTTTTACTGTTTCGAATTTAGCCCAAACATATGGTGATCAGTTGATTTTTTGTGGAAAGGAGTAAGTTTTGTTTAAATTTTTTGAAGCTTTAATGACCTATCACTTTTTACAAAATGCTTTGGTCACAGCCCTAGTCATAGGAATTGTTTCAGGTGCAGTTGGTTGTTTTATTATTTTAAGATCTATGTCACTTATGGGGGATGCCATCTCACATGCTGTTCTTCCAGGAGTAGCCTTATCCTTTATTCTCGGTATTAATTTCTTTATTGGGGCAATTGTTTTTGGCTTATTGTCTTCTTTATTGATTACCTTTATTAAAGAAAATAGTGTCATCAAAGGGGATACAGCAATAGGGATTACCTTCAGTTCTTTTTTAGCCCTTGGTGTTATTTTAATAGGAGTAGCTAATAGTTCAACAGATTTATTTCATATCTTATTTGGAAATATTTTAGCTGTTCAAGACAGTGATAAATGGTTAACCATAATAGTCTCAGCCACAGTATTGGCTTTGATAGTTTTATTTTTTAAAGAATTGTTGTTAACTTCATTTGATTCCGTTCTAGCAAAATCTATGGGCTATAATGTTGGTTTTTACCATTATTTGCTGATGGTGTTATTAACCTTAGTAGCAGTTACCGCTATGCAGAGTGTCGGAACAATTTTGATAGTAGCTATGCTTATTACTCCAGCAGCGACAGCTTATCTCTATACTAATAGTCTAAAACATATGATTTATTTGTCTTCAGGATTAGGAGCTCTTGCTTCATTATTAGGACTTTATCTAGGCTATACCTTTAACATAGCAGCTGGTTCAAGTATTGTCTTAACATCAGCTTTAATCTTTGCGGTTAGTTTTTTCATTTCACCCAAACAAAACATCCTCAAGCGAAACACTAAAAAGATTTGACTTGTATCCTAACAGTTAGACAAACAATAATAAATGGGGTGGATTTAGTATGATAAAGTGGATGTGAAAATTAGTGAAAACGAGAGAAATCTAATGCTAAGACTAGTATTTGATATCACATGTCAAATATCTCTTGTTAAACGCATTATCGAGGAAGAAGCAGTCTGTAAAATGGTTTGTCCAATCTTAAGGATTCATCCAAAACTCTATATAGTTGGTTTTTAGAATACGAAAAATAAGAAGAAAGAGCGTTTCCAGAAAATGGGACGCTCTTTGACATATCTAGTAGTCAATTAAAAACTCAAAAAGAGCTTGTCAATGATGCACATTTAGCATCTATTGAACAAGCCCAGATTAAACTTTTTAAATGATATTGAAATCTAAAACCAAAAGTCCTCAGTAAGCAATTGATTTGTAATCATCAATAGAGATTGAAAGAAGTCTATTGTATTAACTTTTATGACTAGCTTTTCTTTACGAGACCCTAAATACAATCATTTTATCCTTTTAATTTTTGTGTTTAAAATCATAATCTTTTTGAATGGTAATTGATGTGATAACAATATTTTCTTTAGGTTTATCATTAGCATCAACTTCTGACTTAGCAATGGCATCAACGACATCCATGCCAGCAGTTACTTGACCAAAAACAGTATAAGAGCCATCTAAACTAGGATTTCCACCCTTATGATAAGCTTCTATAATGGGTTTTGGATAATGTTCTTTGGAAAGAGCCTTTTCCTGATTTTCACTGTTTTGATTGATGAAGAATTGGCTACCATTTGTATCTGCCCCAGCATTTGCCATGGCAAGAGCACCTCGAATGTTATATAAGTAAGGACTGATTTCATTGGCAAAGCCGTTTCCAGAATCAATTTTAGGATCCTTACCATTCCAGATGGATTGACCACCTGTCCCATCACCATTTGGATCTCCAGATTGAATCATAAAGTCAGAAATAACTCGGTGGAAGGTGAGATTGTTATAGTAACCTTTTTTTGCATGAGTCAAAAAATTTTCAACTGCAAGTGGGGCAAATTTTGGAAAGAGTTTGATGGTAATATCACCTTTGCTCGTTTTTAAGAGAACCTGTGCTTGATTATCTTTCAATTCAGTGGAGAGTTGAGGGAAGTCATCTTTGTCAGCAACCATTGCTTTTTGAATCTGTGCTTCATATGCTTTGGCAGCTTGCTCGTTTTTTTTATTGGCAATTTGTTCATCAACATATTTGTCACCTTTAATGGCACGGTCAATACTTTCGCAAGCACTTAAACTAAATAGGCTAAGTGTTAACAGTGCGAAGGAAATAATCTTTTTCATGGAGACTCCTCGATATGATTTTTCTTTATTTTATCACAAAGCTGCTCTAATGATAAGTATATTTAATTATTACTAAAAAATGGTATAATGGTTGCATGGCTATAAGAAATCAACAGAAAAAAGGTGCTGGAAAAAAGCGCCAAACAAAAGCAGAAATTGAAAAACAAAAAGCAGTGAAACGAATGGTTTTTTCCATCTTATTGGCTTTCGTTTTGCTTTTTGCTGCAATCAGATTAGGTATTTTTGGGATTACAGCCTATAATGTTATCCGATTCATGGTAGGTAGTTTGGCTTATCTCTTTATTTTTGCCGTGATTACCTATCTTTTCCTCTTCAAATGGCTTCGTCAGCAAGAAGGGTTAATTGCGGGTTTTATCACAACCTTTATTGGCTTGTTAATTGAGTGGCACGCTTATCTTTTTGCCTTACCGACAATTAAGGACAAAGAAATTTTTACCTGGACAGCCCGTCTTGTGACCAGGGATTTACTGCATTTTAAAATCGAAACCTTTGTTGGTGGCGGTATGATTGGGGCCTTGCTCTACAAACCGGTTTCCTTCTTGTTTTCAAACATTGGTTCCTTTTTCATCGGTGCTCTAATTATCCTCTTGGGAATTTTTTTAATGACTCCTTGGGATGTTTACGACTTGGCTCATTTTGCTAAGTCTTGGTTGAAAGGCTTAGCCGATTACCATTATCGCAAAAAAGAGGAGAGCTTTATTAAACGGGAAGAGGCAAAAGCGCAGGCTGCGCAAGAACAATTGGAACGAGAAGCTATGGAAGCTGAACAAGCATTGCAAATGCAGAATCGTTCGGTGGACTATGAAACAGGTGAGATTTTAGAACACACAGATATCATTCCACTTGAGGGACAAGAAAATCAAATGGAAATGCTGGAACCTGAAATTATTGCTTATGAGTCTCATCCTGCTTCAGAATTGATTGATTTTCCTTTAGATGATTTGGAAAATATAAGTCAAGGTCAGGACAGTATAGCTGATGGGAACCCTCTGGATGAGATGATGGCAGAGGATGGTGACGATGAACCTGTCGAGGTTGATTTCACAGCCAAAGCAAACCTTCTATACAAATTGCCCACTATTGATCTTTTTGCACCGGACCGACCAAAAGACCAATCCAAAGAAAAGAACTTGGTGCGTAAGAATATTAAAGTTTTAGAAGACACCTTCAGGAGTTTTGGTATTGATGTTAAGGTTGAACGTGCTGAAATTGGCCCTTCTGTTACCAAATATGAAATAAAACCTGCAGTCGGAGTTCGCGTTAATCGCATTTCCAACTTGGCAGATGATTTGGCCTTAGCCTTAGCAGCTAAGGATGTTCGTATCGAGGCGCCTATTCCTGGTAAATCATTAGTAGGGATTGAAGTGCCTAATTCGGAGATTGCTACTGTATCTTTCAGAGAGTTGTGGGAACAGTCCAATACTTCTGAAGACAAACTTTTAGAAGTACCTTTAGGAAAAGCTGTCAATGGGAAGGCTCGTAGCTTTGATTTAACACGGATGCCTCATTTATTAGTAGCTGGCTCTACAGGTTCTGGGAAATCAGTAGCTGTCAATGGTATTATATCTAGCATTTTAATGAAAGCAAGACCTGATCAAGTTAAATTCTTGATGGTAGATCCAAAAATGGTTGAACTCTCGGTATATAATGATATTCCTCATTTGTTAATTCCAGTCGTTACCAATCCTCGAAAAGCTAGTAAGGCTTTGCAGAAGGTTGTTGACGAAATGGAAAACCGATACGAACTCTTTAGTAAAGTGGGGGTTCGTAATATTGCTGGTTATAATGCAAAAGTAGAAGATTATAATAGTCAGTCGGAACAAAAACAAATACCATTGCCTCTCATCGTTGTTATTGTCGATGAGTTAGCAGACTTAATGATGGTTGCTAGCAAAGAGGTAGAAGATGCTATTATTCGTTTAGGTCAAAAAGCGCGTGCAGCTGGTATTCACATGATCTTAGCCACACAACGTCCGTCAGTTGACGTTATCTCTGGTTTAATTAAAGCTAACGTTCCTTCACGGATCGCTTTTGCGGTTTCATCTGGAACAGATAGCCGTACGATTTTAGATGAGAATGGTGCGGAAAAATTACTTGGGCGTGGGGATATGTTATTTAAACCAATTGATGAGAACCATCCAGTCCGCCTTCAAGGGTCGTTTATCTCTGATGATGACGTGGAACGCATTGTTGACTTTATCAAAAATCAAGCTGATGCAGATTACGATGATGCTTTTGATCCTGGTGAAGTGACTGAAAATGATTTTTCTTCTGGCTCAGCTGATGCTTCAGAAGGTGATCCACTTTTTGAAGAAGCAAAAGCCCTTGTTTTAGAAACCCAAAAAGCTTCTGCTTCAATGATTCAAAGACGTCTTTCGGTTGGTTTCAATCGTGCCACTCGTTTAATGGATGAACTCGAAGAAGCTGGAGTCATCGGACCAGCAGAAGGAACGAAACCTCGAAAAGTATTGCAAACACAATAAAAAGATTGACTAGAGATAGTCAATCTTTTTATACTTTTGTGCTAAAAATCAGGATAACTAAAACCAGATAAGCAAACAGAGTGATTAAAAAGCCAATTCGCCAAAATAATTTAAAAAAACGAGGGTAATGAAACTTTTGTGACTTCATTACTAGCGTTAAGGAAATTGCAATAGCTAGCAATGATAGGACAATAAAATAATAAGGAAGTAGGTTGTTATCATAAAATTTCCCAGATACAAGAGCAATTTCAAGAGCAAACAATACAAATGCTAGGTCAGGGAATTTAATCCCATAGCGCTCAAGACGAAACAGTTTTACCATGATTTGGGAAAAAAGGGGTGTCAAAACAATAAATAAAAGTGCAATTAATTTATAGGTTATCATGCTTTTATTTTATACCCTTTCTAGGGTATTGTAAACTCTTTATTATCTACTGATTCTAAAATATCTGATCACTTTTATATAAAATAGAAGTGACTTGAATGACTAAATATATTTAATCAGAATTCACACAATTTAGCTTGCATTTTTTGAGAACTAGTGTATAATAGTAAGGTATGCTATATGCATACCTGTGGGAGGTAAAAATCTTAATTACCGCCAAAACCACAACAGGAGGATTTTAAAAATGGCTAAAAAAGTCGAAAAACTTGTAAAACTTCAAATTCCTGCTGGTAAAGCAACACCAGCTCCACCAGTTGGACCAGCACTTGGTCAAGCAGGTATCAACATTATGGGATTCACTAAAGAATTTAACGCTCGTACAGCTGATCAAGCTGGTATGATCATCCCAGTTGTTATCACAGTTTATGAAGACAAATCGTTTGATTTCATCACAAAAACTCCGCCAGCAGCAGTTCTATTGAAAAAAGCTGCAGGTGTTGAAAAAGGATCAGGCACACCTAACAAAACGAAAGTTGCAACAGTTACTCGTGCACAAGTACAAGAAATTGCTGAAACTAAAATGCCAGATTTAAACGCTGCAAACCTTGAGTCTGCAGTGCGTATGATCGAAGGTACTGCTCGTTCAATGGGATTCACAGTAACTGACTAATCAGTTTTGAACCCTATTACCCGCAAGACTTCATCATAATTTGATGAGTGACGTGGGAGATTTTAAATCAAATCGATATGACCACATTACAAGGAGAATTTTAAAATGGCTAAAAAAAGCAAACAAATGCGTGCAGCACTTGAAAAAGTGGATAGCACAAAAGCGTACAGTGTAGAAGAAGCTGTAGCATTAATCAAAGAAACTAACTTCGCAAAATTTGACGCATCTGTAGAAGTTGCCTACAACTTAAACATTGATGTTCGTAAAGCTGACCAACAAATCCGTGGTGCAATGGTATTGCCAAACGGAACTGGTAAAACACAACGTGTTCTTGTATTTGCACGTGGTGCTAAAGCTGAAGAAGCTAAAGCTGCTGGTGCAGACTTCGTTGGTGAAGATGATTTAGTAGCTAAAATCAATGGCGGATGGCTTGATTTTGATGTTGTTATTGCAACACCAGATATGATGGCAATCGTTGGTCGTTTAGGACGTGTCTTAGGACCTCGTAACTTAATGCCAAACCCTAAAACTGGTACAGTAACTATGGATGTTGCTAAAGCAGTTGAAGAGTCTAAAGGTGGTAAAATCACTTACCGTGCTGATAAAGCTGGTAACGTTCAAGCTATCATCGGTAAAGTATCATTTGATGCTGACAAACTTGTTGAAAACTTTAAAGCTTTCAACGATGTTATGGTTAAATCAAAACCATCAACAGCTAAAGGTACTTATATGACAAACGTGTCAATCACATCAACACAAGGTGTTGGTATCAAAGTTGACCCATCATCATTATAATGACAAGAAAAAAACTATCTTCGGATAGTTTTTTTGTTTGATTAGCAGTCAAAATTTCTTAATGACTCCTAACCATTGTCCTATTCATATTTCATCATTTATGGTAAAATAGTAAAGACAAAATAAGGAGATAAACATAGTGGAACCAAAATATCAACGTATTTTAATCAAATTATCCGGTGAAGCCTTAGCGGGTGATAAAGGTGTTGGAATTGATATCCCAACGGTACAAACCATTGCTAAAGAAATTGCTGAAGTTCACCAATCGGGTGTTCAAATTGCACTTGTAATTGGTGGTGGTAATTTATGGCGAGGCGAGCCAGCTGCAGAAGCAGGTATGGACCGTGTTCAAGCTGACTACACTGGAATGCTTGGAACAGTCATGAATGCCTTAGTTATGGCAGATAGCCTTCAACATTATGGTGTTGACACACGCGTACAAACAGCTATTCCGATGCAAAATGTTGCAGAATCCTATATCAGAGGACGTGCCTTACGTCATCTCGAAAAAGGTCGTATAGTTGTTTTTGGAGCTGGTATTGGATCCCCTTATTTTTCAACGGACACAACTGCGGCCTTACGAGCTGCGGAAATTGAAGCAGATGCCATTTTGATGGCCAAAAATGGCGTTGATGGGGTCTATAATGCTGACCCAAGAAAAGATGCCAATGCTGTTAAATTTGATGAATTGACCCATGGTGAAGTCATTAAACGTGGCCTAAAAATTATGGATGCAACAGCCTCAACACTTTCAATGGATAATGATATTGACCTTGTCGTCTTCAATATGAATGAAGCGGGCAATATCAAACGTGTTGTTTTTGGAGAACATATCGGAACGACAGTTTCCAATAAAGCAAACGACTAAAGAGATTATCAGTATTTAAGGAGAAAAAAGAAAACATGGCAAATGCTATTATAGAAAAAGCAAACCAACGCTTTGAACAATCATTTCAATCATTATCACGTGAATATGCAAGTATTCGTGCAGGTCGTGCAAATGCAAGTTTATTAGATCGTATTCAAGTTGAATATTATGGGGTTCCAACACCTTTAAATCAGTTAGCTTCAATCACAGTTCCAGAAGCTCGTGTATTATTGATTTCACCATTTGATAAATCATCTATCAAAGATATTGAACGTGCCATCAATGCTTCTGATTTAGGGATTACTCCGGCAAATGACGGTTCTGTTATCCGTTTAGTTATTCCAGCATTGACGGAAGAAACACGTAAAGAATTGGCTAAAGAAGTGAAAAAAGTCGGCGAAAATCAAAAGATTGCCATTCGTAACATCCGTCGTGATGCTATGGATGAAGCTAAAAAACAAGAAAAAGACAAAGAAATTACAGAAGATGAGTTGAAAGCTTTGGAAAAAGATATCCAAAAAGCAACTGACCAAGCTATCAAGCATATTGACGGCATGACTTCTGAAAAAGAAAAAGAACTGTTAACTGTCTAATAATGGCAGATAGTCCTTTTTCAACAATATCATTATCATAAAAGGAGGTAGACAATCATTTCAAAAATCTTTGTTTTGAACGGTTGTCTCCTTTTTTAAAAGAAAGAAAAAAACATGAATGAATTATTAGCAACAACAGTTACCGGATTAATTAGGGAAGAAAATGAACAGTCTTACTTTGTTCAAAAGGATGGTTTTATCATCACCTTGTCCAAAGAAGAGGGCCAACATGCCATTGGTGACATGGTAACCGGATTTGTCTATT
Source organism: Streptococcus uberis (assembly GCF_900475595.1). Classification (NCBI taxonomy): domain Bacteria; kingdom Bacillati; phylum Bacillota; class Bacilli; order Lactobacillales; family Streptococcaceae; genus Streptococcus; species Streptococcus uberis. The sequence goes on from NZ_LS483397.1 coordinate 520,167, forward strand.
TGGATATGAAACAAAAATTACGGATGACAACAAAAGCCATTCAATCAACTCGGGATAGTTACGGTTGGGGCGATGTTGTTGATGTACGACGTGATTTGGGGGTTTTCGTCGATACAGGCATTCCGGAAAAAGAAATTGTTGTCTCTTTAGACCTTTTACCTGAGATGAAGGAATTATGGCCTAAAAAAGGAGACCGTCTTTACATCAAACTGGAAGTAGATAAAAAGGATCGCATCTGGGGAATCCCTGCTGAACCAGAAGTATTTCAAAAAATGGCTGATCCCGCTTATAACAATATGCAAAATCAAAACTGGCCTGCGATTGTCTATCGCCTAAAATTATCAGGAACCTTTGTTTATTTACCAGAAAATAACATGTTGGGCTACATACACCCGAGTGAGCGTTATCAGGAGCCACGTCTTGGACAGGTTCTAGATGCTCGCGTTATTGGTTTCAGAGAGGTAGACAGAACCTTAAATTTATCCGTAAAACCACGATCATTTGAAATGTTAGAAAATGATGCCCAAATGATTCTTACCTATTTAGAATCAAATGGTGGCTTTATGACTTTAAATGATAAATCGACACCGGATGAGATCAAAGCGACCTTTGGCATTTCAAAAGGTCAATTTAAAAAAGCACTGGGTGGGTTGATGAAAGCAAAACGCATTAAGCAGGATGCAAGTGGCACTGAATTAATATAAAGCAGTGATAGAATTAAAAAACTTTGCTCTGGGCAAAGTTTTTTGCTACAATAAGTCCATTAGATTTTGTGATAGGAGCAGTTATGGAAAGAGCTATTTTTGCCGGTGGTTGTTTTTGGTGTATGGTTCAACCTTTTGAAGAATTGGATGGGATTGTTTCCGTACGCAGTGGCTATACAGGTGGACATGTACCTAATCCAAGCTATGAGCAAGTTTGTTCTAAAACAACAGGGCATACCGAAGCCGTTGAGATTATTTTTGATCCTCAAAAAATAGATTATTCTGATTTGGTTGAACTATACTGGCAGCAAACAGATCCGACAGACGCCTTTGGCCAATTCGAGGATCGTGGTGATAATTATCGCCCCGTTATTTTCTATTTTGACGAGCGCCAAAAGGAAATAGCCGAGCAATCCAGAGAAAACTTACAGTTATCAGGTCGCTTTCAAGACCCAATTGTCACTCAAATTGAAGAGGCTCAGCCTTTTTACCTAGCAGAAGACTATCACCAAGCTTTTTACAGAAAGAATCCAGAACGCTATGCGCAGAGCAGTAAACAAAGACACGACTTTTTAGAGGAGAATTGGCATTGAGAAAATCCTTTTACAGCTGGTTAATGACACAACGGAATCCCAAATCGGATGAACCGGTGGCAATATTAGCAGATTTAGCTTTTGACGATACAACATTTCCCAAACATAGCGATGATTTTGAGGTAATCAGTCGTTATTTAGAGGATCAAGCCATTTTTTCCTTTAACTTAGGTCACTTTGATGCTATTTGGGAAGACTATCTTAATCATTAAAACAGAGCTTTGCCAATATGGGCAGGCTTTTTTTAGTTGCTCATTTTGTTAGGAAGGCATGCCATGTAAACTTTAAAAGTTATCACTGTCTTCTCTTTTCTTTTAAAAAGGATTTATAATCACACCTTCTTATTTTTTTGTTATAATGAAAGTAGATATTGATAGAAAAGGAAGACACTTTTGCAAGAATACTCTGTTGAAATCACACTTAATCATCCAGATGATGTTTTAGCTTTATTTGGCAGCAATGAGCGTCACTTAAAACTAATTGAAAACCATTTAGAAGTTATCATTCATGCAAGAACAGAACGCGTTCAGATTATTGGCGATGACCATGACAATGTGGAACTGGCACGACTAACTATCCAAGCTCTGCAAGTGCTAGTGGGTAGAGGCATGATGGTAAATACTTCAGATGTAGTCACAGCGCTTTCCATGGCTGAAAAAGGGACCATCGATAAATTTGTGGCTCTCTATGAAGAAGAAATTATCAAAGATAATAATGGTAAAGCCATTCGTGTCAAAACACTGGGACAAAAAGTCTACGTTGATAGTGTTAAAAAACACGATGTTGTCTTTGGGATTGGCCCTGCGGGGACAGGAAAAACCTTTTTGGCAGTCACTCTAGCCGTTACAGCCTTAAAAAGAGGACAGGTTAAACGGATTGTATTGACCAGACCTGCAGTTGAAGCTGGCGAAAGCTTAGGGTTTTTACCAGGTGATTTAAAAGAGAAAGTGGATCCTTACCTCAGACCAGTTTATGATGCCCTTTATCAGATTCTAGGCAAAGAACAGACGACTCGACTGATGGAACGTGACATTATTGAGATTGCCCCCCTCGCTTATATGCGTGGAAGAACCTTAGAGGATGCATTTGTCATTTTGGATGAAGCCCAAAATACAACCATCATGCAAATGAAAATGTTCCTAACCCGTCTTGGTTTCAATTCCAAAATGATTATCAATGGTGATACCAGTCAGATTGACTTACCGCAAAAAGTAAAATCAGGTCTCGTAGATGCTAGTCAAAAGTTACAACACATCAAAGCCATTGATTTTGTTTACTTTTCTGCAAGTGATGTTGTACGACATCCAGTGGTAGCTGATATCATCAAAGCCTATGAGCATAAGGAAAGAGGCGGTGATATGGCTGGCGCGGGACAGAATCAACATGACATACCAAAAGAAAATGCTCAGACATCTGGCTTAACAAGCTATGAGGTTATCGGAGAATTACCTGAAGATAAGATTGACAAATAAAACGAGCTCTTCTTATGAAGAGCTTTTTGTGAAAGGAGCGCATCGTGGACAAGATTTTCAAAGAGATTATGGCTGATCCAGATAATAAGGCCTACACGGAAAAAGGGATAGAGCCACTGTATTCCTCGCCCAAAACTGCAAAAATTGTCATCGTTGGTCAGGCACCTGGAATTATAGCACAGGAGACCAAATTATTCTGGAATGATCGTAGTGGTCTGAAACTGAGAGAGTGGTTAGGCGTCGATAATGATACTTTTTATTACTCTGGCCATTTTGCCATTTTACCAATGGATTTCTATTATCCTGGTAAAGGAAAGTCAGGTGACCTACCACCTCGCAAAAATTTTGCTCCAAAATGGCATAAAAGGCTATTAGATCGTTTAGAAGAAGTTGAGTTAATCATTTTAGTTGGCCAATATGCCCAAAACTATTATTTGGGTGAGCGTCAGAAGAAAAACCTGACAGAGACTGTAAAAGCCTTTCAAGATTATCTACCAACATACTTTCCTTTAGTGCATCCTTCTCCACGAAATCAGATTTGGCTTAAGAGAAATCCCTGGTTTGAAGAGGAAGTTGTCCCGCAATTGCAAAAGAAAGTACAAAAGATTCTCCGTTCATAAATGCCCTTAAACTTGCCTCTTGGTAGCTCCACTCCCATTTTATCGGCTCTTATGATATAATGGACTGACAAAAGCATTGGAAAGAAGAAACTATGTACATTGAGATGATTGACGAAACTGGTTTGGTTTCGCAAGAGATTATGGAGCAAACGCTTGATTTGCTCAACTTTGCTGCTCGAAAAACGGGTAAAGACGAAAAAGAAATGTCAGTGACCTTTGTCACAAATGAAAGAAGTCATGAATTGAATTTGGAATACCGTGATACGGATCGTCCAACCGATGTGATTTCTTTAGAATACAAACCGGAATCTCCTATTTTGTTTGATGAAAGGGACTTGGAAGAAAATCCTGACCTAGCAGAAATGCTGTCTGAGTTTGATGCTTACATTGGAGAATTATTCATTTCCATCGATAAAGCTAAGGAACAAGCTCAAGAGTATGGTCATTCCTTTGAAAGAGAGATGGGCTTCTTAGCTGTTCATGGCTTTTTGCACATCAATGGTTATGATCATTACACGCCTGAAGAAGAAAAAGAAATGTTCACACTACAGGAAGAGATATTAACTGCTTATGGCCTTACAAGACAATCATAATTCCCAACGCAAATGGAAAAATAGAACAGTCACTTCAAGCTTAGAGTTCGCACTAACGGGGATATTAACGGCTGTTCAAGAAGAACGCAATTTAAAAAGTCATTTAGTATCAGCCTTTTTAGCCAGTTTTGCTGGTATTATCTTTAAGATTTCGGCGGTGGAATGGCTCTTTTTACTGTTGGCCATTTTCTTGGTGATTTGTTTGGAAATCGTCAATTCGGCTATTGAAAATGTTGTGGATTTAGCCAGTAGTTATCACTTTTCAATGTTAGCCAAGAAAGCAAAAGACATGGCTGCAGGTGCTGTTCTTGTGATGTCGCTTTATGCGGTATTAACAGGACTAATCATCTTTTTGCCCAAAATTTTTGCCCTTATATTTTAACTATCAGAAATCGGAGTTTATATGTCATTTAAATCAGGCTTTGTTGCCATCTTAGGTCGACCAAATGTCGGCAAATCAACTTTTTTGAATCATGTTATGGGTCAAAAGATTGCCATCATGAGTGATAAAGCGCAAACGACCCGTAATAAAATTATGGGGATTTACACTACAGATAAAGAACAAATTGTTTTTATTGATACCCCTGGAATTCATAAACCCAAAACGGCACTTGGTGATTTTATGGTCGAGTCAGCTTATAGTACCTTAAGAGAAGTCGACACTGTTTTATTTATGGTGCCTGCTGATGAGAAAAGGGGGAAAGGCGATGACATGATCATGGAACGGCTCAAAAATGCCAAAATTCCAGTTATCTTAGTCATTAATAAAATCGACAAAGTCCACCCAGATCAACTCTTAGAGCAAATTGATGACTTTAGAAGTCAAATGGACTTCAAAGAAGTGGTGCCAATATCTGCCCTTCAAGGAAACAACGTGCCAACTTTGATCTCACTCTTAACAGACAACTTAGAAGAAGGCTTCCAATACTTCCCTGAAGATCAAATTACCGACCACCCAGAACGATTTTTAGTTTCCGAAATGATACGTGAAAAGGTGTTACACTTAACACAACAAGAGATTCCGCATTCAGTTGCAGTTGTGATAGAATCCATGAAACGTGATCAGGTTACCGACAAAGTTCATATTAGAGCAACCATCATGGTTGAACGTGATAGCCAAAAGGGCATTATTATCGGAAAACAAGGTTCGATGCTCAAGAAAATTGGCCAAATGGCTCGACGAGATATTGAACTCATGTTAGGGGATAAGGTCTACCTAGAAACATGGGTTAAAGTCAAAAAGAATTGGCGCGACAAAAAATTAGACCTAGCCGACTTTGGCTATAATCAGAAAGAGTACTAAAAAAGTCCAGTGGACTTTTTTAGGTTTGAGCCTAGAAACCGAAGAGCGAGAAAAAGTCCAGTGGACTTTTTTAGGTTTGAGCCTAGAAACCGAAGAGCGAGAAAAACATTCAGTGGATGTTTTTAACCCGAGTTAGGAAACCAAAAAGAGTGGGTTTTTTTAGGTTTTCGAAACAAATGTTGAAAAACAGCTTAATTTCAAAAATATAACTAATACAAAATAACGAACACAGTTAAAAAGAGCTGTGTTCTTTGTTTTGTAGCGATTTCAGGACTTTTTTGACTTATAGGAAAAATGTATAAATGATGGTAAAATATCATTTATTAATTGAAATGATAAAAAAAGAAATAGCATTAAAATCGAATAAGTAAGTAAGGGAATAACAAAACAATAGAAATGAGGTATCAACGATGAAACGTAAGATAAGTCTCTTCTTATTCTTAGCAAGCATTTTTGCTACAACAAATAGTGTCTTTGCTGGAGCAAGACAAATAGGACAACTATCACATTTTCGAATTACACCTAGTTTTAGTGGGACAAGCTATCTGCAGAAAATGAATGATAGTTATTATGTTGTTAATTTGGAATCTAAGAATCCACAAATCAAAGTAAAACATTATCTAGCAAATTCGCAAGGTGTTAGAAGAAGCGATATCGATATGACCTGGACTGGTCAGAGAGGTGTTTACACGAACTTTGCGAAAAGTCATTACATCTATAATTTGAATTTGGCTCGAGAAAACTTCTGGGATAAAGGCTTCTTTATCGATGGGAGTTGGTCTCCAGATTCAAAATAAATTGAATTAAATTAAAATATAACTCATTTGTTATTCCCGATATTTTAAAGGAGAAGTAATGATTACGCTAAAATTATTGCCTTATAAAAAAACTTTTCTCTTAATCTGTTTACTATTTTTTCTCTTAATCTATAATCAAGCTTTCTTTCATATCTTGTTTTTTGATGACAGTGCTGCAGATATTGTCAAAGTTCATGGAGAATCGGTAAAGTTCAAATTTTTTTATGGTCTTTTATCTTTAAATAATGGACTATTTGAATATAATTTTTTCCAATCTTTTATGTTCCCCTTGTTAATGATTGTTATTGGAAAAGCTTATCACTACCTTAAAAATAGGTATTGTCGCTATTATTTGGGCAGGACACAATCCTATTATCCCACAATAAAAAAACTAAAGATTATTTTATCTATACTTAGTGTATTTATTTTTTCCCTTATTTTAGTCTTTATCATTACTGTATCTAAAGGAGTTGGCAAATTTGTTTTAAGTGGAATTGAATATTATTTTAATAACCATTCCATTCTTTCTTTTTTTGGGACAAGTACTATAAATTATCTGATTTATTATTTTTTAGTGAAGTCTTTCGCACTTTTAGCAGAGTCATTCTTAATATTTAAGATGATTGATTATTTCAATAATTTTACAAAATCTGCACTCGTTTATCTTCTATTTATGTGGGGAACAGCTCCCATATTATATTCCTTCTTGCCTTTTTATTTAGTCCCTATTTCCCATATTATGATAACTTCTTATGGCAATGTTTCCTTATGGATGATTTTAGCCTCTTACCTTCCAATTTGTATCTTCTATGCTTATTTAAAAAGAAAAAATGCCTATGATATTACATAAGTTTCGATATAGAGTGATAACGACCATTCTTACTTGGACAATTTGTTTCCTATTGCTAACAACTTACAATGAAAATAAAAATCTAGATTTGATTCATTTAGTGATTAATCAGTTTCTAAATCCACTCTCTTTTTCTCCTGGTCAAAAGTTACACTATTTAACCATTGTTATGCTTTTGGGTCTCTATTTTCTAAGTTTTTTTAGAACTTATCGGGTAATAATGGAAACGGCCAGCACCATAAAAGGAATGCTAAAATATCACTCAAATACACTTTTTTGCTACCAACTATCACTATATAACATTTTAATGGGTTTTTATATCAGAGATTTCATTTATCTGATAGGTTGCATCATTACAAGCTTATTTGTAATCAAACCCACGACTGTTACGATTATGGGCTTGGCCTATCTCGTTTGTATATGGTTTTTAGTCGATACATTAACATACTTTTGGATAGTCTATTTCTGCAATGACCATCTAGCAATTATTCTATTCATTTGTCTTGAAATTATTTTTAGATATATGCTGATGAAACTGTTCCTTGTCGTGGTAGTCGTCACAATCCTATGTCTTATTATTTTGTCTTTAAAGGAGGTTACAGGTGTTAGAAATTCAAAATGGAAGCATAATAAAAGGTAATCGTGTGTTATTAGATGAAATCAGTTTAAAGTTTGAAAATCAGAGAGTTTATGGTCTAGTTGGTATCAATGGTTCAGGAAAAACAATGATTCTCAAGGCTATTACGGGATTTCACCGTTTAACAAAGGGGCTCGTCTATCAAAATGGGACAATCATTGGACCAGGCAACAGAACGATATCAAAGACGGGATTAGTCCTTGGTGATCAAGAATTTATTTCCTATTTTACCCTAAAAGAAAATTTAACATTAATAAAGAAAATATGTCCAAATGCCAAAACAATTGATTTAGAGTATTGGATTAAACTCTTTCAAATTGAAAAGTACCAGGATATTCCTTATAAAGATTTATCTTTAGGAACAAAGAAAAAAATGGTTATTATTCAAGCCTTTATGGATAATCCAGATATTCTGATTTTGGATGAACCCATGAATGCTCTAGATGAAAAAAGTGTGGCAATAACCAAAATGTTGATCAAAAAACAAAAAGAAAAAGGCTTAGTTATTATGACCTCCCACTATAAAAATGATATTGAGGATTTATGTGACACCATCATACATGTACAGGAAGGAAAAATCCTTAAAAAGGATTAATCTTTGATGTGTGAGAAAGTACTAGGAAAAATTTTAAGACTCTTTCTTACAGATTTTAGTAACGAAGAGACTTTAAATTAAAATTCTTTTCAAAAGATGACATTGATTCTCTAATTAATATATCAGACAAACACAGGTTGATGTTAAAAGAATATTTTAATAACATTTTTAAATTAGGGTGGTAAGAATAAAGAGAAACACAGCTTAATGGTTGTGTTTTTTTGTTGACTTAAAATACTGGCAAAAGAATAGAATTAGAGAAGACTCTACAAATTATGATAAATGCCAAAATTTTCAATTGATGAAAAATAAATAAAAAATAATTGATAATAATTAGTTTAAAATGTATAATTGATAATAAAAAATTCAAGAAATTGAATAATACCATTTGTTATTATTCAAAATAATATATGCATTGGAGTTTTAGGTGAATATTTATATACTGGAAGACAATTTAAGTCAGCTATTCTACCTTGAAAAATTGATAAAACAAATACTTTTACAAAAAAATAGGCAAAATTGTAAAGTTAAAACTTTTGAACAACCGAAGGATTTAATAAATAATGTGAAAGAAAGAGGAAATCATCAATTATTTTTTCTTGATATTGAATTAGGTCAAAATGATAAGTTAGGGCTATTAACTGCAAAAAAGATTAAAGAACTTGACCCTTTAGCAATTATAGTATTTATTTCAAGCCATTCAGAGTTTTTGCCTTTAACTTTTAGATATCAAACGGAAGCCTTTGATTTTATTGATAAAAACCTATGCACGAAAGAAAAAATTGAAAGAATAACAAGAGCAATAAATTTTGTTATTAACAATAGTCATTCAATGAAGACTTCATTCTTTTTTGAAAATCAAAATAACATCCTGCAAATTCCTTTTGAAAAAATATTTTTTATTGAAACTTCGTCAGAATCACATCGACTTATCTTGCACGGGAAAAATGAAATTATTGAATTTTATGGAAGTATTTCTGAGGTATTAAAACAAGAACCAAGACTATTAAAATCTCATCGTTCTTATATAATCAACCCAAATAATGTGGTCAAAATTGATAAAAAAGAACGAACTATTTATTTTGAAAGAGGGATAAAGTGTTATGCTTCCCGTTCAAAATTAAAGTTTATTACAAATAGTATCAGTAACATAAGAAAGGAGAAATGAGCTGTTTATCTTCTTAGCAATTTTGGAAAAAATTTGTGACATTGCTGTCCCCATATTTTTATTTTATTTTATTACAAAGAGAAAAATAAAATTTAATGAAGTAGTGATTGGAGTATCAATAAGGCTATTATTGATATTACTATTTGTATTTTTTTATGAAAAATTGATTATTAGTGATATATTTACATATTTATCATTACCTTTATACATGTTTCTTTTTACTTCATATATCTATAAGTTTAATGTGAACCTGTTAACTATCTTTTATGCTCTATTTCCAATTACCTTATGGAATCTTATTTATCGAACTATTGTATTCTATCTATTACCCATTTTGGGAATTACTAATTCATACTTTCAGAAAAGTCTATTATTTCTACCTGTATATTTGTTATCAGTTACAATTTTAGTTTTATTTTTAGAAGCTTTTCATTATGATTTTTCAACGTTTTCAGAACAACAATTCAGTAAACAAGAGAAAAAACTAATAAGATTTGTAAATTTCTTTATGATAACTTACTATTTCATGATTCAGATCATTTCATTTTTTGATTATCAATTAGCAATTGATACTCTATTTTATCGTCAACTTATTGTAACTTTATATTTTTTATTATTTTTAGGTATTTTGAATTCTTTGGACAAGCAAATTAGAGAGAAGCTTCAAAAAGAAATTATTTTTCAAAAAGAAATTCAATTTCAAAACCTTGAAAATTACAGTCGACATGTTGAAGAGTTGTATGATCAGGTACGACATTTTAGACACGATTATGCTAATATCTTATCAACATTAAAGATTGGAATTGAAGAAGATGATATGACTATTGTAAAGGATGTATTTGAAAAAGTTTTAAAGGATTCAAATAGAGAATTGGAAAGTCATAAGTATGATATTACACGATTAGTGAATATCGAAGACAGAGCTCTGAAGAGTTTATTGGCTTCTAAATTTATCCGAATGGAAGAAAAAGGAATAACTGTTTCTCTAGAAATTCCTTATAAAATAACAATTTGTGAGATGGAATTGATAGATTTTATAACGATTGTATCAATATTTATTGATAATGCAATTGAGGAAACATTTTTATCAAAGAACCCTAAGATAACATTTGCATTTTTTGAGGATAGTAATAGACAAATCTGTATCATTGAAAATAGTACTCGAAATAATCAAATTGATATAACAAATATCTTTAATGAATTTGAAACTTCTAAAGGTAAGGGCAGAGGCATTGGACTTTATAAGGTATCAAGAATATTAAAAAAATATCATTCTGTAAATTTAAAGACCCAAAGCCTAGACTATAAATTTACACAAATATTAGAAATTATTTTTGAATAGGAACTATCTTTATCTTGAAAAGTTTCCAATTTTAATTGCTGCATTTTTAGTAGTCTTATTAAAAATAGAATTTATTGTCCGCCACAATGACTTTCCTCCAATTATTTGATTTAATTCCGATTCTGAAAGTGTTGAAAATTGTTTAAAATTATTCATAACATTTATTTTTCCTATCTTATTGTAAAAGATTTTTAAGAATTTAATAATTGATAGTAGGCACCTTTTCTTGAAATTAATTCTTTATGACTTCCCATTTCAGAAATTTTACCTCTATTCATTACAATAATTCGATCAGTTTTCTCAGCGATAGCTAATCGATGTGCTATAAAAATAATGGTTTTATTTTTTAATTTCAAGAGATTATTTATAATCAATTTTTCTGTTTGAATATCCAATCCACTCGTTGCTTCATCTAATATGAGAATGGGAGAATCACTTAACAATGCCCTAACTAAAGCGATTCTTTGCTTTTGTCCTCCAGAAAGGCCAAATCCATCACTGAATTTGGTATTAAATTTGAGTGGCATTTTCTCTATATCTCCTAGTATTGCAGCAATTCGACAAGCTTCCTCAATTTTTTCTTGAGAGATATCTTTATAGATACCAAATGTCAAATTTTCTATTATCGTCCCTGTAAATAAATAGGGTTGCTGTGGTAAATAGTTAATAAAATATCGGATTGTTTTTTTATTAATCTTATCCATATCATAATTATTAATAGTTATTTTACCTTCAGTTGGTTTTTGGAAACCAACAATCAACTTTGCAAGTGTCGTTTTTCCAGAGCCGCTAGTTCCAATTATACAAATTTTTTCTCCCTCCCTAATTGTTAAATTAATATTTTTCAAGAGATCGTGACCAATCCCATATTTAAAGGAGATATTTTTTAAATCTATGGTACGAAGTTTATCAATTTTTAATTTTGTATTCTGATTATTTTCGAATTCTGATTTCTCATAATATACTTCATTAAGTCTGTTATTTGCTTCTTTTGCAGATTGTATCTTATTTTGTAAATTTATTATATTTTCAATAGGAGTAGTGAAGTAAACAAGTAGTGCATTGAAAGTAATTAACTGTCCAATTGAAATTTTTCCAGAGATAACCAATTTTGCTCCAACCCACAAAATAATAACATTTAATATTTGTTGGGTACCTTTTTTTAAAGCACTCTGAAGTACTGTTAATTTTTGTAAACGAAATGATTTTTGTAGGACCTCTCTAAATTCATCATTAATTCTTTTAAAACTTTTTTCTTCACAAGATAGGGCTTTGATAGTTTCTATACCATTTAAATCTTCAATAATTGTTGAACTAACCAATGCATTTGCTTGCATTAATTCTTGATTCATTTTCTTAAATGATTTATAAAAAGATAATATGAGTATGGTATAAATTGGAATTCCAACTAAAGTAATAGTAAATAATATTTTATTTTGAAAAAAGAGTGTCATTCCGACACAAATTGTCATCAAAAAATCCAGAAAAATCGTTAATATAGTTGATGCTATGGCATCTATAATAGAATTAGCATCATTAAATCTAGAGGTTATTTCTCCAGTTCGCCTAGTTGAAAAAAAGGATAAAGGTAATTTAAAAAGATGTTGAATATAGGCTAATATTATATCAATACTTAGTTTTTGATTTAATAGGATAAGTAGGTAATCTCGAAAATAAGTTAATATTTCTTGAAGAATGAAAGTGCTAATTAATCCGAATGTGATGATTTCTAAAGCAGAAAACATTTTATTCGGAATGTAGAAATCTATCGTGGCTTGTAGGTAATAGGAAGATAATATACTTATAAGAGTAATTATTAAACTAATTATTGTTATCAGAAAAATCAGTGTAAGACGCTTACTAATGACTTTTGTATATGATACAGGAGAGAAAAAATTTTGATTTGTAGGAGAGTAATTTCGACTAGGTTTAAAAAGTAGGGCAACCCCAGTCCATTCCTCAGCAAACTTATCCTTTGCCATTTTTACGATTTTAACTGAGGGATCAGGATCTCCAATGAGGAGGTGATTTCTATATGATTTATAAACAATATAGTAATGTGCCAATTCATTATTTTTAATGACATGAACAATTAATGGGAAATCCAAATTTTTAATGTCAAAAAGTGATATATCCGCTTTAATAGCTTTTGTTTTGAAACCAAGTGCGTTTGCTGCATTTATTATTCCAAGAGCTGTAGTTCCTTCGCGTGTAGTATTAGCTAATTGTCGAAAATAGCTAATAGAATAATGTGATCCATAATATTTTGCAATAGAAGCTAATGCCGCCACTCCACAATCATTTTCGTCAACTTGTGAAGTATAGCTTTTGTAATAGTAGAACATAATATTTCCCTTCTAAATATTCCAATATTTACATTATGACAAAGATTTTGCAATGAAAATTCATTAATACCTAAATAACATGATTTAGTATTTATTGAAATATCAATAATAAATTTTGAGCCGTTCAGGCAATAATTGAACCATTTAGGGAAAAATCATTTTTCGAGACTTGAAAGTGATATATTTTGTATATCTCGAGATAAATACTGATATGGAGAAAGGAAATTTTCATAAAAACACTCGAAGATTTTTCAGATTTGAATAATACCTATCTTTGTGAAATTAAAGGTAGGGGAAAAGTTAACTGGGGTAAGGTAGGAACTTGCGCTGCTGGTATTGCTGTTGGAGCTGGTGAAGGGGAATTAGCAACAGCTGGAGGTACTGCTTTCTTAGGTCCATATGCATTTGGAACTGGAGCGATTGGAGCAGTTATAGGAGGAGTTGGTGGAGCGATAACTTGTTAAAAATAATGTAGAAATGAGAAAAATATTGGTAAACCAAAAAAATTAAATAAATTAAGATTAATAAGATTAGTTACAGGACAATTACCCATTTTTTATCTTATTTATTATTTAGTGATAAATCATGATGTGCTTAAGCATGTTTCTTTCCAAAGTGGATTTGTTTTATGTATGATCTTAGTGAACTCAGCAATCTGTAACTATTTTTTTACAAAAGAGATAAGAAAAGAGAAAGTAAAAGAAAACTTGACATCGAACATACTATTTTCTCAATTAATATTTATCGTTATTTTTATTACCTTAGGGATTACTTGTTTTTATCGTTTTTTTTTGTATTGAAAATTTAGTGTTTTACCAAAAAATAATAACAATCATTGTTGGTATTATTTCAATGATTTTCACGGTTTTATTGATTTGGGGAATAAAATATATAGATAAGTCGGATAAACATTAGAGCAAACAAGAAAAAATGTTTGATAACTATAAGATATGACACTTAAAATTATGATAAGTAGTAATTAGTTAGAGGTTACCTGTCAATTTTGAGTGGAATAATAAAGTATTTTAACGAAAATAATATTGGAAAAATTATTATTTCAGAAAAGAAAGGTGGACATTTTGATGAATTCAAATATCGAATTTGATAGTATTGATACAGAATTGCTTGAGAAAGTTATTGGCGGGAAAAATAATTGGCAGGCCAATGTTAGTGGTATTCTTGCAGCAGGTGCAGCAGGCGCGGCAATAGGAGCTCCAGTTTGTGGACTTGCATGTGGATATATTGGAGCAAAGACGGCAATTACATTGTGGGCAGGGGTAACTGGCGCTACTGGAGGATTTAAATAGGAGTATAGTTATGGATAAACATTTGGTACTTTCAAATCAACAATTATTAGATGTGGTAGGGGGGAATGCACCAGGGAATGCAGTATTAGGAGGACTGGGTGGATTGCAAACTGGAATAAAATATTGTAAAGTTCCTCATCCAGTTTTAAAAGGGGTATGCATCGTTGGTTTTACTACTGCAGGGGCATATTTAGCATACAAGGCAAATTAAATGACCTTCACGTTATTCATAATATTATTTTCATGTTTATTACTTTTTATTTTATATGACAGTTTAAAAGCAAAAGAGTTTAGAAAATTATCATCATATGTTGTATTTTTAGTATTTTTCCTATTATTACATAACGAAAAAAAGGTAAATTCTCTTTCAATTTTACTACTCATTTTATTTTTTGACCTCTATAATGAAAATAGAAAAAGATAAATATATTGTTTTCAATATGTTTCTTTTGTTAAAAGGGTTACTTCCGCTTAGTTTGACAACAATCTTAATAATTGTCTTTGGAAATGTATTAAAAATAGATTCTTGGAAATATACGAAATTAATTCTTAGTGCAGTCACTTTTGAATTAGTCTGTTTTCTCCTGTCCAGACCAAAAGATAAACACTATCTTTCATTAAAGGCAACTATCCAAAAATTTTCAACATTTATTAGACAAACAAAATATTTCTCTTCTAAATTCTCAAATATTAATATTTTGACAAAAAATACTTGAAAAATTACTATAATGCCAAAATAACATTTTATTACTTAAATTGAACTTTTAAGTGGTCAAATAATACCGTTTAAGTTATATTTGGACTTTTTAGGAAAAATAAAAAAACTAGCAAAGGAAAAGTGCTAAATTGTATTAGTCTCGAGATAAAAAATATAGGAGGTATTCTAAATGAAAACAAAGAGTAGTAAACAATTCACTGAATTAACAGTGAAAGATCTCTCTGCCGTAATTGGTGGTGCTAAAGGTGTCTGTAAGTATGTTTATCCTGGTTCAAACGGTTATGCATGTCGATATCCCAATGGTGAATGGGGATATATTGTCACAAAAAGTAACTTTGAAGCTACCAAAGATGTTATAGTAAATGGATGGGTTTCTTCATTAGGTGGTGGTTATTTCCACGGAAATAGAGGGTAAACATGAAAATAGATAATAATGAAATTATAAATGATGTTTATAATTTAATTTTAAGTAAATCACTAAAAAATGAAGAACGTGTTATTCTTACAAGATTTAAGGATAATATAGTTAATAGTAAAAATGTAAAAAAAGATATCTTAGAATTATCAGAAGAGTTAAGACAGTTAGCTGTTAAGAACATATCAAGAAAAGAAGTGATGAGTCGTGAACTAAATGAATTTTATAATAAAATTTCAGCCATTAAAGAAAAGGAACTCAACATTGGCAGAGGGATAGGTTCATTTGGTGTAGTAAGGTAGGAACTTGCGCTGCTGGTATTGCTGTTGGAGCTGGAGAAGGGTATATAGCAACAGCTGGAGGTACTGCTTTCTTAGGTCCATATGCATTTGGAACTGGAGCGATTGGAGCAGTTAGAGGAGGAGTTGGTGGAGCGATGACTTGTTAAAAATAATATAGAAATGAGAAAAATATTGGTAAACCAAAAAATTAAATAAATTAAGATTAATAAGATTAGCTACAGGACAAGTACCCATTTTTTATCTTATCTATTATTTAGTGAGAAATCATAATGTGCTTAAGCATGTATCTCTCCAAAGTGGCTTTGTTTTATGTATGATCTTAGTAAACTCTGCAATCTGTAATTATTTTTTTACAAAAGAGATTGAAAAGGAAAAAAGGCTTATGAACATGAGCCAAACTAATCTCGAAACACAAATTACTTTAATCCTTCTTTTTGTGATTTTAGCTGTTCTCTGCTTGTATCGAGTTTTTACTGTCCATGAATTTTATCAACAAGTGATTAGTGGTATTGGATTGATCATTTCTCTAATATTCAGTGGCCTTCTTCTATGGGGGATAAATTTTCTTAAAAATCATAAAAAACAATGACAGATATGAAAACTATTGAATCATGAAAGATTTCGGATAAGGATGCTCAAAGTCAGCTTTTATTAGCTAACTTTGAAATTTTTGAAAGGTAGTTAGATGGATTGGAAATCATTTTGTTTAGGTCTTTTCCTGGGTTTTTTATTACTCAAATGGGATAAGATTTTTATTAAATGACTAAATGCTATAAAGAAAAAAGGTAGTTTTTTAATGTAACAAAAGGAATTAAGTAAAATAGGAGATATTTAGAATGAGTAAAATGAAACAATTTAAGGTATTAAATGAGGAGTTACTGAAAAAGACTCTTGGAGGAACAAATGTTGCACCAGGTATTTATTGTGTTGATAAAAATGGAAAAGCTAAATGTTCGGTCGATTATAAAGAACTTTGGGGATATACAGGTCAAGTTATTGGAAATGGTTGGATTAATTATGGTCCTTGGGCTCCAAGACCTGGTTTTGGAGTGATTATTCCCTAAATAAATTATGTTATAAAAGTATTACTAATTAAATAGATGAAAGTCCTTAAAATGAATAGCAGGTATAGAAATAAAATGGGAACTAAAGAAGAGTTAGTAGTAAATGAATTTAAAAAATTATGTAATGATACGGAATTAAAACATTTTCCTGAGCTAAATACTCTAATCGTCACCTATTATGATAAATTAAATCAAGAAAACAAAGCTTATTTTCGATTGAAGTTAGTGGCAGAGTTGAGTAATGAATTATCTTATTATTTACTAAAGAATCGATTTCAAGCACCGAAATCAGTAATCGACTTTAGTCTTTTAATTGCAAAATCACAATCTCAATTTAGGGGGAAATTAGCAACGTTACAAATGTTAGCTTTTTCTTTAATGAATTCATTAAAATAGTCATTTCAATCCCAAATATAGCGACTAAATTTAGGAAAGTAAGAAAAAATAATTTGTCGATAAATGTAGCAAATTTAATCCTTAGTTCAGTTGTTAAAGAAGAAAGACAACTTTTAATAACATATAACAATCATATTGAGGATTATGAGGATATAGAAAACAGTATGATGAATTTATTCAATGAACGAAGACTATTAGCTGTCAAAAATATATCCTCATAAGAAGTAATGATTAGACACGTCAATGACTTTTATAAAAAATAAGTTCTTACAATAAATGACATAAAAATATTGCGCATGGATTAGGATCCTTAGGAATTGTGGGGTAGAAAATTGTGAAACTAAAAGTTTTTATTCCGATAAGTTTGTCAACCATCTTAATAGTTGTCTTCGGAAATGTGTTAAAAGCAGATTCTTGGACAATTACCAAATTAATTCTTAGTGCTGTCATTTTTGAATTAGTCTGTTTTCTCCTGTCCAGACCAAAAGACAAACACTATCTTGCATTAAAGGCAACTATCCAAAAATTTTCAATATTTATTAGACAAACAAAATATTTCTCGATTTTCTACCTTTTTTTCTTGATTTATGAACTTTGGAATGAGACTAATGTCTTAAATTTATTATTCTATATTCATATCATTTTTGTTTTTTATTCCATTGGATTCATCCTAAGTATGAATAATGTTCAGATGAAAGAGTAAAAAATGTTTGTGGTAGTTTTGTCTAATTAATAGAGCAGTGATTAATCGCTTTATCAATCATATTTTGGGAAATGAATTCTCTGGTTTTATAAGATAGTAAACCATTAAAGGAGTAGCTTATGTCAGATTTAAAATGGTTTTCAGTTGGTAAAGATAGAAAAGAAGAAGCAGTGACAATTCTTGATTTGTTGATAGCTTTGCATGCTCAAGGGAATAATCCTAGTCAGCGTTTTGTTAAGGTTTTGCGTCAATACCGCGATGAACTGCAATCAAATGGGACTTCGGTACCTTTAATTCTCAGTCGAATGAATGTTAAACTTGCTTCTGTCCTTAAAGAAGATAAGATTTCCTTAACTTCTCAAGAGTCTGACTATTTGAAACAATTGCGGGCGATTTCCAATATCCGCTATGGTTATTAGATGATATATTTATTTCACAAAAAACAGGCAAGTCATAACTTATGGGCTTGCTTTTTCATTACTCAGCTCTCCTTTTATCATGTTATAATAGGTGTAATGATGGAAATCAATGTCTAAAGAAACAAGAGTGTTAGTCAACATTTTGGATTAAAAAATAATGACTTGAACAAGGAGGAAGCATGCCAGAATTACCTGAGGTTGAGACAGTTCGTCGTGGCTTGGAAAATTTAATTATTGGGAAAGAAATCGCATCGGTGACTATAAAAGTGCCTAAGATGATTGTTTCCAATCCTGATACTTTTGCTGGCGATTTGATGGGGCAAGAAATTCTTTCTATTGGTCGCCGTGGTAAGTATTTGATTTTTCATTTCAGTGATTTAGTGATGGTTTCTCACCTACGCATGGAGGGGAAGTACTTGCTTTTTGAGGGCGGCATTCCGGAAAATAAGCATTTTCATTTCTTTTTCCATTTCACAGATGGCTCAACCTTGGTTTATCAGGATGTGCGTAAATTCGGCACCCTGGAACTGCTTGCTCAGGATGGGCTTGATTTGTACTTCAGTCAGAGGAAGCTTGGTCCTGAGCCGACGAAAAATGCCTTTAAACTTAAAGCCTTTGAGGCTGCTCTGCGATTGTCCAAAAAGCCAATTAAACCTTTACTTTTGGAGCAGAAGTTGGTAGTTGGTTTGGGGAATATTTATGTGGATGAGGTTCTTTGGGCGGCCCAGGTTCACCCTTTGCGGCTAGCATCAGAATTGAAAAAAGCTGAAGTAAAGAGGATTTACGATCAGACTATTGCCATTTTGGCTTTCGCTGTTGACAAAGGTGGTTCGACTATTCGGACTTATCAAAATACCCTAGGGATGAATGGTTCTATGCAAGACTATTTGCAGGTATATGGTCAAAAGGGGTCTCCTTGTCCACGTTGTGGGACAGAAATTGAGAAAATTAAAGTTGGAGGGAGAGGGACACATTTTTGTCCCAAGTGTCAAAAAATATGACGGTTATCGGAATTACAGGAGGAATAGCCTCTGGGAAATCAACTCTTGTGAAAGCCATTAGGGAAGCTGGTTTCAAGGTTATTGATGCTGACCAAGTGGTTCACGATTTACAGGCAAAAGGGGGGCGCTTGTATGAGGCTTTGGTGCAAACTTTTGGTCAGGGTATTTTGACATCTGATGGTCATTTGGATAGACCTAAGTTATCGGAGATGATTTTTTCCAGTCCAGAAAACAGGGAACTCTCATCAAGCATTCAAAATCATATTATTCATGAGGAATTAGCAAAGGCAAAGGACACATTAGCTGCTACAGAGGCTATTTTTTTCATGGATATTCCCTTATTAATTGAGTTGGGCTACCAAGAGTGGTTTGATGCTATCTGGTTGGTCTATGTGTCTCCTGATGTGCAAATTCAACGTTTGATGTCCAGAAATCATTACAGTAAAGAACAGGCTGAAAAACGCTTGGCGACGCAATTACCGATGGACCAAAAGAAAAAGTTTGCAGATGTCATCATTGATAATAATGGGTCTATTCAGGACTTAAGGGATCAGCTCGATCAGGCTCTAAAAGGACTAAAATAGGAGGATAAAATGGCATCTTTTATACCTATGACACCTTGGACGGGTAAACATTTGTGGTCCTTAGAACCCGTATCTCTTCTGGTTTTAGTTTTGGGATTAATACTATTTGGATTAGGGGAATCTTTTTTAGTCTTAGCTAACTTCGGTTCTGCCCCTTGGACAATCCTATCACTGGGGCTCTCGCAAACAACGGGTATGCCCCTTGGTTGGATGACTTTATTGATTAGTAGTCTTATCATGCTCTTATGGGTACCTTTGCACATCAAGCCTGGCTTAGGGACGGTCCTCAACATTCTCATTATTGCTTTTGTCATCGGTGAAGTGGTATCACATGTTCAACCGCCACAATCTTTACTTTTAAGGGTAACGCTATTAATAAGTGGTGTCTTGCTGGTTGGTATTGCTTCAGCTTTGTATTTAACCTCTCATAAAGGAGCAGGTCCCAGAGACGGACTTCTAGTTGGGCTTTGTTTGGCGACAGGCTGGCGTGTAGCTATTGTACGTACATTGCTAGAAGGGACAGTGTCTCTCATCGGTTGGTTTTTTGGAGGCCCCTTAGGTATAGGGACCCTCTGTTTTGCTTTTGGAGTTGGCTGGGCCATGCAATTGAGCTTATGGTTCTTGTCCAAGTTTTACAAAGCCTTAAATGTAGGTAACTAGCAGTGCTAGTAGAAAGCATTTTCACCAGTTTATGATATAATTGATTTAAATATTATAGTTTCAAAATGAAGTCTGACCTTCATCTTGTAAAGTACAGAAAAGAGGGTAATAATGGCAACCGTTACAATTGCGAAAGGAAATCAACCTGTTGATATCCAATTGAATATGCTTAATCGTCATGGCTTGATTGCAGGAGCAACCGGTACAGGTAAAACTGTAACCCTTAAAGTCTTAGCAGAACAGTTGAGCCTTTCTGGAATCCCAGTTTTTTTAGCCGATATTAAAGGGGATTTAAGTAACCTAGCAAAAGCTGGTCAAGTGACTGAAAAACTACAAGCCCGTCTTGATAAGTTGGGAATCTCAGATTACCAAGCTCAAGCTTTTCCAATTCGTCTTTGGGATGTGTTTTCTGAGGCTGGCCAACCTGTCCGTACGACGATTTCTGAAATGGGTCCATTGATGTTAGCCCGACTAATGGATTTGAATGATACGCAAACAGGTGTTTTAAATATTGTGTTTAAAATTGCTGATGAACGCGGCTGGCTTTTAATTGATTTAAAAGATCTTCAAGCAATTTTAAAAGAAGTTTCTGATCATTCCAGTGCCTATTCAGGTCAATATGGTAATATTGCAAAACAATCAATTGGGGCAATTCAAAGAAATCTATTGACCTTGGAACAAGAAGGTGCAGACCTTTTCTTTGGTGAACCTGCCCTTGATCTTGCGGATTTTATTCAATTGGATGTTGCTAGTGGACAAGGGGCAATCAATGTCTTAAATGCAACCAAACTCTTTAATTCACCAACCTTATATACCACTTTTTTACTTTGGATGCTTTCAGAACTTTATGAGTTACTTCCAGAAGTTGGTGATCTTGATAAGCCTAAAATGGTCTTCTTCTTTGATGAAGCGCATTTACTATTTAAAGATGCTCCCAAAGTATTTTTGGAAAAAGTCGAACAAATTGTCCGTTTAATCCGTTCTAAGGGCGTTGGTATTTTCTTTGTGACACAAAACCCACTTGATTTACCGGAAACTGTTTTGGCTCAATTAGGGAATCGTATTCAACATGCCCTTAGAGCTTATACGCCTAAAGAGCAAAAGGCAGTTCGCGTAGCGGCTGATACTTTCAGACAAAACCCAGATTTAGATGTGGCTACTGTGATTACGGAATTGGAAGTTGGTGAAGCTTTAATCTCTGTTTTAAATGAAAAAGGTCAGCCAAGTGTTGTTGAGCGTGCTTATATCATGCCACCTAGAAGCAGTTTTGAACAATTAACGGATGGGGAGTTACAAACATTAGTTCAATCATCACCTTTTGCAAGTAAATATGGTCAAGCCATTGACAGAGAATCTGCTTTTGAAAAATTAGCCCAAAAAGTTTTGGGAGAAGAAAAAGCTGCTCAAGAAGAGGCATTGAGACTTGAACAAGAAAAAGCAGCCAAAGAAGCTGCTAAAGAACGAGAAGCCGCTGACCGCCAAGCGCGTCGTTCTATGGGTCGTCCACGTAAAACAGTTGTCGAAAAAGCAACTGACGCCTTTATCAGTACGACTGTTCGTACCATTGGCCGTGAGTTGGTGAGAGGTTTGCTTGGTTCATTACGGAAATAAGCTGTTACCCTTTCCTTATCACTTTTGTTGAAAATGTGTTATAATGGTCGGAGCAGTTTTGAAAGAAGTGATGTCCTATTAGTAAAAATGTAGTAACAAAAGTAAATTGGAAACAAAATTTGAAAGTGGCTTGGCTCGGTACCTTTTTTACTGGGGCAAGCTTTTCGCTTGTCATGCCATTTATGGCTCTATATGTTGAAGAACTTGGTGTCGCTAAGAATCAAGTTGAGTGGTATGCCGGACTAGCTGTTGCTATTTCTGCCTTTGCTTCGGCTGTTTTTGCGCCGATATGGGGCCGTTTGGCCGATCGCTATGGTCGAAAACCAATGATGATTCGAGCTAGTTTGATGATGACTTTCACAATGGGGGGCTTAGCCTTTATCCCAAATGTCCAATGGTTATTAGTCCTAAGACTTCTAAATGGTATTTTTGCTGGCTATGTGCCTAACTCAACAGCTTTGATTGCCAGTCAAGTGCCTCGAGATAAGTCAGGCTATGCTCTGGGGACCTTGGGAACTGGTGTTACGGCAGGTATGCTAATTGGTCCCTTAATTGGCGGAGTGTTGGCCGAAATGTTAGGCATTCGTTTAGTCTTCCTTTTGGTTGGTCTTATCCTCTTACTGTGTACGTTTTTAACGGTTTACTTTGTCAAAGAAGATTTTGAACCGGTCAATAAAGCGGAGGTTGTTCCGACGCGTCTTATTTTAAAGCAGGTTAAGAGTCGGAAAATCATGCTTAGTCTTTTTGTCACAAGTATGATTATTCAGATTTCAGCCCAATCTATTGCCCCGATTTTACCTCTGTACATTCGTCATTTAGGACAAGTTCATAACTTGATGCTTATATCTGGTCTCATTGTTTCTGCAATGGGAGTTTCGAGCCTTCTAAGTAGTTCTACTTTGGGAAAACTTGGGGATAAGATTGGCAATCATAGGATGTTATTACTGGCTTTAGCTTATAGTTTTATCATGTATTTCTTTAGTGCCTTAGCTACAACTAGTATCCAATTAGGAGTGTTACGTTTTGCCTATGGATTTGGTGTGGGGGCTTTGATGCCAAGTATTAATTCCCTATTAACACGTATGACGCCAAGAGAAGGCATTTCCAGAATATTCTCCTTTAATCAAATGTTTATGAATATTGGTCAAGTAATAGGTCCTTTTATTGGTTCTAATGTGGCCATCCTCTTTGGCTATCGTTCGGTCTTTTTTGTAACAAGTGCCATTGTCTTTATCAATCTAATCTGGTGTATGATTAATTTTAGAAAATATCTTAAAGTTAGGGAAATTGCGTGAGAGTAAAAATCAATTTAAAGTGTAGTGAATGTGGTAGTAAAAACTACCTGACCAGTAAAAATAAAACGACACATCCTGATAAAATCAAGGTTCCTAAGTACTGTCCAAAAGAGAGAAAAGTAACCCTACATGTTGAATCTTAAAGGGATTTATGTTAGAATGATTGAGACTATAGTGGAGGAAAGAATATGTACAACTTACTACTGACAGTATTGCTTGTTTTATCAGTTTTACTTGTGATTGCAATCTTTTTGCAACCTCAAAAAAATCCAAGCAGTAATGTTTTTGATAGCAGTGGTTCAGAAGCCTTATTTGAGCGTACCAAAGCTCGTGGTTTTGAAGCATTCATGCAACGCTTTACAGCAATTCTAGTATTTTTCTGGCTAGCTATTGCACTTGTGCTTGCCGTATTATCAAGTAAATAAGGAGTGAGCTTGACAGAGTTAGTCTAGCTCATTTTTTTATGATAGACTCCCTATATTGACAGAAATAGAAAAAAGGTATTATGAGAGAAAACATTATTCAGTATCTAAAGGAACATGGAAAATCGGATATCAATACGATTGCTGCTGCTTTAGATATGGCTGGAGCTAAAAAGTTTCCAAGCTTAATTAAAGAAATTTCCCAAATGGAAAGCAAAAGGTTGTTGCGCTTTTCAGATGACGGTACGATTGCACTTCGAAAGCCGAAGGAAGAAAAAAAAGAGATTACTATACAAGGCGTTTTCCGAGCAAACAAGGCAGGCTTTGGTTTTTTACATGTCAATGATGATGAAGACGACATGTTTATAGGTCGCAATGATGTTGGATATGCCATTGATGGTGATACAGTTGAGGTTATTGTCAAAAAAACAGGTGACCGACTAAAAGGGACAGCAGCCGAGGCAAAAGTCGTTGGCATTGTTGAGAGATCCCTTCAAACAGTTGTCGGAAAATTTATTTTAGATGATGAAAAGCCTAAATATGCTGGGTATATTAAGTCTAAAAATCAAAAAATACAACAGAAGATTTACATCAAAAAGGAACCTGTACTCTTAGATGGAACTGAAATTATCAAAGTTGATATTGAAAAATACCCAACTCGAGGACATGATTATTTTGTTGGAAATGTCCGTGATATTGTGGGACATCAAGGGGATGTCGGTATTGATGTATTGGAAGTTTTAGAATCCATGGACATAGTCTCAGAATTTCCTGATGATGTTCTTGCTGAAGCTAATGCGATTTCCGATTCTCCAAGCTCCAAAGACTTAATCGGTCGCGTCGATTTACGTCAAGAAATAACCTTTACAATTGATGGCGCTGATGCAAAAGACTTAGATGACGCAATCCATATCAAGCCTTTGGGCAACGGCAACTATGAATTAGGGGTTCATATTGCGGATGTTTCTTATTATGTCACTGAAGGCTCAGCCTTGGACCGCGAAGCGGTGGCACGTGGGACCTCAGTCTACGTTACAGACCGTGTGGTACCAATGCTGCCAGAACGTTTATCTAATGGCATTTGCTCATTAAATCCTAATGTGGATCGCCTAACCCAGTCTGCCATTATGGAAATTGATTCCAATGGACGTGTCCTTAATCACCAAATTTGTCAGTCTGTGATTAAGACGACATATCGGATGACTTACAGTGCCGTTAATGACATGATTGCTGGAGATCAGGAAAGCCTTGAAACTTATGCTGCAATAGCTGAATCAGTGGAACATATGGTTAAACTTCACAAGATTTTAGAAAAGATGCGTGTCAAACGAGGGGCGCTCAATTTTGATACCTCTGAAGCTAGAATCATTGTCAATGATAAAGGGATGCCGGTTGATATTGTTGTTCGACAACGTGGAATTGCAGAGCGGATGATAGAGTCCTTCATGTTGGCAGCAAATGAGTGTGTGGCAGAACATTTTGCCAAAGCTAAGCTTCCATTCATATACCGTATCCATGAAGAACCTAAAGCTGAGAAACTGCAAAAATTCATTGATTATGCTAGTGTTTTTGGCATTCAAATTCAGGGATCTGCCAATAAAATTACCCAAGAAGCCTTGCAAAACTTTATGGCTAAAGTAGAAGGGAAACCTGGTGCGGAGGTTCTTAATATGATGTTATTAAGGTCAATGCAACAAGCCCGTTACTCTGAAAATAATCATGGTCACTATGGTTTAGCTGCTGAATACTATACCCATTTCACGAGTCCGATTCGTCGCTATCCGGACTTATTGGTTCATCGTATGATTCGTGACTACACACAAGCTACTGAGGATAAACGTGATCACTTTGCACAAGTTATCCCTGAGTTAGCATCATCATCATCTCGTTTGGAAAGACGTGCCATCGATGCGGAACGTGTAGTAGAGGCAATGAAAAAAGCGGAATATATGGAAGAATATGTTGGTGATGAATTTGACGGTATTGTTGCTAGTGTTGTCAAATTTGGACTCTTTGTTGAATTGCCAAATACCATAGAGGGACTAATTCACATCACTAGCTTACCAGAATATTATCAATATAATGAAAGAACAATGACTCTTCAAGGTGAAAAATCTGGAAAAGTCTTTAAAGTTGGTCAAGCAATTCGGGTTAAATTAACAAAGGCAGATAAAGAAACAGGCGATATTGACTTTGAGTATCTACCGAGTGAATTTGATGTGATTGAGAAAGTGAGCAAAGAGACGAAATCTAAAGCTCATAATCATAAAGGACCACGACATCAGAAAAAAACTCCTAAAACCGAACAAGAGGAGAAAGCAGGTTCTAAAAAAAGAAAATCAAGAAAACCTTTTTACAAAGATGTCGCAAAAAAGAAAAGTCGTAAAAGGAGTTAAGTATGGCAAAAGGCGAAGGTAATTTACTCGCACAAAATAAGAAGGCTAGCCATGACTATCATATCGTTGAGACTATTGAAGCGGGGATTGTGTTAACAGGGACTGAAATTAAAAGTGTCCGAGCTGCCCGCATTCAACTAAAGGATGGCTTTGCACAGATTAAAAATGGTGAAGCTTGGTTAATAAATGTTCACATTGCCCCATTTGAGCAAGGGAATATCTGGAATGCAGATCCTGAGAGAACACGAAAACTATTGCTCAAAAAACGTGAAATTAACCATCTTGCAAATGAATTGAAAGGGACAGGGATGACCCTGATTCCCTTAAAAGTTTACCTAAAAGATGGTTTTGCCAAAATCTTACTAGGTTTAGCGAAAGGTAAACATGATTATGATAAACGTGAGTCAATAAAACGACGCGAACAAGACCGTGACATTAAACGAGTGATGAAAAGCATTAATGCACGCTAAAAAGAGCTCCCAATTCATTTTGGGAACTCTATTTTTTTTCTTTAACGATATAGACAGGTCTTTTTTTAGTTTCTAAGAATATTTTTGAGATGTATTTACCAATAATCCCCATGCAGAAAAGTTGAATTCCCCCCATAAATAAGATAATGGAAACTGTACTAGCCCAGCCAGATACAGGGTCATCAAAGAGGAGCTTACGGACAACAATAAAGATGATGGCTAATAGGGAAAGAAGAAAGCTAAGGGTGCCTACCCAGGTTGCTAGTGCGAGTGGTACTTCCGAGAAATTGATAAAGCCATCTAAAGAATAGCGGATTAAGTCAAAAAAATGCCATGATGTTTTGCCCTTTTGCCGTTCACGGTTATCATAACTGATATAAGTCGTTTTGAAACCAACCCAGGAGAAAATACCTTTTGAAAAGCGATTTACTTCCCCAAGTTCCAGAATGCTTTCAAGGACCTGTCGGGTCATCAAGCGGAAATCTCGAACCCCATCGATCATTTCAGTGTCTGATATTTTTGCAATAAGGTAATAAAACAGTTTTGAGCAGATAGACCTAATAAAGGGTTCCCCTTTGCGGTTGATTCTTCGCGTACCAACCACGTCATAACCTTTTTGCAATTGTGCATACATCATTGGAATTAATTCTGGTGGATCCTGTAAATCAGCATCCATAACGGTAATGTAATCTCCTTTTGCTTCCTCTAACCCGGCTAATAGCCCAGCTTCTTTCCCAAAATTTCTTGAAAAAGAAAGGTAGTGAACATTGGCATGATTTGCATGTAATTGTCTTAGAATGTCTAGAGTCTTGTCTTTTGATCCATCATCAATAAAAATATACTCAAAAGTTAAGTCTTGTGTCATGGCATGCTCGATGACCTGCATCTGTTTAAAAAAAATCGGTATTGTTTCTTCCTCGTTAAAACAGGGAACAATGATTGATAATAATTTCATAGTCGCACTTTCATCTTTTTTGTCTATTGACAAATTGTAACATAAAAAGGTCTTGAATGAAAAGAAAAGGAGAGACCGAAGCCTCTCCTAATAGTTGTCATTATCTATTCAAGTCGATCACTTCAATTTTATAGCCATCTGGATCTTGGATAAAGTAATAGCGTGCCGATTTGTCTGTTAAACCTTTTATATCAGTCACAGAATAGCCTGCTTGGACATGTTTGTCATAATCAGCTTGGAAATCTTCTGAACCAATCGCAATATGGCCATAGCCATTACCTAAGTCGTAGGCCTCATGACCATAGTTATAAGTAAGTTCTAATTCGTAGTCTTCACCTTCAAGAGCAAGATAGACAAGTGTAAATTTACTATCTGGGAAATCACGTCGTCGCGTTTCCTTAAAAGGAAAAGCAGTGGTGTAGAATGCTAGGGATTCTTCTAAATTTTTAACACGGATACAAGTATGTAAAGCTTTCATTTAGGACTCCTTTTATTTAACAATTGAAATAACATCTTCGCGAGCTTTGCGCGTTTGTGGATGACGAGGATCTCTGAGACGATATCCAAGTGATAACATGCTAGCAATGCCTTCTTTCTCAGGGTCAATCACACCATGTTTCGCCAGAATGTCATCAACTTTTTGATAGTCAAAGCCTTCAATAGGACAGGAATCAATGCCCATGAGAGCAGCATTGGTCATCATGCTTCCAAGTGCAATGTAAGTTTGCTTAGCTGTCCAGTCAAACAAAGCGCGTGGATTGTCTGCCATATCCATATCACGTTTTTGAAATTCCTCATAGGTTTTCAAACGGCTTTTTAACCCATCTTCATCTGTGATGCCCCTACGAATCAAACTATCCAGATGTGATTGGCCGTCATAACGAGCGTTTTTTTCTGCTAGGAGTAAAATGAAGTGACTAGCTGTTTCTAATTGATATTGAGCACCCCATGCCACTTCTTTAATTTCGGATTTAATGTCTTGATTTTCCAAAACAACAAATCGCCAGCCTTCCAAACCAACGGAAGAGGGACTACGCCATGCCCCATCCAGTAAAAGATTCAAATCGTCATCGGAAATTTTCTGATCATTATAAACACGAACAGCAGTCCGGAAATAATAAGCATCATGAATGCGTTTTCTGATATCGTCCATATGTGAATATCCTCCCTGTTTCTGATACTTTTATGATAGCACAAAGCTAAGCGGAAAACAAAAACTCTTCTTGAAAATCCTGTCATCAAATATCAGATTGCTTAAGCATTGGTGCCCTTATTCGGGGCTATAGTTGAAAAAACATGCCAGAGGAGTAAGCATTCACAAATCACAGCAAGGCTCTTAAATAGGAAAATATCAGAAAAGTATTGACAACGCTTACATATGAGGGTATAATGCTTTTACGAAAGGCAAGACATTCTTTATAAAGGAGACATATGATGTTAGAAGTCTTATTGATTGTATCAACATTTTTTCTGTTCATAATTTTTATCTCCTTATTAATTGGGATAAAAAGAAGAAGTAGCCAGATGAGTGATCACCAATACCTTGTTTATTTTGAACAGGTCAATCACACCATTGATCTAAATGATAACAGTAATCTGAAAAATAAAGTGACAATACTTTCCGAAAATCCCGAAAAAGGAATTTATACCATAAGAACACACTTGACTGATATTAAGGTTAAAGAATTATTGATGAGGGAATACCGATTGACCTTAAGCCAAGTGTTTGTCATTACAGAACAGATTGAACACCAATTAGAATTAGTCTAAAAGCAATTACCAAAGGGGGTAATTGCTTTTTTAATAGGGAAAAATTTTTTGTCAACTTTCCAATTTCCGCATCATTACGGAAATAGTGTGTGTTGAAATTGAAAGCGTATACACATATAATTAAAATGTAAACAAAATAAATAAACATTAGGAGGCAGTCATAATGACTAAAGCGTTAATCATCTGTGCCGGAGGCATGTCATCATCACTCATTGCTAAAAAAACTCAAACTTTGCTTGCGGAACAAGGTGTTGAAGTTGAAATGAATGCCGTAGGTGTTCCAGAAGGAGCAAAACGCATCGCATCTTCTGAATATGATTTATATTTAGTAAGTCCTCAAACAAAAATGCACTTCAAACAATTTGCAGATGCAGGTGAAAAAGTTGGCAAACCAGTTGTTCAAATCCCACCTCAAGCTTATATTCCAATCCCAATGGGAATTGAAAAAATGGCTACACTTGTTAAAGAAAACATCTAATTTAATTTTTTGAAAATTTAGTATAATGGAGATAGGACTTTTTCAAAAAGGAGACAACAGATGTTGGGACAAAAAGAAAAACTTATCTTACAATACCTGTACTTAAATAGAGGAAATTTTGTCACGAGTAAGGAGTTGGCAGAACATCTATCTTGTTCGGATAGGACTGTTAGAACTTACATTAAAACCTTGATTTCATTTATTGAAAAGAAGGAAGGGCTAGAAATCATCTCAAAGCAGGGATATGGGTATCAGTTGGACTTAGCCAATGAATCTGTCTATCTTAATTTGATTTCGGATAATAACATTCGTTTAGGTACTGAAAATATTGACATTAACGATCGTCATAATTTCATCATTAACCAGCTTATCTTTGAACAGAAAGAGATTTTCTTTGATGATTTAATGGATCAATTATATGTCAGTAGATCAACATTATCCTCAGATTTTAAAAAAATTCGACATGAATTGGCTCGCTATGATTTAAAGATTGAAAGCAGAGCAAATAAGGGTGTCTATGTGAGTGGCGCTGAACATAATAAGCGCCACTTCATTATGGATTACTTCTTTAGTGGCAATTTCTTAAAAAATATTCATCAGTATGTTGGGGATGATTTCTTCAAGTTACCCATTAGTTTTGAAGAATTAACCATTATTGTTTTAGATGAATGCCGTAGTCAGTCTTTGAAACTATCTGACTTTGTTATTCAAAATTTAATTGTCCATATTGCTTTAGCTATTTCTCGAGTTAATGACGGATTTAAAATTTCTCAATTAAGCATTGATGAAAAAAAATTCAAAACAGAAATTTTAGTAGCCACTAATATACTTAGACGTGTGGAATATGTGACTGGAACAGATTTTCCAACGGAAGAAATTAACTACATTGCTTTACATTTGATTTCGGAGAGCATTCATACTGATAATTCAGAGTCCCTCGAACGGATTAGTTTAAGACAAGATTTGTCAGAAGCGGCAGCCGAGATTGATTTGCATTATGGTTACCAATTTGCACAAGATTTCACTTTTATTGAAGGGTTACTTAAACACCTAGAAGTGCTCCTGGAACGTGTTAAAAATAATGTCCGTTTGGATAATCCACTTTTAGATGACATTCAGTCGCAATATAAGGAAGCTTTTGTGATTTCCAGAAGTTTAATGAGTCATCTTAATTACTTTAAAGATTTTCACTTATCAGATGATGAAATTGCCTATGTGACCTTACACCTTTTAGCAGGCATTGAGCGTTTTTATCAAAACAATAAGATGAATGCTTTGGTTATTTGTGCGACGGGTTATGGTAGTGCACAAATGTTACGTATGCGTTTGGAAAATGAGTTGGGAAGACAGTTAAATATCGTCAATTTGGTCGGCTATTATGATATTACCGATGCCAGACTGGAAGGTATTGATTTGATTATCTCGACGATTGATTTATCGAATTTGGTCTTTTCAGTCCCTGTCTTTACAGTTAGTGTTTTTCTAAAGGATGAAGAAGTTCAAATGATTAAAGACGGCTTACTTCATTTAGAGTCAAAACACCATAGAAGTCAAAAGGAATCAGGTTCCTTATCAGACCAATCTAGCTTCAGTCGTTATTTCTCAAAAGATCGCTTTATCATTTTAGAAAAAAGCGATAAAAAAACAGTTCTTTCCAAACTAGTCGCTTTATTAGATGATGGTGATTGTGAGGAATACCAAGTTTCCATGCTTGACTTAATTGCTAATAGGGAATCCATGAGTACGGTTATTTTTGATCAAGAAATCGCTGTGCCTCATCCACTAAAAGCCATTGATAAGGAAGGGAAAATTGGGGTAGCTATCGTTCCTGATGGTGTCGATTGGGAAGAAGGATTTAACGCCATTAAGATTATCTTTCTTGTTTCCCCATCCATTTACAAGAATGACGGTCTAGCAAGTATGACCAAATTAATGGTAGATTTAACAGAAAACCCACAAGCAAAAGAAGCTATTATCAAATCTCAAACTTTTGATGAATTTAAAAACATAATATTAGACATGAAATAGGAGAATAGAATGACAACAGATGAATTACAAATGGCTGCTTTTGAAATTATTTTAAACAGTGGCAATTCTAGAACAACAGTTCATGAAGCATTTGCAGCAATGCGCGAAGGCAACTATGACAAAGCAGCGGAATTACTAGAGTCTGCTAACGAAGAATTACTTTTAGCGCATAAAGCACAAACACATCTCTTGCAAGAATACGCAGGTGGAACTGAAATCAAAATTGAAATTATTATGGTACATGCGCAAGATCACTTGATGACAACCATGACACTTAGAGAAGTAGCCTTAGAAATGTTGGAACTGTATAAAAAAGTACAATAAGGATTTAAGCAAAAGGAGTTTTTAGATGAACAGAGCAGAAAAAGAAAGAGTGGAAACACTACGTAAAACAAATGCGATTAAGACAATGTACTATACACGTTATTTTATGGTTCGATATGTCGTCACATTTTTCTTCTTTGTCAATCTTTATTGGGCAATTATGCTTTATTTATCAAAAGCTTCAGCAGTTGCTTTTCTTCCAATTTTATTAGGAGCTTTTGCAGGATTTGCCATGTGGGAACAGTTTAGAATGTTTACAACAGAGCAAAAAGAAGCAAAAGTTAGCAAATTATTTTTCAAAACAACGATTGCGGTAAACAGTTGTTTAATGATTTTGGCATTGACAGGTCAATCTCACTTTTTATATCCATTTTTCAATGAGAGTCAAGCTAGTCTGATTGTTATCATAACGTTATTAACTATTGGAATGCTCTTATCATTATGGATGTTAGTTAAAATATACCGCATTGATGCAAATAAAGACCGTCAATACGTTCGTATTAACCGTTATTTAGCATCACTCAAACTTGGCAAACATTATTAATGTAAATAAATTAGGAGGTAAGATTAATGTTTGAATTATTAGAGAAGTACCTCATGGGACCAATGGGTAAAGTTTCTACCTGGCGTCCTGTGCGTGCGATTGTGGCTGCTGGGATGGCAAGTATCCCATTAACAATCGTCGGTTCCGCTTTCTTGGTTTTAGGAGTTCTTCCTCAAGCCTTTCCATTCTTAGCTGGTATCTGGGCAGGTTCATTTGACAAATTTGCTGCACTCACTTTACTTGCTTATAAATGTTCAATGGGTATTTTAACCCTTTACTTCGCATTGGTTATTGGTTACGAATACACAAAAATCTATGCAGAAGAAGATGGTATCAATCTTGACCCATTAAATGGTGGTATTCTTTCAGTATTTGCTTTCTTCATGACCATTCCTGAATTAACATTTACTAAAGGAAGCATGGCTTTAGTAGCTTCTGAAACAACTATTAATGGTTGGACAGTTGGTGGCGATAGCTTAGCTCGTCTTTCAACATCAGGACTTTTCACAGGTATCTTAATGGCTATTCTTGCTGTTCAATTATACCGTCTCTGTGTTGTTAGAAACTGGGTTGTTAAAATGCCAGACGCTGTTCCTGAAGGGGTATCTCGTTCATTTACAGCATTGATTCCAGCATTTATCGTTGCTATCACAGTTATCCTTATCAATGGTGCCTTCATCATGATGGGAACTGATATCTACAAAGTTATCGCTATCCCATTTGGTTTCGTTAAAAACATTACCAACTCTATTGGTGGTATCATCGTTATTTACTTCCTAGTTCATGCTTTATGGTTAGTTGGTATCCACGGTGCAAACATCGTTATGGGTCTTGTTAACCCTATCCTACTTGCAAACATGGCTGAAAACGTTAATGGTGCACACTTTGCCTTCGCAGGTGAGTTCACTAACGCTTATGTAACAGTTGGTGGTTCAGGTGCAACTCTTGGTGTATGTCTCTTCATGGCATTCTTGGCTAAATCAGAACAATTGAAAATGTTGGGTCGTGCCGCTATTGGTTCATCAATTTTCAACATCAATGAGCCATTAATCTTCGGTTTACCAATCGTTTATAACCCAATCCTTGCTATTCCATTTATCACTGCTCCAGTTGTTTCAGCAGTATTAGCATACGTTGTAGTTAACTTAAACATTGTAAAAGAAGCTATCGTACAAACCCCATGGCCAACTCCTGGCGGATTTGGTGCCTTCATCGGATCTGGTGGGGATATCAAAGCAGCAATTCTTGCAATTGTATGTATTACTGTAGCATTCTTGATTTGGTTACCATTTATTAAATATTATGACAATAAATTATTAGCTGAAGAAAGAGAAGTTGCAGCAACTGTAGCATAATGCATTAAAAATACCTTGACTCACTTTGTGGATTAAGGTATTTTTTTACTAAAGGAGGAATTCTTATGGGAAAATTAGGTATATCCATTTATCCGTCTAAGTCCAGCATGTCTGAAATGAAAGCCTATATTGATTTAGCAGCCAAATATGGTTATCAACGCCTTTTTACGTCTATGTTAGAAGTCGCTGATAATGCTCAGGAAACAGTCGCTACCTTTACTGAAATCATTCAGTATGGAAGAGAAAAAGGCCTTAAAACCTCTTTGGATGTCAATCCCAATCTCTTCAAAGCCTTAAACATTTCCTATAATCAATTGGAAGTATTTGCAGAGATGGGCATCGATGCTCTTCGCTTAGACGAAGGATTCACAGGCTACGAAGAAGCTATGCTAACTCATAATAATTTTGGCATCACAATTGAATTAAATATCTCACGTGGCCAACACTACATCGATATGGTTAACGACTTTGGTCCAAACCAAACACAATTAATAGGATCACATAATTTTTATCCACAAGCCTATACTGGACTGTCCTTTGACTATTTCCTAAAAACGGCCAAACAGTATAAAAAATATAACCTAGAGACAGCAGCCTTTATTGATAGTCCTGACGGGAAAATAGGCCCTTGGCCACTCTCAGATCGGATGGTATCAGCTGAGTTGCAGCGGGATATGTCTTTAACTGCCCAAGTTTCCCTCTTGAAAATGACAGGTCTTATCGACGATATCTTGCTCTCATCAAGTCTTTTATCGGAGAAAGATTTGAAAGAAGTGGCTGACGCCTTCAAACAATCCTTACCTGTATTTCCAGTTAAGGTTCAGCAAGAATTATCGGCTGTAGAAAAAGAAATCCTTCTAGATAATCAACACCTTTATCGAGGAGACAAGTCGGATTACATGATTCGCTCAAGTCAACCTCGCGTGCTCTATAAAGACCATTCCATTGAACCATTCAATACAATTCCAATTAAAAGAGGAATGGTAACCATTGGTAATAATAATGCGGGTCAATATAAAGGTGAATTGCAAATCGCACTAAAAGATCGACCAAATGATGGCCGTCAAAATGTGGTCGCTCAGATTTCCCCTGAAAATGATATCTTGATTGATCTCTTAAGATTATGGCAAAGCTTTTTATTTATTGAAGAATAAAAAATGCGAAGACGCTTACGTCTTCGCATTTTTGGTGTTCCAGTCTTAAGAAGTGTCAAATTAGCCTTCAAAGTAGAGCAATTCTTTAGAAGTTTTGGTAAATGGTTGGAAACCGTCTTTAGTCACATGACCACAGTCTTCAATACGGACCCCAACTTTTCCTGGAATGTAAATACCAGGTTCAATAGAAAAGCACATGCCTTCTTCAATAATCATATCGTTACCGGCCATAATGGAAGGAAACTCGTGGACATCCATACCTAAGCCATGACCGAGACGGTGGTTAAAGTATTCACCATAACCAGCTTTTTCAATAACAGAACGAGCTGCGGCATCAACTTCTGCAGCCGTAACACCAGGTTTAACAAATTCTTGGGCTTTTAATTGGGCTTCGAGGCAAAGCTCGTAAATATCCAATTTGAACTGGTCAGGTTTGCCAACCGCCACTGTTCTGGTCATGTCACTGGTATAACCCAAGGTTTCCACTCCTAAGTCAAAGAGAAGTAGGGCATTGTTTTCAATTTTATTAGTACCAGGAATACCATGAGGGTCTGCAGCGTTATCTCCGGTTAAGACCATGGTGTCAAAACTCATTTTACTGATACCTTGTTTTTTCATTTCAAACTCAATCTGAGCAATAATATCAGTCTCAGTAGCTTCTAATGAAATATTGTCAAAACCAACCTTTACGGCTTTGTCAGCAAAATCTCCGGCAATCATCATTTTTTCAATTTCATCAGCCGATTTAATTAAACGCATGCCTTGAATAAATGGTGTTAGGTTTTCAAAACGACCTGAAAATACAGTTTGCAATCCTTGAAACTTGGTTACATTGAGATGATCAAATTCAGCATAAATGGTTTTAGCATCTGTGTTGGGTAATACCTTGCGGATTTTTTCCCAAGGGTTTTCAGAGTCCATGTAGCCAAAAACTGGGAAGTTGACGATTTTGCTGGCTCTCGCGACCTCCAATGCAGGAACAAACAATACGGGTACCAGTTGTTCATAAATAAAAAGGAACATCTGGCGTTCATGAGGGTCACAGGCAAAACCAGTCAAATAGTTAACAGTGACTGGATCTGAGAAAATGGCAAGTTCAGCCTTTTCTTCTGTTAAAAAATGTCTAATATGATCAATTTTAGTCATGAAAATACCTTCTTTCTACCCCTATTTTTTCAAAAAAATGGAGAAAATGCAAGCTTTCTCTCAAGTCTTGAAAACTTTTCAAAAATTAGCCTTTTATACTTGAAAGTGGTTTCAATTCATGCTAAAATAACGTTGAAAGCGTCATTTTCATAGAGAAAGGAAGATAAAAAAATGAACACAGATGATACCATTACGATTTATGATGTTGCTCGTGAAGCTGGTGTTTCAATGGCAACTGTCAGCCGTGTTGTAAATGGAAATAAAAACGTTAAGGAAAATACACGCAAAAAAGTTTTAGAAGTTATCGATCGTTTAGATTATCGTCCTAACGCCGTCGCTCGTGGACTTGCAAGTAAGAAAACAACAACTGTTGGTGTTGTTATTCCAAATATTGCCAATGCCTATTTTTCAATTTTAGCCAAAGGTATTGATGATATCGCAGCCATGTACAAATATAACATTGTCTTGGCATCTAGTGACGAGGACGATGATAAAGAAGTCAATGTTGTCAATACCCTCTTTGCCAAACAAGTTGATGGGATTATTTTCATGGGTCACCATTTAACAGAAAAAATTCGTGCAGAATTTTCACGTTCTAGAACCCCTATCGTTTTAGCAGGTACCGTTGACCTTGAACACCAACTTCCAAGCGTTAATATTGACTATCAAGCAGCAGTCGCTGAGGTTATTGATATTTTAGCAGAGAACCATAAGAAAATCGCATTTGTATCAGGTCCACTTATTGATGATATCAATGGTAAAGTACGTCTTTCTGGTTATAAAGAAGGCCTTAAAAAGAATAAATTAGATTATAAAGAAGGCTTAGTCTTTGAAGCCAATTATTCTTACAAAGAAGGCTATGAATTGGCACAGCGTGTGATTAATTCTGGAGCAACTGCAGCTTATGTCGGTGAAGATGAATTAGCAGCTGGTTTATTAAATGGTCTCTTTGCGGCAGGAAAAAGTGTACCTGAAGATTTTGAAATCATTACAAGTAATGATTCACCTGTTGTTGAATACACTCGTCCTAACTTGAGTTCAATTAGTCAACCAGTTTATGATTTAGGTGCCGTAAGTATGCGTATGTTAACAAAAATCATGAACAAAGAAGAATTAGAAGAAAAAGAGATTCTATTAAACCATGGCATCAAACGTCGTGGAACAACAAAATAAATCTGCCTTTTTAGGCGGATTTTTTTCTTAGGAGTAAGGCATGACAAATGAATTAATGTTTCAAGCTTTTGAATGGTATTTACCAGATGATCACAATCATTGGAAGAGGTTAAGAGAAGCTATCCCAGACTTTCAAAAAATGGGAATCAGTAAAATCTGGTTACCTCCTGCATTCAAAGGAACAGGCTCTAACGATGTGGGGTATGGTATTTATGACTTATTTGATTTGGGAGAGTTTGATCAAAACGGTACAGTTCCAACGAAATATGGCAGTAAGGAGGACTATTTAGCTTTAACAGCTGCCTTAAATGAAGCAGGCATTATGCCAATTGCAGATATTGTCCTCAATCATAAAGCTAATGCTGATCAAAAAGAAACCTTTCATGTTCTTAAAATGAATCCTGATAACAGACAAGAGCCTATTTCTGAACCCTATGAAATTGAAGGGTGGACGGGCTTTACCTTTCCAGGTCGTCAAGGCAAATATAATGATTTTACGTGGCACTGGTATCATTTTACAGGATTGGATTACGATGCTCGACACAATGAAACTGGTATTTTTTTAATCACAGGAGATAATAAAGGTTGGGCTAATCAAGAAAGTGTTGATAATGAAAAGGGCAATTTTGATTACTTGATGTTTAATGATATTGATTTTAAACATCCAGAAGTTCAAGAACATCTTAAGGTCTGGGCCAAATGGTTTTTAGATACCACAGCTGTCAAAGGATTTCGTTTGGATGCTATCAAACATATTGATGCCAACTTTATGAATAACTTTATTCGCTACGTTCGTGATCATTTTGCTGAGGATCTCTTTGTTTTTGGTGAGTATTGGAAAGACGATAGCGATGCTACTCACCATTATTTGGATGAAGTTGACATGCAATTTAATCTTGTTGACGTTGCACTCCACATGAACTTTTATGAAGCCAGTCATTCAGGTAATGCTTTTGATATGACAAAAATCTTTGAATCTAGCTTAATGCAAAGCCATCCAGATTTTGCCATAACCTTTGTTGACAATCATGATACTCAAAGTGGACAAGCCTTACAAACCCGTGTAGAAGATTGGTTTAAACCTTTAGCTTACGGACTCATACTTTTAAGACAAGAAGGAATGCCATGTCTATTTTATGGTGACTACTATGGAATAGAAGGTGACTTTGGTCAAATGTCTTTTAAAGATATTTTAGAGAAACTCACTTATCTTCGTCAAAAAACAGTTTATGGAAAACAAGTAGATTACTTTGATCATGCTAATTGTATTGGTTGGACTCAGTTGGGGAACGATGACAGTGATACCTGTTTAGCGGTTGTCATGACAAATGGTGACAGAGGTTGGAAACACATGGAAGTAGGGCAACTTTATGTCGGTCAAACTTTTGTGGATTATCTTGGACATTGCCCAGATGAAATAATGATTAATGAGGATGGTTGGGCAGATTTCAAAGTTGAACCGGGTTCCATATCAGCTTGGGTTCCAAAATCCTTTTTAGCTTTAGCATAAACAGAATCAGCCTAAGGGCTGATTTTTTTGCCTATTAGTGAAAATTCCTTGGAAATAAGCTATAATAGATTCTATGAAAGTCTTACTATACTTAGAAGCTGAAAATTTCTTACGAAAATCTGGGATAGGTCGTGCCATTAAACATCAAGTAAAAGCCTTGAGGTCTGTTGGACAAGCCTTTACGACAAATCCTAAAGATGACTATGACCTTGTTCATGTTAACACTTATGGCATTGCTAGCTGGTTGTTAATGACAAAAGCTAAAAAAGCTGGCAAAAAAGTGATCATGCATGGTCATTCTACAGAAGAGGATTTTAGAAATTCCTTTATTTTTTCTAATCAATTATCCCCTATGTTTAAAAAATACCTTTGTCTTTTTTATAAGAAAGCAGATGCCATCATCACGCCAACTCTCTATTCAAAATCTCTGATTGAAAACTATGGGATAAACAAGCCAGTTTTTGCCATTTCAAATGGGATTGATCTGAAACAATATGGTCCAAATCCTCAAAAAGAGGAAGCTTTCCGACGTTATTTTAATGTAAAAGATGGCGAAAAAGTTGTCATGGGTGCAGGGCTTTTCTTCAAACGAAAAGGCATTGATGATTTTGTAAAAGTTGCTGAAAAAATGCCAGATGTCACATTTATTTGGTTTGGAGAAATGAATAAATGGATGATTCCAGCTGAAATAAGAAAGATTGTTAATGGCAATCATCCTGAAAATGTTATTTTTCCAGGATACATTAAAGGTGACGTTTATGAAGGCGCAATGACAGGGGCTGATGCTTTCTTTTTCCCAAGTCGTGAAGAAACAGAAGGCATTGTAGTACTGGAAGCCTTAGCAAGTAAACAGCATGTCCTTGTCAGAGATATCCCTGTTTATTCTGGTTGGGTAAATCAAGATAGCGCGGAGATGGCTTCAGATGTAGATGGATTTGTTAAGGCATTACGGAAAATCTTAAATGGTCAAAGTCAGAAAACCATGGCAGGTTATCAGGTTGCAGAAAGCAGAAGTATTGAAAAAATAGCTTTGGAGTTAGTAGACACTTATCAAAAAGTAATGGAGTTATAAGATGCGAGTTGGTCTATTTACAGACACTTACTTTCCACAAGTTTCAGGTGTCGCAACCAGTATTCGAACCTTGAAAGAAGAGCTAGAAAAAGAAGGACATGAAGTCTATATCTTTACCACGACGGATAAAAACGTCAAACGCTTTGAAGATCCAACAGTGATTAGACTTCCAAGCGTCCCATTTGTGTCCTTTACGGATCGTCGAGTGGTTTATCGTGGACTTATTTCATCTTATAAAATAGCTAAGCAGTATCATCTAGATATCATACACACACAAACAGAGTTCAGCTTAGGGTTGCTTGGTAAAATGGTAGGCAAAGCCTTAAGAATCCCAGTTGTTCATACCTATCATACCCAGTATGAGGATTATGTGACCTACATCGCAAACGGTAAACTGATTCGACCAAGTATGGTAAAACCAATCTTAAAAAGCTATTTAAAAGATTTAGATGGAGTTGTCTGCCCAAGCCCTATCGTCTTGAATCTTCTAGAAGATTATCAAGTTAAATTACCAAAGCGGGTTATCCCAACAGGAATCGATTTGACACAATATATCCGAGACGATATTTCTAAGCAAGATATCGCTAGTCTTAAAGAGGAATTGCAAATCGCCGATGATGATACCTTTTTACTCAGTTTGTCGCGTGTTTCCTATGAAAAAAACATTCAGGCTATTATTCGACAACTGCCGGAAGTCTTGAAAGCTAATCCCAAAGTCAAATTAGTCATTGTAGGTGATGGTCCTTACCTGCCTGATTTGAAGGCTTTAGCGGATCAACTGACAATCAGCGAGAACGTTATTTTTACTGGCATGGTTCCACATGACAAAGTGGCTTATTATTATAAAGCTTGTGATTTTTTTGTTAGTGCTTCGACCAGTGAAACACAAGGATTGACTTACATTGAAAGCCTTGCAAGTGGAAAACCGATTATTGCTCATGGCAATCCTTATTTAGACGATCTTGTTTCTGATAAAATGTTTGGTACGCTTTTTTATCATGAGGATGAATTAGCAGATGCTATTATTGATGCTATCATTGAAACACCTGAAATGAATCCTGAAATGCTTAAGCAAAAACGTTTTGACATCTCAGCTGAGCATTTTGGACATTCGATGTATACCTTTTATCTGGATACCATCATCAATAAAAATAAGCCTCAACCTCAGCGACTTTCCTTACGTGTTACTGGTACAGGCAAACGAGAGCCAATCAAACTGGTTCAAACAGCGCGTCGTATTCCAAAACGAGCTTTTAAAGCAACAGCTGTCACCTCTGTAAAAGTTGTGAAGGCACCGCTTAAAATGGTTAATGCCATACGTGACTTTTTAGATTAAAAGGGTAAGTAGTAGTTGCCTAATAGAGGGGAAAATCATAAGACCTATCAAATTCATCTTAGTGACCCTTGCTATTTTTTGAAATCTTGATATAATAACAAAGAAGACATGTTAGTTTAGAAACATCTATTGGAGCGAGTGCTGGTTGGTGGAAAGAGCACAAGATGACTATGCTAATACTCCTTCCCATGATTTTATGCAAACATAAAAGGGTGGTTCCCTTATCGCCAATCAGAGGTCCTTGGCTTTTTTAGCATGGACAAATGAAGGTGGAACC
The DNA here is from genome assembly GCF_900475595.1 of Streptococcus uberis. Classification (NCBI taxonomy): domain Bacteria; kingdom Bacillati; phylum Bacillota; class Bacilli; order Lactobacillales; family Streptococcaceae; genus Streptococcus; species Streptococcus uberis. The sequence continues at coordinate 562,071 of NZ_LS483397.1, forward strand.
ACGTTGCGACGTCCTTTTGAGGATGTCGCTTTTTGTTTTCCATAAACTGTAAACAACTATATAAGGAGAGAAAAAGATGATTAACATTACATTTCCTGATGGTGCCGTAAGAGAGTTTGAATCTGGCATCACAACTTTTGACATTGCACAATCTATTAGTAATTCCCTTGCTAAAAAAGCTTTAGCTGGAAAATTCAATGGTCAATTAATTGATACTAATCGTCCTATTGACACAGATGGTAGTATTGAAATTGTGACTCCTGACCATGAAGATGCTTTTGGCGTTTTACGTCATTCTGCAGCACACTTATTTGCTCAGGCAGCAAAACGCTTGTTCCCAGACATTCATTTAGGTGTTGGCCCTGCCATTGCTGAAGGATTTTACTATGACACTGATAATAGTTCAGGCCAAATTTCTAATGAAGACCTTCCTCGAATTGAAGCAGAGATGCAAAAAATTGTTAAAGAAAATTATCCATGTATTCGTGAAGAAGTCACCAAAGAAGAAGCTTTAGAGATTTTTAAAGACGATCCCTACAAAATTGAATTAATCAATGAACACTCAGATGATGCTGCTGGATTAACCATCTATCGTCAAGGTGAGTTTGTGGACTTGTGCCGAGGCCCTCATGTGCCATCAACAGGACGGATTCAAGTCTTCCACCTTTTAAATGTAGCAGGTGCCTATTGGCGTGGTAATAGTGATAATGCTATGATGCAACGTGTTTATGGTACGGCTTGGTTTGATAAGAAAGACCTTAAAGCTTACTTGACCCGTCTTGAAGAAGCTAAAGAACGTGACCATAGAAAACTTGGTAAAGAACTTGACCTGTTTATGATTAGTCAGGAAGTAGGGCAAGGGTTACCATTCTGGCTACCAGATGGCGCAACCATTCGACGTACTCTAGAGCGTTATATCACAGATAAAGAGTTAGCATCGGGTTATCAACATGTTTACACCCCACCTTTAGCTTCTGTTGAACTCTACAAAACCTCTGGTCACTGGGAGCATTACCAAGAAGACATGTTCCCAACCATGGATATGGGAGATGGAGAAGAATTTGTTCTTCGACCAATGAACTGTCCTCACCATATTCAAGTCTATAAAAACCACGTGCATTCTTACCGTGAGTTGCCTATTCGAATCGCAGAGCTTGGTATGATGCACCGCTATGAAAAATCAGGGGCTTTATCTGGACTTCAACGTGTTCGTGAGATGACTCTGAATGACGGGCACCTTTTCGTCACACCAGAACAAATCCAGGAAGAATTCCAACGTGCTCTTCAATTAATCATTGATGTTTATGAAGACTTTAACCTAACAGATTATCGTTTCCGTCTATCATACCGTGATCCAAAAGATACTGAAAAATACTATGATAACGACGAGATGTGGGAAAATGCGCAAAGCATGTTAAAAGCAGCCCTTGATGAAATGGGTGTGGAATACTTTGAGGCAGAAGGGGAAGCAGCTTTCTATGGTCCTAAGTTAGACATTCAAGTGAAAACAGCTCTTGGTAACGAAGAAACCCTTTCAACCATCCAATTGGACTTCCTCCTTCCAGAACGCTTCGATTTGAAATACATTGGAGCTGACGGCGAAGAACACCGTCCAGTTATGATTCACCGTGGTGTTATTTCAACCATGGAACGCTTCACTGCTATCCTTATTGAAACCTATAAAGGAGCCTTTCCAACTTGGTTGGCACCTCATCAAGTGACGGTTATCCCAATTTCAAATGAGGCTCATATTGATTATGCTTGGGAAGTTGCTAAAGCCTTACGTGATCGTGGCATCAGAGCAGATGTTGATGACCGAAATGAGAAAATGCAATATAAAATCCGTGCTTCTCAAACCAGCAAAATTCCTTACCAATTAATTGTTGGTGATAAAGAAATGGAAGACAAATCAGTCAATGTCCGTCGTTACGGTAGCAAAGCAACGCATACAGAAAGCCTATCAGAATTTATGGATACCATTTTGGCAGATATTGCTCGCAAATCAAGACCAGTTGAAGACTAAAAAAAGTTCGCTTATGGCGAACTTTTTTTAGCATTTTACCAAGCAAAAGCATTGGTTGGTGCCTTGAGATAATCTAACCAAGCGGGGTCTTTTAGTCGAGCTAATGTAACAGATATGCCAGACATATCTAAGCTGGTCATGTATTTTCCATTTTTGATAAAGTGGATATGAAGACCTTCAAGATCTAATAATTGGCAAATATCATTTAGAAAAATACCTTGCTCCAAATCAGTTGCGGTGCCTAAATTATTAACAAGTAGGATAAAATCTTCTCTTTCTTGCCAATGAAATTTGATCTGTAATTTATTGATTATTTCAACGGCTAAGTGTTCTGACGAACTAAAAGGAACTGTTCGATAGCCTTCTTCACCATGAATGCCAATACCAAAGGAAATATGATCCTCTGGTAAATCAAATAAAGGTAGGGCAGCATTTGGGAAACGTGCTGACTTTGTCGCGAAGCCGATAGTCGCAATTTCAGTTGCTAAGTCAAAGGCTATTTTTTCCAACTGTTCTAGGCTCACACCATTTTGAGCGGCTTGTCCTAAGATTTTATGGAGCAATATGGTTCCTGCAAGTCCACGGTGTCGCATTTGAAAATTTTTTTGTGGTTCGACTGAAATGTCATCATGGGAAACGATGTATTTGACTTGGATGCCCTCTTTTCGAGCGAGGGTAATTGCTTTGCTAAATTCACGAATATCGGCATCGAAATTTTTAATAATGACAAATACGCCTTTACCCTTGTCTAAAAATCGGATGGCTTCAAGAATGTGATCATAAGTCGGTGGGGTAAATAAGTCACCGTAGACCGCAGCTGTTAACATCCCATCACCAACAAAGCCAATATGAGCGGGTTCATGACCTGAACCACCTCCAGATAGAATGGGAACTTTTTCAGGGTCATGATGCCTGTTATAGATAATTGGAAAATCTGGGACTTTCTCTAAATGAGAGTGAATATCTAGCATTCCTTTAATATATTGAGGGATCATTTGTTGTTTATGGTTCTGAATGGTAATCATATTTACTCCTAAATGTCTTCAAAACTTGCAAGAATAATCTTTTTTATCATTGTTAGGTCAGGGTGGTAGTTATTTTGGCTAACAAAAGCACGAATCATATCAGCAAGTGCTCGAGAATGGTATGTTTTTAAGAATTGGCGGTATTGAGGTGACAATTCCAAGTGATAGTTATGCTCATGTTCAGAGATAATCTTTTCCATTAAGACTAAGCAATAATCTCCAAAGTAGGAATAAAAATCATTTTGATCCCGAATCGAGAAAAGTTGCGCATAGAAACTTTTGTTAAGACTGAAATAGAAGAGAAGTTCTTCTAATAATTGAAAACCAGAAATGTAGTTTAAGTTATTGGTCACTTGCTCTTGTAACTCTGTCTCAAAAATCCAATCCAGCAGTTCAAATTTGTCAACAAAATAATTGTAGAAGGTTTGGCGTCGGATGCCTGCCTGATCCATAATATCGACAACTGAAATTTTCTCAATTGGCTTTTTTTCCAGCTGTTTTTTAAAGGCCTTGGCAATTCTTTTTTTAGTAATTAATGATGTTGCCATAAGTCTTCCTTTCCTTGATAATTCCGCATTCTAACTCTACTTTACCAAATTATATGAGAAAAAGAAAAGGACAAATAAGGAAATCTGTCCCTTATCAAGATTGCTAAAGTAGGATAAACTGAAAGCGTAAACAAAAAAGGAGGCAATCAAATGAAAAAGATTATGAACAATCCAGGTCAAATCGTTGACGACATGTTACAAGGTTTATCCTATATGCATGGGGACTTAGTGGAACGATTAGATGGATATGATGTTATTGTTCGAAAAGCTGCTAAAGATGGGAAAGTAGCCATTATTTCAGGTGGTGGTTCTGGACATGAACCTTCTCATGCAGGATTTGTTGGAGAAGGAATGCTTTCAGCAGCAATCTGTGGAGCTGTCTTTACCTCACCAACTCCAGATCAAATTTTAGAAGCCATAAAAGCAGCAGATGAAGGTGCGGGCGTCTTTATGGTTATTAAGAATTATTCTGGTGATATCATGAATTTTGAAATGGCGCAAGAATTAGCAGAGATGGAAGGCATTGCTATTTCAAGTGTTGTTGTTGATGACGATATTGCAGTTGAGAATAGCCTCTACACACAGGGCAAACGTGGAGTTGCAGGTACAATACTAGTGCATAAAATCTTAGGTTATGCTGCGCATCAAGGAAAATCATTGGAAGAAATCAAGGCAATAGCTGATGCATTAGTTCCACAAATAAAAACCATAGGGTTAGCTCTCACTGGAGCAACAGTTCCTGAAGTTGGTAAACCAGGATTTGTCTTAGCAGATGATGAATTTGAATATGGTGTAGGTATCCATGGAGAACCTGGTTATAAGAAAGAAAAAATGAAAGCCTCAAAAGAGCTAGCGGCAGAGTTAGTCGGTAAATTGGACCAAGAATTCCAGATGGAAGCGGGTCAATCATATGCTCTCTTAATTAACGGACTTGGCGGAACACCATTAATGGAACAATATGTTTTTGCAAATGATGTTGCGCAACTTTTAGAAGAAAAAAATATTACCGTTGCTTACAAAAAAATTGGTAATTATATGACCTCAATAGAAATGGCTGGATTGTCACTGACCCTCTTAAAATTAGAAAATCAACAATGGCTAGAGGCGTTGCAAGCAAATGTTATAACCCCAGCTTGGTAAGGAGAAATGATGGATATTCAACATGTAGAAAAATGGATGCGTCTATTTAATGACAAAATTAAAGAACATAAAGACTACTTGAGTGAGTTAGATACTCCAATTGGAGATGGTGACCATGGTGGGAATATGGCAAGAGGTATGGCAGCCGTTATTGCTGCTATGGAAGAAAAGACATTTGATAGCACTGCGGATTTGTTCAAAATGGTTTCTTTACAGTTGATTAGTAAAGTCGGTGGTGCCTCTGGTCCGCTTTATGGCTCTGCCTTTATGGGAATGGCTAAGGTTGCTCAAACCTCCTCCTCAAGTGAGATATTATCAGAAGGCTTAGCGATGATCCAAAAACGTGGAAAAGCCGAAAAAGGTGAAAAAACCATGGTGGATGTCTGGATTCCAGTCATTGAGGCTCTTGGTCAAGGGCAATTGGAAAAAGAGACCATTTGGGATGCTGTCAAGGCGACTGAGCCACTTGTTGCGACAAAAGGACGGGCTTCTTATGTGGGTGATCGTTCAAAAGGGCATATTGATCCGGGGTCATACTCATCAGGTCTCTTGTTTGAAGCTATGTTGGAAGCTGAGGTGGTTTAGTGTCTGAATTAGGTATTTTAATCGTTTCCCATTCAAAACATATCGCCCAAGGGGTTTATGATTTGGTTCAAGAAGTGGCCAAAGATGTGTCTATTACCTTTGTTGGTGGTGATCCTGATGGTGGTATTGGTACGAGCTTTGACCAGGTGCAACAGATTGTAGATGACAATCCTAAAGAAAAGCTTTTGGCCTTTTTTGACTTGGGTTCTGCTAGGATGAACCTTGAAATGGTTGCTGATTTCTCTGATAAGGAGATTCATATTGTTCAAGTACCAATTGTTGAGGGAACCTATACAGCAGCTGCTTTGATTCAAGCAGGTTTGGATCAAGACGGTATTTTAGCGCAATTGACTGAATTAGAGATTAATAAGTAAGGAGATTAGGATGTCATTTATTGGTGAATTTTTAGGAACACTGATTCTTGTTCTTTTAGGTGATGGTGTTGTTTCGGCAGTCTGTTTGAAAAAAACCAAGGCTGAAGCTAGTGGTTGGATTGCGATTGTATTAGGTTGGGGATTAGCTGTTGCCGTTGCGGTCTATATTACTGGATTTATGAGTGGTGCTCATTTGAATCCAGCTGTTACCTTAGCAATGGCTGCAACTGGAGCCTTGTCTTGGGGACAAGTGCCGGTCTATCTCATCGCACAAATGCTAGGTGCAATGGTTGGTGCCTTACTTGTTTATTTACATTACTTTCCACATTGGCAAGAAACAAAAGATTCTGCAACTGTTTTAGCTTGTTTTTCAACGGGGCCAGCTATCCGTCATACATGGTCAAATTTCTTAGGTGAGGCCCTAGGAACAGCAGTCTTGGTGATTACAGTTATGGCAATTGGACCAAATAAAGTTGCTCAAGGCTTTGGTCCCCTCATTGTTGGTTTAGTGGTTATGGCAGTTGGTTTCTCACTTGGTGGAACAACAGGCTATGCGATTAACCCAGCTCGTGATCTTGGTCCACGCATCATGCACTCGATTCTACCGATTCCTAATAAAAGTGATTCGGATTGGTCTTATGCCTGGATTCCTGTTGTAGCACCAATTGTAGGCGGTGTAGTAGGGGCTTTGATTTTCCAAATGGTATTAAATACAATGGCTTAACCTTCGAAAGAGACTTGCTTGCAAGTCTTTTTCGTTTTTTTAAGCTGAATTTTATTCGAGATTGGGCTATAATAAGAAAATGACTAATGAGAAATGGAGGAGGTTACAATGACTCTTGAAAAACGCTATAAGACACTTAGAAACCTTTCTCTGTTAGGATGGAGAAAAGAAGAATTAGCTCTTTTCTCTGACCAGAAAATGATTGATGATCGGATTGGATCACCTGTTTTTCTTCGTTTTTGGAAAAAAGCTCAAAAAACGTATCCTGGTAAAGTCTTACTCAAGATAATCCTGGATATGAGTAAGATGCCCTTAGAACTTTCTGGAGAATTGTCAGAAACACAAGCCTTATTAAAAAGGTTTCATCCTGACTTAAGTCCAGATGCTTCCTTTTGGCCAGAATTTGCGGCTCTTGTTAATCAGACTTTTCCAGAAAGGACTTTGGGAAAAGAGGGAGCCTTGGAAAAACGATTGCATCAATTTCGTTATCTCATCTCAAGTCAGCAAGCACAATATATACGTGACCATTTCGGAAAAGGTCAGAAAAAAGATAGTCAAGCCCTAGCCGATTTTTTGCGCGCCAAAAAGGGTCCAACTTTTTGGCGAAAAGCGGTTGACTACTCCTTATCGGAATCTTCCCGTCTCCATAACAAGCTCAAAATTGAGGATAATCGTGTTCAATTTCCTGATAATGACATTTCCTACAACATCAAATTATTAATGGGCTTTCATACTGAATTTATCTTAGATGATAAGGGGAAATTTTTAAATGAATTAGATGCGGAAAAAATGACAGAAAAAGGGATTGTTAATGGAGCTAGTTTTAATTATGGCACTGCAGGGCAAAGACATTGGGATTTAGATGTCGATCCCATCAGAAAACATGATCCCCAATTTAGGCGTTTGGTTGCGCGTGGTTATCGTTCACCAAAACATATTGTTAAAAAATGGTATCAGCGTCAGCTAGATGATTTTGAGCATTCTTATTTTAATAAAAAGGGTATTTTTGGATATGGAGGGAAGTCGAGTTATCACTATGTCAAAAAACAAAGTTGGCGTTATAAATGGTTTATTCGCTATTTGAAACTTCTTTCTTTTTTTAAAAAATACCGCTAAAAAGGATGCCATTGGCATCCTTTTTAGTATTAATTGGCTTGTGCCCATTTTTTGGCAAGACGCCTTGATAGGCTTGAAATGATAAAGTTTATGACAAAATAAATGAAGGTAATTAAGGCATATAAGGCAAAAACTTGTTCTGCTTGGAAATATTTACCCATTAAAATTTGACTTTTACCAAATAATTCCTGTATGGCAATAACAGAGTACAAGAGAGAAGTATCTTTGATGACTGTTACAAATTGTGAAATAATAGCTGGCAACATTTTGCGATAGGCTTGAGGAAAGACAATCAGTAGAAAAACTTGACTGGCAGAAAAGCCTTGTGCTAATCCAGCTTCAGTTTGTCCTGCATCAACCCCATTCAAGCCCCCCCGTATGATTTCAGCAAGTGCAGCAGAAGTAAAGACGGTAAATGCCGTTATACCTGCGGGTGTGGATTTCATTTGAAAGACAAGAAAAATGATAAATATCCAAAGGAGATTTGGAACATTTCGGACAAATTCAATGTAGATACTAGCAACTAGTTTTAAAAAGGTGTTCTTACCATTACGCATAATGGCTAGGAAGGTCCCAAAAATAGTAGATAAAACAATGGAAATTAGGGAAATGTAAAGGGTTAAACCTAGACCTTCAAGAATAAAGGAAAGGTTTGAAGGTGTAAATAATTGAGCCATGCCATTTCCTCCTTTCTATACGGAATAAGTTTTTTTGTTTGCTTCTTCTTTGCGTCTAGCCCAGTTTGCAAGTGGGTAACACAGGATAAAGTATAAAATGGCAGCACCAGCAAAGGCAGGTACATAGTTGGTTGTTTCGTATGCCCATGCTTTCGCAGTAAACATAATATCGGCTCCTGAAATAATGGCAACGACAGAAGTGTTTTTGATCAGATTGACCACTTGATTGGTCATCGGTGGTAAAATTGTCCGCACAGCCTGAGGAAGCACGATTAAGCTCATAGTCTGTTCATAGGTGAATCCTTGTGAAAGCGCAGCTTCAATTTGACCCTTAGGAACAGCTTCGATACCTGATCGGATAACCTCAGCAATATAAGCACCGTGATAAATACCAACACAAAGCACAGCAGTAAAAAATGTTGAAATCATGATAAGGCCATTACTGATAATGGCTAAGCCATAGTAGACAAAAACAAACTGAACTAAGAGTGGTGTGTTCTGGTATAATTCAACATAAACTCGGGCTATCGCTTTTAAAGTTTTGTGTTTGGAGGTTGACATGGCGCCAAACAGAATACCAAGAACGAGAGCTAATAAAAGGGCTAAAAAAGACATGCCTAAAGTGTAAAGGAAAGCTTTGATAAAGAGGTCGAAATGACTGAAAAATGCTTGCCATTTTGATAAGGCGAAGGGGCTATCAACTGCTAATAGTATCATCTCATTCTCCTTTCTTATTTCTCAGACTTTGCCGGTTTCAAACCGTAGTTTTTGTAAATAGCTTGCAAACTGCCATCATTAGTCCATTCTTCAATTAATTGGTTGATATATTTCGTTAATTGGCTATTGGCTTTTGAACTTGCAATGCCATAGGATTGTTGGTTAAAACCGTCTGGAAGGATTGCGGTTTGTTTGCTGACATAACCAGATAAGATAGACTTGTCAACTGAAAATGCCTGTATTCTTTTTGAATAAAGCGAAATTGCTAGTTCTGGATAGGATCCTAATTGTACGAATTTAAAGTCAAGATGATGTGCTTTGCCGTATTCTTCAATAGCAGCTTTTGTCGTTGATCCTTGTGCCACTCCGATGGTGCGATGATTTAAGTCTTTAATGGAATCAATCTTTTCAGATTGATTCACTAAAAAGCCGACTTCATCACGATAATAGGGAATGGAGAAGGAGTAGTTTGCTTGACGTTCAGGTGTTATGGTGTATGTCGCAATAATGATGTCTAATTGACCGTTATCTAACAATGCTTCCCGTGTCTGAGCAGTAACTGCTGTGAAAACAGGTTTGACCTTTAACTTTTTAGCGATTTTTCGAGCAAGATCAACTTCCATACCTTCATATTTTCCGGTATCAGCACTATAATAGCCAAAATTTGGAACATCCTGTTTGACGCCAACTCTCAGCACACCCGCTTTTTTGATAGTTTGAATACTTTTTGTTTTAAGTAATTGATTGTCATCAGCACTTGCTTTTGGCATAAATATAAGGGTTAGAAGTGTCATTAAGCAAAAGAAAGTCCATTTTTTGAATTGGTTCATAGCAATCCTCCTCTTAATGTCTGATTTTTTTCTTGGCTTGAACTTTTTCACTCGTATGGTTAATGATTTTACTTAAGAACTGTTGCGCTCGAGGCTCTTTTGGATGGTCAAAGAAGCCAGTAACATCTGTTGTGTCTTCTAATATTTCACCATCAGCCATAAAAATAATACGATCGGCTACCTCACGAGCAAATCCCATTTCATGGGTCACAACAATCATGTTCATTCCATCTGCAGCAAGGTTTTGCATGACAGCTAGGACATCACCAATTGTTTCTGGGTCAAGAGCTGAAGTTGGTTCATCAAAGAGTAGAATTTCAGGATTCATAGCAAGGCCTCTTGCAATAGCAATACGTTGTTTTTGACCTCCTGATAGCATTGAAGGGTAGGAGTCTTTACGATCCCACATATTGACAAAGGTTAGATACTTTTCAGCCACTTTTTCAGCTTCGCTTTTACTCATGCCTAGTACTTTAATTGGAGCTAAAGTAACATTTTCTAACACAGTTTTATGGGGATATAAATTGAAGTGTTGGAAGACCATACCGACTTCTTTTCGTAGTGCCACTAATTCTTTGGCTGAAGCGTTTACAATTTCTTTGTTGTTAACTTTTAAACTACCGGTTTCAATTTTTTCCAAAGCGTTGATAGTCCTTATAAGTGTTGATTTTCCTGAACCAGAAGGTCCTAATAAAACAACCACTTGTCCTTTTTCAATGCTGAGGTTAATATTTTTTAATGCATGGTAGGAACCATAGTATTTTTCAACATTTTTAAATTCAATAAGTGCCATATCTTTCTCCTATCTAAAATTATGTTAGGTTTTCTGACACAGAAAACGGTTGATTTATTTTATCATTTTCGAAAAGCACTGTCAATATTTTCTGAATAGTTAGAATAAAGTGAAGAAATCGCCTCAAATCGTAGCTCTGATTGTCATTTATATAGATTTTTTGGTATAATCATAGAGATATAAGTATAGAGAAAGTCCTTTTTAAAAGGAATTTAGATATTTGAAACACAAGATTTCAATATAGGAGTATTAAGATGAAAAAAATTCTTATCGTGGATGATGAAAAACCCATCTCTGATATTATCAAGTTTAATTTAACCAAGGAAGGCTATGACATTGTGACAGCTTTCGATGGTAAAGAAGCGGTTCTTGCTTTTGAGGAAGAAAAGCCTGACTTAGTGATTTTGGATTTGATGTTACCAGAAATGGATGGTTTAGAAGTCGCCAAAGAAATTCGTAAAACCAGTCATATTCCTATCATTATGCTTTCAGCTAAAGACAGTGAATTTGATAAGGTTATCGGATTGGAAATTGGGGCCGATGACTACGTCACAAAACCTTTCTCTAATCGTGAATTATTGGCACGTGTAAAAGCGCATTTGCGAAGGACCGAAACTATTGAATCAGCGGTAGCAGAGGAAAATGCGTCTGCAGGCAGTCAAGAGTTGACTATCGGTAATTTACAAATATTGCCGGATGCCTTTTTAGCCAAAAAATATGGAAAAGAAGTTGAATTAACCCATCGTGAATTTGAGCTTTTACATCATTTGGCCAACCACATTGGTCAGGTCATGACACGTGAGCACCTTTTAGAAACAGTATGGGGTTATGATTATTTTGGAGATGTGCGTACTGTTGACGTGACAGTTCGTCGCCTAAGAGAAAAAATAGAAGATACACCAAGCCGTCCGGAATACATTTTGACAAGACGTGGCGTTGGCTATTACATGAAATCACATGACTGAGAACCTAATCGGAAATTTATCGTTATTCGAACTTTCAATCTTATTATTACTTATTTTTGTTGCTGCATATTTTATTTATTTAGCAGTTCGTGACTATCGAAATGCCAAAATTATTCGGCAAATGAGTCATAAAATCCGTGACCTAATCAATGGTCGTTACACGGATGAAATCAATGAAAAAGCTGATATTGAGCTCATAGAACTTTCTGAGCAACTCAATGATCTATCGGATGTCTTTCGATTGACCCATGAAAATCTTGCCCAGGAAAAAAATCGCTTAGCCAGTATTTTGGCCTACATGAGTGATGGGGTTTTGGCAACAGACCGAACTGGTCAAATCATGATGATTAACGAAACCGCCCAAAAACAATTGAATATTTCGAAAGAAGAAGCCCTTTTAATGAATATCACGGATTTGTTAGGGCAAGACACTCCCTATACCTACCGGGAATTGGTTTCCAAAACACCGATTGTTACCTTGAATAGACGCGATGAGACTGGTGAATTTATCACCCTCAGGCTGCGCTTTGCCTTGAATAGAAGAGAAAGTGGATTCATTTCGGGGCTCGTTGTTGTCCTACATGACACTACCGAACAGGAAAAAGAAGAACGTGAGCGTCGCCTCTTTGTTTCGAATGTTAGTCACGAATTAAGAACGCCATTGACATCAGTCAAATCCTATTTGGAAGCCCTGGATGAGGGTGCCTTAAAAGAAGATATCGCACCAAGTTTCATCAAAGTTTCATTAGATGAAACCAATCGGATGATGCGAATGATTTCGGACTTGTTAAACCTGTCTCGTATTGATAACCAAGTCACAGCTCTAGCGGTTGAAATGACCAATTTCACAGCTTTTATGACTTCTATACTAAATCGTTTTGATTTAGTGAGAAACCAAAATACAGTTTCAGGGAAAAGCTATGAAATTATACGAGACTATCCTATTACTTCTGTTTGGCTAGAAATTGACAATGATAAAATGACACAAGTCATTGAAAACATTTTAAATAATGCTATCAAATATTCACCTGATGGTGGTAAAATTCGTGTTAAGATGAAAACAACAGATAGTCAATTGATTATCTCTATTTCGGATCAAGGATTAGGAATTCCAAAGAAAGATCTTCCTTTGATTTTTGACCGATTTTATCGGGTGGATAAAGCACGCAGTCGTGCACAAGGTGGAACAGGTTTAGGACTTGCCATTGCTAAAGAAATTGTAAAACAACATAATGGTTTTATATGGGCAAAAAGTGACTATGGCAAAGGATCGACCTTTACAATTGTATTGCCATATGAAAAAGATGTTGTTGCAGGAACAGATGATGAATGGGAGGATGATATTGACTAATTTATGGAAATAGAAGGATTTAATTACAGTATATTAGCATCAGGGTCAACGGGAAATAGTTTTTATTTAGAAACACCTAAAAAGAAAATTTTAGTTGATGCTGGTTTAACTGGCAAAAAAATAACCAGCCTTTTAGCAGAAATTGATCGAAAACCAGAAGATTTGGATGCTATTTTCATCACCCATGAACATTCAGATCATATCAAAGGGGTTGGAGTATTAGCTCGAAAATACCACTTAGACGTATATGCTAATGAGAAAACCTGGCAAATTTTGGATGAACGCAATATGATTGGGAAAATTGATGTTTCCCAAAAACATGTCTTTGAAAGAGATAAAATGATTACTTTTGGAGATATTGATATTGAAAGTTTTGGAGTGAGTCATGATGCTTATGATCCTCAATTTTATCGTTTCATGAAAGATAACAAATCTTTTGTCATGTTGACTGATACGGGTTATGTTAGTGACAGAATGTCTGGTATTATTGAAAATGCAGATGCCTATTTGATAGAATCCAATCATGATATTGAAATATTGCGGTCAGGTTCATACCCTTGGAGTTTAAAACAACGTATCCTTTCTGATAAAGGCCATCTTTCAAATGAGGATGGCGCAGGGGCGATGATTCGTAGCATGGGAAATAAAACCAAAAAAATTTATTTGGGACATTTGAGTAAAGAAAATAACATCAAAGAATTAGCTCACATGACCATGGAAAATCAGTTGGCAAAAGCCGACTTACCAGTTGGATCAGCATTTAAGGTATTAGATACTTCTCCTGATTCAGCTTGCCCTTTAACCAGCATATAACCATAAAAAAATCATTAGTTTTCATGCTAATGATTTTTTTATGGGAATGTGACTAAAAACTGTGATAGGAGGCCATAGAATTCAGTCTAGGACTGCAAGCTTTTTCATTTTTTGGTATAATAGAAAGGTCCATCGTGGACAAAGGAAAAGGAGAAATCATGAAGAATCTGGAAGCCTTACTGAAATCATCATTCGCTATTGAATTTGAAGATAAAACCTTATTAGAAACAGCTTTTACACACACTTCTTACGCAAATGAACATCGCCTCCTAAACATTTCACATAATGAGCGTTTGGAATTTTTAGGAGACGCCGTTCTACAATTAATTATTTCAGAATATTTATTTAAAAAATACCCTCATAAAGCTGAAGGGGAACTTTCAAAACAACGATCTATGATTGTACGTGAAGAAAGCTTGGCAAGTTTTTCAAGACATTGTGCTTTTGAACCCTATATCAAATTAGGAAAAGGAGAAGAAAAATCTGGTGGTCGCAATCGCGATACCATTTTAGGAGATCTCTTTGAGGCCTTTTTAGGTGCTTTGCTTTTAGATAAAGGTGTTGAGGAAGTTAGACGCTTTTTAAACCAAGTGATGATTCCTCAAGTGGAAAAAGGTAACTTTGAAAAAGTTAATGATTATAAAACGTCTTTACAGGAAATTTTACAAGCTAAAGGAGATACCATTATTGACTACAAAGTCATCAATGAAAGTGGTCCTGCACATGCAAAACAATTTGAGGTAGTAGTTTTGGCCAATCAAGTGGAACTCAGTAAAGGTATTGGCCGTTCAAAAAAATTGGCTGAACAAAATGCTGCAGAAAATGCCTTGAAAGCTTTAAGTGAGGAATAAATGTATTTAAAAACAATTGAAATGCAAGGCTTTAAATCTTTTGCAGACAAAACAAAAATTGAATTTGAAAAAGGGGTAACAGCCGTTGTAGGTCCAAATGGTTCAGGTAAATCAAACATCACTGAGAGTCTTCGTTGGGCACTAGGGGAATCAAGTGCAAAAAGTTTACGTGGTGGAAAAATGCCAGATATTATTTTTGCGGGTACAGAAAGCAGAAATGCCTTAAACTTTGCCGAAGTAGCTATTGTCCTGGATAATTCAGATGCATTTATTAAAGATGCTCCAAAAGAAATTAGAGTTGAAAGACATATCTATCGTAATGGTGACAGTGATTACATCATAGATGGTAAAAAAGTAAGATTGAGAGATGTTCATGATTTATTCATGGACACTGGTCTGGGGAGAGATTCTTTTTCCATTATTTCACAAGGCCGTGTTGAGGAAATTTTTAACAGTAAACCTGAAGAACGTCGAACGATTTTTGAGGAAGCAGCTGGAGTTTTAAAATATAAAACACGTAAAAAAGAAACTCAGAGCAAATTGACTCAGACTCAGGACAATTTAGACCGTCTGGAGGATATCATTTTTGAGCTTGATAATCAGGTAAAGCCGCTTGAAAAACAAGCTGAAATAGCAAAAAAATTCTTGCATTTGGATGCAGATCGTAAACAACTTCAGTTGGATATCCTAGTGGAAGATGTTCAACAAGATCAAAAAAGCATGGCTGAGAAAGAAGAAGACCTTGGCCAATTAAAAGAAAATCTTAGGGTTTACTATGAGCATCGAGACAGTCTGGAAAAAGAAAATCAAAGTTTAAAACATCTCAGACAAGAGCTTGTTCGTCAGCTTGACGACCACCAAGCAACTTTACTAGATTTAACAAACTTATCAGCAGATTTGAAGCGTCAGATTGATAGAATTCAATTGGAGACACATCAAAAGAATGAAAAAGAAGCAGAAGCAAAAGTCCAGCTTGAAAATCTATCACAGGATTGGGAAAGACTTCAAGAACAGATTCAAGAAAAACGGAATACTATTACGAGCTTAGAAAGTCAACACTCATCGCTTTATGAAGAAATCGATAATCTGAAAAATGAATTACAACGCTATTCAAATGACCCAGACCAATTAATAGAAAGTCTTCGTGAAGAATTTGTCAGTTTAATGCAAAAAGAAGCTGATTATTCAAATCAGTTAACCCTTCTTATTTCTGATATGGAAAAAGAGAGTCAAGAGAGAGCCTCAAATGCTCAAGAGTGTGAAGAAATGTTGGCAAAAGTACAGCATTTGAAAGCAGATTTTCAAACTGTCCAGTCAGATTATGATGACAAACAACTTGCTGTAAGACAACTTTTGGAAGCTTATCAAAAGCTTGAAGGACAAATTGCCAAGCAAGAAGTGACTTACCAAGCAGAGCAATCACAATTATTTGATTTATATGATCAGAAAAAAGCCAAGGAAGCTAGATTAGCAAGTCTTGAATCTATTCAAAAAAACCATAGTCAGTTTTATGCAGGTGTCAAATCAGTCCTGCAAGCAGCTCAAACAATTGGTGGTATTTTAGGAGCAGTTTCAGAACACCTTTCCTTTGATAGCCAATATCAAACAGCATTGGAAATTGCTTTGGGGGCAAGCAGCCAACATATTATTGTTAAGGATGAAGTTGCAGCAAAATCAGCAATCTCATTTTTGAAAGAAAATCGACAAGGACGTGCAACTTTCTTGCCTTTAACAACCATTAAACCACGCTTTTTATCTGATAATCAATTGCATCAAGTCCAACAGTATCAAGGTTTTTTGGGGACCGCAGAGTCATTAGTCTCATATGATCACCGTTTTAAAACTATTTTTCAAAATCTCTTAAATACAACGCTCATATTTGATACGGTTGATCATGCTAATCTAGCGGCCAAAGCTTTACAGTATAAGGTCCGTATTATTACATTAGATGGAACGGAATTGAGACCGGGGGGGTCATTTTCTGGTGGTTCAAATCGACAAAATAATACCACCTTCATTAAGCCAGAAATGGATTTGATTCAAAAGGAATTATCTCGTTTAGAAGGACAACTAAAAGAAAAAGAAACGCTTGTTTCAGATTTAAAGCTTGTCTTAAAAGAAGAAAAAGAAAAATTACAGGATTTAAAGGGGAAAGGTGAAGAGGCGAGGTTTGCTGAACAAAAAGCAGAATTGCATTACCAACAATTAAAAGAAACTTTAGCGGATTCGGAAGAAATACTGCGCCTGATGATAGAGCAGACAGATAAATCTAGCTTGAATGATTTTGAAACCCAAAAAGAAGAGTTGCAAAATCAATTAAGTCAATTGGAAACAGACAAAAACCAATTGAGTCAACAGATTGATGAAATTAAGGGAAATAAAAATCTCATTAATGAGAAAAAGTCTGAACTGACGAATCAATTATCTCAGTTACAGTTGAAAGAACGTGATGTGACCAATCAGAGTCGTTTCGAAAAGACAGATTTATCACGTCTTGAATCTGATGCAGAAGCTTGCCGTCTTAATATTGATAAGCTGTCACAGCTGTTACAAAATCCTGTGTCTCAAGAAGAAATGGACCGCCTTCCTTTACTTGAGAAACAATTGCAAGACGTTGAATCCAAAAAAGCAGATGTTGAGCAAAAACGTATTCAACTCCGTTTCAAATCGGAGGATTGTCAAGCACAGTTAGAAGATTTAGAAGAGCAATTGTCTAAAGAACAAGCCAAAAATGAAAATTTTATTCGCCAGCAAACAAAATTAGAAGCTGAAATGGATTATCTGAAAGATCGGTTGAGAACTTTTGCCAAAACTTTATCCGAGGACTTCCAAATGAGTTTTGAGGAAGCTAAAGAAATGGCTAATCCAATCCAGTCTATGATTTCTGAGAAACAAAGGCTTAAGCAATTACTTAAGACCATAAAGGCTTTAGGTCCAATCAATTTAGATGCTATTAGTCAATTTGACGAGGTTTCTGAACGTTTGGAATTCCTTAATAGTCAGAAGTTTGATTTGAACAAGGCCAAGAATCTCTTGCTAGATACTATTAACAGTATGGATAATGAAGTGAAAGCTCGTTTCAAGGTCACTTTTGAAGCCATTCGTGAGAGTTTCCAAGAAACCTTTAAACAAATGTTTGGTGGTGGTTCTGCTGATTTGGTTCTTACTGAAGGAGACTTGTTGTCAGCAGGGGTGGAAATTTCCGTGCAACCTCCAGGTAAAAAAATTCAGTCACTTAATTTAATGTCTGGTGGTGAAAAAGCTCTGTCTGCTTTAGCTTTGCTATTTGCAATCATACGAGTGAAAACCATTCCCTTCGTTATCCTTGATGAGGTTGAAGCAGCTCTTGATGAAGCAAATGTCAAACGTTTTGGGGATTATCTCAATCGTTTTGATAAGAACAGTCAGTTTATTGTTGTCACTCACCGGAAAGGAACAATGGCTGCCGCAGATAGTATTTATGGTATTACGATGCAAGAATCAGGCGTTTCTAAAGTTGTTTCTGTGAAATTGAAAGATTCTGAAGACCTCGCATTTTTAAACTAAAAAAGAAGAGAAAGAATAAGAATGATAAAATTAGTTGCAACGGATATGGACGGCACCTTTTTAAAAGATGATCTGAGCTATGACAAAGAAAGATTAGCGACATTACTTCCCAAATTAAAAGAAAAAGGCATTCTTTTTGCAGTTGCTAGTGGAAGATCTCTTTTAGCCATTGATGCCATGTTTGAAGAGTTTCTAGACCAGATTGCAGTCATTGCTGAAAATGGATCTTTAGTGCAATATCAAAATAAGGTATTATTTGCTGATTTTTTGACCAAAGAACAGTATGTTGAAATTGCTGATGCCATTTTGGCAAATCCTTTTTATGTTGAAACCGGAATGTTGTTTTCTGGTCAAAAAGCGGCCTATATTTTAAAAGGGGCTAGTCAAGCCTATATCGATCGTATGTCCCTTTTTTACGAAAATGTGCGCGTCATTTCCGATTTTGATGAGATGGATGATGATGTTATTTTTAAAATCACAACCACATTTACTGGCGAAACGGTTTTAGAAGGTAGTGATTGGCTAGATCAACGCTTACCATATGTGACTGCAGTTACAACTGGATTTGAGTCCATCGATATTATCTTGTCTGAAGTTAATAAAGGTTTTGGCATTGATCACCTTTGTCAAGCCTTAGGCATTACAGCAACGGAAGTAATGGCTTTTGGTGATAATTTAAATGATTTGCAGATGTTAGAATATGCTGGAACAGCGATTGCCACAGAAAATGCTCGACCTGAAATTAAAGCAGTAGCAGATCAGGTTATCGGGGACTGTAATCAAGAGTCAGTTATGGCTTATTTGGAAGGATTAGTTTAGAATGCATACGATAAAATTATTAGCACTCGACTTAGATGGCACATTATTTAACGCGGAAAAAACGATTAGTGACGCTAATAAGCTTGCCATCCAAAAGGCAAGTGCAAAAGGTGTCAAAATTGTTATTACCACAGGAAGACCTTTGGCAGCAATTGGAAATGTATTGGAAGAGCTTGGTTTAACAAGTGATGATGATTACTGTATTACTTTTAATGGAGGATTGGTGCAAAGGTGCACAGGTCAAATCCTTGATAAAAGTAGTTTAAGCTATGAGGAAGTTGCTACTGTTCACCAACACTTAGAAAATTTAGCTTTACCAACAGATATCTTGAGTGAAGGTAAAGTTTACAGTATTCCTAGTAAAGACGGCCGTCATTCCCAATACCACCTTGCAAACCCACTCCTACAATTTATTGAAATCAATTCTTTAGAAGACTTACCTAAAAATATTGTTTATAATAAAATTGTAACCGTTACAGATGCCGATTTTTTAGATCAGCAATTAAGTCTCCTACCACCATCTACTTTTGATGCTTTCGAATCTTTTAAATCAAGAGATATCATTTTCGAAGTGATGCCAAAAGGTGTTCATAAAGCCTTTGGTTTGCAGCTCTTATGCAGTCACTTAAAAATAGAAGCTAAAGAGGTCATGGCTATGGGAGATGAAGCGAATGATTTTACCATGTTGGAATGGGCTGGTTTAGGCGTTGCAATGGCTAACGCGGTAGCCGAAGCTAAACAAATTGCAGATGCTGTAACCAGTCAAACCAATGACCAATCTGGTGTAGCGGAAGCCATTGAAAAATATATACTAAACGAGGATATCTAATGGGATTATTTGATAAATTATTTGGCAAGAAAACGAAGGAACAGCAGGATGAAAAGGACCAAGTCGAAAATGAACTAGGCGTGGATTCTTCTTTTCCTGAAGAAAGCCAAGCTGAAGAGCAAAATATTTTTGAAAAGCCAGCAAATAGCCAGCATATTGAAGAAGAGTTGAGCTTAGCTTCCGATCCAGCTTCAATTGAAGAAGTCATCATTCAACAACAAGAATTAACGCAATCTGAGAATTTGGAAACTGTTATTGAAGGTGATCATCTGGATAATAAAGACATTCAAGGTGAGAATTCAGATTTAGAAAGACAGGAACAAGTTTCTGACCATGCTGACCATCAGCTTGACAATTTAGTCGAAAATGCTGAAGAAAATCAGGAGCAAGAGCTTTCTACTGAAAAGACATATTCAATTGTTGACGAGTATTATCAACGTAAGGCAGCCTTTGAAGAAGGTCTTCAAAATGGAGATTTTGAACCACTAAGTCAAAATGACATCACCCCTTCTCCAAAGCCACAGCTTGAAGAAAGTGACCAAGAAAAATACCAACGAAGCTTGAAGAAAACACGGAACGGTTTTGCGGCCAGGTTAAATGCTTTTTTTGCCAACTTTAGAAGTGTTGATGAGGACTTCTTTGAAGAACTTGAAGAAATGTTAATTCTGTCAGATGTTGGTGTGTCAGTTGCTACCGAATTAACAGAGGAGCTCCGCCAGGAAGCAAAACTTGAAAATGCTAAGAAACCAGATGATTTGAAACGTGTTATTATCGAGAAACTCGTTGATATTTATGAAAAAGATGGCACTTTTAATGAGGCTATTAATCTCCAAGAAGGCTTGACAGTCATGCTTTTTGTGGGTGTTAATGGCGTTGGTAAAACAACCTCTATTGGGAAATTAGCCTATCGCTATAAAGCTGAAGGTAAAAAGGTGATGTTGGTTGCAGCTGATACCTTCCGAGCAGGTGCGGTTGCACAATTGGCAGAATGGGGCCGTCGAGTAGATGTTCCTGTGGTTATGGGAGCTGAAAAGGCAGACCCTGCTTCTGTTGTCTTTGATGGTGTTGAAAAAGCAGTGGCACAAGGAGTTGATATTCTCTTGATTGACACAGCTGGACGCCTACAAAATAAAGAAAATTTGATGGCTGAGCTAGAAAAAATGGGACGTATTATTAAGCGCGTTATTCCAGATGCACCCCATGAGACTCTTTTAGCCCTAGATGCTTCAACTGGTCAAAATGCCCTAAGTCAAGCGAAAGAGTTTTCTAAAATATTACCATTGACAGGTCTCATTTTGACTAAGATTGATGGGACTGCAAAAGGTGGTGTGGTCTTAGCAATACGTCAGGAGTTAGAAATTCCAGTGAAATTTATCGGTTTTGGAGAAAAAATTGATGATATTGGAGAATTTGATTCAGAAGATTTTATGAAAGGCTTGCTTGCTGATATTATCTAAGGCTTGAAAAAGAAGAAGGTAACCATTTCATGACATCTCAAAAGATAGCTATCGAACGCTACAAACAATTAGCACAGCAGAAACAAAAAGAACATCGTCAATTTCTGATGACACTCAAAAAGAAAGCCCCCAAAAATCTAGATAAAGTGGTACAAGATGTTCATAAGGAAGTCTTTCAAGAAATTGATTGCACGGCATGTGCTAACTGCTGTAAAAGTTTAGGCCCTTTATTTACAGAAGCTGATATTGCAAGAATTTCCAAGCATTTTAGAATGTCTTTGTCAGCATTTGAAGAGCTTTATTTAGAAACAGATGAAGATCAGGATAAGGTTTTTAAATCAATGCCCTGTCCGTTTTTAGGTGACGATAATCTATGTAGTATTTACGATGTTAGGCCAAAGGCCTGTCGTGAATTTCCCCATACAGATCGTAAAAAAATCTATCAAATCAATCACCTAACCCTGAAAAATACCTTGATATGTCCAGCGGCTTATCTATTTGTTGAAAAGTTAAAGGATAGAATCTAAAAGAAATCTCGGCAGAACTTTCCTGCCGAGATTTCTTTTAAATACGATTATAATACATTTGAACCAATTCTAAAAAGTCAGAAATGGAATACGTTGTCCCAAAAAAACGGTATGCAGATTGTGACCAATAATCCGTTGGATCAATATGATCTGTACCTCCTAAATAAAGGGAAATCATTTCATGTGTCCATAAAGTACCCTCTCCATTTTCTTGACCAAGGGTTAAGGGAAGGTTATTTTCTTTTAAAGTTTTCGCTGTATAATAGGCTGCGTTTGCTAGCTGCTTAGCAAATGCTTCTTGACTATAGACATGTGGCATTTCAAATTGAACAAAGTAGGGATTGGCTTTTGGTCCAGCACCTTGAGCCATAAAATGATTATCTGCAATGTTTAGGATTTCTTGGTCATCAATGAAGGTATGAACAAAGATACCTTCTTTTTTGTAGTTTTTGACCATATAGTAGATTTCATCGGCAATACTTGACTGTTCAGTTCCTGTGTCATGGATAATAATTCCTTTTGGCTTTGCTTGACTTCCAAAGTATGGCCTTTTAGGGAATGTTTTTATTAACTTGTTTTTGATTTGAACTTTTGGGAAGTCAAGGGATTGAAGATAGGCATTGACAGGGTTGGTTAGTTCAATATCAAGACTCTTACTTTCTACAAGGTATGAATTACCCTGATAGGTGACTTCTGCAAAAAGGATTTTTTGTCCTCTAACACGTCCTAACTCGTATCCAGTCACAGTTACTTTTGTTTTTTCGGGAATTTCTTTCAGGCTAAACAAGCAATGAGAAGGATAGAGCTTGGTTTCTTTAGTGACAATTTCAGCTGCCTGAGTGTACTTATATTTTGTCAAAGGTGTTAGATTAAAGGTATAATGAAAGAGAAGTGCTAAAGCTAATGCTATAAGAAGGATGGTAAGATTTTTTTGGTTAAGGTGTTTTTTGTAGTGCTTCATTGTTAATTGACTTAGAGACATGTTTTCTATTTTAACAGAAAAAGGGCTAGAATGGCTAAAATAAGAAGTGAAAATATTATTTTTTAACATTTCTAATGCTATTAAGGAGAAGGATGAAACTATTAATATTAGGTGGAAATGGCTTTTTAGGCCAAGAGTTGATTCATTCTGCTATAAAAAAAGATTACGATGTCACTTATTTATCAAGACATTCTGGAAATGGCGCTATTTTTTCACATCCAAAAGTGACTTATCTTAAAGGGGACATTTTTCATGCTCTTTCATGTGATAAAGAGCAGACTTACGATTGTGTGATAGACTGCGTCGGAACGATTCATCCAAAATACTTACAAAGCCTAAATGTGGATGCTACTAAAGAAGCTATCATTTTAAGTCAAAAGCTATCTATAAAGCATTTTGTCTATATTTCTGCAAATAGCGGTTTTTCTTCTTACCTAAGAAGTAAAGAAAAGGCGGAAAGAATGGTTAAAGAAAAGGCGGAAAGAATGGTTAAAGAAAAGGCAAGTAGTTATTTGATTGTTAAGCCGGGTTTGCTTTTTGGTCCTAAACGCCCATTGTCATTACTTTTAATGGTTTTTTTCAAAATGATCCTACTATTACCTATTTATCCATCAGTCATTGATGAAATTTATCCTTTAGATGTCCGAAAAGTCGCTGAAGTGATTATTGCTCATCTTGAAAAGAGTTACGGTGAGAAAACTATCTTATCTCTAAATGACTTAAAAGGGACTATTTTAGCTATTCAGAAGTAACTTTAAAATTCAACATAAAAAAGTCTTTTCCAGAAATTTTTGGAAAAGACTTTTTCATTTAAAAAATGCGGTAAACATATGGATTACTAGGTTGTTTGCTTTCTTTAACTTCCTGAATATGAAGGACAGGTAGGGTTTGTCTTAAATTTTTATCATATTCTGTCTGCAAACGCCCCTTTACCGTCAACCAGGTATTATCACTATATGTTGAAGCAGTTCCAGTAGTTAGCAAGCCATAGACACCGGAGTCTGCAATACAATGAATGATACCAAAACGGAAAAGAAATTGATAGTTATCATGACCTGGTTCATTATAAACAAAACCGGTATACTGAATGTCTCGTTGACTAAATTCTTCAGGGAAAAGATAAATCAATTCCATAACTTCCATATAGTTTTCGGTTGTAATCGTTAAGGGCTTATCTCCTTTAAATTTTTGGAGCTCTTTCTTCATCTCTCTTTGATAGGCAGATTTTGTAAAATAAAGACTCGTATCAGGCTTTAAATATTGAACAGCTGTACCATCGTCACTGATGCCGGACTTGCTTGAGCCTGCAGCAAGGGGAAAGTGATAACCTTTTGCAGACACAGTGGTAGAATCTAAACTGACTGTAGGTACTAAAAGGCCAACTAGGACAGGAAAAACAAGGATAAAGGGACTAGACATCTTTGCAAGCTTACCAGTCAAGTGACTGTGAACCTTGATGTTTTTCATCCAAGTATAGAGTTGAACAAGAGCTAGTAAGAAGGTTAGAACCATTGAAATATAGGCAAGATAAGCGTATTTGGTATTGATGTATTGATCTAACTTACCTGATAATTGAAGGTACATGGTTAATTCAAAATAAGCTGCTAAAACAAGAAAACGTATCATACAAGAACCCCCACTAGCAAGCAATAAATCATTATCATGAAACAGGAGAGGCTAATAAATTGAACAATAAATTTCCCTTTGAAAGCCTTAATCATCATCATTAGATTTTTGATATCAACCATTGGACCAATCAAGAGAAAGGCTAAGACAGGCGCCATTCCAAAAGTAGAGAGTAAGGAAGCACCAATAAAAGCGTCAGCTTCACTACATAAGGAAAGAATAAATGCTAGAAGCATCATCACTAGGATTGCTGTCAAGGGATTGTGACCAATGCTTGTTAAGATTTTTGTTGGGACATAGATTTGCATGGCTGAAGCAATAAGCGTTCCAAAAACAAGGTAACGGCCAGTATCGAAGAATTCATCAATAGCATGAACTAAGGCCAAATAGATTCTTTTGAGGAGGTTTTCGTGACGGTAGTCATGAAAATGACTGGGTTCAGCACTCTCTTTTAAGATATCGTCATCAACAAAGAAGGCTAACATAACCCCTAAGGCTAAAGCAACTAAAATAGCCCCAAGCAATCTAAGAATCAAAAAACGTAAGGAATTTCCAAAGGCAGAATAAGTTGCAAATAGAACAATTGGGTTAATAATGGGTGCAGTTGCTAAAAATGGCACTGCGGTATAGCTTGGAACTTTCTTTTCTAAAAAGCGATTAATAATTGGAATAATACCACATTCACAGGAAGGAAAAACAAAGCCAATTAAGGTTCCAAAAAGAATTCTTGGAAATTTAGCTTTTGGTAGGTATTTTTGAACTAAATCAGGTGTCACAAAAACTTCAATACATCCAGATAAAATAGTTCCAAGCAAGACAAAAGGGAGAGCCTCAATGATGATGGAAAGAAAAATAGCAAACCACTGAAGCATACTATCAGGTAATTGAGAAAAAAGATCTAACATAAAATTTCTCCCGGATGTGCACTACAATTGTCAATACAAATAAAGGCCCCCTTAATCATTTTTAGCATCCTTTTTATCAGCCTCTTTGCTAATTGTTTCTTCGGCATCTGTATTGAGAGGTTTGTCGAAATTTGGAATATTGGCAAAGCCAGACATTAATTTTTCTAACTCGTCGTTTCGTTTATGTGTAATTGCCATATCAAGACCTACTTTCTATATTATAAGCTCTATTATACTATCATTCGTCTATAAATGAAAAGAGAAACCAAAAAGTAAGCAATAAGTGGAAATACATTCGAATGATAGTATGGTAATGCCCTTTTTTTGTACAAGATTTTTGAATCAAAAAGGACTATACTGATAGGGAAAAAATAAAGTGAGGTAAAACGATGAAAGTAAAAGTGGATCATATTGGATTATGGGCTAAAGATATTGAAGCAATGAAAGCATTTTATTGTAACTATTTTGATGCGACTTCTACCAGTTTGTACCATAACCCCAAAACAGGATTTTATTCGTATTTTTTAACATTTGAATCAGGTGCTCGTTTGGAAATCATGCATAAAGAAACGATAAATGAAGCTGAAGGAGAACATTTCGGCTTTGCCCACCTAGCCTTTGCTTTAGGATCAAAAGAAGCTGTTGATGAATTTGCTTACTATATGGATAGTCAAGGATTTCCAATTCAAAATGGACCTAGAACAACAGGAGATGGGTACTATGAAGCAGTCATACATGATATTGAAGGCAATATCATTGAATTAACCATATAAAAGAATTGCAAGACTTTTAGTCTTGCTTTTTTACGTTCAACTCCTCCTTCTTCTAAAATAAATGTCAAAAAAGAGTTACAAAATAACAGAAAGAAAATAAAATTAGAAAACTTAATCAGTATGATATAATGGAACTGATAGGAGCGAAAAATGAAAAAACATATTTTATTAGTCGATGATGAAGAACATATCTTACGTCTATTAGATTATCATTTGAAAAAAGAAGGTTATGAGACAGATCTTGCTGAGGATGGTAGGACAGCGCTAAAACTAGCAGAATCTGAACATTATGATTTTATTTTATTAGACATTATGTTGCCACAATTAGATGGTATTGAAGTCTGTAAAAGAATCCGTTCCAAGGGAAACAAGACTCCAATTATGATGGTATCTGCTAAAGGGGAGGAGTTTGATAAAGTACTAGCACTTGAACTTGGTGCTGATGATTATATGACAAAACCTTTTAGTCCTAGAGAGTTAATTGCCAGATTAAAGGCTATTTTAAGACGAACTGAAAAAACTGAAGAAGAGGATACTACAGGTTTACCAGAAGAATATTGGACTATTAATCACTTGGTTATTTATCCTGAAAGGCATGAAGTTTATAAAAATCAAAAGTTACTAAATCTAACACCGAAAGAATTTGAACTCTTACTTTATCTAGTCAAACATCCTAATATGACTCTAACAAGAGAACGACTCTTAGAACGGATATGGGGTTATGATTTTGGACAAGAAACCCGTTTGGTAGATGTCCATATTGGTAAGTTGAGAGAAAAAATTGAGGATGATCCTAAAAAACCAGTGTTTATCAAAACGATTCGTGGATATGGTTATAAATTTAAGGAGCTAAAGGATGAAACAAAATCTTAGAAAAATCGAGATCTTGCTTTTTTTATCCTTGTTGAGTTTTGTGTTGGCTATTTTAGAAACCAAATGGGAACTTTTTTTTCATCTGATAAGTGCTCTATTATTAGCTTCAACCTTGTTTCCTTTACGACAATTAATGCTTTGGGAAAAGCAATTTCAACTTTTGGAAAAAGAGGAATATGCTAGTCCGGAAACCTTTATGCCTGATAGTCAGAAAGACTTAAGACAGATTTTTTCAAAACATGGTGCTTTAAAAAAAGAATTAGCAAAGCGAAAAGAAGAGAGTCAAAAGTTATCTAGTAATCTAGAAGCCTTAACTTCTCATTTAACCATGGGCATGTTCTTAGTTTCCGAAACAAAAGACATTCAGTTATATAGCAAATCATTACCCCATTATTTCCCAGATGCTGATAAACCTTTTCAAAAAATTGAAGATATTGGACGAACAGATGTCAAGGCTGTTGTTGCGCAAGCTTTTATTACAAAAAAAACCATCAAAAAAGAGCTTAAGGGCTATCATGATGGTGATTTGATTTTAGAGGTGACAGCAGTACCCATCTTTAACCAATATGGGACCGTTTTTCAAGTTCTTGTCTTACTCTATGATTTAACCACGATTAGAGATTATGAGAAACTCAATATGGATTTCATTTCCAATGCCTCTCATGAATTAAGAACCCCGGTAACTTCAATTAAGGGATTTGCTGAAACGATAAAGAATATGCCAGAAGAAGAGCAAACCTTAAAAGACGAGTTTTTAGATATCATTTACAATGAAAGTTTGCGTTTAGAGCATATTGTTGAACATATGTTGACACTTTCCAAAGTTAATAAAACCCAGCTTCAAAAAACGGAAATAGCTTTAAATGATTTTCTCTATTATATTGGTAATAGTATGAAACATCAATTGCATGAGAAACATTTACAGTTAAGCTTTGACTTAGCAGAAGATGTCACCATCAAATCTGATAAATATTTACTTTCGCAAATTTTACTTAATCTTATGTCCAATGCCATTCGCTACACAGATGAAGGTGGTAAGATTACCATTTCAACGGCATTTAAAGAGGGAAAAATCCAAATTACGGTGTCTGACACTGGGATAGGGATTAGTAAGTTAGAACAAGATCGTATATTTGAGCGCTTTTACCGTGTTAACAAAGGACGTAGCCGCCAAAGTGGTGGAACAGGATTAGGTTTATCGATTGTTAAAGAACTCAGTCAGGTTTTAGGAGGCCAGGTTTTCGTAAAAAGTCAGATTGGAAAAGGTAGTCATTTTACCTTAGAATTTCCTAAGTCCATAACGTCATAAATGTTAATATTTTAGTACCATTTAGATTTTAAAATGGTACTTTTTTTATACAAATATAAATCTTTACAAAAACTTTACAATAATCACTTATAAATCTTTACAAAGACTTGATAGACTATAACTGTAGCAAACCTACACAAGAAATTTATCAAATCAAAAAAAGGTGAAAATTATGAAAATGAATAAAATGCTAACTTTAGCAGTTCTTACTTTGTCAAGTTTTGGTCTTGCAGCTTGTGGAAATAACAATGCAGACTCTGGTTCAGGATCAAAATCAGGTGGTAAAATTGAAGTTATCACTCGTGAAGAAGGATCTGGTACTCGTGGAGCATTTACAGAAATCACTGGTATCTTGAAAAAAGATGGTGACAAAGAAGTTGATAATACTTCTAAATCTGCAGTCGTTCAAAACAGTACTGAAGGTGTTATCTCAGCAGTTTCTGGTAACAAAGATGCTGTAGGTTATGTGTCACTTGGTTCATTAAATGACAGCGTTAAAGCTATAAAAGTTGACGGTGTAGAAGCAACTTCAAAAACAGTTTCTGATGGTGAATACCCAATACAACGTCCATTCAACATCGT
This sequence comes from Streptococcus uberis, assembly GCF_900475595.1. Taxonomy (NCBI): domain Bacteria; kingdom Bacillati; phylum Bacillota; class Bacilli; order Lactobacillales; family Streptococcaceae; genus Streptococcus; species Streptococcus uberis. The sequence goes on from NZ_LS483397.1 coordinate 590,831, forward strand.
ATACAATGATAGCCTTTCTGAATTAGGTAAAGATTTCATCAAATACATCCATTCAAAACAAGGTCAAGCAGTTGTTAAAGAAAATAAATTCGTAGAAGCTAAAGCTGAACAAGCTGAGTACACTTCACAAAAAATGTCTGGTAAACTTTCAGTAGTTGGTTCTACTTCAGTTTCACCTTTGATGGAAAAACTTGTTGAAGCCTACAAAAAAGAAAATCCAGATGTAACAATCGATATTACTTCAAATGGTTCATCAGCAGGTATCACAGCTGCTAAAGAAAAAACAGCTGATATTGGTATGGTTTCTCGCGAGTTAACTCCTGAAGAAGGAAAAGACTTAAAACATGATGCGATTGCACTTGACGGTATTGCAGTTGTTATTAATAAAGACAATTCAGCAGAAGAAGTTAAAATGCAAACAATCACTGATATCTTTACTGGCAAAGTAACAAGCTGGGATAAAGTTAAATAAGTCGATTAATTTGTAAGGGGGACAACGGTCTCCCTTACTTTTCATTGTTTTAGAAAGGAAAGCGTGTGAAAAAACAAGCTTTAAAAGAAGATATCTTTAGGATTATATTCTTCCTTAGTGCCGCAACAGCAATTATTGCCATTCTATTGATTTGTGTTTTTATCTTTATGAATGGTCTTCCATTCATTGGTAAATATGGAGTTAGTAATTTCCTTTTAGGACAAGATTGGTCACCATCAAATAAACCAGCAAGTTTTGGTATATTCCCAATGATCATGGGGTCCGTTTTAATTACTTTAGGTGCCATTATCATTGGTGTACCTACAGGTATTTTTACTTCTGTCTTTATGGTTTATTATTGTCCTAAACAAATCTACCATTTTTTGAAATCTGCCATTAACTTGATGGCAGCTATTCCATCAATTGTTTATGGATTTTTTGGTTTACAATTACTTGTACCGTGGATAAGGACATTTTCTGGAAATGGGATGAGCGTCTTAACAGCATCTATTTTGTTAGGAATCATGATTCTTCCAACGATTATCAGTTTGTCAGAATCAGCAATTCGAACAGTTCCAAGTAGTTACTACTCAGGAAGTTTGGCCTTGGGAGCAAGCCACGAACGTACTATTTTTAAAGTTATCGTTCCAGCTGCTAAATCAGGAATATTCTCTGCCATTATCTTAGGTGTAGGACGTGCCATCGGTGAAACAATGGCGGTTATCCTTGTTGCAGGAAATCAACCCTTATTACCAAGCGGACTCTTTGAAGGAACCAGAACGATGACAACAAATATTGTTTTGGAAATGGCTTATGCGTCTGGTCAACACCGTGAGGCATTAATTGCAACGTCAGCCGTTCTCTTCGTCTTTATCTTATTAATTAATGCTTGCTTTGCATATGTGAAAGGAAAATCCGTTCATGAGTAAATATATTTTGAAAGGCTTGGTTTATCTTTTTTCATTATTAACTTTTGGGTCACTTTTCCTGATCATTGGTTTTATTCTCGTTAAAGGTTTACCAAATATCACCCCACAACTTTTCCAATGGCACTACACATCAGAAAATGTTTCTTTAATGCCAGCTATTATCTCAACCGTGATTTTGGTTTTTGGTTCATTATTGTTAGCTCTCCCAATTGGTGTTTTCGCAGGCTTTTACTTGGTCGAATATGCTAAAAAAGGGTCTATCTGGGTTAAAATGATGCGTATTGCTTCAGATACCTTATCTGGGATTCCATCAATTGTATTTGGTTTATTTGGGATGTTATTCTTTGTTGTTTTCCTTGGTTTCCAATATTCATTACTATCAGGAATTTTAACTTCAGTTATTATGGTGCTACCTGTTATCATTCGTGCAACGGAAGAAGCCTTACTTGCAGTTAGTGATAGCATGCGTCAAGCAAGTTTTGGATTAGGTGCCGGAAAATTGAGAACAATTTTTAAAATTGTTCTTCCAGTAGCAATGCCTGGTATTTTGTCAGGTGTTATCCTAGCTATTGGCCGTATTGTTGGAGAAACTGCAGCACTCATGTATACTTTAGGAACTTCTACCAACATGCCAACAAGTCTAATGGCCTCTGGGCGTTCATTGGCACTTCATATGTATATGTTATCTAGTGAGGGTCTCCACGTCAAAGAAGCTTATGCAACTGGCGTTATCCTAATTATTACTGTATTGATTATCAATTCTATTTCTAGCTTATTATCTCGTCGTCTTGTGAAAGGAGCATCCTAAAATGGGAACTTTTTCCGTTAAAAACTTAGATTTATATTATGGGGACTTTAAAGCCCTTAAAAATGTTAATATTGAACTTCCTCAAGGGGAAATTACAGCTTTAATTGGTCCTTCAGGATGTGGGAAATCGACATTCTTAAAAACCTTAAATCGTATGAATGATCTAGTTCCTGGATGCCGTATCGAAGGTGAGATTCTATTAGATGGTGACAATATTTATGACAAAAATATGAACCTTAACTCCCTTCGCAAACGTGTTGGAATGGTTTTCCAACAACCTAATCCATTTGCAATGTCTATTTATGACAATGTAGCCTATGGCCCAAGAACTCACGGTATTAAAGATAAAGCGCAATTGGATGCTATTGTTGAAAAATCTTTAAAAGGCGCAGCTATTTGGGACGAAGTTAAAGATGACTTGAAAAAGAATGCTATGTCACTTTCAGGTGGACAACAACAACGTATTTGTATTGCAAGGGCTTTAGCAGTAGAACCAGATGTCCTTTTAATGGATGAGCCAACTTCAGCGTTAGATCCTATTTCAACCTTAAAAATTGAAGACTTGGTTCAAAAATTGAAAAAAGATTATACCATTATCATTGTGACACATAACATGCAACAAGCATCACGGATTTCAGACAAAACAGCATTTTTCTTAACAGGGGAAATTTGCGAGTTTGGCGATACCGTACAAATTTTCACCAACCCACTAGATAAACGGACAGAAGATTACATTTCTGGACGCTTCGGCTAAAGAAAGGACAAGCCATGAGAGATCAATTTGAATTAGAATTACAAGAGCTTGAGCAAAAGTTTTTAGAAATGGGCAGTGCCGTATTAGAATCAGCTTCTAAAGTACTACTAGCTTTAGCAGCCAAAGATACAGATATGGCAGAATTAATCATCAAAGAAGACAAATTAATTAACCAAGCACAGCTTGATATTGAATTAACATGTGCTAATCTTCTTGCTCTTCAACAACCACAGGTAACGGATTTAAGATTTGTACTGACAATCATGTCAGCTTGTTCTGACTTAGAGCGTATGGGTGACCATATGACAGGAATTGCCAAAGCCATTTTAAACTTAAAAGAAATTGATACCCTTGATGTCATTGAAGAGCATATTCATGATGCAGGACAAAAAGCTTTGAAAATGATGTCTGACTTATTACTGGTTTTCCCTAAACGAAATGCTGATAAAGCTATTGCTATCGCAAATCAAGATGAAGCCATTGATCAACTTTACTATAGTATTTCAAAAGAAATTTTGACAGTAATGAAAGAACAAGAAACATCAGTTCGAAATGGTGCACAATACCTATACATGATGGGGCACATTGAACGATTCGGTGACTATATCTCTAACATTTGTGAACGCATTGTTTACCTTGAAACTGGTGAACTAGTTGAATTGAATTAAGAACAAAATCGCTCAGAGATGAGCGTTTTTTTTATGGTATTTTGTGTATTTTTCACCACTCATCTTTAATAAAGAATGGGATAACTTGGGCTTTTTAAGCGACTTTTATGGTATAATATGAGTATTATGGAAAATACAACTATTGAAACAATTTCAAAGAATTTATCGATTTCTCAAAAACAAATCGAAGATGTTTTAAGCTTAACTGCTGAAGGGAACACGATTCCATTTATTGCTCGTTATCGTAAAGAAGTTACTGGAAATTTGGATGAAGTAACCATTAAAGCAATCATTGACCAAGAAAAGTCGCTCAACAATCTTAGAGAAAGACGAGAAACGATTCTTTCGAAGATAGAGGAGCAAGGAAAATTAACAGATAGTCTAAGATTGGCTATTGAATCAGCAGAAAAATTAGCCGATTTAGAAGAGCTTTACTTACCTTATAAAGAAAAAAGAAGAACAAAAGCAACTATTGCACGAGAAGCAGGGCTCTTTCCTTTAGCTCGACTTATCTTGCAAAATAAATCTAATCTAGTAAAGGAAGCTGAAGCATTTATTTCAGAAAGTTTCCCGACAGCTGAAAAAGCTTTGTCAGGAGCAGTAGATATACTGGTTGAAGCCATGTCAGAAGATGCCAAGTTGCGATCATGGACCTATAATGAAATTTGGAACTATTCTAATATTCTTTCTCAAGCCAAAGATTTAAGCTTAGATGATAAAAAGATTTTTCAAATCTATTATGACTTTTCGGATAAAGTTAATAAAATGCAAGGCTATCGTACGTTAGCGTTAAATAGAGGTGAAAAGTTAGGTGTTTTAAAAGTGTCATTTGACCATCATTTAGATAAAATGATGCGTTTTTATAGTGCACGATTTAAAGAAAAAAACGCCTATATCGAAGAAGTTGTTTCACAGACAGTCAAGAAAAAGATTGTTCCTGCAATGGAACGCCGTATTCGTTCTGAGTTAACGGAAGCAGCAGAAGATGGCGCCATTGCACTTTTCTCAGAAAACTTGAGAAATCTGTTATTGGTATCCCCTCTAAAAGGGAAAATGGTTTTAGGATTTGATCCTGCTTTCCGAACAGGAGCAAAATTAGCCGTTGTTGACCAAACCGGAAAATTGATGACAACTCATGTTATTTATCCGGTCCCACCAGCAAGTCAAACTAAGATCCAACTTGCCAAAAAAGAATTAGCAGAAATCATATCAAGTTATGATATTGAAATTATTGCCATTGGTAACGGTACGGCAAGTAGAGAAAGCGAAGCTTTTGTAGCAGACGTGTTAAAAGATTTTCCAAACACCTCCTATGTTATTGTCAACGAAAGCGGTGCTTCGGTCTATTCAGCATCTGAATTGGCAAGACATGAATTCCCAGAATTAACAGTTGAAAAACGATCAGCTATTTCAATTGCAAGACGACTCCAAGATCCTTTGGCTGAGCTGGTGAAAATAGATCCAAAGTCTATCGGTGTCGGACAATATCAACATGATGTGAGTCAAAAGAAATTATCTGAAAACCTTGATTTTGTTGTGGATACCGTTGTTAACCAAGTCGGTGTTAATATCAATACCGCTAGTGCCGTCTTACTAGAACATGTCTCAGGTCTTAATAAAACGATTTCTGAGAATATTGTGAAGTATAGGGAAGAAAATGGACGAATTCAAAGCCGAACAGAAATTAAAAAAGTCCCTCGTTTAGGAGAAAAAGCCTTTGAACAAGCGGCAGGTTTCTTAAGAATTCCAAATGGGAAGAATTTTTTAGATAATACAGGTGTTCACCCAGAATCTTATCCTGCAGTCAAAGAATTATTAAAACAACTAAACATTGAAGAATTGGATGATCGTGCGAAAGTTGTCTTGAAATCTGTTCAAATCCCACAAATGGCAAATCAAATTGGTCTAGGTGAGGAAACACTCAAAGATATTATCAAGGATTTGTTAAAACCAGGTAGAGACTTAAGGGATGATTTCCAAGCTCCTGTCCTACGTCAGGATATTTTAGATTTAAAAGATTTGGAAATTGGTCAAAAACTGGAAGGCACTGTTCGCAATGTTGTTGATTTCGGAGCTTTTGTTGATATCGGTGTACATGAAGATGGACTTATTCACATCTCAGAAATGAGTAAGACTTTTGTTAACCATCCAAGCCAGGTCCTTTCTGTGGGGGATTTGGTCACTGTTTGGGTCTCAAAAATCGATTTGGACAGACACAAAGTTAATTTGAGTTTATTAGCACCAAATGAATCTCACTGATTACGTCAATGAAGTTTCACTAGAAGACTTCGGTAAACCTTTTAAGCATCATGCTTATTGGAATAAGCGACTCAGAACAACTGGAGGACGCTTTTTTCCTAAAGATGGACATCTAGATTTTAACCCCAAAATGTTTCAAGAATTTGGCCAAGAGACCTTTCGACGAATCGTTAGACATGAGCTTTGTCACTATCATCTCTACTTTGAAGGCAAAGGTTATCAGCATAAGGATCTAGACTTTAAAAGGTTATTAAAAGAAGTGGATGGACTTCGCTATGCACCGAGAAGCACAAAAGAGCGGGGAAGCATTAACTATCGTTGCCAGAAATGTGGGCATTGCTATAAACGTCAACGGAGAATCAACCTACAAAAATATGTTTGTGGTTATTGCAGAGGACACTTAAAAGAAATAAATCAGTCGAAAGACTGATTTATTTTACTATGTATGGGTCTATAATAATGATATTGAATAAAAGAGGAGAGTACCATGGAAAGTAAGTTTTATAAACAAAGAAAAAACAGACTTTTAGCTGGTGTTGTTGCAGGTTTAGCAGATAAATATGGCTGGGATTTACCCCTAGCGCGTGTTTTCGCAGCCTTAGTCATTTATTTTTCAGGTTTTGGGGTTCTGATATATATCCTTTTAGCCATTTTTTTACCTTATAAAGAAGATTTAATCGCCAATAAAAATGGCAATGGGTCAAGACGTCGTAAAAATGCTGACGTCATTAATGACGACGAAGAAGATGGTTGGTTCTGGTGAGAGTATCACAAATTTCTTCTTTAATGGTAAACAGGACATTTAAAGAAGTGCTTTTAATACAAATGACTAGAATCCTTATTACTTGCAATAAGGATTCTTCTTTCTTTAGCTAGAAAAGCTTTATTTTAGATGTCTTTCTAACAGTTTACTTTGGATTATGTGTTATAATATGAAAAAGGAGAAAATATGACTGTTACGGTAAAAAAGCTCATTGAACGATTAAAATTAGAGATTATTTATGCTAACGATCAATTGTTAGAAAAAGAAATTACAACATCAGACATCTCTCGTCCCGGACTTGAAATGACAGGTTATTTTGATTATTATTCCCCAGAACGGATTCAGTTATTCGGTATGAAAGAATGGTCATACATGACCAAAATGACTGCTCATAACCGTTATTCTGTTTTAAGAGAAATGTTTAAAAAAGACACACCAGCTGTCATTGTTTCCAGAGATTTACCTATTCCAGAAGAAATGGTAAAAGCTGCTGAAGAAGAAGGCATTGCACTCTTAAGAAGTAAAATTTCCACAAGTCGACTTTCTGGAAGTATTTCCTATTATTTGGATGCTTTACTTGCTGAACGAACGAGTGTACATGGTGTCTTAATGGATATTTATGGCATGGGAGTTCTCATTCAAGGGGACTCCGGTATTGGTAAAAGTGAAACAGGTTTAGAACTTGTGAAACGTGGGCATCGCTTAGTAGCAGACGATCGCGTGGATGTCTATGCCAAAGATGAGGAAACGCTTTGGGGTGAACCGGCAGAAATATTACGGCATCTCCTTGAAATACGTGGAGTCGGCATTATAGATGTCATGTCTCTATACGGAGCAAGTGCCGTAAAAGATTCTTCTCAAGTCCAACTGGCAATCTACTTAGAAAATTTTGAAGCTGGAAAAGTCTTTGACCGTCTCGGAAATGGACATGAAGAAGTAGAATTTGCAGGAGTTAAAGTTCCTCGCATTCGTATCCCAGTTAAAACAGGACGAAATGTTTCAGTTGTTATTGAAGCAGCAGCAATGAATCATCGTGCTAAACAAATGGGGTTCGATGCTACTAAAACCTTTGAAGAACGCCTCACCAACCTCATAAGTAGAAATGAGGAGATGAAATGATAGATCCTGTTGCCATTCAGATTGGACCATTTGCTATCCATTGGTATGCCTTATGTATCATGACCGGCCTCGTTTTGGCAGTCTATCTTTCAAGTAAAGAAGCGCCACGAAAAAAAATGACAAGTGATGATGTCATTGATTTTATTATTATTGCTTTCCCAATTGCTATTGTTGGAGCGCGCCTTTACTATGTCATTTTTGAATGGTCCTACTATTCCAAACATTTAAATGAATTATTAGCCATTTGGAATGGAGGCATAGCGATTTATGGTGGTTTAATAACTGGTGCAATTGTCTTATTCATTTATTGTTATTATAAGGTTTTGAACCCCATTCGTTTTCTAGATATTATTGCTCCAGGTCTTATGCTAGCCCAAGCAATTGGAAGATGGGGGAATTTTATTAATCAGGAAGCTTATGGCCGAGTTGTTAAAGCATTGCCTTATTTACCAAGTTTTATTCAAAAACAAATGTTTATTGATGGTCATTATCGTATGCCAACCTTTTTATTCGAATCTGTCTGGAATATCATTGGTTTTACTATCATTTGTTATCTTAGACGTCAGAAGAAACTTTTATTAGAAGGTGAGGTATTGGCATTTTATCTCATATGGTATGGTATTGGTCGATTTGTCATTGAAGGGATGCGAACAGATAGTCTGATCTTTATTGGACTTAGAGTTTCACAAATCGTTTCAATTGTCTTAATTATCTTAGGTATTGTATTCGTCATTCTAAGACGACGCCAAAAGGGAATCCCTTATTATCAAGAATAAGGAAAAGGAGAAATTTATGGATTTAGTCGGAATCTCACTTATTATTATTGCATTAGCCTTTGTGGCACTGGTTATCTTTTTGATTATCGTTTTGAAAAAAGTATCAGAAACTATTGATGAAACGAAGAAAACGATCTCTATTTTAACAAGTGATGTCAATGTCACCTTATATCAAACGAATGAGATTTTAGCTAAAGCCAATGTATTAGTCGAAGATGTTAATGGCAAAGTCTCAACGATAGATCCCTTATTTGTTGCTATTGCAGACTTATCTGAAAGTGTCTCTGATTTAAATGTACATGCTCGAGATTTGGGACAAAAAGCTCGCAATGCTTCAAGTAATGTATCTTCAGTTAGTAAAGCAGCAATTGTAGGTAAAGTTGCTTCCAAAATTTTTAATAAAAAAGGAGAAAAATAATGGGTAAATTATTGAAGTCATTAGTAATTGGTACGGCAACCGGCTTAGCAACAGCCTATTTCTTAAGTAGTGAAAAAGGTAAAGAAATCAAAGCAAGAGCTGAAAAAGCCTTCGAAGCTTATAAAGAAAATCCTGAAGAATATCATCAAATGGCAAAAGATAAAGGTCAGGAGTATAGCCATCTTGCTAAAGAAACATTCTATGATTATAAGCAAAAATTTGAAAATGGTGATATAACGCCTGAGCAAGTTTTTGAAACGGTCAAAGAAAAAACAAACCAATTTGTGAAACAAGCTAGTCAAACATTTGCCGATAAATCTGAAAATACTTCTGAAACGGAAGTTAACCTATCAGAAGAGGATATTATCTTCGACTATACAGATCCAAAAGAAGATGTTCCAATTATCAGCCAATCAGAATTGACAAGTACAGAGGAAAACTTGTCGTCGGAAATAAGCTCCAAATCAGAAGAAGTAAAATCAGAAACGAATGATTTAGACAATCATTTTTAAACATAAAAAAATACTGGAAATCTTTCCAGTATTTTTATGATAAGAATGAATGAACTGATTTAGAAATGAGTATTGTAATACCAAAACTCATCAGACTTGAAAATAGAAAGGCCCAAACAGGTGCAAAATTAATTGCGAGAAGGACGAATGCAAAGAAAACACTGACTAAACTAAAAATAGCAACACGAGCAAAGAAAAATAATTCTTGTAGTTTAGTACTCTCAAAATTGATTTCTTGAAAATCTTGGTATTTAGGTTCTTGTTCAAGATAACTATTGTTTTCTTCAAACTCATAGTTTTTCTTCAATTGAGCTGGCATAGTCCTCTCCTTTCTATTGGGATACTAAATCATTCTAACATAAAAAAAAACTTTTGTCATCCTATTTTAAAAAAAGTGAAAAAATAAGCACAATTTCTCATTTTTTACAAGAAATGTGCTCCTAATATCCTGAAAATTTGATATAATATTGCAGATATGAATAAAATTATTATAACCGCAACAGCTGAAAGCATTGAACAAGTTAAAAAGCTTTTAGCTATTGGCGTTGATCGCATTTACGTTGGGGAAGCAAACTATGGTTTGCGTTTACCTCATAACTTTTCAACTGATGAGTTGAAAGAAATCGCTCATTTAGTCCACGAAGCTGGAAAAGAGTTAACAGTTGCTTGTAATGCCCTGATGCATCAAGATATGATGGATAATATCAAGCCTTTCTTAGAATTAATGAAGGAAATTCAAGTTGATTATCTTGTTGTAGGGGATGCGGGTCTTTTTTATGTCAATAAAAGGGATGGCTATAACTTTAAACTCATTTATGATACTTCTGTTTTCGTAACATCAAGTAGACAAGTTAATTTTTGGGGGAAGCATGGTGCAGTTGAGACAGTATTAGCAAGAGAAATTCCATCTGCTGAATTATTTACTTTAGCTGAAAATTTAGAATTTCCAGCAGAAGTACTTGTTTACGGGGCATCAGTCATTCATCACTCTAAACGTCCACTTTTAGAAAATTATTACCATTTTACCCACATAGATGATGAAGTTACCCGTGAGAGAGGACTTTTCTTAGCGGAACCAGGTGATTCTGAAAGTCATTATTCCATCTATCAAGATAATCATGGAACACATATTTTCATGAATAATGATATTGATATGATGACCAAGTTAGATCAACTGTATGACCATGGTTTATGCCATTGGAAGCTAGATGGTATCTATTGTCCAGGTGATGACTTCGTCGCCATCTGTCAATTATTTATGAAAGCTAAAGAAAGTCTTCTGTCAGATCAATGGTCAAGTCAATTAGCTGATGATCTGAATCAAAAAGTCAAAGCCTTACATCCAAAAGGCAGAGGGTTAGATACTGGTTTTTACGAATTTGATCCGGATACTGTAAAATAGAAGTTTAGACTGTTTGGTAGAAAAAGTTTTGCTATTTCAAGAGCTACCGACACTAATCATGAAATCCACTATCACTTTTTATCACACTATCTTGAAAATAGAAAGAATAAAAAATGTCACAATTAAAAAAACGACCTGAGGTTTTATCACCTGCAGGAACCCTTGAAAAACTAAAAGTTGCTATTGATTACGGTGCTGATGCTGTCTTTGTTGGTGGTCAGGCCTATGGCTTAAGAAGCAGAGCAGGTAACTTCTCAATGGAAGAGTTACAAGAAGGCATTGATTATGCCCATGCTAGAAATGCAAAGGTCTATGTTGCTGCAAATATGGTTACCCACGAAGGAAATGAACTGGGAGCTGGCGAATGGTTCAGACAATTGCGTGATATGGGCTTGGATGCTGTCATTGTTTCTGACCCGGCATTGATTGTTATTTGTTCAACCGAAGCACCTGGTTTAGAGATTCATCTATCTACCCAAGCATCTTCTACTAATTACGAAACCTTTGAATTTTGGAAAGAAATGGGCTTAACACGTGTCGTATTAGCTCGTGAAGTTAATATGGCTGAGTTGGCTGAAATTCGAAAACGGACTCAAGTGGAAATTGAGGCTTTTGTCCATGGTGCCATGTGTATCTCTTATTCTGGTCGATGTGTCTTATCTAATCATATGAGTCACCGGGATGCCAATCGTGGGGGCTGTTCACAATCTTGCCGTTGGAAATATGACCTTTATGATATGCCTTTTGGAAGCGAGCGAAAATCCTTACAGGGTGAAATCCCTGAGGAGTATTCGATGTCATCAGTTGATATGTGTATGATTGAACATATTCCAGACTTAATCGAAAACGGAGTGGATAGTTTAAAAATTGAAGGCCGTATGAAATCAATTCACTATGTTTCGACGGTTACCAACTGCTATAAAGCAGCTGTAGATGCCTATATGGAAAGTCCAGAGAAGTTTTATGCCATCAAAGATGATTTAATTGATGAACTTTGGAAAGTTGCACAAAGAGAACTAGCTACTGGTTTTTATTACGGAACACCAACTGAAAATGAACAACTCTTTGGTGCTCGTCGTAAAATTCCACAATATAAATTTGTTGGCGAAGTTGTTGATTTTGATTCCTCAACGATGATTGCTACTGTGAGACAGCGTAATGTTATTCATGAAGGTGATCACATTGAATTCTATGGCCCAGGTTTCCGTCATTTTGAAACCATTGTGCAAGATTTACATGATGAAAATGGCAACAAGATTGACCGTGCACCAAACCCGATGGCACTTTTAACCATTAAATTACCAAATTCTGTTAAAGCAGGCGATATGATACGTGCCCGAAAAGAAGGTCTAGTTAATTTATACCAAAAGGACGGTAAAAGTCGTACTGTGAGAGCCAAAGCTTAATGGAAAAGCTCTAGATTTGTCGTGATTACTGAAGGTTTGAGGAAAGATCATACCTTAGGGAGTCATTTCAAATGCTAGAGCTTTTTTATGGGATTTTATCTTTTGATAGGCAAAAGACTAATTTTTTGAATATCTTTTAGCTCGATAACTGTTGATAAATTTTTTGATTGATTATTTAAAATAAGTCTTCTTTTCTCTTTATCATAATGGACAATCTGTCCTGTGAAACTTTCAGAATTGGAGATAATATGTACTGGGGTTTGCTCTAATGTTGCTTTTGAAATAGTAGCTATCATTTGATTAGAGTATAAGGAAATCGACTTTTTTTCAGTAGGAGAGTTTTCAATAAAATTCACTAAATGGATTTTAAAGTAATGTAACAGTGATTTCATGGCGCTATTCCTCAAAAATTGATAAAATGGTTTTATAGTATTTTACCTTAATCGTAAAAAAATGCAAAGAAAAATCATTTTTTCGAATAAAGAGATAAGGAGGATTATATGGCAGAATTTTCTTTTAAAATAGAAGAACATCTACTGACACTATCAGAGAGTGAAAAGGGATGGACCAAAGAGCTTAACCGCGTCTCATTTAATGGAGCAGAAGCGAAATGGGACATTCGCACTTGGAGCCCTGACCACACAAAAATGGGTAAAGGTATTACATTAACGAATGAAGAATTTGATAAAATTGTAAAAGCTTTTAAAAATTAGGGAAAAAGCTACTGGTAAGAAAACTTATCAGTAGTTTTTTATACTTTATTATACAAATAAAAATACAAGGTAAAAAATATTCTAAATAGTTTGACAATTTAAAAATCAAGTGATATGATTGATAGCATAACCTTATCCAAGAGGGTTTATAAAATTTTAGGAGAAGTCGTTATGAAGAATTTGAAAAAATATTCTAGTTTAGGATTGTTGGTTATAAGTGCTACAACTTTGGTAGCCTGTGGAACAAAAAGTGCTTCTGGTAATAGTGAATCGAGTGATGTTATTAACTGGTATACACCAACAGAAATCATTACCTTAGATGTTTCTAAAAATACGGACCGTTATTCAGCTATGGCTATTGGAAATTCTGGTAGTAATTTACTTCGCGTTGGCAAAAATGGTAAATTACAACCTGATCTTGCAACAAAAGTCGATATTTCAAAAGATGGCAAGACTTATACTGCAACACTCCGTGACGGACTAAAATGGTCAGATGGTAGTGATTTAACTGCTGATGATTTTGTTTACACATGGCAACGTATGGTGGATCCTAAAACAGCATCAGAATACGCCTATCTTACAACAGATGCTCATCTCTTAAATGCCGATAAGATTATTTCTGGACAAGAAACAGATTTGTCAAAACTTGGAGTAAAAGCTGAAGGGAATAAAGTTATTTTTACTTTAGAAACCCCTGCTCCACAATTTGAAAGCCTCCTTTCATTCTCTAATTTTGTTCCACAGAAGAAATCATTTGTTGAAAAAGAAGGTAAAAATTATGGAACAAACTCTGAAAAACTTCTTTATTCTGGACCCTATAAAGTTTCAAATTGGAATGGAACTAGCGGTAGTTTCAAACTTGTCAAAAATAAATACTACTGGGATGCTAAGAATGTAAAAACAAAAACTGTTAAGGTACAAGCTGTCAAAAAACCTGATACAGCGGTACAAATGTATAAACAAGGACAGCTTGACTTTGCTAATATCTCTGCTACATCAGCTATTTATAACGCCAATAAAAATAACAAAGATAATGTTAAGATTGCAGAAGCTCGAGCTGACTACCTTGTTTATAATGAAACAGGTAATGTAAAGGCATTAAGTAACCTTAAAATTCGTCAAGCCCTTAACCTAGCAACTGATCGGGAAGCTTTAGTCAAAGCAGCAGTTGATACAGGTTCTAAAGCAGCAAAAACCTTGGTACCATATGGTCTTTCAACTTTATCAGATGGAACAGATTTAGCTGAACATACAGCTCAACCTTATACTTACGACAAAGAAAAAGCGGCTAAGCTTTTTAAAGAAGGCCTTGCTGAACTTGGTACAGATAAATTAACGTTAACCCTCTTGGCTGACTCTGATAATCCAGCTAAAAAAGCAGCAGTTGACTACTTAAAAGAAGCATGGGAGAAAAACTTGCCAGGTTTCACTCTAGAAGAAAAATTTGTAACCTTTAAACAACGTTTAAAAGATACATCAGAACAAAATTTTGATATTGCCTTTGTAAGTTGGGGTGGAGATTATCCAGAAGGATCCACATTCTATGGATTGTTCACATCAACATCAGACTATAACTATGGAAAAATTAACAGTCCAGAATATGATGCAGCTTATCAAAAAGCTTTAACAACAGATGCACTTGATAAAGATGCAGCAGCTGATGATTATAAAGATGCTGAAAAAGCTTTATATGAAGGTGCTCACTATAGCCCACTTTATAATCTATCCAATGAAGGACTCCAAAATCCTAAAATCAAAGGCTTGGTTCGTAATTCGACAGGACTTGATGTAGACTTCACGCATGCTTACAAAACAAAATAAGCCAAAAAATAACTCCTAAGGGAGTTATTTTTTATTTTTATAATGGTCTGCTAAACCAATCAAAGCTAAAGCACACCCTAAAAAGATAAAAATGAATTTATGACTAAATAGGCCATATAGAATAAAAATAGCGGCTGATAGATAACTAATGTGTTCCTTTTTCATAGCTTGCTCCTTAACGAATTTTATTCTATTGTATCACAAAGCTCTCAAAATTTTCTTTTAGCAATCACAACGAACATGGCAACACTCTAAATCATCTAGGAACATGTTATTCTTTTTAAACCAAGTTAGTATTTCTTGGTCAATCCTAATATTTTCACGCTTTGCGATTTCACAAATCAATGGTACAAATCTTTGTCTAAATTTGTAAATGTAGCAAAAAATGGTATCTTTCTGTCTTAGACTTGGTCCAATTAAAAAGCAGTTTGATAGAATTGTTGATTCGTCTTTTTCGGATACTAATGGAAGTAGGTTTTTGTCGTAGTTAAAAATTTGCTGTCCGCCAATATCATGACAAGTGTTCAAAAATCCAGTGGCTAAAATAGGCTTGTGTTTACTTATTGCTGTTGATCCATCTGAAAATGTAACTTGATAACTATTGTTAAGTTCTTCAATAAGTCTAGCTTTCTTCTTTTCAGTTATGGTAACACGATATTGAGGATTTGTTTGAATATGGTGTAATCTTTCCTTGGTAATGGGAGATAAGGAGATACTTGGATCGGGATGCCCCGCCTTTTGACCAAAGTCTTCAGTAAATAGGTGGACTTCATTGCCTAAATATGCTAGATGCGTCAGAGCATCACAAGCACTCTCATTTCCACCAATAATAATAAATGGATCATCGGATTTTACATGAAAATGTTCAACATTACCATAATGAATGCCTAATTCAGCTCCCTTTATACCAGCTTGATTTGGGTTTTGAAACTCACCACTTGCTATTATGAGATAGGTTGCATTGTAAATTTCTTGATCACATTCAACACGAAAGTGGTTATTTTCCTTAGCGATACTTGTAACTAATGTTTTCAACTTAATAGGTAAGTCATAATGAGAAGCTACTAATTGTAGATGTTGGGCATATTCCATTCCATTCAAATGTTCTTTCTTAAAGGAAAATGCAGGTGATGTATCAGCTATAACAGCATTTAAATCAGGAAAACCGAAGCCGTTACTTGTAAATGATGGCGTAATAAATTGCGTTGTCTTAGGCCATTTCAGAAAGCTATCTCCAATTACTCCTTTTTCTAAAATCACAAAATCATCGATTCCACATTTTTTCAGACAAGCTCCGAAGCCAATTCCGGCAGCTCCTGCTCCAATAATTATAATCTTATAGTTTTCCATTTCTTTCTCCTTGACAAAAAGGTTCATGACATCATATACTTAACCAGTTAACTATATTAGTGTAACAAAATCAGATTTTTTTGTAAAGAAAGAGGTAGAGATGTTTATTTGCATTTGTATATTAGTGATGTGGTTAATGATTTTTGGTGTAGCAAGTTACTATTTTGCTTCCTTGAATCCCAAGGTTGAAGAAAAAATCATCTATCAATTTGTACTCATGATATTAATCAGTACTTTAACTTGGATTGCCCTTGTCTATAACCTTTGCCTTGGGGATGGAAATCCTTTCTCTTTTTTCCAAAAATCACCAGACCCTCATAGGATACTTGATCTTATTTTCCGACTGTGTTTTTGTTTGTACGCAGTAGTCATGCTATTTGGTTCTGTCATCGATCGTATATCAAGTATGCGTTTAACAGCAATCGTAGTATTATGGATTTTATTCGTTTATGGTCCTTTGGTTTATCTCTTTTGGAATCCCAGAGGTATTTTAGCTATTTTGGGGGTAAAAGATTTTTCAGGTGGTATGGTTGTGCACCTCTCAGCAGGGCTTTCCAGTTTAATTTTAGCTAAAAAAATAGGGAAATCGCCCTATCATCATCAAGGGCATGATAGAATCGAATGGCAATTTATCAGCATGGTGATGATTAGTCTAGGTTGGTTTGGATTTAATATGGGGCCAGCTGGTAGCTTGAATGATGTTGCCATCAAGGCATTCTTAAATACCTTAATAGCCATTTGTTGTGGAGGTTTAACCTGGGCTTTATTAGATATGAGTTTGAAAAAAGTGCCTTCAGCATCTGGATTACTCAACGGTATTTTGGTGGGCTTGGTATCAAGTACCGCTGGAGTTGGGTATCTTCAAACTATTGAGATGGCTGGTATCTGTACTTTTGCAGTACTAGCAACTTATCTTGTCGCATTATGGTTTCAAGAAAAATCTGGTATCGATGATGTTGTAGACTCTTTTGTGATGAATGGTATAGGTGGTCTTACTGGCTCTTTATTAGTCATTGTCTGTGAACCAAAGGTTTTATTCGTTCAATTACTGGCACTTTTCATAACAATTATCTTGTCCACAGTGATGACAGTTTTAATCTGGTATCTGACACATATCGTGAAAAATTAATCAGTGGCAGTTAGATTGTCTAGAGATTCTGATAAGTGATTTTTTGACAGGTTAAACCCATTTGACTAGAGAAAGCAAGGAACGATTTTTCAATGTAGGCTTTTTCACTTTTATTGAATTCTGTTAATGATGACACTGAAAAGCTGATACTAGAAGTGCTTTTACGGAATGTCCATGTCGCTTGAAATTGACCTTCTTTTAAGATGATTGCAGCTATCTGACCAGCTTTTTTCCAAACCAAAGAATGGTATTTAGGGTCAATGATAATTTCTTTGTCATGATATGAAACGAGAAGTGGATCAAATTTCCCTAGAATAAGTAACTTAGGAAGACTTAACTGTTCATTAAGTTCATGATAATAGAAGATTTTATTTTTATAAGTGATTTGTTGGAAATGGCTGAGATCAAAATGTCCAACTTCAGTCTTTGACATTCCCAAAAAATGACCTAAATCTGAGAGAGTAGCAGGCCCGTAAGCCTTAAAATAAGTATCGATAAGACTTTGTTTTTGACTAGCTATTATAGTTTCTTGATCCCAAAAAACCAATCGATCCTTAGCATCTATTGCCCACTTATGATAAAGGTGACCTTGCCTTGAATGTAATAAAAACAGTGCACTCCATTGAAATAGGGTTTTACCTTTTTCGCCGAAGGCTTCTAAAATGGCTGTACGAGAAAGTGGTTCTTGTAAGAGTTCTTCTAAAAGTGCACTGTGTTGGTCTAAGTCAATACCTTGATCGCTAAGAAACTTTTGTGGCCAAAGACTTTGTTTAGATAATAGCTGACAGATATTTTTCCAATCCTTATAATCATAAAAATGATAAGTTTGTCTTTGACCCCATGCCAAGATGCTAGTGTCAGCTAATTCTTTGAAAGCAAATGGATAGCTTTGTGGTAAACGATTGTAAATATTAAAAAGGGCATGGTTAATATATTGAGCTTGAATACCCAATGTTTTATGAAGAACATCAAGAGGTGAACTTAAGGGCTCGATGAGACCTTGATTGTATAAGCGATTGCATAAAATAATCTTTTGTGACAATAAACTATTTCCTTCCGAATCAACTATGTTAATTATATCAAAAAAGCTATTCAAAAGATTGAATAGCTTTTTCTTTATTTCATCGTTGGGAAAAGGAGGACATCACGGATTGTAGTTGTATCTGTTAGCAACATACAAAGTCGGTCAATACCAATTCCAAGTCCACCAGTTGGTGGCATTCCGTATTCAAGTGCTTCTACGAAATCATAATCGATACCAGTAGCTTCATCATCCCCAAGCTCTTTTGCTTGCGCTTGAGCTTCAAAACGTGACAGCTGGTCAATTGGATCATTTAATTCTGTAAAGGCATTGGCATATTCTTTAGTGACAATAAACAATTCAAAACGGTCGGTGAAACGATTATCCTCTGGATTTTTCTTAGCTAGAGGTGAAACTTCAACTGGATGACCAAAAACAAAGGTTGGCTGAATTAAAGTCTCTTCAACAAATTCTTCAAAGAATGCATTGATAATATGTCCGACGCTAGTAAAATGTTTTTCTAATGGGACATGTTTTTCTTGTGCTAACTGAATGGCTTCTTCCACTGTCATTTCTTTCCAGAAATCAACACCTGTAACTTCTTTAATAGCATCAACCATATGGATGCGTTTGAAAGGTTCATTAATCTTTATAACTTGACCTTGATATTCAATCGGACCGTCACCTTTAACGGCTTTAGCGGCGTGTTGAATAATACCTTCTGTTAAGTTCATGATATCTTGGAAATCTGCATAAGCTTGGTAAACTTCAATCGATGTAAATTCAGGATTATGGGTAGCATCCATACCTTCATTACGGAAGATTCTACCAATTTCATAAACCCGTTCCATTCCACCGACAATAAGACGTTTCAAATGAAGTTCAGTTGCAATGCGCAATACCATATCCATATTTTGAGCATTATGATGTGTTATAAATGGACGAGCAGCAGCGCCCCCTGCCTCATTATGGAGAACTGGTGTTTCAACTTCTAAGAAGTTAAGTCCATCTAAATAGCGACGGATTTCAGAAATCATTTTAGAACGTGTAACAAAGCGATTAAAGCTGTCACGATTTGAAATAAGGTCTAGATGACGTTTACGGTATATGGTTTCAATATCCGTTAATCCATGGAATTTTTCTGGAAGTGGGCGTAAGGCTTTTGATAGATGCGTTAATTTTGTTGCCTTGATAGAGAGTTCTCCCATATCAGTACGCATAATGTCACCTTCAACACCTAGGAAATCTCCTAAATCTGCTTTTTTAAAGATTTCATAATTTTCGTCACCGACGGCATCTTTACGGACATAAATTTGAATTTGACCATCTCTGTCTTGGATATGGGCAAAACCAACTTTTCCTTTACCACGTTTGGTCATAAGGCGACCAGCAATGATAGCAGTTTCTTCTAAGTCATGTAATTCTTCTTTTGATTTATCAGCAAATTGGTTGATTAATTCGGCAGAAGTAGCAGTACGCTCAAAGCGTTTTCCAAAAGGATCGATTCCTTGTTCTGCTAAAGCGACCATTTTTTCACGACGTACAATTTGTTGATCATTTAATTCTTCAATGTGTTCGTTTGACATGGTGTCCTCCAATAAATATTCCCTTTTATTGTAACATAAAATAAGGCTTAGTACATACCATTTTCCACTTTAAAAGCAATCAAAAGTGGAAAAATATGATGAAAAATGGTAGTTTGAAATGCTTTGTTAAAAATAGTATAATAACAAAGTATAAAAAATTAGAAAAGAAAAGAGACTCATGATAACAGCTATTGTTTTTGATGTTGATGATACCATTTACGATCAACAAGCCCCTTATCGAATTGCCATGGAAAAATGTTTTCCAGAATTCGATATGTCTTTTATCAATCAAGCTTATATTCGTTTCAGACATTACTCGGATATTGGTTTTCCAAGAGTTATGGCCGGAGAGTGGACAACGGATTATTTCCGATATTGGCGTTGTCGTGAGACTTTGCTTGAATTTGGTCACCCTGAAATTGATGAAGAGGCAGGAAAAGCATTTCAAGTTGTTTATGAGGATGAACTCCAAAATATTACCATGTTGGATGAAATGCGAATGACATTAGATTTCTTGAAATCAAAAGGTGTTCCAATGGGAATTATTACAAATGGTCCGACAGAACATCAATTAAAAAAAGTCAAAAAACTAGGTCTTTATGACTATGTTGATCCCAAAAGGGTCATTGTTAGTCAAGCAACAGGTTTTCAAAAACCGGAAAAAGAAATTTTTAACTTAGCAGCTGAACAATTTGATATGAACCCTCAAACAACCCTTTATGTCGGCGATTCTTACGACAATGATATTATGGGGGCCTTTAATGGTGGTTGGCATTCTATGTGGTTTAATCATAGAGGAAGGACCTTGAGACCAGGAACAAAACCAGTATATGATGTGGCCATTGATAACTTTGAACAACTGTTTGGTGCTGTAAAAGTTTTATTTGATTTGCCTGATAATAAATTTATTTTTGACGTCAATGATAAGAAAAATCCAGTCCTTGAGATGGGCTTGAATAACGGACTCATGATGGCTGCTGAGCGTCTTCTTGAGAGCAACATGAGTATTGATAAAGTTGTCATGCTTTTAAGACTGACAAAGGCCCAGGAAAAAGTCTTACGTATGAAATACGCAAATTAAAAAAATCTTTAGAGTCTATCTAAAGATTTTTTTAATGGATATTATCTTCCAAATAAGACTTATCGTTCCATAAAAGACAATCAAATTTTTGAAAGTCTTCTGTTTCTAAAATGGTTAAGCTAAGATTATCTAAACCACCTAATGCTCTTAAAAGAGCAGGTTCGAAACCTAATAATGATCGAATGGTAGCAGTGAGGTTTGCGCCGTGTCCGACAATCAAGACATGTTCAAAAGGCTGATCTTTTAATGAATAAATAACATTTTTGACACGATTTGTCGTTTGATAGATCGTTTCAGCATCAAATTGGCTCGCATTGAATTTAGCTAGGTTATGTCTAAATGCAGTCATTTGACTAGGGTATATTGCTGACATAGTCGCTATTTTAGCCCCTTCTAATTTTCCAAGATGCCATTCTCTCAATGCGCTTGAATAAGTGATTGGTAGAGAGAAATCTGCAGCTTCAGCCAGTAATTGAGCCGTGTCTTTTGCTCTTTTTAAATCACTTGAGTAAATAGCATCGAAGGGAATCTCTTTTAAACGATTTCCAAGAATTTTAATCTCATGTATGGATTCGTCTAATAAGGGAGAATCCCCATTGGAACCTTGAAAACGGCCTTCTAAATTCCATTGTGTTTTACCATGTCGTATAAAATACAGTTTCATCAATGATACTTTCCTTTCTACTTAGAATAAATTTGAGATCCAAAAGGAAACAAGCTTATTTTAGCCAATTTAAGAGATTGCATAGCAAAGGGAATTCCGATAACAGTAACACATAAAATGAAAGCAGACGTTAGATGAACAATGGCTAATTGCCATCCAAATACAAGAATCCATATGAGATTAAGAACTAAACTTGTTCCAGACTGTCCAATAAGTATTTCTTTTCCAAAAGGGAATAATCCAAAATTGGCTATTTTAAAACATTGTACTCCAATAGGAAAACCTACAATCGTCAGACAGAAAAGTAAACCGACCAGTGACCATGACACCCATGCCCAGAGACCTGAACAAACAAACCAAATAGTATTTCCAATAAAACGCATTGATTACTCCTTAATATCAGCAAATTCTGCCTTAACAAATTCAGCTAGTAGTTGACTATCAATTTTCAGAGATCTGCCAACTTCTCCAGCAGAAACAATCATTTCTTTCTTCTCGATTGCAGAAATGTCTATAAAAATAGGATAGTTGTGTTTTTGTCTAATGCCAACAGGATTATTAGCACCATGAATGTAACCTGTTGTTTTTTGCAAGTCTTTTTGAGGAATCATGACGACTTTTTTATTGCCAGAAAGTTTGGCTAATTTTTTCTCAGAGAGATGTTCGGTGATTGGTAAAATGCCAATAACGGGTCCAGTTTTATCCCCTTTTAAGGCTAGGGTCTTAAAAATATCCGAGGATGACACATCAGTAGGAATCTCATTTTTTAATGCGTTTAGACTTAAACTTTCAAAGGGAATACTCTCTTTTTCTAAAATTTGTTCAACAAGTGTTTTCTTTAATTTTGTTTTTTTGGCCATTTGACTTTCCTAAATAATACATAAAAAATGGTATAATACCGTAATTATACCATTTTTTATTGCTTCATTAAAGGTTAGTGTTTGAGAACAACCTTATTTCTCAAACAGTTTTGGCATTGCTTTGGCTAAGAGTATCATAACAACAATGGTTAAAATTGCTGACGGAATAATATAACTCATATTGTAAGTTAATGAATAAATCCAAACGGGAGTACCTTTTGGTGCATAGGATCCGTAAAAAATGATACCGGACAAGAAGTTACCGATGAAACGGAAGAATGCAGAAACTAGTGTAGCAAGGGAAATGAGTCCTATTAGTTTCTTAGAAGATGGAGTTTCTTTGATGGAAGCTGAAAACATTCCAGCCAAGCCAATGCCTGCATAAGAAACAATATAGTCCAAGAATACCTGAGCAATATTTAGGAAATAGCCACCAAAGAATAACTGAATCAAGCCAACTAATAATCCAGTTACAATTCCCTCAACAATTCCCCAACGGATGGCAACGATGATAATCGGTAACATAACTAAAGAAACAGAGCCGCCTTGTGGCATTGTAAACAAGACTAGCTTATCTAAGACAAGAGCTAATGCAGTCATGATAGCCATTTCAGTTAAAGATCGAAGATTAAATTGAGACATATAAAAAAACTCCTTTTCTTCACAAAAAGAGCCTGAAATTCAAGATGATAATGAATATCAAGATCACAATCCCTACGCTTGTATTAACAAGATCAGGTATTTAGGATTTCGCAAATGCGATCTCAGCGGAAGCACTCCTTTGTGAAATATATTATTTTTACTTTGTTCATTATAATCGAGTTGAAAGTGTTTTGTCAAGGAAAGGCATTCTTTCAATAAAAAAAGACCAAAAAGGTCTCCTTTATTGTTTACCAAAAAGTTTTTCATAAGTTGATTTGGTATCTTTTGTAACAGCTATTTGATTTAAATCAAGTGGGTTGTTAAAACCTGGGAGGTAACCTTGTGAGGTATACTGATGTAAATCATAATCTAAATCAGTGTTTGGTGCCGCTTCATAGTAGCCTGAGTCACTTCCATATGTTGGAATCCAAATGGCGTCAAAGCCTTCAGTAGAAATTTTCTGTTCTTGCATAAAATAAGTGCCAATGTAAAGGCCAATGTTTTCAGCACCTAAGTGTTCTAATTCTTCTCGAAAGGCTTTTACACCTTTATTCATATCCTTCATGGTAGCCTCTTCAACGTCAATCCAATAAAATGTTGGATTGTAAGGAGAAGCATTTTTATAAAAGGCACGTGCCTCAGCTCTCATTTCTTCTGAGCTTGATCCTAATGCGTAACTGTATACAGCAACAGGAACTTTTCGTTTTTGAAACTCTTTAATATGTGTTTTGAAAGATTTGTCAATACCGGTTGTATAAGCGGCATTATTTTTTGAAGTAATCTGGGAGCCACCAAAAACACGAACGATAGCACCCGAAATGTTTTTCGATAGGATATCGTAATCAATATCTCTTGGTAGTTGCCAACCAGAAACATCCACGATGGGATTTAAGATAAATTCTTCGGTATCCGTTGTACTGGAAGGTTTTGTTTCTTCTTTGCTTGAAACTATTGGGACACTTGATTTTGCTATTTTGAGTTCCTTTTCTTTCAAATGATCTGAATGTGTTTTACCAATAATTAATAAAAGAGCAAATAAGAGAAAAAAAACAAGTACAACAATTGGTTTAATTCTTCTTCTCATTATTGTTATTGTACCCTAAACGGTTTAAAAAATCAAAAATTCCTAACTATATTCTTATATTGTCTTACATTTTAAGAACTAAAGGGTTCAATTTTTGATAATGGAATTTAAAAGGACATGAGTAAGCTTAACTTCCAATTCACTTGTTGCATTTTTATAAAAGTTTACCTCAAAACCATCACCATTTTTGACATTTTATTGTATTTTTTTTCGATTATCTTAATCTTGTGTTAAGATAATCTAATTTTACAGTCTTTTTAAATGAAATTTTGCTAGTCAAGCCATTCAAAATCTGTCATAATAGATAAAAAACGAGAAAGTATAGTTATGTCCCTTAAACAGATAACCCGTATTTCCATACTGGCCGCTTTAGCTTTTGTTTTGCGGCTAACCTTTTCACACTTGCCAAATATTCAACCTGTAACGGCTATGTTTTTAGTATTAGCTATTTTAAGTTCTTATTATGAAGCTATCTTAGTCATGTCAGTCTGCATGCTGACCAGTTCCTTTTTATTAGGATTTGGTCCATGGGTTTTTTGGCAAATAACGACCTTTAGTTTTATTTTATTCTTATGGCACTATGTTCTTTATCCTCTATCAAAAAAAATGGGTAAACAGGCAATGCTATTTCAGTGCCTTTTTGCTGCTTTATTAGCATTGTTTTATGGCATTATCATTGATAGTTTCTTTACCATAATCTATCAAATGCCTTGGTGGAGCTATATTCTTGCTGGTATGCCATTTAACCTCATGCATGCCCTTTCTACCCTTCTTTTTTATCCAATTTTTATCATCATTTTTAGGAGGTTCGCCCATGGGAAACTATTTTAAATCACTTTGTCTTTTGCTTTTTAGCTTTTTATTAGTAGCTTGTTCGTCTTCAAATGGACAAAATACAAGTAAGCATCAAAAGCCTAATGATGGTTATGTGAGACTTATAGTTAAGGAAGATACCAATACGATTGACGAAAAAGTCCCATTCCAAAAAGGGGATACTGTAATGGAAATTCTAAAGGAAAACTATAAAGTCAAAGAAGAAAAAGGGTTTATTAAAGCCATTGATAACTATCATCAAGATGAAAAGAAACAAGTGTATTGGTTTTTCAAAGTAAACGATAAGATGGCTTCAAAGGGAGCTGATGCACTCCAAGTAAAAAAGGGTGATGTCATATACTTTTATTTAGATAGCGTCAAGTAATTGAAACAAAAGCATCGTAAGGCTAATTCTGACGATGCTTTTTATTTTATCAGGACAATTCTTAACTATTTTCAACAATCTCATTTGAATATGCAATGATTTGATTGACAGTATCATCAAGGAATTGAATGGTATCTCTAAGTGGTTTTTCAGTTGAAATATCGGCTTTGATAAGTCGAGCAGTTTCAATAGGTGTTTTGCTTCCACCAGATTTGAGGAAGTCAAGCCAATCTTGGGCTCCGCTAGGAGATTGTTTTAAATTGAGATAGCCGACAGTAGAAATGACTAAGCCTGCGGAATAAGTATAGCTGTATAAGCCCATGTAATAATGTGCTTGTCTCATCCAAGTTAAGGCAGCATCGTCATCAATCTCAATAGCATCACCCCAAAATTCGGTCAATACTGACTTCATCAACTCATTTAGTTTTTCAGCTCCAAATGTCCCACCATCCTCAATTAACTGATAAACTTTTCTTTGGAAAGCTGCTTCTAACAGATGTGTTATGAAGTTATGGAAGTAGGTGTCTGTTAAGCGATGCGCCAATGCAAAACGTTTTTGTCGGGCATCTTCAAACTGATTTTCCAAATAATCTGACAAGAGTAACTCATTAAAAGTAGAAGGGGCTTCGACATAATAAGTTGACATGTGCGTGTTAAAGTAACTTTGATGATTATCGGAAAAGATAAACTGTCCTGAATGTCCAATTTCATGTATTAATGTGTAGACATCAGACATGCGTCCTGTCCAACTCATAAGGATATAGGGATGAACTTTATAGGGATCTGCGGCATAACCTCCAGAATCTTTATGGTCATTCGCTGCAAAATCAACCCACCGTTCTTTCTGATATCGGGCGATTTCTTTTTCATATTCTGCTCCGAGTGGAGCTACTGATTTCATGACCAAATCATAGGCATCCTCGTTAGAGACCTCAGGATTCAAGGCATTATCAATGTCAAGTTTCCAATCAGCAAAGGTCATCTTTTCCAAGTGATTTACTTTGGCCACATGTTTGAGGAATTTTTGAGCAATAGGACCAAATTCTGACATGATTAAATCAATTTGTCGATCAAAGAGAGATTTATCAACCTCTTGTTCGGCTAAAAGATAATCAAAAACAGAATCATAGCCACGTAAATCAGAAATCATTTTTTCAGCTTTTACTTTTGCAAGATAAGCTGCCGCTGCCGCATTTTGGTGAAGGCGAAGACCTTTTGAAAAGGAACGAAAAGCTTTTTCTCTAACAGCAGCGCTTTCATGATTTTGATAAAAATTTTCATAACTAACAAATGAGTTAGAATAGGTTTTTCCATCAACCTCAAAAGATTCCATTTTGAAATCACCAGCTCGCATCTTTGTATAAATATCATAAGGGGCATTTAAAACATCTCTAAAATGGCTTAAAACTTTTTCAATTTCAGGTGATAAGAGATGTTCTTTTTGAATTTTTGCTTGACGAATAAGTGCTGTAAAGTGATCATTCTTTTCAAGTTCATCTAAGATCTCGCTATCAGCTGATGCTAATGCAGTTTTAAAGAAGCTTAATGCGACATTTGCTTTTGTTAAAAAGTCATCACCAGCTTTAGCTATTTCTGCGAAGGTTTCATCAGAGAAATCTGTTGTTTGTGGCATGAATGAGTATGTTTCGATATGACTCATTTGAATGTAAATCGGTTCAATCTCATATAATGCTCTCTCGTAATCTTCAAAGTGATGTAAGTGACCATCGTAATTTTTTTGAAATTCAAGAACATCATGTAAGGCTTTTTCAATAGCTCGTAAAAAGTCTTGGCGATCTTTATAAAGGGCACTTAAATCCCATAACTCTGTTTCCGGAAATTCAGACCGTTTTTTTAATTCCATTGTTTTACCTCGTCTATTTGATAGGTTTAGTATAACAAAAAAGTACTGTGTTGGCGAAAATCAGTGATAAACAAACTTTTTTTAGTAAAAGAAATAAAAAATGATAAAGAAAACAAACATTTTGGGACTTGTCCCTTACAATTTTCAGAAAAAGTGGTATCATTTTATTAAGTAACAGATAAGGAGTGAATGATTTGGCTGTGAAAAAATTAGAGAGTAGTAGTAATCAGGCAATTATTGCTGAGGAAGTTGCGATTTTAAAAACTATTTTAGAAACAATCACCCGTGACATGGTTGGGGATGAGACCTTTTTAAAAATTGAGCAAATTGTAAAACTCTCAGAACAAGATGATTACATTCAACTTGAAAAAATGATTGAATCCTTGACTGATGATGAGATGGTTATTATGTCTCGTTATTTTTCAATTTTGCCATTGCTGATCAATATCTCTGAAGATGTTGATTTAGCATATGAGATAAATTTTCAAAATAATAAAGGAATCAATTATCTTGGTAAATTGTCTCATACCATTGAAGAAGTTGCTTCCAAAGAAAATGCAAAGGACATTTTGGAGAACGTTACAGTCGTTCCTGTTTTAACAGCACACCCAACGCAAGTTCAACGCAAAACCGTTTTGGAATTAACTAATAAAATTCATGGCCTCTTAAGGCAGTATCGCGATGTCAAATCTGGCGTTATCAATGAAGAAAAATGGTTAGAAGAATTACGTCGTTACGTTGAAATCATCATGCAGACAGATATCATTCGTGAAAAGAAACTTAAAGTTAAAAATGAAATCACCAATGTTATGGCATATTATCATTCATCGATCATTCCAGCGGTTACTCGGTTAACACTTGCTTATAAAGAATTAGCAAAAGAAAAAGGGCTTGAATTAGAAAATCCGAAACCGATTACAATGGGAATGTGGATTGGTGGCGATCGTGATGGAAATCCATTTGTAACAGCTGAAACGCTCCAATTATCTGCTTCAATTCAGAGTCAGGTAATCATTGAATACTATTTAGAAAAGTTATCTAAATTATACCGTTCATTGTCATTATCTTCTCGTTTTTCAAAAACCAGCAAAGCTCTGGACGACTTAGCGGCACTATCAAGTGATACTTCGATATATAGGGAACACGAACCTTATCGCAAAGCTTTCCACTATATTCAGTCAAAAATGTCAAATACTTTAACCAGTATCAAAGAGAATGCATCACATGATAAACAGCCTTCTGATATCTATGAGACAGCAGAAGACTTCAAAAAAGACTTGTTGATTATTAAAGATTCTCTTGTTCAAAATGGCGAAGGAACACTTATCTCGGGAGATTTTTCAGACTTACTCCAAGCTGTTGATGTTTTTGGTTTCTTCCTAGCAAGTATTGATATGAGACAGGATTCAAGTGTTCAAGAGGCTTGTGTGGCTGAATTGCTTAAATCGGCAAATATTGTGGACGATTATAGTGCATTAAACGAAACTGAAAAATGTCAAATACTTCTTAAGGAACTCGAAGAAGACCCCCGTATACTTTCAGCAACCGCTGTTGAAAAATCAGAATTACTAGAAAAAGAATTAGCAATCTATAAAGCAGCTCGTTATCTTAAAGATAAATTGGGTGAAGATGTTATTAAACAGCATATCATTTCACATACTGAAAGTGTTTCGGATATGTTTGAGTTGGCAATTATGCTTAAAGAAGTGGGGCTTTTGGATAAACATATGGCGCGTGTTCAGATTGTACCACTCTTTGAAACGATTGAGGATTTGGACAATTCAAATGCCATTATGACAGAGTACTTGAGTTATGATATTGTCAAAAATTGGATTGCATCTAATCACAACTATCAAGAAATTATGTTAGGCTATTCCGATAGTAATAAAGATGGAGGCTATTTAGCTTCGGGGTGGACTTTATACAAAGCGCAAAATGAACTGACCGAAATTGGATCAAAAAATGGAATCAAAATTACTTTCTTCCATGGTAGAGGTGGTACGGTTGGACGTGGTGGAGGTCCATCATATGATGCCATTACATCACAACCATTTGGTTCAATAAAAGATAAAATTCGTCTAACAGAACAAGGCGAAATCATTGAGAATAAATTTGGAAATAAAGACGCCGCTTACTATAATTTGGAAATGCTTATTTCAGCGTCTATTAATAGAATGGTGTCTAGAATGTTGACTAATCCAAATGAAATTGATGGCTTTAGAGAAACTATGGAAGGTATTGTTTCCTATAGTAATAAAGTATACCGTGATTTAGTTTTTGACAATCCAAACTTTTATGATTATTTCTTTGAAGCTAGTCCGATTAAAGAAGTTTCTAGTTTAAATATTGGGTCAAGACCAGCGGCTCGTAAAACCATAACTGAAATCACAGGTTTAAGAGCCATCCCTTGGGTATTCTCATGGTCTCAAAACAGGATAATGTTCCCTGGTTGGTATGGTGTAGGATCTGCTTTTAAAGATTTTATTGATAAAGAAGAAGGTAATTTAGCTAAGCTTCAACACATGTATAAAACTTGGCCATTTTTCCACTCCCTTTTATCAAATGTCGATATGGTGCTTTCTAAGTCTAACATGAATATTGCTTATCAATATGCTCAACTTGCAAATACTCAAGAAGTCAAAGATATTTACTATATTCTTTTGGATGAATGGCAATTGACTAAAAATATGATTTTAGCAATTGAAAATCATGATGAGCTATTGGAAGACCATCCTTCATTGAAACATAGTTTGGAATTTAGATTACCTTATTTCAATATCTTAAATTATATTCAAATTGAGTTGATAAAACGCCTAAGACAAAACCAATTAGGTGAAGGATACGAAAAATTAATCCATACAACAATCAATGGAATTGCTACTGGATTACGTAATTCTGGTTAATGTGTAGAGAGGAGAAGGGGCTTAAACCCATCTCCTTTTCTCTTTTTTTTAAAAGTGAAAGATGGTATAATGCTAAAAGATTATCTCGAAAATAGGGGAAAATATGAAAATAGAAAAAAAGCATTTGTTGAATTATTCTATTTTAGTACCGTATTTAATTCTGACGGTTATAGGATTAATTATTGTCTATTCCACAACAAGTGCTACTTTAATTCAAAATCAGCTAAATCCATTTAAATCGGTAATGACTCAAGGTGCCTTTGGTATCGTTAGTTTAGTTGCCATGTTTTTTATTTATAAGTTAAAATTAGATTTTTTGAGAAATAAAAAACTCCTGACATACGCTATGGTTTTTGAGGGCATTTTGCTATTAATCTCACGATTTTTTACACCAACAGTAAATGGAGCTCATGGTTGGATTGTTATGGGACCAATTAGTATTCAACCTGCTGAATATTTAAAAGTCATCATCGTTTGGTTTCTAGCAAGCAATTTCGCTCTTAAACAAGAAGAGATTGCTCGATATGACTACCAAACCCTGACTAGGAGAACTTGGTGGCCTAAATCTTGGAGTGATTTATACGACTGGCGAGTAGGTGCTCTTGTTTTAGTTGGACTTGTTGCCATCCAACCAGATTTAGGAAATGCTGTTATTATTGTCTTAACTGGGGTCCATGTTTTTTCTGCTTCAGGGATAGGCTATCGCTGGTATGCAGCTTTACTTGGTATTATTTTTTTGATTTCAACAACAATATTAGGTTCTATTAAAATCATCGGTGTTAAAACAGTGGCAAAAGTCCCCGTTTTTGGGTATGTTGCTAAACGTTTTAGTGCCTTCTATAATCCATTTGTTGACTTATCAGATTCAGGACATCAGTTAGCTCACTCTTATTACGCTATGAGTAATGGGGGGTGGTTTGGTGTTGGCTTAGGGAATTCCATTGAAAAAAGAGGCTACCTTCCAGAAGCTCAAACCGATTTTGTCTTTTCAATTGTTATTGAAGAATTAGGACTTATTGGAGCAGGCTTAATTTTAGCTTTAGTATTCTTTTTGATTTTAAGAATTTTAAATGTTGGCATCAAAGCCAAAAAACCATTTAATGCCATGATGGCTTTAGGCATCGGTAGTATGATGTTAATGCAAGTTTTTGTTAATATTGGCGGTATTTCTGGTTTAATTCCGTCAACTGGTGTGACATTCCCTTTCTTATCTCAAGGGGGAAATAGCTTATTAGTTCTTTCAGTTGCTATTGGCTTTGTCCTAAATATTGATGCCAATGAAAAACGTGAAGAAATTCTAAAAGAAGCAGAGCTAACCTATCGCAAAACAGTTAGAACTGAAAATGACAAAATTGTTGATATTAGTCAATTTAAATAAAAACTCCCTTTATTTGAAAATTTAGGGAGTTTTCTCTTTTTCCAACTCAAAAAAGATAAGGAAAGAAATCTTGAATGTAAAAATAAAGAAAGGGCAAAAAGCATAAAATACTTGCAATTTCCCTATAATTTGCTACAATAGTAAGGTAAAGTTAGACTGTATTGCCTACCGTCTATCTATAAAATATATTTTATTGGAGGCTTTTCCCAAAATGGCAAAAGAAAAATACGATCGTAGTAAACCCCACGTTAACATTGGTACAATTGGACACGTTGACCACGGTAAAACTACTTTGACAGCTGCAATTACAACTGTACTTGCTCGTCGCTTACCAACTTCAGTTAACCAACCAAAAGATTACGCTTCTATCGATGCTGCTCCAGAAGAGCGCGAACGCGGAATCACTATCAACACTGCACACGTTGAGTACGAAACTGAAACTCGTCACTATGCCCACATTGATGCCCCAGGACACGCGGACTATGTTAAAAACATGATCACTGGTGCTGCCCAAATGGACGGAGCTATCCTTGTTGTTGCATCAACTGATGGACCAATGCCACAAACTCGTGAGCACATCCTTCTTTCACGCCAAGTTGGTGTTAAACACCTTATCGTTTTCATGAACAAAATCGACCTTGTTGACGATGAAGAATTGCTTGAATTAGTTGAAATGGAAATCCGTGACCTTCTTTCAGAATACGATTTCCCAGGTGATGACCTACCAGTTATCCAAGGTTCAGCTCTTAAAGCTCTTGAAGGTGATTCTAAATACGAAGACATCATCATGGAATTGATGAAAACTGTTGATGAGTATATTCCAGAACCAGAACGTGATACAGACAAACCATTACTTCTTCCAGTCGAAGACGTATTCTCAATCACAGGTCGTGGTACTGTAGCTTCAGGACGTATCGATCGTGGTACTGTTCGTGTCAACGACGAAATTGAAATCGTTGGTATCAAAGAAGAAACTAAAAAAGCAGTTGTTACTGGTGTTGAAATGTTCCGTAAACAACTTGACGAAGGTCTTGCAGGAGATAACGTAGGTATCCTTCTTCGTGGTGTTCAACGTGACGAAATCGAACGTGGACAAGTTATTGCTAAACCAGGTTCAATCAACCCACACACTAAATTCAAAGGTGAAGTTTACATCCTTTCTAAAGATGAAGGTGGACGTCATACTCCATTCTTCAACAACTACCGTCCTCAATTCTATTTCCGTACAACTGACGTAACAGGTTCAATCGAACTTCCAGCTGGTACTGAAATGGTAATGCCTGGTGATAACGTGACAATCAGCGTTGAGTTGATCCACCCAATCGCCGTTGAACAAGGTACTACTTTCTCAATCCGTGAAGGTGGACGTACTGTTGGTTCAGGTATTGTTTCAGAAATCGAAGCTTAATTTTAATTAAGTTCCCAGATTAACAATTAGGGTCAGACAACTCAATTGTAAAAGCCTCCTATTTGGAGGCTTTTTTATTTATATGAATTGATATTTTGTTTCCATTTTGCAATTATTTTTGTCTATTCTCTAGGGAAATGTTTTCTGAAATTATCACAAAATTTGTGAAAATTATCCCAAAAAACTGGACATTTTCTTTTATTAGATGTAAAAATGTGATAAAATAATAATTGTAAATAAAAAAAGAAGAGGTATGTGAAATGTCACGTAAACCATTTATTGCTGGTAACTGGAAAATGAACAAAAACCCTGAAGAAGCTAGAGCTTTCATTGAAGCTGTTGTTTCAAAATTACCTTCATCAGAGTTAGTTGAAGCTG
Source organism: Streptococcus uberis (assembly GCF_900475595.1). Classification (NCBI taxonomy): domain Bacteria; kingdom Bacillati; phylum Bacillota; class Bacilli; order Lactobacillales; family Streptococcaceae; genus Streptococcus; species Streptococcus uberis. The sequence continues at coordinate 624,197 of NZ_LS483397.1, forward strand.
GAATTGCTGCACCTGCTCTTGATCTTTCAACAGTTCTTGAAGCTGCAAAAGGTTCTGATCTTAAAATTGCTGCTCAAAATGCTTATTTTGAAAATGCTGGAGCTTTTACAGGTGAAAATAGTCCTAAAGTTCTTGCTGAAATGGGAACAGATTATGTTGTTATTGGTCATTCAGAACGTCGTGATTACTTCCATGAAACTGATGAAGACATCAATAAAAAAGCTAAAGCTATCTTTGCAAACGGTTTAACACCTATTATTTGTTGTGGTGAATCATTAGAAACATACGAAGCTGGTAAAGCGGTAGAGTTTGTGGGAGCTCAAGTTTCTGCAGCATTAGCTGGTTTAACAGAAGAACAAGTTTCTTCTCTTGTTATTGCATATGAGCCAATCTGGGCAATCGGAACTGGTAAATCTGCAACTCAAGATGATGCACAAAACATGTGTAAAGCAGTTCGTGATGTTGTAGCTGCTGACTTTGGTCAAACAGTTGCTGATAAAGTACGTGTTCAATATGGTGGTTCTGTTAAACCTGAAAACGTTGCTTCATATATGTCATGTCCAGATGTTGACGGTGCTTTAGTTGGTGGAGCATCACTTGAAGCAGATAGCTTCTTAGCATTACTTGACTTTGTTAAATAATAGATTTTAAGGTTCCAGAATTTTTCTGGAATCTTTTTTTACTCTTATGCAAAAAACCAAGTGCTTAAGCACTTGGTTTTTGATTAGTATCGATTGAGTAATTTTTTGATAGAGGAGAGAAGTTTATGTTTGAATGGTTTAGGATAATACATAAATGCTCCTAGGTTTCGTTCCACGTGACCATTGAAATTTTGTTTAAAACCAAGGACACCATCACTTCCATCAAAAACACCTGAAATTCCTAATAAATTATAACGCTTAATACCTTGTGAGATAGCCTTAATCATAACATGTTCTTGGAGAACTGCTGGTGCGTAGAATTTGTTAAATTCTGGGTAAGAACCACTAAAGAAGTAGACTGCTTCTTGCTTTGTGAAGATGAATACAGAACCAGCTAAGATAACATCTTGATCATTGTATTTTTCAATGAAATGATTTGCTTCTTCTTTGCGAATCTCAAAGGTTTGGTATTGGCTAGAGAATTCTTTGTGTTGATTTCTTTTTTTCTCGGAATTAGGATTAACTTCCAAATCCTTTTCCAGTTTATCAATTTTAGCTTTTATTTTAGCTTGATCTTTTTCCAAGTTAGCATAATACTCTTTAAAATTTAAAGTTGCTACTAAGAATTCAGCTTTGTCCTTAAAACTATCAAATAAAAATTCGTAATACTCTAGAGGTTTATCATTATAATCTCGTCGATCAGAAGTAGCAGAAGTAATGTCCTTAAACAGATCGAGTTCATCACGTTTTAATTGACGAATACTGATTCCAAATGTTTTAGCTTTTTTGACCAGTGGTTTTCCTTTTTTACTAAAGGAATTGAGCAATTGACTTTCTGTCAAACCTTCAAGATTTTTAATATAATGCCAATCGGCTTCCTCAAAACCTGTCGTTAACCCTTCATAAGTGAAGTTTGCATCTGTAAAATAAGGTATTAATTCTTCATGAGTTTCAGAAATTGGCTTTCCATGGTCGTCATATTGTTGATAAATAAAATAAGGTTTAACTTTTAATTCAATAACCTTATTTTGTTTAGCATACTCTGTTAACCCAACAAGAAATTCTTTTAAATAGGACGTTTCATGATAAATAGGTCCATAATGGATTTCCATGTGTAGTCCACCTGCAACTGCAGTACTAAATGTTACTGCAGCAACCTGAATCGTATCTTTTTGATCTTTAAATCCGACCAATTGGGTTTGGTAACCCCTTTTATGTAGCAAATCTCTCATAGAAAGAGATTGTTCAAAAAAACGGTGATCAACTGATTCAGAAAAGGTTTCAAATTCTAAATCATTTAATATTACAAAAGGCATTAGTGTTTACTCCTTAATTGTTTGCGTAAATTATAGGCTAACATCGCTGGTCTGTATAGAAGACTAACGGGTATGTTAAATTCACCTGCAAATTCTTCAATTTGTGGATTTAATTTGGATTTAAAATGGTAAAGACCGCCATCTAATTGATTTTCAATCCCTCCCATGTTTTGCCACAAACAACCTCGTTGAAAAGCTTCAGTTGCTGTTTCGAACCAAGTTAATAAGGGTGCCTGATATTGCTTAAATTCCTCATCCATTCCAGCATATAGATTTTCTGACGTTTTTCCGAAAATAAGTGTTAAAGTTGCTGCTAATGGTACAAGTGTTGAACCAGCATTCATTTTATCGCTTAAGAAATCTAATTCCTGTTGAATTCTTGAAATGGCACTGGCTGTTTCTTTTTTCTTGCCTTCTTTTGTTTTTTCGTTAAATTTTGATTGGTTGGTCAACAACTCAGAAAGTTGCTGTTCTAATAACTGATGGCGTTCAGCTAAGTTGAGGCGTGACATTGTAATATAGGAATCTTCAGGATATGTTTCCATTAATTTTTGATAATAGTCGAGACCACGCAGGTGAATATTTTTACGTTCCTCTGTTTTTTTCATTAATTGTGCAAAGGATTCTAGTAATTCTTGACCGCCTATGATGGTCTCAATACCCTTATTTTGTGCTGTTCGAATAGCTTGCTTGGTTTTCTTAGGTAAGGTTTGCAAGCTAAATTGATTCGCATAAATGTTTGCCTGTAATCGGGGTTGAATCGTTTGCGCAATATCTTTTGTTCTACCAGACCATTCAACACCTCGTTTTTTTAAAAATTCAATAGCTGAAAGTGTAATATCAATTTCTTCAATTTCATTGTTTATCTCAGAAATCGAAAACTGTTTGAGGAAAAGACTTGGATCACATTTAATAAAAAGTGCCTTTTGTTTCTTTCCATACTTTTTTAAGGATTCCAGAACAAAATCGACTAATTCAAAATCTGAATAATCCATAATTGGACCACGAGGAATATAGATTAAACTTTTACCAAGAGGTAATTTTTTGATGAGAAGAGTAGTAGATGCGACCAGTGTTTTATTATCATAAAACCCAATGATTTCATGGTCCCAATTGTCTTTTATAGTTGCCCATTTTGAACTTTGTAAAAGATTGCATTTGGGATTAGCTAAAACAAATGCATCATGTTCTTTTTCTGAAATTCCAATTTTATAGGTATACATTAGTCTAAAACCCACTGACGTAATGCATAAGCTACGCCACTTTCATTATTTGATTTGGTAATGTATTTTGCTATTTTTTTTAATTCAGGAACACCATTTTCCATGACAACAGGATTTCCAACAACTTCTAACATAGCTCTATCATTTTCAGCATCTCCGATTGCCATAGTTTGTGACATGTCTAAACCTAATTTTTCGGCAAGATGGATGATGGCATTTCCTTTTGAAACGGTTTTATTGGTAAATTCTAAGTAGAAGGGGGTTGATTTGACGATATTATATTTGTCATGAAATTCTTGTGGAATGTCTTGGATAGCGCGATCCAAAATTTCTGGTTCGTCAATCATCATTATTTTAACAATTTCTTTATCTACCATTTCTTCTGGGGTTCTGTAAAAAATAGGCATATTAACGAGAGTTGATTCATGCACAGTATATTTACCAATATTTCTATTAGCTGTATATATTCCTTCTTTAGTAATAGCATGCATGTGCACATTTAATTTTCGACTTAAAAACTCAATATCCAAATAATCTTCGTATGTCATGGTCTCTTTGACAATTTCTTCTCCGGTTTGTGCATCTTGGACTAAGCCACCATTAAAAGTAATGACATAATCTCCCTGATGGTTAAGATTTAGGTCATCTAATAGTTGAGTAACACCTGCAATTGGGCGGCCAGTAGCAATGACAACATGAACCTCTTGTTTTTTGGCATCTTGCACTGCTTCAAATACCTGATCAGTAATTTTTCGGTCATCAGTAATTAATGTGCCATCGATATCAACAGCAACGAGTTTGATAGACATGAAAATCTCCTTATAAATTATCCTATTAGTTAACATTAAAAAATATCTATCCTCTATCATACTAAAAAAGCTCTTATTTGTCATGAAATCTAATGGATATTTACATTAAGCCAGACTGAAAACGATTTAAAATAAAAAGAAGGAATATAAAATACCCTTCTTAATTTGGAAAATGAAAATGTTCATTTTGAATATAGGAAACAAATTCTTCTTTATAACCTGCAAATAAGTCATCAGCTATCAACATTTCTTTTGGGAAATAGAAACGGCGGTCTCCATAGGTAGTACCTGTCAAAGTTTTTACAATTGGGGATAAATGGGAAAGCTCCGCACGGCTACCATCTTTCTGAATCATTTCAATTTGTGTTCTTGGATTTTTGGTTTCAGGACGGTAGACGTCGTAAGGTAAATCAAAGTTAACATGTATTCCAGTATAATAATCAGGATTAAAACCGACGGCTTCTACCAGTTCTCTAAGATGGTCTAATTTGCCTTCAGTATGCTCATCGAATGTGACAGATTTAAGAATTTTACGATTGATAAAACGGCTGGCCAAATCAGATAAAATGTGATCGTCACTTGAAATCCAGGTTTGGAAGTATGTGTTGAGGACACCGTCATCTAAAAACAAATAGTCATTTAAAGTAAATTGATTTTTTAAAAAGGGGATTAGTGACGGTGCCGTTTTGCAAATATAGTCAGGATTTTTTTCATACATCCGTTTTGCTCGTTTTAACAGATTTTGAAGGGTTAGTTCGACACCACGACTTGCCGGATGAAAATACACTTGCATATACATTTGGAATCGGCTAACAATATAATCTTCTACAGCATGCATGCCATTTTTCTCAAAGACGATTCCATTTTCAACTGGCCTAATGACACGTAAAATGCGCATTAAATCAAATTGCCCATAATTAGCTGCAGAAAAATAAGAATCTCGCAATAAATAGTCCATCCGGTCACAATCTATTTGACTAGAAATCAATTGGACAACTTGTTTATTAGGATAGCTATGATTGATGACACTAGCTACTTTATCAGGAAAATCAGGTGCAACACGGCTTAAGATTTGATTAATTTCAGTTTCTGGATTTGTAATAATTTCTTGAGTTATGGCTTCATGGTCTGTTTGAAATAATTTTTCAAAGGTATGAGAATAGGCACCATGACCAATATCGTGAAGTAATCCAGCAGTCATGGTAAGAAGCGATTCTTCCTTATCCCATACTTGAGGATATTTTTCCTCAAAAATCTCTGTAACTCGTCGAGCAATTTCATAGACACCTAGACAGTGTGAAAAACGACTATGCTCAGCTCCATGAAAAGTGAAGGCAGTAGTCGGAACTTGTTTAATTCGTCTTAAGCGTTGAAATTCTTTGGCGTTAACCAAGTCGTAAATAACCTGATGGTTGATATGGATGTAATTGTGAACAGGGTCACGGAAAACTTTTTCGTTCATATATATATTATATCAAAAATTGATAAAATAAGGATAAATTGGTAGAATGTACAAGGTAACAGGAATGGAACGGAGCACATATGAAAATAGAAATAACAAATGAAATTAGTTCAGATGGTCAACTTGAGAAAATAAAGGAAGTAAGAGACTGTCAGGTATATGAAAAAGGTGATTTTAGCTATCTGCTATATTATAATGATGAAAATGAAAAAGTAATCATTAAGAGTAACCAGTCTCAAATGATGATGACTCGATTTTCCAAGCCCAAAACCATCATGACTTTTATCGCTGGTCAACCCCAATCTTTTGTTATTCCTACACCACTTGGTTTACAACAATTTCAAATTGACACTCATGATTATGACTTTAATCTTAATGATAGAACGATTACATTAAACTATTGTTTACTACAGGCGGATGGGAAAGAAACATTTGCAACTTATCGTCTAGAAATAAAATGGTATTCCGATGAACAATAAGGAACATGAAGGAGTGGCTAGCGCCATTCTTGCTTAATCTCAAATATTTTAGTGGCCCTTTCTAAATTAGTTGCCTACCTTTTTTTGGGATCCGTAGCTATGATGAACGAATCCATTCATAGTTTAGTTGACTGTGGTAATCAATTATTACTTCTAATTGGGGACAAAAAAGCTAGGGAATTAGCTTCTAAGAGTCCCCCTTTTGGTGAAGCAAGAGCTAAGTATTTCTATTCCACCATTGCTGCCATGATGCTTTACTTTGGTGGTGGTGTACTGGTAATTATGGAAGCCATGAAAAACTCTTTGAGCCAGAACATGCAATTAGCAATTTTGCCTTAATAATTGCTGTCCTCATCTCTGGGATGCTTGTAGAAAGTGCCAGTTTAAGTGGAGCGTCTTATTGATTTAAACACGATTCATTTAAGTGCCACAGATGTGATGGTTACTGCAAAAATCGAAATGGATTCCCCATTTTTAACAGAGGCGACCTCTGTCATTAATCAGCTTGAATCTGAAATGAGAAATGCTTTACCCGAATACAAACTTTATATCTATATCGAAATGGATACTTATACAGATAGTTATGAATAACAATTATTGAATTAGAAATGAAAACTAATCCTTGTTTTTTTAATGTTTTTTTTCTATAATAATAACTATATCAAGGGAGTAGCAGACGGGTTTACCCGTGATTGTATCGTCACTACGGAATTTCGATTTCCGGTGCAATCTGAAACAGCGAGACTTGTTTAACTAAATTAAACAGGTCTTTTTATATCCTTTTAAAAGGCCAGGGAGGATGGAGAATTTGTCAAAAGAACAAAGTAAAAAAGTGTATTACACACAATCCGAAGAGACTGTACTTGAAGAATTACAATCAAGTCAAGACGGTCTTTCAACCAGTGAAGCCAAAAGCCGTTTAGACCAATATGGTCGTAACGAGCTTGATGAGGGCGAAAAAAGAAGCCTATTCATGAAGTTTCTTGATCAGTTCAAGGATTTAATGATTATTATCTTGATCGTTGCAGCTGTGCTTTCAGTTATCACTGAAGGAACTGAAGGGATGACAGATGCTATAATCATCTTAGCTGTTGTTGTTCTTAATGCGGCATTTGGTGTTTACCAGGAAGGCCAAGCAGAAGCAGCTATTGAAGCTTTAAAGTCAATGTCCAGCCCGCTAGCGCGTGTTCGTCGTGATGGACATGTGATCGAGCTTGATTCCAAAGAATTAGTTCCCGGTGATATCGTTCTTTTAGAAGCTGGAGACGTTGTACCAGCTGATATGCGTCTTCTTGAAGCTAACTCATTGAAAATTGAAGAGGCAGCTTTAACTGGTGAATCTGTTCCAGTTGAAAAAGATCTTTCAGCAACTGTGGCAGAAGATGCTGGTATCGGTGACCGTGTCAATATGGGGTACCAAAACTCAAACGTTACCTATGGACGTGGTATGGGTGTTGTCACAAATACTGGTATGTATACTGAAGTTGGTCATATTGCTGGGATGTTAGCAAATGCTGATGAAACAGATACGCCACTTAAACAAAATTTAGACCACCTGTCTAAAATTTTAACTTACTTGATTTTAGTTATTGCAGCCGTTACATTTGCAGTTGGTGTTTTCGTTCGTGGACAACATCCATTAGAAGGTTTAATGACATCGGTAGCCCTTGCCGTTGCAGCTATTCCTGAAGGTTTACCAGCGATTGTAACAGTAGTTCTTTCATTAGGAACTCAAGTATTAGCAAAACGTAATGCTATTATCCGTAAGTTACCAGCAGTAGAAACCCTTGGTTCAACTGAAATTATCGCATCTGATAAAACTGGTACCCTTACCATGAATCAGATGACTGTTGAAAAAATTTATACTAATGGCCAGTTGCAATCAGCTGGATCTGATATTGATTTTTCAAACAGCACTCTTCGCGTCATGAACTTTGCTAATGATACGAAAATTGATCAATCTGGTAAATTGATTGGTGACCCAACTGAAACAGCTTTAGTCCAATATGGTTTAGATCATGGATTCGATGTGCGTGATATCTTAGTTAATGAACCACGTGTCGCTGAATTACCTTTTGATTCTGACCGTAAATTGATGGCAACTATTCATAAAGAAGCTGATGCTAAATATTTTGTTGCCGTTAAAGGTGCGCCTGATCAACTCTTAAAACGTGTGACTCAAATTGAAGATAATGGAACTATCCGCCCAATTACTGAGGCTGATAAAACTGCTATCTTGGATATGAATAAATCATTGGCAAAACAAGCCCTTCGTGTCTTGATGATGGCTTATAAATATGTTGATACTATACCAACTCTTGATAGTGAAACAGTTGAAGCTGAGTTAATTTTCTCAGGTCTTGTCGGTATGATTGACCCAGAACGTCCTGAGGCAGCGCAAGCTGTGAAAGTAGCTAAAGAAGCTGGTATTCGTCCAATCATGATTACTGGTGATCACCAAGATACTGCGGAAGCCATTGCCAAACGTTTAGGCATCATTGATGAAACTGATAACGAGGATCATGTTTTTACTGGTGCAGAACTCAATGAGATTTCAGATGAAGAGTTCCAAAAAGTCTTCAAGCAATACTCCGTTTATGCGCGTGTATCTCCTGAGCATAAAGTTCGTATTGTTAAGGCTTGGCAAAATGAAGGTAAAGTGGTTGCCATGACTGGTGATGGTGTAAATGATGCACCGTCTCTTAAGACAGCTGATATCGGTATTGGTATGGGTATCACTGGTACAGAAGTATCTAAAGGTGCTTCTGATATGGTACTTGCAGATGACAACTTTGCAACAATCATTGTTGCTGTTGAAGAAGGACGTAAAGTCTTCTCAAATATCCAAAAAACAATTCAATACTTGCTTTCAGCAAATATGGCTGAGGTCTTCACTATTTTCCTTGCAACTTTATTTGGTTGGGATGTATTGCAACCGGTTCACTTGCTTTGGATTAACTTGGTAACAGATACTCTTCCAGCTATCGCTTTAGGTGTAGAACCTGCTGAGCCAGGTGTTATGAGTCATAAACCTCGTGGTCGTAAGTCTAGTTTCTTTGATGGCGGTGTTAAAGAAGCTATCCTTTACCAGGGTGCTTTCCAAACCATGCTTGTTTTAGGCGTTTATGCTTTCGCACTTAAGTTCCCAGAACATTCAACTTATAAAGAGATTCATGCGGATGCCTTGACTATGGCATATGTAACCTTAGGATTAATCCAATTGGTACATGCATATAATGTTAAGTCAGTTTATCAATCCATGTTTAAAGTTGGACTCTTTAAAAATAAATTGTTCAACTATTCCATTCCAGTTGCTTTCATTATGTTAATGATAACTGTAGTAGTTCCTGGTTTCAATAAATTCTTCCATGTGGCACATTTAAGTGCTAGCCAATGGCTAGTTGTCATTGTTGGCAGCTTACTCATGGTAGTATTAGTTGAGCTTGTGAAAGCTGTACAACGTGCTATGGGCATGGATGAAAAAGCTATTTAACAAACCAAAAAAAAACGATTCTATAGTGTAGAATCGTTTTTTATTCTTTTATAAATCGATAACTTGGTAATAATGCAATTGGAATAATAGAAAATCCTAAAAAGGTGTTGATGAGACTTGTTGAAGGTAATGTTTTTTTGAAAAAATAGATAAAGAAAAAATAAATGAGTATGTAAGCCCATCGGATCGTTAGCGTAATATAATTGCGCTTTATGATAATATGGTCACCGTTTGAGACTTTAATATTTGGGTAATCAAGAAATTGATAGGAAAGTAAAGTCATATTATTTGGAATGTCGAGTGCAATGGTTTCTTTATTTCCTACTTCAGCAACATACTTTTTATTTAAGCGAATAGCTAATTTTGGACTAAATGTCGTCATTACTCTCGCTTGACATGTAATTGTAATTGACATAAGCACCTCCGAAAACGATTACTATGGTATTATAGCATTTTTTGAACCTCTTAGCCTTATTTCCTCAAGAACTTGTGGTAAACTATTAGTAGAAATGGATTGAGGAGATCGGCATGACAGTCATTTTTGCCCATAGAGGGAGTAAGTGTAATCGCCCTGAGAACACTCTAGCAGCTTTTAAGGAGGCTATCAGAGTTGGCGCAGACGGGATTGAATTAGATGTCCATAGAACATTGGATCATGAGTTAGTCGTTATACATGATGAAACTGTTGATCGCACAACAAATGGTTATGGCTTAGTAAGGGAATTGACCTTAAGTCAGATAAAGGAACTAGATGCGGGTTCTTGGTTTTCCCCTGTTTATTTTGAAGAAAAAATACCAACTTTAAAAGAAGTCTTAGACTTTCTGGTTTTGGAGAAGTTTGACGGGACTTTAAATATTGAAATCAAAACGGATAAATACCATTACCCCAATATTGAAGCAGATATTGCTTCTATAATGCATTCCAGACCTTGGCCATTTAAATATCTTTATTGTAGTTTTAATTTTCGCAGTCTCAAATTAATGGAGACATGTGATCCAGGCATTGAGTTGGCATTTCTCATGAAAACAAACCCATTCCAAATCTGGTTAGGACGAAAGTCAGCTTTTGTTGGTGCCATTCATCCTAATAAATTATGGGTATTTAATGCTAAAAATAAATTGAACACCATCGGAAAATCCATAAGACCTTGGACACTTAACAAAGAAAAGCAGATTGAGCAGGCTTTTCAATTAGGTTTAGCTGGTTTTATGACGGATAATCCTGAGTTAGCCATGACAGTTAAAAATCGTTTAGAAATATAAATACAAGGATAAAAATCCTTGTATTTTTTTGTATCTATTTCTAAAAATTCAATAATCAATAATGGTCATGGCTAGACGAAATTCTTGAGATAATAAGTCTTTTTTATAGTTTTGGAAGGATTCTCGATTTTTAATGGCTGTGTATAATTGATTTGGTTTTCTTCTTGAGCTATCAATCAAATCTTTTTGACTTTTAATAAAGTCAGCAGTTAGTTGCCATTCTTTTTGATACCCTAAAGGTTTTGAGTGATAGCAAATAGTGTCTATTTGTCTTGCTTGCATGCGACGATGGTTATGACCAAAGACAACATCTGTGACTGGATACTGTTCAAAGATGTCATGAAATTTGTGGCTACCTAAAAAGGCATTAAAGGGTTTAAACTTTGGATGTGTTAGTAAGAAATCACGATGGGGTACAAAATGCATGGAGACTATGATTCTTTGAAAAGTGGATTCTGACAGTTTTTGGTCTAGTTTTTGACAGATGCTAGCTGTTAAAGAGGGATCCTCTTCCAGTCGTCTCAGTCTCCGGTCGAACCAGAATTGTTGCTTAAAAGCTCGATTTTGAGCGAAGCTTTTCTCCGGGAAAAAACTATAGTCATACCAACCATGAAAGCTTAATAATAGCGTTTCTTTTGATAAAAGTGTTTCCTGAAAATCAAGCTCTTGAATTGTTTTTTCGGATAAGCCCAGCATGTCATGATTACCCAAGTTGAAAGTCAGGGGGATGTCTTTCTCTATAGCCTTAATGAAAGGAAGACTGAGTCCTATAAAATCATTTGAAATATCTCCAGCAAGGTGGAGATGATCAATTTTTTCCTCTTTAAGAATTTGTATGAGCAAATCTTGCTCTTCTTCTTGAATGTGGTTGAGATCAATATGTAAGTCACTCATAACAGCTAATTTTTTCATAAATCTATTTTATCAAAAAAGTTTTTGTCAAACCATTATGATAGAATAGGTGGTAGGAGGTATCTCAATGATTAAAGGTATTATTTTTGATATGGACGGTGTTCTTTTTGATACAGAACCTTTCTATTTTAAACGGAGAGAAACATTTCTAGGAATAAAAGGCATTTCGATTCAAGATAAGTCTCCGAAGGATTTTATTGGTGGGCATATGGAACAAGTATGGAAAGAAATTCTGGGTCAAGAATTGGACCAAGAGTCTGCCAATATTTTTCTTGAAGACTATAATGCCTATAAACTCGACCATAAGGCTCCCTATCCTGACTTGATTTTTCCAGAAGTCAATGAAACGTTAATGCGTTTAAGAGATAAAGGCTTGAAATTGGCTCTGGCTTCTAATAGTAATAAAGAGGATGTTCTAAGTGCCTTAGATCAATGCCAACTTAAGGACTATTTTTCAGTTATTTTAGCACGTGAAGATGTGCTTTCACCAAAACCAAACCCTGAAATATATGAAAAGGCTCATGAGTTACTCAGTCTCGAGAAAGATTCTTTGGTGGTCATCGAAGATAGTGAGAAAGGCATTCAAGCGGGTAAAGCTGCAGGTTTGACGGTTTGGGCGATTAAGGATTACCGTTATGACATTAATCAAGAACAAGCTGATCGCTTAATTGATCATTTAGGGGACATTTTGGAATCTCTCTAAGCTTTTTAATCTCAAATCATTTTAGCAGTTTTAAGATGCTAATCTAATGTCACTTAAACTCCGATAGGAGTTTTTGTTTACGCTTTCATATTTTTGCTAGCCTTTTTTTAAAATTAGTTTTAAAATGACAAAGGAGATAGTGTTTCCCATTTGTCATAATGAAAGGAAGAAAAATAATCATCATGTCACAGTATTTTAGTCTTTTAAAAGAGAAATTTCCTACGAAATCCTCCCTCCTTACGGAAATGATAAATTTAGATGCCATTTGTCATTTACCAAAAGGGACGGAGTATTTTTTAAGTGATTTACATGGAGAATACCAAGCTTTTGACTATTTACTTAGAAATGCTTCAGGTTCAATCAAGAAGAAATTGCAAGAATGTTTTCCTGAAAAAGCTTCTGAAGACATTGACAAACTGTGTCAGTATATTTATTATCCTTCTGAAAAAATTGCTGCCCAGCAAGAAACTCTAGGAGAAAAGGCTCTCCAAGAAGAATTGTCTTTCTATCTTCCAGATCTCATTCAGTTTGTTAAATACACGGGGAGTAAATACACCCGTTCGAAAGTTCGAAAAATGTTACCGGCTGATTATGCCTATATTATGGAGGAACTATTGACTGAGGAGCAGCCTGATAAGAATAAACATTTTTATTATCAAGCTATTCTTGCCAAAGTCATTGAATTGGAGCAATTAGACAATCTTTTTGTCGCTTTTGCTCAGCTGATACAAAAGCTTTCAATTGATCATTTGCATATTGTTGGTGATATTTTTGACCGTGGGAAATACCCTGACTTCATTTTAGAGAAATTAAGATCCTTTCGAAATATTGATATCCAATGGGGAAACCATGACATCACTTGGATTGGGGCTATTTCTGGTTCCTATATTTGTATGATTAATGTGATTAGAATTGCCGCGCGCTATAATAGCATTGATTTAATTGAAGACCGTTATGGTATTAATTTGCGTCGACTCATAGAATATAGCCAAAGTCATTTTCAAGAAGAAGATGTTTTTAATCCCATTTTGGATGGAGAGGAAATTGCTGATAGTGAAAGAATGGTTTTGAATCAATTGCAACAAGCGACAGCACTCCTGCAATTTAAATTGGAGCATCAATTGATTAAAAGACGGCCTTGTTTTGGGATGGAGGCTGGTCTTCTATTTTCAAAAATAGATACAGAAAATCAGACGATTACCATTGGTGACATAACATACCCCTTACAATCATTTCCATTTGAGATGATGGATTGGGACAAACCCGACAGTTTAACAGAGGAAGAAGAAGCTCTTTTGAAAGGATTAATGTATCGATTTCAGAATTCTACTCTCTTAAAAGAGCATGTTGACTTTTTGATTGAAAAAGGAGGCATGTATCATATTTCCAATAACCATCTCTTGTTTCATGGTTGTATGCCGATGCATTCAAATGGTGATTTTAAATCCATGGTTTTTGGAAAACAAGCTTATTCTGGCAGAGCTTTGCTTGATTTTTTTGAAGAGCAGGTTTTGGAGTCCTACAAGAATCCAGATAGTCATGAAGATTTTCAAACTGATATTTTCTGGTATCTGTGGTGTGGTGAAGTGTCCTCACTTTTTGGCAAAGATCGGATGACGACCTTTGAACGTTATTATATTGCAGATAAAAAGAGTCATGTGGAACATAAAAACCCCTACTATAAGTTAAGGGAAAATGAAGAAATTTGTTTGAGGATTTTGGAAGAGTTTGGATTAGATAAGTCCGCCCATATTGTTAATGGTCATACGCCGGTTAAAGAAAAAGGTGGGGAGCTGCCCATCAAAGCCAATGGTCGAATGATCATTATTGATGGTGGTTTGGCCAAAGGCTATCAAAAAACAACTGGTATTGCTGGTTATACCTTGATTTCCAATTCCTATGGTTTGGAGTTGGTGGCCCATAAGCCCTTTTCATCTGTTCAAGATGTTCTTGAAGGAAAATGCGACATCATTTTTATCAAACGATTGGTTGAAATTGTCGAAAACCGGACACTGGTGAAAGAAACAGATAATGGTCAGTTGCTTTTAAAAGAAATTGCCGATCTGGAATACCTTTATCACCATTTTGATCAATTTTGATGTCTTTTAGAAAAACTTTTTGTTACTACAATTTAATAATTGTTACAAGAAGTAATTCCTTAGTCTTGAAGTCTTTATATTTTTCATTTATGATAGTAACATGGACATTAAGGCAGAAATTATAAGATTAGCCCATGAGATAGGCATTTCAAAAATTGGTTTTACAACAGCAGACGATTTTTCCTATTTGGAAAAATCGTTGCGTTTAGCGGTCGAAGAAGGTCGTAACTCAGGTTTTGAACACAAAGTGATTGAGGAGCGCATTCAACCCAAGCTTTCACTGTCATCAGCTAAAACCATTATTTCCATTGCAGTAGCCTATCCACATAAATTACCCATTAGTCCTCAAAAAACCGCCTTTAAACGAGGGAAAATTACTCCTAATTCTTGGGGGAATGATTACCACCATGTTTTGCAAGAGAAAATGCAACAACTGGCTGAGGGAATAGAGATATTAACCCAAGATTTTGAATACAAAGGCATGGTTGATACGGGTGCTTTGGTGGACACTGCCGTAGCAAGGCGAGCCGGCATCGGATTTATTGGAAAAAATGGTCTGGTAATCTCTAAAGAATTTGGTTCCTACATGTACCTAGGAGAATTAATTACCAATCTGGAAATCGAGCCTGATCAACCAGTAGATTATGATTGCGGAGATTGTAGGCGCTGTTTAGATGCTTGTCCAACCTCTTGCTTGATTGGTGATGGCACCATGAATGCCAAACGGTGTTTGTCCTTTCAAACGCAAGATAAAGGCATGATGGATTTAGAATTCCGAAAAAAAATAAAAACGGTGATCTATGGTTGTGACATTTGTCAGATTTGTTGCCCTTATAATAAGGGCATTTCAAATCCTCTGGCAAGTGCCATTGATCCTGATTTGGCTATGCCAGAATTGATTCCGTTTTTAGAATTGTCCAATAAAAGTTTTAAGGAAAAATTTGGTCACATAGCGGCTGCTTGGCGTGGGAAAAATATTTTGCAACGAAATGCTATTATAGCATTGGCAAATGGCCATGATCGAACTGCTATTGTTAAGTTGATGGAAATTATTGATAAGAATAATAATCCCATTCATACAGCGACAGCCATCTGGGCACTTGGTGAAATTGTCAAAAAACCTGATCAAGCCATGCTTGATTTTGTGCTCAGCATTAAGCCAAAGGAAGATGAGAGTCAAAAAGAATTGGAATTACTTTTGGCAAAATGGCAATTATAAAGGCAATGTGATAAAATAGGAAAGATTAAAGGATGAAGAGGTAAGTTCATGGAAGTGGCAGAAATTCGCCAAAAAATAGTAGAAAATAAAGAGAAGTTGACTAGCTTCAGGAGGTCTCTTTGACTTAGATGGTCTTGAAGAAGAGATTGCGCTTTTAGAAAATAAGATGACGGAGCCAGATTTTTGGAATGACAATATTGCGGCTCAAAAAACGTCTCAAGAACTCAATACGCTTAAATCAACTTTTGAAACCTTCCACGATATGCTAGAGTTGTCGGATGAAACAGAACTCTATTTGGAAATGTTAGCTGAAGATGAGTCAATAAAAGAAGAGTTAGAAGAAGCCCTTGTCAAGTTAGAACAGATTTTATCCCAGTATGAGATGACCTTGCTCCTTTCGGAGCCTTATGATCATAACAACGCTATTTTGGAAATTCACCCTGGCTCAGGGGGTACGGAGGCTCAGGACTGGGCTGATATGCTTTTTCGAATGTATACGCGTTTTGGAAATGCCAAAGGATTCAAGGTTGAAACCTTGGATTACCAAGCGGGTGATGAAGCGGGTATTAAGTCTGTGACCTTATCATTTGAAGGACCAAATGCATATGGTTTTTTAAAATCAGAAATGGGCGTTCACCGTCTGGTTCGTATTTCGCCTTTTGATTCAGCTAAACGTCGGCATACCTCTTTTACATCAGTGGAAGTTATGCCAGAATTAGATGATACTATTGAGGTTGATATTCGAGATGATGATATTAAAATGGATACCTTCCGATCAGGTGGTGCAGGTGGACAAAATGTCAACAAGGTATCAACAGGTGTTCGTTTAACACATATTCCAACTGGGATTGTTGTTGCTTCTACAGTTGATAGAACCCAATATGGTAACCGTGATCGTGCCATGAAAATGTTACAAGCCAAGCTGTATCAACTAGAACAAGAGAAAAAAGCTGAAGAAGTTAACGCATTGAAAGGTGATAAAAAAGAAATCACTTGGGGAAGTCAGATTCGCTCTTATGTCTTTACACCATACACGATGGTAAAAGACCACCGTACTAATTTTGAGGTGGCCCAAGTGGACAAAGTCATGGATGGGGAAATTGATGGTTTCATTGATGCTTATCTTAAATGGCGAATGGGTGATGACTAAGTCTCGACTTCCATTAGAATGAAAATGAATAAGAAAGAAGAACAAAATGGCATTAATTGAAATGAAAGGTGTTACCAAAAAATACCGTCGATCAACAACAGCCTTGAGAGATATCAATTTTACAGTCAATCAAGGAGAATTTGTCTATTTGGTTGGTCCGTCAGGAGCTGGTAAATCAAGTTTGATTAAATTACTTTATCGCGAGGAACAAGTAACATCAGGTTCACTATTTGTTGGTGAATTTAATTTAACAAAACTTAAAGGAAAACATGTTCCTATTTTACGCCGTAATATTGGTGTTGTTTTCCAAGATTATAAATTACTTCCAAAGAAAACGGTTTTTGAAAATGTAGCTTATGCTATGGAAGTTATTGGTGAGAAACGTCGTCATATCAAAAAACGTGTGCCTGAGGTTTTGGAACTAGTTGGCTTAAAACATAAAATGAGATCATTCCCAGATCAGCTTTCGGGTGGTGAGCAACAACGTGTGGCCATTGCTAGAGCGATTGTCAATAATCCAAAACTATTAATTGCTGATGAGCCAACAGGAAATTTAGATCCTGAAATTTCATGGGAAATTATGCAGTTATTAGAAAGAATTAATGTTCAAGGGACAACCATTTTAATGGCAACACATAATAGTCATATCGTTAACTCTCTACGTCATCGAGTGATTGCTATTGAAGACGGACGTATTGTCCGTGATGAAGAGGAAGGAGAGTACGGTTACGATGATTAGAAATTTTTTCCGTCATATTTGGGAATCTATTAAGAATCTCAAACGAAATATTTGGATGACAATTGCGGCAGTAAGTTCGGTTGCGATTACCTTAACATTAGTTGGTATTTTTGCAGCAACTTTATTAAATATTGACCGTGTTGCATCTGGTGTACAAAATAATATTCGAATCAATACCTATCTACCCGTTGACTCGACTGATACTGCGAAAGTGGTTCAGACAGTTGAAGGTAAACAAGTTGATAACGAAAAATACCATAAGATATACGATAATATTAAAAAAATCAAGGGAGTTGATAAAATCATCTTTTCAAGTAAAGATGAGCAGTTGAAAAAACTCCAAGATACTATGGGAGATGTCTGGAAAATGTACGACCAAGACACCAACCCTTTACAAGATATTTATATTGTTGAAACAGAAGAGCCGTCTCAGGTCAAACAAGTTAGCAAAGCCATTAAATCGCTTGATGGTGTTGAAGATGTCGACTACGGAGGTATAAATTCCGATAAGCTCTTTAAATTCTCATCATTTATTAAGACATGGGGATTAGCAGGTACAGGTCTATTACTCTTAGTTGCGGTGTTCTTGATTTCCAATACCATTCGAATGACCATTATGAGTCGTCAAAGAGATATTGAAATCATGCGATTGGTAGGAGCAAAAAATTCTTATATTCGTGGTCCTTTCTTCTTTGAAGGCGCTTGGGTTGGTTTCTTAGGTGCTATCATCCCTTCTTTAATTATTTATTATCTTTATGAGTATGCTTACCGTCAATTTACCCCACAATTACAATTAAATGGTTTATCCATGTATCCAGTTAACTATTATTTGTATATATTAATTGCTGTATTATTTATTATTGGTATTATCATTGGTTCGTTGGGGTCAGTTTTATCCATGAGACGGTATTTGAAGTTTTAACTTAGCAAGTTTATCTAATGATTGAAAATCATTGATAAACTACGGAAGCCGCTATGAGCGGTCTTCCTAGCTAACTTACTAAGTCCGTTTTCAAAATAATATCGATTTTGAAAACTCCCTGTCGTAACTGTAAGAAATAGGGTGATTACAAAAAAGAGGATTTCTAAGTTTATTAGAATTCCTCTTTTATGATGTCAATTCTTAATCGTATAGCAAATTTATCTAATGATTGAAAATCATTGATAAACTACGGACTCCGCTATAAGGCGGTAATCCTAGCTCACTTACTAAGTTGCCAAACCAAATGGAATCGATTTGGCTTGTCAACTGTCGTTGTTGTTTTAGAAGAGACTAGAGGGTCTTTTCTTTTTTTTAGAGTATTCTATAGCTTAAATCGTTTGAATTTTATAGATAAAAGAGAAGACAATGGCATTGTCTTCTCTTTGCTTTATTTTAGGAAAGGATTCACATTTTTCTCGTGTCCGATGCTTGTTTTTTGTCCATGTCCTGGGTAAACAGTGAAAGGATTTGGCAAGGTGAAAAGTTGATTCTTAATGGAATCTATTAGTTGTTGGTAATTGCCTGTTGGTAGGTCATACCTTCCGATGCTTTCTTTAAAGAGGGCATCACCGGAGAAAATGACTTCTTCTTTATTAAAAATGATGGAAACACCACCAATGGAGTGCCCTGGTGTTTCTCTAACAGCAAAGGTAAAACCTCCAATATGATAGTCTTTCTGATATTGAAACAGATTTTCAGCAGGAGTAGTGATGATATCTGGAATATCATTGTGTCTGATATGTCCCGAGAGATTATCCTTAGGGCTATACAACCAAGATGCTTCTTTGCTAGAAACATAGACAGGTGGATTTTCAAATGTTTTTCGAACAAGGTCTAGGCTCATGATATGGTCATAATGCGTATGTGTTAATAAGATCGCAGAAACAGGTTTCTTTTCGTCTTGAATCGTTTTTAAGATTTTCTTTGCATTGCTTCCTGGATCGATAACAATGACAGATTCCTGATTAACAAGAATATAAGTATTTTCGCTGGCAATATCATTTAAAATAGTTATTATTTTCATAGCTTCGAAATAAAAATTCTTTCTAGAATCCACACATGAATGAGATTGTGACGATTCAAATTGGTTTATTAATTAAAGAGATGTTTTAAAAAATTAGGAAAATAGCTTGCCCAGACACTTTCCGTGTGGTGTGCATTTGCAATAATATGAAAGTCTATTTGGTCAATTGGTAGACCTTGTTTAATCAGGAGGTTGTAATAATTTAAACTATTAGTAATATACAATTGATTTTTTTCAGAACCGCCCCTTTCTCCAACAGGGTCTCCTTCATTGGTACCAACTTGGATAAAAACAGATATATCCTGAGGCAAGGGATGATGACTACAAAATTCTAAAAATGCTTCTTCATTAATCCAAGATGCCATTGAAAAAATACCGATACCTCCAAAGACATTTGGGTATGCACTAGCCATGTACGCAGTAATTAGCCCCCCCATTGAAGAACCTGCTAAAAATGTATTTTTGACATCTGCTTTAGTTCGGTAATGCTCATCAATAAATGGTTTGAGCTGATTGATGAACCATTGAGCATATGCTTTCCCATCACCTTTATAACTTGGATGGTTAAGATGCAAGACATTCTTTACCGGCCATGGTGCATATTCAGGGACCCGAAAGGCTTCTGCATGATCAATGCCTACAACTATCATTGGAGGAAAATCAGGGTTTGTTAAACTATCGATAACTCCCCAGGACTTTCCTGAATAGGATTCATGATCGAAAAAAAGATTTTGTCCATCATGCATATAAAGAACAGGGTAGTTAGCATGTGGTTGGTCGTGATACTCTGTGGGTAAAAGTACTCTGATACGACGTTTTTCATCAGCATAGGGCAATGCTAAAAAGTGTGTTTCTATCAAAAGATTTTGACCTTTCATTTCTAACCAATCCTTTTCCTTTTATCAGCAACATTATAACATGTTCAAGAGAATATTGGTAACATCTTAGGAAGTGAATTTTGAGGAAAGAGTAACTTTTTAAGGCGTTCCAAGGAAATCATTGTCTATCAAAAAATGGTATAATATTGTTACTATGATCAAGGAATTCGAAAAAAAATATGCCGTCATTGATTTAGAGGCGACAAATGCTGGTTCAACAGCTAGTATCATTCAAGTTGGAATTGTTATCTTACAAGGAGGGGAAATAAGAGAAACCTTCCAAACAGATGTCAATCCGCATGAGCCTTTATCTGAACATATTAAATCACTTACTGGTATTAGTGATGAGCAACTTTCTAAAGCACCAGATTTTTCTCAAGTAGCTAAAACAATTTACGATTTGATTCATGATTGTATTTTTGTGGCTCATAATGTCAAATTTGATGCAAATCTTTTAGCAGAATCTCTTTTTTTTGAGGGGTTCGAATTAAGAACAGCCAGAATTGACACCGTAGAATTGGCACAAGTGTTCTATCCAACTTTTGAAAAATACAATCTATCTGTTTTATCAAGTGAATTGGGTCTGGACTTGTCTGATGCTCACACAGCAATAGCTGATGCTATCGCGACAGCCAAGTTATTTCTCAAATTACAAGAAAAAATAAGTCAGATCCCTTTAGAAACCTTAGAAGGCTTAGCCGATTTATCAGATAATCTGATTTTTGAAACGGGGCAGATGATTAGGGATGCCTTAATAGAGGCAAAACCATATGATGAAAGAATTTACGAAAAGGTTAATCATATTGTCCTTCGAAGAAGAGAGCAAGTTCATACGCCATTAAAATTATCACAAGATTTTGCCATTAATACTGCTCTTTTAGGTTTGGACAATAGACCTTTGCAGAATGATTTTGCCCATCTGGTTGAATCACATTTTACGGATCAGAGAGCCAGCTTTATCCAAGCTCAAGCGGGAATTGGTAAAAGTTACGGCTATCTTCTACCCTTAATTGCTAGGGCAGAGGACAAGCAAATTCTCATTAGCGTCCCCACAAAAATACTCCAAGACCAAATGATGGCTAAGGAGCTAAAAAGCATTGAGGAAGCCTTTCATGTTGATTGTCATTCGATTAAAGGGCCGGCTAACTATATCAAGCTAGACCGTTTTTATCAAAGTCTTCAAAAGGTCGATGACAACCGTTTGGTAAATCGGTATAAAATGCAACTTCTTGTTTGGCTCTTGGAAACGAAGACTGGTGATCTCGATGAAATCAAACAAAAACAACGATTTGCTGCCTATTTTGAAATGATAAATCATGATGGTGATTTGCTTCTGACTTCACCTTTTTCTTCTTATGATTTTTGGCAACGGAGTTATGAAAAAGCAAAGCGAGCTAGTGTATTATTAACCAATCATGCTTATTTTTTACATCGTGTCGAGGATGATAAGGCTTTCGCTAAGGGAAAAATTGTGGTCTTTGATGAAGCTCAAAACTTAATCATCCAACTAGATCAGTTAGCGCGTAAGCAACTTAATCTAACACAGTTTTTACAGGACTTACAAGGTCATATTGAAGCTTCACCAAGTCTCCTACAAAAACGCTTATTAGAAGGTCTGTCTTTTGAATTAGAAGAAATGGCTAACCATTTTTATTTGGGAAAGGAAAAGGAAGCCAAACATGACCAGATTGAGAGAATTCAAAAAATACTCTCGGAATTAGATTCTAGTTTATTTCAAGAGATAAGGGATATTTTCAGATATGAAGATGGAGATTATTGGATTAGTAGTGAAAAAAATGACGAAAAACGCTTTACCTATTTAAATAGCAGTAGTAAACAGTTTACAGATTTTAAACAGTTTTTACCAGATACCCTTAAAACCTATTTTATTTCAGCTACTCTACACATAAGTTCTCAAGTCACTTTAGCACAACTATTGGGTTATGAAGATTATCTTTTTGCCACTATTGCCAAAGAAAAGTCACAGCAACAATTGGTGATTTTAGACAAAGATATGCCCCAAATTAATCAAATAGATGACGAGACCTATGCTTATGAAATTGCTGAGCGTTTAGCCAGATTACTTGTGCTTCAAAAACCGATTCTCGTGCTATTTAATTCCCGAAAACATATGTTAATGGTATCTGACTTATTAGATCAGTCACACATTTCTCATCTCACACAAGAAAAAAATGGGACAGCTTATAATGTCAAAAAACGTTTTGATCGTGGTGAACAAAAACTGCTACTTGGCATGGGATCTTTCTGGGAAGGTGTTGATTTTTTCCATGCTGATCGTATGATTGAGGTCATCACTCGTCTTCCTTTTGATAATCCGCAAGACTTATTTGTAAAACGGATGAATACCTATTTAATTGATCAAGGCAAAAAACCCTTTAATGACTATTTCTTGCCAATGACCCTCTTAAAATTAAAACAGGCTATTGGTCGCACCATGAGAAGGGAAAATCAGAAGTCTGCGGTCCTGATTTTAGATAATCGTATTCTGACGCAACATTATGGACAATTTATCTATGATAGTCTGCATGAAGAATTTCTGACAACTTACGAAAATTTTGACAATTCTATGGTTGAAATGAGCCAATTTCTGATATAATGGAAAGGATAACACTTCTGTAAAAATCTTTATCAATAAGGGATAAGTTACCTGATAGTGTCCGTATCAAAAAGTGTTACCAATAGAAATGAAGCAATGGATTCACAGTTCATATCATTTATGACTCAGAGCTTAAAGATAGTTTTGTGAGTGAAATGAAGGAGAAGGAATGACAAAGTTATCTAAACGTGTTTTAGAAATGAATGAAAGTATCACTCAAGCAGCAGGTGCTCGTGCGAAGGCCTTAAAAGCGGAAGGACGTGATATTTTAAGTTTGACTTTAGGTGAACCTGATTTTGTGACACCCAAAAATATTTGTCAAAAAGCTATTTCATCCATCGAAAATGGGAAAGCAAGTTTTTATACGATTGCTAGTGGGATGCCTGAGTTAAAAAAAGCTATTGCCACCTATATGGAAAATTATTATGGTTATTCTGTTACAAATAACCACATTTTAGCAGCAACGGGTGCAAAGTTTGTGCTCTATGCTTTTTTTATGGCCGTTTTGAATCCTGAAGATGAGGTTATTATTCCGACTCCTTATTGGGTTTCCTATGCAGATCAAGTTGAAATGGCTGAAGGTGTTCCTGTTTTTGTTGACTGTCAAGAATCAAATCATTTTAAGGTTACAGTTGAGCAGTTAGAAACAGCTCGTACTGAGAAGACCAAAGTTCTCTTAATCAATTCCCCCTCAAATCCAACTGGTATGATATATGAAAAAGAAGAATTACAAGCAATTGGAGACTGGGCTGTTGAGCATGATATCCTGATTCTGGCTGATGATATATATGGTCGCTTGGTTTATAATGGGAATCATTTCACACCAATCTCAAGTTTATCAGAAAGTATCCGCAATCAAACCATCACTGTTAATGGGGTTGCTAAAACCTATTCAATGACAGGTTGGCGCGTGGGATTTGCTGTTGGTAACCCAGAAATCATTTCAGCAATGTCCAAAATTATTGGTCAAACAACCTCTAATTTAACCACTGCTGCTCAATATGCTGCCATTGAAGCTTTTACTGGAGATCAAAGTGCAGTGGAGGAAATGCGACTTGCTTTTGAAGAACGCTTAAATACGATTTATCCATTGCTAAACCAAGTCCCTGGTTTTAATGCTGTTAAACCACAAGGAGCATTTTATCTATTTCCAAATGTCTCTAATGCTATGGAAATGACTGGTTTTACAGATGTTACAGCTTTTACAGATGCTATTTTAGAAGAGGTTGGTGTGGCAATGGTAACAGGAGCAGGCTTTGGCTCCCCTCAAAATATCCGTTTAAGTTATGCAACTGATATGGAAACCTTAAAAGAAGCTATTCGTCGATTAAATGCTTTTATGGATAAACACACATTGGATAGCTTTAAAAAATAAAATATAGAAAAGAGAGAATATGTCTACTGAATTAATTGCAATCAAAAACGTTAACAAACATGTTGGTGAGGAAATTACCATTGGTGCCTGGGTTGCCAATAAATCAGGGAAAGGTAAATTAGCCTTCTTACAATTACGTGATGGGACTGCCTTTTTCCAAGCTGTTGCCTTTAAACCAAATTTTATTGAAAAGTTTGGTGAAGAAGTTGGAGCAGAAAAATTTGATACTATCAAACGCTTAAGTCAAGAAACATCTGTTAAAGTAAGCGGAATTGTCAAGGAAGATGATCGTTCAAAATTTGGTTACGAATTGGATATCACAGACTTGGAAGTTATCGGTGAATCAGTAGAATATCCTATTACACCAAAAGAACACGGAACGGATTTCTTGATGGACAATCGTCATCTGTGGTTACGTTCGCGCAAACAAATGGCTATCATGCAAATTCGTAATGCCATTATTTACGCTACTTATGAATTCTTTGATCAAAACGGCTTTATTAAGTTTGATAGCCCAATTTTATCGGGTAATGCAGCAGAAGATTCGACTGAGCTCTTTGAAACGGATTATTTTGGAACACCGGCTTATTTAAGTCAATCCGGTCAATTGTATCTTGAAGCTGGAGCTATGGCTTTAGGTCGTGTATTTGACTTTGGTCCTGTTTTTAGAGCTGAAAAATCAAAAACCCGTCGTCATTTGACAGAATTTTGGATGATGGATGCTGAATATTCCTTCTTAAATCATGACGAATCCTTGGACCTTCAAGAAGCTTATGTTAAAGCTTTAATCCAAGGGGTTATTGATCGCGCCCCTCAAGCACTTGAGATTTTAGAACGTGATGTCGATGCTCTCAAACGTTATATTGCAGAACCATTTAAACGCGTTTCTTATGATGATGCGATTTCACTTCTACAAGAACATGAAGCTGATGAAGATACTGATTATGAACATTTAGAACACGGCGATGATTTCGGTTCTCCGCACGAAACATGGATTTCAAATTATTTTGGAGTACCAACATTTGTCGTTAATTATCCAGCAAGCTTTAAAGCCTTCTATATGAAGCCAGTACCTGGAAATCCTGAACGTGTTTTATGTGCCGATTTACTTGCACCAGAAGGTTACGGCGAAATTATTGGTGGTTCTATGCGTGAAGATGATTACGAAGCACTTTCTGCAAAAATGGATGCTTTAGGTATGGATAAATCTGAATACGAATTTTATCTTGATTTACGTAAATACGGCTCTGTTCCACATGGTGGATTTGGAATTGGTATTGAACGTATGGTAACATTTGTTGCGGGAACAAAACATATTCGTGAAGCTATTCCATTCCCACGTATGTTACACCGTATTAAACCATAATCAGAATTGAAGCAGGCCTTTTCATCCAATCCAGCCATTCAGGTTTTCAACTTCTCCTAATACAGTCAGAAAATCAAAGTGAATGAAATAAGCCAAAATACCTATTTTTATAGGTATTTTCTTCATTATAGATAGGGTTTATTGAAATCTTTAGGCCTTGAACGTTGATAAAAAGAAAGTTCTTTTCAAAATAAGACCGTTTTTGACAAGCTTTCTAAGACATCATTTTTATATGATATAATGAAATTAAGAAAGGGGTCGAAAAATGTCACAAAAAAAAATTGATCTTGTTATCGTTACAGGGATGAGTGGAGCAGGTAAGACAGTTGCTATCCAATCTTTCGAAGATTTGGGTTATTTTACCATTGATAATATGCCTCCAACTTTAGTTCCAAAATTTTTAGAAATTATTGAACAAAATAATGATAATAAGCGTGTTGCACTAGTTGTGGATATGCGAAGTCGTACTTTCTTTAAGGAAATTACCCTTATTCTAGATCAGATTGAACAAAATTTTGCTATTGATTTTAGAATACTTTTCTTAGATGCAACAGATAATGAACTTGTATCACGTTATAAAGAAACCAGAAGAAGCCACCCGCTCGCTGCTGATGGTCGAGTGATGGATGGTATCAAGTTAGAGCGGGAATTATTAGCTCCCCTTAAGAGTATGAGTCAAAATGTTGTCGATACATCAGATTTAACACCAAGACAACTCAGACAAGTTATCACTGAACAATTTTCAAGTGATTCTAATTCAGTATCGTTCCGAGTTGAAGTGATGAGTTTTGGCTTTAAATATGGAATACCTCTAGATGCCGATTTGGTTTTTGATGTCCGTTTCCTACCAAATCCTTATTATCTTCCTGAATTGAGGGAAAAAACAGGATTGGATCAGGAAGTCTATGATTATGTGATGAAGTATCAGGAATCAAATGATTTTTACAAACACTTGGTGGAACTGATTTTACCAATTCTGCCAGGTTACCAAAAAGAAGGAAAGTCCTTACTAACCATTGCAATTGGTTGTACAGGAGGACAACATCGAAGCGTAGCTTTTGCCCATAGACTAGCCGAAACTGTTAAGAAAGATTGGCCTGTCAATGAAAGCCATCGCGATAAAGACAAACGTAAGGAAACTGTAAATCGATCATGAAAAAACCCAAAATGACCGTAATAGGTGGTGGTACGGGTATTCCCGTTATCTTAAAAAGTTTACGCAATGAAGCCGTTGATATCACAGCAGTGGTCACTGTTGCTGATGATGGAGGTTCTTCTGGAGAAATTCGAAATGCCATGCAAGTGACACCTCCTGGTGATCTTCGTAATGTGCTTTTAGCAATGAGTGACATGCCGAGATTTTATGAAGAAGTTTTTCAATACCGTTTTAATGAAAATGATGGTGTTTTGGCGGGGCATCCCCTGGGAAACCTAATTATTGCTGGCATTTCAGAAATGCAAAATTCTACTTATAACGCCATCCAAATTTTAACCAAATTTTTCCATATTACAGGTCGTGTTTATCCCTCAAGTGAGCAAGCTTTGACCTTACATGCAGTCTTTCAAGATGGCCATGAAGTAACAGGTGAGAGTCATATCGCTGAATATTCAGGTATGATTGACCATGTCTATGTGACCAATACCTATAATGATGAAAAACCCAAAGCTAGTCGAAAAGTGGTTGACGCTATTCTTGAAAGTGACATGATTGTGCTAGGTCCTGGTTCACTTTTCACCTCAATATTGCCAAATTTAGTGATTCCAGAAATTAATGAAGCGCTTAGAACGACTAAAGCAGAGGTTGTCTACATTTGCAACATCATGACACAACATGGTGAAACAGAACACTTTTCTGATGCTGATCACCTCGCTGTATTAAATAAACATTTGGGGCAAGACCTAATCGATACAGTCTTAGTTAATATTGAACAGGTCCCTAAAGCTTATATGAACAGTAACAAATTCGATGAATATTTGGTCCAAGTTGAGCATGATTTTCAGGGCTTGCGCAATGAGGCTAAAAAAATCATTTCCTCCAATTTCTTACGTTTGGAAAATGGCGGAGCTTTTCATGATGGTGATTTAGTTGTAGAAGAATTGATGAACTTAGTAAGGGAAAGACAGTTATGAGTTTCACGACAAAGGTTAAAGAGGAATTAATCCATCAATCCACAACTGATAAGAAAGAACTATCTGCTATTATCAAACTTTCTGGAAGTTTAAGCTTAAATCAACAAGCTCTAACCCTTGCTATTACAACGGAAAATGCGAAAATAGCACGCTATATCTATTCTCTTTTTGAAAGTTATTACGCGATTCAACCCGAGATTAAATATCACCAGAAGACAAATCTTAAGAAAAATCGTGTCTACACCGTTTTGATTAACCAAATGGTGGATAAGATTCTATCTGATTTAAAGCTGGCAGATTCATTTTTTGGACTTGAGACAGGTATTGAGTCGGAAGTGTTAACAGATGATGAACTTGGCAGATTTTATTTAAAAGGTGCATTTTTGGCATCTGGCACTGTAAGAGATCCAGAATCTGGAAAATACCAATTGGAAATTTATTCTGTCTATCTTGACCATGCACAAGATTTAGCTAAATTACTTCATAAGTTTATGCTTGATGCCAAGACAATTGAGCATAAAAGTGGCGCAATAACCTATCTTCAGAAAGCTGAGGATATTATGGACTTTCTCATTGTTATTGGAGCAATGGAGAGTAAAGATGCTTTTGAATCTGTAAAACTTTTACGAGAAGCACGTAATGATATTAATAGAGCTAATAATGCTGAAACAGCAAATATCGCCAAAACAATCAAGGCAAGCATGAAAACCATCAACAATATTGTAAAAATCATGGAAACTGTTGGTCTCGAAAGTTTGCCCATTGAATTACAACAAATTGCTCAAATGCGTATTAATCATCCGGATTATTCTATTCAGGATATTGCGGATCATTTAGAGTTTCCCTTATCAAAGAGTGGCGTTAATCACCGCTTACGAAAACTCAATAAAATTGCAGATGATTTGTAACAACTATGATGACCTCATAAGGCTATAGAAAAATAAATAGAAAAAGGATAGGAGAATATCAAATGGGTTGCACTACTATACTAGTTGGAAAAAAAGCTTCTTACGATGGCTCAACCTTGGTTGCTCGTACGGAAGACTCTGCGAATGGTGATTTCACGCCCAAAAAAATGGCATTAATGACAGCGGAAAACCATCCTAAACAGTATCAATCCGTCTTGTCAACTTTTTCAATTGACTTACCAGATAATCCTTATACCTATACCTCTGTCCCAGATGCTCTAGGTAAAGATGGTATTTGGGGAGAGGCCGGTGTTAACGAAAAAAATGTTGCAATGAGTGCAACTGAAACCATCACAAGTAATCCTAGAGTCTTAGGGGCGGATCCTCTGGTTGAATCTGGAATTGGGGAAGAAGATATGTTTACCTTGGTCTTACCTTATATTTCTACGGCTCGAGAAGGTGTTTTACGGCTAGGTCAATTACTAGCTCAATATGGAACCTATGAATCAAATGGTATTGCTTTTTCGGATAAAGATGAGATTTGGTGGCTAGAGACAATTGGTGGTCAACATTGGATTGCTCGAAAAGTTCCTGATGATGCTTATGTGACGAATCCAAATCAGTTAGGAATGGATCATTTTGAGTTCAATAACCCAGAAGAATTTTTATGTTCTGATGATTTAAAAGACTTTATCGTCAAATACCATCTTGATTTAACTTATAGTAATCAGCATTTTAATCCTCGCTATGCTTTTGGAAGTCAAAGAGACAAAGATCGTCACTACAATACCCCAAGAGCTTGGATGATGCAAAAATTCCTAAATCCAGAAGTTGAGCAAGACCCAAGAAGTTTTGATATACCCTGGTGTCGAAAACCATACCGAAAAGTGACAATAGAAGACATTAAATATGTTTTAAGTAGTCATTATCAAGATACACCATATGATCCCTATGGACCTGAAGGAAATGCTGTCAGTCAAAAGACTTTCAGAACAATTGGAATCAATAGAACAAGTCAATTATCTATTTTACAGATTAGACCAAATCTACCAGAAGCGATTAGGGCTATCCATTGGTTAGCCTTTGGCTCAATGCCATTTAATACTATGGTTCCATTTTTCACACAAGTGACGACTTTCCCGGATTATGTTACAAATACTGAGGAAGATGTTTCGACCAATAATTTCTACTGGGTAAACCGTCTGATTGCTGCCATTGCAGATCCTCATTTCAAACATCATGAGTCAGATATTGAAAATTACATGGAAAAGACTATGGCTCAGGGACATTTTATGTTGCATCAGGTTGAAGAGGCTGTCTTAAACAATGAGCATATTGACTTGACTCAAAAAAATCAAGAAATGTGTGATTACATTCAAGTGGAAACTCAAAAATTGTTAAACAAAGTCTTATTTGATGCTAGTAATTTAATGACCAATCGTTTCGGTTCTAGTGACTAATTATAAAAGTATAATTTAACTAAACTTGGTTAAATTATACTTTTTTTGATGCTAGAAACAAAAAAACTTGCAAAAAAATATCAGTGTGGTATACTTAACCAGTGAACTGTTAACCGGTTAATAAAAGGAGGCATTATGAAGAAAAAAACACTTGTCATGATGGGATTGGCAGGACTAGTAGTAGGCGGTCAACTCTATCAAGCCAAAGCAGTTTTAGCAGACCAAGAAAAACTCAAAGTGGTAACCACTTTTTATCCTGTTTATGAATTTACAAAAGGTGTGGTAGGTAAAGAGGGAGATGTTTCCATGCTGATGAAGGCTGGAACTGAGCCACATGACTTTGAACCCTCAACAAAAGACATTAAAAAAATACAAGATTCACAAGCCTTTATTTATATGGATGACAACATGGAAACTTGGATTCCAGAAGTGAAAAAAGCTATTAAGTCGAAAAAAGTAGCCTATATTGAAGGTACTGGCGACATGATATTAGCAGCTGGAACGGAAGAAGGTCACGATCATGAAGGAGAAGATGACCATCATCATGATGGTGAAGATAAACATGGTCATGAAGAACATAGTCATAAATTTGATCCACATGTTTGGTTATCTCCATATCGCAGTATTTCTGTCGTTGAACATATACGTGATTCACTTTCTAAAAAATATCCAGAAAAAGCAGAAAAGTTTAATGCCAACGCTCAAGCCTATATTGAAAAATTGAAAAAGCTTGATTCGGAATATACAGAAACTTTATCATCTGCTAAACAGAAGAGTTTTGTGACGCAACACGCGGCATTTGGATATATGGCATTGGATTATGGCTTGAATCAGGTTGCTATTAATGGTATTTCAGCAGAGAGTGAACCATCAGCTAAGCGTATTGCTGAATTGTCTAAATATGTTAAAAAATATGATATTAACTATATCTATTTTGAAGAAAATGCTTCAAATAAAGTAGCTAAGACCCTTGCAAATGAAGCAGGTGTCAAAGCTGTTGTTTTAAGCCCTCTTGAAGGTCTGACCCAAAAAGAAATGGATAAGGGAGAAGATTACTTCTCTGTCATGCGTGACAATTTAAAAGCCCTTCAGTTGACAACCGAACGTGAAGGTAAGGAAATTGAGCCAGAAGAAGATGCAAGTAAATCTGTTTATAATGGTTATTTCAAAGATTCTGAAGTCAAAGACCGTAAATTAAGCGATTGGTCTGGTGATTGGCAGTCCGTATATCCATACTTACAAGATGGTACCCTTGATCAGGTTATGGATTACAAAGCCAAAAAGTCTAAAGGTGAAAAATCTGCGAAAGAATTCAAAGACTATTACGAAGCAGGTTATAAAACAGATGTCAACAAGATTCAAATTGATGGCAAAAAGAAAACCATCACTTTTGAAAGAAATGGGGACAAGAAAACCTTTACTTATCAGTATTCAGGCAAGAAAATCTTAACATATGAAAAAGGAAACCGTGGTGTCCGTTATATGTTTGAAACTAAGGATAAAGATGCGGGCGAATTCAAATACATTCAATTTAGTGATCATGGCATTGCTCCCGAAAAAGCAGGACATTTCCACATTTATTGGGGTGATCAAGGACATGATGCCCTTGCTTCAAAATGGGATCATTGGCCAACTTACTATGGTTCTGATTTAAGTGGTCGTGAAATTGCCCAAGAAATGAATGCTCATTAAGTTCCCCTTGTTAAAAGAACTGAATTCAAATTCAGTTCTTTTTTTGATAAAAAAACCCACTTCCAAAAAGAAGTGGGTTGATAATAAAAAGCTTATTTTGCTGCGTTTGCGTCTTTGAGACCGTATTTTTTGTTGAAACGATCGACACGTCCGTCTGCTTGTGTGAATTTTTGACGACCAGTGTAGAATGGGTGTGAATCTGAAGAAATTTCTACACGGATAAGAGGATAAGTTTCCCCTTCAAACTCAATAGTTTCTTTGCTAGATTTAGTAGATCCGCTAAGGAACTTGTAACCTGTAGTTGTATCTAAAAATACAACTGGACGATAATCTGGATGGATGTCTTTTCTCATCTAAAAAAATTTCCTTTCTGCCATGGTGCTCGTGCCCCATAGTTATTAACCTAACTAATATAACAAATTTCCTTATTTTTGACAAGGCATTTACCAAATAATTTTAATTATTCTTCAAAAAGAGCTTGCATTTCATTAAAAATTTGGTCATTTTCTTCTAAACTATAAGAGTTAGCCCCACTTGCTAGTGGATGTCCACCACCATCGTGATTTTTAGCAATGCCATTAATCACTTTGGATTTGCTGCGCAATCTGACACGATAGTGCCCCTCCTCTAACTGAACAAAAATCGCCCAGACTTGAACAGTGTCAATTTTTCCAGGTGTTGCCACAATAGCAGAGCTTTCAGCAGGCGTAATATCAAATGCTTTTAAAACATCTTGAGTTAGAACAACACGGGCAACGCCTTTGTCAGTCATTTCCAAATGGTCAAAAACGTAACCTTGTAATTTGGCAATTTTTAAAGGGAATGAATCCATTTGTCTTGAAATAGCTGAAAAATCAAAGTCAAATTGGCGTAATTTAGCAGCGATCTCAAAGGTTTTATCAGTTGTTGCAGGGTATAAAAAGCGACCTGTGTCACCAATAATACCAATATATAAAAAGCGAGCAATAGTTGCTGTTAAGTCAAGCTGACATGAGAGAGCAAAGTCTGCAATAATTTCACTAGCGCTAGATGCATTTGTATTCACATGACAGATATCCCCGTATGGGTCTTCATTAGGATGATGATCTATTTTGATAAGATAGTCTCCTTTAGTATATCGACCACCATCAATACGTGGTTGATTAGCAGTATCAAGGACAATGACAAGTGCTTTATCATAATCTGACTCGGATACAGAGTCCATGCAACCAATCCAAGTTAAACTAGGTTCATCAAAGCCGCACGCTAGCACTTTTTTATCAGGAAAATGTGTTTGAATCAGTTCTTTAAGTCCCAACTGACTCCCAATGGCATCGGGGTCAGGATTTTGATGTCGCTGGATAATGATGGTTTGGTAGTGTTTAATTTTTTCTAAAATTGCTTGAAAATCAGTCATGAATGCCTCAATCTTTCTTTATCATGTCAATGTGGGGAATGTTATCTTCTAAATAAACGTCAGAAATAGCTTCAAAGCCAAAAGAACCATAAAAATTCTGAAGATAGGCTTGTGCTTGAGCAAATACTGGCCTGTCTGGGTAGTGTTCTTGACAATAATCCAAGGCTTTTTCAACTAAGGATTTCCCATAGGCTTTCTTTCGGTACTCTTCAACGACCAAAACACGACCTAATTTGATGCAATCATGATCTGGTATCAGACGGCAATAGCAAAGTAAGGCCCCTTCTTGATTCTGTTTAAAGAGATGAATGGATTCTTTATCGAAATCATCTATTTCAGGATAAGGACATTCTTGTTCCACAACGAATACAGTAACCCGTTCTTTTAGAATGTCAAATAATTCTTCTGTTGTTAAGTCTTGAAAAGCTTTTATTTTCCACATAGCTAGAACTCCTTGATCGCATTTGCTATGACTATTATAACATAAAGAATCTCAGAAAATACAAAAATGTAGGTATAATTATTCATTTAGTTATTGACAATTGAATAATTATGTTATAAGATATAACACATATCGAAAAGGAGAAGCAAATGAAAACGAAAAAAATACTAAAAGCTGCAATTGGATTAATGACTCTAGTGTCAATGACCGCTTGTTCAACAGAAAATAGCAAAGATACTCAGGATAAAATCGTCGATAAAGGAACTTTGGTAGTTGCGGTGAGTCCAGATTATGCTCCATTTGAGTTCCAGACTTTAAAAGATGGTAAAAATACTATTGTTGGGGCAGATATCACTTTAGCTCAAGATATTGCTAAAGAACTCAAGGTAAAATTGAAATTATCTCCTATGAGTTTTAATAATGTCTTGTCTAGTCTTCAATCTGGCAAAGCAGATATTGCCATTTCCGGTATTTCATACACTAAGGAAAGATCTAAAGTGTATGATTTCTCAAAATCATACTATGATACGGAAAATGCCATTGTTGTCAAAAAAGACAAGTTGACAAGCCTAACGTCTATGGCTTCTTTAGCAGGTAAAAAAGTTGGGGCACAAAAATCGTCTATCCAAGAAAACCTTGCTAAAACACAATTAAAAGATTCACACATTGTTAGTCTAACTGATATGGGTGAGGTGGTAAACGAACTTAAAAACGGGCAACTTGATGCCATAACAATGGATGGTCCTGTTGCAACTGGTTATGTTGCTCAAAATAAAGATCTAGCCATCGTTGATTATACTTTCAAAACCAATAATGCAGATGCTAAGGTTGTAGCTATGCCAAAAGGGTCCCCAAAACTTCAAAAGACGATTAATAAGGTTGTTGAAAAGGTTAAAGGTGAGACCTTTAAAGGCTACATAGAAGAAGCAGCACAGTATACAGAAAGTCAGAAATAAAGCTTATGAATGCCATCAGAGGTTTACGTGACCTTAAAGCCTTTGTTCCAGGTGAACAACCAAATGAAAAAGAAATTATCAAGCTTAATACCAATGAGAACCCCTATCCTCCAAGCCCAAAGGTCTCTGAAAAATTAAACAATTTCAATGTAGATCAGTTAAAGCGTTATTCACCTGTCGAACAAATTGCTTTGAGAACAGCAATTGCGAATCACTTGGGAATCACAAAAGACATGGTCATGATTGGAAGTGGCAGTGATGAGGTCTTAGCTATGGCTTTCTTAGCTTTCTTCAATAATCCAGAACCTATCTTATTTCCCGATGTCACCTATGGTTTTTATAAAGTATTGGCTGAACTATATGGCATTCCCTTTCAAGAAATCCCATTAGATGAATCGTTTGAACTGACAAATCAAGGGTATTTACAAAAAAATGGTGGTATCGTTCTAGTGAATCCTAATGCTCCAACAGGCTTAGCAAAACCTTTAACTGAGATTGAAGACCTTTTAAAAGCTAATCCACGTGTCATGGTTGTTGTAGATGAGGCTTATATCAGCTTTGGAGGTCAATCAGCTCTTTCACTCGTAAAAGATTACCCAAACCTATTTATCGTTCGAACCTTTTCAAAGGATGCCTCGTTGGCTGGATTACGTGTTGGGTATGGGATTGGCCATCCTGAAATCATCCAGCTCATGCACGCTATTAAAGATTCTGTTAATCCTTATAATTTGGATAGTATTGCTGAAGCATTAGCTATTGCAGCTGTTGAAGACTGGACTTATTATGAGGGGACCATAGCAGCTATTTGCCAAACCAGAGATTGGTTCAGTCAGGAACTGAGTCAGCTTGGTTATAAGGTTTTACCGAGTTCTACCAATTTTCTTTTGGTAAAACCGCGGAGCTTTTCAGCCAAATACCTTTATGAAACCTTAAAAGAAAAGCACATTTATACTAGATACTTTGCTGACGCTGATAGAATCAAAGATTATTTAAGAATCTCAATAGGTAGTCAAGAAGAGATGGAAAGTGTTCTGAGCATTATTAGAGAATTGGAAAAAGGATAGCCTTAGCTATCCTTTTTTAATCAATTTCTATGAGATTTTTTGTAAGAGCACTTTTGACAGCAGGTCTTTGTCCAATACGGTCAGCCCATTCTTGAAGATTATGATAGTCAGCTACATTTAAGAAAGTAGCTGCATCCTTATAAAGACGATCTTGAACAAGTTGACCATACCAAGACCAAATGGCAATATCAGCAATGCTATAAGCGTTTCCTGCAATATAGTCTTTTGTTGCCAACTCTTTATCTAAAAGGTCCAACTGGCGTTTTGTTTCCATGGTGTAACGATTAATGGGATATTCTAATTTTTCAGGTGCATAATGGAAGAAGTGGCCAAAGCCCCCTCCAACAAAAGGCGCTGCCCCAGTTTGCCAAAATAACCAGTTGAGAATTTCATGACGTTCAATGGCATTTTCTCCTAAAAAGTGATGGTATTTCTCTGCAAGATAAAGAAGGATATTTGCCGATTCAAAAAGACGAATGACCTTCTCAGAACTCTTATCAAGCATTGCAGGTATTTTAGAATTGGGATTTATTGAAACAAAGTCACTTCCAAATTGTTGTCCATCCCCAATTTTAATTTTATAAGCCTCATAATCGACATCTTTGATACCTAATGCTATCAATTCTTCTAACAGTATTAAAGGTTTAATACCATTAGGTGTTGCCAAAGTATAGAGTTGATAGGGTTGAGGACCTTGTGGTAATTTTTGCTCAAAACGACTACCGGCAGTTGGTTGATTATTATCATCGACCTTTGCCGTATTTTGCCAAACGTCAGGTAAAATATAGTCAGTCATATATGAACCTCCTTGTCTTTGATAGTGTCATCATATCAAAAATGACTTTTTTCTACAAAGAAAGAAACTTGTCAAGAATTGACAAACCCAGGATTTAATGTGTTTAGAATATAGAAAATGCCTTACGCTTTTAAAGCATGAATTGACTAGTGATTTTCTTTAAAAAATGTGATAGAATAAGTACAGTTTAATTTTTGGAGGAAAATATGGCATTAGCAAAAATCGTTTATGCCAGCATGACCGGGAATACTGAAGAAATCGCTGATATTGTGGCAAATAAACTGCAAGAATTAGGGCATGACGTTGAATGCGACGAATGCACTTCAGTGGATGCTTCAGAATTTGAAGATGCTGATATAGCAATTGTTGCAACCTATACATACGGCGATGGTGATTTACCAGACGAAATCGTTGATTTTTATGAAGATTTACAAGATTTGGATCTTTCTGGAAAAATATATGGTGTTGTTGGCTCTGGTGATACCTTTTACGATTATTTTTGTAAATCAGTTGATGAATTTGAAGAACAGTTTGCTCTAACTGGAGCAGTCAAAGGCGCAGATTCAGTAAAAGTAGATCTAGCAGCTGAAGATGAGGATATTGACAATTTAGAGGCTTTTGCAGAAGCTATTTCGGAAGCTGCAAATCAACTTTAAGTCACTAGAAACAAATGGAAATGCTAGGTATGACCTAGTTTTTTTCTTTTTAACGATGAAAAGAGAGTATTGTGTTGGATTTAGTAAAAATCAGAACTGAAATTGATAAGATTGACCAAGAATTGGTACAATTACTTGAAAAACGCTTAGAATTAGTGTCTTTTGTAGCTGACTATAAGAAAAATAATAAGCTTGATGTACTAGATAGGAATCGTGAAGAAGTTGTCCTTGAAAAGGTAGCTTCAACTGTAAAAAATAAAAAACTTGAAAATGCGATTAAGCTGACTTATCAAGGCATTATGGCAAGTTCGCGTCATTATCAAAAAGAAAGATTGAAGAAACATGACGAACATCAGTGAATTAAAAATAGTTAATCTCAAAGAAACGACTCTCCTGTCATTATTTGCCCTTGTTATAGGACTTGTGGTAGGAGTTATTGATTTTATTTTTGGTAAAGGACTTCTTGACATATCAGCCTTTAGAGACAATCATCTGATCATGTTGCTACCATTTCTAGGACTTGGAGGTTTGTTGATCGTCTATCTCTATAATCGCTTTGGGGGTAAGGCTAAAGCTGGTATGGGACTTATTTTTGATGTTGGTCGTGCCCAAGAAGAGGACATACCACTCGTTCTGATTCCTTTAGTCATTTTTTCAACCTGGCTAACCCATTTATTTGGGGGAAGTGCTGGACGAGAAGGAGTAGCAGTACAAATTGGTGCTACTCTCTCTCATTACTTTGCCCCCTATACCAAAAATAAAGATCTTTCAAAACCATTTTTACTCATTGGAATGTCGGCAGGTTTTGCTGGACTTTTTCAGACGCCTTTGGCGGCAATTGTGTTTGCACTTGAGATTTTAGTATTAGATAGTATCAAGTTGAATGCTTTAATTCCAATGACTCTGGCTGCGCTGACAGCATCAGCGACTTCCCATAGATTAGGTTTAGAAAAATTTTCGGTTGCTATTGGGAACCCAGAACCGATTACCCTTTTATTAGTGCTTAAACTTGCCCTATTAGGACTTTTATTTGCCGTTGCGGGAAATGTATTTGCCTACCTGCTTTCTTATGGCAAAAACCTACTTGCTGAACGCTTCCCTAATCCCTACTTACGAATTGCTGTAATGGGTTTGCTATTGAGTTTGCTTTTATTTCTCTTTTATCAGGGGCGATACAGCGGCTTAGGAACTAATTTGATTCAACTATCATTCACAAATCATGCGATTAAGCCTTACGATTGGTTCTTTAAGCTATTCTTTACAGTTGTAACCATTGCTGCGGGTTTTCAAGGGGGAGAAGTCACCCCTCTCTTTTCCATAGGTGCTTCTTTGGGAATCGTTCTAGCCCCTATTTTTGGTTTACCCCTCGAAACAGTTGCTGCCCTTGGTTATATTTCTGTTTTTTCTAGTGCTACGAATACCTTTTTAGCTCCCTTCTTGATTGGTTTTGAAGTCTTTGGACCAGAACATTTTTTGTATTATTTTATCGTACTTGTTTTTGCCTATAGTATCGATCGCAAGCACAGCATTTATCCAAAGCAAAAGCTCCAACTTTTGTAAAGAAAAAAACTTTACAAGATTTTCTTTTTATAGTAAAATAATCCTTGTGTGTAATGGACACATGAAATTACGGCTAATCCGCTGGGACAAGTACTTATGATTAGTAAGATAGGAGAATAGAAAATGAATCCATTAATCCAAAGTTTGACAGAAGGTCAACTTCGCTCTGATATCCCTGAATTCCGCGCTGGAGACACTGTACGCGTTCACGCAAAAGTTGTCGAAGGAACTCGCGAACGTATTCAGATCTTTGAAGGTGTTGTTATTTCACGTAAAGGTCAAGGAATTTCAGAAATGTACACAGTACGTAAAATCTCTGGCGGTATCGGAGTTGAGCGTACATTCCCAATTCACACACCACGTGTTGATAAAATTGAAGTTGTTCGCTACGGTAAAGTTCGTCGTGCGAAACTTTACTACTTACGTGCATTACAAGGTAAAGCAGCACGTATCAAAGAAATCCGTCGTTAATCTAAGATACCAAGGTTGTCTAGAAATCGACAGAAAATTAGGAAACTGCCTCTGTGACATTGTCACAAGGCAGTTTTTTTATTCTCCGAAATTTCAGCCCGAGCTCAATTCATAAAAAAGATGAAAAGTTCCTCAGAGGAGAAAAGCAAAAATAGGAATCTCGACGAAGAGACCTAGGACTCTAGGGAAGATTATCTTTTTTGCCACACTCGTAGGCCGTGCTCAGTTGCGTCGAGAAGCGTCACCAGAAATGGTGGGCTTTTTCTTTTTCAAGAATCATCAATGGGAACATCTTTTTAAAGGATTATTTTTTATGTTTAAAAAATAATATACAGCCTTAAAAATATTTTCCGATTTCTGATTTTTTTTAATCAAAGTTGCTAGTCCTGTGATACAATATTTTCATAGAAAAAGAAAGCATATGGTGAGTGAGATTAATGACCGAAAAAAAACTAGTAGCCCCAAGTGTAATGTCCGATTTACGCAAAGAAATTATCAAAATGCCCGAAGTGATTCGTGAATGTTCTGGTATTTATGTCTATGGAAGACGCATAAAATCGGTCTTATTTAGTACGGATGTTGCCTTGATTGCAAATAATAATGCAGATGCTGTGTTAGCAGTGTACCCTTTTACACCAAATCCAGCTGTCTTAAAAAGTATTATGTTGGTATCGTCTGTTCCTGTTCTTGCTGGTGTAGGTGGTGGTTTAACAACTGGCTTTAGATCGGCAAATATGAGTTTGTTCTCTGAATCTGAGGGTGCATTTGCTGTTGTGGTCAATGGCCCAACAAAAATTGATACCATAAAAGATATTAATGATTTTATTGACATCCCTATTATTTATACCGTTGTCTCCGAGTTTTCCGATATTAGAGGAAGGATAGAAGCCGGAGTAGATATTCTAAATGTCAGTGGCGGGCCAAACACTGTTAAAATTGTTAAAAAAATTCGTGAAGAATTTCCTGATTTTCCTATTATGGCAACTGGTGGTCCAACAGAAGAAACGATTCGTGAAGTAATCGCCGCTGGGGCCAATGCTATTACCGTAACCCCCCCTACAAATGGAGAACTTTTCAAAAAGAAAATGGAAAAATATAGAGAAAGTCATAAAGACTAAAGGAATAATCTTGCAATTCATCATTTTCTAGGCTAAAATAGAAAATGTGATTTTGCATTGACCCCTTAGTTCAATGGATATAACAACTCCCTCCTAAGGAGTAGTTGCTGGTTCGATTCCGGCAGGGGTCATTTCATATCAAAAATAGTGACCATTTTTGGTCCTTTTTTCATTTTTTAGCTGTATGAATGGTATAATTTCTTAAGAGAAAGAAGGTTTCGATGGTATCCTTAAAAAAAACAATTGATAATAAAATTGATTATGGAATTATTACGCCTGTTTTTTGTTTAATTCTGATTGGGTTACTGTCTATCTATGTTGCGACATATCATGACTATCCTCAGAACCTTTCAAAAGTAATGCTTCAGCAGGTACTTTGGATTGCTTTTGGATCACTCTTGGCATTTATACTAATGTTTTTCAGCACGAAAAGCCTATGGAAACTGACTCCTTTTCTTTATTTATTAGGAATTGGTTTAATGATTTTACCTCTAATCTTTTTTAGTCCCAACTTGGTAGCTGCAACAGGTGCAAAGAACTGGGTAACGATTGGATCGGTAACAATCTTTCAGCCGTCCGAATTTATGAAAATCTCTTACATTCTTGCTTTGGCAAGGATGACGGTTTGGTATAAAGGGAAAAAAGATAGAACACATTTTCAAGATGATTGGAAACTTCTTGGACTTTATCTTCTGTTAACAGGACCTGTTTTAATTTTACTTGGGCTGCAAAAAGATTTGGGAACGGCCATGGTATTTCTTGCCATTTTATGTGGTGTCATACTCATTTCGGGGATATCTTGGTGGATTATTTTGCCAATTGTCTTAGGAACCTTGCTGTTGATATTGGCATTCTTTTGTGTCTTTTTATCCCCACAAGGTAAGACGCTTTTATATAAAATGGGTATGGATGCTTACCAGATGAATCGAATTTCGGCATGGTTAACACCCTTTGACTTTTCTGAAGGAATTGCCTATCAACAAACTCAGAGTATGATTTCGATTGGTAGTGGTGGTTTTTTAGGAAAAGGCTTTAATCATTTGGACTTGCCAGTTCCAGTTCGCGAAAGCGACATGATATTTACAGTTATTGCTGAAAATTTTGGTTTTCTGGGTGCCATTTTTCTACTGACACTCTATTTAACACTTATTTATCGTATGTTAAAGGTTACTTTTCAGTTTAATAATCTTTTTTACACCTATATCTCAACTGGATTTGTCATGATGATACTTTTTCATATTTTTGAAAATATTGGCGCTGCAATCGGTATTTTACCTCTAACAGGAATTCCCTTACCTTTTATTTCTCAAGGAGGTTCCTCATTGATCTCTAACCTTATTGGAGTCGGTCTAATACTATCCATGCATTACCAGCATATTCTGGAATTGGAAAATGAAAGCCGCCAACAGTTACGCCGTAGTTATAAATACGATTAATGATTTTAGTAGAACTGCTTAATGGCAGTTCTTTATTTGTATAAAATGCTACATAATATACTGAAAATATGTTATAATTAGGGGTATGAACTATCAAGATTATATTTGGGATTTAGGTGGAACTTTGCTTGATAATTATGAGTTGTCAACGCAAGCTTTTATCCAAACCTTAAAAGAATTTGAACTTTCTGGAAGCCATGATGCTGTCTATCAAAAATTGAAAGAATCAACTGAAATCGCTGTTGAAACATTTGCAGCCTCTGAGCCTGGTTTTTTACAACGTTATAAACATAATGAAGCAAAAAAACTCGCAAATCCTATCTGGAAAGAAGGGGCAAAAGAGATTCTTAAAAAAATTGTAGCAAGTGGTTCTCGGAATTTTTTAATTTCACATCGTGACCAGCAAGTTTTATTTTTGTTGGCACAGGCGGAATTATTGGACTACTTTACTGAAGTAGTCACTGCAGCAAATGGTTTTGCAAGAAAACCAAACCCCGAAAGTATAATCTATTTAAAAGATAAATATCATATTGACAATGCTTTAGTGATTGGAGACAGGGAAATTGATCACTTAGCTGGACAAAAAGCTGGATGTGATACCCTGATTGTTGATGAAAAAAAATCCCTATTGGAGATAGTAAAATAAATGATTGATGAAAATAAAAACCTCGAAGAAAACGTACAAGAATATGATGCCAGTCAGATTCAGGTATTAGAAGGATTGGAAGCGGTTCGAATGAGACCTGGTATGTACATTGGTTCAACCTCATCCGAAGGCTTGCATCATTTGGTTTGGGAAATTGTAGACAATTCGATTGATGAAGCACTAGCAGGATTTGCTACTCATATTGAAGTCTTTATTGAGGAAGATAATTCGATAACCGTTGTCGATGATGGTCGTGGAATCCCTGTTGACATT
Organism: Streptococcus uberis; assembly: GCF_900475595.1. NCBI lineage: Bacteria > Bacillati > Bacillota > Bacilli > Lactobacillales > Streptococcaceae > Streptococcus > Streptococcus uberis. The sequence continues at coordinate 666,951 of NZ_LS483397.1, forward strand.
CAGGCTAAAACAGGTCGACCAGCTGTTGAGACAGTTTTCACCGTACTCCATGCTGGTGGAAAATTTGGCGGAGGCGGCTATAAAGTTTCAGGAGGCCTCCACGGAGTGGGTTCCTCTGTCGTTAATGCTTTATCAACACAATTAGATGTTCGTGTTTATAAAAATGGAAACATTCACTTCCAAGAGTTTAAACGAGGTGTCGTTGTTGACGATCTAACTATTATCGGAAGTACTGATTTAACTGGTACAACGGTTCATTTCACACCAGATCCTGAAATTTTTACAGAAACTGTTGAGTTCAACTACGATAAATTAGCCAAACGTATTCAAGAGTTGGCATTCTTGAACCGCGGCTTAAGAATTTCAATTGCCGACAAACGTAAAGGTATTGAACAAAACCATGATTTTCATTATGAGGGTGGTATTTCTTCATACGTTGAATACTTAAACGAAAAGAAAGATGTTATTATCGAAACACCTATCTATACTGACGGTGAAATGGATGGCATTGCTGTTGAAGTAGCTATGCAATATACCACAGGTTATCATGAGAACGTTATGAGCTTCGCTAATAATATTAATACCCATGAGGGTGGGACACATGAGCAAGGCTTCAGAACAGCTCTAACTAGAGTTATTAATGACTATGCCAAAAAGAATAAAATTCTTAAAGAAAACGATGATAATCTGACAGGTGAAGATGTTCGTGAAGGATTGACAGCAGTCATTTCAGTAAAACACCCTAATCCTCAATTTGAAGGTCAAACAAAGACTAAATTGGGAAATTCAGAAGTTGTTAAAATTACCAATAGATTGTTTAGTGAGGCTTTTCAACGCTTTTTATTAGAAAATCCTCAGGTAGCCCGTAAGATTGTTGATAAAGGAATATTAGCTTCAAAAGCTCGAATAGCTGCTAAAAGAGCTCGTGAAGTCACCCGTAAAAAATCTGGTTTAGAAATTTCTAATCTCCCTGGTAAATTAGCGGATTGTTCTTCAAATGATGCTAGTCAAAATGAACTTTTCATCGTCGAAGGAGACTCAGCTGGAGGGTCAGCTAAATCAGGAAGAAACCGTGAGTTTCAAGCTATCTTGCCAATTAGAGGTAAAATTTTAAACGTTGAAAAGGCAACAATGGATAAAATTTTAGCTAACGAAGAAATTAGAAGTCTTTTCACTGCTATGGGTACTGGTTTTGGCTCAGACTTTGATGTCACAAAAGCGCGCTATCAAAAATTGGTTATCATGACAGATGCAGATGTTGATGGAGCACATATTAGAACCTTGCTTTTAACTTTGATTTATCGCTTTATGAGACCGGTATTGGAAGCAGGCTATGTTTATATTGCTCAACCACCAATTTATGGAGTAAAAGTGGGAAATGAGATTAAACAATATATCCAGCCAGGTATCAATCAAGAAACGGAATTGCAAGAAGCATTAGAAAAATACAGTGTCGGCCGATCAAAACCTTCTGTTCAACGGTATAAAGGTCTTGGTGAAATGGATGATCATCAACTATGGGAAACAACAATGGATCCTGAAAATAGGCTGATGGCTCGTGTTACGGTTGATGACGCTGCGGAAGCAGATAAAGTTTTCGATATGTTGATGGGTGATCGTGTCGAACCAAGACGTGAGTTTATTGAAGAAAATGCAGTCTATAGTACGCTTGATATTTAGCCAAATATCCTTTGAAAAGCGTTTTAAAGTATGTTATAATCGTAACGTTATAATGTATTTTTGATAAATTTTAATAAAATGGCGATTGATTGCTAAGGAAACTTCACTAGTATTAGCATTTGGCAAATCGTTAAACAATAAGGAGATTAAGATGTCAAGCGGAATTATCTTGCTGATTGTAGCCATAGTCCTTCTAGTGATTATTGCCTATTTAATTGGCGTCATTATTCGTAAACGTAATGATTCAATGATCGGTACTTTAGAAGATCGAAAACAACATCTCTTTGGCCTACCTGTGAATGAAGAGATTGAAGAAGTAAAAGAACTCCATTTGATTGGTCAAAGTCAAACGTCTTTTCGAGAATGGAATCAAAAATGGGTTGACTTAACTCTTAATTCGTTTGCTGATATAGAAAATCATTTATTTGAGGCTGAAAAATATAACGATACCTTTAATTTTATTCGCGCAAAGCATGAAATTAATAATGTTGAAAGTCAATTGAATCTTGTCGAAGAAGATATAACCTCAATTCGAGAAGCTTTAAGTATCTTAAAAGAGCAAGAAGAAAAAAATAGTGCTCGTGTAACACATGCACTTGATTTATATGAAAAATTACAGTCTTCAGTGGCAGAAAATGATAGTCATTTTGGAACGACAAAACCAGAAATTGAGAAACAAATGAAAAATATTGAGACAGAATTCTCACAATTTGTAACTCTAAATTCTTCTGGTGACCCTGTAGAAGCATCTGAAGTTTTGGATCGAGCAGAAGAGCATACGATTGCATTAGGTCAAATTACTGAGCAAATTCCAGCAATCGTTGCCAAACTTGAAGATGAATTTCCGGATCAACTTGATGATTTGGAGTCAGGTTACCGTCGTTTACTTGAAGATAATTATCATTTTGCAGAAAACAATATCGAAGAAAAATTCCAAGAAATCCGAGAAGCCATTCGTTCAAATGCTTCAGAATTAGTCAGCTTAGACTTGGATCGTGCCCGTGAAGAGAATAGTCATATTCAAGAGCGTATCGATAACATGTATGCCCTTTTTGAGCACGAAATTAAAGCCTTTAAAGTTTCTGCTAAACATAGTAAAATCATACCTTCTTACTTAGAACATGCAAAAAGTAACAATGATAAGTTAAAAGAAGAAATGACACGTTTATCTCGCAAGTACATTTTAAATGAGAATCAGGCTTCAACGGTTCAGGGATTTGAAAAAGAAATCGAAGATGTTGAAAAAAATGTTCTCGAACTTGCAAAAGACTTTAAAGGACAAGAAATTCCATATTCTGAACTTCAGGTTGTTTTTGAGAAAAACCTTAAGACCTTATCAGCAGTTGAATCAGGTCAGATGGAAGTTTTTGAGTCAATCAAAAATATTGAGAATATTGAAGAAGATGCTCGTAAAGAGGCTGATTTATATGTGACTCAATTACATATGATTAAACGATTTATGGAAAAACGCCATCTACCAGGAATTCCTCAGGATTATCTAAATGTTTTCTTCACAACAAGTACTCAATTGGAAGCCTTGATGGATGAATTGAGTAAAGGGAAAATTAATATTGAAGCTGTTTCACGCTTGAGAGATGTGGCTAGTGCGTCGATAGCTAATTTAGAAGATTACACTTATCAAGTTGTCGAAAATGCTACATTAACTGAGCAGTTGTTACAATATTCAAACCGTTATCGTAGCTTTGAAGCTGGTGTCCAAAACTCTTTTGAAATTGCTATGCATCTCTTTGAAGTAGAATACGATTATCAAGCTTCGTTTGATGAAATTTCCTATGCTTTAGAAACGGTAGAACCTGGTGTTACCGACAGATTTGTTTCTTCCTATGAACGGACTCGTGAACACATTAGATTTTAAAAAGCTTTGAGTTAATTTACTCAAGCTTTTTTATTTACTTGCATGTCCTTATTTGTTTTTGTAGAATAGTTAAAAGTTAAATCATAGCAGTAAAGAAAGGTAGAAAAGATGACAGATGTTAAAGGCTTATTAGTGATGGATGTTGATTCAACATTAATAGAAGAGGAAGTCATTGACTTATTGGGCGAACATGCCGGATTTGGAAGGGAAATTGCTCAAATTACTGAAGATGCCATGAATGGGCAATTGGATTTTAAGGAAGCACTTATGAAAAGAGTCGCTTTATTGAAAGGCTTGCCAGTTTCAATTTTTGATAAGGTTTATCAAGATATTCATTTTCAAAAAGGTGCACGTGAATTGGTCGAAAACTTACATAAGCATTCCTTTAAAGTTGGCTTGGTATCAGGAGGATTTCATGAGACAGTTGATCGACTAGCCCAGGAATTAGATATTGATTATGTGATGGCTAATCGTTTAGAAGTTATGCACGGGGAGTTAACAGGTCGCACAATCGGTGATGTTGTTAGCAAAGAAACAAAATTAAATAAATTATTGGATTGGGCTAAAGAAAATCATTTAGACCTTTCTCAAACGGTCGCAGTTGGAGACGGAGCAAATGATTTGCCAATGATTAAAGCTGCAGGAGTGGGGATTGCCTTCTGTGCTAAGGATTTGGTGAAACGGGAAGCGCCATTTCAAGTCAATAAAACTGATTTAATGGAAGTCTTCTCTATATTAAATGACGAGGGAATGTTCACTAATGACTAAAATGAATCGAATCAATATCATCTGCCTCGGTGTCCGAAATATGGCACACTCTGTTTCTTTTTATAGAGATGGATTGGGTTTTGAGACCAAAGAGTCAAATAATAATCCAGAAGTTATTTTCTTTCAAACCGATGGCCCTATACTGGAACTATACCCTTTAGAACTTTTAGCAAAGGCTTTTAATCAAACTTTGCCTACTCTTGAACCGGGGCGATTTAATGGGATGACGTTAGCTTATAATGTTAAAGAAAAAGAGGACGTTTTTCACATTATATCCTTGGCTCGAAGTGCTGGGGCAACCATTTTAAAGGAACCAAGTGATGTTTCTTGGGGAGGATTTCATGCCTATTTTGCTGATCCTGATGCTTATGTTTGGGAAGTTTGTTGGAACCCAACAATGCCTTTAGATGAAATGAATAGGGTGCAGGTCTAATGAACTATGTTTTGTTATTAAGAGGTATAAACGTGGGGGGAAAGCATAAAGTTAGCATGCCCATTTTAAAAGAATCATTAAGTCAAATCGGCTTTGCTAATGTCTCTTCGTACATCAATAGTGGCAATTTATTTCTTGAATCCGAATGGAATGACAGTCAAATCATTGAAGCCATTAACTCCCTTTTTGAAAAAGAATTTGACTTCCCCATCCCCTTTTTGTTGCTTTCAAAAAGGAAGTTACTTAAGGAGGCTCAATCTTTGCCAAGTTGGTGGTATGAGGATTTTTACAGAAAAAATGTGCTTTTTTTCTTACCTTCTCTGACTTCAGAGGAAAGAGACTTATATGTGAGTCAAATTATACTTAGAAGTGGCGAAAATCTTCATATAGGCGCGCATGCTTTATTTTGGGGCATTGAAAAAGAGGAAAATTATGTAAAATCCTATTACCATGCTCAATTCTTGAAAAATAAACTTTACAAACATGTCAGCGTTCGTAATCATAGAACCTTTCAATACTTGGTTGATCAAAAATAAAAAAAGTCCTATGGACTTTTTATTTTTTGAATAAATTTTCCCAAAAGGAAGGTTTCTTTTGAGTATTTTCAGTAACTTTGTTCGACTGATCAAGGCTAGTGGCTATTGATGTTTCGTCTAAATTGACAGCGTGATCCGTATGAAGAACTAAAGCAAATGGGGAATTAGCGCCAGTCTCATCAATAATAGTTGTTGGAATCCCCTTTTTGCTAGCTAACTTCATATAAAACATTTGATACTCTGAGTCTAATTCTGAAGAAAGTTTCAATGATAAAGGTTGGTATTTCTCAACATAGGAAGGTAATAGTCGTTTGAATTCAATTTTAGCAATGTCTTCCTCAATTCCTTTTAAGGGAATGGTTAAGAGAACTCTTTCTGAAAAAGTTCCTAAATAGTAGCGTTGTTGATCAGGATCAAGTCTCTTTTCACCTAAAGCATTTTTTAAGACTTTTTTATCTAGTGACTCCATAACGTCCTCCTTAGTGGAAATCAAGTTAACTTCATTATACTGATTTTTCAATTAAAAAGCTATTAAAACCCGTATTCATTGGATTTCTGAAATGTAAGGAAAGATTCAGAAAATAAAATTGGAAGAAAGTGAAATTTTTCATTAATACGTATTTTAAGTTGAAAATCGATACTTTTTGTGATATTATGGACATGTAAAAAATTAAAACTCATAAGGAGAGTATTATAATGTCAATTATTACTGATGTTTACGCTCGCGAAGTCCTTGACTCACGCGGTAACCCAACACTTGAAGTGGAAGTTTATACTGAATCAGGAGCTTTCGGACGTGGAATGGTTCCTTCAGGAGCATCTACTGGTGAACACGAAGCTGTTGAACTTCGTGATGGTGACAAATCTCGTTACAATGGTCTTGGTACTGAAAAAGCAGTTGACAACGTTAACAACATTATCGCTGAAGCTATCATCGGTTATGATGTACGCGATCAACAAGCTATCGACCGTGCAATGATTGCTCTTGATGGTACTCCAAACAAAGGTAAATTAGGTGCTAACGCTATTCTTGGTGTTTCTATTGCTGTTGCACGTGCTGCTGCAGATTACTTAGAAGTGCCACTTTACAACTACCTTGGTGGTTTCAATACTAAAGTTCTTCCAACACCGATGATGAACATCGTTAACGGTGGATCTCACTCTGATGCTCCAATTGCTTTCCAAGAGTTTATGATTATGCCAGTTGGTGCTTCAACATTTAAAGAAGCTCTTCGTTGGGGTGCTGAAGTTTTCCATGCTCTTAAGAAAATTCTTAAAGAACGTGGTCTTGAAACAGCTGTTGGTGACGAAGGTGGTTTCGCTCCTAAATTTGAAGGAACTGAAGACGGTGTAGAAACAATCCTTAAAGCTATCGAAGCTGCAGGATATGAAGCAGGTGAAAACGGAATTATGATTGGTTTTGACTGTGCATCATCTGAATTCTACGATAAAGAACGTAAAGTGTATGACTACACTAAATTTGAAGGTGAAGGCGCTGCAGTTCGTACTTCAGCAGAACAAATTGATTACCTTGAAGAATTAGTAAACAAATACCCTATCATCACAATTGAAGATGGTATGGATGAAAATGACTGGGATGGATGGAAAGCTCTTACTGAACGTCTTGGTGGCCGTGTACAATTAGTTGGTGACGATTTCTTCGTTACAAACACTGATTACTTAGCACGTGGTATCAAAGAAGAAGCTGCTAACTCAATCCTTATCAAAGTTAACCAAATTGGTACGCTTACTGAAACTTTTGAAGCTATTGAAATGGCTAAAGAAGCTGGTTACACTGCAGTTGTATCACACCGTTCAGGTGAAACTGAAGATTCAACAATCGCTGATATCGCAGTTGCTACAAATGCTGGACAAATCAAAACTGGTTCATTATCACGTACAGACCGTATTGCTAAATACAACCAATTACTTCGTATCGAAGATCAACTTGGTGAAGTAGCACAATACAAAGGAATCAAATCATTCTATAACCTTAAAAAATAAAATAGTTCAGTGAACTATTTTATCCTGAGCTAAGAAATTAGCGAAGTTTTAAAATGATTAAAAGCTTAGGTATATCCTAAGCTTTTTTCGTACGGTAAGACAGAAATTGGTCATTCGCAGAATGGGATTTCGTAGTCGCACCCCCGTCAGGCTGACTAGAATGGTCACGACAATAGGAGTGAGCGTTCGGACAGCTACGATGCAAAACTGATAGAATAGAAAGCTTGGGATTTCCCAAGCTTTTTTTCTTTCTATAGAGTGAAAACTAATTGTAGACTAAATTATCAAAAGCTGATTTTTTAGCGAGGTAATGTTATTGGAGAAGGCTTGGAAAAAATCCAAGTCTTCTCTTTTTGCTTAAGACAAAAATTTCTCAATTGAAGATTACGATTTCGTAGTCGCACCCCCTTTCAGGATAGCTAGTATGGTCAAGATAAACGAAGACAAGTCTGAGATGAAAGTGTCAAAGAATTTCTACTAATGTTGGAAAAATCTCCAGTTTACAAAATATTAGAATAAAAGGTGACTCTATCGGTTTTTATATTTTCTTAAACTTTTTAAACTTTTTTTAAAAATAAAAGTGAAATTTCATCTTTTTCATTGACATATAGATCAGATACTGTTAAAGTTAAAGAGTAATAAGTTTTTCACGAGTCAAAGTATCAGTTTATCTATGTTTTATCTCTTTGAAAATTTTTACAAATAATATTAAAAGAGGTATATCTCAGATGGCACAAGGTACAGTTAAATGGTTTAACGCAGAAAAAGGTTTTGGTTTTATTTCACAAGAAAATGGTGATGATGTCTTTGCACATTTCTCAGCTATTCAATCTGACGGATTTAAATCATTAGACGAAGGTCAAAAAGTTGAATTTGATATTGAACAAGGTCAACGTGGTCTTCAAGCTACAAACATTACTAAAGTTCAATAATAATGTAAAGATCTTAAGAATTTTCTTAAGGTCTTTTTTTCTGTCATTCTTTATGCTACAATAATAAAGTTGCTTAGCAACCCTTGGTGCTTAGTTCCCTTTCGCCAAGCATAATACAAACGGCATCAATCATTTTCAATTGATGTATCGTTAAAGGAGAAAAAAATGAAAAATTATACTGTCCGTGACTATGTTCACATAGCTCTTGTTGCAGCTTTGTATGTCGTACTTACCATAACACCACCTCTTAATGCCATTTCCTATGGTATGTATCAATTTCGAGTGGCTGAAATGATGAACTTTCTTGCTTTTTTCAATAAAAAGTATATTATTGCGGTAACATTAGGCTGTATGATTGCAAACTTTTATAGTTTTGGACTTATTGATGTTTTTGTAGGAGGCGGTTCTACACTCTTATTTGTAACTTTAGGTGTATTATTGTTTAAAAAATACAAGAATGATTATGTTTTTAATGGTCTTTTTAACAAGGCATTTTTCTATTTTTCACTCTTTTTTGCTGCTTCGATGATTACAGTTGCTATTGAATTGTCATTTTTTGGATCACCCTTTTTATTGACTTGGTTTACAACAGCAATGGGTGAATTAGCATCCTTATTAATTGGTTCGATTATCATTGATAAGTTATCAAAACGTATGCATTTAGAGCAATAAAATCCATAAATCCTAGAACCCATAAAGTTTTCTTACAATGTAAGAAAACTTTATTTATTTTAAGAATGCTTAGTGAAGCAATAGCTTATTTATCAGGAAATGTGATAAAATAAAACTATGGAAAAAAGAATTAGAGAATTGACGTCTTTACTGAATCAATATCGTCAAGAATATTATACCAATGATAATCCAAGTGTTAGTGATCAGGAGTATGACAAACTCTATCACGAACTCATTGACTTAGAAAAAGAATACCCAGAATATATTCAAAAAGATAGTCCATCACAAGCAGTGGGAGGGCTTATTTTATCTGGATTTGAAAAATACCAACACCCATTCCCTCTATACAGTTTGCAAGATGCTTTTTCAAAAGAAGAATTGGAAACATTTGATCGTCGCGTAAAATCAGAATTTCCCAAAGCAGAATACATTGCTGAATTAAAAATCGATGGCTTATCTATTTCTTTGAGCTATGAATCAGGCCGATTGGTAACGGGAGCAACGCGTGGTGATGGCAGTGTTGGGGAAAATATTACTGAAAACATCAAAAAAATAAAAGATATTCCCCATCAATTGAAGGATGACATTACAATTACTGTTAGAGGCGAAGCCTACATGTCACGAAGTTCTTTTCAAAAAATTAATTTGGAACGACAAGAAAATGGTGAAACGGAGTTTGCTAATCCAAGGAATGCTGCAGCTGGTACTTTAAGACAGTTAGATACTTCAATTGTTGCCAGACGAGAATTGGCAAGCTTTTTGTACCAAGAGGCGAGTCCTAGTCAAGCTCAAAATCAAGAAGATGTATTAGAAAAGTTGGAAGCTTTGGGCTTCTCAGTAAATAAAAAGCGTCTTATCAGTTCCTCTATGGAAGACATATGGTCATTTATTACTCAAGTAGAGGACGAACGAGATAACCTAAGCTATGATATCGATGGTATCGTGATTAAGGTCAATAATTTAGCAATGCAAGAAGAATTAGGCTTCACCATTAAAGCTCCTCGATGGGCCATAGCTTATAAATTTCCAGCAGAAGAAAAAGAAGCTGAAATCCTTTCAGTGGATTGGACAATCGGTAGAACAGGGGTGGTTACGCCAACAGCCAATTTAACACCAATTCAACTTGCTGGGACTACTGTTAGCCGAGCGACTCTTCATAATGTCGATTATATTGCAGAAAAAGATATTAGGATCGGTGATACTGTCATTGTTTATAAAGCTGGAGATATTATTCCAGCGGTTTTACGGGTAGTAGACACAAAACGGGACCAACAATTACCGATGCCTATTCCTAAAGTGTGCCCCTCTTGTCAGAGTGATTTAGTTCACCTTGAAGCTGAAGTGGCTTTACGCTGTATCAATCCTCTTTGTCCAAGTCTTATTCAAAGGAGTTTAGAACATTTTGCCAGTCGAAATGCAATGAATATTGCCGGACTTGGCCCTGCTATTGTTGAAAAACTCTTTTCGGCCCAATTAATTCACGATGTGGCGGATATTTACCAATTGTCATTAGACAGCTTATTGACTTTGGAAGGGATTAAAGAAAAGTCTGCTCAAAAATTGTTGGATGCGATTCAATCTTCCAAGTCTAATTCAGCAGATAAATTATTATTTGGATTGGGTATAAGACATGTTGGTGCAAAAGCTAGTCGTTTGTTATTAGAGACTTTTGGAAGTGTTGAAAATCTAATGAAAGCTGATGATCAATCCATAGCTCAAATCGATGGTTTGGGTCATGTTATTGCAAATTCTATTAAAAATTATTTTGCAAAAGAGGAAGCTAAACAATTAATTTTCGAATTAAAAGATAAGGGTGTTAATCTTGATTATCTTGGAAAAAAAGTTGACACCTCTGCTCAATTGTTTGGTCTTACTGTGGTACTCACAGGCAAATTAGAAGAAATGACGCGTCAAGAGGCGAAAGAAAAGTTAGAAAATATGGGCGCCAAAGTTACTGGCAGCGTTTCAAAGAAAACGGATTTAGTTATTGCCGGAAGTGATGCTGGTTCGAAATTAGATAAAGCTCGTAGTCTAGGCGTTGACGTAAAAGATGAAAATTGGTTACTCCAATTATAAGTAATGAGGAAAAGTAATGACAAAACTAAAGAAAGCAAGATTAATTTATAATCCAACCTCTGGCCAAGAGATCATGAAAAAAAATGTGGCAGATGTCTTGGATATTTTGGAAAGTTATGGGTATGAGACTTCAGCTTTTCAAACTACAGCAGAACCTAAATCAGCTTACTTTGAAGCTAAAAGAGTTGCGGAAGCTGGATTTGATCTTATCATTGCTGCGGGTGGTGATGGAACTATTAATGAAGTCGTTAGTGGTATTGCTCCCTTACCGCACCGTCCCCAAATGGCCATTATTCCAACTGGAACAACTAATGATTTTGCCAGAGCTTTAAAAATTCCAAGAGGTAATCCTATTAAGGCAGCTCATTTAATTGGGAAAAAACAGACCATAAAAATGGATATCGGTAAGGCTAGAGAAGATCAGTACTTTATTAACATTGCGGCTGCAGGTAGTTTAACAGAACTAACCTATAGTGTTCCAAGTCAACTAAAAACCATGTTTGGTTACTTAGCTTATTTGGCTAAAGGGGTTGAATTACTACCACGTGTCAAAAATGTTCCTGTCAAAATAACTCATGATGAGGGCGTTTTTGAAGGTAAAGTTTCAATGATTTTTGCTGCAATTACAAATTCTGTTGGTGGTTTTGAAATGATTGCCCCAGATGCTAAACTTGATGATGGCATGTTTACCTTGATACTGGTTAAAACAGCAAACCTTTTTGAAATTGTACATCTGTTACGTCTGGTCATAGATGGCGGTAAGCATATCACAGATCGTCGAATTGAATATTTAAAAACAAGTAAAATCGTGATTGAACCGAAATCACAAAATCCGATGATGATTAATTTGGATGGTGAATATGGTGGGGATGCTCCAATTGTTTTGGAGAATCTCAAAAATCATATTACTTTTTTTGCCAACACAGATTTGATTTCAGATGATGCCTATGGTATGGAGGAAGATGAGCCCGAAATTGAAGAAATAGCCCAAAAATTTGCCCATGAAGTAGAAGATTATGAAGAAAAAAATGGGGGACTATTAGATAATGAATAATTCAGTTCTTGTCCATTATCATAGTCATCAAGGCAATTACTTTAATATGAGTCTTTGGCAATGGCAAGATGGTAAATTAGGAAAGGATGCGTTTTTTTCACGTTTTGATAGCTTTGGTGCCGTTGCACTATTGGATTATGAAGCTCCTTATTTTTTAAGCCATGTTTTCCTGATCATTAAAGAACAATATTGGAAAAAACAGTCCATTGATTATAAGGTGGAAAGAGATTTTGGTATCCCCAAAACAGAAGTTTGGATTGTTGATGGCGATGAAACGGTCTATTATTCGAGACAAGCTGCTATTACGAGCCGTTTTTATAAACAGCGTCAGTCTCATGCCTTTGATATGGCTGTTAATAGCAAAGCTTTCGATTATAAATGGGGATTTTCAGATTGGTTGGGATTTCGTTACCAAAATGACCAGACGACTTTTCGTCTCTGGTCTCCAACAGCTGAGCTAGTAGAATTAATTCTGTACAGTTCTACTGATGATAGAGCGAGTGTATCTGCAGTTTACACAATGACTCGTGGACAAATTAGTAGTCCAGAGAATCATTTTACAAATAACCAAGGGGTCTGGGAACTGACCTTGGATGGCGATTATGATTATCAAGCATACTCTTATCGTGTGCACCATAGAAAAAGGTTCTTTGTTGATTCACGGGACCCCTATGCAATTGCTGCTACCTCTGATGGGAGAAGATCAGTTGTTATTGCGCCTGAGAACTTGAAACCAAAAGGATTTGAAGTTAAGCAAGGAGCAGAAGCTACCTGGAGGCTAGACAATTCTCTCCAATCTGTCATCTATGAGATGCATGTAAGAGATTTTTCAAAATCAAGTAGTTCTGGTGTACGAGAAGAATTTAGAGGTAAATTTCAAGGTTTGTGGGAAAAAGGAACAAAAAATCAATTTGGTGATTCCACTTGTTTTGATTATGTGAAAGAATTAGGGATAACTCATGTACAACTGCAACCCATTTTTGATCATCATCAGACCCTAACGGAAGATGGAGAATATGCCTATAACTGGGGCTATGATCCAGAAAACTACAATGTTCCCGAAGCTAGTTTTACTAGTAATCCTCATGAACCTGCAACTCGTATTTTAGAGTTGAAAGAAGCCATACAAGCCTATCATGATGCTGGTTTAAATGTCATCATGGATGTGGTTTATAATCATACTTTTTCTTCTCGTGATTCAGCATTTCAATTAACGGTACCAGATTACTATTATCGTATGAATGCAGATGGTTCCTTTCAAAATGGATCTGGTTGTGGGAATGAGACAGCTAGTGAAAAAGAGATGTATCGCAAGTATATGATTGATTCCATACTTTATTGGATAAATGACTATAATATTGATGGTTTCCGTTTTGATTTGATGGGCTTACATGATATTGAGACCATGAATGCGATTCGCAAAGCCGTTGATAACATTGACCCGAGAATCCTCCTTTTTGGAGAAGGTTGGGATATGGGAATTGGACTTTTACCGGAAGAAAAAGCCAAAAAAGAAAATGCTCATCTAATGCCTAGAATTGGATTTTTCAATGACGATCAACGTAATGCGATTAAGGGGGCAGAAGTTTTTGGTGCTTTGGAAGAAGGCTTTGTGTCTGGAGCTGGAACCGAAGATATTGTTGCAAAAGCAATACTTGCCAGTGATGAGCTTGTGAATTATCGAAGTCCTGATCAAGTCATTAACTATGTGGAAGCACATGATAATTATAATTTAAATGATTTGTTTTGGGCATTAAATCCTAATGATAGCCTTGATATCCATACCAAGCGTGTCCAATTAGCTTCTGCCATGAATTTACTTATGCAAGGCATTAGTTTTATGCAGATTGGACAAGAATTTTTAAGAACAAAACTTTTTCCAACTGGCGAAAATAATGAGTTGACACATGAAGATAGGGAGCGCGCTATGAATTCTTATAATGCCCCCGATCAAGTGAATCAAGTCAATTGGAACTTAGTTACACAAGAAAAAGAGTCCATTCAATTTATTAAACAATTAATAAAACTAAAAACAAAGACTCCCTTGTTTTCATATCCAACTTTTGAAGACATTAGAAAGCATGTTTTCGTGGAAAGTGCTCAAACAAATTCAGGTTATATCAGCTTTATCATTGATGATATAAGAAAATACCAAATTATTTTCACGATTTTTGGTAAACAATTGAAAATAAATTGTCAGAATGTTATAATTGAAACAAATGATAAGCGTTTTCAAAAACAAGACGGCATTATCAATAATTTAACGGCGATGGTCCTTGATATCACGGAATAACCTGATTTAATTCAGGTTATTTTTGTTTTTTAAAAGGAATTATCAAGCATTAGGAGTGAAAGGGTGGTGTGATGGATAAAGAGTTAGCGGAATACAGTTTCGGAACAGGTGAAAATTTTCAACTACATCAATTTCTGGGTGTTCATGCGGAATCTAGGGATGGTCAAGATGGATTTATCTTTAGAGTGTGGGCTCCAAATGCGGAAATGGTCTATCTGATGGGCGATTTTTCTCAATGGAATCAAGCAAAAATCCCAATGACAAGACGCGAGTCTGGGATCTGGGAAGTTTTTTCACACTTGCCTCATGAGGGGGATATTTATAAGTATTTGGTAAGACGCAAAGGCGGACAAGAAATTGATAAGATAGATCCAATGGCTATCTGTTTTGAATCTCGTCCTGGAACAGGTGCAATTATCAAAACCCTTACTGAGAAAAAATGGAAGGATAGCCTTTGGATGGGCAGAAGGAAACGATTTGGTTTTGAAAAAAGACCGGTCAATATCTATGAAGTTCATGCCAATTCCTGGAAAAAAGACCAAAACGGGAAACCTTACCAATTTAAAGAACTTAAAGAGTGCTTAATACCTTACCTCAAACGGATGAACTACACACATGTGGAGTTCATGCCTCTAATGACCCATCCCTTAGGGATGAGTTGGGGTTATCAACTCATGGGATATTTTGCTTTTGACAGCACCTTTGGTAGTTTAGAAGATTTTAGAGATTTTGTTGAAGAGTGCCATCTGAATAATATAGGAGTTCTAGTTGACTGGGTTCCAGGTCATTTTACACAGAATGATGATGCCTTAGCTTATTTTGATGGAACACCAACTTATGAATATCAGGATCATCACAGAGCTCACAATTATGGATGGGGGGCATTAAATTTTGATTTAGGGAAAAATCAAGTTCAGTCCTTTCTCATTTCAAGTGCATTATTTTGGTTGGAAACCTTCCATCTAGATGGTATTCGTGTTGACGCAGTTAGCAATATGCTCTATTTAGATTACGACCAGGGTCCATGGACCCCAAACCTAGAAGGTGGAAATCATAATTTAGAAGCGATAGCTTTTCTCAAGAAACTCATTAAGATAATAAAGACTTCTCATCCTGACGTGATGATGATTGCTGAAGAGGCAACTGCGGAGATACCAATTACGAAGTCTCAAGACCAAGGTGGCTTAGGTTTTGACTATAAATGGAATATGGGTTGGATGAATGACATCTTGAGATTTTACCAAGAAGATCCTCTGCAACGAAAGTTTCATTACAATTGGGTAACCTTCAGTTTTATGTACTGTTTTAATGAGCATTATATTCTTCCTTTTTCTCATGACGAAGTGGTTCACGGAAAGAAAAGCCTTATGCATAAAATGTGGGGGGATCGTTATAATCAGTTTGCTGGTTTGAGAAATTTATTAGCCTACCAGATATGTCATCCTGGGAAAAAATTGCTTTTTATGGGATCTGAATTTGGTCAATTTTTAGAATGGAAATATGATGGTCAGTTGGTCTGGGAAAATTTGGATGACGACTTAAATGCCAAAATGTTAGATTTTACCAGTCAGCTCAATGCCTTTTATAAAGAAAATAATATGCTTTGGCAAAATGATATGTCCTATGATGGTATTGAAATTATTGATGCAGATAATAAAGAGGAGTCGGTCCTTTCTTTCCTTCGAAAAAACGATAAAGGTGAATTTCTACTTTGTGTTTTTAATATGACTCCAGTTGAAAGAAGAGACTTCACTATAGGTGTCCCTATATCTGGTTTTTATGAAGAAGTATTGAATACGGAAATGTCACAATTTGGAGGTGTATGGCAAGAACATAATCCAATAACGCAAAGTCAAAGTGAAAAATGGAAAAATTATCATAATACATTACATTTTACAGTCCCAGCTTTAGGAGCAAGTATTTGGAGGTTAAAAAAGAGAAAAAAATAATGCAATAGCCAATCTGTCTTTGTAACAATATGTGATGGTCATTTGACCATGAAAGGATCCTATATGAAAAATGAAATGTTAGCCCTCATTTTAGCAGGAGGACAAGGAACTCGCCTTGGAAAACTTACTCAAAATATTGCAAAACCAGCAGTTCAATTTGGAGGACGATATCGTATTATTGACTTTGCACTATCAAACTGTGCTAATTCCGGAATAGATAATGTCGGTGTTATCACACAGTATCAACCTTTGGCATTAAATAGTCACATTGGAAATGGTTCATCTTGGGGTCTTGAAGGCATTAATAGAGGTGTTACCATTCTTCAACCCTATTCAGCAACTGAAGGAAATAAATGGTTTGAAGGAACTAGTCATGCGATTTATCAGAATATAGATTATATTGATAGTATTAATCCTGAGTACGTTTTAATTTTATCTGGTGACCATATTTATAAAATGGATTATGAGGAAATGTTGCAGGTCCATAAGGACAATATGGCAAGTCTAACAGTGGCAGTTTTAGACGTTCCATTAAAAGAAGCCAGTCGATTTGGCATCATGAATACAGATTCTAATGATAGGATTGTAGAATTTGAAGAAAAGCCAGAACATCCAAAATCGACAAAAGCCTCTATGGGAATCTACATTTTTAACTGGCCACGCTTGAGAAACATGTTAGTAGACTCAGAAAATGGCAATATTGATATGTCTGACTTTGGGAAAAATGTCATTCCAGCTTATTTAGAATCTGGTGAACGTGTTTACACTTATAATTTCAATGGTTATTGGAAAGATGTGGGTACCATTGAATCGCTTTGGGAAGCTAACATGGAATATATCGCTGAAAACAATCCGTTAGATAGTCGAAACCGTTCATGGAAAATTTATTCAAAAAATCACATTGCTCCGCCAAACTTTATTTCTGAACATGCAGAAGTGACTGATTCTTTAGTTGTTGATGGATGCTTTGTTACCGGAAAAGTAGATCATTCGATTCTTTCAGCAAATGTTCACATGAAACAAGGAGCTGAAATCAAAGATTCCTTTATTATGAGTGGTGCTGTTATCGGTGAGGGAGCAAAAATTAATAGAGCTATTATAGGTGAAGGTGCTATTATTGGTAATAATGTCGTTATTGATGGCACAGATGAGATTCAAGTTGTAGGCTATAATGAAGTTGTGGGGGTTTCAAATGAAAATTGATAAATATTCAGCTATTTTAGGTAGCTCAATTGGTTTCCCAGAAATGGGTGGATTGACAGATAAACGTCCATTAGCAAATTTACCATTTGGCGGTAAATACCGTCTTATTGATTTTCATTTGTCTAACTTAGCTAATGCTGGGGTTCGAAGTATATATGGGATTTTCAGGACTGAAAATATTCGCTCAGTCTTTGACCATGTCAGAAGTGGTCGCGAGTGGGGTCTTAATTCATTACTCAGCCATTATTTTCTAGGATTTTATAATACACAAGAAAATACTAAGGAAGCTGATCCAGATTATTATGATCAAATTTTAACTTATCTAAAGCGGTCAGGGACTGATCAAACCATTTATATGAGTTGTGATATGTTATGTAATATTGAATTAGAGCAGGTAATTCACCTTCATAATTCAAACCATCGCAATATTACTGTTGTCTATAAAAAGACGCCTGTTGACTCTATTTCACCTGATAATGATATTTTAGAGATTGATGAAACGGACACAGTAGTAGGACGAAGTCATATCAATGACTCATCCAGTATCGAAAAAATGTCAGCTGGTATTTATATCGTTAATACTCAGTGGTTAATCGAAGAGATGGAAAAAGAAGTTCAAAAGGAACATCCGCAAAAATTACGGTTCTTATTGAGAGATTTAACAATTAGTGAAGGGGCCTTAGCTTTCGAATATACTGGGTATTTAGCAAATATTCATTCTATCAAATCCTACTATGATGCTAATATGGATATGCTTGAGCCCTTAAAATTCTATTCATTACTTTACTCCAATCAAAAAGTTTATACACGCGTTAAAAATGAAGAAGCGACTTATTTTTCAGCGGAGTCTGATATCAATAACTCTCAGTTTGCTTCAGGTAGTGTGATTAAAGGAAAAGTAGATCATTCAATTGTTGCAAGAAATTGTTATGTATCCCCAAATGCAAGAATCAAGAATTCTATCTTATCACCAAAAGTTACCATTGGTGAAGGGGCGAGTGTTGAATATGCTATTATTGATAAGTCTGTGACAGTTCAAGCGGGTATTACTATTAGAGGAACGGAAGAAGAACCTATTGTTGTTTCAAAAGGAAGTTGTGTTGTTGAGGATATGGTGAAATGAAATTATTGTTTATTGCAGCAGAAGGCGCACCCTTTGCTAAAACAGGGGGATTAGGTGATGTTATTGGAGCATTACCAAAATCTCTAGCCAAAAATGGAAATGAAATCGCAGTCATTCTCCCCTATTATGATGTGATTGATCAACAATTTGGAAATCAGGTAAAAGACCTTTTTTACTTCTATACTAATGTTGGGTGGCGACATCAGTATGTTGGCATCAAAGAAATGATTAGAGACAATGTGACCTTTTACTTTATTGATAATAGAGATTATTTTTTCCGTGGCCATATTTATGGAGATTGGGATGATGGTGAACGTTTTGCTTATTTCCAACTGGCAGCTTTGGAAGCGATGGAGAAGATAAATTTCATTCCTGATGTCCTACATGTTCACGACTACCATACTGCCATGATTCCTTTCTTGTTGAAAGAAAAATACCATTGGATTCAAGCATATCAGAAGATAAGAACTGTTTTTACCATTCATAATATTGAATTCCAAGGTCAATTTGGTCCAGGAATGTTAGGAGATTTATTTGGTGTCGGTTCAGAACGTTATGAAGATGGTACACTTCGTTGGAACAATTGCTTAAATTGGATGAAAGCTGGTGTTCTATATGCAGATCGCGTGACAACGGTTTCCCCGTCTTATGCCAATGAAATTCAAACGGTAGCTTTTGGAAAAGGTTTAGATCAAGTGATGAGAATGGAATCGGGAAAACTTTCTGGAATTGTGAATGGTATTGACACAGAGCTTTATAATCCAGAAAATGATCCCCATGTGACTTTTCCATTTTCTATCAATGATTTAAGTGGTAAGGCTAAAAATAAAAAAGAACTTCAAGAACAATTGGGTCTCCCTGTTAATGAAAACATTCCATTAATTGGTATAGTTTCCAGACTTACTGATCAAAAAGGCTTTGATATTCTTGTTTCAGAACTTGAAAGTATCTTACAACAAGACCTTCAAATGGTAGTATTAGGCACAGGCTATCAGCAATATGAAGAAGCATTTAGATGGTTTGCCAATTGCTATCCTGAAAAACTTTCTGCCAATATCACTTTTGATATAGGATTGGCTCAGAAAATATATGCCTCCTCTGATATGTTTTTAATGCCAAGTGCCTTTGAACCTTGTGGCTTATCTCAAATGATGGCAATGCGTTATGGGACCTTGCCAATTGTTCATGAAATTGGTGGTTTAAAGGATACTGTTGAACCTTTTAACCCGTTCGATAAAACGGGTACAGGTTTCGGTTTCAATCATTTTTCAGGTTTTTGGATGACAAATACATTATTATTTGCCTTAGATATTTTCCATAACCATAAAGAAGATTGGCAAACCATTCAGAAAAATGCCATGTCTGCTGATTTTTCTTGGGATACTGCAAGTTTAGCTTATGAAAAACTTTATTTGGATTTAAAACATTTTTAGGAGTTTATCAAAGAAAATGAAAGTCACAAAAGAAAAATTCATTCGCGATTTTAAAGATACTTTGCATGAAGAATAATTAGTCAAAATACCAAATGCTAGTGAGACAGAAATATTCTTCGCTCTAGCTAAATTAGTTCGCATATATTACACACGCATATGGTTAGAACGTAACCGTCAATTAACGGAGAATCAAGAAAAAGTTGCCTATTATTTTTCAATTGAGTTTTTACCTAGCCGTATGTTAGAAACTAACTTGTTGAATTTAGGCATCCTTAGCACTACAAAAGAGGCTTTTAATGAGTTAGGGATTGATTTTGAAGCCGTTAAAGAAGCTGAACATGATATGGCGCTCGGGAATGGTGGTCTTGGAAGATTAGCAGCTGCTTTCATGGATTCATTGGCTACAACAGGTTATCCGGGTTTTGGGAACGGCCTCCGTTATCAATATGGACTGTTTAAACAAAGAATCGTAGATGGCTATCAAGTTGAATTGCCGGATACTTGGTTTGGTTCAACAGGAAATGTTTTGGAAACGATGTGATCAATAATCTCCGCTTATGGGATGTTGAAATACCTGTAGAAGATGAGTTGGATTACCCTACGCTTGAGTCTAGAAGAGCTGTTCAAGATATCACAGCAGTTTTATATCCAGATGATAGCAATTATGAAGGAAAAAACTTCGATTGATTCAGGAATACTTTATGACAAGTGCGGGCCTGCAATCTATCATAAAATCTTATTTAAAACAAGGTATGCCCTTAAAAGATTTTTACCAAAAAGTATCTCTCCATATTAATGATACACATCCGGCTGTCGCACCAGCGGAACTAATGAGACTTTTAATAGATGACTATGGCTTGGAGTGGGATGAGGCTTGGGAAGCAACTGTTAAGACCATGAGTTATACGAACCAACCATACCATTTTATCTGAAGCATTGGAGAAGTGGGGTACAGAGCTCTTTAAATTTGTTTTACCACGTGTTTATCAAATCATCCTTGAAATTGAAAATCGCTATGTTAAAGATTTGGCACAAAAAGGAATAGAAGCGGAACTGATTGAACATACAAGAATTGTTAAAGACCGTTTTATCCATATGGCACATTTAGCTATAATTGGAGGACACTCAGTCAATGGTGTGGCAAAACTGCACACAGAACTCTTAAAAGAAGATACCTTAAGAGCTTTTTACCAACTTTATCCAGAAAAATTCAATAATAAAACTAATGGAATAGTGCAAAGACGCTGGACTCAGATTGCAGCTCCTGGATTATCAAGAGTAATTGATAGCACTATCGGAGAGGATTGGCGTAGGGATATCCATCGTCTGAGGAAACTGGAAAACTTTCAAAATGACCCTCAGGTTTTAAAACAGTTTCATCAAGTCAAGCAAATTGCAAAATAAAAATTGGCTAAGTATATCTTAAAAACGGCGGGTGTCGTTGTGTTATCTGATGCTATTTTTGATGTCCAAGTAAAACGCCTTCATGCCTATAAACGTCAGTTGCTTAACGTCCTTCATATTATGAAACGTTATCTTGATTTGAAAGATAATCCTGATTTGGACTGCCTTCCAAGAGTTTTTATTTTGGGAGCAAAAGCTGCGCCGAGTTACCATTTTGCAAAATTGGTCATTAAAAGAATTAATGAAATGGCTAATCTTATCAATAATGATGCCTCTTTAAATGGAAAGCTTAAGCTTGTTTTCTTAGAAAACTATAACGTTAGTCTGGCAGAATTAATTATTCCTGCTGCTGATGTATCAGAACAGATTTCTTTAGCTTCCAAAGAAGCTTCAGGAACGTCAAACATGAAATTTATGATGACGGGATCTATCACATTAGCTACCTTAGATGGTGCTAACATAGAAATAAAGGATCAAGTTGGAGATGATAATATTATCATTTTTGGAATAACAAAGGATCAAGTTTATCAACATTATGAAAAACATGACTATAATTCCAGAGTACTTTATGAGACAAATCCGGAGATTAGACGTATTGTTGATAGTTTCGTGAACGGTGCTATTCCTAATTGTCAGAATGAAGGTATGGAAATTTATGAGGCTTTAATCACTCATAATGAAGACTATTTCTTATTAGAAGATTTGCCAGCTTATATTGAAGCCCAAAATAAAATTGATCTTTTATATCGTGATCAAAAGAAGTGGTCACAAATGTCGTTAGTTAATATTGCTCATTCAGATAGATTTACTTCAGATGATACGATTGAGGAGCATACCAATGAGATTTGGCATTTGAATAAAATAAATCATTAAAAATATCAATAGTTGAGACGGTTTTCCCCGTCTCTTTTTGGAATTTGTCAAACTTTGAAATAAAGCTAAATTACTGTTATAATTGAATTGTCAAGCTATTTACCTTGATAAGATAATCGTGTTTCTAAGAAAACTCTAAACTTTGGTTAGTAAAGGTTTAAGAAAGCGTAATCAAACGTTGGATTTCTGTTGACATTCTTATTATTAAGGAATAGAATAGCAAAGTAAAAAAATTTTTAAGGAGAATTCTAAAATGAGTCCTATTTTCGCATTGGCATTTGCCTGTTTTGGTGTATCACTTGCAGAGGGTTTCTTGATGGCAAATCTATTTAGATCTGCAGCTCGCCAACCTGAAATTATTGGTCAACTTCGTTCATTAATGATTTTAGGTATTGCCTTTATCGAGGGAACTTTCTTCGTTACATTAGCAATGGCATTTATTTTGAAATAAGCAAAAGCTTCAAAAAATTAGTAAGGATAGCGTTATTTGTTTATGTATCATAAATACAGACATGTGTAACGTCATCTAAGACCGATATCAAAGGAGGGAAGAGGTTGGAAGAAATAACTCCAACACTGACACTAGGTCCTGTGACCTTTAATTTGACCCTGCTTGCTATGTGTATTATTACTATAGTTATTGTTTTTTCATTTGTTTATCTAGCAAGTCGAAATATGAGCTTGCGTCCAAAAGGTAAACAAACTGCTTTAGAATTCATTTTGGATTTTATTTCAGGCGTTACCGATGAGCATATTGAAAAACCATTTCGTAGTCGCTATGCACTTTTCTTTTTCTGTGTCTTTCTTTTTGTAATGGTTGCAAATAATTTAGGACTAATGACAAAGTTGGAAACGCCAGATAAGATGAATCTTTGGACGTCACCAACTGCTAATATTGGTTTTGACTTATCATTATCATTATTAGTTGCCATAATTTGCCATGTTGAAGGTATTCGTCAACGAGGATTTATTCCTTATTTAAAACGATTTGCAAGTCCTACAATTATGACACCCATGAACCTTTTAGAAGAAGTAACCAATGTTTTATCGCTAGCATTACGTTTATACGGAAATATTTTTGCTGGTGAAGTCGTGACGGGTCTTATTCTAAAAATGTTAGTTGCAAATATGGCATGGTTTCCAGTTGCATTTATTTTAAATATGGTTTGGACAGCATTTTCAGTCTTTATCTCATGCGTTCAGGCTTATGTATTTACTAAATTAACATCAATGTATCTTGGAAAAAAAGTCAATGAGGAAGAAGAATAAGAAAGGAGTAATTCTATGGAATTAACTGTAGGAGAAGTTATTGGGAATTTTATTCTCGTAACGGGTTCAATTCTTGTTTTGTATCTTTTGCTGAAAAAATTTGCATGGGGTTCAATAAGTGGCATTTTAGAAGAACGCTCTGCTAAGATTTCTAGTGATATTGATCGTGCTGAACAAGCACGAATTGAAGCAGAGAATCTTGCTCAAAAACGTGAAAATGAATTAGCAGGTGCTAAACAAGAAGCAAGTAAAATTATTACGGATGCCAAAGAACTTGGTCAAGTAAAAGGTGAACAATTAGTAGCTGAAGCAAGTGCCGAAGTAAGTCGTCTAAAAGAAAAAGCTCAAGCAGACATCCAACAGAGTAAAACAGATGCTATTTCAAGTGTTAAGTCAGAGATGACAGATTTAACGGTTCTTTTAGCCGAAAAAGTATTAGGAGCAAATCTGGATAAGTCAGCACAAAGCCAACTTATTGATAGTTATCTTGATGACTTAGGAGAAGCTTAATGACAAAAAAAGAACTGGCTCTGATTGAGCAATATGCGAAAAGTCTCGTTGAAGTAGCAATCGAGAAAGATTTCTTAAATGCTTTGAAGGAAGATGTTTATGCTATTCTTGAAACCATGAAAGCATCAAATCTCGATAAAATATTATCAAGTCTTGCTTATGCTCCAGATGATAAGGCAAATTTAGTTAGGTTACTGAAAGATTCTAGTTCAGTTTATGTAAACAATTTTCTTGATGTGGTCCTTCAAAATCAAAGAGAGTATTTATTATTTGATATGCTCAAAACAGTTTTGAAAGAAATCGCTCAAGAAACAAACACCTATGATGTAACTGTTACATCAGCAATACCTCTTACTGAGGAACAAAAAAATCGTGTCATATCTGTTGTTATGTCTAAGTTTGGCATCCAAACAGGTCGTTTAATTGAAACAATTGATGCTTCTATTATTGGAGGCTTCATTATTTCAGTTAATAATCAAGTTATTGATACAAGTATTAAACGACAATTACATGACTTTAAAATGAAATTAATATAGAAAGTGGTGTGACTTTTGGCAATTAATGCACAAGAAATTAGCGCTTTAATTAAAAAGCAAATTGAGAACTTCCAGCCAAATTTTGATGTCACAGAAACTGGTGTCGTTACTTATATTGGTGACGGTATAGCTCGTGCTCGTGGTTTAGATAATGCCATGAGTGGAGAACTTCTTGAATTTTCAAATGGTGCATTCGGAATGGCTCAAAACCTTGAGTCTAACGATGTTGGTATCATTATTCTTGGTGAGTTTTCAACAATCCGTGAAGGAGATGTTGTAAAACGTACAGGGAAAATTATGGAAGTTCCAGTTGGTGAAGCTCTTATTGGACGTGTTGTCAATCCTCTTGGTCAGCCAGTTGATGGTTTAGGAGATATTGCAACGACTGGTTTCAGACCAGTTGAGGCAGTTGCTCCGGGGGTAATGCAACGGAAATCTGTTTCAGAACCACTTCAAACAGGTTTGAAAGCTATTGATGCTCTTGTACCAATTGGTCGTGGGCAACGTGAGTTAATCATTGGGGACCGACAAACAGGTAAAACTTCTGTTGCTATCGATGCCATTTTGAATCAAAAAGGTCAAGATATGATCTGTATTTATGTGGCAATTGGTCAGAAAGAATCAACAGTTCGTACTCAAGTGGAAACCTTACGTCGATATGGTGCTCTTGACTACACGATCGTTGTGACTGCTTCTGCCTCTCAACCTTCTCCATTGTTGTTTATTGCCCCTTATGCAGGCGTAGCAATGGCAGAAGAATTCATGTATCAAGGCAAGCATGTCCTAATTGTATATGATGACTTATCAAAACAAGCCGTAGCTTACCGTGAATTGTCATTACTATTAAGACGTCCTCCAGGTCGTGAGGCTTACCCTGGTGATGTTTTCTATCTCCATAGTCGTCTATTAGAACGTTCTGCAAAAGTATCTGATGACTTAGGTGGCGGTTCAATTACTGCCCTACCGTTTATTGAAACACAAGCTGGAGATATTTCTGCTTATATTGCGACAAACGTAATTTCAATCACTGATGGACAAATTTTCTTACAAGAAAGCTTATTTAATTCGGGTATTCGTCCAGCAATTGATGCGGGGTCATCTGTATCACGTGTAGGTGGTTCAGCTCAAATTAAAGCAATGAAAAAAGTTGCTGGAACATTGCGTTTGGACTTAGCATCCTATCGTGAATTAGAAGCATTTACGCAATTTGGTTCAGATTTAGATGTTGCAACGCAAGCAAAATTGAATCGTGGTCGTCGTACAGTTGAAATTTTAAAACAACCGCTACATAAACCATTACCTGTTGAAAAACAAGTTGTTATTCTTTATGCCTTGACCCATGGTTTCTTAGATGATGTTCCGGTCAATGATATTTTAGCATTTGAAGAAGCGTTATATGATTACTTCGATATGCACTATAGCCACTTATTTGAAACAATTCGTACGACTAAAGATCTTCCTGAAGAAAAAGATCTGGACGATGCTATTAAAGCATTTAAAGATCAAGCAAACTTTAATTAATAGTGGGAGGATACTAGTATGGCAGGCTCTCTAAGTGAAATTAAAGCAAAAATTAATTCTACTGAGAAAACAAGTAAAATAACAAGTGCCATGCGGATGGTTTCTTCAGCCAAACTCGTTAAATCTGAACAATCAGCTCGCGATTTTCAGATTTATGCATCAAAAATTCGCCAAATTACTACTGATTTATTAAAAGCAGAGTTAACCTCAGGATCTACAAATCCTATGTTAGTTTCTCGTCCTGTAAAGAAAACAGGTTATATTGTCATTACTTCAGATAAAGGACTAGTTGGAGGATACAACTCCAAAATCTTAAAATCAGTAATGGAAATGATTGAGGAATACCATGCGGATGGAAGTTATTCCATTATATCAATTGGAAGTGTAGGTTCTGATTTCTTCAAGGCAAGAGGTATGAATGTATCTTTTGAACTTCGCGGCTTAGCAGATCAACCTAGCTTTGAAGAAGTTGGAAAAATTATTTCTCAGTCAGTAGCAATGTATCAAAATGAGATTTTTGATGAGCTGTATGTTTGTTATAATCACCATGTCAATAGTTTAACTAGTCAGGTTCGTGTTCAGCAAATGTTACCTATTTCAGATTTAGTAGCTGAAGAAGCTAATGATGAAGGAGTAGTTGGTTTTGAATTAGAACCAGATAGAGATACAATCCTAAATCAATTATTACCTCAATTTACAGAGAGTTTGATTTATGGAGCTATTATTGATGCTAAAACTGCTGAACATGCTGCTGGAATGACAGCCATGCAAACAGCAACTGATAACGCTAAAAATGTTATCAATGATTTAACGATTCAATACAATAGGGCTCGTCAAGCAGCAATTACGCAAGAAATTACAGAAATTGTTGCTGGTGCGAATGCTTTAGAGTAGGCAAAGAGATACAATCTTGCAAAAACAAGTTATAGTGACTCTTTTTATTGATGAGATAAAGAGAAATTGGAGAAACCTTGCCTATTTGGCAAGTGTTTTAAAACTGACATAAGGAGAAATAAATGAGCTCAGGCAAAATTGCTCAGGTTGTTGGTCCTGTTGTAGACGTTGTGTTTGCAAACGGTGAAAAATTACCAGAGATTAATAATGCATTGATAGTTTATAAAGGTAGCGATAAAAAACAAAAGATTGTTCTTGAAGTTGCTTTGGAACTTGGGGACGGAATGGTTCGTACAATCGCTATGGAATCAACTGATGGGCTTACACGTGGATTAGAAGTTTTAGATACTGGCCGTGCCATTAGTGTACCAGTCGGAAAAGAAACTTTGGGTCGTGTTTTCAATGTGCTTGGTGAAACCATTGATTTGGATGAACCATTTGCCGCTGATGCTGCAAGAGAACCCATCCATAAAAAAGCCCCAGCATTTGATGAACTATCAACGTCTTCAGAAATTCTTGAAACCGGAATAAAAGTTATTGACTTATTAGCCCCTTATCTCAAAGGTGGTAAAGTTGGTTTATTTGGTGGTGCCGGAGTAGGTAAAACGGTTTTAATTCAAGAATTAATTCATAATATTGCACAAGAACATGGTGGTATTTCAGTATTTACCGGTGTTGGTGAAAGAACTCGTGAAGGTAATGACCTTTATTGGG
Source organism: Streptococcus uberis (assembly GCF_900475595.1). Classification (NCBI taxonomy): domain Bacteria; kingdom Bacillati; phylum Bacillota; class Bacilli; order Lactobacillales; family Streptococcaceae; genus Streptococcus; species Streptococcus uberis. The sequence goes on from NZ_LS483397.1 coordinate 694,704, forward strand.
AAATGAAAGAATCTGGCGTTATTGAAAAAACAGCCATGGTATTTGGACAAATGAACGAACCACCAGGAGCACGTATGCGCGTTGCTTTAACAGGTTTAACCATTGCTGAATATTTCCGGGATGTTGAAGGTCAAGATGTTTTGCTCTTTATTGACAACATTTTCCGTTTCACGCAAGCTGGTTCAGAAGTTTCAGCCCTATTGGGTCGTATGCCTTCAGCGGTAGGATACCAACCAACACTTGCTACCGAAATGGGACAATTGCAAGAAAGAATTACCTCAACTAACAAGGGATCTGTTACTTCTATTCAAGCTATTTACGTTCCAGCAGATGACTATACTGACCCAGCGCCAGCAACTGCATTTGCTCATTTGGATTCAACAACAAACCTTGAGCGTAAATTAACTCAAATGGGAATCTACCCAGCGGTTGACCCACTTGCATCAAGTTCTCGTGCCTTGTCACCAGAAATTGTTGGTCAAGAGCACTATGAGGTTGCAACAGAGGTTCAACGTGTTCTTCAACGTTACCGTGAATTACAAGATATTATTGCCATTTTAGGAATGGATGAATTGTCTGATGATGAGAAAGTCTTGGTTGGACGTGCCCGTCGTATTCAGTTCTTCCTATCACAAAACTTTAATGTGGCAGAACAATTTACAGGACAACCTGGTTCATACGTTCCAGTTGCAGACACTGTCCGTAGCTTTAAGGAAATCTTAGAAGGGAAATATGATCATATTCCTGAAGATGCTTTCCGCTCTGTTGGACCAATTGAGGATGTACTTGAAAAAGCGAAATCAATGGGTTATTAGTGAGGTGTAACTTATGACACAAATGACCGTTCAGGTAGTAACACCAGATGGTATGAAATATGATCACCAAGCCAAATTTATTTCCGTTGAAACGACTGATGGTGAGATGGGAATTCTACCACGACATATCAATTTGATTGCTCCCCTTGTTATCCATGAAATGAAAATTCGTCGCACAGATGATGATAATCATGTGGATTGGGTTGCTATTAATGGTGGTATTATTGAAATTAAAGATAATGTGGTAACAATAGTAGCAGATTCTGCTGAGCGTTCGCGTGATATTGATGTTAGCCGTGCCGAACGTGCTAAGTTAAGAGCTGAACGCGAGATTGAAGCTGCCAAGTCAGCACATGATATTGATGAGGTTCAACGAGCTCAAGTAGCCTTAAGACGTGCCTTGAATCGTATCAATGTTGGTAATAAATAAAAATAGTCTCTCTTGAAGAGTCTATTTTTTTACCCTAAAAAAGCTATCATCATCCTTCAATTTTTTTGATATAATAAGCATATGGAATATATTAATAATTTATTAAAACTCATTAGTCACCTACTGTTTATCGGTATTAGTTTTCAGTTGTTGATGGATATTTTTGATTGGTCAAAAATAACACGACATCATCTTGAAAATATTGGTAAGATAAAGCTTTTTGTTTTTTTCTTAGCCATTATCATGGGCTATCTTGTGAGTCATTTTATGCTTGAATTGATTCAAATGAGTCAAACACTCTTTTAGTGTTCGAAAAAGGTAGAAAGGTTAGATTTGTGATATAATTTTGATATTACTTGTCAAATGAAATGGAGAAGAAAGTGGATAAAATAGTCATTGAAGGTGGTCAAACCAGATTACAAGGTGAAGTTGTTGTAGAAGGAGCAAAAAATGCAGTTCTTCCATTGTTAGCAGCAACAATATTAGCTTCAAAAGGTAAAACTCTTTTGAGAAATGTACCTATTCTTTCTGACGTTTATACAATGAATAATGTTGTAAGAGGTCTAGATATTACAGTCGACTTTGACGAAGAAAGAAATGAAATAAGTGTCGATGCTTCAGGAAACATTCTAGATGAAGCGCCTTATGAGTACGTTAGCCAAATGCGCGCTTCAATTGTTGTACTAGGCCCTATCCTAGCTCGAAATGGACATGCAAAAGTATCCATGCCAGGAGGCTGCACAATTGGTAGCCGTCCAATTGATTTGCATTTAAAAGGGTTAGAAGCTATGGGGGCAGTTATCAAACAAAGTGGTGGTGATATCACTGCAACTGCTTCAAAACTAAAAGGTGCAACGATTTATATGGACTTTCCGTCTGTAGGGGCTACTCAAAATTTAATGATGGCTGCTACCTTAGCAGATGGCGTGACAGTTATTGAGAATGCAGCGAGAGAACCAGAGATTGTTGACTTAGCACAACTCTTGAATAAAATGGGTGCCAAAGTGAGAGGTGCCGGAACAGAAACCTTAACCATTAAAGGTGTTGCAGAACTTGTCGGTGTTGAACATGATGTGGTTCAAGATCGCATCGAAGCGGGAACTTTTATGGTCGCAGCAGCTATGACATCAGGTGATGTCCTTATCAAAGATGCGGTTTGGGAGCATAATCGTCCATTAATCTCAAAATTGAAGGAAATGGGTGTTTCCGTAACGGAAGAAGAAAATGGCATTCGCGTTCAATCTCAGGTTGAAAACTTAAAACCTGTCACCGTTAAAACATTGCCTCATCCAGGTTTTCCTACGGATATGCAAGCTCAATTTACAGCATTAATGGCTGTTGTCAAAGGCGAATCAACAATGATCGAAACGGTATTCGAAAACCGTTTCCAACATTTAGAAGAATTGCGTCGTATGGGCTTACACTCAGAAGTATTGCGTGATACTGCAATGATTCATGGTGGTGAAGAATTACAAGGCGCACCTGTAATGTCTACTGATTTAAGAGCAAGTGCGGCATTAATCCTTAGTGGTCTCGTTGCCCAGGGAAAAACAACGGTTACAAAATTAAGTCATCTTGATCGTGGTTATTATCAATTTCATCAAAAACTTGCAAAATTAGGAGCAAAAATCGAACGTATAAGTGAGGACTAAAACATGTCAAGTGGTTGGAGATATGTGGTTCGGCAAGTAGGTTTACTATTACTTGTTGCATTACTAGCTTGTCTATTTTTAGCGATCGGTTTAATGGTGGGATATAGTGTTATTGGCGACGGCCAATATGCTAGTTCCATTTTATCCATTGACAAATGGACAGATTTAATTCATAAATTTACAGGAAAGTAGGGATTGACCTACTTTTTCAATGAGAGGAAACATGTCAAATAAACACCCAAGTGGCAAAAAAATAAGTGCCATTCTAATAGCTCTGCTCATTACAGGATTAACAGCTCTTTCTCAGGGCAATCAATCTGCCAATAATCCAATTGCTCATGTTTTGCAGAGCATTTCCGGGCAGGGAAATAGGCAGAGCAATCAAAAAGATTCTCAAAATCCGGATACTCCCAGTTATCAATTAGCAAGTTCTGTGCTTACAAATCAAGTCAAGCAACAATTAGGTAATCAGATTGAATGGAATGGCGCCGGAGCTTTTATTATTAATCACAATAAGACAGATTTAAAGGCAAAAGTTTCAAGTTTACCTTACGCACATAATGAAACGAAAATGGTACAAGGTCAAAAGGTACCAAGTCGAGCTAATGCCTTACTTGCTCGCTCAACGAGACAATATAGAGATCGAAACGAAACTGGAAATGGTTATACTTTTTGGAAACCAGTTGGATGGCATCAAATACATGGTCTATCAGGGGAATATGACCATGCCGTTGATCGCGGGCATTTATTAGGCTATGCCTTAGTCGGAGGATTAAAAGGTTTTGATGCTTCAACAAGTAATCCAGAGAACATTGCTGTTCAAATGTCATGGGCTAACCAAGCATATCTGTCCGATTCTACTGGACAAAATTACTATGAAACCTTAATTCGAAAAAGTTTAGATAAGAATAAGCGGGTTCGCTATCGAGTGACCTTAATTTATGAAGGTGACAATCTGATTTCGAGTGGTAGTCATTTGGAAGCAAAGTCGGATGATGGCAGCTTAGAATTCAATGTTTTTGTACCAAATGTTCAAAAAGGGTTAAAAATGAATTACTATAATGGTAGCGTTGAAAAAGATGCTTACCAGAAAGCAAGTTAATGCGGAAAGAACAAAGGAATGCCTTTAGAAATCTTATTGTCATTTTGGTACTTTTTTGATAGAATAATAGTAATTGAATAGAAGTCAGCAAGACTAGTAATTACAGGGAAATCACCAGGGATTGAGGGCCATAGACTGGAAGCCTTCTTGATGAAAGTGTAATGAATTCACTTGCCAAATGACTGTTAATTAAGGTCTGACAAGTCAGATAAAAACGGATGGTACCGCGTGTCAACGCTCCGATATATTGGAGTATTGGCATGCTTTTTTTATGATTTATTGTTCCAATCAAGGGGGAAAAAATGGATTTACAACAACAATTAGAAGAACTGAAACAGCAAACACTTGAACACTTAACATCATTAACTGGTGATCATAGTAAAGAACTCCAAGACTTAAAGGTTTCAGTCTTAGGGAAGAAAGGGACATTAACTGAACTATTAAAAGGGCTTAAAGATTTGTCTGCAGACATGCGTCCAATTATTGGAAAACAGGTTAATCAAGTGCGTGATGTCCTCAATACAGCTTTTGAAGAACAAGCTAGAATTGTAGAAGAAGCCAAAATTCAGGCAAAATTAGAGTCTGAAAGTATTGATGTTACCTTGCCTGGACGCCAAATGAAACTGGGTAATAGACATATCTTGACACAAACTAGCGAAGAAATTGAAGACATCTTCTTAGGTATGGGCTTCCAAATCGTTGATGGTTTTGAAGTTGAAAAAGATTATTATAACTTTGAACGCATGAATCTTCCAAAAGATCATCCGGCGCGTGATATGCAAGATACTTTCTATATCACTGAAGAAATATTACTTCGTACCCACACCAGTCCCGTTCAAGCACGTACTTTGGATCAACACGATTTTTCTAAGGGTCCCCTTAAAATGGTATCTCCAGGTCGAGTTTTCCGTCGTGATACAGATGATGCTACTCATTCACACCAATTTCATCAGATTGAAGGATTAGTCGTTGGTAAAAATATTTCAATGGGTGACCTAAAAGGGACCTTGGAAATGATTATTAAGAAGATGTTTGGTGAAGAGCGTAAGATTCGCCTACGTCCTTCTTACTTCCCATTTACAGAGCCATCTGTTGAGGTTGACGTCTCATGTTTCAAATGTGGTGGTAAGGGTTGTAATGTATGTAAAGGAACTGGTTGGATTGAAATCCTTGGTGCAGGTATGGTTCACCCACGTGTTCTTGAAATGTCAGGTGTGAATTCAGAAGAGTATTCTGGTTTTGCCTTCGGCCTTGGACAAGAACGTATTGCCATGCTTCGTTATGGGATTAATGATATTCGTGGATTCTATCAGGGAGACATGCGTTTTTCAGAACAATTCAAATAAAAAGGGTCTTGTTCAAAGTAATTGATGAATTTTTGGGGGAATTGCCATGCAGAAAGAACTATCCATTGACCTGGTAAAAGATGAAGAAGTCGCAATATTAAGAGACTTAGCCATTCAGACATTTACTGAAACCTTTGGCGGTCATAACACCGATGAACAGTTACAAGAGTTTTTTGAACAAGATTATACCTTAGAGGTCCTCGGCAAAGAATTAAAAAGTACTGAAAATGAAGTCTATTTTTTGAGAAGAGACGGGGAAGTCGTTGGTTACCTCAAAGTCAATTGGGGAGAGGATCAAACAGAGCAAGAGTTAGAGGACTCTTTTGAAATTCAAAGAATTTATATCTTAAATGCCTATCAAGGTCATGGTTTGGGTAAATTTCTTTTTGAATTTGCTTTGGAAAGAGCTTATGCTTCTGGGAAGAGCTGGGCATGGTTAGGTGTTTGGGAAAATAATCTAAAGGCTCAAGCCCTTTATCGCAAATATGGATTTGAAAAGTTTTCTGAGCATTCCTTTGCCGTTGGTGATCTAGTAGACACTGACTGGTTAATGAAAAAAGCCTTAAAATAGAAAGAAAGAGTAGTATGTTAGTATCTTATAAATGGTTAAAAGAATTAGTTGCGATTGATGTTCCATCAGCAGAATTAGCTGAAAAAATGTCAACGACTGGTATCGAAGTTGAAGGTGTCGAAATTCCTGCTGAAGGACTGTCGAAATTAGTAGTTGGTCATGTCTTATCTTGTGAAGATGTGCCTGAAACACATTTACATCTTTGTCAGGTTGATACTGGAGATGATGAACCGCGCCAGATTGTTTGTGGTGCACCTAATGTTAGAGCAGGAATCAAGGTCATTGTTGCTATTCCTGGAGCCCGTATTGCGGATAATTACAAAATTAAAAAAGGTAAAATCAGAGGAATGGAATCTCTAGGAATGATTTGTTCTCTCCAAGAATTAGGTCTTCCTGATGCCATAATTCCAAAAGAATTTTCGGAAGGTATTCAAATCCTGCCAGATAATGCTATTCCTGGTGACTCTATTTTCTCATACCTCGATTTAGATGATGAAATCATTGAATTATCCATCACGCCAAACCGTGCGGATGCCCTATCAATGCGTGGTGTGGCACATGAAGTGGCTGCTATTTATGGTAAAGAGCTTAAATTCCCAGTTAAGATCCCTCAGGAAAGCTCAAAAGCTACTTCTGATTTGATTTCAGTTGCAATTGAATCAGATAAGGTCTTAACTTATGCAAGTCGTGTGGTTGAAAATGTAACCGTGCAAGCAAGTCCTCAATGGTTACAGAACCGTCTTATGAATGCTGGCATCCGTCCTATTAACAATGTTGTCGATGTGACGAATTATGTGCTCCTTTACTTTGGCCAACCCATGCATGCTTTTGATTTCAATAAATTTGAATCAGGTGACATTCTTGCCCGTCAAGCTCGCAATGGTGAAAAAATAGTAACTCTAGATGGTGAAGAACGTGACTTGATTGATCAGGATATCGTCATTGCTGTCAATGACAAACCTGTTGCTTTAGCAGGTGTCATGGGTGGGAAAGCTACTGAAATTGATTCTCATTCGAAAACAGTTGTTTTAGAAGCTGCCGTATTTGATGGAAAGGCCATTCGTAAGACAAGTGGCCGTCTAAACCTCCGCTCAGAGTCCTCTTCGCGCTTTGAAAAAGGTGTTAACTATGATACAGTCATTGAAGCCCTTGACTTTGCGGCAGCTATGTTAGAAGAATTAGCTGGTGGGCAAGTACTAGCAGGTTACCTTCAAGCTGGACAAGTGCCAACAGAACCTGTTCAAGTATTAACAACCTTAGATTACGTTAATGTCCGTCTGGGTACAAATTTAGCTTATTCTGACATTGAGGATGTCTTTGCCAAGCTTGGCTTTGGCTTGGCTGGAGATGCGCAAGCCTTTACTGTCTCAGTTCCACGCCGTCGCTGGGATATTAGCATTCAGGCTGATTTGGTTGAAGAAATTGCGCGAATCTACGGCTATGATAAGCTTCCAACGACTCTTCCAGAAGCTGGCGGAACAGCTGGTGAATTGACCGCTAGTCAGCTTTTACGGAGACGTGTTCGCGCTATCGCCGAAGGAGCAGGGCTAACAGAAATTATTTCTTATGCTCTAACGACACCAGAGAAAGCACAGGCTTTTGCTATTGAAAGTAGCCATTTGACGGAATTGATGTGGCCTATGACCATTGAGCGTTCGGCTTTACGTCAAAATATCGTGTCTGGTATGTTAGATACCATTGCCTACAACGTTGCTCGTAAACAAAAGAATTTAGCTATCTATGAAATTGGAAAAGTTTTTGAACAAAATGCTGATCCGAAAGTGGACCTTCCAAATGAAAGGGATACCTTTGCCTTTGCCTTAACAGGTTTAGTTGCTGAAAAAGATTTTCAAACTCAAGCCACAGCAGTTGATTTCTATTATGCAAAAGGGATTTTAGAAAGCTTATTTAGCAAATTAAACCTTAAAGTAACCTTTGTGGCTGAAAAAGATATGGCAAGCATGCACCCAGGCCGTACAGCTAGAATTCTCTTAGGTGAAGAAACAATAGGGTTCCTAGGTCAAGTGCATCCTCAAGTAGCTAATGACTATGATATTCCTGAAACTTATGTGGCAGAATTAAATCTTCAAGCAATTGAGGCCAACATGGCTTCAACACAAATCTTTACTGAAATAAGCAAACAGCCCGCTGTTTCAAGGGATATTGCACTTTTGGTTGATGACCAATTAAGCCATCAAGACATTGTTACGATCATTGAAGGCCTAGGGCTTAAATACCTAGAAAGTATCAAACTTTTTGATGTTTATGCTGGAGCAAATATTGAGCCTGGTAAGAAATCTATGGCATATAGCTTAACTTTCCAAAATCCGCAAGAAAGTTTACGTGATGAAGAAGTTGCTAAGTACATGAATAAAATTAGCGAAGCTTTACTCGAAAAAGCTAATGCACAAGTTCGTTAATGCTTAAAAGAACCTAGTCAAAACCATAAAGCACTCAAAGCTAAATGGTATAGATCTAGGCTCTTTTTTGTTATAATGGAAGAGTTTAAAGGAGTAATGACATGTATCAAACTGAAATATCTGGTGATTATTTATACCATACGACATCAAAAGGCTATGGCAGTTCAGTCGAATTATTTGGGGTGACAGAGGATGGTGAAACGCCAATGAGTCTCTTAAACATAGCACTCGCTTCTTGTGTCACCATGTGCCTTCAGTCCTATTTTAATCTCTATCATAAGATATCGGAAATGCCTGTAAAGGTGAATGCAATCTATGATAATCGAGCTTTTCAATTGACGATTCGTCTACAAAATGAGATTGATAAGGATGAAAAAGAAAAAATAGTTGCTTTTGTCAAAAGGAAATGTAGGGTTAGTCAATTACTTGCTGATGATGTTTCACTGATGATTAACTTCGTTACCAATGTAGACTAATAAGTTCAGAATTTAGGGGGATAAAGCTATTGTTTTTAGCAATCAATGAAATAAAAGCGTCTAAGTTTAGGTATGGTTTAATTGTTGGTCTCTTATTTCTTGTGGCCTATCTTATGTTTTTTCTGTCAGGCTTAGCCTATGGTTTAATACAAGAAAATCGCTCAGCTATTGATTTATGGAAGGCGGACAAAGTCATTCTTTCTAAGAATGCCAACAATACTTTGAATCTGTCTACACTAGATATCAAGGATAAAGAAAAGATTGAGGCTTCTCATGTTAGTGCCTTAGCTCAAATGAACACTGTTGTTTGGAATAAAAAAGATCCGAAAGAGTCAGAAAAAGAGAAAGTAAGTATTTTTGGTATTAATCCAAATGAATTTTTGAAACCTAAAATGATGAAGGGTCATGCCATTAGTTCAGATGAAGAAGTTGTTATTGATCAGTCACTTGCTAAGCGCTCGGGTTTTGACATAGGTGATAGCTTATTTCTAGCGAATTCTGATCAAAGCCTAAAGATTGTTGGGATTAGTCAAAAGGCAACCTTTAACGTTTCTCCGGTTATTTATATTTCTTTAGATGGTTTCCAAAAGTTGACTCCTATGTCGTCTGGTAAGTATGGAAACAATAGTCAAAAGCTTAACGCATTTGTTGTTAAAGGGCACCTTAATTCTTATGATAAAGAAAAATTCCAAATCTTATCTATTAAAAGCTTTATCAATAAGTTACCGGGATACAGTGCTCAAACAGTGACGTTTGGTTTCATGATAGGTTTTTTAATTGTTATTTCGGCAATTATCATTGGCATCTTTATGTATGTTTTAACAATCCAAAAAGCTCCAATCTTTGGAGTCATGAAAGCTCAGGGCATTTCAAATAAGACAATAGCAAATGCTGTATTATCTCAAACCTTTTTACTAAGCTTAATAGGCAGTGTTTTGGGATTAGTAGTCAATTGGTTGACTTCTTTACTTCTGCCGGAAACAGTTCCATTTCTAGGAAATTGGTATTTTTACGCTGTTATTTTTATGAGCATTATTCTATTTTCCTTACTTGGCACTCTTTTTTCTGTTTTGGCTATCGTCAGAATAGAACCTTTAAAAGCAATTGGATAGGAGTTTTAAATGACTGTTTTAGAATTCAAACATGTTACCAAGTCTTTTAAAGATGGACAAACACAGATAGAAGCCCTAAAAGAAACGAATTTTCTTGCAAAAAGAGGCGAATTTATTGCTGTTATTGGACCATCAGGATCTGGTAAATCAACATTTTTAACATTAGCTGGTGGTTTACAGACACCGACTCATGGTCGCGTTATTATTAATGGGAATGATTTTACAGCACTAAATGAAAAAGAAAGATCTCAATTACGATTTAGAGACATCGGCTTTATATTACAAGCCTCTAATTTAATCCCATTTTTAACCGCTAAACAACAACTTGAATTAGTTGATAAATTGATGAAACGTAAGAATGAGAACTTACAAGTCGCTTTATTTGAGGATTTAGGGATTTCTCATCTCAAAAATAAATTACCTGGTGACTTATCTGGTGGCGAAAGGCAACGCTTAGCCATTGCTCGGGCACTTTACAATGATCCTGCCATTGTGCTAGCTGATGAACCGACAGCTAGTCTGGATTCTGAAAGAGCCTTTGAAGTGGTTTCATTACTATCAAAAGAGTGTAAGGAAAAAGAAAAGACCGTTATTATGGTAACCCATGACAAACGCATGATAGAATCTTGTGATCATATCTATGAAATCCGTGATGGTGTCTTAAGCCAACAAAAATAAGGAACTGTAAAACAAAAATAAGGAACTGCATGCAGTTCCTTATTTTTTCATTTCTTATAAATCAGTATAGGCAATGCTGAAGGTATCACCGTGTTCAATATCGCCATATTCAAAACCTTTATTAAACCAACGTTGACGTTGTTCAGATGTACCGTGTGTAAAACTATCAGGGACCGTACGACCATATGCTTCTTTTTGTAGGGTATCATCCCCGACGGATTGTGCTGCAGTCATGGCTTCCTCAAAATCACCTTTATCTAACAATCCTTCGCCTTGGACATAATTTGACCAAGCCCCTGCTAAATAATCAGCTTGCAATTCTAATTGGACATTCAATTTATTAGCATCGGCTTCACTTTTTCCTTGTCTTGCACGGGCATATTTTTCCATTGTTCCTAGCTCATTTTGAACATGGTGACCAACCTCATGGGCAATCACATAGGCCATCGCAAAATCTCCTGCAGCACCATATTTTTCAGATAAATCATTATAAAATGAAATGTCAAGGTATACCTTATTGTCCCCAGAACAATAGAAAGGTCCTGCAGATGCTTGTCCTTGTCCACAAGCAGTCGTGATAGATCCGGTGTATAAAACCAATTTTGGTTTTTTGTAAGTTAAGCCTCTTTTTTCAAATTCCTTTGTCCAATAATCTTCAGTAGAGGCAAATACTTTACTAACGAATTCAACTTGTTGATCTGTAGCTTTATCCCCAGAAGTTCTACTAACTTGGGTTGTTTGGTGAGAATTACTTGTGCTACCAGATTGACCACCAGTTAATACACCAGAAAGACCACCGCCTCCCATTACTAACATGATGATTAGTATCACTAATTTCGTTTTCCAACTACCTCTAGAAAAGAGTAGTTGCAGTAATAATCCGGCGCCTCCGCCGCCACCATAGGAACCAGAAGATTCACCACGTCTATCTTCAACGTTTTGACTTTCCCTCATATTATCTATTTTCATACGAATTCTCCTCGCTTTGATATTAATTCTATTATAAATTATTTTTTTTAGAATTGCATGAATATTAAGTTGAAAGCCCTATTTTTTTAATAAGGAGCTGGCGATATGATTCGCAATTCATATCTCGAATTGATATAATAATGGTATTATATAACCGGAGAAAAAGTTTACCATGAAACTACTTTATACAGATATTGAAAATTCCTTAACAGAAATTTTAGTTCAAGAAGCAGAGGTTTTTGCTAATTCTGGGGCGCGTGTTTTTTATATTGCGCCAAACTCCTTATCTTTTGAAAAGGAGAGGACTGTCTTAGAACATTTGACCAAAGAATCGTCATTTTCAATTACGGTTACGCGCTTTGCACAGATGGCCAGGTATTTTACTTTAAATAAACAAAAAGCTCAAAAATCATTGGATGATCTTAGTTTAACCATGCTATTTCACCTTGTGTTACATGATTTATCCCAAAATGAATTGCCGATTTACCATGCCTTAAAAAGTGATCAAACCTTTATTAAGCAATTAGTTGATTTATTCAAAGAGATGCAATCAGCTAATCTCACGATTGCCGATATCGAAATGGAAAATCTTGCACGAAAAGAAGATTTAATCACTATTTTTTCAGCACTTTCTAGGGAGTTGCTACGATATGATTTCCAACAAATGAGTTCCCTTGCTGTTTTTCAAGAAGCAATAAGGTCAGGTCTATTAGACCAAGAACTTGCAAAAACAGTCGTAATAATAGATGGTTTCACGCGATTTTCTGCTGAAGAAGAAAGTCTTATTCACCAATTACATCAAAAATGTCAAGAAATTGTTATCGGGACTTACATCAGTTCTAAGGCAATTAAACAGAATTTTACAAAGGGAAATCTTTATGAAGCCAGTATTGATTTCCTAAGACAATTATCAGTAACTTATCAGGTTAAATCACTTTATCTTTCTGGGGAAAAGACCTTTAAAAACTCGTTCACAACAATGTCCAGGCTGTTAGAAAGTCAATATGATTACAGTCTAACAGAGCTAACAATAAGCGAAGACATCAAAAATGATGTACAGATTTGGCAACAGTTAAATCAAAAAGAAGAAATCGAAAACATTGCTAGAGACATTAGACAGAAATTGAATGAAGGATATCGCTATAAAGATATTTTAGTCTTATTAGGTGATGTCGAAGCTTACCAACTTCAAGTTGGTCCAATTTTTGATAAATATGATATTCCCTATTATTTAGGTAAAGCTGAATCCATGTCTCATCATCCACTAGTTCAATTTATGGATTCTTTAGAAAACTGTAGACGCTATAATTGGAGAAAAGAAGATATCATTAATCTCTTGAAATCCAGAATGTTAGGAGATTTCACAATTAGGGAATGTGATCAATTTGAATCTTATCTAAACTATGCTGATATTAATGGTTTTACAGCCTTTTCGAAAGACTTCACAGCAAATACTTTTAACCAAAAAAATGAGAAGGGGTATGATTTAGACAAGATTAATCTTATTAGGAAGTATCTGTTCTCTCACTTAAATCAATTCTTTAAAAGCAGAGCCCAGAAAGGCTCCAATATTTTAAATCATTTTCTTCAATTTTTAAGTGATATTGATTTTGTCTCCTCTTTTCAAAGGCTAAGTCAAAAACAATCGGCATTACAGCAGGAAAAAGATGAAGAGGTTTGGAAAAGCTTCACAAGTATTTTAGAAAGTTTCTACAATATTTTTAAAGATGAAACCCTAACGCAAGAACTGACATTGATGCTCATAAAATCAGCAATGCAAGCGGCTGATTACCGCGTCGTTCCTGCTACGCTAGATGTGGTCTCTGTTAAATCATACGATTTGGTTGAACCCCATAGCAAGTCCCTTGTTTATGCACTAGGATTGACGCGTACGCATTTTCCAAAAACAGTTCAACAAACTGGCTTAATCAGTGATCAAGAACGTGCAAAAACTAATGAAAAATGGGATAGTCACCATAGGTTTGATATTAGTAGTATAGAAAACAGTAAGAAAAATCATTATACCGCTTTGTCATTATTTAATGCCGCGACTGATAAACTGGTCTTGAGTTATCCTATGGTTTTAAATGAAGTTGTGGAAGAAGCATCTCCCTATCTAAAACTCTTGCATTCATTTGGAATTCCAATAGTTGAAAAACAGAAAAATACATTTTCAGATTTCGAAAATGGTATTGGTAACTATAAGTCCTTACTATCTCAATGGATTGCATTAAATCAAGAACCTTTAACGGAAGAACTTGACCAAGAAGAAAAGTCATTCTGGTTGGTTATGTCTAGGTATCTCAAAAAACAATTAGCAGCGAAAAAATTGACTTTTCCGGAGCAAAAAAGTCATCTGGCCACAAGTCGCTTATCGCCTGAAGTTTTAGCTATCAAATACCCAGATCATCAACCCCTAAGTTTATCCAGCTCGGCTCTAACAGTTTATCATGATAATCAGTACAAGTATTTCTTACAATATGTTTTGGGATTGCAGGAATTAGAGTCCATCCATCCTGATGCAAGGCATCATGGAACCTATTTACACCGTGTTTTTGAGTATGTTGTGGATGATCAACGGTCAATACCATTTGATGACAAAATAGAAGAGGCCATTCAACGTACAAATCAAGAAAGACTTTTTCAAACTTACTATCAAAGCGATGCTGAAAGTAGGTTTAGCTTGTCTTTACTGGAAGATATTGCCAAAAGCACTGCAAGTATTTTCCCAATAACCCCAACCAAAGTATTAAGTCAAGAAGAAAGATTCCAATTGCATTTTGATGAAAAGGTAAGGGTTAATGGCATCATTGATCGTATTGATCAACTGGATGATGGTAGCATAGGAATTGTTGATTATAAATCAAGTCAGACCGTTTTTGATATTGGTAAATTTTACAATGGATTGAATTCTCAATTGCCAACTTACTTGGAAGCACTAAATACGAGGGAAAAATCAAAGGATACGCCCCCACAACTTTTTGGTGCAATGTACTTACATATGCAAGATCCGAAAATGGATTTAAATGAATTCAAATTATTCGATGACAAGGTAGTAGAAAAACTGTATAGCCGATTGACTTACAAAGGTATCTTTCTTGAGAGAGAAAAGGAGCATTTGGCAAGCGGAGCTTATCAGATGAAATCAAATCTTTATTCAGAAGAGGAATTAAGAAATCTCTTGGACTATAATCAGTTTTTATATTTAAAAGCAGAAAAAGAAATTCGCGCTGGTCACTTTTTAATTAATCCATATACTGAAGATGGAAAAACGGTCAAGGGTGATCAATTGAAGGCTATTACGCGATTTGAAGCGGATTTAGATTTAGGACAAGCTAGAATGTTGTTAAAATTGCCGACAAAGGAAAAAAGAGAGGGCTTTCTCAAACTGATGAAAGAAGACATGAAAGGAGGAAAAAAAGATGAGATTTGAACCATTTTTAAATCAGGAAGAGATAAGGCAATTACAAGAGTTTGAAAAAAATGGCAGTAAAGCACAAAAAAGAACACCAGAACAAATTGAAGCCATCTACACCAATGGACAAAATATCTTAGTATCTGCTTCGGCAGGATCTGGTAAAACCTTTGTCATGGTTGAACGGATTATAGATAAAGTGTTACGTGGTATCTCTATCGAGAACATGTTTATATCTACTTTTACAGTAAAAGCAGCCAATGAACTCAAGGAAAGACTTGAAAAAAAATTAAGAGAAGGCATTCTAATGACGGATGACCCTGAAATGAAAGCCTATCTTAATGATCAAATGCAGGCTATTGCCTTAGCTGATATTGGTACAATGGATGCTTTTACTCAAAAGCTGTTAAATGAACATGGTTACTTGTTAGGGATTCCTCCTAAGTTTCGAATCATGCAGGATAAATCTGAGCAAGAGTTGCTCAAAAATGAAATTTATAAATCCTTATTTGAAAACTACATGGCATCTGACCATTCACAGGTATTTTTAAGATTAGTCAAAAACTTTTCTGGTAACCGAAAAGATTCCAAAAGTTTTCGAGATCAGGTCTATAAAATTTATCAATTTAGCCAATCAACGGAGAATCCCAAACAGTGGTTGGAAAATAATTTTTTATTAGCCGCAAACCAGTATCAAGATTATGATGATTTACCTGATGAAACCATTGACGCCTTGCTACAAAGCATGAAAGAAACAGCTATTTCTTTAAGAGATCTTACAGATTTAGAAGAATACGGGCAAATGACGAAAGCCGGGAAACCAGCCGCCAAATATGTCAAGCATTTGACTATGATTGAGGCATTAAATGATTGGTCAATGCATTTTGATAGTTATTACGGAAAAAGTCAGATTGGAAAATTAGCACAGGATTTGTCAGCTCTCTTACCTTCAGGAACTGACGTCACAGTTGCTGGTCAAAAATACCCTATTTTTAAAGACATTCAGTCTAAAATAAGCCAATTTCGGCATTTAGCAACCCTCTTAACTTATCAACCTGAGACCCTTCCTCTTTTATTAGAATTGCAATCTTTTGTCATCGATTTTACAGAAGCTTACTTGGAGGCGAAAAAATCTGAAAATGCCTTTGAATTTACAGATATAACGCATTTTGCTATTGAAATTCTTCAAAATCAAGAAGCAATCAGAAAGGTATATCAAAGCAAATACCATGAAGTCATGGTAGATGAGTATCAGGATAATAACCATATGCAAGAATGTCTCTTGGAATTACTGTCAAATGGACATAATCGTTTTATGGTCGGAGATATCAAGCAGTCTATTTACCGGTTTAGGCAAGCCGACCCACAGATTTTTAATCAAAAATTTAAAGACTATCAAGAGAATCCTGAAAATGGCAAACTGATATTACTGAAAGAAAACTTCCGTAGCCAATCTGAAGTAATAGATGCAACAAATGCTGTTTTTTCTCATTTAATGGATGAAGCCGTAGGCGATATCTTGTATGATGACAACCATTATTTAAAAGCTGGAAGTGACAAGCAAAAGGTAAGGTACCCAGAGAATAATTGTCAAGTACTTATCTATGATACTGATCAAAAAGATAACGGAGAAGATGAACACGACAAAGAGGATGAAAGGCGTACTGAAGGGCAAGAAACTCTTTCACCTGGGGAAGTCAATATCTTGGTCAAAGAGATTATTCGACTCCACCAAGAAGAAGCTGTACCTTTTTCTGATATTACCTTATTGGTTTCATCGCGAACACGCAATGACTTGCTTTTTAAAACATTTAATCAGTATGACATCCCATTGGTTTCAGATGGAGGTCAGGAAAACTATTTAAAATCGGTTGAAGTAATGGTCATGCTCGATACCCTTCGATCAATCAATAATCCTTTAAACGATTATGCCTTGGTGGCCCTTATGCGTTCACCAATGTTTGCATTTAACGAGGATCAATTAGCTCGCATTGCATTACAAGATAGTCAAGAGGGGAAAGTAGAGCATTTTTATGAGAAAGTTCTCAATAGTTTGTCACATCATGGACAGCATGCCGAACTGATTACTCAAGAACTACATGATCAGTTGAAACTATTTGACCAATCCCTCAATGCTTGGAGAGATTATTCCAGAACGCATTCTTTATATGAATTGATTTGGAAGATTTATAATGATCGTTTCTATTTTGATTTTGTCGGCTTAAGTCCCAAAGCTGAGCAAGCCCAAGCTAATTTATATGCACTAGCTTTAAGGGCAAATCAGTTTGAAAAAACGACTTTTAAAGGGTTAACTCGGTTTATTTCAATGATTGATAATATCTTGAATACTGAAAATGACCTAGCAGATGTTGATTTAGCTAAGCCAAAAGAGGCTGTCAATGTTATGACGATTCATAAATCAAAAGGTCTTGAATTTAAATATGTTTTTATTTTAAACTGTGATAAAAAGTTCAGCATGGCAGACATTCATTCTCCATTGATTTTAAGTAGACAAAAGGGGGTAGGTATTAAATTTTTAGCGGATGTTAAAAAAGAACTAAATGCGACACATTTGCCAAGTGTTAAACTGTATTTAGAAACCTTACCTTATCAAATCAATAAAAAGGAATTAAAAATAGCAACACTTTCTGAGCAAATGA
This sequence comes from Streptococcus uberis, assembly GCF_900475595.1. Taxonomy (NCBI): domain Bacteria; kingdom Bacillati; phylum Bacillota; class Bacilli; order Lactobacillales; family Streptococcaceae; genus Streptococcus; species Streptococcus uberis. The sequence continues at coordinate 712,350 of NZ_LS483397.1, forward strand.
GACTCTTATATGTTGCAATGACTAGGGCTGAGAAAAAACTTTATTTAATCGGGAAAGGTAGCCAAGAAAAATTAAGTCAGAAATTTGACACAAAACGAGAAGGACAACACTTACCTAAGGCATTACGTGAAAGTATCACCAACTTCCAAGATTGGTTACTAGCCATCCACCAAGTTTTTGACTCAAAAGACTTATCATTTACCATTGATTTCGTAACAGATAATGAGTTAGGACCTGAATCGATAGGGTCAATTTCACATCAATCAAATATCATGATTGATGACCTAAGAGATAATAGGCAGTCTGATTCCATTGCGCGTGCGATTGATATGCTCAATAATGTTAACCAATTAAACCAAAAGTATGAAGCAGCCATAAATCTTCCAACTGTCAGAACACCTAGTCAATTGAAGAAATTTTACCAACCAATAATGGATATAGACGGTGTTGAGATTTTGGCTGACAAGAGTCAGACTCCAACAACCTTTGAATTACCTCAATTTTCAAAGGCTAAGCAAGTAACATCAAGTCAAGTTGGTTCTGCTCTACATGAACTCATGCAACGGATAAAGATTACAAGTCATGTTACCGAAAAAGACATTCAGCAGGCTAGTCAACTGGTTGATGCTGAAGCAGAGGTGATGGCAAAGATTGATTTACATAAAGTAAAATCCTTCTTCGAATCAACAGAACTGGGACGTTTAATACAAGTTCACCACGATAAGCTTTATCGTGAAGCACCATTTGCTATGTTAAAAACTGATCCACAAAGTCAGGAAAAATTTGTAATACGTGGTATTGTTGATGGCTTTTTACTCTTTGATGATAAGATTGTTTTATTTGACTATAAGACGGATCACTATAAAACGTCTTTAGAAATGAAACTAAAATATCAAGAACAAATGGCTTTATATGCAGAATCCTTGCGAAAAGCTTATGATATATCGACAATTGAAAGCTTTTTAATTTTAATGGGTAAAGAAACGGTAGAAATCGTTGAATGTTCTTAAGAAACACTGACAAGAGACATTCAATCACAAACAAGAAGCGGAACAAGGTTCTAGCTTCTTTTTCGTGAATAAATATGCTATTATATAATAATTATAACAATTTAAAGAGGTATAAATATGCATCTACCGGAGTTTGGCGTTGAATCATGGTTAAATAAATATGAAAACGAAGCGCGATATGACATTGCTAATGTATCGGTTCAACCAATCAGTCTTAAAGAATTATGTCATATTAGTCACAGATCAATGAATTCATTGATGAAAGAAATAAGAGAAACAAGATTAGACTATGGTTGGATAGAAGGATCACCAGAATTTAAAAAGCTGGTTTCATCTTTATATGTCAAGATGAAACCAGAAAATATTCTGCAGACCAATGGTGCGACCGGAGCTAATCTCCTTGTTTTGAGTGCGCTTATACAGCCCGGCGATCATGTTGTTGCTCACTATCCAAGTTACCAACAATTGTATGATTTGCCAAAAGCACTTGGTGCCAATCTTGATTACTGGCCAATAAAAGAAGAATTAGGTTGGTTACCTGATATTCAAGAATTGAAAAGATTAGTTCAAGAAAATACAAAATTGATTATCATAAACAATGCCCACAATCCTAGTGGAGCTTTAATGGATGATGCCTATTTGCAAGAAATTATTGATATTGCTTCGTCATGTGGCGCCTATGTTCTTGCTGACGAAGTCTATCATTCCTTTGAAAAAGAAAGAATTTCCGGGATAGCTGATTTGTATCAAAAAGGGATATCGGTAAACAGTATGTCGAAAACCTTTTCATTACCTGGAATCAGAATAGGTTGGGTAGCTTGTTCAGAAAGCTTATGTCATGAATTAAAATCTTACCGTGATTACACAATGATTTCAGCAGGTGGTATTAATGATAAGATAGCCCAATTAGCCCTCGAATCTTCAAATCTTCTTCTTGAAAGAAATAAACAGATATTAAGAGAAAATCTCAAGCTTTTAAAGGACTGGATAGAAGGAGAGCCGAGACTATCTTTTCATCAGCCGTTTCATGTTCCGACAACTTTAATCAAATTAAAAGGGCATTTTTCCGAAAAAGAATTTGCTTTGGATTTATTGAAAGAAACGGGAACGTTAGTAGTACCAGGTTCTTGTTTTGGTATTGCTAATCATTTCCGAATTGGCTATGCTTGTGACCGTCATACTTTGGAAAAAGGATTAGATTGTATCTCGATGCAATTAAAAAAGGAAAAATATTCAATAAACTATTGACAATGGTATAAAAATACATTAATATTATCTCCAACAACAAAAAGGAGAATAAATATTCTATGAAAAAAATCAAGTTAATTTTTACTGCCTTGTCCCTATCTTCATTAATGCTTTTAACTGCCTGTTCTCAAAATTCCAGTGCCTCTTTACAAACTAAGATAAAAGATAAAGGGAAACTAGTGGTTGCACTCAGTCCAGATTATGCTCCTTTTGAATTTAAAACCTTAAAAGATGGCAAAGATACTATAGTAGGGTCAGATATCATGCTAGCTCAAGAAATCGCGAATAAATTAGACGTGGCATTAGAGTTATCTCCTATGAGTTTTGATAATGTTCTATCCAGTCTTCAAACGGGAAAAGCAGACTTAGCAATTTCTGGAATCTCTTATACAAAAGAAAGAGCGAAAGTATACGATTTTTCAAAACCATACTATTCGACAAAAAATGCCATGTTAATAAAAGGTGAATCCAAAAATGACTTGAAATCTTTGGAAGATTTAGCAGGGAAGAAAATAGGAGTCCAAAAAGGAACTATTGAAGAATCGCTGTCCAAAAAACAACTGAAAGCGTCACATATTGTCTCTCTAACGACCATGAGTGAAGCGATAAATGAATTGAAATCAGGGCAAATTGATGCTGTCGATTTGGAAGGACCAGTTGCCGAAGGGTATTTAGCCCAAAATGAGGATCTGGTACTAGCACCATTTAAATTGAAAACTGGTGAAGGAGATGCCAAAGCAATTGCTATGCCAAAAGGCAGTAAAGACCTAAAAAAAACAGTTGATCAAGTGATCTCAAAAATGGAAAAAGAGAATCAATATGAAACATTTGTTAAAAAGGCTGCCGCATTAACAGGAAAAGAGGAGAAATAGAAGAGCCCTGAAAAATCTTGTGAAGTCCCGCTTCTATTCAAGAAAATACTATTGACATTTTCATAAAAGTTATGTAATATGTTAAAGAACGTGAAAATGTTACGATATCTTGAGGAGGTGAAACACATGTCAAAAACAGTAGTACGTAAAAATGAATCACTTGACGATGCACTTCGTCGTTTCAAACGTTCTGTTACTAAAGCTGGTACTCTTCAAGAATCACGTAAACGTGAATTCTACGAAAAACCTTCTGTAAAACGTAAACGTAAATCAGAAGCAGCTCGCAAACGTAAAAAATTCTAGTGATTTTAAAGTTGATAAAAAACAGCCTTATATGAAGGCTGTTTTTTTTGTGTGTTTCCATAAAAAAAGATTGAAACAAACTGTTTCAATCTAAATGACTTATTTGTTAGCAAGTAAATCACGGATTTGAACAAGAAGTTCTTCTTGAGTCGGACCAGCGACAACTTCTTCTTCGGTTGCTTTTCTGTAGCTCATTGCTTTGTTTGCAGCTTTCACTACAAAGAATAATGTAGTACCAACGATTAAGAAGTTGATAACTGCTGCAAGGAAACTACCATATTTAACACCGTTCCAAGCAAGTTGAGCAATATTTTCAACACCTGCAGCTTTAAGAACTGGATTTAAGATAAGTGGAGTAACAACATCAGCTACCAATGAGTCAATAATAGCTTTAAAAGCGGCACCAATAACAACGGCAACTGCTAAATCTAAGACATTACCTTTAAATAAAAATTCTTTTAATTCTTTAATCATGAGAATTCCCCTTTTTTTTAATTTATTTCATCATAGCAAGTTTTCATGAAAATGACAATTAATTGCACTCGCTTTTATAAATTTACAAATGAATAGCCACGTGATATAATAAAATGTAAAAAATAAAATGGGTTTACTGTGGGGAGGAGACATTTTGGCAATAGACAAAGAGACAATTTCCCAAATAAAAAACAGCGTGAATATTGTTGATGTGATTGGCGAAGTGGTCGCTCTTTCAAGGTCAGGAAGGCATTATTTAGGTCTTTGTCCTTTCCATAAAGAAAAGACGCCCTCCTTCAATGTTATTGAAGATCGTCAATTTTTCCATTGTTTTGGTTGCGGTAAATCAGGCGATGTCTTCAAATTTATTGAAGAATATCGGCAAGTGCCATTTTTGGAAAGTGTCCAAATCTTAGCTGAAAGGAGTGGCCTTGCTATTGAGCCACTTACTCCAAATCAGCAAGCAAGCTCATCTAAAAGACCTCATCAGCTTTTGTTGGACATTCACGAAGATGCACAGAAGTTCTATCATGCCGTCTTAATGACAACTAAAATCGGTCAAGAAGCGCGTGATTATTTATACCAGCGTGGCTTAGATGATGACTTAATTGCCCATTTTAAGATTGGTTTAGCTCCAGCGGAAATGGATTATTTATACCGGTCACTTTCTCCAAAATATGGTGAAAAAGAACTTTCAGCATCGGGTCTTTTTAATTTATCAGAGTCTTCGAATACTATTTATGATGCTTTTCGAAACCGCATTATGTTTCCTTTGACTGATGATAAAGGTAATACCATTGCTTTTTCAGGTAGGATTTGGACTGAGGAAGATCAAGCTAAAAAGATTGCGAAGTATAAAAACTCTAGAGCGACGGTTCTTTTTAATAAGTCTTTTGAGTTTTATCATTTGGATAAGGCAAAGCCAGTTATCGCCAAAAAACATGAAGTTTTTTTAATGGAAGGTTTTATGGACGTGATTGCAGCCTATAGAGCAGGTCATGAAAATGCTATCGCTTCAATGGGGACTGCCTTGACCAATGAACATGTCCAACATCTGAAATCATTGACGAAAAAAGTCATTCTAACTTACGATGGTGATGATGCTGGTCAAAAGGCTATTGCTAAATCTTTAGAGCTTTTAAAAGACTTTCAAGTTGAGATTGTTAGAATACCTCATAAAATGGACCCGGATGAGTTTATTCAAAAAAATTCACCAGAAGACTTGTCACAATTATTGGAACATTCTCGGATTAGTGATGTGGAATTTTTGATTGAGTTTCTTAAACCCGAAAATATGGATAACCTCCAATCTCAAATTGCTTATGTTGAACAGATTGGGCGGATTATTGCAGCTGCGCCTTCCATTACGGCACAGAATTCTTACATTAATAGAGTGGCTGATTTATTACCAGATTTTGATTATTTGCAAGTTGAACAAACGGTTAATAGTTATCGACTTGAAGAAAGGCAACAGAGACAAGGCAGTGCTTTGAGTCCAGTGACAAAAATGGTTACCTTGCCTCTTTCGAAAAATCTTTCAGCAATTGCCAAAGCGGAAAATCAATTATTGCATCGATTAATCCACCACGACTATCTTTTGAATGAATTTCGACATAAGGAAGAGTTTTACTTTGACACCCCACAATTGCAACAGTTATATCATATCTTAAAAACAAATGGAGAAATAAGCTCTCTAGATTTATCTACCCTTTCTGAAGACGTTAATCACGCTTATTATCGTGTTTTGGAAGAAAACCTTCCCCCGGAAGTGTCCAATGGAGAAATCGATGACATTTTAAGGAAAAGGCAAAAATTGCTAAATGAACGAGATATTCAAAAGCAAGGTAAACAGGTGAGAGAATCGAGTAACAGCGGTGATCATCAATTAGCTTTAGAAGTTTTAGAGAACTTAATCGCACAAAAAAGGAAAATGGAATAGAGGAAAATATGGCAAAAGAAACCGAAATAACAACGTTTAATGTCCAAGTTGCAGATTTTATTAGAAATCATAAGCAAGCAGGGACAGCTATTGATGATGAAGTAACAGAAAAACTTGTTATTCCTTTTGAACTAGATGCGGATCAAATTGACGATTTGCTTGAACGGTTAACTGATGGTGGTATATCGATTACTGATAAAGATGGCAGTCCATCATCAAAATATATTGTTGAAGAGCCTAAACCTGAGGAGCTAACGGATGAGGAACTAATAGGTAGCAATTCCGCGAAAGTGAATGATCCGGTTAGAATGTATCTCAAAGAAATTGGTGTTGTTCCATTGTTGACTAGCGATGAAGAAAAAGAATTAGCCATTGCTGTTGCTGCTGGAGATGTCGATGCTAAACAACGACTTGCTGAAGCGAATTTACGTTTGGTGGTATCTATTGCTAAACGTTATGTGGGTCGTGGAATGCAATTCTTGGATTTGATTCAAGAAGGTAATATGGGTCTAATGAAAGCCGTTGATAAATTTGACTATTCTAAAGGATTCAAATTTTCAACCTATGCAACTTGGTGGATTCGTCAAGCTATTACGCGTGCCATTGCGGATCAAGCACGTACCATTCGTATTCCAGTTCACATGGTTGAAACCATTAATAAGTTAGTTCGTGAACAACGTAATCTCCTTCAAGAGCTAGGGCAAGATCCTACACCTGAACAAATTGCTGAACGCATGGAAATGACACCGGATAAGGTTCGTGAAATCCTTAAAATAGCTCAAGAACCTGTTTCATTGGAAACACCAATTGGTGAAGAAGATGATAGTCACTTGGGAGATTTTATCGAAGATGAAGTTATTGAAAATCCAGTTGACTATACCACTCGTGTTGTGTTAAGAGAACAATTAGATGAAGTTTTAGATACTTTAACTGACCGTGAAGAAAACGTTCTTCGCCTTCGCTTTGGACTTGACGACGGAAAAATGAGAACCTTAGAGGATGTTGGTAAAGTCTTCAATGTCACTCGTGAACGTATCCGTCAAATAGAAGCCAAAGCCTTAAGAAAATTACGCCACCCAAGCCGTAGCAAACAATTAAGAGACTTTATAGAGGACTAAAACACCACAGAGTGGTGTTTTAGGTTGATGCCGTGAAATAAAAGAACATTGAAGCTCCGGTGAACCGTTTTAGAGTGCCTTGATATTCCTTTGAGAATGTTTTGCTTTCGTTAAGATGTGATATTCCTAGGATTGAAAGAATGGTTGACTCTGATTGAGTTTTAGGGAATAAGGAAAGGAATTAAGATGTCTGAAAAAAGTAATTATTCTGAAGAAGAAGTTTCAGCCATAAAGGACCGAATTTTAGAAGCCTTAGAAATGGTGATTGATCCAGAATTAGGGATTGATATTGTCAATTTGGGGCTCGTCTATGAGATTCGCTTTGAAGATAATGGGCATACAGAAATTGATATGACTTTGACAACAATGGGTTGTCCATTAGCGGACCTTTTAACAGACCAGATTTATGATGTTTTGAAAGAAGTTCCAGAAGTAACAAGTTCTGAGGTGAAATTGGTTTGGTATCCGGCTTGGACGGTGGATAAAATGAGTCGCTATGCAAGAATTGCACTAGGAATTCGATAAAACGTATTTAAGGGATGAAATATTCCCTTTTTTGGTGTAAAATGAATAGGAAAATAATGAGTGCTTAAAACAAGTGCTAGTATAATCCTTGAAGGAGAAAATGATGATTTTAATCACTGGAAGTAATGGACAACTTGGTACGGAATTACGTTATTTGTTAGATGAACGTAACGTGGAATATGTGGCCGTAGACGTTGCGGAAATGGATATCACAAATCCAGATATGGTTGATGAGGTATTTGCGCAAGTAAAACCAACATTGGTTTACCATTGTGCAGCTTACACAGCAGTTGATGCAGCCGAAGATGAAGGTAAAGCCCTTAATCAGGCTATCAATGTTGATGGTACAGTAAATATCGCAAAAGCATGCCAAAAATACAATGCTACATTAGTTTATATTTCAACAGACTACGTTTTTGATGGTACTAGAACTGTTGGTCAAGAATGGTTCGAAACAGATATTCCGGATCCGAAAACGGAATATGGACGTACAAAGCGTCTAGGTGAAGAAGCTGTTGAAAAATACGTTGATCAATTTTATATTATCCGAACAGCTTGGGTATTTGGTCATTATGGAAAAAACTTTGTGTTTACAATGCAAAACTTAGCAAAAACGCATCCTAAATTGACAGTTGTCAATGATCAATATGGTCGTCCGACTTGGACAAGAACCTTGGCAGAATTCATGTGTCATCTTACTGAAAATCAGAAAGACTATGGTTACTACCATCTTTCCAATGATTCAAAGGAAGACACCAGTTGGTACGATTTTGCAAAAGAAATCTTGAAAGATACGGATGTAGAAGTAGTACCCGTTGATTCATCAGCTTTTCCGGCTAAAGCAAAAAGACCATTAAATTCAACCATGAATCTCGACAAAGCAAAAGCAACAGGCTTTGTTATTCCGACATGGCAAGAAGCTCTTAATGAGTTTTATAAACAAGAAGTTAAAAAGTAAAAAGATAAAGTCAAGTGGTTGAAGCTTGGCTTTTTCAGTTGGATTAAAAGTCGCAATGAGATTGGATTTGTGCTATAATATCAATTGATTATATTTTAGAATGGGGCATTGTGACATGCAAGATGTTTTTATTATTGGTAGTCGCGGATTACCTGCAAAATACGGAGGTTTTGAGACATTTGTTGAAGAATTAATATCTCATCAAACAAACCCTAACATCACCTATCATGTTGCATGTTTAAGTGATACTAAGCACAAAGAGCACTTTGATTTCAAGGGAGCAGATTGTTTTTATATTAAAGCTCCGAAAATTGGTCCGGCTAGAGTTATTGCCTATGACATGATGGCGATTAACTATGCACTACAATATATTGATAAACATCACATTGAAAACCCCATTTTTTATATTTTAGGGAATACAATTGGTGCGTTTATTGCCTCATTTACTAAAAAAATTCAGAAACGTCACGGAAAACTGTTTATTAATCCTGATGGTTTAGAATGGAAAAGAAGTAAATGGTCAAAGCCGGTTCAATGTTATTTAAAGTTTTCCGAAAAAAAAATGAGTCAAAATGCCGACTTGGTTATTTCTGATAATAAAGGTATTGAGTCCTATATTAATGAAACCTATCCTTGGGCTAAGACAACTTTTATTGCTTATGGAACGGAAACAAAATCATCAGATTTATCATTTGAGGATGATAGTGTTCGAGATTATTATTATAGAACCGGAATAAACGAAAAGGATTACTATCTCGTTCTTGGACGGTTTGTCCCAGAAAATAATTATGAAACTATTATTACTGAATTTATGATGAGTGATAGCAAGCGGGACTTGGTCATCATTTGTAATCATGAAGGAAATCCATATTTTGAGGAACTCAAAACGTTAACGCATTTTGAAGAAGATAAACGTATTAAGTTTGTAGGGACTCAATATAATCGTCAATTATTAACCTACATTCGTGAAAATGCTTTTGCTTATATTCATGGCCATGAAGTAGGAGGAACCAATCCTGGACTCCTAGAGGCATTGGCACATACAGATTTAAACCTGGTTATGGATGTTGATTTTAATAAATCAGTTGCAAAGACAGCAGCGCTCTATTGGAATAAAGAAAAAGGAAGCTTATCTTCACTGATTAGTAGTGTTGATCATCGCCTTCATTATGAAGATTTAGGGCGTTCTGCCAAAGCAATCATTCAGGATAACTATACTTGGGATAACATTGTTGGGGAGTATGAGGCTTTATTTTTAAATGAAAATTAATATTTTGATGTCGACTTATAATGGTGAAAAGTTTCTAGCAGAACAAATTGAAAGCATTCAAAAACAAACTGTTACAGACTGGACCCTCTTAATCAGAGATGATGGCTCAAGTGATAGGACACCGGAAATCATTCAAGACTTTGTTGCCAAAGATAGTCGCATTCATTTTATCAATGCGGATCATCGTATTAATTTTGGTGTCATTAAAAATTTCTTTACACTGCTAAAGTATGAAGAAGCTGATTACTATTTTTTTAGCGATCAAGATGATGTTTGGTTACCACATAAAATTGAAACATCACTAAATAAAGCAAAAGAATTAGAAAAGAATCGTCCTTTTCTTATTTATACAGACTTAACCATTGTCAACCAATCCTTAGAGACAATTCACGAAAGTATGATTAGTTTCCAATCAGATCATGCCAATACAACATTGCTTGAAGAATTAACGGAAAATACAGTTACCGGTGGTACTGCCTTAATCAATCATGCTTTAGCTGAACTGTGGACTGATGATAAAGACCTATTAATGCATGACTGGTTTTTAGCTTTATTAGCATCGGCTATGGGGAATTTAGTTTATATCAATGAAGCTACAGAACTCTATCGACAACATGACAGGAATGTTTTAGGTGCAAGAACATGGTCAAAACGCTTGAAGACTTGGTCAAAACCTCATCTTATGTTAAATAAATATTGGTGGTTGATTCAATCTAGCCAACAACAGGCACAAAAACTATTGGATTTACCTCTTTCATCTGATAAAAGAAAATTGGTTGAACACTATGTCACATTACTTGAAAAACCTTTGATGACTAGACTCAGAGATTTAAAAAAGTATGGTTATAAGAAAAATAGAGCCTTCCACACGTTTGTGTTTCGAATGCTAATCATTACGAAAATAGGCTATAGGAGAACAGTTAAAAATGGAATTATTCAGTAAAAAGAATCGAATTCTTTTGAAAGAACTTGTCAAAACAGATTTTAAATTAAGATATCAAGGAAGTGCGATTGGTTATCTATGGTCAATTTTAAAACCTCTGTTAATGTTTACCATTATGTATTTAGTTTTTATTCGCTTCTTAAGATTGGGAGGAAGTGTTCCTCACTTTCCAGTAGCCCTATTGCTTGCTAACGTGATTTGGTCTTTCTTTTCTGAAGCAACTGGTATGGGTATGGTGTCAATCGTTACAAGGGGTGACTTGTTACGAAAACTTAATTTTTCAAAACACACTATCGTTTTTTCAGCTGTACTAGGTGCACTCATCAATTTCTCAATTAACTTAGTTGTTGTTTTGATTTTTGCTTTAATTAATGGTGTAACCATTTCACCATTTGCCTATTTGGCTATCCCACTTTTTATTGAATTATTAATACTTGCCGTGGGTGTAGCTTTATTATTATCGACATTGTTTGTATATTACAGAGATTTAGCTCAAGTTTGGGAAGTTTTAATGCAAGCAGCCATGTATGCCACACCGATTATTTATCCAATTACATTTGTTTCAGATAAGAACCCTCTTGCAGCAAAAATATTAATGTTAAATCCCTTAGCTCAAATGATTCAAGATTTACGTTTTCTTTTAATTGATCGCGCAAATGCAACTATCTGGCAGATGTCAAACCATTGGTACTATGTGATGATTCCTTATCTTATTCCTTTTCTTGTATTAGCGTTGGGAATCCTTGTCTTTAATAAAAATGCTAAGAAATTTGCGGAGATTATTTAATGTCAACGAGAGATATTGCAGTAAAAGTAGAACATGTTAGTAAATCATTTAAATTGCCTACGGAAGCAACAAAGAGTTTCAGAACAACTCTGGTTAATCGTTTTCGAGGAATCAAAGGTTACACAGAACAAAAAGTCTTAAAGGATATCAATTTTGAAGTGAAAAAAGGTGATTTTTTCGGAATTGTTGGACGTAACGGTTCAGGAAAATCAACACTCTTAAAAATTATTTCTCAAATCTATGTTCCTGAAAAAGGGACTGTTACTGTTGAAGGGAAAATGGTATCTTTTATCGAACTCGGTGTCGGTTTTAATCCTGAATTAACAGGTCGTGAAAATGTCTATATGAACGGTGCAATGCTTGGATTTACACAAGAAGAAGTAGATGCCATGTATGAAGATATCGTTGATTTTGCAGAGCTTCATGACTTTATGAATCAAAAGCTAAAAAATTATTCTAGTGGGATGCAAGTCCGTTTAGCTTTCTCTGTTGCTATCAAAGCCCAAGGCGATGTGCTTATTTTGGATGAAGTGCTAGCCGTAGGGGATGAAGCTTTCCAACGAAAATGTAATGATTATTTTATGGAAAGAAAAGAAAGTGGCAAAACAACGATACTGGTCACACACGATATGGCTGCCGTAAAAAAATATTGTAATCGTGCTGTTTTAATTGAGGATGGATTGGTTAAGGCGCTAGGGGATCCTGATGACGTCGCCAATCAATACAGTTTTGATAATGCTATTGCTTCAGAGACTGTTGAGAAGAAAGAAGATGGAAAGAGCACTGAGAAAAAAGAAAGCCAATTGATATCAGATTTTTCGGCGCAATTATTAACCAAACCTCAAATATCTCCTGATGAGGATATAACAATTTCATTTTCTTATAATGTCTTGAAAGATATGGAAACACATGTTGCCCTATCTTTCATTGATATTGACACAAATTTAGGGTTATATAATGACAATTCAATGTCACTAAAAACAAATGGTCAAGGTCAAAAAACAGTGACAATGACATGTCAAATGTCTTATTTGAACCATGCCAAACTAAAACTTGCGGCTACCGTTCGAGATAAAGATAAGCATCCATTAGCTTTTCTCCCAGTAAATGAAATTCCTGTCATTTTAATTGATAGAAAAGTTGATGCTTCCAATGAATCTGAGTGGGATGCTAATACTGGTATTCTTAGAAGAAGTAGTCAGTGGACATAATATTGGAGTCTTAATGAAAAAGATACTTTTTGTTTCTCCCACAGGTACATTAGATAATGGTGCGGAGATTTCAATAACTAATCTAATGGTATTACTAACTCAAGAGGGTTACGATATTATTAATGTTATTCCTAAAATAAAACATAGTACTCATGATGCATATCTTCATAAAATGAGAGAAAATCAGATTAAAGTCTATGAATTGGATTACACCAATTGGTGGTGGGAATCTGCACCTGGGGTTAAAATAGGTCATTTAGAAGATCGGTCGGCTTACTACCAAAAATATATCTATGAAATCAGAAAAATTATTGCTGAAGAAGCCGTTGATTTAGTTATAACGTCAACCGCTAATCTTTTTCAAGGGGCTTTGGCTGCAGCATGTGAGAGAATCCCACATTATTGGATTATTCATGAATTTCCATTGGATGAGTTCGCCTATTACAAAGAACTGATTCCATTTATTGAAGAATATTCAGATAAGATTTTTACAGTTGAGGGAAAATTGACCGAATTTCTTCGACCTCTACTTAAAGAGTCACAAAAGTTATTTCCTTTTGTACCTTTTGTTAATATTAAGAAAAATAATAACCTCAAAACTGGTGAAGAAACAAGGCTTATATCTATCAGTCGAATTAATGAAAATAAGAATCAATTGGAATTATTAAAAGCCTATCAGTCAATGGCAGAACCGAAACCAGAGTTGCTATTTGTTGGGGATTGGGATGATAGTTACAAAGAAAAATGTGATGATTTTATTCAAAGTCATCAGCTTAAAACGGTTCGTTTTCTAGGACATCAAAGTAATCCTTGGAATCTTATGACGGACAAAGATATTTTGGTTTTGAATTCCAAAATGGAAACGTTCGGTCTTGTTTTTGTTGAAGCTCTTATCCAGGGAATTCCCGTTTTGGCGTCAAATAATTATGGTTATTCCTCTGTGGTCGATTATTTTGGATGTGGTAAACTTTATCACCTTGGTGATGAGAAGGAGTTGGTGGCTTTACTTAATGAGTTTGTGACGAACTTTTCCGAAGAAAAAAAGAAATCACTAACTCAGTCATTTATGGTTGAAGAAAAATATACCATTGAAAAATCTTATTGTACATTATTAGATGCTATTTCAAATGAGAATAGTGTTAAATCTGATAGACCGATTTGGTTGAGCCAGTTTTTGGGTGCCTATAATCCCTTAAGCACCTTTTCACCGGCTGGTAAAGAGTCCATTAGCATCTATTACCGTGATGAAAATGGCAATTGGTCTGAAAACCAAAAACTAGTATTTTCTTTATTTAATAGGGATAGTTTTACTTTTTCTGTCCCAAAAGGAATGACAAGAATAAGATTGGATATGTCTGAACGACCAAGTTACTATGACAAAATAACATTAGTTGATAGTGACACAATGACGCAATTATTGCCAACAAACGTATCAGGATTTGAAGAAAATAATTCATTTTACTTCAATCATTCAGATCCTCAGATGGAATTCAATGTTTCCTTTTCAAAAAATAATGTTTTTCAACTAAGCTACCAATTAGCAAATTTAGAAAATATCTTTCAGGATTCATTTTTACCAAATCAATTAGTTCAAAAATTGTTAAGTTTTAAAGAAAAGCAAAGTGATTTAGAAATGTTGAAGATTGAAAATCACCAGTTACAGGAAAAAAATAAACTCAAACAAGAACAATTAGAAGAAATGGTAGTTCGATATAATTCTGTCATTCATTCTAGACGTTGGTCTATTCCAACAAAAATGATTAACTTTCTAAGGAGAAAAAAATGAAGCGTCTGCTTTTGTATGTGCATTTTAATAAGTATAATCGATTAAGTCCACATGTACTTTACCAACTTAAGAAGATGCGACCATTATTTTCAAATCTAATTTTCATTTCAAATAGTAGCTTGAATGATTCCGATCGACAAGAGTTGCTTTCTTCTGGATTAGTCAATGAAGTCATCCAACGTCAAAATATCGGTTTTGACTTTGCAGCATGGCGAGACGGCATGGCAACTGTTGGATTTGAATCTCTTTCCGAATATGATAATGTCACCATTATGAATGATACTTGTTTCGGTCCTTTGTGGGATATGAAGCCGTATTTTTTAACGTATGAAGATGATGAAGAAGTCGATTTTTGGGGTTTGACAAATAATAGACAGACCAAGGAATTTGATGAGCATATTCAAAGCTATTTTATTTCATTCAAAAAGACGGTTCTTTCAAATGAAACCTTTCTTCATTTTTGGCGAACAGTTCAGGATTTCACAGATGTTCAGGATGTTATCAAGAACTATGAGACACAAGTAACAACAGGTTTATTAAAAGAAGGCTTCCGTTATAAATGTATTTTCAACACGGTGACAGCTGATGCAAGTGGTATGTTGCATGCTGACTTCTCATACTATAATCCGACAGCCATTTTAAAACATCAGGTCCCATTCATAAAAGTCAAAACAATTGATGCCAATCAAAGTATTGCTCCTTATTTATTACAGGTAATAAAAAATCAAACTGACTATCCTGTAGATTTGATTGTTAGTCACATGTCTGATATTCACTATCCCGATGCACCTTATTTACTTTCTCAAAAGTATCTCGAGAAACAGGAAGAGAGTGATTTAAAGGTGAGTGAACATAGTATTGCTGTTCATCTTCATGTTTTTTATGTGGATTTACTGGAAGAATTTTTACATGCCTTCACATCTTTTAAATTCCCTTTTGATCTTTATATTACAACGGATAAAAGTGAAAAAGAGTCAGAAATAAAAGCTATTTTGGATAGCTTCCGAGTATCAGCAAAAATAGTAGTGACTGGTAATATAGGCCGTGATGTCTTACCAATGTTAAAACTTAAGGATGAGTTGTCACAATATGACTATATTGGGCATTTTCACACGAAAAAATCTAAAGAGGCTGATTTTTGGGCTGGAGAATCTTGGCGCAGTGAACTTATTGACATGCTAATTAAACCAGCAAATACGATCATAAATCAATTTGAAGATCCTGCAATAGGTATTATCATTGCGGATATTCCAAGTTTCTTCAGATTCAATAAAATTGTAACGCCACTTAATGAACACCTAATAGCTCCAGAAATGAATAAGCTCTGGGAAAAAATGAATTTATCAAAAACGATTGATTTTGAACAATTTGATACTTTTGTGATGAGTTATGGTACTTTTGTATGGTTTAAATATGATGCTCTCAAACCTTTATTTGATTTAAATTTAAAAGATGGAGATGTTCCAAAGGAACCCTTACCACAAAACTCTATTTTGCATGCAGTTGAAAGGTTGTTGATTTATATTGCTTGGGATTGTCATTTTGATTTCCGAATAGCTAAAAATAATGTTGAATTAACTCCCTTTCTGGATAATAAATTATTTAATGACAAATCCAATAGTTTACCCAATACCTATGTTGATTTCACCTACATGGGTGGAATAAAAGGAGCTCTCAAATATATTTTCATAGGGCCGGCGAGAGCGATTAAATATATCATTAGAAGGTTAGGTGAGAAAATTAAAGAATGATCTTAGCACTTGAAAAAATGAATTGGAGAAGGATAATCCATTCTACATTGATATTTGTTCTAGCTTTCTATCTTAATCTTTACTTAATCAATATGCAAATCATGGATGATATTCCAAAAATTGCAGAGCCCTTTAAAGAATTTATTTCATTTTCTAAGTTCACAGCTTTCATTAGTCTAATTGGAATAATCTTATATATAATCGTAAGTATAAACCAAAAATTTTTTAAAAAAATCTTATTGGCTTATATCACTTTTATTTTGGCACGGTATTTCATTGTTATTACTCGAAATTTAAATAATAAGAGTTTTGAAATATCAAATTTTTTGAAGAATAATATTTTCCAAGTAGAAGTTTTGTATATCCTTTTACTATTCTTAATTCCAAGTATTATTCTTTATTTTATTTTAAAAAGGTATGATCAATATGATCGTCTTTTCAATCTGTTTGAAAATTTTAATGCTGAGAATGTATTAATTGGAATCATATTTTCAATCGCTTTTTTTAAAACAAATGAAAGTTTAGTCTTCTATATTGATCGCATTCCTGATCTAACAAGTGGAAATAGTTTTCTAAAATACCTAAAAGTTATTTCAGAAGTAAACATCTCCATCTCTATATTGATAACGCTCATCACTTATTCACTTTTAAAATCCTTTAAACATATCAAAAAACTTAAGCCAAGTTTACAACTCTCTTTTACATCAAGTTTATTTTTCGCAATAATTTTTAATTACACATTACAATATGGGGTTCGAACGGATACTGACTTATTGGGTCTTTATATTTTTCCAGGAGCAACAAGTTTTCAAATATTTGTTTTATTGCTTCTTTTCCTACTTGTCTATGTTGCTACAAATCGTTATTTGGCATCAACACTTTTAATTGCAACTTTAGGAATTATTATTTCAATCGCAAATATTATAAAAGAGAAAATGCGAAGTGAACCTTTATTACCGATTGATTTTTTATGGGTAAAAGATTTAAAACTGGTTTTATCTTTTGTTGATAATAGTATTATTATTTATTTATTCTTTGCTTTAATTATTCCTGTACTACTTTATTTCTTAATCAAACACTTTGTTGATGTAACCCCAATTTTTAATAAGCAAAGCTATCGTTTTATTTGTTTTTTGACCTTAAGTTGTTTATTCATTACAGGATTTTATATATTTAAAAATGAAGAAGATGGTAAAATTGCGGAGAATATTCCTCTGGTTTCAAAAGTCAATAATTTTATTGATGTTGAGTGGATGGGATTTGATGTTAATGCTAGGTATAAGTCAGTAATGTATGTTTGGACTAAGCAATTAACAAAGCGGATTATGAAAGAGCCTAAGACATATGATGAACATCAAATGAAGGCTATTGCAAAAAAATATAAAGATTTATCAGTTATGATAAATAAAGAGAGAAGTCAATCGATTAACAATCAGACTGTCATCTTTATTTTAAGTGAAAGTCTTTCAAATCCAAATAGAATTGATGGAGTTTCTACGTCTACTCCATTATTGCCAAATATTGAATCAATTAAAAATACTACTACAAGTGGTATAATGCACTCAGACGGATATGGTGGAGGAACAGCTAATATGGAATTTGAGGCCATTACAGGTCTGCCATACTATAATTTTTCCCCTAGTGTATCAACTTTGTATACTGAAGTTGTACCAAAATTAAAATATTTTCCTTCCTTAAGTCATTTTTATCACAAAAAAGATAGATATGTTCTTCATCCTTCTAATTCAAATAATTATAACAGAAAACAAGTTTACGAAAAGTTAGGATTTGATCATCTCATTTTTTCAGATTCTACCAAGGAAAAATTTACTTATGATTCTAATATCGGAGTAAATATGAGTGATGACTCTCTTTATAATAATATCATTAACAAAATTGATAGTTCTTCAAATCAGTTTTTCTCGATTATAACAATGCAGAATCATGCACCATGGTCGGTTGGTTCACCAGAAGACGTTATTGCTACGGGTGAAAATTTTTCTGAGTCAGAAAATAATAACTTTACGGAATATGCCAGATTACTGACATATACAGATGACTCGACAAAGAAATTTTTAGATAATCTTAATCGAAAAGATAAAGAAATCACAGTGGTATTCTATGGGGACCATTTACCGGGGCTCTATCCAGACAGTATTTTTAAAAATTCACCAGATGTTCAATATCAAACAGATTACTTTATTTGGAGTAATCATAACAAAAATCAACTGAATCACCCATTAGTAAACTCAAGTGACTTTCCAGCATTATTATTAAAACATACTCATTCCAAAGTAACACCTTATTATGCCTTACTCACTAAAGTACTTGAAAATGCTACTGTTGATAAAGAAAACTTAACTGACGAACAGGAGAAAATCTTGGATGACCTAAGACTAGTACAATTTGATATGACTCTAGGTAAAAATTATCTCGAAAATTTAAATTTCTATAAAATAGGAGAATGAAAATGACAGAAAAAATAGCAGTATTGTTACCTGCATACAATGAGGAAGTAACAATTCAAAAAGTAATCAAAGATTTTCAACATTATCTGCCAGAAGCTGATATTTATGTCTATGACAATAATTCTAAAGATAAAACAAATCAACTTGCCCAGGAAGCAGGTGCAATTGTTCGTTTTGAACCAAGGCAAGGAAAAGGTAATGTTGTTAGGTCAATGTTTAGAGAAATTGATGCTGATTATTATATCATGATAGACGCAGATGACACATATCCAGCCGCAGAAGTAGAAAAGTTATTAGAACCTCTTAGATCTGGTTTAGCAGATATGACTATTGGTGATAGGTTATCTAATGGGACGTACGCAAAAGAAAACAAGCGTGGTTTTCATGGATTTGGGAATAATCTAGTTAAAACATTGATTAATAAATTGTATAAAGGAAATTATCAAGATATCATGACAGGATATCGAGGATTTAATAGACTTTTTGTAAAAACTTTTCCCGTATTGTCACCTGGTTTCGAAATTGAAACAGAACTTTCTATTCATTCATTGGATAAGCGTTTCAAACTAGTAGAAGTTCCAATAACTTATCAAGATCGCCCTGATGGTAGTGAATCAAAATTGAATACATTTTCAGATGGTTTTAAAGTTTTAAAAATGATTTTTAATCTATTTAAAGATTATAAACCGTTACTATTTTTTAGTATTGTTTCAGTTGTCTTATTCATATTTGGTTTAATTGTTGGAATTCCAGTGATTAGTGAGTTTGCAAGGACTGGTATGATTGCCAAAATGCCTTCAGCTATTTTAGCAACTGGTTTAATGATTTTAGCTGCTTTATCATTTGTATCAGGATTTATCTTAGATACAATTGTAAGACAAAATAGAATGCAGTATGAATTAAGTGTGTATCAATACTATGAAAGTATTAGAAATAAAAATAATTTATAAAAACTCGATCTTTTAGAGATAAGTCAAAAACAAAAAATACTTGGTTAGCATAATCTACATTTTTTAATATAAATTCAGTCATATATCTAACTCACTTTAGATGCCCGAGTTTAAATTTGTTCTAGGGGGATAATAAAACTATAATGAAGACGCTTAAATTTATTATTTCACGTTTATTAAAATGGCGTTATTTAATAGCAGTTGTTTTTTTTGTAATAGGTGTATCATTTCAGTTACATGGTTCCTCTATTTCTAATTGGAATAATTTTGGAGTAACTGAAACTACACAAGGAAAGAAAATCAAAACAATTAATCAGTTTACTCAGTCTGAAGAAGGTGCAATTAGTATTCCACATGAATTAAAAAATTGGATTTCTCTATCTCCCAGAGAAGACGGTACTTTAATTGGTGTTCCAAGAATGATTCGGACAGATGAATGGTTAGTTCAAACCCCGTTTTATATTTCACAGTCAAATACAGGAGCAAAATTAGTCAATGATTCCTATGGAATAGATGGTCAAAATATGATGATTGCTTATAATGCTCCAGTAAAGGATATTTCGGTGGTCGGTAAACCTTTTAATTGGGGCTTTCTTTTCCTTGGCCCGAATTATGGCTTATCTTGGTATTGGTGTTTAAAGATTATTTTATTTTTACTAGTTTCATTTGAGTTTTCTTTGATTTTAACCAAAAGAAATACATTTATTTCTTTAATAGGAAGTCTATGGATAACATTTACACCTGCAACGCAGTGGTGGTTTATGCAACATTTAGGGGATGTTGTGTTTTACAGTTTAGCAATAATGGTTTTGATTTATCACTATTTTAGACAGAAGAAGGTGCTTCGTAAGATAGGTATAGCTCTATTACTCACTATGTCGATAATAGGATTTGTTTTAATTATTTATCCAGCTTTCCAGGTTACTTTTGCCTATATTATTTTGGCATTTTTACTAATAGAAATCTATTTATCTATTGCAGAAAAGAGATTTTCAAAGTTTGATTTTGGTATCATGATTGCAACACTGATAAGTTCGTTTGCAGTTATTGGAATAACATTATTACGTAGCAAAGAAGCTATAGATGCAACACTGAATACAGTTTATCCTGGTCATCGGGTATCATCAGGTGGAGCAATAGGATTAGAACGACTATCAGATGTTTTTCTGAATCCAATTCTTCCTTTTAAAATTCCAAATTTTTCAAATCAAGTTGAGGTGTCAACTTCAATTAGTTTATTCCCAATGTCTATTGTTACAATCCCCTTCGTTTTTAAAAAGTCAACACTAAAAGATAATCTTTTTGGCTATTTTTTACTGATTTATAGTTTATTCTTGTGTATATATACCTTTTTGGGAATTCCTGAATCTTTAGCAAAACTGTCATTATTTTCGTATGTAACATCGGGTCGATCATGGCAGACACTAGCAGTTGTATCTGTTTTTCTATCTATTTGGTTAATTGCCTATTTATGGGAAAAAAGACAAGATTATTCTCCAGTGATTTTAGGCTTAATTAGCTTTCTGGTAGTGACGGCACTTGCCTTACAGACTTATTTTTCTCCAGATTATATAGGTTTCATCGGAAAAAAATATCTTCTTTTGATATCGTTTGCTTTATTAACTATCTACCTCTCGGTAATTTTTAAACGGAAATGGCTTTTATTATTTTCATTACTTCCCTTCATAATTGTCAGTGGCATGACTGTCAATCCAGTTGTAAAAGGAATAGACGTTTTAATAGATAAGAGACTGTCACAAGGTATTATAGGAATTGTAAAAAAAGATCCAGAATCTAAGTGGATATCTGAAGGTGGATTGTATAACTTTCCTCAGATGTTTGGAGCACATAGTTTAAATAGTGTTAGGTTTTATCCGGATAAAACTTTGATGCATAAACTTGATACTAGAAATTCTTATGAAAATGCATGGAATAGATATTCACACATGCAAGTCTTTTTGACAAAAAATGAAACACGAATGGAAGCTCCTGTTCCAGACGTTTTAAATGTACAACTTGGTTTGGATAAACTTGATTCCCTTCATGTAAAATATGTCCTAACTCATAGAGATTTAGAAAAAGAGTATGGATCAAAGTTCCAAGTCATATATGGGCCAGATAAAGATGGGATACGTATTTTCAGAATAGATAATAGAAGGGATTAACCTAATGAGGTCAAAACTTAATCATTTTTTTCAAACAGAAGTATTTAAATACCTATTTTTTGGTGTCCTCGCAACAGTTGTCTATCTGGTTTGCAGATTAGTCATGTATGCCATTTCTGGTGAAGCAACCTTATCAGCACTTGTTGCAAATGTTGCTGCTATTCTTTTTGCCTTTGTCACAAATGATATCTATGTTTTTAATCAAGTTCGACAAGGCTGGTTGCAACGCTTCATAAAATTTGTTATTGCTCGCATATTTACGCTCTTGTTAGATGTCTTTTTGGCTTATCTTTTAGTAGAGAAATTTCCATCCCTCATTGGTAAATTTGTTCATCATAACCTCAGTCTTGTAAATACAATTGAAACCCTTTTAGGACAAGTCTTAGTCATTATCCTAAACTACATTTTAAGTAAACTCTTTATTTTTAAAAATTCAAAATAGAATGAAAACCTCAATATGTGCACAGTTGATTAACGAGTCAGTTGTCCAAGTATTAGGTTTTTTCTTTTGTCACATTTGAATGACTAACTTATTAATGTTATAATTATCTAAATATTTAAAGTGAAAGTAAGGTTATATCTTGAAATCTAAAAAGTCTTATGTTTTATTATTAGCACCGTTTGTTCTGGCTTCATTTTGGCAGTCAAAGATGGTGTCTGCTTCAGAAATCGCCAATCAAAACGTGACAGTTGATTCAAGTGCAAATAATAACATGTCATCTAAGTTGTCTACTTCAAATTTAGATACAATTCCAGAGAGTACTTCTGAAGTAACTGTTTTGGATCAGTCGACAAATTTAGTAACAGAAAATGTAGTCCAAGAAAAGGCGCTAGCATCATCAGAAATACAAACAGATGAGAGTATCATAGTATCATCTCCATCAGGTGACCTCAGTGCTTCAGAAGATAACACACTTTCTGAAGGGAATGCTTTATCAGCAGTAGGGGCAGTAAAATCTAGTTTTCAATCAGTTAATACTGATGTATCAAGCAATCTCAAAACTGCTAAACAGGAAACGGTCGTTTCTTTAACTGCTCAAGTAGCAGAGCCCGTAACTGCAACTGTAGATGACAAAGGCATTAGCATTCAATACAATGAGTTGATACCACAAAATACAAGTATTTTGTTTGCAGTTTGGGGTGATAAACAAGATCAGAATGATTTGGTCTGGTATAATGCTTCATCCACTGGTTATGCCTATGTTGACTTTTCAAGACATAAGGAATATGGGGTGTATCATATTCATACATATGCAAAGCGTAATGGCAACATGTATGGAATTAGTGCTCTTCAAGTTACACTTTTGACACCACAAATTACTAGTCAAATCGCTCAAAAGGATGCTAGCTCCTTCACAATTACAGTCTCTAATGTCCCTTCTACAATCACCAGTGTTAAGATTCCAGTTTGGACAGATAAAGATGGCCAAAATGATTTGATTTGGTATAATGCCGGTCAAGTGTCAAAAGGAACCTATCAAGCACTGGTGAATACAGCCAATCATAATAATGAAAAGGGCCTCTATCACATACATATTTATGGCTATAGTACAATTTTAGGTGGTCAGATTGGGCTTGCAACCAAAACCTTCAGTAATGTGGAAAGTCGCCCAAATGCTACAGTATCAGTTGTAAATTATGCCGAAAATAAAACCACCTTTACCGTTAATGTTGTTGGTTCAACAAATACAAAAGTATTAACAGGCGTTCAAATTGCAGTATGGTCTGAAACAAATGGTCAGGATGATTTAAAATGGTATAAGCCTCTTATTTCTGGGAATAGTGCTAGTCAAACGATTGATATTGCTAACCATAGTAATACCAGTGATCAATATATTATTCATGTCTATACGGATTATACTGATGGCAGTCGTGTTGGAACGAATTTAGGGGCCTATAAAATTGTTAAAGAAATTCTGCCCGTCGTAAAACCTAATGTGATTGTTCAAAATTACCAAGCTGACAAGGGGTCACTTGAAGTCAAGGTTCAGGAAGGTAGTAAAGCAATCTCAAAAATAAGCGTAGCAGCATGGTCGACTGCAGATCAATCAAATCTTCATTGGTATCAAGAAATTCCAATAGCTGGTCAAGAGACGATTATTAAAGTCAATCAAGCCTACCATGATTTTTTAGTTGGAAATTACACTGTTCATACTTATATTGATTATACGGACAAGTCACGAGATGGCTTCAATCTAGGAAATTATGAATTTCCTGTTAAAGTTGGCCTTTCTGCTTCACAAGGAAATTACGATATTGTCAATAAGGTCATTTACCTAGATGCTGGTCATGGCGGTTATGATCCAGGAGCAGTTTATTTTGGGACATCTGAAAAAACCTTGAATTTGCAAATGCAAACCTTGGTAAAAAGTAAATTAGAAGCTCAAGGCTACACAGTCGTAACTACAAGAACAGATGACTCCTTTACAGATTTGCTTCCACGTTCGGAAAAAGCAAATAACAGTCTTTCGGATCTCTTTGTTAGCCTCCATTTTAATGCCTCTACAAGTTCGCAAGCCTCTGGAATTGAAACTTATTACTATGAATACTACGAAGAGTATCCTTCACGCATTAATGAGATTTTTCATAATGATCCTGAACGTTTGAGTCGAAGTAGTGTTTTAGCCGAAGCTATTCAGGCGGCGACCACTGCTAAAACTGGCGCTAAAAACAATGGTGTTTTGAGAAATACATTTGCAGTATTAAGAGAAACAACAGCCCCAGCAGTGCTAGTAGAATTAGGTTACATGTCAAATGCTAGCGAGTTCCAAAATATTAGCAATGTGAACTATCAAGAAAAATTAGCACAAGGAATTGTTTCAGGGATTTTATCCTATTATCAAACCTACAGTGTTTAAGGAAAAAGGCGTAAAAACTTACACTGCGTAACGATTTTTATGCCTTTTTATGCTATAATTAAATTGAGAAAATATTGAGGTGACATATGGTTTATAACAACCTTTTAGAAAGATTTATCAAATACGTTAAAGTTAATACAAGAAGTAATCCAACCAGTCAAACAACTCCAAGTACACAAAGTCAAGTCGATTTTGCATTACAAGTTCTTAAACCTGAAATGGAAGCTATCGGTTTAGAGGATGTTCATTACTTAGAACACAATGGTTATATCGTAGGAACGCTTCCTGCAAATGCACAGCATTTGACGCGTAAAATTGGTTTTATTTCACACATGGATACAGCTGATTTCAATGCGGAAGGTATTAATCCTCAGGTTATTGACAAATATGAAGGCGGAAATATCACTTTGGGACAGTCAGGCTATCTTTTGAAACCAGATGACTTCCCACAGCTAAATAACTATCTTGGTCAAACCTTGGTGACTACTGATGGAACGACTTTGTTAGGGGCGGATGATAAATCTGGTATTGCTGAAATTATGACCGCTATTGAGTTTCTCGTAGCAAATCCAACAATTGAACACTGTGAAATCCGCGTAGCTTTTGGACCGGATGAGGAGATTGGTACGGGGGCTAACAAATTTGATGTTGAAGATTTCAATGTTGATTTTGCCTACACAGTTGACGGTGGCCCATTAGGAGAGTTGCAATATGAAACCTTTAGTGCAGCTGGTTTGGATGTACAGTTTTTAGGCCGTAATGTTCATCCGGGGACAGCTAAAGGGCAAATGATTAATGCTTTGCAATTAGCCATTGATTTCCATAACCAATTACCAGAAACAGATAGACCAGAAAAAACAGATGGCTATCAAGGCTTCTATCATTTATTAGATTTATCAGGGACAGTAGAAGAAGCTAGTAGCTCATACATCATTCGTGATTTCGAAGATGACTCATTTAAATCACGCAAAGCGTTTATTGAGCAATTAGCTCAAAAAATGAATGATGAATTAGGTGAAAATAGAGTTGTCATTTCTTTACAAGATCAATACTACAACATGAAAAAAGTAATTGAGAAAGATATGACACCCGTGAACTTAGCCAAAGAGGTCATGGAAGATTTAGACATTAAACCAATTATTGAACCCATTCGTGGTGGAACAGACGGGTCAAAAATTTCGTTTATGGGTATCCCTACTCCAAACATTTTTGCTGGTGGTGAGAACATGCATGGACGCTTCGAATTTGTCAGTCTTGAAACGATGGAGAAAGCTGTTGATGTTATCCTTGGCATAGTCCAAAAACCATAATCTTAGAATAGGAGTAGACAAAATGATCAAAATTTTTGGAAAAGTAAGGTATCATTGGCAACCAGAATTATCTTGGTCAATTATCTACTGGTCAATTGCATTTTCTCCCATTTTTATCGGCTTATCTTTACTTTATGAACGGACCGAGATTCCAAGTCATATATTTATCTTGTTTGCTTTATTTATTGCTTTAGTAGGTATAGGGTTACATCGCTATTTTGTTATTGAAAACAATGGCATCCTAAAGGTTGTTTCCTTAAATATTTTTGGTCCACGCAAAATTGTCATATCAAACATTAAAAAAATAGAAGTTACAAAAACGACTGTTACCTTATGTGTGGATGAGAAACGCTATATATTTTATATGAGAAAATGGCCAAAGAAATATTTTTTAGATGACTTAGTTATTAATCCCTATTTTCAAGGTGAGGTTGATTTAGTTGATAATTTTGTGAATATGGATTATTTTGAACTTTATAAGGATGAAAAAAAGACTCTTACTTTATTGTAAGAGCTTTAGTGGGACATGATTTTACTGCAAGAATAGTGTCTTGGTCGGTTTCCGAAATAGTCAGAGATAATAATGGAGAGTCTGCAAATTTCACAATACCATCGTCTTGATAATCAAAGCGTTTAGAGTAGGTCTGGCAAAGACCACAAGCAATACATTTTTCTGGAATAATAGATACTTTCATAGTATTATTTTAATATGATTTTTGTAATTAAACAAGGGGGAGAATCATGGCTAAAGAACCATGGGAAGAAAAAATCGTTAATGAAAACACTGAGACAAGATCTCGCAAATCAAGAGGTCCACTTTTAAGTACACCTTGGCTAACGGCTTTACTTAGTGTCTTTTTTGTCATCATTGTTGCCATTCTCTTTATTTTCTTTTACACATCAAATAGTGGGGGAAATCGGGAAACAGAAACTAGTGGCTTTTATGGTGCTTCTGTTTCTAAGTCAAAAGAAAAAGTAAAATCTGAAAATAAATCAAAATCTTCAAAGACAAAAGAATCATCTACAGAGGCTAGTGAATCAACTAGCCCGGAATCATCATCTAGTACAGAGACGTCAAGTAGTACGGAAGCAGGTAAAGGTCAAACAATCATTGTTCAACCAGGAGAAGGAGCAGCTTCAATTGCTGCTAGGGCTGGCATTAGCGTTGACCAATTACAAGCTCTAAATCCATCTCATATGACCTTGGGTTATTGGTATGCTAATCCAGGAGATGCTGTTTATATTAATTAAAAGAAGAGGAATTCATGAAAGCTATTAGAATTGCTATTGATGGTCCTGCTTCTAGTGGAAAAAGTACTGTAGCCAAGATTATTGCAAAAAATCTTGGCTACACTTATTTGGATACTGGAGCTATGTACCGTTGCGCTACATATATTGCATTAAAAAACAACTATTCAGAAAATGATATATCTGCTATTTTAAAGGAATTGTCAGAACATCCTATTACTTTTAAAAAAGCAGATGATGGCAGTCAGCTTGTCTTTTTAGGGACTGAAGACGTCACCTTAGCTATTAGACAAAATGATGTGACTAATAATGTTTCTTGGGTTTCGGCGATTGCTGAAATTCGTGAGGAATTAGTTGCTCAACAAAGACGGATTGCTCAGGATGGTGCTATCATTATGGATGGTAGAGATATTGGCACAGTTGTTTTACCAGATGCCGAATTAAAAATATTTTTAATTGCTTCGGTAGATGAAAGGGCAGAGAGACGTTATCGCGAAAATCTTGAAAAGGGAATTGACAGTGATTTCGAGACATTAAAAGAAGAAATAGCAGCTCGTGACTTTAAAGATAGCCATCGTGAAGTCTCACCTTTAAAGGCTGCAGATGATGCCATTGTTTTTGATACCACAGGTGTAACGATTCAAGGTGTTGTCCAATTTATTCAAGAAAAAGCAGAAAAAATCATTGACATGTCATAAGTGCTATGGTAAGATAGTAACAATGAGAAAAGTAGAAGTGAGAGCTTCTCGCCTTGCGACTTAGGTTGTCTGGCCCAACATGTCAAAATCCAATTTGGATATTTATGTGTGCGGGCTTGATTTATCAAGTCCGCTTTCGTTTTTCTCTAAAAAAATAAAGAGGTGAAGATCATAGCTAAAAAAGATCTATTCATTAATGATGAAATTCGCGTTCGTGAAGTTCGTCTAGTCGGTCTAGAAGGTGAACAATTAGGTATTAAGCCCTTATCAGAAGCACAAGCTATTGCAGATGCTGCTAATGTTGATTTGGTTTTAATCCAGCCACAAGCTGTTCCTCCAGTAGCCAAAATCATGGACTATGGTAAGTTCAAATTTGAGTTTCAAAAGAAACAAAAAGAACAACGCAAAAAACAAAGTGTTGTGACTGTTAAAGAAGTGCGTCTCAGTCCTGTAATTGATAAAGGGGATTTTGAAACAAAACTTCGTAATGGCCGTAAATTCCTTGAAAAAGGAAATAAGGTGAAAGTTTCTATTCGCTTTAAAGGGCGTATGATTACTCATAAAGAGATTGGTGCAAAGGTTCTGGCTGAATTTGCTGAAGCAACTCAAGATATTGCTATCATTGAGCAGAGAGCAAAAATGGATGGTCGCCAAATGTTTATGCAACTTGCACCGATTTCAGACAAAAAGTAATTGTCACAGATTTATACAATGTAAGAGGAGAATAAAAATGCCAAAACAAAAAACACACCGCGCATCAGCTAAACGTTTTAAACGTACAGGTTCTGGTGGTTTGAAACGCTTCCGTGCCTTCACATCACACCGTTTCCATGGAAAAACTAAAAAACAACGTCGTCATCTTCGTAAAGCTTCAATGGTGAGTTCAGGTGACTTTAAACGTATTAAAGCAATGCTTACAGGTCTTAAATAAGAGATATTTGTAAACATTTACTAGATTATTAGAATTATTTGGAGGAAATATAAATGGCTCGTGTTAAAGGTGGAGTTGTTTCACGTAAACGTCGTAAACGTATATTAAAATTAGCAAAAGGTTACTATGGTGCAAAACATATCTTGTTCCGTACTGCAAAAGAACAAGTAATGAATTCTTATTACTATGCATACCGTGACCGTCGTCAAAAGAAACGTGATTTCCGTAAATTATGGATCACACGTATCAATGCCGCTGCTCGTATGAATGGTTTATCTTACTCTCAATTAATGCATGGCTTAAAACTTGCTGATATTGAAGTAAACCGTAAAATGCTTGCTGATTTAGCAGTAAATGATGCTGCTGGTTTTACAGCTCTTGCTGATGCAGCAAAAGACAAAGTTGCAAAATAATACAAAAAGCTAAGAATGTTTCATTCTTAGCTTTTTAGTTACTAACATTTTGGTATCAAAAAAACTCTCATTTAAAATGAGAGCTTTTTGATATCATTTACTTTCCTCAGAAGGTGAACTTGATTCCGTATTATCTTTGCTATCCTTCTCGTCTTCTTTAGGATTTAACTCAAGATAAGATGGTGCTTTAAATAGTTTAGAGGTTGTTTTACCACCATATTTAGAATATAAACTGCTTGATTTTGAACCTAAGTCTTTTTCAATTTTTTTCATCTGCTGTAATTGTTTTGTGTAAACAAATTGTGTTGCATCGATAGGTTTCAAGCCATTTTGTTTGTCGAAGCGAAGGAGGTCCCCAGTTTGGACAGCATCAGAAACTTGTAATTGCCTGCTAATGGCTTCACGAATGGCTTTCGTTTTTTCAAGTGTTTTTTCATCAGGGTTTGTAATTTCAACCCCTGTTTTAGTGTTATAAAGGCGACCACCGTAATTGGTGTATTCAGGTGTCATATATGTTCCAGAGGTCCTTTGAGCTACAATCTGGCTGTTTTGTGGGGAAAGTAAGTCTTGACCGAGTTGAGTGTAATGACTGGTGTCAACTCCTAAAATATGTAAGAGTGTTGGCAAGGCATCAATTTCTCCACCAAAGGTATCTTTAATCCCACCTCCAGTATACCCAGGGATGTGAATCATATATGGAACTCTTTGTAGCATGGCATTATCATATTCTGACCAGGTCTCTGGATCTTTACCAAGTAATTCTGCAAGACTTGAATTCCTTGAATTTGAAATACCATAATGGTCACCGTAGAGAACAATAATAGAATTGTCATATAAACCAGATGCTTTTAAATAATCGAAGAAGGATTTAATAGAGGCATCTAGATAGTTAGCAGTTGCAAAATAACCATTAATTGTTTCATCGTCAGTTTTTGCTAATGGGAAACCTTCTTCATCTTTTTCCCCCTTTAAACTTGTGTATGGATAGTGGTTACTTACAGTAATAAATTTTGTGTAAAAAGGTTGTTGCATTCTTTCTAAATATTTAATAGAATCTTTGAACATGTATTTATCATTGAGTCCATATTGGAAAGAATTCTTTTTTGTCTGCTTAGAAAAATAAGATGAATCGAAGAAATAATGGTAACCCCATTGTTTATAGGCGTTGTTTCGATTCCAAAAAGTTCCGACATTTCCGTGAAATACTGCACTGCTGTAATTTCCATTTTGAGACAAAATAGTTGGCGCAGCAAACTGTGTATTTTCACCGCCATAGTTAACCATGAATGAGCCACTATTTAGACCAAATAAGGAATTTTCCATCATTGTTTCAGCATCAGAGGTTTTTCCGGCTTTAACTTGATGGAAAAAATTTGAAAAGGCAATAGTAGAATTAGAGTTGTAAAGCGAATTTAAGAAAGGAGTGACTTCGTGTTCTTTATCGTCTACTTTTAATTTATAATCAATGATAAATTGCTGGAAACTTTCCAAGTGAAGAACAATAACATTCTTTCCTTTTGCAATGCCATAATAGTCAGGATTTGGTGCCGCGTAATGCTCATTAACGTAATTTTTGACATCCGTTAATTCTTCAGCAGTGGCACCGTTTCTTTCTTTTTGTGCTTGATAGGTCTGGTTTCCACTGTATAAGGTAAATGCTGGTAAGCCGAGTGCTCTAACAATATAAGTATTAGAGAAACCTCGAGTTAAAAGTTCTGGACGGTCAATTTCAGCTAAAAAAAGGTTAATAGACATCAGCAAACAAGAGAGTGCGGTAATGGCAAAGGAAGCTCTCTTATTAAAGGGACGATTGTCTGCCTTGATTTGCTTATGCATGCTAAAACTAATAATAATGATGAAATCAAGAATATAAATGATATCCCAAATTCTTAAAAGGTTTAGGGCAGAGTCTCCAAGTCCAGCTGATACTTTACTTGACGCAAGCATAGCACTCACAGTTATAAAGTCAGAAAACTCTCTGTAGTATATGGCATTTGAAATGAGTAGTAAATTTAATACAATGTAGGCAATCCACGAAGCAGTATAGAATGCTTTGGTGTTTTTAAAATAAAGAGCAAATCCCAATAGTAATAATGCTAATGGGATTGGATTAATAATTGTTAAAAAGACTTGATAAATATTTCCTAAATCAAGTACAAAATCCATATGATAGGCCCAAAGGGTTTTTACCCAATAAGCAAATAACAAAGTTAAAATAAATCCTAATCGCGTATTTGTAAATTTTAATAATATTGTTTTTAATTTCGTCACCGTAGGAACTTCCTTATTCATTTTTTCCTAAAGATAAAATCTCAAACTAAATTATAACAAAAAAAAGAGGCTTGTGCTCGCTATAAGTTTAAATTTAGTAGGAATTTTCCTTGGAATTTGATATAATAAAGACTATGAATAAACTCTATATAAATTCTTTTGTTGAAAAAAAGATAGCAAATGGGGTACAATTATTAGATGAAAAGGACTTTGATCACTTAGATGAAACTGATCAATTGGTAGAACTCTTTTCAAAATCTAATCATTCTATCGGCTTTGCCTATCTTTCAAAACAAAATAAAGGAATTGGCTGGTTTCTTGGGAAGACTGTTAATACTTTAAACCAAGAATATTTTGAAACCTTATTTCAAAATGCCAAAATAAGGCGAAAAAGTGAATCTCGGTCTGATGATACAAATGCTTATCGCGTTTTTAACCAAGACGGTGATTTCTTTGGTGGTCTCACCATTGATCTTTATGCAGATTACGCTCTATTCACTTGGTACAATACCTATGTTTTTCAGTTGAAAGAGGTCATCGTTAAAGCTTTCCAAACTATTTTTCCAGAAATCCTTGGTGCCTATGAGAAAATGCGCTTTAAGGATACTTTCGAGGAATCGGCTCACTTATACGGTGTGGAAGCTCCAGAAAAATTTTTGATTTTAGAAAACGGTGTGAACTATAGTGTCTTTCTAAATGACGGTTTAATGACGGGGATTTTCCTTGATCAGCATAATGTCAGAAAAGAGTTAGTAGATGGACTAGCTTTAGGTAAGACAGTGCTCAATCTTTTTTCCTATACTGCAGCTTTTTCAGTTGCCGCAGCGATGGGAGGTGCTATTGAAACTCGATCGGTTGATTTAGCTAAAAGATCTATAGAGTTGTCTCAAGCCCATTTTATTGAAAATGGCTTGGATCTAAGTCAGCATTATTTTCATGTTATGGATGTTTTTGAGTATTTTAAATATGCAAAAAGAAAACAACTAACTTTTGATATCATCGTAATTGATCCTCCAAGTTTTGCTCGTAATAAGAAAAGAGTATTTTCTGTCTTGAAGGATTATCATAAATTAATTACAGAAGCACTTGAAATTTTAAATCCAAATGGAACGATTATTGCATCAACAAATGCTTCAAATATGACAAAGGAGCAATTTAAAAAGCAAATTTTGAAAGGCTTTGGTAATCATAAGATTGAAGAGATGCAGTTACAACAACTTCCCCATGATTTTACAGTTAATAAAGCAGATGAAAGAAGTAATTATTTAAAGGTATTTACAATAAAGGTAAAAGAATGAAAATAGTAGCTCCAATCATGCCAACAAATTTTGAAGAAGCTCAGACCATTGACGTTTCTAAATACGAAGGTGTCGATTTAATCGAATGGCGAGCGGACTTTCTTCCTAAAGAGGATATTATTACAGTTGCTCCAGCTATCTTTGAAAAATTTGCAGGTAGAGAAATAATCTTTACGCTTAGAACGCGTCAAGAAGGTGGTCAGATTGAACTAACCGATCGAGAATATCTTGATTTGATTAAGGAAATCAATGCCATTTACAATCCAGATTTTATTGATTTTGAATATTTTTCACATAAAGCAGTTTTTAACGAGATGTTAGATTTTCCAAATCTTGTCTTGTCATATCATAATTTTGAAGAGACACCAGAAAATTTAATGGAATCATTTTCTGAAATGACTAAACTTGCCCCTCGTGTTGTTAAAATTGCCGTGATGCCTAAAAATGAACAAGATGTTCTTAATCTGATGAATTATACTAGAGGATTCAAAGCTCTTAATCCTGAACAAACATATGCCACCATGTCTATGGGGAAATTAGGACGTATTTCTCGCTTAGCAGGTGATATTGTTGGTTCATCTTGGACATTTGTATCCATTGATGAGGCTAGTGCACCTGGACAAGTGTCACTATGTGATATGAAAAAAATCATTGATATTTTAGATTCGGATATGTAATACCATTATCCTCAAAAAGAATGTTTGCATTATTCTAAGAGTTTTTTAGAATAATGTTTTTCTTTATCCCTATAATGAAATTGGAGAATTTTCTATGAGATATTTAACAGCTGGTGAATCTCACGGTCCGTCCTTAACGACCATTATTGAAGGAATACCATCAGGTTTAGAACTAAGTTCAGAAGTTATTAATCTTGAGTTAAAAAGAAGACAGGGGGGCTATGGCAGGGGTGCCAGAATGACCATTGAAAATGATAAGGTCAGTATTACATCAGGTGTCAGACACGGCAAAACAACAGGTGCTCCCATTACATTAATTATTGAAAATAAAGACCACAAAAAGTGGACGGATATTATGGCTGTTGAAGACCTACCTGATAAATTGAAGCGAAAACGCAAGGTTATCCATCCGCGTCCAGGACATGCTGATTTGGTTGGAGGGATAAAATATGGTTACTCTGATTTACGAAATGCACTAGAGAGATCTTCGGCGCGTGAAACTGCTGCCCGGGTTGCTGTCGGTGCAGTAGCTAAATGTTTATTAAGTCAATTAGGTATAGAGACCATGCATCATGTCTCTGTTTTTGGCGGGGTTACTATTGATATTCCTGAGACACTAACCTATGAAGAATTAAGAACAAAGGCTCAAAAGTCAGAGCTTTCAATTGTCAACTCAGAACAAGAAGTAGAAATTAAAACCTATATAGACCAGATAAAGAAAGATGGTGATACATTAGGAGGGGTTGTTCAAACAATCGTGACTGGTGTACCTGTCGGATTAGGCTCTTATGTTCAATGGGATAAAAAATTGGATGCCAAATTAGCACAGGCAGTTATGTCAATAAATGCTTTTAAAGGTGTTGAATTTGGGGAAGGTTTTGCCATGGGATATCAAAAAGGTTCTGAGGTGATGGATGAGATTATTTGGAGTGAAGAAGAAGGTTATAGTCGCAAAAGTAACCATCTCGGAGGATTTGAAGGAGGGGTTACAAATGGTCAACCCCTCTTAATAAAAGGTGTCATGAAACCTATTCCTACACTTTATAAACCCTTGCAATCTGTAAATATAGAAACACATCAACCCTATAAAGCTAGCGTTGAACGCTCAGATCCTACAGCATTACCAGCAGCAGGTGTTGTCATGGAAAATGTGGTAGCAACAGTTTTAGCGCAAGAAATTTTAGAAAAGTTCTCTTCTGATACCATGAAAGAACTAACGAAAGCATTTCAAGACTACACCAACTATACAAAACGCTATTAAATAAAAGACAGAATGACATGAGTGTGTTAAGATACAAGTATAAAATGATAAAGGAGTAACAAAATGACACAAGAAATCTATGAGTATGCTAATAAAATAGAACGGGCACTTCGTAATTTGCCAGAATATAAAAAAGTCGTAGCCGCAAAAGAAGATATCGAAAAAGACAGTGAAGCTAGTAACATTTTTGAAGAATTTTTCAAATTACAAGCAAAGTTAAAGGAAATGATTCAAAACGGTCAAACGCCTTCTAACGAAGAACAAGAGACCATTCATCAATTAAGCGGTAAAATCGAGTCTAATGAGTTATTGAAGGCTTACTTTGAAGCACAACAAAGCCTCTCAGTTTACATTAACGATATTGAACGCATTATTTTCAATCCATTGAAAGACCTCATTTAGACATAAAAAAGGCGTTAAAGGAGGAACTGCTCTAAAAAGGGAGTTAGTTCCTTTTCTATCAAGTAGATAAGGGAGAAAATAGTGGAGCATTTTGATTATATTGTAATTGGCGGTGGTAGTGCGGGTATTGCTTCAGCAAATAGGGCTGCAATACATGGTGCAAAAGTCTTATTAGTTGAGGCTAATGACATTGGGGGAACCTGTGTCAATTTAGGTTGCGTTCCCAAAAAAGTGATGTGGTATGGTGCTCAAGTAGCCGAAACCATCCATACTTACGCAAAAGATTATGGCTTTAACATAGCAGAAAGTCAATTTCATTTTGAAACCCTAAAGAAGAACAGACAAGCCTATATTGATCGCATCCATGCATCCTATCAAAGAGGTTTTGAGACGAATGGAGTAACTCATCTCAAAGGATTTGCACGTTTTAAAGAAAGCCATCTTATCGAGGTTAATGGGGTTGACTACAGTGCCCCCCATATCTTGATAGCTACAGGTGGCAGGCCCAAAGTGCCAGAAATTCCGGGTGCAGAATATGGTATCACCTCAGATGGATTTTTTGAACTGGATGCTATTCCTAAGAGAACAGCAGTGGTTGGAGCAGGCTATATAGCTGTTGAAATTGCAGGTGTTTTAAATGCACTTGGTTCAAAAACATCACTCTTAGTCCGACATGATAGACCTTTAAGAGCATTTGATAAGGATATTGTCCAAAGCTTAGTGAAAGAGATGGTATCTGGAGGAATAGAATTAATTACAGAAACGAGTGTTGAAGAAGTCCTCAAAAATGACAATCAATCCCTAACCTTAAAACTTAATAATGGTAAAACTCTTGAGGTTGATCAAGTGATTTGGGCAATTGGTCGACAACCGAATGTTGACGGTTTTGGTTTAGAAAATCTGCCATTAACATTTACTGAAAAGGGATTTATCCAAACAGATGCCTATGAAAACACCTCAATTCCAGGTATTTATGCTGTTGGAGATGTCAATGGGAAACTGGCCTTGACTCCAGTCGCTGTAGCAGCAGGAAGACGACTATCAGAACGCCTTTTTAATCAAAAAACCAATGAAAAATTAGATTACGATAATGTCGCAACGGTTATTTTCAGTCACCCCTCTATTGGCTCAATTGGTTTAAGTGAAGAAGCTGCTATTGAAAAGTATGGGCAAGATAAAATTAATGTTTATCAATCACAGTTCACTTCAATGTATACAGCAGTGACAAGTCATCGTCAAGCTTGTTTAATGAAACTCATAACTCTTGGTCCAGAGGAAAAAATCATTGGCTTACATGGTATTGGTTATGGAGTTGATGAAATGATCCAAGGATTTGCTGTAGCTATAAAAATGGGGGCAACAAAAGCAGACTTTGATAACACAGTAGCTATCCATCCGACCGGTGCAGAAGAATTTGTCACCATGCGTTAAAAAGACCTTTCAAGTGAAAGGTCTTTCTTTTATGGGGTGCTTGTTGAACTAGTAGTACTCGATTGTGGACTCTCTGAAGGTGTTTGGCTATTTTCAGAAGGACTGGTGGTTGATGGTGTTGATTGGGATGAAGGTGTTGTTGGGATAGAGCTACTAGAGAGTGTTGTATCTGTTTGAGTTTCAGGTGATTGCTTCCCAGAGCTGTCTTTTTCAATAATTTTGACAATGGTAGATGTTGACTGTGGGCTTGAATCTTTTGAGCCTTGGTTTGATTCCGGATGTAAGGCTTTGTAAATCGTGATACTGGCAACAATAATACTTAAAATACTACCAATAAAGGCAATCGATTTTTGAAAAGCTGTTAAACCCGTTTTGATGTGTTTTGTTGGTCTTATTGTATTTTGAGATTTACTTTTATCTTGACGTGAATAATGTGAAGGCATATTTTCTCCTTTTCATTTTTAATTGAAACAACTCAGATAACTTATAAAAGTTCAATTCTTAGTATAGACTTGTAAGAAATTGAAGTCAATTATTTACCTTATCAAGCTATCTAGTTGATGTCAAAAAAACAGATTAAAACTTAAGCTTAAAGTATCTATTTTTTCCTTTTCATTAAATTGTGGTAAAATAGAGTATTGAGTAAAAAACGAAGGTGACAAATGATTTATTTTGATAATTCTGCAACAACGATTCCATTTAGTGAAGCTTTAAGAAGCTATCACGAAGTTTCCGAAAAAATATACGGGAATCCTTCTAGTCTACATGATCTTGGTACCAAATCGAGTCGGATTTTAAAAGCCTCCAGAAAACAAATAGCAGATTTGTTAGGGTGTAGCGAAGAAGAGATTTTTTTCACATCGGGTGGAACGGAAAGCGACAATTGGGCATTAAAAGGAACAGCTTTTGAAAAAGCCTCTTTTGGAAAACACATCATTGTTTCAGATATTGAACATCCTGCTGTAAAAGAAAGCGCTAAATGGTTAGCTACCCAAGGATTTGAAGTTTCTTTTGCACCAGTTGATCATAAAGGCTTTATTGATCTTGAAAAATTGAAAGCTTTAATTAGAAAAGATACCATTTTACTTTCAGTAATGGCAGTTAATAATGAAATTGGTTCGGCTCAGCCAATTGAGGCTATTTCATCAATTCTTTCTGATAAACCTGGCATTACCTTTCATGTAGATGCTGTGCAGGCCATTGGGAAACGACCTTTAAAAGATTATTTAACGGATCGTGTGGATTTAGCTTCTTTTTCAGGACACAAATTTCACGCCGTTCGAGGCGTGGGAATCCTTTATAAAAAAGCAGGTAAAAGAATAAGTCCATTACTTCATGGCGGTGGTCAAGAATCAGATTTACGTTCAACAACTGAGAATCTTGCTGGGATTGCTAGTATGGCAAAAGCGCTAAGGATGACAGTGGAAAATGAAGAAGTGGCCTTAAAGAGATT
This sequence comes from Streptococcus uberis, assembly GCF_900475595.1. Taxonomy (NCBI): domain Bacteria; kingdom Bacillati; phylum Bacillota; class Bacilli; order Lactobacillales; family Streptococcaceae; genus Streptococcus; species Streptococcus uberis. The sequence continues at coordinate 750,379 of NZ_LS483397.1, forward strand.
GACAAAGATGAAGTCAGTATTATATCAGGCTTTGAGTGCTTATGATGATGTTATGATTTTCTCTGAAATGGATCATTTTGTGCCAAATATCTTAACATTTGGTATCAAAGGTGTTCGTGGAGAAGTAATCGTTCATGCTTTCGAGAGTCATGGCATTTATATTTCAACGACCAGCGCTTGTTCATCAAAAGCCGGTAAACCAGCTGGGACCTTAATTGCTATGGGCGTCCCAGTAAAAGATGCTCAAACAGCTGTTCGAATTAGTTTAGATGAAACCAATAACATGGAAGAAATGGAACAATTTTTAACCATTTTTAAACAAATACATGAAAAAACAAAGAAAGTAAGATAATATGCAATACTCAGAAATTATGGTTCGTCACGGCGAACTATCTACAAAAGGTAAAAACAGAATGCGTTTTATTAATAAATTAAAACGTAATATTCAAGAAGTTTTATCACCGTTTCCAAATATAAAGGTCAGATCAGACAGGGATAGAACACATGTCTTTTTAAATGGTACTCCTTATGAGCCTGTAGCTGAAGCCTTAAAAAATGTTTTTGGTATTCAGGCTTTTAATCCTGTTTATAAACTGGAGAAAAATGTCGACCTTCTTATTGCTTCAGTTCAAGAAATTATGAAAGACTTATATGTTGATGGAATGACTTTCAAAATTTCAAGTAAACGGAGTGACCATCACTTTGAGTTAGATAGTAGAGACCTTAACTTTGTTTTAGGAAACGCTGTCTTTGATGTGTTACCTAACATTAAGGCACAAATGAAAAAGCCAGATGTTAATCTAAAAGTTGAAATTAGAGATGAAGCAGCTTATATCTCCCATGAAGAGATAAAGGGTGCTGGTGGTTTACCTGTAGGGACTTCTGGAAAAGGCATGCTTATGCTTTCTGGTGGCATAGATTCTCCGGTGGCTGGATACTTGGCACTAAAACGTGGTGTCGAAATCGAAGCGGTGCATTTTGCTAGTCCACCTTATACTAGTCCAGGTGCTCTCAAAAAAGCTCAAGATTTAACCAGAAAACTCACCAAATTTGGCGGCAATATTCAATTTATAGAGGTGCCTTTCACAGAAATTCAGGAAGAAATTAAAGATAAAGCACCTGAAGCTTATTTGATGACCCTAACCAGACGGTTTATGATGCGAATCACGGATGCGATACGTGCTTCTCGTAGTGGTTTGGTTATTGTCAATGGCGAGAGCTTAGGACAGGTAGCCAGTCAAACATTAGAAAGTATGCAGGCAATTAATGCCGTCACAGCTACGCCTGTCATTCGACCAGTTGTGACGATGGACAAGCTCGAAATTATAGAATTAGCTGAAAAAATTGATACCTTTAGCATTTCAATCCAACCATTTGAAGACTGTTGCACCATTTTTGCGCCAGATCGTCCGAAAACAAATCCTAAATTAAAAAATGTTGAAGAGTATGAAAAACGTTTTGATATCGATGGGCTTGTTCAAAGAGCTGTTAAAGGGATCAAAATAACGGAAATTAAACCAGAAGCAGAAGCAGATGATGTGGATCTTATGCTTGATGCGTTATTGTAAGAAAAAGAGATTTTCCATGGAAAATCTCTTTTTTATTGAGAAATTGAGACAACAAAATGCTATAATGAGTAAGAAAGGAGGCGGAAATAGTGGTAAAAAACAGACATTATATGAAAATAATTGTTTCTTGTTTAACATTTATCTTCGCTACTCTCTTATTTTCACTCGTTTATGATTTTTTAGGTTTTCACCGTCATGACCAACTTGGTCAAAGCATTGAAAAAAGTGATATCACAAAAACGGCACAAGTGGTTGCAAACGGAGATATACTATTGCATGATGTTTTATATACAAGTGCAGAAAAACCGGATGGAACATACGATTTCACTCCCTATTTCGAATATGTTAAAGAACGGATTTCAAAGGCTGATTTGGCTATAGGTGATTTTGAGGGTACCATTAGTCCGGATTATCCTTTAGCTGGCTATCCTCTCTTTAATGCACCCAGTTCAATCGCAAACGCAATGCAATCGATAGGTTATGACGTGGTTGACTTGGCTCACAATCACATCCTTGACTCAGGTTTAGATGGAGCTTTGAATACCCAATCGACTTTTGAAAGATTAGGGTTGTCGACTATTGGAATCTATAAGAAAGATCGTCAATCGGAGAACTTTCTCATTAAAAAGGTCAATGGTATTAAAATTGCGATTTTAGGTTATTCCTATGGCTATAATGGCATGGAAAGCAATTTAACAGATGATGAGCAAGAAAAACATCTATCAGATTTTAACAAAGATAAGATGAAGGCTGAAATTCAAGAAGCTGAAGCAAAAGCAGATGTTACTATTGTTATGCCACAATCAGGCACAGAATATGCCTTGGAACCAACAGAAGAACAACAATCACTCTATCGCTCTATGATTGATTGGGGTGCAGATGTGGTTCTAGGTGGTCATCCCCATGTAGTGGAACCTGCTGAAACGATTGTCAAAAACCATGAGAAGAAATTCATTATTTATTCAATGGGAAATTTCATCTCCAATCAGCGTTATGAAACTTTAGAAGATATCTGGACAGAAAGAGGTCTTCTGATGGATATTACCTTTGAAAAAAAAGCTAAAAAAACAATTATAAAGACGGTTAAAGCTCATCCTACCATGGTACTTGCAAAACCCAAAGGCACTTTTGCAAAGGAAGGATATGAACTATACAACTATCGCACCTTAGTTTTAGAAGATTTTATTGAAGGTGGTAAATATCGAAACCAAATCGATCAAGAGACGCAAGAAAAAGTGGATGTCGCTTATAAAGAAATGAATGAACATGTTCAATTGAATTGGAAATAATCATTTTAAAAAGCAAAAAGCCAAGCTGACATGAGCTCGGCTTTTTCTGTTATTTATATAAATTGTGAAAGCATCCAATTTTCAAATTGCTCTGGATCGACATTTAAACAAACTTTTTTAGTTTCTAATTTTTCTGGTACAGGTTCGTATTCAGAATTCGTAATAATTGCGCCGGTAGCAAGTCCTTCAGTAATAACTCGCAAATATTTCATTTCTGTTTTAAAGAGATCAGGCTGCGTTAGATATGCTATGGTACTTGCATCGTGAATGGTCATTCCGTGGTCAAGGCCATGGCCTCCATAATGTTCAAAGAGTTGGTATAACATTTCCCCAATCTGCCCAGTCTCTTTTATTTTTAAAGCTGCCTGTCTATACAAAAGAGCTTTCTCTGTTACATCTAAACCAATCATTGTCAGTGGAATTTCTGATTTAAAAACCAGATCTGCTGCGTGAGGATCGCTAGCAATATTAAACTCTGCAATAGAGGACGTATTGCCACCATGAATAGCTCCTCCCATCATGACAATTTCAGAAATATGATTTTTCATTTCTGGATACATGGCTAGCAGTAGGGCAAGATTTGTCATTGCGCCAATTGAGACAATTGTAATATCTTTGGAATGTTTTAAGATAGTCTGACGCATAGCTTCAACAGCATGCATATCTAGCGGCGCTTGAGCAGGTGTAGGAAAATCGTAGCCGTCCATACCAGTTTCCCCATGAATACTTGGTATGGTCTTTAGTTCTTTCAATAGCGGTTTTTCCGAACCACGTGCAACTGGTACATCTGCTTTCATAAACTCTACTAATTTTAAAGCATTAGTAGTCGCCTGATCAACAGTCACATTTGCGCCAACAGTAGTAATAAGACGAACAGTGAGATTAGGGTGCTTTAAGGCAAGTATGATTGCTGTAGCATCATCAATACCAGGATCCGTATCAATAATAATATTCTTTTTCATATGAAACCCCTTACTTTTTATCAGTTATTATGATAGTATCATTTTAATGCTATTCTGAAAATAGAAAAAATAAAAAGTCTTCTCTTTCAAAGAAAAAAACTTGCAAAAAAATCCAGTTAGTGATAGACTTGTAATGTTGACTAAATGCACATCCTGTGCAACCGCACGAAAATCGTTTAAGTAGAGAAATCTCACGATTCCAGGCGAGTCTTCACAGAGGGAAACCTCGTCAAAATATTTATAGGAGGTGCATCATGAGCACATACGCAATCATCAAAACTGGTGGAAAACAAGTTAAAGTTGAAGTAGGTCAAGCTATCTACGTTGAAAAAATTGACGCTGAAGCTGGCGCAGAAGTAACTTTTAACGAAGTTGTTCTTGTCGGTGGTGACAAAACTGTAGTTGGTACTCCAATTGTTGAAGGAGCTACTGTTGTTGGAACTGTTGAAAAACAAGGAAAACAAAAGAAAGTTGTTACTTTCAAATACAAACCTAAAAAAGGTAGTCACCGTAAACAAGGTCATCGTCAACCTTACACTAAAATTGTCATCGACGCTATCAACGCTTAATGTTATCTGATGATTAAAGCAATTTTTACACGTGACAAAGATGGTTCTTTAGTCAGTGCTAAGCTGACGGGCCATGCTGGAAGTGGTGAATATGGCTTTGATATTATCTGTGCCTCGGTAAGTACCTTAGCGATTAACTTTGTTAATTCAGTCGAAGGGCTAACGGATGTACAACCAAGTCTGATACTAAATGAAGTTGAAGGTGGGTATATGAAAATTTCTATCCCACATGACAATCAGGAGAAGGTTCAACTCTTGTTTGAATCATTTCTTCTGGGAATGACAAATTTGTCCGAGAATTCTCCAGAATTTGTGGACACACGCGTCATCTAAATTTATTTTAAGAGAGGAAACAACATTATGTTAAAAATGAATCTTGCTAACTTGCAACTTTTCGCCCACAAAAAAGGTGGAGGTTCTACATCAAACGGACGTGACTCACAAGCAAAACGCCTTGGCGCTAAAGCTGCTGATGGTCAAACAGTTACTGGTGGTTCAATTCTTTTCCGTCAACGCGGAACTCATATCTATCCAGGTGTGAACGTTGGCCGTGGTGGAGATGACACACTTTTCGCAAAAGTTGAAGGTGTTGTACGTTTTGAACGTAAAGGTCGTGACAAACGTCAAGTATCTGTTTACCCAGTTGCTAAATAAGACTTAAATTGTATATAGAAGAGTTACCTATTTTTTGGGTAACTCTTTTCTGTTGAAGAGATGCTTTGAATCACTTCTTTATGGTATAATAACAATTACCAAATTAAGGATGTAAAAATGAATATACAACAATTAAGATACGTTGTGGCTATAGCTAATAATGGAACTTTCCGAGAAGCGGCTAATAAGCTTTATGTGAGTCAACCTAGTCTTTCTGTATCCATAAAAGACTTAGAGGAAGAATTAGGATTCCAAATTTTCAACCGAACAACAACGGGAACAGTCTTAACAACTCAAGGACTCATTTTTTATGAAAAAGCTTTGGAAGTCGTTAAGTGTTTCGATTCTTTTGAAAAACAATTTTCGGAATCTGAGCTTGATCAGAATGAGTTTTCAGTGGCAAGTCAACATTATGATTTTATGGCACCAATTATCACTAAATTTGCTGAAATAAGTGCTGAACACAAATTACTTCGTCTCTTTGAAACAACAACAATTCAGATTTTAGACGAAGTCGCTCAAGGAAATAGCGAAATTGGTATTATCTATCTGAATGCGCAAAATCGTAAGGGTCTTTTCCAGCGTATGGAGAAGCTAGGTCTTGAATTTACAGACTTGATGTCATTTCAAACCCATATTTATTTAGGAAAAAACCATATTCTTGCAGAAAAAGAAGAACTGAGATTAGCAGATTTGGAAGGTTTTCCGGTTGTTAAATTCACACAGGAAAAAGATGAGTATCTCTATTACTCTGAAAACTTTGTTAATACAAATGAAACAGGTCTTATTTATAATGTAACGGACAGAGCTACCTTAAATGGGATTTTGGAGCGAACCAATGCTTTTGCTACAGGATCTGGATTTATTGATCGCAATAGTGTTAATGCCATAAAAGTTATCCCTTTGATTGACCACTTGGAAAATAAAATGGTTTATATTAAACGTCAAGACAAAGATTTATCTCTTGCTGCCGTCACTTTTATAAATTTACTTAAAGACTATTTTGAACAATTTAAAGAGAAAGATAGATAATGAGATTAATGAAATTATGTTTGGGGTCGCTTGTCCTTATTGCTTTAGACCAACTAAGCAAATTGTGGATTGTCACTCATATTGGTTTGGGACAGGTAAAATCATTTCTACCTGGTCTGGTAAGTTTGACCTATTTGCAAAATAGAGGCGCAGCTTTTTCAATCCTCCAGAACCAACGATGGTTTTTTACCATCATTACCTGTATAGTGGTGAGCGCAGCTTTTATTTACTATATCAAAAGAGCACCAATGTCAAAGTTAAAGGAATGGGCCCTAATCCTGATTATTTCAGGAGCCATTGGTAATTTTATTGACCGTATGCGCCTCAGTTATGTGGTTGATATGATTCACTTAGATTTTATGAATTTTGCCATTTTCAATGTTGCCGATTCCTATCTATCGATTGGTGTTGTGCTTTTGATGATTATCCTTTGGAAAGAAGAGTGAGATGGAACTTATTATAAAGACTGGAGGGGCTCGTTTAGACAAGGCTCTCGCTGACTTGACGGATTTATCCAGAAGTCAAGCAAATGATGAAATAAAAAAAGGTACTGTTTTAGTAAACGGTGAACCAGTAAAAGCTAAATACACTGTTAAGGAGGGAGATATCATCAGTTATCAACTTCCTGAAGAGGAAATATTGGATTATGAAGCTGAAGATATTCCAATTGATATTGTTTATGAGGATGAAGATTTAGCTATTATCAATAAAGCTCAAGGCATGGTTGTTCACCCATCTGCAGGTCATAGCTCTGGTACTTTAGTTAATGCACTTTTGTATCATATCAAGGATTTATCTACTATAAATGGGGTGGTACGCCCTGGAATTGTCCATCGGATTGATAAAGATACCTCAGGCCTTTTAATGATTGCCAAAAATGATAAAGCCCATCATATTTTGGCGGACGAACTAAAAGCCAAAAAATCATTAAGGAAATATCTGGCCATTGTTCATGGAAATCTACCAAATGATCGTGGAATGATTGAAGCTCCAATTGGTCGCAGTGAAAAGGACCGTAAGAAGCAGGCTGTTACTGCAAAAGGAAAAGATGCCATCACTAGGTTTCAAGTGGTGGAACGGTTTGGAGATTTTACGCTTGTTGAGTTAAGTTTAGAAACTGGCAGAACACATCAAATCAGAGTGCATATGGCTTATATTGGGCATCCAGTTGCAGGTGACCCTTTGTATGGACCTAGGAAGACCTTGGCTGGTAACGGTCAATTCTTACATGCTCAAACTCTAGGTTTCACACATCCTAGTACCGGTGAAATGGTTACTTTCACAGCGGAACCACCAATCATTTTTAGGCAGACACTTGAAAAGCTTAGAAATAGATAGATTAATCTTTCTAGGTTTATTCAATAGTGTTCCAAAAAAGATAAAAAAATAGAAAAAGCACTTGTTTTTATTTTTGAAATTTGCTATACTATTAAAAATTTGATATTCCTTTAAAACGGTCCCGTGAGGCTGTCAAGGAGACAATTCAAGACATAAGTGTACGCTTTTTGGTGTACGATTATTTTGTGAAATCTCCTTGTTTTCAAGGGGATTTTTTTTTGTAACTATTTAGGAGGATTTTGATGAAGAAAAAGGAAATCGTTGATGATGTTACTATGAAACGAGCTATCACTCGTATTACCTATGAAATTATTGAACGAAACAAAAGTCTAGACAACCTAGTGTTGGCCGGTATTAAAACAAGAGGTGTTTATCTAGCAAGACGTATTCAAGAACGATTAAAACAACTTGAAGGCATAGAACTTCCAATTGGAGAACTTGATATCAAACCATTTAGGGATGATATGAAAGTTGAAGAAGACACAACAGATATGCCATTTGATATTAATGGTAAGGATGTTATTTTGGTTGACGATGTTCTCTATACAGGAAGAACAATTCGAGCAGCCATCGATAATTTAGTTAGTCTTGGCAGACCAGCACGTGTTGGGCTAGCCGTTTTAGTTGATAGGGGTCACCGGGAGTTACCCATTCGAGCTGATTATGTTGGGAAAAATATCCCAACAAGTAGTATCGAAGAAATTGTTGTCGAAGTTATCGAAGTTGACGGCAAGGACTGTGTTAGTATCGTAGATCCATCATAAGAAGGGAAGAAAAAATGAAAGAAATCATGTATGATGTTGAAGAAATGCCAAAAGCAGGAATGCTCATAGGCTTATCTTTCCAACACTTGTTTGCTATGTTTGGGGCTACCGTACTTGTTCCGATTTTAGTTGGAATAGATCCATCAGTAGCCTTATTATCAAGCGGTCTAGGAACACTAGCACATCTTAGTGTAACCAAATTTAAAATTCCTGCCTATATGGGTTCAAGTTTTGCCTATATTGCAGCCATGCAAATGTTGATGAAGACAGATGGTATTGGAGCAGTTGCACAAGGGGCTATCACAGGTGGTTTCGTCTATCTGATTGTCGCATTGATTGTAAAAGCTATTGGAAACGATTGGATTGACAAGATTTTGCCACCAGTAGTCGTTGGTCCAATAGTTATGGTGATAGGATTAAGTCTTGCCACAACTGCCGTAAATAGTGTTATGCTAAACAACGGAAAATATGATTTGACCTATCTTTTGATAGGTATGGTTACACTTTTAGCTGTTATCTTCTTTAATATATATGGAAAAGGCATTATCGCCATCATTCCAATTCTATTGGGATTACTGGTAGGTTATCTTTTCACCTTAATGATTGGAATGGTAACTGGTCACGAAATTATTCAGTTTGCAGCAGTTGCCAAGGCTAAATGGATAAGCATACCTAGTGTTCACATTCCTCTCCTTAGTTATGGTTTCAAATTTTACCCAAGTGCAATCTTAACTATGGCGCCTATTGCCTTTGTAACCATGACAGAACATTTTGGTCATGTTATGGTATTAAATAGCTTGACTAAAAGGGATTATTTTAAAGATCCTGGACTAGAAAAAACTTTGACTGGAGATGGTTTAGCTCAAATCATTGCAGGTTTCCTTGGTGCTCCGCCAGTGACATCTTATGGAGAAAACATTGGCGTTATGGCACTCAACAAGATTTTCTCAGTTTATGTCATTGCAGGTGCGGCCGTCTTTGCAGCTTTACTCAGCTTTGTTGGAAAAATTTCAGCTCTTATTCAATCCATTCCGTCACCAGTTATCGGTGGGATATCAATCGCTTTATTTGGTGTCATTGCATCTAGCGGCTTAAAAATTCTCATTGAATCAAAAGTGGATATGGATAATAAGAAGAATCTTTTAATTGCTAGTGTTATCTTAGTTTCTGGTATTGGTGGTCTAATGCTTCAAGTAAATGGCCTTCAAATTTCAGGAGTTGCTTTCTCAACAATTCTTGGAATACTCTTATATCAAATCTTACCAGAAAATAAATAAAGTCACTTCATCATTCAAGCGAGTAAAGGGGAGAAAATCATGCCAGTCATCAATAATCAAGTTGTTTTAAAGCATTTAGTGTCCATGGAACTTCTAACAAATGAGGAGGTTCTAGGGCTCATTAGTCGTGGTTCGGAATTTAAAGCGAAAAATGTTCCAATTGCAAACAATAGTCACTATTTCACTTCAAATCTCTTTTTTGAAAATTCTACACGAACTCATAAGTCATTTGAAATGGCTGAGCGACATATGGGGCTACAGGTTGTTGAATTTAATACAGATACGAGCTCTGTAAATAAAGGTGAAACCTTATATGACACTATCCTAACAATGAGTGCTTTGGGTGTTGATATCTGTGTGGTAAGACATCCAGAAGTTGATTATTACCAATCACTTATAAAGAGCCCAAGTATTACAGCGTCTATCGTAAATGGAGGCGATGGTTCTGGTCAACACCCTAGTCAATGTTTACTTGATTTGATGACAATTTATGAAGAATTTGGTCATTTTGAAGGTCTAAAAATAATGATTGCTGGAGATTTAGTACATTCTCGTGTCGCAAAATCCAATATGCAAATTTTGAAACGTTTAGGTGCAGAGATTTATTTTTCTGGTCCTGATGAATGGTATTCAAAAGAATTTGAAGCATATGGCGAATATCGAAAAATTGATGACATTATTGATCAATTGGACGTTTTAATGTTGTTGCGTGTGCAACATGAGAGACACAATGGCTCAGCTGGTTTTAGTAAAGAAGAGTATCATAAAAACTTTGGTTTGACCGAGGAACGGTACGAAAAATTGAAAGATACAGCAATTATAATGCATCCAGCCCCAGTTAACCGTAATGCCGAAATTGCTGACTCCTTAGTTGAAGCGAAAAAGGCGAGAATTGTTGCTCAAATGGAAAATGGTGTTTATGTCCGTATGGCCATTTTAGAAGCCATACTAAATGGTAGATCTGCCTAATGGTACAACTGGATTTAGAAAGGGGACATATCGCATGACAAAAAGACTATTAATTTTAGAAGATGGCACAATATTTGAAGGAACTGCAATTGGAGCAGATATTGATACAATAGGTGAATTGGTATTTACAACAGGCATGACTGGATATCAAGAAACCATTTCCGATCAATCTTTTAATGGACAAATAATTCTTTTCACCTATCCCCTAATTGGTAATTATGGCATTAACCGTGATGACTCTGAATCAATCCAACCAAGTTGTAAAGGGGTTATTGTTTCGGAAGCTAGTCGATTGGCAAGTAACTGGCGAAACGAAATGAGCCTCCATGACTTTTTAGTTTATAAAAAAATCCCTGGTATTTCTGGAGTAGATACCAGGGCTTTAACTAAAATCATTAGAAAAAATGGAACCATGAAAGCTACAATTGTCAATGGTGGTGATAGTTTAGAACACATCATGGACCAATTTAGGGCAACGGTTTTACCAAGCAATCAAATCGAATTAGTTTCAACTAAGAAAGCCTATGTGGTACCTGGAGTGGGTAAAAAGGTAATTCTTGTAGATTTTGGAGTCAAAGAATCTATCTTAAAAGAGCTTGTAAGACGTTCTTGTCATGTAACAGTCTTACCCTTTGATGCGACTGCTGAAGAAATTTTAAAAGAGCATCCAGATGGTGTTATTCTTTCAAACGGCCCAGGTGATCCCAAGAGTCAAATGGCTGCTTTAGATATGATAAGAAGTATTCAAGGTAAAGTTCCTCTTTTTGGGATTTGTATGGGACATCAATTATTCTGTTTAGCGAATGGAGCAGATACTTACAAAATGACCTTTGGTCATCGTGGAATGAATCATGCTGTTCGTGAAATTGCTACCGGAAAAGTTGATTTTACGAGCCAAAATCATGGATATGCAGTTGATCGAAAATCTTTGCCGACATCCTTATTAATTACCCATGAGGATATTAATGACTTATCGATTGAAGGTGTTAAACATAAAGATTACCCTGCCTTCTCAGTTCAATTTCATCCAGAAGCATCGCCTGGTCCACACGATACTACCTATTTATTTGATGATTTCATCGAAATGATGGAGGTTTTTAAGGAAAATCAAAAGTCGTCCTTGGAAAGAAAGTAAAAACTTGATATTTAATGTTTTCCCGAGAGTTAACAAATATAGAGAGGAAATAAAATGCCTAAACGTACGGATATCATAAAAATTATGGTTATTGGATCTGGTCCTATTGTCATAGGTCAAGCAGCAGAATTTGACTATGCAGGAACACAAGCCTGTCTAGCTTTGAAAGAGGAAGGCTATGAGGTTGTTTTGGTTAATTCCAATCCAGCAACCATAATGACAGATAAGGAAATTGCAGATAGAGTTTATATTGAGCCTTTAACGACTGAGTTTGTGAGCCGAATTTTAAGGAAAGAACGACCGGATGCCTTATTGCCAACATTGGGTGGGCAAACAGGTCTCAATTTGGCAATGTCTCTGTCAGAAACAGGTATCTTAAATGAATTAGGCGTTGAATTATTAGGAACAAAATTATCAGCAATTAATCAAGCAGAAGATAGGGAACAATTTAAAGCTTTAATGAAGGCATTGAAGCAGCCAATTCCAGAATCTGACATTGTACATTCTGTTGAAGAAGCTTTGCTTTTTGCAAGTCAGATAGGTTATCCAGTTATTGTTAGGCCAGCATTTACACTTGGAGGAACTGGTGGTGGCATTTGTACAAATGATATTGAATTAGAGGATATTACTGCTAAAGGCTTAAAACTATCTCCTGTAAATCAATGTCTCATTGAAAAATCAATTGCAGGATTCAAAGAAATTGAATATGAAGTTATGAGAGATTCTGCTGATAATGCCTTAGTTGTCTGTAATATGGAAAACTTTGATCCGGTTGGCATTCATACAGGGGATTCCATCGTTTTTGCCCCGAGTCAAACGCTCTCCGATTATGAACATCAGCTCTTAAGAGATGCAAGTTTAAAAATTATTAGAGCTTTAAAAATTGAAGGTGGTTGTAATGTCCAACTAGCGCTTGATCCCAATTCATTTGATTATTATGTCATCGAAGTTAATCCCAGAGTATCTAGATCTTCAGCTTTAGCTTCAAAAGCGACGGGATACCCCATTGCAAAAATAGCCGCCAAAATTGCCATAGGTTTACAATTAGATGAAATGATTAATCCAATTACAGGTAAAACCTATGCTATGTTTGAACCTGCCTTAGACTATGTCGTTGCTAAAATGCCGCGATTCCCATTTGATAAATTTGAAAGTGCAGACCGTCAATTGGGAACTCAGATGAAAGCAACAGGAGAAGTGATGGCCATAGGACGTACAATTGAGGAATCATTACTCAAAGCTTGTCGCTCATTAGAAATAGGTATCTATCACAATGAGTGCAAAGAGTTTTCTCTAGTAGATGATCAAGAGCTACTAATGAATCTAATAAAGGCACAGGATGATCGCTTATTTTATCTTTCAGAAGCATTAAAAAGAGGGATGACGATAGATGAATTATCTCAGCTTACAAAGATAAATCCCTTCTTCTTGGACAAATTGTTGCATATTTTAGAAATTGAAAGACAGCTTAGTCTAGAAAAATGGCAAAAGTGGCCACTAGAACATGCCAAAAAATATGGCTTTTCCGATAAAAAAATAGCAGAATTATGGCAAGCTTCAGAAAGTGATATTAGAGATTTTAGGATTCAACATGGCATTAAGCCCGTCTATAAAATGGTTGATACCTGTGCAGCCGAATTTGAATCTCAAACCCCTTACTATTATTCGACTTATGCCGTCGAAAATGAATCACAAGCAAGTCCAAACAAATCGATTTTGGTCTTAGGTTCAGGACCAATCAGAATTGGTCAGGGTATTGAATTTGATTATGCTACTGTTCATTCTGTCAAAGCAATCCAAGCAGCGGGATATGAAGCTATAATCATGAATTCAAATCCTGAAACGGTTTCTACGGATTTTTCAATTTCTGACAAGCTTTATTTTGAACCGTTAACAGTCGAAGATGTCATGAATGTCATTGATTTGGAAAGACCTGAAGGGGTTATTTTACAGTTTGGAGGTCAGACAGCTATCAATTTAGCTGAAGCCTTGGATAAAGCCAATGTGCCCATTTTAGGTACTCAAGTAAGGGATTTAGATAGAGCAGAAAATCGCCAGTTATTTGAAAAAGCTTTGCATGCCATCAATATACCACAGCCATTAGGACAAACCGTTACAAACGAGCAAGAAGCCTTGCAAGTGGCTAGAAGAATTGGTTTTCCAGTGTTAGTTAGACCCTCTTATGTAATAGGGGGAAGAGCTATGCAAATCGTTACCCAAGAAGAAGATTTGTTAACGTATATGCAGTCTGCTGTAAAGGTTAGTTCTGATCAACCAGTATTAATTGATTCCTATATTTTAGGTCAAGAATGTGAAGTGGATGCTATTTCGGATGGTCAGGATGTTTTGATTCCTGGAATTATGGAACATATTGAAGCAGCAGGAGTACATTCCGGAGATTCCATGGCAGTGTATCCACCTCAAAATCTGTCAGAAGATATCATCCAGACAATAATTGATTATACAAAGCGCCTGGCAATAAACTTAAACTGCAAAGGGATGATGAATATTCAGTTTGTTGTTAAAGATAAAACGGTTTATGTTATTGAAGTCAATCCCAGAGCTAGTCGAACGGTCCCATTTATGTCAAAAGTAACTGGTATTCCAATGGCTCAAGTTGCGACTAAACTGATATTAGGTTCAAGCTTAAAAGAACTGGGATATGAGGATGGCTTATACCAGAAGTCTTCTCTTGTTCATGTTAAAGCTCCTATCTTTTCCTTCAATAAACTTTCCAAGGTAGATAGTTTACTTGGTCCAGAAATGAAATCGACTGGCGAAGTGATTGGATCTGATAGTAGTCTTGAAAAAGCATTATATAAAGCCTTTGAAGCAAGTTATATGCATGTCCCGGATTTCGGTAATATCATCTTTACCATCTCAGATGACCAAAAGGCAGAATCGTTAAGACTGGCAAAAGGTTTTAGTGCACTTGGCTATCGTATTTTTGCAACATCTGGAACATCTGACTATTTTTTGCAACATCAGCTTAAGACTCAGAAAATTCACAAAATTGGAGAGCAATCAGATCATATTCTTGAATTAATGAAATCAGGCAAAATACAAGCAGTGATTAACACAGATAGCAAAAATGGGATGATGAATCGAGATGGACAGTTGATACGTTCTATCGCAAATGAGCAAGGGATTCCGCTATTTACCTCATTAGATACTGCTAAAGCCATGCTTCGCGTTTTAGAAAGTCGCAGCTTTTCAATCCAATCCTTATGAAAAAGTCATCCTTCTAAAAGGATGACTTTTTATTACAAAATTGTCATTTTGCTAATGATTTTTTATGTTAAATTAAAAACATAGACCTTTATATTAAATATCCTTCACAAAAATGTAATGTTTTTTCTTGACAAGTTTTTTAAAAGGTCATATACTTGTCTTATATTAATAATACAAAATTGGGAGCATGGTATGTCTAGAGGAAGAACAACTAAAATGTCTAAAAAAACAAAATATATCATTTCTGGTGTCATAGTCGCATCAATTGTCTTAATTGGAGGGATTTTGTATTTTCAGCAGAAGAATCAATTAACTGAAAATGACCAAAAAGTTGATTATTCTACTGTAAATGTCAAAGAAGGGACAATTTCTTCGACAACACTTCTTTCAGGGACTGTTAAAGCTTTGTCAGAAGAGTATGTTTATTTTGATCAATCAAAAGGGACAGATGCTACTGTAACTGTTAAGGTTGGTGATACAGTATCTGAAGGTCAGCAGTTGGTCCAATATAATACAACAACAGCTCAAGCTGCCTATGATACTGCTGTAAGAAATTTAAATAAAGTTGGTAGGCAAATTAATCACCTCAAAACTTATGGAGTTCCTGCCGCAAAAACAGAGATTATACCTGGAGAAGGAGAGGAAGTTCAGAGCAGTCAAGTAACGATTCCGCCAAGTCAACAAGAAACAGCTAGTTATAATCAACAATTACAAGACTTAAATGATTCCTATGCTGATGCTCAAGCAGAGGTTAATAAAGCACAAGAATTGTTAAACCAAACAGTTATCGTGAGTGGTGTTTCGGGAACAGTGGTTGAAGTTAATAATGATGTGGATCCTTCTGCCAAAAATAGTCAAACACTTGTTCATGTTGCTTCTGAAGGGCAACTACAAGTAAAAGGCACATTAACAGAGTATGATTTAGCTAATCTTAAAGTAGGACAAAATGTAAAAATCAAATCAAAGGTATATGCAGATAAAGAGTGGACTGGAAAGATAGCTTATATATCCAATTATCCAATGGAGAAATCTGTATCAACTTCTGATACCGCAGCGACCGGTGGAACAAGTGCATCAAACTATGAATATAAAATTGACATAACGAGTCCTATTGAAGAACTTAAACAAGGTTTTTCTGTTTCTGTTGAGGTATTGAACGAAGAAAAACATTTACTTGTTCCGGTAAGTGCACTAGTTCAAGAAAAAGATAAACATTATGTGTGGGTTTACGATGATAACAATTCTAAAGTTACAAAAACGGAAGTTACCATTGGAAATGCCGATGCCAAAAGTCAAGAAATTTTAACCGGTTTAACCGTTGGTCAAATTGTCATCTCAAATCCTGATAAGGAGTTAAAAAATGGTCACAAGGTAGAAAATATTTCATCAGAAGATCTTGAACAAAAGAATAAAAATGACAAAAAAGAAACTGGGGAGAATAAGTAGTGGCTGATGTTAAACAAGAACTTATTTCTTTAAAAAATATCGTTAAGAGCTATAAAAATGGTGACCAGGAATTACAAGTGCTTAAAGGTATCAATCTTGAGGTATATGAGGGTGAGTTTGTAGCCATTATGGGACCTTCAGGTTCTGGTAAGTCAACATTGATGAATATTATTGGACTCTTAGATAGACCGACTAGTGGTGATTATTCATTAAATGGAAAAAAAGTTGAAACTCTAAGTGACCGTCATCTTGCATCTGTTCGAAATAAAGAGATAGGATTTGTCTTTCAACAATTTTTTCTACTTTCTAAGCTGAATGCCTTACAAAATGTTGAACTACCATTAATCTATGCTGGAGTATCTGTTTCTCAACGTCGTCAGTTAGCAAAACAGTACTTGGAGAAAGTGGAACTAGAGAAACGAATGAAACACCTTCCCTCAGAGTTATCTGGTGGTCAGAAGCAAAGAGTAGCCATCGCGCGTGCTTTAGTCAATAATCCTTCAATTATTTTAGCTGATGAGCCGACAGGAGCTCTTGATACAAAAACAGGCGAACAAATTATGGCACTATTAACAGCTCTAAATCGTGAAGGAAAAACAATTATTATGGTCACGCATGAACCAGATATTGCTGATTATGCCACCCGAAAAATTGTTATTAGAGATGGGGAAATAACAGCTGATACTACTGAAAGTGTTCGCATTGAGTAAGGGGGGAAGCTATGGAAAATTGGAAATTCGCACTCAGCTCAATTTGGGGACATAAGTTAAGGTCTTTATTAACGATGCTGGGGATAATTATCGGAGTGGCAGCGGTTGTAATCATTATGGGATTGGGAAACTCTATGAAAAATAGTGTGACAAATTCCTTCTCTAGCAAGCAAAAAGAAATAAGAATTTATTATAAAGATAAAACTGAAGAAGAAAATCCCTTTGGAATATTTGGGACAGACGATAATAAACGGCTTGTTAAACATGAATGGTTAGAACATATTGTTAAAAGTATAGATGGCATTGATTCTTATTATTTTACTAATAATACGTCTTCAACAATCTCTTTCGGTAAACGAAAGATGAAAGATGTCAATATTACTGGAGTAAGTAAAGATTACTTTAAAATAAAAAAATATAACATTGTTGCTGGTCGAACCTTGAATGATCAAGATTATCGTAATTTTTCTAGAATTATTTTTATTGATACAGCTTTGTCAGATGAGTTGTTTGGAAACAAGCAGTATGAAAAGGCTCTAAATAAAGTCGTCTCATTAAAAGGGAAGGATTATTTGGTTGTTGGCGTTTATAAAACCGACGAGTCTGCAATTTCAATGACAGGACAAATTATGGGCGGTGCGGTTATGGCAAACACTCAAGTTTCTTCAGAATTTAATGTTAACGAAGTTGGTGCTATCTTCGTCCATGTCCAAGATGTTAAAGAGAGTATTCCACTAGGAAAAGAAGCTGCAAGGATGTTAACAGAATTGTCACATGTTAAAGACGGTAAATACACCATTCCTGATAATAGTAGCTTTATCGATAGTGTAAATAAGCAATTTGGAATAATGACAACTGTTATTGGTTCTATTGCAGGAATTTCATTATTAGTTGGTGGAATTGGGGTAATGAATATTATGCTAGTTTCAGTGACTGAGCGAACAAGGGAAATTGGATTACGGAAGGCTTTAGGAGCAACTCGATTAAAAATTTTAACTCAGTTTTTAATTGAATCTGTTGTTTTAACTATCTTAGGTGGTATAATTGGGTTACTACTAGCTTATGGTGCGGTAGGTGGACTGGGAAGTTTGTTAAAACTAAAAGGTGCTACTGTATCTTTTGATGTAGCCATGATTGCAATATTGTTTTCTGCAACCATCGGTATTATTTTTGGTCTCCTTCCTGCAAATAAGGCAAGTAAATTGGATCCTATAGAGGCTTTGAGATATGAATAACTTTGGATTAAAACATGCCAAATTAAAAAAACTCTTTAAGATAATTGGTATTTTATCCATTCTATTTTCAATCATTTTTGTAGCTTATTTAGTCGGTAAAATTGATATTTTTAATAACCCTAAAGCGTTATCAGAACTGATCAAAAATCATATTGTATTGGGTTCGGTATTATTTTTTATCTTTCAAATTATTCAAGTTGTCATTCCTATCATTCCAGGAGGAGTGACAACAGTGGTTGGCTTTTTAACTTTTGGACCCTACCTAGGCTTTTTGTTGAATGTCTTAGGGATAATGATTGGTTCAGCTATTCTTTTTCTTCTAGTGAGAAAATTTGGAAAACCATTTATTCAATTATTTATTGAAGATGATAAAATCCAACTCTATGAGAAAAAATTAGCTACTAAAACCTATGAGCGTTTCTTTATCTTAAATATGATTTCACCAATGGCTCCAGCAGATGTTATGATTATGATTACAGGACTTAGTCAAATCAGCTTTAAGCGATTTTTGGTGATTATTTTGATCTGCAGACCTATTTCCATGATAACCTATAGTTATTTTTGGATTTATGGCGGTCAAGCCCTGAGACATTTATTTTAATGCCATTAATGACTTCTAGTTGATATTTTCAACTAGAAGTTTTTAAATGATGATTCTGGAGAAATACGAAAAATGTATAAAACAGTAATGAAGAACTTATCTCAAGTTGATGTGATGACTTTGGTTAGAATGTCGTTTTTTGAAATGATCTTTATATCCCTTTCTCAGTTTATACTGAGTGAAAGTTTTTATTTATTAATGGCTTTGGTGGGGTTTGACCATATTGATAAAACTAATTTCTTAACTTTTATAAAGAACCCCTTGTCAATAGCATTATTATTAATATATTTTTTTATTCTTGCTTTCCTGATTCATTTAGAGTTCTTTATTCTTTATAGAATAATTGAAGATAAAACCTTTAGTCTTAGAGTGAGTGTCCAAGATGTTAAAAAATATCTTTTTAGAATTTGGCATTCATTTCAAGGGATTAACCTTTTATGCTTTATGGCTTATCTTTTATTGACTATTCCAGTCTTGCAATTTGGCTTAAAATCAGTTATTACAGAGAAACTTTATATCCCAGATTTTATTATTGGGGAGTTATTAAAGAATCCTTCTTCAAAACTTTTTATATTGCTCCTTGTTATGGTGATTTTTTATCTTAACATAAGGTTTGTTTTTGTATTACCTTTGCTGAGCATTCATTCAATGACCGTACTTGAGGCCATTAAAGTAAGTTGGAATAAAACAAAAAAGAAAAGTTTTTATTATACTGGAACTCTAGGTTTTTTGGGTTTATTATCCTTTATTACCTTAACGCTATTAATCATTTTTTTCTTTTTTGTGGACACTATTTTCAACCCTAGCGGTAGTCATTATTTGTTTCAATTCTTTTTAATGGTATTGATTTGGGAAAGTGTCTTTTTCGTTACGATATTTTTTAAAATATCGATTGCTATTTTTTTGAAGAATCAATTGAAGAGAAATGCTACGCCAAGAAAAAATGTAAGTGTAAAATGGTCCCGTTTAATCACTTTGATGATTTTTGTTACGGTTCTTTTTACTATTAAAGCTTTTGATAGCCTAGCTGTCATTCAACCTCCTCGTCAAAAAATGATTATTGCACATCGCGGTTATACAAATGGTGGCGTTGAAAATTCTATTGAATCTCTCCAAGCAGCAGCAAAAGCAAAAAGTGATTTTGTTGAAGTTGATTTGCTAATGACTAAAGATAAAGAATTGGTTGTTTGTCACGATAATCATTTAAAACGCTTGGCTGGCTTAGATAAAACTATTTCAGAAATGACGTTAAAAGAAGTTGAAAAAACAACCATTAAGCAAGGTAAGTTTAAAAGTAAAATTGTTTCTTTTTCGACCTTTTATAAAGAAGCTAAAAAATTGAAAATGCCTCTTTTTATCGAATTAAAACCTAAGGAAAACCAAGTAGAAGAATATGTTAATGTGTTTTTAAAAGCATATCAACAATTAAGCATAGAAGCTAATAATAGGGTTATGTCTTTAGATTTAGAGTCCGTTAAAAGAATAGAAGAAAAAGCTCCTCAAATTGTGACTGGCTATATTATTCCTTTTCAGTTTGGGTTTTTGGGAAATGAAAAAGTTGATTTTTATGTGATTGAAGATTTTTCCTACCGTTCACATATTGCAAGCCAAATAAAATTGCAGAAAAAACAACTATTTGTATGGACTATCAATGATATGAATAGAATGCAAAACTATTTGCAGAAACCCATAGATGGTTTAATTACAGATTATCCTAGTCAAGTGCCAGAAGCATTAAAAGAGCTAAAAAGACACGACAGTTATCTGGATCAATTAATGAGATTGTTATCAAATTCCTACTAATTAGTGCTATGTTTTTAAGATTTTTGTCTAAAATAAATTATTTTTACTCTGTCAAGAAAAAAACTTGACAGAATCAGAAGATGATTGTATACTAGTTAGAGTAAGAAATATAGCTTGTATTTCTTGAAATTACATTTAAAGAAAAGAGATTTTATATCATGGCAGTAAAAATTCGTTTAACTCGTATGGGTTCTAAGAAAAAACCTTTCTACCGTATCAACGTTGCTGATTCACGTGCTCCACGTGATGGTCGTTTCATCGAAACAGTTGGAACATATAACCCACTTGTAGCTGAAAATCAAGTGACACTTAAAGAAGATCGTATCCTTGACTGGTTGTCAAAAGGTGCACAACCATCTGATACTGTTCGTAACCTTCTTTCTAAAGCTGGAGTTATGACTAAATTCCACGATCAAAAATTCTCAAAATAATTAATGCCTATGGATACCATTGAAAATCTTATTATCGCCATTGTGAAACCCTTGATTTCACAACCTGACAATCTTACCATTAAAATTGAAGATACTCCTGAATTTCTTGAGTATCATCTTGACTTGGATGCACAAGACATCGGTCGTGTTATCGGAAAAAAAGGTCGTACCATTACAGCGATAAGATCGATTGTCTATTCGGTTCCAACACAAGGGAAAAAAGTTAGACTTGTTATTGATGAAAAATAATGAGTTCTTTTTCAAAAAACTTATCTCAAGTCCACGGCTTAGATAAGTTTTTTTGTTTTACAATAGTTTTACATAAAAACTGCACAATGCTATTGGTCAATTCTTTTTTCATGGAAAGGTATTGGAACTGCTGGCTATCTATAAAAGCAGGTGCAAAATTACTCTTAAGATGTTAAAATAGTAAATGATTTTAATGACTGATAAGAGGTCTAATTCAAGTAAAAATCTCAGTTTAAAATAGGAGTAAGAATGGAATTTTATAATGTCGGGAAAATTGTAAACACACAAGGTTTACAAGGCGAAATGCGGGTTTTATCCGTAAGTGATTTTGCTGATGAGCGTTATCGGAAAGGCTCACAATTAGCCTTGTTTGACGAAAAGGATCACTTTTATAGTGAGGTTGAAATTGCTAGTCATCGTCGTCAGAAAAATTTTGATATTATTAAATTTAAAGGGATGAATCATATTAATGATATTGAAAAATTTAAAGGCTTTACCTTAAAAGTTTCCCAACAACATCTTTCGGATTTGGATGAAGGTGAATTTTATTATCATCAGATTATTGGTTTAGAAGTTTATGAAAATGATGTTTATATTGGGACGATTAAAGAAATTCTACAACCAGGTGCTAATGACGTTTGGGTTGTCAAACGTCAAGGAAAAAAGGATTTGTTGCTACCCTTTATTCCCCCTGTAGTCTTGAATGTTGATGTAGAGGCCAATCGTGTTGACGTAGCTATCATGGAAGGGCTTGATGATGAAGATTGATATTTTAACTCTCTTTCCTGAGATGTTTGCCCCATTAGAGTCATCTATTGTGGGTAAAGCAGTTGAAAAAGGATTGTTGGATATTAGGTATCATAATTTTCGTGACAATGCAGAAAAAGCTAGGCACGTTGATGACGAACCTTATGGTGGTGGTCAAGGCATGCTTTTAAGGGCACAGCCTATTTATGATACGATTGATAAAATTGACGCCAATAATCCCCGAGTCATCTTATTAGATCCGGCAGGAAAAACGTTTAATCAGTCCTATGCTGAAGAATTAGCTCAGGAGGATGAGTTGATTTTTATTTGTGGCCACTATGAAGGCTATGATGAGCGCATCAAACAATTGGTTACTGATGAGATATCCCTCGGAGACTTCGTCTTAACGGGAGGAGAACTAGCGGCTATGACAATGGTAGATGCAACAGTTAGATTAATCCCTAGTGTTATTGGAAAAGAAGCCAGTCATCAAGATGATTCTTTTTCTTCGGGATTATTAGAATATCCACAATATACACGCCCTTATGATTTTCGTGGAATGACAGTTCCAGATGTTTTAATGAGTGGACATCATGAAAATATTAGACGTTGGCGTTTAGAAGAAAGTTTGCGGAAAACCTACTTAAGGCGTCCTGATTTATTGGAAAAGTATCCATTAAATCAAGAAGAAAGTGACTTGTTAGCAAAAATTAAAGAAGAAATGTAAAGGAGTCGTTTGTGACTGAAAAACAATATGATATTACCATTATTGGTGGTGGTCCTGTAGGACTATTTGCCGCATTCTACGCGGGTCTACGCGGAATGACTGTCAAAATCATTGAAAGTTTATCAGAGTTGGGAGGGCAACCTGCCATTTTATATCCTGAAAAGGTGATTTACGATATACCAGCATATCCAGCACTTACTGGTGCGGAGTTGACTGATAACCTTATAAAACAAATTAGTCGATTTGAGGATCGAACAACCGTATGTTTGAAAGAAGAAGTTCAATCTTTTGAAAAAAACAATCAAGGTTTTACTATTCAAACTAATAAAGGTCAACATAGTAGTAAAGCCATTATCATAGCTTGTGGAAATGGGGCGTTTGCTCCAAGAACCTTAGGCTTAGAAGGTGAAGAAAGCTTTGCTGAAAAGAATATTTTTTATAATGTTCATCAATTAGACCAGTTTGCTGGTAAAAATGTTGTCATTTGTGGTGGTGGTGATTCTGCAGTTGACTGGGCATTAGCTTTATATGGTTTGGCAGAAAGTGTTACCATTGTTCACCGACGGGATGCCTTTAGAGCTCACGAACACAGTGTTGAACTTTTGAAAGCTTCTGGGGTTAAGATATTAACACCTTATATTCCCAATCAATTGATTGGTGAAAATGGGCAAGTTTCACAAATCGTTTTACAAAAGGTTAAATCAGAAGACAGTCTAACACTTGACTTGGATGCATTAATTGTTAGCTTTGGATTCTCAACATCTAATAAAAACTTAAAAAATTGGCAACTGGACTATAAGCGTTCAAGTATATTGGTCAATCATCTCTATCAAACGAATCAAGAGGGTGTTTTCGCCATTGGAGATGCCGCCGATTATGAAGGCAAGGTAGATCTAATTGCTACAGGCTTTGGAGAAGCACCTATTGCAGTCAATCAAGCCATTAATTATATTTATCCTGAACGAGATAATAGAATTGTACATTCTACTTCATTGATAGAAGATTAAACATGAAAAACGGACATGAAATGTTCGTTTTTTTCTATTGTTAGTTATTATAGAACTATAAATTTTTCGAATGGTAAATATTGAAAATCTCTATGACAAGCGTTTGCGCTTGTGATATAATGAACTTGTAAATGTGATGAATTTCACACTATAAAAATAAGCGAGGTCACAACATGACAACAACTTCTAAAGAGACATTTAGCTCTTTCATGAATAAAGTACTTGCGGGTACTGCAACGGCAATCGTAGTTGCCTTAATTCCAAATGCTATTTTAGCAACTTTTTTAAAGCCACTATTACCTAATGCAACAGCGGCAGAATTCTTACATATTGTTCAAGTTTTCCAATTCTTCACACCAATTATGGCAGGATTCTTAATTGGTCAACAGTTTAAATTCAATCCAATGCAACAACTTGCTGTAGGTGGAGCTGCCTATATTGGTTCAGGAGCATGGGTATATACAGAAGTAATGCAAAAAGGGATTGCTGTTGGTAGTTTCCAATTAAAAGGTATTGGCGATTTAATCAACATGATGATTACTGCCAGCCTTGCTGTATTAGCTGTTAAATGGTTTGGAAATAAATTTGGTTCACTTACTATTATCTTATTACCAATTATTATTGGTACAGGTGTAGGCTACATTGGTTGGAAATTACTACCTTATGTATCATACGTAACAACTTTGATTGGTCAAGGTATCAACTCATTTACAACACTTCAACCTGTTTTAATGTCTATTTTAATTGCTATGGCTTTTGCTTTGTTAATTGTAAGTCCAATTTCAACAGTTGCAATTGGTTTAGCAATCGGTTTGAATGGAATGGCAGCAGGTGCAGCTTCTATGGGAATTGCAGCTACAACAGCAGTATTGGTTTGGGCAACTTTAAAAGTTAATAAATCAGGTGTTCCAATTGCTATTGCACTTGGAGCAATGAAAATGATGATGCCTAACTTTTTAAAACATCCTATTATGGCAATTCCAATGTTAATCACTGCAGCCATCTCTTCATTGACTATTCCAATCTTTAACTTAGTTGGGACACCAGCATCTTCTGGATTTGGTTTAGTAGGTGCCGTTGGGCCAATCGCCTCTTTAGCAGGTGGAAGCAGTGTTCTTATTATTATTCTTGCTTGGTTGGTCATTCCCTTTGGTGTTGCATTTGCATCACATAAAATATGTAAAGACGTGCTAAAACTTTATAAAGATGATATCTTTGTATTTGAAGGATAAAAAAGGAGGAAAAATATGTTAGTTTATATTGCAGGATCAGGAGCTATGGGGTGTCGTTTTGGTTATCAAATTTCCAAAACAAATAACGAAGTTATCCTATTAGATAACTGGGAAGATCATATCAAAGCTATTCAAGAGAATGGTCTCAAAATTACTGGAGATGTTGAAGAAACTGTTAAACTTCCAATTATGAGACCAACTGAAGCTACAAGAGAAGCTGATTTAATTATCTTGTTTACAAAAGCAATGCAATTGCCACAAATGCTTCAAGACATTAAAGGAATCATTGGTAAAGAAACTAAAGTGTTATGCCTATTAAATGGTCTTGGACATGAAGATGTTATTCGTCAATATATTCCAGTTCATAACATCCTTATGGGCGTAACAGTATGGACTGCTGGATTAGAAGGTCCTGGTCATGCTCACTTGCAAGGTGTTGGTGCTTTGAACTTACAAAGTATGGATCCAGAAAATCAAGAAGCAGGACATCAAGTTGCAGAATTGTTAACAGAGGCTAAACTTTTTGCCACATATGATGAAAATGTGGTGCCAAACATCTGGAGAAAAGCATGTGTTAATGGAACAATGAATTCGACTTGTGCCTTATTGGACTGCACAATTGGTGAATTATTTGCCAGTGAAGACGGTTTGAAAATGGTTCATGAAATTATTCATGAATTTGTTACTGTTGGAAAAGCTGAAGGTGTAGAACTTAACGAAGAAGAAATTACAAAATATGTTATGGATACATCGGTGAAAGCTGCGCATCACTACCCATCAATGCATCAAGACCTTGTGCAGAATCATCGTTTAACAGAAATTGACTTTATCAACGGGGCAGTTAATACTAAAGGGCAACAATTAGGAATTGACACTCCATATTGTCGATTGATTACACAATTAATCCATGCCAAAGAAGACATTTTAAAAATAAAATAAGAAAGAAGAGTCGAAAGACTCTTTTTTTTTAGGGTAAATGAAAGAAAATGATAGATTGTGCTTGACTTTGGAAGATAAAAACGTATAATATAGTTGTAACCGATTTCAGAAAGAGGTGATACTATCTTAAAATCGAAACGTAAAAAACTAATCATGGAAAGAATCACTAAAGAAAATTATGTAGCTTTAGATGATTTAATGATTATGTTAGACTCCTCTGAATCAACAGTTCGAAGAGACTTAGATGAACTTGAAATGGAAAACAAACTGCATCGTGTACATGGTGGAGCAGAACTGAGTCATTCCCTTCAAGAAGAACTTTCCAACAAGGAAAAATCTGTCAAAAACAGTCAATCGAAAGAAAAAATTGCTCAGAAGGCTTCTGACTACATTAAGGATGAAGACATCATATTTATTGATGCAGGAACGACTACGGAATTCTTAATTCCCAAGATTGGGCAAAAAAATATTACAGTCGTGACCAATTCCATCCATCATGCTTCCAAACTGGTTGATATGAATGTTAAAACGATTATCATTGGAGGATTTGTTAAGCGAACGACAGATGCAAGCATTGGAAATGTCGCTCTAGAACAAATTCGAAGAATGAATTTTGATTTGGCTTTTTTAGGAATGAATGGTATTGATGCTCAGCATTTAACGACACCTGATATTGAGGAAGCTGTCATTAAAGAAGCTGTTTTAAAGAATGCCAAAACGACTTTCATTTTGGCAGATGCTACAAAGATTGGCCATGTTTCCTTTATTAAGGTAGCCCCTATTGATGATGTCGTTATTCTAACGGAAGCGTCTTCATCGGCACTTCTTAAAAAAATTAAGGAAAAAGCAAAGGTGATTGAAGTATGATTTACACAGTAACATTGAATCCTTCAATTGATTTTATCGTCCGTATCGACCATCTAGAGACAGGTTCTGTCAATAGAATGGCAAGTGATGATAAATTCGCAGGAGGTAAAGGTATTAATGTGAGTCGTGTTTTACAACGACTCGGCATAGAGAATACTGCAACAGGTTTCTTAGGTGGCTTTACAGGAAAATTTATTGAGGACAACTTAAAAGCAGAAGGAGTTCACACACAATTTGTTTCTGTTAAAGATGATACACGAATCAATGTCAAAATAAAATCCGAAGAAGAGACTGAAATTAATGGTCGCGGACCAGAAATTTTGGATAATGATCTAGAGTCACTCAAAGCTATACTTTCGTCGTTAAGTATTGAGGATACCGTTGTTTTTGCAGGATCTGCTCCTTCCAACATAGGGAATCAGGTTTATAATCAACTCATTCCGTTTGTTAGAGAAACTGGTGCAGAAGTTGTTTGCGATTTTGAAGGCCAAACATTGCTAGATTCTTTATCCTATCAACCATTGCTTGTTAAACCGAACAATCATGAGTTAGAAGCTATTTTTGATGTCACTATTGAAGGTTTAGATGATGTTGAAAAATATGGTCGAAAACTGTTAGAAATGGGAGCACAAAATGTCATTATTTCAATGGCAGGAGATGGCGCTCTGTTAGTGACTAAAGATTCCACTTACTTTGCTAAACCAATCAAAGGAATTGTAAAAAACTCTGTTGGCGCTGGTGATTCGATGGTAGCTGGTTTTACAGGAAAATTTGTAACAACAAAAGAACCAGTTGAAGCTTTGAAATGGGGAGTTGCTTGTGGTACCTCTACAGCATTCTCTGATGATTTAGCAACAATTGATTTTATTAAAGAAACATATCAAAAAGTTGAGGTAGAAAAAAGATGAAAATTCAAGATTTATTAAAAAAAGACTTGATGTTACTTGATTTACAGGCAACTTCTAAAGAAGCTGCAATTGATGAGATGATTTCTCGCTTAGTCTCTAAGAATGTCGTCTCAGATTTTGATACCTTTAAAAAAGGTATTATGGCACGTGAAGCTCAAACATCAACAGGTTTGGGTGATGGCATTGCCATGCCCCACAGTAAAAATGCAGCTGTTCGTGAAGCAAGTGTTTTATTTGCAAAATCTAATAATGGAGTTGACTATGAATCCTTAGATGGTCAACCAACAGACTTGTTCTTCATGATTGCTGCACCAGACGGTGCTAATGATACCCACCTAGCAGCTTTGGCACAATTATCACAATATCTATTAAAAGACGGTTTTGCAGATAAGTTAAGACAAGCAACTTCTGCTGATGAAGTCATTACTGCTTTTGACGCAACTGAAGAAAAGAAAGAAGAAGTTTCAACTTCTCTTGGAAAAGATTTTATTGTTGCTGTTACAGCTTGTACTACTGGGATTGCTCATACTTATATGGCAGAAGAGGCTTTGAAAAAACAAGCTGCAGCAATGGGTGTTGGCATTAAAGTAGAAACAAATGGTGCATCTGGTGTAGCCAATCGTTTGACGGCTGAAGATATTAAAAATGCAAAAGGTGTCATTATTGCAGCAGATAAAGCGGTTGAAATGGATCGTTTTGATGGAAAACCATTGATTTCACGCCCTGTAGCTGATGGTATTAAGAAAAGTGAGGAATTGATTCAATTCATTCTTGATGGCAAAGCGTCAGCATACCATGCAAAAAATGATCAGAAAGCATCTGTATCTTCAACCGAAAAATCAAGTTTAGGCGGTGCTTTCTACAAACACCTTATGGGTGGGGTTTCTCAAATGCTACCATTTGTTATTGGTGGTGGTATTATGATTGCTATTGCCTTCTTGTTAGACAACATGTTAGGTGTTCCAAAAGACCAGTTGAGTAACCTTGGTTCTTACCATGAAATGGCTGCTATTTTTATGAAAATTGG
Source organism: Streptococcus uberis (assembly GCF_900475595.1). Lineage (NCBI taxonomy): Bacteria > Bacillati > Bacillota > Bacilli > Lactobacillales > Streptococcaceae > Streptococcus > Streptococcus uberis. The sequence goes on from NZ_LS483397.1 coordinate 779,096, forward strand.
TGGAGCGGCCTTCTCATTTATGCTTCCAGTATTAGCTGGTTATATTGCCTATTCAATTGCAGAAAAACCTGGATTGGTTGCTGGATTTGTAGCAGGAGCTATTGCATCTAGTGGTTTAGCTTTTGGTAAAGTACCATTTGCTTCTGGTGGTGAAGCAAGCTTGGCCTTAGCGGGTGTTCCTTCAGGGTTCTTAGGTGCCTTAGTTGGTGGTTTCCTAGCAGGTGGTGTCATTCTTGCTCTTCGTAAAGCCTTATCAGGTTTACCACGCTCACTTGAAGGTGTTAAATCAATTCTCTTATATCCATTGCTTGGAGTATTGTTAACTGGATTCCTAATGCTATTTATTAATATCCCAATGGCTGCAATTAATACAGCTCTTAACAATTTCTTACAAGGACTTTCTGGTAGCTCAGCAGTACTTATGGGACTGTTAGTTGGTGGTATGATGGCTGTGGACATGGGTGGTCCAGTTAACAAGGCAGCCTATGTCTTTGGTACGGGTACACTTGCAGCTACAGTAGCACATGGTGGTTCAGTAGTTATGGCTGCTGTTATGGCTGGTGGCATGGTTCCACCATTAGCAGTATTTGTGGCAACCCTACTATTTAAAGATAAATTTACAAAAGAAGAACGTGAATCTGGATTAACGAACATTGTTATGGGTCTATCTTTCATTACTGAAGGAGCAATTCCGTTCGGTGCTGCTGACCCAGCGCGTGCAATCCCTAGTTTCATTGCAGGTTCTGCCTTAACTGGTGCCTTAGTTGGTTTATCAGGAATTAAATTAATGGCTCCTCACGGTGGTATCTTCGTTATCGCTTTGACAAGTAATCCACTTTTATACTTAGTCTTTATCGCTATTGGTGCGATTGTCTCAGGTGTATTATTTGGAGCTTTACGTAAAAAACTATAATCATATATTCTGAGTATTCAAACTAGAATCTGAAAGGATTCTAGTTTTTTGTTATAATAGAAGAAATAATAAGATGGGAATGAAAGACTAGTGGCTAAAAACTATCGCAAGAAAGTAAGACGAAAACCAAAATCCAGTAAGACTTTTGAAAATAGTATCATTTCCTGGATATTATTGTCTCTCATCATAAGCGTCATCAGCCTTAAGTATTATCAGCGTCAACTCATTTCCTATCACGGAAACGAGAGCATTCAATTTATTGGAAAAGTATCACATTCGGCACAAAAGGTTGCTCAGCAAAAAGATCTCTATAGCTCTGTCATGATAGCACAAGCTATCTTGGAATCAAACAATGGGAAATCTCAGCTTAGCCAAAAACCATACTATAATTTTTTTGGCATAAAAGGAGAATACAAAGGAAAGTCAGTTGTTTTACCAACATTAGAAGATGATGGGCAAGGAAATTTATTTAAGATCGATGCAAACTTCCGTTCCTACGGAAGTTTGACAAATGGCTTTAATGATTACGCCAAGGTTCTAGAAGATCCCTTGTATAAGACAACTCATCAGTCTCAAACAAGAAGTCATAAGGAAGCGACAGCAACATTAACAGGCCATTATGCAACAGATACTTCATATCATGAAAAACTAAATAAAATCATTGAGGTATACCAATTAACGCTTTTTGATTACCCTTTTTAAGTTCAAATATTTCAATTTTGATACAAAGGGATATCAAAAAAATTAAAAATCAAAGATTGTAGCGAAATACTAAAAACTTGTGTTATAATATTATCCAAGACTAAAAAGAAGGATTATGGATTACAATGCGATTTTTGAAAGGTAAAAAAGTTTTTCTAGCTGTTATAGGTTTGGCAGTCATGATGACACTTGTCATAATGTTCCAACCACAAGCAAAAAATAAGAGTGTATCTGCTGAAACCCTAGCTTCAGGGCAAACACAAGCATTTATCAATCAAATCGCGGGTACTGCAAGCCAAATCGCAGCTGAACGAGATTTATATGCGTCAGTCATGATTGCCCAAGCGGTTTTAGAATCTAGTAGTGGCCAATCAGGTTTAAGTCAGGCGCCATATTATAATTTTTTTGGGATTAAAGGAAGTTATAATGGTGGCTCAGTTACAATGAAAACTTGGGAAGATGATGGATTGGGAAATCCTTATGAAATTGATCAGGCTTTCCGTGCCTATCCAAGTATTTATGATTCCCTTTATGATTATGCTAATTTGTTAAGTTCACCAACTTATGTCGGAGCAAGACGATCTAATACCTTATCTTACCAAGATGCAACAGCTGCTTTAACGGGATTATATGCAACAGATACTTCCTATAATGTTAAATTGAATGCCATTATACAAAATTATGGCTTGACAGCATATGATGTTGTTAATCCTGCAGTTGCAACTTCCACAACAGATGTCCCTAGTGATAGTGTTGCAACTGTTGATACTAGCCAATACGTTTGGAACAAACACAGAGGAAGTTACACAGATACTAGCACTTTAGCACAAGACGATGCTTGGTCTCTTTTCATAAAAGGCTATTAACTAAAATTGAACAGATTAATCATCCTTCGGGGTGATTTTTTTGATATAATGGTTCTATGAAAACGATAAAAGAGATTTATGAAAATCATAGTGAAATGCCTTATGTTCATCCCAAGTTTGAACACGAACTGATACAGAAACCAATACCAAAACGTAATATGATTCGGACTAAAGAAGGACTATTGCCCGGTCATATCATTATGTTGTGGCGAATCAATTTTGGAACATATACAACTGAGAATCCTCATCATAAATATTTTTACACAAGTTATGGTATTGATGCTCAAAAAGAATTGGATTGGCTTATTGCTGAAAAGTATGTCCAAGTGGATACTGCCTTTGTTTCTTTAAAACATTTATCAGCTCTCCAGTTGAAAGAGTTTTTAAAGGAGAAAGGTGTTTCAGGACTGTCTAAGTTAAAAAGGCAGGAGCTTGAAGCTGCAATTTTTAGTCATTATACGGAAGAAGAACTAGGACAAAAATTTGCCCTCAGATCTTATAGTTTATTAGAAAAAGGATTAAAAACATTAGAAATATATCCGGAAATTATCGAGAAACATCCACAGAAAAAATACTAAGAAAGAGCAACTTTTATAATCATCAAAACTATGCTATAATGAGTGATATCGCGCTCAAGGAGACTATAGAATTATGCAAGTATTAAGAGAAAAAGAATTTGTTAACCAATATCATTATGATGCTAGAAATTTAGAATGGGAAAAAGAAAATGGTACCCCTGAAACGAATTTCGAAGTTACTTTTCAATTGATTAATAAAGATGAAGAAAAAAATGAGACAGTAATGGTTTCTGTCCTACAATTTATCATTGTCAAAGAAGATTTTGTTATTAGTGGTGTTATTTCTCAAATGGTACGCATTATTGATCGTTTGATTGAAAAACCAAGTGAATTCACACAAGAAGAAGTTGAATCTCTTGCTGCACCATTATTAAATATGGTTCAACGTCTAACATACGAAGTCACAGAAATAGCATTAGATCAACCTGGAGTAAATTTGGAGTTTAAAAGTTAATGAAATTAGCAATCATTACTGATAATACAACAGCTATACCGGCGGAATTATCAGGTCACAAAGATATCTTTGTTTTAAATATCCCAGTTATTATTGAAAATGAAACCTACTATGAAGGGATTAATCTAAGTCTCGAAGACTTTTATCAGATGATGTCTCAAAGTGAGGACTTACCTAAAACAAGCCAACCCTCTTTATCAGAGTTAGATGAGTTATTGACAGATTTATCTGCAAATGACTACACTCACGTTATTGGACTCTTTTTAGCGGGCGGTATTTCAGGTTTTTGGCAGAACATCCAATTTCTTGTTGAAGAGCATCCAGATTTAACCATTGCTTTTCCAGATAGTAAAATTGCTTCAGTTCCTGTTGGAAATATGATTGCAAGTATTTTAAACTGGCAAAAGAATGGTCTTGATTTTGAACAATTATTGTCTAAACTCCAACAAAAAATTGATGGCACTTCAGCTTTTATATTGGTTGATGATTTAAATCATTTGGTTAAAGGTGGCCGTTTATCGAATGGTTCTGCTTTAATTGGGAATCTCTTAAGTATCAAGCCAATTCTTTATTTTGATGATCAGGGGAAAATTGTCGTTTACGAGAAAATCAGAACTGAGAAAAAGGCCATGAAAAAAATGGTTGAACTGTTAAATGAGCAGGCTGCAAAGGGTGACTTTGAATTCTCTATTATCAATGCTAATGCCAGTGAAAAAGCTCAACAATTAAAGGAAATGTTAGTCGAAAGTGGGATGCCGGACACCTTCATTGAGTCGCATTTTAGTGCTGTTGTGGGAACACATTTAGGATCAAATGCAGTAGCTTTAGGTTTCTCACCAATAATAAAATAATATTATAAGGAGAAGAGATGGGTATCAGAATTATCATAGCAGGTTATCGAGGTAAAATGGGTTCGACAGCTCTCTCCATGGCACAAAACGAAGAGGACTTTGAAGTAGTAGCCTTATTGGATCCTAATGCGAAGGAAAAGGAATTTCAAGGTATTCCTGTTTATAATCTAAAAGAGGATTTAAAAACAATTGATGCAGAGGTCTGGGTGGATTTTACCCATCCTGAAGTTGCTTTTGAAAACACACATTTTGCAATTGAACAAGGCTTTGCACCTGTCGTTGGGACAACAGGATTCACAAGTAAAGAGATTGAGAACTTAATCCAACTGTCATCTGATAAAAACATAGGTGGTCTTATTGCACCAAATTTTGCAATTGGAGCTTTATTACTAATGGAGTTTGCAGAAAGAGCAGCTAAGTATTTTCCAAATGTTGAAATTATTGAACTACACCACGATCAGAAAAAAGATGCACCAAGTGGGACTGCTTTAAAAACTGCAGAAGTGATTTCAAAAGAACGTCAGGAAATAACTCAGGGGCATCCTGATGAAGTCGAAAGCTTGCCAGGAGCACGTGGTGCCAATTACCAGGGGATGCACATTCATAGTGTTCGCTTGCCAGGATTAGTTGCTCATCAAGAAGTGCTTTTTGGTGGACCTGGAGAAGGGTTGACCTTAAGACATGATTCTTATGACCGACAGTCCTTTATGCAAGGGGTTAAGATCGGAATAAGAGAAGTTGTTAAACGAAATCAATTGGTATACGGATTAGAGAAACTATTATGAAATTAATGAAACTGCCTTCTGAATTTCAGAAGGCTTTACCAATATTAAAGAAAATAAAAGAAGCTGGTTTTGAAGCCTATTTTGTAGGTGGCGGAGTACGCGATATCTTATTAGATAGACCAATTCACGATGTTGATATTGCTACAAGCTCATATCCTGAAGAAACAAAAGCTATTTTTTCTCGCACAGTTGATATTGGTATTGAACATGGAACAGTTCTTGTTTTAGAAAATGATGCGGAATATGAGATAACAACATTTAGGACTGAGGATATCTATGTGGACTATCGCAGACCGAGTAATGTCTCTTTTGTCCGCTCATTGGAAGAAGATTTAAAAAGACGTGATTTTACAGTTAATGCTTTAGCCTTGGACGAAACTGGTCAGGTTATCGATAAATTTCATGGTTTACAGGATTTAAAACGAAAAGAACTCAGGGCTGTTGGAAAAGCCGAAGAACGTTTTCAAGAAGATGCTTTACGGATTATGCGAGGTTTCCGGTTTGCAGCAAGCTTAGATTTTAAAATCGAAGATGAAACATTCGAAGCCATGAAAACACATGCACACTTATTGCAAAAAATTTCTGTCGAACGCTCTTTTATCGAGTTGGATAAACTCTTTATGGCTCCAAACTGGAAACTCGGTTTGACTTATTTCATTGAAGCACAAGCTTATAACTATTTACCAGGTCTTGAAAATAGACAAAGCGAATTGACAGGTATGATGGACCATTTCGATGCACATTTTGTTTTTGATTCAAGTGAACAAGCTTGGGCTAATATGATTATTGCATTGTCATTGGATAAAGAAAAGGCATTCTTAAAAAGTTGGAAGACCTCAAATGACTTTCAAAAACAGGTGACACAGATTGTGACCCTGTATCGAAAAAGGGAGAGCGCTTTGTTAAGCAAAATGGATCTTTATGTGTATGGAAAAGAAGCTGCTATTTTAAGTGAAAACCTTAGAAAAGCTAAAGGTCTACCAACTGACTTTAATCATATGATGAGGACTTACGATGACTTAACCATTTATGATAAACATGAGATAGTGGTAAATGGGCGTTACCTGATGGAAAAACTGAACATGAAAGCTGGCCCTCAATTGGGTCACCTCTTAAAAAAGGTTGAAAAGGCTATTGTGGAAGGAACCTTAGCAAACAAGGTAGGTGACATTGAAGCTTTTATTATGAAGGAGTTGGAAAATGAGTGATTTTTTAGTAGAAAGTCTTAGCAAGACGGTTGGTGATAAGACTGTCTTTCAAGATATTTCTTTCATCATACATGAGAATGATCGTATTGGCATAATTGGTGTCAATGGGACAGGTAAAACGACTCTTTTAGATGTGATTTCAGAAAAAATTGGATTTGATGGCGATGTTTCCCCATTTTCAAAACCAAATCACTATAAAATAGCTTATTTGACACAAAATCCTCAATTTCAAGAAGACAAGTCCGTTCTTGAAACAGTTCTATCCTCTGACTTACCTGAGATGACTGTCATTCGGGAATACGAGACATTGATGTCATCATATACTGAGCAAGAACAAGAACGGTTGGAATACTTGATATCGGAAATGGACCGTTTAGACGCATGGTCTGTTGAAAGTGATGTAAAAACTGTTCTCAGTAGGCTTGGTATAGTTGAACTTAACCAAAAAGTGAGCCAATTATCTGGTGGCATGAGAAGAAGAGTTCAATTAGCTCAAGTTTTACTAGGTAATTCAGATTTACTTTTGCTGGATGAACCGACTAACCATTTAGATATTGAAACAATTGCTTGGTTGACAAACTATTTGAAAACGAGTAAAAAAACCGTTTTATTTATTACTCATGATCGTTATTTTTTAGATAGTATTGCAACGCGTATTTTTGAACTTGATCGGGCAATGTTAAGGGAATATCAAGGAAATTACCAGGATTATGTTCGACAAAAAGCAGAGCAAGATGAGAGAGATGCTGCTTCTTTTCACAAGAAAAAACAATTGTATAAACAAGAACTGGCTTGGATGCGGACGCAACCTCAAGCTAGAGCTACGAAACAGCAAGCTCGTATTAATCGTTTTAATGTCTTAAAAGAGGATCTTTCCTTAACAAATACAAAGGAAGAGCTTGATATCAATTTTGAAACCAGTCGTATTGGAAAAAAAGTCATTCAATTTGAAAATGTTTCATTTGGCTATACGAGTGACAAACCTTTGATTCAAGACTTTAATATCATTATCCAAAATAAAGATCGAATTGGAATAATTGGAGATAACGGGGTTGGTAAATCCACCTTAATGCATCTCATCAATGGGGAATTAAAACCTGATACAGGAAAAGTAGATATTGGTGAAACGATTAAAGTTGGCTACTTTTCACAACAGATTAAAGATATGGATGGATCAAAACGTGTCATTAGCTATTTACAAGAGGTGGCTGATGAAGTTAAGACCAGTCATGGCACAACCAGTATTAGTGAACTGCTAGAGCAATTTTTGTTTCCAAGGTCTAGCCACGGCAGTTTAATTGCAAAATTATCGGGAGGCGAGAAGAAACGCCTATACCTTTTAAAAATATTATTGGAAAAACCAAACGTTCTTTTGTTAGATGAACCAACAAACGATTTGGATATAGCGACTTTAACAGTCTTGGAGAATTTTTTATCAACCTTTAATGGACCAGTGATTACGGTTAGTCATGATCGTTATTTCTTGGATAAAGTGGCTAATAAATTATTAGTCTTTGAGAACGGGAAAATTAATGTCTTTTTTGGTAACTATAGTGACTATTTGGATGATAAAGCCTTTCAGGAAAATCTTCCCGTTCTAAAAGCCAAAAAAGCCCCTAAAATGGAAGCTAAAATCCTATCAGATAAAAAACGCATGTCATATCTTGAAAAACAGGAATGGGCCATGATTGAAGATACTATTGCTGAATTAGAAGGTGACATTGAAATTGTTGAAGCTGAAATGTTAACAGTTGGAAGTGATTATGGAAAATTAGCTGATTTACAAAAAACCTTAGATCAACTGAATCAACAATTGTTAGAAAAATATGAACGATTTGAATACTTAAGTCAGTTAGAGGAATAAGTTGAATGGATATTCAAAGGATTAGAGAAGAAGATAATGCTGACATTTCTGTAATTATCAAAGCTTCTTTAGAAGCTGTCGGCTTAAATATTCCAGGGACTGCCTATACGGATCCGCAACTGAACGATTTATTCCATTACTATCAGAATCAAGATAGAGCTGCCTATTTTATAGCCTTGGATAATGATAAGGTGATTGGTGGAGTGGGATTTGGTCCTGTTACAGATTCTATTTGTGAACTGCAAAAATGTTATGTTAAGGCGTCAGAGCGAAACCAGGGCGTCGGTCAAGAACTACTCAAACATGTCATCAATGAAGCCAAACGAAATGGTTTCAAATACATGTATCTTGAATCATCGCATTTATTGCAAGAAGCAATTCCCTTTTACGAAAAAAATGGCTTTCGTAGTCTTAACAAACCATTACCAAATCAGCAAAATCACCATGCAATGGATATTTGGATGCTTAAAGAGATTTCAAAAAGTTGCTAAAGGAATCTCTCATTTTCAGAAATACGGTTCTCTAAGAGAGTGCCTTAAGCACTTTCTTTTACTATCGGTTATTATGAGGAGGTGTTTATGTCTTTATTATGGACTTATTTAAAAAAACGTCATCATTTACTTTTTTTGAATGGCCTAGGTGCCATCCTTTTTGTCATTGTTAATTTAGGTTTGCCAACAATTTTGGCTAGGATGATTGATGAAGGTCTTGTCTTAAATAATGAGAAATCGTTATATTTTTGGGCATTTATTATGGTAATTGTCGTCCTCCTTGGTGTTGTTGGAAGAATTATTTTATCATACGCCTCTAGTCGTTTAACAACGGGCATGATTAAAGAACTTAGAAATGACATGTTTCATAAGCTTCAAGATTATTCTCATACGGAATATGAAAAAATTGGTGTTTCTTCCTTGGTAACACGTATTACCAATGACGCTTTTATTCTAATGCAGTTTGCTGAGATGGCACTCCGATTGGGGGTAATTACTCCTTTAATGATGATTTTTTCAGTCATCATGATTTTATTAACAAGCCCTTCTTTAGCTTGGATTGTTGCAGTTTCAATGCCCTTTTTGATCATCGTTGTTCTCTATGTTGCTATTAAAACCAAGCCATTATCAGAAAAACAACAAAAAACATTAGATGATCTGAATCAGTTGGTCAGAGAAAATTTAACTGGTCTGAGAGTCATCCGAGCATTTGCAAGAGAAGACTTTCAAGAAGAACGATTCTCAGAAAAAAATTCAGCTTACGCTCAAACATCAAAAAAGCTATTTGTCCTAACTGGATTAACGGAACCCTTATTTGTGCAAATTATTATTGCTATGATTGTGGCTATTGTTTGGTTTGCATTAGAACCGCTTTCTTTAGGAGTATTTAAGCTAGGTGATTTAGTTGCTTTTATTGAATATAGCTTTCATGCCATGTTTGCCTTTTTGATTTTTGCAAATCTTTTTAATATGTACCCAAGAATGACAGTTTCTAGTCAGAGAATTCAAGAGGTATTAGACATGCCTGTCTCCATATCGAAAAATGAAGATGGTGTCAAAGAAAGTCAAACCCATGGTTATTTAGAGTTTGAAAATGTCACCTTTTCCTATCCTGGTGAGACAGAGTCTCCTGTCATCTCCAATATTTCATTTTCAGCTAAGCCTGGAGAAACTATTGCCTTTATTGGTTCAACTGGATCAGGTAAATCGTCTCTTGTAAACCTTATTCCGCGTTTTTATGATGTGACCTTTGGCCGCATTTTGGTGGATGGAATAGATGTCAGAGACTATGAGCTCAAGGCTTTGCGGTCAAAAATTGGTTTTATCCCTCAAAAAGCATTATTGTTTACTGGTACCATAGAAGAGAACATCAAATATGGTAAAGAGCAAGCAACTGATCAAGAAATTCATAAAGCTAGTGAGATTTCCCAGGCTAGAGAATTTATTGAAAGTAAAAAAGAAGGATTTCAAACCCATCTTGCTGAAGGAGGAAGTAATCTTTCAGGTGGTCAAAAGCAACGCTTATCCATTGCGCGTGCGTTGGTTAAAAATCCTGATATCTATATTTTTGATGATTCCTTTTCTGCTTTAGATTATAAAACAGATGCTGAAGTTCGTAAACGCTTGAAAGAAGTCACCGGTGATGCGACGGTCATCATTGTCGCTCAACGTGTTGGAACTATTATGGATGCTGATCAGATTATTGTTTTAGATCAAGGTCAAATCGTTGGTAAAGGCACACACGAAGAGCTTCTAAAAACAAATGACATCTATCATGAAATAGCTAACTCCCAATTGAATCATGGTCAGAAAGAAAGTGAGGTAGCAGAATGAAATCAAGACATGTTTTTATGCGATTATGGTTTTATTTAAAACCATATAAAATGTCAATTCTACTCGCATTTTTTCTAAAAGTACTGAGTGTTGTCATGAGTGTGTTAGAACCTTTTGTTTTAGGATTAGCCATTACTGAAATTGGGAATAACTTAATAGCAATAGCTAAAGGAGTAGAAGGTGCTTCTATGAATTACTCTTATATAGCTGCGATATTAGCTCTTTATTTCGTTCGAGCCCTCTTTTTTGAAATAGGTTCCTTTGGAGCTAATTATTTCATGACAAAAGTTGTTCAAGCCTCTATAAAAGATTTACGCTCAGCGCTGAGCCAAAAAATTAATAAAATTCCCATTTCTTATTTTGACAAACATCAATTTGGTGATTTGCTAGGGCGATTCACCTCGGACGTCGATAGTGTTTCAAATGCCCTACAGCAATCCTTTCTTCAAATGGTTAACGCTATATTAACCATAGTCTTAGCGCTTGCTATGACATTTTACATTGATTCTGGATTGTCATTAATATTATTACTAGCAGTCCCTTTGATTTATTTTTCTAGTCAATTTGTCCTCAAAAGGTCTCAACCTTATTTTAAAGAACAAGCAAAGGTATTGGGTGAGATGAATGCCTTTGTTCAAGAACGTTTGACTGGGTTTACCGTTTTAAAATTGTATGGTCGTGAAGAAACTAGTATTAATGAATTTCACGATATCACAAATAAGTTAGAAAAAGTTGGATTTAAAGCTAGTTTCATTTCTGGATTGATGATGCCGGTTTTACATTTCATTTCTGATTCTGTTTATTTGGTGATAGCTTTAGTGGCTGGCTTAAAAGTATTAGCAGGAAAACTAACCATTGGGAATATGCAAGCCTTTGTACAATATACTTGGCAAATCAGTCAACCTATTCAAACAATGACCCAATTGGCTCCAATGATTCAAAGTGCCAAATCATCATTAGAAAGGATTTTTGATGTTTTAGATGAAGCAGATGACTTGTCAATGGAGAAGTTTGTTTTGACCAAACCTTTATCTGGACAGGTTTCTTTTAAAAATGTTAACTTTTCTTATCGAGCAAATCAGGAATTAATAAAAGATTTTAATTTGGAAGTTAGTCCTGGTGAGATGGTTGCTATTGTTGGACCAACAGGAGCTGGAAAAACAACCTTAATCAATTTACTGATGCGTTTTTACGATGTGACCTCTGGGTCAATTACTGTTGATGGCTATGATATTAGAGACTTATCTCGAAAGGATTATCGTCGTCAATTTGGTATGGTTTTACAAGATGCTTGGCTTTTCGGAGCGAGTATTAAAGAGAACCTTCAGTTTGGAAACTTAGAAGCTAGCGACACTGACATCATTGATGCAGCAAAAACAGCTAATGTTGATCATTTTATCAGAACCTTGCCAGGAGGTTATGATATGGTTATTAATCAAGAGTCCTCTAACATTTCCTTAGGACAAAAACAACTGTTAACCATTGCAAGAGCGCTTTTGGCTAACCCGAAAATTTTAATTTTAGATGAGGCAACTTCATCTGTAGATACACGTCTGGAATTATTAATTCAAAAAGCTATGAAAGTTTTGATGCAAGGAAGAACAAGTTTTGTGATAGCTCATCGCTTATCTACAATACAAGAAGCTGATAAAATCTTGGTTTTGAAAGATGGTCGTATCATAGAACAAGGGAATCATCAGAGCCTTTTGGAACAAAATGGTTTTTACAGTGAACTTTATCATAGTCAGTTTAAAAATGCTCAGTAAAAGAACTTTCCTATCGGAAAGTTCTTTTTTTAGAATAAAGCCAAAGATAAAAACTTGACAAGAATATTCTGAAAATTTATAATATTTAGTATCTTAAAAAATAAGTTATGAAAGGTATGAATATGATAAGTGGAAAAGAATATGTAACATCTGTATTTGAAAAAGTAAAAAAAGAAAATGCTCACGAGGAAGAATTTTTACAAGCTGTAGAAGAGGTCTTTCAATCTCTTATTCCTGTTTTTGATAAATACCCTAAATATATAGAAGAAAATATTTTAGAAAGACTTGTTGAACCGGAAAGAGTGGTTTCATTTAGAGTACCTTGGGTTGATGATAAAGGACAGGTTCAAGTCAATAGAGGATACCGTGTTCAGTTTTCTTCTGCAATCGGTCCTTATAAAGGTGGCTTACGTTTTCATCCTTCAGTTAATCAATCTATTGTTAAATTTTTAGGCTTTGAGCAAATTTTAAAGAATTCATTGACAGGACAACCAATTGGTGGAGGCAAGGGTGGTTCAAATTTTGATCCAAAAGGAAAATCAGACCAAGAGGTTATGCGTTTTACACAAAGCTTTATGACAGAACTTCAGAAGTATATTGGTCCTGATTTAGACGTCCCTGCAGGTGATATTGGTGTAGGTGGTCGAGAAATAGGTTACCTTTTTGGACAATATAAACGCTTAAATGGCTATCAAAATGGCGTTTTAACTGGTAAAGGATTAACTTATGGTGGATCACTGGTGCGTACAGAAGCGACTGGTTATGGAGTGGTTTATTTTGCTGAACAAATGCTTAAATCTGTAGGAGAAAGCTTTACTGGGAAAAGAGCAATCGTTTCTGGATCAGGTAATGTTGCTATTTATGCTATTGAGAAATTACAAGAACTTGGTGCGGTAGTTGTTGCTGCATCTGATTCATCTGGTTATATTTATGATGAAGAGGGTATTAATTTAAAAACATTGAAATGGATTAAAGAAGAAAATCGTAACCGTATTTCAACTTATCTGGAAAAACATCCAAATGCGACATTTATTAGTTCAGATACTGGTAAGAAAATTTGGTCCATTAAGGCTGACTTAGCATTCCCTTGTGCAACGCAAAACGAATTAGACGAAAAGGATGCTCAAGTCCTTATTGAAAATGGCCTTTTAGCTGTTTCTGAAGGAGCCAATATGCCTTCAACCTTAAAAGCCATTTCGATATTCCAAGAAGCAGGTATACTTTTTGGTCCTGCAAAAGCAGCCAATGCTGGTGGTGTAGCTGTTTCTGCCTTAGAAATGGCTCAAAATAGTGGTAGAACATCGTGGTCATTTGATGAAGTGGATGCTAAATTGTATGACATCATGAAAACCATTTATGAAAATGCTTCTGAATCAGCAAAAGAGTATGGTCAAGAAGGGAATTTAGTTCTTGGTGCAAATATTGCAGGATTCCTGAAAGTAGCAGAAGCTATGTCTGCTCAAGGAATTATTTAGAAATTTTGATAAAGAAACCCTATGTTAAATAGGGTTTCTTTTTTGATATAATAGCATTAATGAAAGTAGAGGTAACAAAGTGATAAGAGATATTGTAAAAGATCCCCTGTTCTTACAGCAAAAATCTGTTCTTGCTACAAAAGAGGATATCAAGATTGGAACAGATTTACTTGATACATTAGCCTACCATCGAGAAAATTGTCTTGGAATGGCAGCTAACATGATTGGAGAGTCCAAGCGTATTATTATTATTTCCATGGGTTTTGTAGACTTAGTCATGTTTAATCCTATGATTATCAGTAAAAAAGATTCATTTCATGCGGAAGAGTCCTGTTTATCTTTGAGTGGGTCCCGGAAAACAACACGCTATAAAGAAATTAAAGTAGACTATTTAGATCATCATTGGATGAAAAAATCGTTAACTTTAACAGGTTTGCCAGCACAAGTTTGTCAACATGAATTAGACCATTTAGAGGGTATTTTAATATAAAAAAATAACATGCCTGAGTTAAACTGCTCCAGAAGTTAGATGATGTTCTAACATTAGGAGTGATGTTTACGAAGCATGTTATTGTTTAGTTTGGATTAGTTATTTTCTTTTTTCTTTAATGCTACCGCCATTGCTAGACTTGATGCACCAAGTAATGAAAGTAGAATTGCTGTGTCTTCTTGACTTGAAGTAGTTGGCAATTGTTTTTTGTCACTTGCTTTTTGTGCTTGCTGACCTGCTTTTACTGCTGTTAAGCTTTGACCATATTTTGGTGTTTTAACAGGAATCTTAATAGAGTTAACAGCTGGTTTAGGTGTTTCAGTTTCTTCAACAGGAGCTGGAGTGAAGAGGTCGGAAACGACTTCTGTAGCAACAATTTTTCCATCACGATCACGGTAAACACGATTGATAATTTCATGAGTACCACTTGCATCAGTAGTTGTTGAAGGCTCAAGGGCCGTTGTAACATAGGTTTTAACCCCTGTTATTGCAGCTGTTACTGGTTTGCCAGCAGCTTCTAAGTCTTTGATATATTTAATAAAGACCTCAGTATCAGGATTAATTGCTCCTAATAATTTCCCTTTTTTGAATGTTGCAAAACCATCACCACCACCATATAGGAAGTCATTAATGACTAATTTATAAGTAGCATTTGGATCGATTTCTTCTCCATTGTCTTTGTAAACTTTCACAACTTTAAATGGAACAAGAGGGTCAGTTGAGCCACTATCAGTGTATGTATAGCGTAAGCCTGACATTTGGAGGAAGTATTTTTGCCCCTCATCATACTGTTCATTTAAGGCATCGTATATTTCTTGACCAGTTAGCTCAACTATTTGTAGGATATTTCCAAAAGGTTGAACTGCTTGAGCAGCACCCCAAGTAATGCTTTGATCACTACTTACTAGTAAATCTGCTCGGATTCCTCCGTTATTTGTAATAGCAAAATCAACATCAGGATATGTTTCACGAGCAACTGTCAATTGTGCAGTTGTGATGAGATTTCCTACTGCAGATTCTTTATCTACATTTACTTCACGTGAAATTAATTCTGAACTTGCGGCAGTTCCGATTTTTTGATCAGTCACTTGTTTAACAATTGTATTAGCTTCATCAACAATAGCTTGGATTTCAGCTGTGCCTGTTAAAACGCCAGGTGCAACTGCAACAACTTGAGCAGTAGGGGTAGCTATAAAGTCTTGTGTATCAGTGTCAAGTGTACCACGCACATCAGCGTATGCTTTACCCTGGGATAGTGCTTCAACAATTCGAGTAGAACCGATGGTTCCATTTGTATACTGGTGATTATGACCTGCAAAAATAATATCAATGCTATTGTCAGGATATAATTGGTTAACCTTATCCATTATTGTAGCGATTTCGTCGCCTACTATACCATCTTTACCACTTGTTGCAGGAATATGAGCTAATACAACTAAGGCATTAACATTTTGTCCTTGTAATTCTTTGGCATATTTGGCAATAGTTTCCGCTTCGTCTAAGAAATTGTATTGCTCATAGTTTTGTTTTAAGACGAGATTTGGAATTTCTGTTGTAACAACTCCAATAAAACCGATATTCACAGAAGTGTTGTTTACAGGAATATTTTTTATAGCATATGGTTGCCAGTTATACGGAATCTCTCCAGTTGTTTTATCAACCACGTTAGCGATAACAATTGTTTGGTCCGATGGAATGTGTGTATAATCTTTTGTAATTTGGTTGATGCTTGAATCAGCTGCAGGTGCAGTGCCAGTCATAATACGGTTATACTCAGCTAATCCTTCATCAAATTCATGGTTTCCTAGTGTTCCGTATTCAACGCCCATTTCATTAAATACTTGGACTGTAGGCTCATCTTGTAGTAATCCAGAATTTGCAGGACTTGCACCGACCATATCACCAGCTTGTACACGGATACTTGTTCCAGTTGGACTAGTTTGGTTAAAATCTGCTTGCGCTTGATCCATGTATGCATCTAATTGAGCCGCTGTCCCAGCCCCAGACACTTTTCCATCAGGCATATAAGCTGAACCAGTTTGATCCAGTGCACCGTGGAAATCATTAACTCCTAGAATTTGAACATCAACTTGATCAGCTTGTACAGATGATACTAAAACTGACATTCCAGCGACAAGACCTAAAATACTGCTTTTTAACACAATATGCTTTTTCATAAATACTCCTAAGAAATTAAAATTAGTTTACAAGTTTAGTTTACTATGCTTTTAAGGCTTAGACAAGTAGAATTTTAGCTAAAACACATATATTTTTTCTATACATTTTGTGAAAGATGGATTTATTGGATAAAAAACAGATATTACATTTTTCATGGCGTTTTTTGTTCGTATTTATCTTATTTTTATAATCACTTTAGTAGCATTAATAATTTAGAAAACGAAAATAAAAAAAGGAAAAATATTTGGCTTTTATTTTTTCAGAAGATGTAAATGATTGATTTGCTAAAGAATTACTAATGATAAGAGACATCAGATGTCTTGATTGCAAGCAAACTTAACCTTTTCTGAAAGATGGTAACTTATCGCATTTTTATGACTTTTAGTGTAAAATAGTAAGGTAATAGTAAAAATGAAAAGTTATGAAAAGATAAGGATATGAACGAAAAAATAGGAATTGGTAGGTCGCATAGCAAAATCATTTTGATGGGAGAACATTCTGTCGTCTATGGCTTTCCGGCAATTGCCCTACCTTTAAAAGATATAGAGGTCACGTGTCGTATTAAGGCATCAGATACCCCATTAAGATTTGATTTTTATGACACTTTGTCAACGGCTATTTATTCTGGCTTGGATTATCTAAAGATTAAAAATCACCCTATCTCATATGATATTGTATCTCAAGTGCCTCAAAAAAGAGGAATGGGTTCATCTGCAGCAGTTTCAATTGCTGCGATAAGAGCAGTGTTTGATTACTTCAATGAAGAATTATCTGATGAGTTGTTGGAAATATTGGTCAATAAGGCAGAAATTATTGCACATACTAATCCTAGTGGCTTAGATGCCAAAACTTGTCTCAGTGACCAAGCCATAAAGTTCATTAGAAATGTGGGCTTTGAAAGTCTGAATATCAACCTTGATGCCTATTTGATCATTGCAGATACAGGCATTCATGGACATACCAGAGAAGCTGTTCAAAAAGTTGCAAAGTATGAAGAAACGAATCTTCCATATCTAAAACAACTTGGCCAACTGACAGAAGATGTTGAAAATGCTATTAAAAATAGAGATATCAAAACAATTGGCTATTCCATGACACAAGCACATGAGGCCCTTAAAGCAATTGGGGTCAGTATCGCTAAAGCCAATCAATTAGTTGAGGAAGCTTTGAAAGAAGGAGCTTTGGGAGCCAAAATGTCTGGTGGTGGCTTAGGAGGTTGTATCATAGCCCTTGTTGACCAAAAAGAAAAAGCAGATGCAATCAGCCAAAAATTAAGAGAAGAAGGGGCCGTGAATACGTGGATCCAAAAACTGTAACAGTTAAATCGTACGCTAATATTGCCATTATTAAATATTGGGGAAAAGAAAATCAGGAAAAAATGATACCGTCAACCAGTAGCATTTCTCTGACTTTAGAAAATATGTATACTGAAACAAGTCTTAAACGATTAGATCATGGTGCTCAAAAGGACTTGTTTTATATTGATGATTACTTGCAAGATCAAGCAGAGCATCAAAAAATTTCTGCGATTATTGATCAATTTCGAACGGATAAGAATCAATTTGTAGAGGTTAGAACTCGAAATAACATGCCGACAGCTGCAGGTTTGTCCTCCAGTTCAAGCGGCTTATCTGCCTTGGTTAAAGCATGTAATCTTTTCTTCAACTGTCGCTTGAATCAGAAAGAATTGGCCCAAAAAGCCAAGTTTGCATCAGGGTCGGCCTCACGATCTTTCTTTGGGCCACTCTCTGCCTGGGACAAGGATAGCGGGGATATTTATCAGGTTGAAACAGATTTGAAATTGGCAATGATTATGTTGGTTGTCAATGACGCTCGTAAACCAATCTCAAGCCGTGAAGGTATGAAACTTTGTCGAGAAACGTCAACAACTTTTGATCAATGGATACAGCAATCAGAACAGGATTATCAAGAGATGTTGCTGTATTTAAAGAACAATGATTTTGAAAAAGTAGGTCAATTAACTGAGAAAAATGCTTTGGCAATGCATGCGACAACACGGACGGCTAAGCCTTCTTTTTCATATCTTACAGAGGATTCTTATCAGGCAATGGATAAAGTCAAAGCATTACGGGAAGAAGGTTTCCAATGCTATTTTACAATGGATGCGGGTCCCAATGTTAAGGTACTTTGTCTTGAGAAAGATTTAGATAGTCTTTCAAAACGCTTCGCAGAGGATTATTCAATTATCGTTTCAAAAACAAAGGAAATTAGTCATGACTAAAGTAGTAGTCCAAACTGGAGGAAAACTTTATCTTGCAGGAGAATATTCTGTATTATGGCCGGGACAAAAAGCAATCCTAGTCCCTATCCCCATTTTAATGACGGCAGAAATGGTAAAGTCGGATACTATTAGACTGTGTTCAGATATGTTTGATTACTCCGTTGGCATGGAAGCCGACCCAAATTACCGTATTATTCAAGAAACTATTTCCACTTTCTCGAAATTACTTGGAAAATCGTTAGAAGAGTTGCCTGCTTTTCAACTCACCATTACGGGTAAAATGGAATCCGAGGGGAAAAAATATGGTATTGGTTCTAGCGGTAGTGTGACCGTTTTAACCCTTAAAGCTTTAGCTGACTTCTATCATATTAGTCTCTCACAAGATTTACTCTTTAAGTTAGCAGCATATACCTTGTTAACATTAGATGACAATGGTTCCATGGGAGATATTGCCTGTATCGCTTATAATGACCTGATTTGCTTCCAATCATTTGATCGACAAAAAGTCCAAAACATGATTTCAGTTCTCAGTTTTGAGGATGTGTTAAAAAATGATTGGGGTTATCAGATTGAAGTCATTAAGCCAAAGTTAGATTTAACTTTTCTTGTTGGTTGGACAAAAATCCCCTCTATTTCAAAAGAAATGATTAATAAAGTCAAAAAAAATATCACTTCAGATTTTTTAGAAGCAACCCAATTAGCAGTTATAGAGTGCCAAAAAGCTTTAGAAGAGGGTGATAAGTATCTTTTCACTTTAGCTATTGCTAGAATAAGTGATTTACTGCAACAGCTACATCCAGCCATCTATCATCCTAAGTTACTTCAATTAAAAGAAGCAGCAACTGGAAAAAATGCCATTGCGAAGTCTTCAGGATCTGGCGGAGGAGATTGTGGTATCGCTTTTTGCTTTGATCATCAATCAAAAGATAGCATACTTCAAGAGTGGAAGACACAAAACATTGACCTTATTTATCAAACACAGTGGAGAGCTTTATGACAAATCGAAAAAATGATCATATCAAATATGCTTTAAAATATCAGTCCTCTTATAATTCTTTTGATGATATGGAACTGATCCACTCATCTTTGCCCAAATATGATGTCGATGAGATAGAATTGTCCACACATTATGCTCAACAGGATTTCGAATTTCCTTTTTACATTAATGCCATGACAGGTGGGAGTGAAAAAGGCAAAGCCGTCAATGCGAAATTAGCACGTGTTGCTCAAGCAACTGGCATTCCTATGGTAACAGGGTCCTATAGTGCTGCTTTAAAAAATCCTCAAGATGACTCTTATCGATTAAAAGACATTGCACCAAATTTAAAATTGGCAACCAATATTGGACTGGATAAAGACATCTGTTTAGGGATGCAAACTGTTTCCGAAATGAACCCAATCTTTTTACAAGTCCACGTCAATGTGATGCAAGAACTCTTAATGCCAGAAGGCGAGAGACAGTTTAAACATTGGCGACAGCATTTGAAAGAATATGCCGAGCAGATACCAGTTCCAATTATATTAAAGGAAGTTGGATTTGGTATGGATGTTAAAACCATCCAGACTGCCCAGGCTCTAGGTATTCAAACATTTGATATTTCCGGACGAGGTGGGACATCCTTTGCCTACATTGAGAATCAACGCGGTGGCAATAGATCCTATTTAGATCAGTGGGGACAAAGTACTGTTCAGTGTTTATTAAATTGTAAAGATTTGGTGAATCAGGTGGAAATTTTAGCATCAGGTGGTGTTAGACATCCTTTAGACATGATTAAATGTTTTGTTCTTGGTGCTAGAGCAGTAGGTTTATCACGAACATTTTTAGAATTGGTCGAAACGTATCACGAAGAAGAAGTGATTGAAATCATTAATGGCTGGAAAGAAGATTTAAAACGCATCATGTGTGCTTTAAATTGTAAAACCATCGCTGACCTAAGAGAGGTAGATTACCTTCTATATGGTCGCTTAAAAGAAGCTAACAGCTAAAAAATGTACCAAAAAGAACCTTGATAATCTCAAGGTTCTTTTCTTTCATCAAGTTTTTGCAATAGGGCTTTGGCCGTTTCTAAATTCATGTGTTTTTCTTTGAGCAAGAGTGGGACTAATTTGGGAAGTGTCTTCTCAGTTGCACCGGCTAAAAGAGCAAGTGATTTTGCTTGTAATTTCATATGTCCTGCTTGAATTCCGGTATTTGTCAGTGCTTTTAGGGCAGCAAAGTTTTGAGCTAAACCAAGACTGACAATGACTTGCGCTAATTCTTTAGCATTTGGATCATGTAATAACTGGTGGGCCATTTGGACACTTGGATTTAGGCCTATTGAGCCTCCTTTTGTAGCAATTGGCATTGGTAAGGTCAGTTGACCAATAATACAATGGTTTTCCTCGTCAACCGTCCAGGTACTTAATCCCCTATAAGTGCCATCTTTTGCTGCGAAAGCGTGGCCACCAGCTTCGATGGCTCGCCAATCATTTCCTGTAGCCATTACGACTGCATCAATGCCATTAAATATTCCTTTGTTATGCGTTGCTGCACGATAGGGATCAATTTGGGCTAAATGACTGGCAAGTACCATTTTTTTAGCTAGAATTTTAGCTTCATTTGGATCACGACTTAGAAAACGAAAATCAATACTGCATTCTGCACTGACCAAAGATTCACTTGCATAATTTGATAGAATTGCCATTAAAGCTTTACCTGAACTCAATTGTTCTAGCTCAGGTGTGATGGCTTCCATCATCGTATTAACCATATTGGCACCCATGGCTTCTTGAGTATCAACTGTCATATAGATAATCAAAAATTGGTCTTTTATTTGCGCAGAAAGTTCTCGGGCTCCCCCTCCTCTCTTGACAATGGAAGGGTAGGCTTGATTAGCTAGGTTGATTAAATCGTCTTTTTGGGTCAGAATAGCTAATTTTGCGACTTCCATATCCTCCAAATCATAGAGAGCTACTTGTCCAATCATTTGACGGTTATGAACCTTTGTTTTGAAACCACCACAACGTTTTATGATTTTAGCTGCAAAAGATGCTGCAGCAATGACAGAAGGTTCTTCTGTAACCATCGGTATTTGATAGGTTTTACCGTTTACGAAGACATCAGGGACAATACTAAAGGGTAAAGCTAGTCTTCCGACAACGTTTTCGGTCATTTGATTAGCTGTTTCCAATGATAGTAACTCTTGTTGCATTAAGATGTCTTCGCTTCTTTCATCAAGGAGTTGATATTCTTTTAACAGCTGCATTCTTTCTTGGGGTGTTTTTTTGTAAAAACCAGACCAATTTAATTTAGGCATTGTCATTTTTTTTATAAATCCTTTGGTGTTCTTGAATTTCAGTCAAGCTAAAGTCATTTGTTCGATACTGTTTGAGCTTGGCATTTCCTGAGTCGTCTAATTCGCATTCTTCATAGAAAAGGTCTTCATATTCTGAAACTGTTAACTTTTGACGGCTATTGAGGTAGTGGATTCTTTCTGTATTCAACTGTTTTTCATAGCCTTCAACCAGTTGTAGGCTAAAAATTTCGCTAACTGCGCCAGAGCCATATGAGAACATGCCAATTCTATCTCCTGCTTTGACTGCGGAGCTATTTTCCAAAAGGGAAAGAAGTGACATGTAAAGTGAACCTGTGTAAATGTTTCCTACTTTTCGGCTATACTGTATAGAGGCCTGAAAGGCTTCTTGTAGGGCATTTTTGTGCTGAGGTGTTAGTGATTTATCCATTAGTTTAGTTAAGCCTTTAAAGGCTAATTTGGGGAAAGGAATATGAAAACAAAATGCTGCAAAATCACTGAGTGTCACTTGGTTTTGATCTTGATAGTATTTCCATGTTGTTTTTAAGGAATCCAAGTATTGTTTTGTTGAATAGATGCCATTAACATAAGGGGTTGTGGAATAATTTGGCCGCCAAAAATCCATAACATCTCGAGTTTGAGCGACATTATCCTTGTTCAAAATAGCAATGCGAGGATTGGTTTTGATTAATAGGGCGACACTTCCAGAGCCTTGTGTAGGCTCTCCAGCAGATTTAATTCCATATTTGGCGATATCGCTTGCTATGACAAGCACCCTTGACTCTGGATGCATTGTGACATGTAATTTTGCATAGTCTAAAGCTGCAGTAGCAGCATAGCAAGCTTCTTTCATTTCAATAGAGCGTGCAAAAGGTTGGATACCTAATAAATGATGGACATAGACACTTGCTGCTTTTGATTGATCGATGGAGGATTCAGTTGCTAGGATAACCATGTCAATCTTTTTCTTATCTTCTTCATCTAAGATGCTTGCTGCGGCACTCGCAGCTAAAGTTACGATGTCCTCAGTTATGGGAGAAATGCTGATGGCATCTAACATTAATCCTTGACTAAACTTTTCGGGATCGGTTTGTCGTGCCTGAGCCAAGTCCTCCATGTTAAGGACATATTGACCAGTGGCAAATCCAATTTTATCTATTCCTATATTCATTTTTTACCTTCTTTTATACAAATTATGTCGTTAATATTCTATCATATTTTCGATGAAAACATAGCTTTCAGACTGATACTTTTACATTTGAAAGCATATTCTTGAGCAATTTGATTCTTAAAAAGGATTTCTTCTAGCTATTTTGGTGAATTTTGGTAAAATAATAAACAGTACAAACTAGGGAAGGAATTATCATGACAAAAGCAGATGTGATTTTTAAAGATAATATCAAGAAAATTTTGATGGATGGTGTTCTAAGTGAAAATGCTAGGCCAAAATATAAGAATGGACAAACTGCCAATTCCAAATATATCACAGGAGCTTTTGCGGAATATGATTTGTCTAAAGGTGAATTTCCCATAACCACATTGAGACCTATTCCCATTAAATCTGCTATAAAAGAGCTGCTTTGGATTTATCAGGACCAAAGTAATTCTTTGGATGTTTTAGAAAATAAATATAATGTCCACTATTGGAATGATTGGGAAGTGGGAACGACTCGCACAATAGGTCAACGATATGGGGCTATTGTTAAAAAACATGATATCATGACAAAGATTTTGAAACAATTATCGGATAATCCTTGGAATCGTCGCAATATTGTTTCTCTTTGGGATTATGAGGCATTTGAAGAAAGTGAGGGATTACTTCCTTGTGCTTTCCAAACCATGTTTGATGTTCGTCGTGTCAATGGCGAGATTCATTTGGATGCTACTTTGGTTCAACGGTCTAATGATATGTTGGTCGCTCATCATATTAATGCTATGCAATATGTTGCTTTCCAAATGATGATTGCTAAGCATTTCGGATGGAAATTGGGTAAATTCTTCTATTTTGTTAATAATCTTCATATTTATGACAACCAGTTCCCTCAAGCAGAGGAACTGTTAAAGAGGGAAGAAAGTGACTGTCATCCTCAGTTAGTCTTAAATGTTCCTGACGGGACCAATTTCTTCGACATCCGTCCTGAAGATTTTGAGTTATTGGATTATAATCCAGTAAAACCTCAATTAAGCTTTGATCTTGCCATCTAAAATTGGCAATCAATTTTAAATTCAGCAAAAAGGCTTAAAATTTGGTAGAATTAAGAGAATGATATAAAGGACTGGAAGAATGACAAAAGAAATAATTGCTATTTGGGCTGAAGATGAAAATGGTGTGATTGGTGCAAATGGAACCTTACCCTGGTATTTACCAAAAGAACTTCAGCATTTTAAAAACACAACGTTAAATCATGCTATTTTGATGGGACGTGTTACCTTTGAGGGAATGAAACGACGTCTTTTACCGAATCGACAAACCTTGGTTTTAACTAGTGATGAGTCTTATCATGTGGATGGAGCCTTAACCATGACAAGTTTGGAAAAAACTTTAGAATGGTATCATGCTCAAGAAAATAACCTCTATGTGATTGGTGGTCAAAAAGTTCTGCAAACATTTGATGGCCATTTTAATAAAATCATTAAAACAGTTGTTCATCATCAATTCGATGGAGATACCTACCGTCCAGAATTAGATTTGAGTCCATTTGTTGAAGAAGATTGTTTTTTCTATGAAAGAGATGATCAGAATCCTTATGATTTTACAGTGCATATTTTGGTCCGGAAATAGCTGGTTCGAGGAGAAAGTTAATTCATGCAACGTAGTCTATTTGGAGTATTTACGGCGTTTTTGTGTGCCATTTGTATTCTTTGTGCGATTCCTGCATTTAGGAAAAATCGTTATGGTTTAGGTATTTTGTTCTTACTAAATGCCTTTACCAACTTAGTCAATACAATACACGCTTTTTATAGCACGCTATTTTAGAATAGGAAAAGAGAAAGTAAAATATGGCAGGAAATAGAAGCACTGATATTAAGGTACATTGTTCATTTTGTGGTAAAAGCCAAGATGAAGTTAAAAAAATAATCGCAGGTAATAATGTTTTTATCTGTAATGAATGTGTTCTTTTATCACAAGAAATTATTAAAGAAGAGTTAGCAGAAGAAGTCTTAGCTGATTTAACAGAAGTTCCAAAACCAAAGGAACTTTTAGATGTTTTAAACCAATATGTAGTCGGTCAGGACCGTGCTAAAAGAGCATTGGCTGTTGCGGTTTACAATCATTATAAACGCATTTCATTTTCTGAAAGTCGTGATGAAGAGGAAGTTGAATTGCAAAAATCAAACATCTTGATGATTGGGCCAACAGGATCTGGTAAGACCTTCTTAGCCCAAACCTTGGCAAAAAGTTTAAATGTGCCTTTTGCCATTGCTGATGCAACATCATTAACAGAAGCAGGCTATGTCGGAGAAGATGTTGAAAATATTTTGTTGAAACTTATCCAAGCTGCTGATTACAATGTTGAACGAGCAGAACGTGGTATTATTTACGTAGACGAAATAGACAAAATTGCCAAAAAAGGTGAGAATGTCTCTATCACACGTGATGTATCAGGAGAAGGAGTTCAACAAGCCTTGTTGAAAATCATTGAAGGGACAGTTGCATCTGTTCCACCTCAAGGAGGCCGGAAACACCCTAATCAAGAGATGATTCAAATTGATACCAAAAATATTTTATTTATCGTTGGCGGTGCTTTTGATGGCATTGAAGAAATTGTCAAACAGCGATTGGGTGAAAAAATCATTGGCTTTGGTCAAAATTCCCGTAAGATTGATGAAGATGCTTCTTATATGCAAGAAATCATTTCTGATGATATTCAAAAATTCGGTCTTATACCAGAATTCATTGGTCGCCTACCAGTTGTAGCTGCTTTAGAACAGCTCAACATAGATGACCTCATTCAAATTTTGACAGTTCCGAAAAATGCTTTGGTTAAACAATATCAAGCCCTATTGTCATATGATGGTGTTGAATTGTCATTTGATCAAGATGCTTTAGAAGCTATTGCGGCGAAAGCTATTGAAAGAAAAACAGGTGCGCGTGGTTTACGTTCCATTATTGAAGAAACCATGTTAGATATTATGTTTGAAATTCCTAGTCAGGAAGATGTAGTCAAAGTACGTATTACCAAGGAATCTGTCAATGGTGACGCAAAACCGATTTTAGAAACAGCGTAGAGAGGGTAAAATGGCTGAAGAACAAGTACTAAATACCCACAATGCTTCCTTATTGCTCAGTGCAGCTAATAAGTCCCATTACCCAGAAGATGACATCCCTGAAATTGCTTTAGCCGGCAGGTCAAATGTTGGTAAGTCAAGCTTTATCAATACCTTATTAGGCCGAAAAAATCTTGCAAGAACATCAGGGAAACCAGGAAAAACACAACTCTTAAACTTTTTTAATATTGATGATAAGATTCGATTTGTTGATGTTCCAGGTTATGGCTATGCAAAAGTGTCTAAAGTTGAGCGTGCTAGATGGGGCAAGATGATTGAGGAATATCTGACGAGTCGAGATAATCTTCGTGCTGTAGTCAGTTTGGTAGATTTACGGCATGAACCATCAACTGAAGATGTCCAAATGTATGAGTTTCTAAAATATTACGAGATTCCTGTTATTGTAGTAGCGACCAAAGCTGACAAAATTCCACGTGGAAAATGGAATAAGCATGAATCAATGATTAAGAAAAAACTGAATTTTGAACAAGAAGATGCTTTTATTCTGTTTTCATCAGTGGATAGAATTGGTATTGATCAAGCATGGGATGCTATTTTAGAACAAATTTAAACCAAAAACTGTAAGTCGTATATTGTTACTTACAGTTTTTTTGCTTACTTTATTTTGACATTGTCCTCATGGAGTTATAATAGTATCATATTCCTTTAAAACATTGACTATAAAATGAGAAAATGTTAGTCTTAGTAATAGGAGACGACGAGATGGACTCAAAATATGTTAAAGATAAAATGTATTACTCGGAGATAAAGGAAAAAAAGAATCTTTCTAGACCAATTATCATACTTGTTTTTGGACTAATATTTTCATTCATTTTCTTTTTTGCCTATCAAACTAGCTCAATAGAAGGAAAATGGACTTCTGTGTCAAATAATCCCTTTCTATTAAAAGAATTTACAAAGATGAAGTCGTCGACAAAAGAGTTACATTCAATTTCTTTTTCCAATTCGATGACAAATCCTGAAGTCGAATTGACCGTTAATGATGATACTTTTAACATGTTTTATCAAGTATCCATAAATAAAAAAGCACTGATCAATCAAATTCAGACCTACGCTAAAAGCGAAACTGCTAAGCTTCTTACCCCAGAAAATCAAGGACAAAGAGTTTTACCTACAGAAGTAAAAAGAGAAGTCCTAGAGCAACTCCCAACTGCCAAGGAAACAGAAGAAACAATTGATATCATATTGTCAGAAAAAGCTCATCAAGTGGGTGGAAAATATGATAAAAAGACAGGCTCGCTAACCTTCATGGTCATGTCGGGAAAAGTTAACCGTTTCAGTAATACCATTGATTTAAAAAAAGATGCTTCACAATCAAAAAAACAAAGTTTTAAAGGTGATAAGGCTTGTTTTGACTACATGAGAGATGGCCAACAATTAATTTTAGAAGGTGACAAATCTCTCGTTTTTAAACGGCAGAAGTAAACAGACTCCAGAAAAAAACTGCACTCTGATGTTTGAACTCATCAGAATGCAGCTAAATCTGGTGTTTTTTTAGTTTTTAGCAGTAATGATAATGTCATCGTTGATGATGCTAGCTTTTAAGTGTTTTTCCTCAGAATGATCTAAATAGAAATCGGTCATTTTATCACGGATTTCTTGTTCAATGATACGTCTTAATGGTCTCACACCCATAGTCGGATCATAACCTAAAACCATCAATTTTTCTTTAACCTCATCAGTGACTTCTAGTGTCATTCCCTTTTTGACAATTGTCTTATTAACGTCTGCTAACATTAAATCCACAATTTCTTTGAGGTCTTCTTTTGCTAGAGATTTAAATTCAATTAAAGCGTTAAAACGGTTGAGAAATTCAGGCCTGAAATAAGGTTTCAGTCTATCCATGAGTGTCACCTTAGCATCGTCGGTTTGATTAGGATATCCAAAGCCAGCATTTGATGTTGCAATAATAACTGTGTTTTTAAAATTAATGGTATTACCTTGGCCATCTGTTAAACGACCATCATCAAGTACTTGCAAAAGAAGGGTTATAACTTGATCATCAGCTTTTTCAATTTCGTCTAATAGAATAATGGCATAAGGATTACGACGGACACGTTCTGTTAAGGTGTTATTGTTATCGTCATATCCAACATAACCAGCAGTGGTCCCAATTAATTTAGAAACAGCTGTACGATCACTATATTCTGACATATCTAGCCTAATGATGGCTTCTTTAGAACCAAACATATCTAAGGCTAATTGTTTTGCTAATTCCGTTTTACCAACACCTGTTGGACCAACAAATAAAAATGAGCCTATTGGTCGGTGACCATCATCAAAACCAGCACGATTACGTCGTATGGCTCTAGCAACAGCTTCAACAGCTTGATTTTGACCAATCACGTGTTGTTTCAAACGAGAATCCATTTCTTTTAAGCGTTCCAAGTCGCTATTCCCCATTTTTGATACAGGAATACCTGTCAACCGTTCAACTGATTGTGCGATATCATTAATGGTTGCAGAGACCCTCTGACCAACTTGATGATCAGACATGTGCTGTTTCAGTTCTTCAATGCGAGTTTTGGATTTTAAAGCAGCTTCGAAATCTTCAGAGGCAACAGCTTTTTCCTGTTTGACTTTCTCATTTTCCATTTCTTGTTCCAATGCTTTTAGATTGGTCACAGGATGTTGTGCTGCTAGGTGGGCAGCTGTCATATCCACTAAGTCAATAGCTTTATCTGGCAAACTGCGTTGTGGAATGTATTGGATAGAATAATCAATGGCAGCTTTCAAGACACTATCGGGTAAGTCAACATTATGATGTTTTTCATAGAGATGACGAAGCCCTAATAGTATGTGGAAGGTATCTTCAGCAGAAGGAGCATTAATTTTGACTTCATTGAAACGACGAGCAAGCGCAGCATTTTTAAGAATGGTATTGCGGTATTCGTCTTGAGTTGTTGCACCAATAACAGTCAATTCTCCGCGAGACAAGGCTGGTTTTAAAATATCAGCCAAGCCTTTTGAACCAGAATCACCTCCTGTTGAACCTGCTCCCAGTATCTGATGAATTTCATCAAAGAAAAGAATAATATTTCCAGCAGCTTTGACCTCATTGACTAATTGTTGAATGTTTTCCTCAAAGCTTCCACGGTATTGCGTTCCAGCCTCTAAGGAAGAAATATCGATGGAAATAATGTCTTTATTTTTGATAGAAGCTGGGACGTCACCACAAACAATTGCTTGCGCAAGTCCTTCAATAACTGCCGTTTTACCGACTCCGGCTTCTCCGACAAGAACAGGATTATTCTTGGTACGTCTTGAGAGAATTTCTGCTGTGTCCTGGATTTCCTTGTTTCGACCGATTACAGGATCCAATTCACCTTGACGGGCTTGTTCCGTTAGGTTTGTTCCAAGTTTCGTTAATAGATTTCCTTCAGAAGCAGGTTGTTCTTGATGAGAAAGAGGTTGTGGTGCATTTTCTCCTGGAAACTGACCGCTTTTACGATAGCTATTGAATTGTTCAGGTGTCATTTCTACCCCATTCACGTGGTAGCGTTGTTGGGACTTGTTAAAATTGGACATATCACCCATTAGTTGATTAAAAATATCATCCATTTGTCCAAATGGATCTCTTCCAAAATTGTTTGTCATAGTTTTTACCTCTTTTTGTTAATAGTTCTGTTCAGTATTTGAACAGTTAAGGCCTTTTTAATAGATAATGGAATGGTTCTTTCCCCTTAGACTGACCTTTCCTGACCTTATAAAGTAAGTATATACCTTTGGTCAAAAAAGGTCAAGAAAAAACTGACCTTTTTTGACCTTTTTTAATTTTAAAAAATAACTGATTTATTTGTTGACAATTGGGAAGAGATAGAGTATACTAATAAAGGTTTTGAAAAAAACTGACCTAAGACAGTAGGGGAGCAATGCTCGTAATATTCCTACCGAGGCACAAAACGTCATTAAAGAAATAACGTATTTGTACTTTCGTGTCTAGGTTTAGGTGCGTTTTTTTTGTACCTAACCAAAAAATAATTACGGAGGTAAACTAATGAGTGAAGCAATTATTGCTAAAAAAGCTGAACAAGTTGATCTAGTTGCTGAAAAAATGAAAGCAGCAGCAAGTATTGTTGTTGTTGATTCACGTGGTCTTACAGTTGGTCAAGATACTGAACTACGTCGTTCACTTCGTGAAAGTGGCGTTGAGTTCAAAGTTATCAAAAACTCAATCTTGTCACGTGCAGCTGAACAAGCTGGTCTTGGCGACATGAAAGATCTTTTCGTAGGTCCATCTGCTGTAGCATTTTCAAATGAAGATGTTGTTGCACCTGCAAAAATTATCAACGATTTTGCTAAAACTGCAGACGCTCTTGAAATCAAAGGTGGAGCAATTGAAGGTGCTGCTTCTTCAAAAGAAGATATCCAAGCACTTGCATCATTGCCAAACCGCGAAGGAATGCTTTCTATGCTCCTTTCAGTACTTCAAGCGCCAGTTCGCAACGTTGCATATGCTGTCAAAGCTGTTGCAGAAAGCAAAGAAGACGTCGCTTAAGTCGACAAAAAGTAGCCTAAGGCTATCATTAACAATTTAAAAACAAATATTTGGAGGAAATTACAATGGCATTGAACATTGAAAACATTATTGCTGAAATTAAAGAAGCTTCAATCCTTGAGCTTAACGATCTTGTAAAAGCTATCGAAGAAGAATTTGGTGTAACTGCTGCTGCACCTGTAGCTGCTGTAGCTGCTGGTGGTGCTGAAGAAGCAACTAAAGATTCATTCGACGTTGAATTAACAGCTGCTGGCGACAAAAAAGTTGGCGTTATCAAAGCTGTTCGTGAAATCACAGGACTTGGTCTTAAAGAAGCTAAAGGTCTTGTTGACGGTGCACCTGCTAACATCAAAGAAGGTGTTGCTGCAGCAGAAGCTGAAGAAATCAAAGCTAAACTTGAAGAAGCTGGAGCTACAATCACTCTTAAATAAGAAGCACATAGCAATTTGAGAGCGGAAACCCGATTTACCAGTCTTTTAGAGCTTATAGCGATTTAGAGAAACTGATAAATTGATTTGGTTTCCTGCCCAAAATCCTGCCAAAAAAACTTTGGCAGGATTTTTGTTTTTATATAAATAAACTGTGCAAAGTTGCTATTTCTTAAACATTCTTATTACTAGGAATATATTTTTATGTGAGCGAGAACATTTTAATAAGTGTTCTCGCTTTTTTTATTTTCAGGAGGAAAATCATGCAAAAGAATGAACAGTCATCACGACAAATTGTGATGTGTCATCTCATGGCTATCATGCGAATCGATATTGAGAAAGCGACATGGATAGTTGGTGAGATGGAAGATTCTGGCTTAATCCAGTTTGATGACATGGGGAATGTTGGTCTGTTAGTGTTGGAGGGACAATCATGAAACGTATTACCGCAAATCACTATCAAACGTCAGAGCGTTACTATAAGCTCCCAAAACTCTTGTTTGAGTGTGAGCGCTACAAAGACATGAAACTTGAGGTTAAGGTTGCTTATGCTGTTCTAAAAGATCGCTTGGAATTGTCATTAAGTCGAGGGTGGATAGATGAAGATGGAGCTATTTATCTGGTCTATTCCAACTCAAAACTCATGGCATTGCTTGGCTGTTCCAAGTCAAAATTACTGACGATTAAGAAAACCTTACGAGAGTATGGTTTGATTGATGAAGTCCAACAGTCTTCCAGTGAAAAAGGACGAATGGCTAATAAGATTTACTTAGGGGAGTTGGAACATGAACCTACCCCAGTCTCAAATTCAGACGGGGGTAGTGTTCAAAAAATACCAGGGGGGTATCAAAATCAGCTGGGGCCCGTCTTAAATTCAGCCACTAGTGAGACTGAAGTTAGTGAGACTGATATGAGTGAAACTAAAGGGAGTGAGTCAGTCATTGAGGACGAGGAGGAGAAAGAAAGTCTAACAAGTAAGAAAAGTGACAATGACAATTTTCAACGTAAAGTAGACCGAGTCACAAGATACGACAAAGATTACATTTGGGGTTTGGTTCATGACCAGTTGAGACAAGTCGGTCTTTCACAGGCTGCTAGTGATTATGCCATGATCTATTTTGATCATCGTTATCAGTACGCTTTAGAGAATATGAGGTTTGCGGACAGGGCAGAAACGATAGCGGAATACGTCTTTAATGGTGTTTTATCCGAATGGACCAAGGTCCAACGCTTAAAAGAACTAAAAGGGGGTGAGTAAGATGTTTTGGTGGATATTATTAGGTATTTGGGGATTAGGAATGATTTGGTTCATTTTTGAACTTATCACTGCCCCAGAAATGGAAGATCATTGTTAAGAAAGGACGTTACGCAAGAAGTAAGGTCCTTTTTAATTTTGTCAGAAAGGAATGAGAGACATGAAGTTTTTAGATTTGTTTGCAGGAATTGGAGGCTTTCGACTGGGGTTAACTCGTCAGGGCCATGAGTGTATTGGCTTTTGTGAGATTGACAAGTTTGCGAGGAAATCTTACAAGGCTATCTATGAGACCAAAGGAGAAATAGAATTTCATGATATTAGACAAGTCACAGATCAGGACTTTAGACAACTTAGAGGGCAAGTGGACATCATCTGTGGGGGATTCCCTTGCCAGGCATTTTCACTCGCAGGCAGACGATTGGGATTTGAGGATACTAGGGGAACTTTGTTCTTCGAGATTGCTCGAGCGGCCAAACAGATCCAACCACGTTTTTTATTCCTCGAAAATGTCAAGGGGTTACTCAGTCACGACAAGGGAGAGACATTTCGAACAATCCTCACCACATTGGATGAGTTGGGGTATGATGTCGAATGGCAGGTGCTTAACAGTAAAGATTTCCAAGTACCGCAAAACCGTGAAAGAATTTTTATTATCGGACATTCTAGAAGATACCGTCCCCGATTCCTATTTCCTCTCAGAGGAGAAAACAGCTCAGCTAGTCTTGAACGATTAGGTAATGTTAATCCGTCAGGCAAAGGAATGAATGGAGAAGTCTATTTATCACGTGGGATAGCACCAACCTTAACAAGAGGAAAAGGTGAGGGAACTAAAATTGCCATTCCTGTTTTAACTCCTGATAGGCTAGAAAAATGCCAACATGGGAGACGCTTTAAACGGAACGATGATCCAATGTTTACTTTAACTAGCCAAGATCGGCATGGTGTAGTTGTCGCAGGAACTTTACCAACTTCTTTTATCCAAACTGGACGAGTTTATGATCTTTCAGGGCTTTCTCCAACGTTGACCACGATGCAAGGAGGGGATAAAGTTCCTAAGATTCTCTGTCGTGAAGAAGCGCCACATTTGAAAATTAGGGAAGCGACCAAACTAGGCTATGCCAAGGCAATAGTGGGAGATTCTGTCAATCTTGCTTACCCAGAGTCTACCAAACGCAGAGGACGAGTGGGAAAGGGGATTTCAAATACTTTAACCACTTCTGACAATATGGGAGTGGTTGTTGCTGCTTTGGAATACCGTAAGGACAAGTGGTATGAAGTGACTGGAATAATCCTAGATGGAAAACTGTATCGGTTGAGAATCAGACGCCTAACACCTAGAGAATGTTTTAGACTTCAGGGGTTTCCTGATTGGGCTTACGACAGAGCGGAGAGGGTATCCAGTAAAAGCCAGTTGTATAAACAAGCAGGCAATAGCGTAACCGTCACCGTTATCGAGGCCATTGCTAGAGAATTTAGAAAGATTGAAGAGGAAGAAAAACAAGAAAAAATCGCCACCTTGAACAAGATGGCGGAAGTGCTTATCAATCTAAAGAGTGATGATCCGAATAGTCGAAAATTAGCAAGGTATGATTTTTCAAAACTGAATATGACAGAATCAATTTCAATAGAACAAGTGAATAAAGAGATTGTCATGGTTCAACAGGATTTCAAACTTTATGTGAATGACTATGAGAAGAGTACAAAAAGACTGGAAAAATTTCTAAAAATCCTGAATTTTGATAACGGAGTTGACAAGCAGTTTGATGAGGAGATTTCGTTATAGTATAAAGATATTCAAGATTTATTAGAAGCAAGCGCTTAATATTCATATTTTGACTTAATTGTTCACACCTTAATAAGAAAATAGTAATAATAATTTATCTATGAGTTTTGTTTAAAAAACAAACAAAAAATGTTGAATAATGTTTAAGGAAGAGATATAATAAAATAAAGGAGGCTGTAAAATGAATAAATTTCAACGTTTAGAAGAGATTACGAAATTAGTTAACAAAAAAGGGACTGTTCGTATTTCTGAAATTATGGAATCTTTTGGTGTAACAGATATGACCGTTCGTAGAGACTTAATCGAACTGGAAGAACAAGGTTTGCTAAAAAAAATTCATGGTGGAGCAAGAAGTAATTCAGCTTTCCAATACCGAGAGATTTCACATAAAGAAAAACATACATTAAATATAGAAGAAAAACGCCATATTGCTAAATTAGCCGCAAATATCATTGAAGAAGGGGATACTATCTTTTTAGGTCCTGGTACTACGGTTGAGAGTTTTGCAGAAGAAATCAATAATCAACGATTGAGTGTC
Organism: Streptococcus uberis; assembly: GCF_900475595.1. NCBI lineage: Bacteria > Bacillati > Bacillota > Bacilli > Lactobacillales > Streptococcaceae > Streptococcus > Streptococcus uberis. The sequence goes on from NZ_LS483397.1 coordinate 813,877, forward strand.
GTAACAAACTGTTTGCCTGTATTTAATATCTTACTTAAGAAAAAATCAGAGACATTTAAAGTTTTTCTCTTAGGAGGTGAGATGCGGCAGGTCACGGAATCATTTGTAGGAGAAGTGACAAATACAAGTCTAGAAAAAATGCACTTTAGTAAAATGTTTTTTAGTGCAAATGGTAATCGTGAAGATGATGTTATGACTTCAACAGTTGAAGAGGCTTATACCCAACGTTTAGCGATTAGCCGATCGGTTGAACAATATCTTCTGCTGGATAGTTCAAAAATAGGAAAAGAGGATTTTTCAGTCTTTTGCCAACTTTCACAGTTAACAGCTGTTATAACCGATAAAAAAGACGAGGAAAAGGTCAGTCAACTCGCGAAATGGACGGAAATAATTAATTAACAAGGCTTAAATTCTTGCCAGGCAAAAATAATGTTAACATTATCGTCTTCGCAGCTAGTTTGGTCATGATTTAAAAGAACATTCTATGATAGATGTTCTTTTTTTTAGAAACAAACAAACAAAAAATAAACAAAAAATAAACAAAAATGGTTGACAAGATGTTTTTTAATGTTTATAATATAATTGTAAATCAAACAAAACAACATTTTTAAACAGGAGAAAACAGATGACAGTTATTATTGGTGCTGATAAAGCAGGCTTAGAATTGAAAGAAATCGTTAAATCTTATTTGGTAGAACTTGGTCATGATGTCCAAGATGTTTCTGCTGAAGGACGTGATTTTGTTGATACAACACTAGCAGTAGCTAAAGAAGTAACTGCTAACGATGTTAACCTAGGAATCGTAATTGATGCATACGGTGTTGGCTCATTTATGACGGCTACTAAAATTAAAGGCATGATTGCTGCTGAAGTCTCAGATGAACGTTCAGCTTATATGACCCGTGGGCACAATAATTCTCGCATTATTACAATGGGGTCTGAAATTGTTGGTCCTGGCGTTGCAAAAAACATTGCTAAAGGATTTGTCGAAGGTGAGTATGACGGTGGTCGTCACCAAATCCGTGTCGACATGCTTAACAAAATGTGCTAATAAAAAATAATATAATCAAGAGGTAAAATAAGATGAAAATTGCTGTTGGCTGTGACCATATTGTAACAAACGATAAAATTGCTGTTGTTGACTACTTGAAGACTCAAGGTTATGAAGTCATTGATTGTGGAACCTATGACAATGTTCGGACTCACTATCCAATTTTTGGAAAAAAAGTGGGTGAAGCTGTTGCGAGTGGTGAAGCAGATTTAGGTGTTTGTATCTGTGGAACTGGCGTCGGAATCAATAATGCTGTAAACAAGGTGCCAGGAATTCGTTCAGCTTTAGTCCGAGATATGACTTCTGCAATCTACGCTAAAGAAGAGTTGAATGCTAATGTAATTGGTTTTGGTGGTAAAATCACTGGTGGCTTATTAATGACGGATATTATTGAAGCATTTATCCATACAGAATATAAACCAACTGAAGAAAACAAAGCGTTGATTGAAAAAATTGCAAAAGTTGAAAGTTTGAATCAAGGACAAGCTGATCCGCATTTCTTCGATGAGTTTTTAGAAAAATGGGATCGCGGAGAATACCACGACTAAGAGGTGAATCATGATTTTAACAGTCACTATGAATCCGTCGGTTGATATTGCTTATCAACTGGATGTCTTTAATCTAGATACGGTTAACCGTGTTGCTGAAACACACAAAACCCCTGGAGGTAAGGGCTTAAATGTTACACGAGTTCTTTCTAAAGTCGGAGATGATGTTCTTGCTACTGGTTTATTGGGTGGCAAAATTGGTGAATTTATCCAAAAGGAATTAGATCAAGTTGGTATTGAGCATGATTTTTCACCAATATCAGGAGAAACACGTAACTGTATTGCGATTTTACATGAAGGTCAGCAAACAGAGATTTTAGAGTCAGGACCAACTATCTCTGATGAGGAAGGTAAAGTTTTTTTAGAGCACTTTGAAAGACTGGTCAAACAAGTAAGTATTATTTCTATTTCAGGTAGCTTGCCAAAGGGATTGCCTGTGGACTTTTACTCTAAAATGATTGAGATTTGTGAGAGTTATCAGAAGCCTGTGGTGTTAGATTGTTCTGGCCAAGGCTTATTAGAAGTTTTGAAGGGACATGCAAAACCGACAGTAATCAAGCCCAATACAGAAGAATTGTCTCAGCTCTTAAATATGGAAGTTACGAGTGATACTAGTGTTTTAAAAGCAGCCCTTGATCAAGATTTATTTGACGGAGTAGAATGGGTGATTGTATCACTAGGTTCTAAGGGTGCTTTTGCCAAACATATTGATTCGTATTATCAGGTGACGATTCCAAAAATAGAAGTAGTCAACCCAGTAGGTTCGGGTGATTCAACGGTAGCAGGAATTACATCAGCTCTTTACCATGCAGAATCAGATGAAGAGCTATTGAAAAAAGCCAATTGTTTGGGGATGTTAAATGCCCAGGAAAAACAAACCGGCCATGTTAATATGGCAAACTATTCAGCATTATTTGAACGTATTAAAGTAGAAGAGGTATAATCATGGTATTAACAGAACAAAAACGTCGTTATATGGAAAAATTAAGTGATGAAAATGGTATTATTTCAGCATTAGCATTTGACCAACGTGGTGCTCTAAAACGTTTGATGGCACAACATCAAACTGATGAACCAACAGTTGCTCAAATGGAAGAGCTTAAAGTATTGGTTTCTGAAGAATTGACGCCATTTGCTTCATCTATGCTTTTGGATCCTGAATACGGTTTGCCTGCCACTAAGGTACTTCATAAAGACGCAGGGTTGCTTCTCGCTTATGAAAAAACAGGCTATGACACCACTAGCACGAAACGCTTACCAGATTGCTTAGTTGATTGGTCTGTAAAGCGTTTGAAAGAAGAAGGGGCAGATGCCATTAAATTCTTGCTCTACTATGATGTCGATAGTGATGAAGCGACAAATCGTCAGAAACAAGTTTATATTGAACGTATCGGTTCAGAATGTACAGCTGAAGATATTCCGTTTTATCTCGAAATTCTGGCATATGATGAGAAAATCGCTGATTCTTCAAGTGCAGAATATGCCAAAGTTAAACCACGCAAGGTTATTGAAGCAATGAAAGTCTTTTCTGATGACCGTTTTGGTATTGATGTCTTGAAGGTAGAAGTTCCAGTCAATATGAATTTCGTAGAAGGCTTCGGTCAAGCTGAAGTGGTCTATACTAAGGAAGAAGCTGCTTCTTATTTCAAACAACAGGATGAAGCGACTCACCTTCCATATATCTACCTGAGCGCAGGCGTATCAGCTAAGCTTTTCCAAGACACTTTGGTTTTTGCTAAAGAATCTGGTGCAAACTTTAACGGTGTCCTTTGTGGGCGTGCAACTTGGGCCGGCAGTGTCAAAGACTATATTGAACAAGGTGAAGGAGCTGCTCGTGAGTGGTTACGTACTACCGGATTCCAAAATATTGATGAATTGAACAAGGTCTTGAAAGAAACAGCAACACCTTGGACAAAACGCATTTAAACATTATAACAACATAAAACAAACAAAATTTTAAAAAATGTCATTTTTTTAAACAGAAAGGGTTTACAAACCTCTTGTCCTGTGTTATAATAAGTTCATAAATCGAATACGGGTAGATCGTAACTATTACGAATAGGCGAGACTACAAATGAATGGAAGGTAAGCCTTTGCTATCTTTAGTTTATTTGTGGTCTCTTTTTCTATCCAATTATAAATCAAGAGGGGGAGGTAATAAATGTATCGTGTTTTACAAGCCCTTAATAATAATGTCGCTTTAGTAAAAGATGAGCATGATCAACAGTTTGTGGTGATGGGACTTGGGATTACTTTTCAGAAACGAAAAGGAGATCTCGTTATTGCTGATAAGATTGAAAAAGTCTTTTCCTTAAAAAGCACAGAATCGCAAGAAAATTTCATGACCTTGCTAAAAGATGTGCCATTAGACTTTATCACAGTCACCTATGATGTGATTGAAACCTTGTCAAGCAAATATTCCTATCCTGTTCAAGAATATCTCTATGTTACCTTAACGGACCATATTCATTGTGCATATAAGGCGGTTCTTGAAGATAATTATCAAGAAAGTAAGTTGCCGAATATTTCACAAGAATATAGCATAGAGTATGTCATTGCAAAAGAAGCTTTGGCGATGTTTCGTCAGAAACTCTTGAATGATTTACCTGATGATGAGATTGGGAGGATAGCCTTACATTTCATCAATGCAAAAGGGGTAACGGCTGTTGAAAAGTCACCTAAAGTAGACTTAACACGATCGGTGTTATCAAAAGTGCAAGAAGAGTTAGAAAGATTAGGAATTAAGCGAACAAAAGAAAATAGTAATTTTTACGATCGCTTAATGATCCATCTAACATACTTCCTTCAATATTTGGATAGAAGTCCAAATGATAATGGGCCTCTCATGGATATGGGGAAACATATTCAGATAGCCTATCCTGAAGCTTATGATGTTGGTGATAAAATTTATCAAATCATAGCCTCAGAAACAGGTGTAGCGATTCATGAAAGTGAAAAGTTTTATATTGTATTACATGTACAACGCTTACTCTAATCACTGAAATCAAAAATGAATAAAGGAGCTTATAAAATGAATAGAGAAGAAATTACCCTCTTGGGATTTGAAATTGTATCTTATGCTGGTGAAGCACGTTCCAAATTATTAGATGCTTTAAAAGCGGCACAAAATGGCGACTTTGAAAAAGCTGAAGAGTTGGTGGAATCTGCTAATTCAAGCATTGTTGAAGCACACCATGCTCAAACAAGTCTACTTCAAAAAGAAGCAGCAGGTGAAGATCTAGCCTTTAGTGTGACTTTGATGCACGGGCAAGACCACTTGATGACAACTCTTCTATTGAAAGATATGATGAAACATATGATCGAACTTTATAAGAGAGGTACAAACTAATGAATAAACTAATTGCTCAAATTGAAAAAGGGAAACCATTTTTCGAGAAAATCTCACGTAATATCTACTTACGTGCTATCCGTGATGGCTTTATTGCCAGCATGCCAGTTATCTTATTCTCAAGTATTTTCCTTCTGATTGCTTTTGTTCCAAACATCTTTGGATTTAATTGGAGTGAAGAAGTAGTTGGGATGTTGATGAAACCTTACAACTACACAATGGGTGTGGTCGCACTTTTGGTTGCTGGAACAACTGCAAAATCATTAACTGATTCTGTAAACCGTGATCTTGAAAGTACAAACCAAATCAACTTCTTGTCGACTATGCTTGCCTCAATCACTGGTTTCTTGATTTTGGCATCAGATGCAATTGAAGGAGGCTTTGCAAGTGGCTTCTTAGGGACTAAAGGTCTTCTTTCAGCCTTCGTCTCAGCTTTTGTCATTGTCAATATCTACAAAGTCTGTGTAAAAAATAACGTTTCTATTCGCATGCCAGACGAAGTTCCACCGAACATTTCGCAGGTTTTCAAAGACTTAATCCCATTCACATTATCAATTGTAACTCTCTATGCTCTTGATATCATTGTTCGTAATACTGTTGGTACAAGTGTTGCTGAAGCAATCGGAACATTACTTGCACCGCTCTTTACAGCAGCTGATGGTTATCTTGGAATCACGATTATCTTTGGTGCCTATGCTCTTTTCTGGTTCGTTGGTATTCATGGGCCATCAATCGTTGAACCTGCTATTGCTGCTATTACTTATGCCAATATTGAAACAAACTTCCAATTACTTCAAGCTGGACAACACGCTGATAAAATCTTGACTTCAGGAACTCAAATGTTTATCGTAACGATGGGTGGTACAGGTGCAACTCTTGTGGTGCCATTCATGTTCATGTGGTTGACAAAATCAAAACGTAACCAAGCAATCGGTCGTGCATCAGTTGTTCCAACCTTCTTCGGTGTTAATGAGCCAATCTTATTTGGTGCACCTCTTGTTTTGAACCCAATCTTCTTTATTCCATTTGTTTTTGCTCCAATTGCAAACGTATGGATCTTCAAATTCTTCGTTGATGTTCTTGGTATGAACAGCTTTAGTGTGAACTTGCCATGGACAACACCTGGTCCTCTAGGTATTATCATGGGTACTGGTTTTGGTCTTTGGTCATTTGTTCTTGCTTTGACTTTGATTGTTGTAGACGTACTTATTTACTACCCATTCTTGAAAGTCTATGACCAACAAATTTTAGAAGAAGAACGTTCAGGTAAATCATCTGATAGTTTGAAAGAAAAAGTTGCTGCTAACTTCAACACAGCAAAAGCAGACGCTATTCTTGAAAATGCTGGCGTTACTAAAGAAATTAAAGAACAAACAAACGTTCTCGTCCTTTGTGCAGGTGGCGGTACAAGTGGTCTTCTAGCGAATGCCTTGAACAAGGCTGCTAAAGAATACGGAGCTCCTGTAACAGCTGCGGCTGGTAGTTATGGTGCTCACCGTGAAATTTTACCTCAATATCAATTAGTTATCTTGGCGCCTCAAGTGGCATCTAACTATGAAGATATGAAATTAGAAACTGACAAACTCGGTATTAAGTTGGCTAAAACTGAGGGTGCACAATATATCGGATTGACCCGTGATGGTCAAGGTGCTTTGGACTTTGTAACACAACAAATCGAAGGCTAATGCTATACATGTAAGGGAATAGTGAGATTAACGGAGTAGCTTATCCGAGAATAATCTGCTCTTCCCTTTCTTTTTTTCATTAGAAAGAGGAATTGAAATGACTAAAACATTACCAAAAGACTTTATTTTCGGTGGAGCAACAGCAGCTTACCAGGCAGAAGGAGCAACTAAAACAGATGGTAAAGGCCCGGTTGCATGGGATAAATATTTAGAAGACAATTATTGGTACACAGCAGAACCTGCAAGTGATTTTTATAATCGTTATCCTGTCGACTTAAAGCTGGCTGAAGAATACGATGTCAATGGAATCCGTATTTCGATTGCTTGGTCTCGTGTATTCCCTACTGGATATGGTGAGGTCAATCGCAAAGGAGTTGAGTACTATCATAATTTATTTGCAGAATGTCATAAGCGTGGTGTAGAACCATTCGTTACCTTGCATCATTTTGATACACCAGAAGCCTTGCATTCAAACGGTGATTTTTTAAATCGTGACAATATTGACCATTTTGTTGCCTATGCTGCCTTCTGTTTCGAAGAGTTTCCGGAAGTGAACTACTGGACTACCTTCAATGAAATTGGACCTATCGGTGACGGGCAATACTTAGTTGGTAAGTTCCCTCCAGGTATCCAATATGATTTGGCAAAGGTCTTCCAATCTCATCATAATATGATGGTTTCCCATGCACGTGCAGTTAAGCTTTATAAAGATAAAGGTTACAAAGGAGAAATCGGTGTCGTTCATGCTCTACCAACTAAATACCCTTATGATCCAGCTAATCCAGATGACGTGCGTGCTGCAGAATTAGAAGATATTATTCACAACAAATTTATCTTGGATGCGACTTACCTTGGCCGTTATTCTGAGAAGACAATGGAAGGCGTTCAGCACATTTTAGCAGCAAACGGAGGTGAACTAGATCTTCGTGAAGAAGACTTTTCTATTCTCGAAGCGGCTAAAGATTTGAATGATTTCCTTGGAATTAACTACTACATGAGTGATTGGATGCAAGCTTTTGATGGTGAGACTGAAATCATTCATAACGGTAAAGGTGAAAAAGGAAGTTCCAAATACCAAATTAAAGGTGTTGGTAGAAGAGAAGCACCAGTAAATGTTCCGAAAACAGATTGGGATTGGATTATTTATCCTCAAGGTCTATATGATCAAATTATGCGGGTAAAAGCAGACTATCCTAATTATAAAAAGATTTACATTACTGAAAATGGTCTTGGTTATAAGGATGAATTTGTAGACGGAACAGTTTATGATGATGGTCGTATTGACTACGTGAAAAAACATTTGGAAGTGATTTCTGATGCGATTTCAGATGGTGCTAACGTTAAAGGATACTTTATCTGGTCTCTGATGGATGTTTTCTCATGGTCAAATGGATATGAGAAACGTTACGGTCTCTTCTATGTTGATTTTGAGACACAAGAACGTTATCCTAAAAAATCAGCGCATTGGTACAAGAAAGTTGCTGAAACTCAAGTCATTGATTAATCCTTACTATGAAAGTGTGTACCTATGTTTAAAACATTAAAAAGAGTGACAGACGGTGTTTTAACTTCTGCCTATGAAAAAGTTTATATTGTTAATTTTGAAAAATGTCCATATATTCTATACATCGATCAGAATGTTTTAAAATCTCTAGGGAAATGGTATGTCTCTACTGGAGGAGAATGGATTTGTCATTCAGATTTAGAATGGGATGACTTCAAAACATTGTTTAACAATCTCTTAGAAGGTTCGTTAAAAGGGAATGTTAGATATGAAATGGACTATATGCCTTTTCAGCAATCATAGAGTATAATTGGGGAATCAACTAATGAAATTAAAAAATGATGAATTAACGGTTGAATTTAAACCAGAGGGGGCGACCATCAGTTCGATTAAAGATCGAGATGGTGTGGAATATCTTTGGCAAGGTAATCCAGAGTACTGGGGTGGTCAGGCACCAGTTCTCTTTCCTATCTGTGGTAGTCTAAGAAATGATGGGGCCACTTTTCAGGTTGGTGAAAAAACAATTTCTGGATCCATGCCTCGCCATGGGATTGTCAGAAAACGCACTTTTGATTTAGTAAAACATACCGAAAATGAGATACAGTTTCGTATTTTATCTGACGACGAGATGTTAAAGCAATACCCATTTCCATTTGAACTCCAACTAACCTACCGCTTGGATGGTAAGAGGTTGGAAACAGAATATGCAATTCGATATTTAGGTGAGTTAGATGCGATGCCATTCTTTATTGGAGGCCATCCAGGATTTAATTGTCCATTATTAGAGGATGAAGCATTTGATGACTATTACCTAGAATTCGAATTGGAAGAAGATTGCACGATTCCAGAAAGTTTCCCAGAGACGGGACTTCTTGATTTTTCAAAACGTCAACCAATGCTATCTAAAACAAGAATTTTAGACTTGAATTATGAACTGTTTAAACATGATGCGTTGACGTTTGATAACCTTAAATCTCGAAAGGTTGCTTTGAAAACCAAAAATCATCAAAAAGGATTAAAGGTATCATTTGAAGATTTTCCTTTCTTAGTTGTTTGGACAACAACCAATAAAGGACCATTTATTGCTCTGGAACCGTGGAGTGGCTTATCTACCTCTTTGACAGAAACGGACAACTTTATCGATAAAACTCATGTCACTTATGTTGAAAAAGGCGAAGTATCTCGCAAAGCATTTACAATTGAAATTTGTTAATGAATTTGGCAATTAGCTTAATAATATTTACTTTAATATTTTTACTTATATCATGAAATTATGATTTATTGATTTAAATTTTATCAATAAACTTCAGTAATATTGAGGTAATATATCAGCTGTCATATTATGACAATTTCCAAGTTTTCTTCTAAAAGTATTCTATACTTTTCATAGGAGAAAGCTATATGTACCAACGTATAAGGGACTTGAGAGAAGACAATGACTTCACTCAGAAATTTGTAGCTGAAAAACTATCGTTCTCTTCCACAAATTATGCAAAGATTGAGAGAGGTGAGATAGTTCTTACAGCTGAAATACTTATAAAACTCTCTGCACTCTATAACGTTAGTACGGATTATATTCTTGGACTATCAGACTGTCCTCAAAGAATTAAACAAAAAATAAAATAGTCTCTCCTTGATTTGTTCATTGACAATTGAATAAACCGAGGTGGGACTTTCTTATTTGTCGAGCAATTTAGTGAGATACGCCGTGATAGGAGCGAAAATTATTAGCTATAAAATAGAGTGGTTCTCTATCTGCCATGACCACAAATAAGGACAATGATACTTCTGAACGTTCAGGCTGCCATCGTAAAAGGACAGCGGGTGAGATGCCCATGCACGATTTAACCAATCATACCCACGGAGGAAGTAATTTTTTTGACAGGAGTGGAGGTATGAAAACAGTAACATATAAAAACTTGATGAATATTGGTTTTCCGGAACATACGGCAAGAAATATCATTAAAGAAGCAAAAAGAATAGCAGTAAAAAAGTTTGAAGAAGCTCGCAATGTTGACCATAATGCGGTACAATTAAGTAAATCGCCCTTTGACAATAGAAGACTTGGTATTGCTCCTAAAGATATTGTAGAAGAGTTAATCGGAATTTCACTCTCTGAAGAAAGTTTAGAAAGTGAGAATTAAAGATGACTACAAAAAATCAAAAAAAATACAAAGGTGTTTATTGTGATAAGAATGGTAAAATATTTTATCAAGCTGATCTTGGTGTTGACCCTGTAACAGGTAAACGAGTTCAAAAGAAAGCTAGAAAGAATCAGTATGGTAAGCCATTTAGTACAATGAAAGAAGCGTATGATGAACTGGTCCGAATTAGGTATGAGTTTAATAATAATCTTAGTATTGAAAATTACAATATAACATTTGAAAGTTACATGAATAGCATTTATCTAAGAGCCTATAAGCAAAAGGTTCAAGCTGTAACTTATAAAACTGCTTTGCCACATCACAAGTTATTTATTCAGTATTTTGGCTCCAAACCTTTAAAAGGGATAACAGCTAGAGATTGTGAATCTTTTAGATTACATATCATTGAACATTACTCTGAAAACTACGCGAAGAATTTATGGTCACGATTTAAGGCATGCATGGGTTATGCTGAGAGATTAGGATATATTTCAACTATGCCATGTAAGGCGTTAGATAATCCTAGAGGCAAGCACCCTGATACACCATTTTGGACTTATATTGAGTTTCAGAACTTTATTAAATCATTTGATTTGCAAGATTATGAAGAATTACAGTGGTTTACAACTATTTGGTTATATTATATGACAGGTGTTCGTGTGAGTGAAGGTTTATCGTTATGGTGGGAAGATGTCGATTTCGAACACAAATTCTTGAAGGTTCATACAACCTTGGAAAAGGATGAAAATGGAAATTGGTATCGCAAAGACCAAACCAAAACACCAGCAGGAGAGCGCCTAGTTGAATTAGATGATGTGACAATATCAGTATTGGAAAACTGGCGAAAAAATCAAGTTTCCAATCAAGATACAGATTACATCATTTCACGATTTGGTGAACCGTTTTGTAAATCAACAATCTGTCGAATTATCAAGAGAAAAGCTCAAGAAGTTGGAGTACCGGTGATAACAGGAAAAGGTTTGAGACATAGCCATGCTTCCTATCTTATAAATGTTTTGCAGAAGGACATTTTATATGTAGCAAGACGAATGGGACATGCTGATAAATCTACAACTTTGAATACATATAGTCACTGGTTTAATGCATTAGATAAAACAGTATCAGAAGAAATCACTCAAAATGTAATTAGTGCAGGACTAGATTCCATTTTATGCCAAAATTCCTGCCAAACTCTGAGTAAAGGCTAAAAAGCCTATTATATCGCCAACAGAGTAACTTGTGTTATTGTTACTCTTAAATAATAGAGTTGATAAGCACAGTAAAACCTCACTACATTATTGTAGTGAGGTTTTTTATGATCGAACCAAATGTCAAAGCTCTAATGACTTAATCTATCTATGCTTGTTTAGTGCTTTCTTCCTGACACATTTTTCTGACTTTTGGATCTTTGATTTGAATACCTTCTTTTTCCAATTGGGCTATTTTTTTGGAGAATTGTGGAAGGTGTTTTTTGTGTGCAAGAAGGAGTTCGTTCAACACATTTTTGGCGCTTTCCCCTGATGGGATTAAGGGATTGATGGTGAATGCTTGTAAAGCAGTTCCATAATCCCCTGTGACAGCAGCATCAATAGTTAAGAGTTCCGTGGCTTTCATGACTTGTAACCAGCCCTTTTCAGCGGTTGGTAAATGACCAAAGGCTACATTTCGAGCACCAGCTGCACCGATTGCTGCTGTGACTTCTACAGCACAATCTGCTGGCAAGTCGGTTAGGGCACCATTATTGCGCGTTGAAACGACCATTTCCGTATTTTTGTTACTATAGATTGATGCAATGGTTTCGCAAGCAGCATCAGAATAATGGGCACCGCCACGTTCTTCTAATTCTTTGGGTTTGTAATTGAGTTCTGGATCACGATAGAGGTCAAAAAGGCTTTCCTCTAAGGCAAAAACTTGCTCTGCACGTGTTCCGATAGTCTCATACTCCTTGATGCCATGTGCCAACATTTCCTCAAAACGGTAATAGTAATTGTGATAACCACAAGGAATCATCTTCATCTGTTCTAATTGTTCTTTGAAGAATGGAACATCAAAAATGTTTTTTGGTAGGTGATTGTCATCTTCATACAATTTATCAATTAAGGACATGGTCAAGTCCTGTCCTTTGTTATCAGCGACTCTGTGCCAGTGAAAATGGTTTAAACCTGCAAATTTGTAGATGAGGTCCTCCTCAGACATTTCCAGAACTTTGGCCTCCACTTTTTTGGCCATTACGGGTAGATTACATAGTCCCATAACTTTTTCCCACTTACCATAACGCAGTACGGCTTCGGTGACCATACCTGAAGGGTTGGCAAAGTTAATCAACCAAGCATCAGGACAGAGGCGCTTCATATCTTCAACAATATCAAGAATTACTGGAATGGTACGAAAGGCTTTGAATATACCCCCAGGGCCATTTGTTTCTTGCCCCAACATGCCATAAGATAGAGGAATTCTTTCATCTTTAATTCTCGCATTTAATTGCCCCACACGAAATTGAGTGGTTACAAAATCAGCGTCTTTAAGGGCTTCCTCACGATCAAGCGTCAAATGAACGGTAACATCATAGGGACTAGCATCCCACATGCGCTGAGCCATGGCACCAACAATTTCCTGCTTTTCTTTTCCTTCCTCGACATCAACTAACCAGATATCTGTTACAGGAAATTCTTCATAACGTTTGATAAATCCTTCCATAAGTTCTGGGGTATAGCTGCTGCCTCCACCAATAGTTGCAATTTTAAGCATGATTTCCTCCTTATGTCATTTCATCTTATAACCAGAGTATAATCTATATTCGCTGAGAAACAAGATATCCTTGAAGACTTGAAATTTTTTTTACAAATATTTTCATTTTTTAAATGCCTTTTGTAAATAAATTTGTTACTCTAGGAGTGAGTTCAAAAGGAGGGTAGCAGATGTTAATTAAAGAAGAGTTGGAGACTTATCCTTTTTCACCAGCAGAAGCTGTAACGGTAGCATTTATCCTGAGAGAAGTGGAAGTGCTTGAAAATTTAAGTGTTCAAGCTATTGCCAAAAAGACTTATACCCAACCATCAACATTGGTTAGGATTGCTAAAAAGCTCGGCTTTAAAGGTTGGGTTGATTTTAAAAAAGCCTATTTAGCGGAACATGATTATTTGACTAGAAGTTTTACCAAAGTTGATAGTAATATTCCCTTTTCCGCACTAGACAATCCCATGTCGATTGCTAAAAAAATTGGTATTTTAGAAAAGGCTACAATAGATGATTTAATCAGCTTATTACACTACGATCAATTATCTAAAGCTAAGAAATTGCTGAGTCAAGCTGAGATGATTTATATTTTTGCTCAAAGTGCCAATATCATTTTAGCAGAGGATTTCGCCCTTAAAATGAGGCGAATTGGTAAAACCGTTCATATCGCAACAACACTTGGCGAAGAGCGTTATGTTGCCCATAATATGATGCCAAATGCCATAGCCATTTTTATTTCAACATCTGGTGAAACACAACCAATCCTTGATATTGTTTTAATTGCAAAAAAAGCCAAGATCAAAACTATTGGCATAACAAGTATTGGAAATAACCAATTATCGCAAGAGGTCGATCTTTTTTTACCAATGACGACACGTGAAAAATTATTTTCAAAAATCGGGAACTTCACCACTAATATTTCTGTGCATGTCTTACTTGACATTCTCTATTCGCTAACCTTTTCAAGCCAGTACGATTTTCATCTAGAACATCTTAAAGAAAGTGGACAAAAAATAGATTTTAGAAATTCTGCAACTACTATAATGGAGGAATAAGTTTTAACTTTACAAAATACCTTATAGGGTATATAATAAGCTATAGAAAAACTTAAGGAGTTCTTATGGCTAAAAAAATTCTTATCATTGGTGGCGTTGCAGGGGGAGCGACTGCAGCAACCAGATTACGTCGTTTAAATGAAGAAGATCAGATTATTTTATTTGAAAAAGGGGAATATATTTCTTTTGCTAATTGTGGCCTCCCCTACCATATTGGTGGTAGCATCAAGGAACGTGACAATTTATTGCTTCAGACAGTTGAAGGAATGAGTGCACAGTATGGAATTGACATTCGAAACTTTTCAGAAGTAAAGTCTATTGATAAAGATGCCAAAACAGTAACTGTATATGATTATAAAAGACAAGAAGAATATGTAGAGTCTTTTGATGAACTGATCATCTCGACTGGAGCCAAGGCAATCAAACCAAACATTCCGGGCTTTGAAACGGCAAACAATGTTTTTACCTTAAGAAACATTCCAGATATGGATTTGATTAAAGCTTATATTGCTGAACATCATGTTCAAACGGCAACAGTTATTGGTGGTGGTTTTATTGGATTAGAAATGATGGAAAACCTAGTCGAATTAGGCTTATCAGTTAATGTGATTGAAATGGCACCACAAGTTATGCCATCACTTGACTTTGAAATGGCACAACAATTACATGCTCAAATCAATATGCATGGTGTTAACCTTATTTTGAATGATGGCTTATCAAAAATTGTTGATCAGGGAAACCTCCTATTGTTGAATAGTGGCAAATCTCTAGCGACTGATATGACCATTTTATCAATTGGTGTTCTTCCAGAAAACACACTAGCTGAAAATGCAGGCTTAGAACTAGGCTATAAAGGGGCTATCAAAGTAACTCCTAATCTGCAAACCTCGGCAGAGCATATTTATGCTATCGGTGATGTAATTGAAGTAGTGGATACCATTACTGGAAAACCAACTAATATTCCACTAGCTTGGCCAGCAAATCGACAAGGACGTATAGTGGCAGATGTGATTAATGGCATAGATACAGCTTATCCTGGAACTCAAGGGACATCTGTCGCAAAAATCTTTGAATTAACGGCAGCCTCAACAGGAAATAGCGAACGCCAACTCAAAATGAATAAGATTGAATACAATGCCATTCATATCCATCCAAATTCTCACGCAGGTTATTACCCTGGTGCCTCACCAATTGCCCTTAAATTACTTTTTGGAAAAGAGGGTCAGATTCTTGGTGCTCAAGCTGTAGGAACAGAAGGGGTTGAAAAACGAATTGACGTCATAGCTACCGCTATTAAATTTGGGGCAAGAGCTGATCAATTGGCAGCTGTAGAATTAGCTTATGCCCCACCTTATTCATCAGCAAAAGATCCAGTAAACATGCTAGGTTATGTTGCAGATAACGTGATGTCTGGTAAGCTTGAGACATTCCAATGGTCAGACATTGAAGAGCTTAAAGAAAAAAATGCCTTCTTTTTAGATGTCCGTGAAGACTTTGAATTAACAACAGGAACAATTGAGGGGTCCGTTCAGATTCCACTCAATCAACTGCGAGACCGTTTAGGGGAACTACCGAAAGACAAGACCATTTATGTCTATTGCCAAGTTGGTCAACGAGGTTATAATGCTACCCGTGTTTTAGAACAAGCTGGATTTTCCGCTAAAAATTTAGATGGTGGTTACAAGACCTATAAACATGCTAATTATCAATTGAAGGAGTTCTATGTGAAAAAAGAAGACTTCGTTGACCCTTTAGAGGATATCAAAACCAATAATCATTCTCAGTCAATTAATCAAGAAATGATGACATTGGATGCTTGTGGCCTTCAATGTCCTGGCCCCATCTTAAAAGTCAAACAAGCTATGGATAAGATGCAAGATGGCCAAGTCTTAAAAGTAGAAGCCAGTGACTTTGGTTTTTCAGCAGATGTTGAAAATTGGGCTGCTAATACCGGAAATACTATCCTAGACAATAAAATTGAAAACAATAAGGTCATTGCAACTTTGAAAAAAGGTCGTGGTCAAGAAGTAGCTCAGAAAAGTTTAATGCCTCAAGAAGGGGTCCTTCAAGAAACCAAAAATGGTGCCACAATGGTTGTTTTCAGTGGTGACTTTGACAAGGCTATTGCTTCGATGATCATAGCTACGGGAGCGGCATCTTTTGGTAAACCTGTCACCATCTTCTTTACCTTCTGGGGACTCTCTATTCTCAAGAAGGAACCGGTTAAGAAAAAGGGAATGGCAAAGCTATTTGACATAATGTTGCCTAAGAGTGCTAATCAATTGCCATTGTCTAAAATGAATATGGGCGGTGCCGGACAAAAAATGATTAAGAAAATCATGAAAGACAAAAACGTTGACGCTCTTCCAGAAATGATTCAACAAGCTCATGAACTTGGCGTAAAATTTGTGGCATGCACCATGTCAATGGATTTAATGGGGATTGAAAAAGAGGAACTCTTTGATTTTGTTGAGTATGGAGGAGTCGCAACATTTATTGGAGATAGTGAACAAGCCAACATGCAATTATTTATCTAAAAAAATGTCTTCTGAAAAACTTCAGAAGACATTTTCTTATGGTATCTTAATTTGCGATAACAGGATTTCGGCACTGGTATTGGGTAAGATACGAACTCTGTTAAGCGAAAGTAAACCATCATCAGCACTGGCTAGTCCTTCATTTGTTGTTAAACCTAATTGATAGTCTAACTGTTTTGCGATATCAAGTGTTGTCTCATTATAACGACCGGCCGGATAGGCAATAGCTATCGTCCTTTGATCGAGTTCTTGGTTAAGGTAAACCATAGAATCTTTCATTTCAAGTTCTTGTGTGGCAGAATCTTGTTGTGATAAGTCAGGATGATTAACAGTATGGTCTTGGAAGGACATGCCATGTTCTTTCATCTCTTTCATTTGAGGGACTGTCAAATTAGCCACACTTGCTTTTTCTGTTAAACCAGTGATGACATTATTTGTAGCCTTGGCATTGTATTTTTTTAGAATTGGATAAGCTACATGATAAAAATCAATCATGCTATCGTCAAAAGTCAACCAGACTATTTTTTCGGATGGAACTTCGTTTTTAGTAAGAACACGGTAAGTTTCTTCAGGTGTTAGGAAGTAGTAACCAGCTTCCTTCAAGGCTTTGATTTGACTTTCGAAAAGGTCGGGTGCAACAATTAAATTGGCATTTGCTGCTTCCTCAGGAGCCATAACATGGATAGCGTGGTACATTAAAATAGGAACTTTAACAGGACTAGTTTTTTTGATCCAAGTTTGAGAATCATTGGAAAGAGATTGCCTTTTTTTGGCCTGATTAGTGGTATTTTTTGAAACCTTGTTAGACTTATTGACAGTCTCAGTTCTGTTTTGAGAAGGTAAAAGTTTTGCTTGGAGTTCTTTTTTGAATAAAAATCCTGTAAAGAGCAAGAGTGTTGAAAATAACAGGATTAGAAAAAGGGGAATGATTTTCTTTTGTTGTTTTTTTTGCCGGCGCATGTTAGTTACCTCATAAAGTGATAGTTGTATTATAACATTTTAAAAATAAAATGGGCATTAAATTTCTCTCTAAAAATAACAAATAATGATTGTCAATCTTCTGTAAAATTTGAAAAAAATCTGGTATAATAATGCAAATATCAAAAAGATATCACTGTAAAGAAAGATTGTGTCAGTAAGGAGAAATGTATGTCACTAAAAATAGCATTACTTGGTTTTGGAACAGTTGCCAGTGGAATTCCTTTTTTATTAGAGGAAAATGGTAAAAAAATGACAGCAGCGCTAGGAACGGACATTCAAATCTCAAAAGTTTTAGTGCGTGATGAAAATGAAAAACAACGATTGCTAGACAAAGGCTATCACTATGATTTTGTAACTTCTATTGATGCCATAGTGTCAGATCCTGATTGTCAAATTGTTGTTGAACTTATGGGCCGTATTGAGCCTGCCAAAACCTTTATTTTAAAAGCTCTCGAAGCTGGAAAACATGTTGTTACAGCCAATAAGGATTTGATTGCATTGCATGGATCTGAAATTAGAGGGTTTGCTGAAGCACGTAACCAGGCTTTTTATTACGAAGCAGCAGTGGCAGGTGGCATTCCTATTTTGAGAACCTTAGCAAATTCATTTACGTCAGATAAAATTACGCGTGTTCTAGGGGTCTTAAACGGTACCTCTAACTATATGATGACTAAGATGGTTGAAGAAGGTTGGTCCTATGAGGAAGCATTGTCTAAGGCACAAGCATTGGGCTATGCTGAAAGTGACCCTACAAATGATGTTGAAGGGATTGATGCGGCATATAAAGTGGCTATCTTAAGCCAATTTGCTTTTGGAACAACAATAGATTTTGAAGAAGTTAGACACCAAGGTATTTCAACGATTACTCCTGATGATGTTGCTTTGGCGCAACAACTGGGTTATGTCGTCAAATTAATTGGTTCTGTGGAAGAAAAAGAATCGGGCATTTCAGCAGAAGTTTCCCCAACTTTTATCCCTAAAGAGCACCCACTAGCTAGCGTGAATGGTGTGATGAATGCTGTTTTTGTCGAATCAATAGGTATTGGACAAGCCATGTTCTATGGCCCTGGAGCAGGTCAAAAGCCAACTGCAACATCAGTTATGGCTGATATCATTCGGATTGGACAACGTTTGAAAGATAAGACTGTTGGTAAACCCTTTAATGAATTCAAGAGAGAAGCTCGCCTAGCTGATAAATCAGATAGAACCAGTCATTATTATTTCGCTATCGAGACACCTGACCAAAAAGGTCAATTACTGCGTTTAGCAAGCATCTTTAATGATCAAGAGGCTTCTTTCCAACAAATCTTACAACAAAAAGCTAATGCAGGTCGAGCACGTTTGGTCATTATTACCCATATGATGAACCAAATTCAATTGGATAATTTATTACAGGCATTGGCAGATGATCAAGAATTCAAATTGTTAAATGTTTTCAAAGTTTTAGGAGAGTAAAATGATTATTAAAGTGCCTGCAACTTCAGCAAATTTAGGTCCAGGTTTTGATTCTGTTGGAATTGCCGTAACTAAATATTTAGAAATCGAAGTTCTAGAAGAAAGAGACGATTGGTATGTTGAACACACTCTGGAAAATGTTCCAAGTGATCATCATAATTTGTTAATTCAAACAGCTTTGCGCTTAGCACCCGACATCAAACCACATCATATTCTGATGCGATCTGATATTCCTCTTGCAAGGGGGCTGGGGTCTTCTTCTTCAGTGATTGTTGCTGGTATTGAATTGGCAAATCAGTTAGCTAAGCTAGAATTGAGTATGGATCGTAAGTTTGCCATTGCAACTGAAATTGAAGGGCACCCAGATAACGTAGCACCTGCCATTTTTGGTCAACTGGTGATAGCATCTCAATTAGATAACCAATTGGATTATATTAGGGCACCTTTCCCAGAAGCAAGTTTATTAGCATTTATTCCTAACTATGAGCTAAAAACGTCAGATTCGCGTGACGCTTTACCCAAACACCTTTCCTATAAGCAAGCAGTGGCTGCATCCTCAATCGCAAATTTAGCAATTGCTGCTCTATTAAAAGGGGACATGGAGAAAGCTGGTCGGGCAATTGAAAATGACTTGTTCCATGAACTTTATCGTCAACGCTTAGTCAAAGAATTTCATAGCATCAAACAGATTTCAAAGAAATCTGGTGCTTACGCCACCTATTTATCTGGTGCTGGTCCAACAGTGATGATTTTATGCCCACACGAAAAAGTTGAAGGCATTTTCCAAGAATTGACTGATTTGTCTTTAGATGGTCTATTGGAAAGATTGCAAATTGACGAAAAAGGCTTGCAAGTTCTTTTTTAGAAAAGAAATTCATAAAAAATAGTACTCACATGCTATAATATTACTTATGGTATAGTGAGTGCTATTTTATTAAGTGAGGCAATATGAATTATCAAGAAGCATTAGATTGGATACATGGTCAGTTAAAATTTGGTATTAGACCAGGATTGAAAAGAGTTCTTTGGGTTTTAGACAAGTTAGGTAATCCACAAGAAAAGATTTTTGGCATCCATGTCGTTGGAACTAATGGAAAAGGATCGACCGTTAACAATATCCAGCATATGTTAACGGAATCGAGTTACAAAGTGGGTACCTTTACTTCACCCTTTATCATGGATTTTAGGGAGCGAATTAGTATCAATGGTCAAATGATTTCAAAAGAAGATCTGGTTTCCATTTGTGACAAAATTAAACCTATAACGGAAGAATTGTTTTTGGAAACTGATTTAGGTTCAATAACTGAATTTGAAATTATTACAGTCATCATGTTTTATTATTTTGTGGAAATCAATCCCGTTGATATTGCTATTATCGAAGCAGGGCTAGGTGGATTATATGATTCGACCAATGTCTTTAAAGCATTTGCTGTTGTTTGTCCATCCATTGGCTTAGACCACCAAGATATTCTTGGAAAGAGTTATCGTGAGATTGCTAGTCAAAAAGCTGGGGTTATCAAAGGTGGAGAACATGTTCTTTTTGCCATTGATCAAGAAGAGGCACGCGCTACTTTTATCGAAAGATGCCAACTGACACAAAGTAAGATACATGAATTCCAAAGTGATTTTAAACTGCAAAAGCAAACTGAAGGCTATTGCTTTATGTCTGGTAAAACACTCATCACATCAATTCAACTGGCGATGCCCGGAGACCATCAAGTTTCAAATGCAGCATTAGCCATACAAACCTGTCTCTTATTAAAAGAAAAACTGCCTGATATTAGTGATGACAGCATTAAAAAGGGGCTTGAAAAGAGTTATTGGTTAGGTCGTACAGAATTAATGGCAGCAAATCTTATGATTGATGGAGCTCATAATAATGAGAGCATTCAGGCCTTGATATCTGTTTTAAAAGAAAAGTATTCTTCTAAGAAACTTCATCTCTTATTTGCAGCGATCAATACCAAACCCGTTGATCAAATGCTTGCCTGTTTAAGTGAGTTAGGAGATGTTCAGGTTACCCAATTTGATTATCCTCGAGCAGTTGAATTAGCTAATTATCCAGCAAAATACAAAAGGGTTAGCAACTTTAGAGAATGGCTCTCTCAACGAAATAATGACAGTGAAGAGGATTTTTATGTTATCACGGGGTCACTTTACTTTATTTCAGAAGTTAGACAGTATCTCAAGCAAAAAGAAACGTCAGTGTAATAAGTTAAAAGAGGAATCACATTTATGATGGATATCAAAAAAGCAGAAGACGCAATATACCAACTTTTAGAAGCAATAGGTGAAGATCCCCAGAGAGAAGGCTTACTAGAGACACCAAAGCGAGTTGCCAAAATGTATGAGGAAATGTTCTCAAGCTTAAAGTCAGATGCTAAAGAAGCTTTTACAGCAGTATTTACAGAGGCCTACGATGACCTGGTTTTGGTTAAAGATATTCCTTTTTACTCAATGTGTGAACACCATTTAGTTCCTTTCTATGGTGTAGCTCACATTGCTTATTACCCCCAAAATGGTAAAGTAACGGGATTAAGTAAATTAGCACGAGCAGTAGAAATTGCAAGTAAAAAGCCTCAATTACAAGAGCGACTTACTAGCCAAATTGCTGATGCCCTAGACCAATCACTTCATCCGCGTGGCGTTTTTGTGATGGTGGAAGCAGAGCATATGTGCATGACGATGAGAGGCATAAAAAAACCAGGCAGTAAAACGATGACAACCACGGCCAGAGGCATCTTTACAGAAGAAAAAAAAGAACAAGCCTATGTGCTATCATTAATTAAAGATTAGTAGGTGAATTGATGAAAATTGGTAAATTTAATGTAGAAGGCAATGCTGCCATCATGGGCATTCTCAATGTGACCCCTGATTCATTTTCCGATGGTGGTTCTTACACTGAATTGGAAAAAGCATTAGAACAAGTCAGAGTGATGATTGATCAAGGAGCTAAAATTATAGATGTGGGTGGAGAATCTACACGCCCAGGCTTTGAATTTGTTCCTGCAAAAGATGAAATTGACCGTATTGTCCCAGTTGTTAAAGCCATCAAGGAACGCTTTAATGTTTTAGTTAGCATCGATACTTATAAGACAGAAACTGCTCGTGCAGCCCTTGATGCAGGAGCTGATATACTCAATGATGTTTGGGCAGGGCTTTATGATGGGCACATGTTAGATTTAGCTGCAGAATATCAGGTTCCCATTATTTTGATGCATAACCAAGAAGAGGAAAGATATACAAATGTAGTGGAAGATGTTTGCAAGTTCTTGGAAGAAAGAGCAGAACAAGCTTTGGCTGCAGGCCTTTCAAAAGAGAATATATGGATAGATCCAGGATTTGGCTTTGCAAAAAACGTTGAACAAAATATTGACTTGCTTAAGGGTCTAGATCAGGTTTGTCAATTGGGTTATCCAGTCTTATTTGGCATCTCTCGGAAACGCGTTGTTGATGCCTTATTAGGTGGGGGGACTATAGCCTTAGAAAGGGATAAAGGGACAGCTGCCTTATCAGCATTTGCTATTAACAAAGGCTGTCAGATTGTTCGTGTCCACAATGTTGCTGAAAATAAGGACATTGTTACGGTATTAGGTCAATTGAGGTAAAAATGGATAAAATAGTATTGAATGGTTGTCAATTTTATGGTTATCATGGTGCCTTACCTGAAGAGCAAGTGATTGGTCAAATTTTTAAGCTTGATTTGGAATTAGATGTTGATTTAAAAGCGGCTTCTTTATCTGACCAACTCGAAGATACTGTCCATTATGGTCAGGTATTTGAAAGAGTTCAAAAGATTGTTGAAACACAACGCTTTGCACTCATCGAACGTCTAGCTGGTTTTATATGTGAAGATCTCTTTGAGTATTTTCCAAGCATTAGTGCTATTAAGATTTCTGTTTTGAAGGAAAATCCACCAATTCCAGGTCATTATGATTCTGTGGGTATCGTATTGGAGAGAAAAAGATGACAGCAGTGTACCTTAGTTTAGGAAGTAATCTTTTAGACCGTTATCATTTATTGAAGGAAGCCCTTAATCGACTGTCACAATTGCCAGAAACACATTTATTGGCTAAGTCTTCCATCTATGAGACACCTGCCTGGGGAAATACTAATCAAGGGGATTTTTTAAATATGGCTTGTTATTTAGAAACACGTTTAGAACCTCTCGAATTTCTCCATTATTGTCAATCCATTGAAACGGATCTTGGCAGAATAAGGCATGAAAAATGGGGCCCAAGAACAATTGATATTGATATCTTATTATTTGGTCACCAACACCTTGATACTGAAGAATTACAACTTCCCCATCCTTTTATGAAAGAAAGAGCTTTTGTTTTACTGCCTTTGCTTGAAATAAATCCAGAACTAACCAGTGATGGGAAGAGTGATTTTCTAAAAAACTATTTAAGGAATCTTGATAAACAAGGTATTAAAAAGTATGGTCAAACAGATGAGAAGAACTTTTCATAATTATCGTTATTTTTAACAAAATTTGATATAATAGAGTCGGCTTAATGCCGATTTTTTATTGTAAACAGTATTGATTTGAAAGAAGATTAAGATGATTGAAGAACTTGCCGGTATTGATATCCGGATTAATGAACCCTTAAAAAAATACACTTATACCAAAGTTGGTGGTCCAGCTGACTACTTGGTATTTCCAAGAAATCGTTTGGAGTTAACGCGCGTTGTCAAATATGCTAACAATCATAGTATCCCATGGATTGTCTTAGGAAATGCTAGTAATCTGATTGTTAGAGATGGCGGCATCAGAGGTTTTGTAATCATGTTTAATAAATTGAACATGGTTACAGTTGATGGTTATACCATTGAAGCAGAAGCTGGTGCAAACTTGATTGAGACAACAAAAGTTGCTAAATTCCATAGCTTGACGGGATTTGAATTTGCCTGTGGCATTCCTGGAAGTGTTGGTGGTGCCATTTTTATGAATGCAGGAGCATACGGTGGCGAAATCGCAAACATATTTCTGTCCGCAAAAGTTTTAACACCAGAGGGTGATATTAAAACGATGACTGCTAGAGAAATGGCCTTTGGCTACCGTCATTCGGCTATTCAAAAGTCTGGAGATATTGTTATTTCTGCTAAATTCGCATTGAAGCCAGGTGATTTTGAGCAAATTTCCCAAGAAATGAATCGTTTAAATTACTTAAGACAATTGAAACAACCCCTTGAATACCCTTCTTGTGGATCTGTTTTTAAGCGTCCAGAAGGTCATTTCGCAGGTCAGTTGATTATGGAAGCTAACCTAAAAGGGTATCGTATTGGAGGCGTTGAAGTTTCTGAAAAACATGCTGGTTTTATGATTAATGTTGATCATGGTACGGCAAAAGACTATGAGCATTTGATTGCCCATGTCATTGAAACAGTTGAACACAATTCAGGTATTCGCCTGGAAAGGGAAGTGCGTATTATCGGAGAGCAAGAATCTCTCAATCAAAAAGAAAAATCCTAGGGGAGGAGTAAAACCATTGGCAAATCCTATAATTTCATTTAAAAACGTTTCAAAGGTTTTCGAAGATAGTGGAACAACTGTTCTTAAAAATATCAATTTTGACCTTGAAGAAGGTAAGTTTTACACCTTATTAGGTGCTTCAGGTTCAGGAAAATCAACAATATTAAATATTATTGCTGGACTTTTAGACGCGACAAGTGGAGATGTCTTTTTGGATGGGAAACGCATTAACGACCTGCCCATTAGTAAGCGTGATGTCCATACAGTATTCCAAAATTATGCTCTCTTCCCACACATGAACGTTTTTGACAATGTCGCCTTTGCCTTAAAGTTAAAAAAAGTACCAAAAGATGAGATTGCAAAAAGGGTCCAAGAGACCTTAAAAATGGTTCAACTCGAAGGTTTTGAAAAAAGACCTATTGAAAAGTTATCCGGTGGTCAAAGACAACGTGTTGCTATTGCGCGTGCTATAATCAATCAACCACGTGTTGTCCTACTGGATGAACCTTTGTCAGCCCTAGACTTAAAATTAAGGACCGAGATGCAATACGAATTGCGCGAATTACAACAGAGGTTGGGCATTACCTTTGTTTTTGTAACGCATGATCAAGAAGAAGCACTGGCGATGAGTGATTGGATTTTTGTCATGAATGATGGGGAAATTGTTCAATCCGGTACACCAGTTGATATTTATGATGAACCTATTAATCATTTTGTCGCTAACTTTATTGGGGAATCCAATATCATTAACGGTACTATGATTGAAGATTATCTGGTGTCTTTCAATGGTAAAAGTTTTGAATCTGTTGACGGGGGAATGAGACCAAATGAGCCGGTAGAGGTTGTCATTCGTCCGGAAGATCTACAGATCACTCTCCCTGAAGAAGGTAAGTTACAAGTTAAAGTGGACACTCAACTGTTTAGAGGGGTTCACTATGAAATTATTGCTTATGATGAGTTAGGCAATGAATGGATGATTCATTCAACGCGTAAAGCTATTGAAGGTGAAGTTATAGGTCTTGATTTTTCACCTGAAGATATTCATATTATGCGTTTGAACGAAACAGAAGAAGAATTTGATGCTCGTATTGAAGAATATGTTGATCTTGAGGAACAAGAAGAAGGTCTACTCAATGCGATTGAGGAGGAGAGAAATGAAGAAAACCAATAAGCTTTATTCAATTCCTTATTTTCTTTGGATAGTGCTTTTTGTATTGGCTCCAGTCGCTCTTCTCATTTACAAATCCTTCTTTGATATTGAAGGTCATCTCACTTTGGCTAACTATCAGACATTTTTTAGCTCATGGACCTATTTGAGAATGAGTTTCAATTCCATTTTGTACGCGGGTATTATTACTCTTGTAACCCTATTAATTGCATACCCAGCCGCATACTGTTTGACCAAATTAAAACATAAACAATTATGGTTGATGCTAATTATTTTGCCAACTTGGGTCAATTTACTTCTTAAAGCTTATGCTTTTATGGGAATTTTTGGACAACAAGGTGGTATTAATGCTTTTCTAAGTTTTATAGGTATTGGACCACAACAAATTCTATTTACGGATTTCTCCTTTATTTTTGTAGCATCCTATATTGAATTACCCTTCATGATGTTACCTATTTTCAATGCATTAGATGACATTGATCAAAATGTCATAAATGCTAGTCGTGATTTAGGAGCTAGTGAAGTTCAAACCTTTTCAAAAGTAACCTTTCCCTTATCATTGAGTGGTGTTAGAGCAGGGGTTCAATCTGTCTTTATTCCAAGTTTGAGTCTCTTTATGTTAACCCGTTTAATTGGTGGGAACCGTGTCATTACACTTGGTACTGCCATTGAGCAACATTTCCTAACAACGCAAAATTGGGGAATGGGGTCAACCATAGGGGTTATCTTAATATTAACAATGCTCTTTATCATGTGGTTAACAAAGGAGAGAAGAAAATGAAAAAATTTGCAACTCTTTATTTAACCTTTACCTTTGCTTTGCTTTATATTCCCATTTTTTACCTCATTTTTTATTCTTTTAATAAGGGTGGGGATATGAATCAATTTACAGGAATGACGTTTGACCATTACCAGACACTTTTTTCAGATAGTCGTTTGATGTCCATTTTGCTTCAGACCTTTCTATTAGCCTTCCTAAGTGCCCTATTAGCAACCGTTATTGGTACTTTTGGTGCCATTTATATACATCATGCGCGTCAAAAATACCAAAATGCTCTTTTATCAACCAATAATGTCCTGATGGTTTCACCAGATGTTATGATTGGAGCTTCCTTTTTAATTTTATTTACGACCTTAAAATTCAAATTAGGCATGTCATCCGTTTTATTAAGTCATATCGCCTTTTCCATTCCAATTGTGGTTTTGATGGTTTTACCTAGGCTGAAAGAGATGAATCAAGATATGATACATGCAGCTTATGATTTAGGTGCAAGTCAGTTCCAAATGATGAAAGAAGTCATGTTACCCTATTTGACACCTGGCATCATTGCAGGTTATTTCATGGCCTTTACCTATTCTTTGGATGACTTTGCAGTGACTTTCTTCCTAACAGGCAACGGTTTTACGACTCTGTCGGTCGAAATATATTCGCGGGCCCGTCAAGGTATTTCTTTAGATATTAATGCCCTGTCAACAATTGTCTTTTTCTTCTCAATTGTCCTAGTTTTGGGCTATTATTACATTTCACAAGACAAGGAGGAAAAAGATGCGTAGACTGTATTCCTTTATTGCTGGCGTCCTAGGCATAATCCTCATTTTGGCGTCTTCGACTTTTATCCTTCAAAAAAAGACAGGGTCGGCAAATCAATCTGACAAATTAGTCATTTATAACTGGGGAGATTATATTGACCCAGCTTTGCTAAAAAAATTCACTAAGGAAACGGGCATACAAGTTCAGTATGAAACTTTTGATTCCAACGAAGCCATGTATACGAAAATCAAGCAAGGTGGAACAACTTATGATATTGCTGTGCCAAGTGACTATACCATTGATAAAATGATTAAGGAAGACTTACTTGTGAAGTTGGACAAGTCTAAATTAAAAGGTATGGAAAATATTGGGATAGAGTTCCTGGGTAAGAGTTTTGATCCAAAAAATGATTATTCTATTCCTTATTTTTGGGGAACTGTTGGTATTGTGTACAATGATCAAATGGTGGATAAAGCTCCTAGACATTGGAAAGATTTGTGGCGTCCAGAATATCAAAATGACATCATGCTAATTGATGGTGCGCGTGAAGTTATGGGGCTTGGCTTAAATACATTTGGTTACTCTTTGAATGCAAAGAACATGTCCCAATTGAATCAAGTGGAAAACAAGTTACAAAGCTTGACACCAAATATAAAAGCTATTGTAGCTGATGAGATGAAGGGCTACATGATCCAAGGAGATGCTGCTATTGGCATCACTTTCTCTGGTGAAGCAAGTGAGATGCTTGATGGCAATGACCATTTGCATTATATAGTTCCGTCAGAAGGATCCAATCTTTGGTTTGATAATCTGGTTTTGCCTAAAACCATGAAACATGAAAAAGAGGCATATGCTTTCTTAAACTTTATTAATGAACCTAAAAATGCAGCTCAAAATGCTGAGTATATTGGTTATGCAACTCCAAATAATAAGGCCAAAGAACTTTTGCCCAAAGAGGTCAAAAATGATAAAGCCTTTTATCCAGATCAAGAAACAATCAAAAAACTTGAAGTTTATGACAATCTTGGAGATAAATGGTTGGGCATATACAATGATTTATACTTACAATTCAAAATGTACCGCAAATAAGAAAAAGCCTATCCTGAGGGATAGGCTTTTTACTGTATCTGGTAGACCTTGTAGGGACGACCGACTTTTGTATAAATTTGTTCACTCACTAATTGATTATTCTCTTCCATATAGGCAATGTATTTTCGAACTGATACATGTGAAAGGCAGGTTTCTTCCGTAAGATCTTGGATTGTAAATGGTTTGGAAAGTCTCTGAATGGCATCTATAATCAGTTGATAGGTATCTTGCGAGAGCCCTTTTTCAAGAAGAAGATTTGTCTTGTTAGTGATAGCTTGTTTGTCATTGCTTTGTTGGGATTTTAGAAAATCAATGGCCGATTGTTTGATAACCATCTGATTTAATTGTTTTTGGTGATCAAAAAAACGACGGATGCTTTCTTCAAATCTGTCAAAAGTGAAGGGTTTAATCAAGTAATCAATAATACCAAAATGAAAGCCAGTTTTGATGATATTACCGTCATTAGCTGCCGAAATGATAATGACTTCACAATTGATATGGTTAGCTCTAATATATTCTAAAAGGTTTAAGCCATTGCCATCTTTGATGTGAATATCCAGTAAAATAAGTTGAATAGAGAATTGAACTAATTTTTCTTTAGCATCACTAATGGAATCGCTGGATAAGATGTTTTGAAAGTGATTGATTTTTTCCAAATAATTGCGATGGATAAAATCAACCATTGGATCGTCTTCTATGATAAGTACATTCATGTTAAGCTCCCAAATAAGGTATATTGACAGAAAATGATATCTGATCTTTTGAACTGTTGTTGTTAAAATAACTCTTAGTATCCATTAAAAGTTGTGTAAAATAACTTGTTTTTAATAACTGATTGAGGTCATCGGTACTAAAGCCATCATCAAGAATATGGTAAGTCGTATAGAGGAAATTGTCTTTATAACAGACGGTCGTCATGACTTTTTTGGTTTCCATTTCAGACAGGAGATGTGTGTGTAAATAGCGGTAGATCATTAAGACATTATTGAGCTGACTTTGTGATTGACATGCAGGAATGTCACTGCTAACCTCAACATGTAAATGGATACCCTGTTCCTTGTATTTTTCTTCTTCCCCAATAAAAAAGCTGGCTAGTAATGGTTCTTTGATCAATACAGAGAGGCTGGTCAATTTATCTGTTTCATCTTCTAAAAGACTATCCAAATAAATTTTCAATTGATCGTTGTAATTGATATCAACCAGTCCATAAATCACATGGAGGTGATTCATGAATTTATGGGTTTGAGCTTGTAGGGCAGAAGCATAGGTTGTTGTATAAACTAATTGGTCCATCGTATAGATGGCATCAGCAGCTTTTCTGAGGAAAATAAGGTAGCCACGTAAATCATTCTTAACGGTAATTGGTGAAATGCTGATCAGATAATCCTCATCAAGAAATCGAAACAATTGGTCATGTGTCTTTGTGATATCTAACTGAGCAAACTGAGGAAAAAGACTTTCAAATTTCTTACCTTGAATGTTGGTTAAAGAGAGTTTGTCGGCTATTAATCCTTTTGCAGACTGATTGGTTAAAGATATTTGGTGCTGTTTATTGATAATAAAAACGGAGTGACCAATTTGATCCAACATGGCATTTCGTTCTTCTAGTAATTGATAAATTTCACTTGGTTCTAAATTGTGTAATTGTTTTTTTAAGTGAATTGAGATGAAACTTGTCACTAGTAGACCAATTAAAATACAAATCAATAAAGCAGATGTGTACTTTTGTTTGCTGTCACTAACGACTTCATTTAGCGATTTTAAGGTTAGTCCAACGGCAATGGCACCAATTTGCTTTTTGTGAGAATCATAAACTGGAATGAGGTAGCGGATCGATTTTCCTAAACTGCCTTTTGCTGTCGAAATAACCTCCTGACCCTGCAAAGCAGTTTTTTCATCGCCACCTTGGAAGGGCTTCCCAATTTTTTCAGGATTAGGGTGGGTTAAGCGAATCCCTTTCATATTCATAATGACGACATAATCCAAGTCATAGTTGTGGGCAACCATTTGACAATAGGTGATAAGTTTTTGATTCGATTCATCTTTCAGGAGAGCTTTTTGTATCTCTTCATTTTGAGTTAACATGTTACCCGTTGAGGTTAAGAGGTGCGTTTCTTGAACCTTGATGGTTTGGTAGGTTTCATGAATCATAATAGCATAAAAAATAGTTGTTGTTAGGGCAATCATGGTCACTAATACTAATGATAAGCTCGCCCATAAAGTTAATTTTCTTGGCATAGTGTCTCCTATTATTTGAGTATATCACAGGCATAATTCCGAAACTAGCTTAAATTAATTAAAAAAATGGAATATCTTTAATTACTTAAACTAATTAAATAATCTTTATGACCTGTTAGGACCGAGATATACTTAAATCAATTACAAAAGGAGGTCCTATCATGGAAACACTACAAAAAAGTGTTGTCAATCCATCTGCTGACTTAGTACAGGCGAAAAAAAATTCTACTTTTAAAATTGGTTCGGTTCCATTTCCTGTCTATCTCACTTTGGCAACACTGATTTTTATCACAGGTTATTTGCAACAACTACCGGTTAATATGTTGGGTGGTTTTGCTGTTATTTTAACAATGGGTTGGTTATTAGGTACTATCGGTGCCAATATTCCCGTTTTGAAAAATTTCGGTGGGCCGGCAATTTTATCTCTATTGGTTCCTTCGGTTTTGGTATTTTTTAATCTCCTAAATCCAAATGTATTAGAAGCGACCAATGTTTTAATGAAACAAGCAAATTTTCTTTATTTTTATATCGCTTGTTTGGTTTGTGGTAGTATTCTAGGGATGAATCGCAAGATTCTGATTCAAGGTCTTTTTAGGATGATTATTCCTATGCTGCTTGGGATGATTTGTGCCATGGCTGTAGGAACTGTAGTAGGAATCCTTTTGGGTATGGAATGGAAACATGCTTTATTCTATGTTGTCACTCCTGTTTTAGCTGGTGGGATTGGTGAAGGCATTTTGCCACTTTCTCTTGGTTACAGTGCTATTACTGGTGTTTCTAGTGAGCAGTTAGTAGCACAGCTTATTCCAGCGACAATCATCGGAAATTTCTTTGCTATTATGTGTACTGCCTTGCTTTCTCGTTTTGGGGAGAAGCACCCATCTTACTCTGGTCAAGGTCAACTTGTTAAGGCTGGTAAAGGTGAGGATATGAGTGATGCCTTGCAGGACAACTCTGGTCAGCTAGATATTAAGTTGATGGGTGGTGGTGTTTTAACAGCATGTTCCCTCTTTATTGCTGGAGGTTTGTTGCAACATTTGACAGGATTCCCGGGACCTGTTTTAATGATTATCTTAGCTGCTATGTTAAAATACATGAATGTGATTCCACAAGAAACGCAAAATGGTGCGAAGCAACTCTATAAATTTATTTCTGGTAATTTTACATTTCCACTGATGGCTGGACTGGGTTTGCTCTACATTCCTCTTAAAGATGTTGTGGCGACACTCAGTTGGCAATATTTCATTGTTGTTATTAGTGTTGTGTTTACGGTTATTTCTGTTGGCTTCTTTGTCTCTCGTTTTTTAAACATGCATCCAGTGGAAGCTGGCATCATTTCAGCTTGTCAAAGTGGAATGGGTGGAACAGGAGATGTTGCTATTCTTAGTACAGCTGATAGAATGAATTTAATGCCTTTTGCTCAGGTTGCAACACGTTTAGGTGGTGCAATAACTGTTATTACAATGACCGCAATTTTACGTATTTTATTCCATTAAAAAAGTGAGGTAGATTATATGACAAATGAACTTGGACAATTAGCTATAGAACAAGCTAGACATTTTGGTGGTAAATTAGAAATCAGCCCTAAAGTTACTATAGAAAACAAACATGACTTAAGCATCGCCTATACACCTGGAGTTGCTAGTGTTTCTTCAGCAATAGCTGACGATATCTCACTAGGATATGATCTAACCACAAAGAAAAATACAGTTGCAGTAGTTAGTGACGGGTCCGCTGTTTTAGGATTAGGCAATATTGGGGCAACAGCAGCAATGCCAGTTATGGAAGGTAAAGCAGCATTATTTAAAGCTTTTGCAGGCGTTGATGCTATACCAATTGTTTTGGATACCAACGACACTGAAGAAATTATTAGAATAGTAAAAGTTATTTCACCAACATTTGGTGGTATCAACTTGGAGGATATTTCAGCACCACGCTGTTTTGAAATTGAACAAAGACTTATTGAAGAATGTGATATTCCTGTCTTTCATGATGACCAACATGGTACAGCAATTGTTGTTCTTGCAGCTATCTTTAATGCCTTAAAACTGATTGAAAAAACAATTGAAGAAGTTAAAGTTGTTGTCAATGGTGGTGGTTCTGCCGGTCTATCAATAACACGAAAACTATTGGCAGCAGGTGCTAAAGATATAACCGTTGTTGATAAATTTGGAATCATAAATGAAAAGGAAAGTCATAAACTACAACCTCACCATCAGGACATTGCCAAATTGACAAACCGTGAGTTTAAATCTGGTAATCTAGAAGAAGCTTTAGATGGAGCAGATATTTTCATTGGAGTATCTGCACCAGGAGCTTTAAAAGCAGAATGGATTTCAAAAATGGCTGAGAAACCCGTTATTTTTGCAATGGCAAATCCAGTTCCAGAAATCTATCCTGACCAAGCTTTAGAAGCAGGTGCTTATATTGTGGGAACTGGACGTAGTGATTTTCCAAATCAAATTAATAATGTTCTAGCCTTCCCAGGTATCTTCCGTGGTGCCCTAGATGCAAGAGCTAAGAAAATCACAGTTGACATGCAAATTGCAGCAGCCAAAGGAATTGCTAGTCTGATTCCAGAAGATGAATTGTCTACAACAAATATTATCCCTGATGCCTTTGAAAAAGGCGTAGCCGAAATTGTCGCAAAAAGTGTTAGTGACGCTGTCTAAAGTTTGAATTATGTAAAAAAAAACAACTTTTACCGAGAAAGTTGTTTTTTATTTTCTAAGATAATGAGTAAAAAAAGAAAAACCTTGCAAAAGATTATATTATAGATATAATATTATTAAGTATACTTAATAATAAAAATAAACTAAATTAAAAAAGTCGACGGATAGTTTTAATGGCAGACAAGGAGGTTACAATTGCGATATAAAAAAATGACGAGATCGTCAAATAGCAGAATAGTTTTACAATCGACACTGATTATGATTTTTGCTTCAAGCTGTGTAAACCATTTTAAAGGAACAATTCATGCAGATGAAAAAGTGATTAATGGTTCAGAAGCTTCAATCCAAGTTGATCATACATTGAATACTGCATCTGAAAACAGACAAATTCCAGAAGAAAAGGTAACTGAGGAAGCTACAAATGATCAGCCGGAACTTTTAGAGAAGCAAGCGGCATTTTTACATGAAGGCCGTGAAAAAAATACTGAGAATTTGCCTTTAGATGGTAGAGGAAGTCTGATTGCTAGTATTGATTCTGGAGTTGATATTAAGCACGAGGCATTTGCAAATAATGATGATAACCATGATTTTCATAAAGAGACAGAAGTTTCTGAAGGTTCTACTTCAAAAATTCCCTTTGTTTATGATTTTCTTAGTGGTGATACCAGTGTGAGAGATGACGAAGAACATGGTATGCATATTGCAGGAATCTTAGTTGGTGATTCTAAAAAAGGTTTCAAAGGGATGGCACCTAAAGCACAGCTAATTGCATATCGAACTTGGAGTAAAAATAATAGTGAAGGTTATCAAGAAGCAAACCAGTTTTTTGCAATGAAAGATGCCATCAAACGTGGTGCTGACGTGATTAGCTTGAGTATTGGTGAGATTGGTAGTGGGCAAAACGATGATATTTGGGCAAAGGTATTAGAAGAAGCGAAAAAGAAAAATGTTGTTGTCGTTGCAGCAATGGGAAACTATGGGACATCAGCAACAAGTAATACTTTTGATCAAGTTGTTGATGAAACTTTCCCACAAACCGATAGTTCCACTTTGCTTTCTGTATCTGCAAATCCCGAAGTCATTGGTGTTGGCTCTATTTTTGAAAAAGAAATGTATTTACCAACACTAAAAATTGATACTTTAGAAGTACCTTATGAAAATATCAACTGGCAAAATTATTACCTTTTTAAGCAAGAAAAGCAAGAACGTATTTCTTTTAATGAAATGTTAATAACCTTAAACCAATCAAAAGAAGAAGGAAGTTTAAAAGATAAAGTTGTCATCATAGAACGTCAAGCAGAAAATATTTTTCCTCAATTAAAAGAAGTGATGAAAAAAGGTGCTAAAGGTGTTATTTTGATTAACCAATCAGGACCAACTACTTATGGTAACTATGAGACAGTTCCAGAATTAAGAAATACCTTATTAGATGATGAAGATGGTGATTTCAAAAAAACATGGGCTGTTAGCATTTCAGCAAACGATGGTAAAGCATTGAAAGATTACCTTCAAAAACAAGACAAGAAAAAAAGCTATTCACTTGTGTTTAATACAAAACCACAATTGAAACATGTTTTCAAATATCCAGGTGTATCAGGTTTTAGTACTTGGGGGCCAGGTCTTGATTTAACCCTTAAACCTGATATAGTAGCACCGGGAGAAAATATTTATTCTACAGGTAATGATAATAGCTATTTTATTAGTAGCGGGACTTCAATGTCTGCTCCAAAAGTCGCAGGGGCAAGTGCCATGTTTCTCCCAGTGACAAAAAAATGGCAAAAAAAATGGGAAAAACAAAATATTTCCATGTCTATACCACAATTAACGAAGTTATTGTTCCAAAATACAGCGGATATTCTTTATGATCATAGTGTCCCAAATGGTAAACCTATATTACCTTACTCACCTCGAAGACAAGGGGCAGGAGCTTTAAATGTGAAAAAAGCAGCACAGACGAATGTTTTTGTAACTTCTGCAGATAATAAAGGAGCAATACTGTTAAAAGATTTTAAAGAAAGTCGTAAAGAGTTTGATATTGTGATCAGAAACTTTTCGGATCAAGTCAGACGCTTTAAAATTGAACCAGGATCAGTTTTAGGAAAGATTCTTTATTCAAAAGACAGAAAAAATTATGATAAAAATGAGACTATTCAAACCGTGCACTCTAGGGTTATTAAAGATTCGGCCATTGAGAGTCCATTATATGTTCAAATAGCTCCAAACAGTTCAATGATTCTTCCTCTAAAACTTAATGTGGGAAAAGCAGTTGAAAATGAATTTGTGGAAGGGTTTATAAAGCTTCGCTCATTAGAGAAAGATCAACCGGATTTAAACATTCCATTCATGGGATTTTATGGTGATTGGAACTCAGAAAACATTTTAGATCCAGTAGCCTGGCAAGAAGGAAGCAAGACTCGTTTAACTGGTATCGTTCATCCATATGGTTTAGGAGAAGATAAATTTGATATCGTGCCTTGGGGGGTTGACTATGAAAAATGGAAGCAAGACCCTAAAGCTTTAGATGCAGATCAACGGTTTTATGTTATGCAGAGTCAGGGTGGCATTGCCAACCATGCTAAAATGCGTCTACGTTTAATATTTATGCGACATGCTAAGGATTACCGTGTTGATATCCTAAATTCTCAAAAAGACAAGGTTTTAAAAACCTTAAAAACAGGTCATCACGCCCCTAAGTATATGGAAAGTGCATTATTAGAACATGGAGATCAATATCAAATGCAATTTGCAGATTTTGATCCTGATTTAGAATGGGATGGAAGTGTCTATAATCCTAAAACAAACACTGAAGACCCCTTACCTGACGGAAACTATTTTATTCGGGTTTCCTCCAGAATCAGTAAAAATCGTCCATATCAAGAGCATATTATTCCCTTTGCCATTGATAATCAAAAACCTAAAGTAAAAATTGAAGAAAAAACTGCTCTTCAAGTTGTTTTTCATGTTGATGATGCTCACCTTCAAGGAATAAGGCTAGTAAAAGATAATAAGATTATTCAAACCTTAGAAACAGACACTCAAGGAAGATTTCGACTTAATCTTGCTGATTTCCAAGGTAAGGGATTTGAATTAGAGGCTATAGATTTTGCAGAAAATAAAACAATCATAGATTTAGATTCTCTTAAAGAAAAAGAAGTAGGATATTTATTTGGCGCAAGTAGTAGTTATAACAAATCCAGGTATCGATCACCAAGGTCAGTAGCCCATAAAAATGCTGAAGATATTCTTCATGAGAATTCAGAGGAAAGTGAGGAGATAGCATCAGCATTAACTTTTGAAGATGGGAGTGATTTTCACGATGGTAAGAAAACAAATGCGTATTCAGAGATTAACAAAAGTAATGATAATAGTGTCCATTTAAAAGATAATACTTATTATCGTGACTATTATATCCATTTAAAAGAAGGGCAACGTCTTTTAGTTACCACAACAAATGCATTTCATAATAGTAAACAAGGAAATGATATCACAGCGCCAACATGGCAAGCTAACTATACTTATGATCCTTCGACAAATCAGGGACAATATTATCGTAAGATTGCTATTCCGATTTATCAAGGATCAAATACTATAAATGTAAAAGCATTTTATAAGGATAAATTAATATTTAATAAAGGATACGCGGTAAAATTAGATACAGAAGTTCCTCAATTAACTTTTGATAATCCAAATATTAGCTTTACATCTGATAAATGGCAAAACCTATCTGATGATGAGTATGATGACGATAATATTGTTGGTACTATCACAATTCCAAATAATACCTTAAGATTATCCGGGAAGATTCGAGACGGTCTAGATGGATGGAGAATGTTTATTAATGGAGACATGGTCGATAGTGATATTAAACTAGGTGAATATGATGATATTTTTCAACAAAATAGAAGACAATGGAAATATGAAAAACAAGTTGAAAATGATGACTATGTGCTCATAAAACTGAGTGATCATGTTAAAAACAGCCGAAGTTACCTCTTTAAAGTAAAAATTGATCCTACTGTTTCAGAGTATCATTTCACAAACAAAAATGACATTATTGATGATGACAAAACATTGTTAACATTAAACACCTTAACCGATAGCTCATTGGGATATGCTAATAAACTTTTAAATATGCCAAAAGATTTGATTAAATCAACAGATGATCTTTTTAAAGCCATGACGATGTTATTTAAAAAGGAAAGTTTTTTCCTTTATCCGCTTAAAAATGATTTAAATACTAATGGAACTAGTATGATGACAAGTTTGGTGCAGTTCCAAGCAAAGGATGTTAAAGAAAATATACCATTAGAATGGGAAATAAAAACCAAAGCATCCGACTCAAGGCAAGTTCTTTATCAAAATCTTAAGAACGAAAAAGAAAGGTTGGATCAGATTTCCACTAATCCACTAGCTCATCAATTACCTCTGGAAAATTCTAATCAAGAAAATGGACAAGACGCTATTTTGACAAGTACAAAAGTCTTACCAATGTCCAAATCATCTATATTCAGAGACTCGTTACGTGAGACGAGTCTGCCAGAAACTCGTGACTCTTCATCAATGGCAAATTGGTCATTAGCTTTCTTCTTATCTGCAGTGATATGTTTCTTTAAAGGAAGAAGAAAAAGACTGAATAAGTTATAAGTATGTTTCATTAAAACACTTTCCAATTGTTTGGAAAGTGTTTTTTAACAAAAGGATGACATCGGAACTAGAAAGTTGCCATCGGCTTTGATAGAATAAAAGAAGAAGTTTTTAAGAAAGGCGGTATACCGTGGAAAAATATCAACATGACTACGATTTTAGTGAAGAATCCATTATTTCATTTGTATGGCGAGGCGTTATTGTTGGCATTATTGCTGGTGTTATAGTTAGTTTATTTAGACTGATGATTGAGGTGTTATCTCATGAGGTGAACCATATTTATCAGCTATCACAGGATAAACCAAGTATACTGTTAGCAATTATTGGCATTAGTTTTTTACTTCTAATGCTTATCGGACTTTTTATAAAAAGTGAGCCAGATATCAAGGGATCGGGTATTCCTCATGTCGAAGGAGAGTTAAAGGGTTTACTATCCCCAAATTGGTTTAGCGTTTTATGGAAAAAAATGATTGCAGGAACCATTGCTATTTCAATGGGATTTATGTTAGGTCGAGAAGGTCCCTCTATCCAGTTAGGTGCAATGACTGGTAAAGGCTTAGCTCAATGGTTAAAGTCAGGCAGATTAGAAACTCGAGTCCTCATTGCCAGTGGCGCCGCAGCAGGTTTATCTGCAGCATTTAATGCCCCTATTGCTGGACTTTTATTTGTCGTTGAAGAAATTTATCATCATTTTTCTCGATTGGTATGGATAACTGCCTTGGTGGCCAGTTTGGTAGCAAACTTCATTTCCTTAAATATTTTTGGTTTAAAACCAGTGCTATCTATGCCTCAAACCTTGCCCTTCCTAGATTTGAAGGATTATTGGATACTTATTGTTCTAGGTGTTTTCCTAGGAGTTTTAGGCTTTCTTTATGAAAAAGTTATTTTAGTTTTTCCAAAAGTCCTTATCCTATTTGGACAAAAATGCCATCTACCTTCCCATCTTTACAGTGTTATTGCGCTTGTTGTCATCATCCCAATTGGATACCTTTTTCCTCATTTATTGGGAGGAGGCAATGGCTTAATCATAGGATTATCATTAGAACATCCAACACTGATGCTTGTTATTTTATACTTTAACTTGCGTTTTATAGGCAGTATGTTTTCTTATGGTAGTGGTTTACCAGGAGGTATTTTCTTACCTATTCTGACACTTGGTGCTTTAGCAGGTCTATCTTTCGGCTTGGCCTTTCATAGTATTGGACTACTAAACAACACCTACATGCCTTTATTTATGGTATTAGGGATGGCTGGATATTTTTCTGCCATTTCAAAAGCTCCGCTAACTGCAATGATTTTAGTAACGGAGATGGTTGGAGATTTAAAACCATTAATGGCTATCGCAGTGGTAACCTTTGTAGCATATTTAATTATGGATCTCCTAAAAGGAGCTCCCATTTATGAAGCCATGTTAGAAAAAATGTCTATTGCACCACCCAGTCAATTACTTGAACCAACTCTGATAGAATTAGTTGTCGGAGAGCGATTAGCAGGACGCCTTGTCAAAGAGTTAAAACTTCCTGAAAATGTCTTAATGACCACACAAATCATTCATGGGAAAAGACAAGTAGTTTCAGGAAATACTAGATTGATTTCTGGGGCAACGCTCTTTATAGTTGTTAATGAAAGTGAGATTGGGTTGGTGCGCGACTTATTATTAGGGAAATGATTGTAAATAGTGATTGAAAACAAGTTTGATATCTGTTAAGATGAATAACGTTATGACGAAAAGGATTGGGAGACTGGTAGGGAATGAAAATTGATAAAGTTTATAACAATAATGTCGTTCAAGTTATCAATGATAATCAACAAGAAGAGATCCTTATGGGGAGAGGTTTAGGATTTCAAAAAAAAGTTGGTGATCAGGTTGAATTAAGTCAGATTGAAAAGCGCTTTATTCTTCAAGATAAGAATGTCATGAAAGACTTATCGTCCGTTTATACTGATTTGAGTCTAGAAGAAATTGAAACCATCTCAACTATTATTGAGCATGGTCAAGACATTTTGGGAACGGTTTATGATTTAGCCCTTTATATTTCTTTAGCTGACCATTTGCATTATACTCTGGAAAGGGTAGAAAAAGGTCTTGTCATTAGTAATCCTCTCAGCTGGGAGATACGTAAGTTCTTCCCAAAAGAGTTTCAAGTGGGAAGAGATGCTCTGCTTATTGTTAAGGAAAAATTAAAGGTTGACTTGCCAGAAGATGAAGTGGCCTCTATTGCATTGCATTTTATAAATGCGCAAAAAGATGCTAATGCGAGTGAATCCGGTCAAAAAATGGCAAAAATTGTTACGACTATTTTAGATATTGTCAGATTTCAATTTGGACATATCTCTGATAAGGATGCACTGACTTATAATCGTTTTGTGACCCATATTCAGTATTTTGCCCAAAGGGTGGTTAATGGTTTAGTACAGGGAACAAACGATAGTTTCTTATATGAGCAGGTGCGTTTAAATTATCCCGAAGCCTTTGCTTGCTCTGAAAAGATAAAAGCTTATGTTGAAAAAACCTATGATTTTCCAATGAGTAAAGATGAGCAAGTCTATTTGACGATTCATATTCAACGATTAGAAAAGTAGCTGAAAGTTTTTTCAGCTTTTTTTATTTTTTTCAAAAAAACGCTTGCAAAAGGAAACGCTTTCTGATATTATAGAACCACAATTAAGGATTGTTACTGATAAGCAGGCAAAACCTAAATAAATACGAGATATGATGTTGTAGCAGTAGCTATACATTTATTTGGTATTTGTTTGGGTTTTTTCTATTGTCAGAAATCCCAATTATCCTTTTAAGGGAAGGAATTCAGAAAGGAGCCAAAATGGCTAAGAAAGATTATACAGAGCTCGCTAAAGACATCGTAGCTCATGTTGGTGGAAAAGAAAACGTAACGAATGTTCGTCACTGTGTTACCAGATTAAGATTCGTTTTAAAAGATGAATCTAAAGCAGATACAGATTACTTAAAACAACGTGATGGTGTTGTTACTGTGGTTAAAGCAGGTGGACAATACCAAGTTGTCATTGGTAACCATGTCCCTGATGTCTATGAAGCCGTTCTTGGGCAAGGTGTGTCAGGAGTTGGCGCAATTGACGCTGATGAGGGGGATGTGGCAACTGGTAATTTGTTTGATCGTTTTGTAGACTTAGTTTCCGGAATTTTCCAACCATTCCTAGGTCCATTAGCTGCTGTCGGTATCATCAAAGGATTAGTTGCTATTTTAGCTGCTAGTCTAGGATGGAATGCAAGTAATAGTGCTTTATATGTCATTTTGAATGCAGCTGGTGATGGCTTTTTCCAATTCTTACCAATATTAATTGCGATTACTTCAGCTCGTAAATTCAAAATGAATGAATTTACAGCAGTTGCCATTGCGTCAGCATTAGTTTACCCAGATATTGCGACATCAGTGACTGGACTTACAAAGGCTGGTCTTGCCAATGTTTTTGGAATTCCCTTTGCCTTGCCAGTGAGTGGTTATCTTTCTACCGTAATGCCTGCGATATTAGCCGTTTGGGTGGCTTCATTAATTGAAAAATTCATGAAGAAAATCACACCTGATGTGGTAAAAATGTTCATTGTCCCATTTGTAACCATTTTAATTACAGTTCCATTAACTTTCTTATTGGTAGGACCAATTGCAAATTTGATTGCTGATGGTTTAAGTGCTTCTTTTAAAGCAATAATGGGCTTTAGTCCAGTTGTTTACGGTTTCGTTCTAGGAGCTATGTGGCAAGTCATGGTAATGTTCGGTCTTCACTGGGCGGTGGTACCATTAGCAATTTTAGATGTGGCAACAAAAGGTCAATCTTCCATTTTAGTACCAGCTTTACTACCAAACTTTACCCAAACAGGTGTCTTACTTGCTATTCTTTTGAAAACGAAAGAGCAAAAAGTTAAATCCATTACAGCACCAGCTCTTATTTCATCAATCTTCGGTGTAACAGAACCAGCTATTTATGGGGTTACACTTCCAATGCGTACACCATTTATTATCTCATGTATCGTTTCAGGTTTTATAGGTGCAGGCGTCATGTTCTTTAAAGTTATTGGTTATTCTATTGGTGGAATGGGAATTTTCTTATACCCATCCCTTGTAAACCCTAAAACTGGTGATACTTCAGGAATGATTGCTGCTATCGGTTTAACAGTACTTGCCATTGTAGCTTCATTTATTATTCAATACCTAATGCCTGTTCCAAACTTATTTGGATCAACTGAAGTATCAGTAGAAAAAGATAATGATTCAAAAGTAGTGACTCCTTTAAAAGACATTAAACAAGAAATTATTGCTAGTCCATTAAATGGAGACATTCTTCCATTAGATCAAGTTCCAGATGAAGTATTTGCTTCAGGGGCTATGGGTAAAGGTATCGCTATCAACCCAAGTGAAGGCGTTGTTTATGCACCTACAAAAGGTACTGTAAGTTTAGTATTTGCAACGAAACATGCTATTGGTTTCCAAACAGAAAACGGTGCTGAACTTTTGATTCACGTTGGAATGGATACTGTTTCACTTGAAGGGAAAGGTTTCAAAGCATTAGTAGAAGTAGGGGATACTGTTGAAGCTGGCCAAAAACTCCTAGAATTTGACATGGATGCCATCAAAGCATCAGGCTTGCCAACGATTACTCCGATCATCGTTACCAATACAGATGTTTATGAGGACATCCTTGTAAGCCAAGAAAAAACAGTTAAAACAGGTGACTACCTCTTAACAACAGTTAAATAAAACAAAAAGGAAATGTCAACCATGGGCATTTCCTTTTAACTTAGTTTCGGTGGGTTAATCAGTGTTCGACTCTCTTTAGGTTTTGTGTATTTCTTACGGTATTGGCTAGGTGTTAGATTGTAATAGCGTTTAAATTGTCGATTGAAGTTAGATAAGTTATTAAAGCCTATTTCATTGGCGATTTCTAAAATGGGTCTAGTGGAATGAATGAGTAATTCACAAGCTTTACTTAATCTTACTTGGATGACAAATTCTGTGCAAGAAGTGCCAGTATGTTGTTTAAATACTGTCATGAAGTGTGTTTTACTGTAACCAATAAATTGAGATAGAAAATCAATTGTTAAATTATCGCTATAATGATTATTGATGTAGTCGATGAGTTGACGAATTTTTTCATTTTTCCGATAGGTATCATCAGTATTTTTTTTAACCACATATCTATGGAAATAGAGCAAGTAAATAAACTCATGTAATTTGGATTTTAGCAGTATTTCAAAATGCCGACTTTCTTCTTTTGCTAATGAAAAAATATCAAATAAACAGGCTTTGATATCATCGTAACCAGGCATGTGGGGCTTGATACAATGGACAAATTTATTGACACTGTTTTGAAGTGGCTGAAGATAATGCAAGCTAACCTGATCAACAACAGAAAGACCCAACATGTCTAAATGAAATTGAAAATTATCGGTGATGTGTTTTTCTTTAGCGATTGGATGAATAGAGTGCATTCCATTAGGACGAATCAAGATAATGTCTCCAGCTTGACTATTAAAGAAGTCATAATCAATATGGTAGCGAGCGGTTCCTTCACAAACATATGTCACTTCTAATTCAGGATGCCAGTGAAAAAGAATATCGGGTCTGCCGTTTTTGACTTCATTATGAAAAAAGCGGTAGGGAAGTAAATGTTTTCGTTGCTCTTCGTTAGGTGTTGTTTGTAAGCGTGATAATAACACGATGTTTTCTCCTCAATTGACCAAAATTCATACAATAGTATTATATCAAAAAGCTTTCACGATGAGATAAAAAAACTTTCCTTTGATGAAAAAAACAAACTCTTATTTCAAATGTGTACAATAACGATAACTTCAACCTTTTTGGACTATACCAATTTTGAATATAAACTGGAATAGTTGACTTACATTTAAAGTGATTAATCAAACGACTCCATTTCATAATAGGATAGTATTATTTTCTCAAAGAATAGTGTTAGATTCTTCAAATGTAAAAAGATATACTAAAGCTACAGTTTGGATTTTCTTTAAATTATTATGAAAAAAAGGAAGATTCACTTGTTTTGTTAAGTATTTTCTTTGATAAAATTAGATAATCTTCCTAAAGGTTCATTTTTATAAAATAGTGACCTGCTCTTCATTTGTATTTAGATTTCTTCTGAACGAACTTTGAAATGACTGTTGAATCCATCGACACTCATTATGTCAGTTAATAAACATACCTGATTCAAATCTCCTATCAGGTATTT
Source organism: Streptococcus uberis (assembly GCF_900475595.1). Lineage (NCBI taxonomy): Bacteria > Bacillati > Bacillota > Bacilli > Lactobacillales > Streptococcaceae > Streptococcus > Streptococcus uberis. Next base: position 857,959 of record NZ_LS483397.1, read on the forward strand.
TTTTATGTGCAACTAACTCTTGATAGGATAATAGTATCATGAAACCGTAACATATTGGTGGATTCATAACTTTTTGATTATTATAATATAATTATTATGTTGAAAGAAGGTCATAACATGACGAAAACACAATTTCCAAAAGATTTCTTATGGGGTGGGGCTATCGCTGCCAACCAAGCTGAAGGGGCTTACAATGAGGGGGGACGTGGACTTGTTCAAACTGATGTAACAACAGGAGGATCAGTTAACTCCCCACGATATGCAACCTATATTGACAAGGATGGAAAACCAGGAAAATTAGCTTCAATGGGACATACAGCCAAATTACCTGAGGGCGCTCGATTTGCTATTTTAGAAGATGAATATTATCCTAATCATGAGGCTGTTGACTTTTACCATAGATACAAGGAAGACATCAAACTTTTTGCAGAAATGGGATACAGTATTTTTAGATTATCTATTTCTTGGGCACGTATTTTTCCAAATGGAAATGATGCAGAGCCAAATCAAGAAGGATTAGATTTCTATCGATCTGTTTTTGAGGAATGTCGTAAATACAATATAGAGCCCTTAGTTTCAATTTGGCACTTTGACACACCATTAGCCTTAGAAGAAGAATTTGGTGGATGGACAAACCGAAAATTGATTGATTTTTATGTGACATATGCCGAAACTATTTTTAAAGAATATAAAGGTTTAGTTAAATATTGGCTTACATTTAATGAAATCAATAATACCGTTATGTTCTTAGACATGTTTGGTGGTAATGCGACTGATAAGGAGTATCAGGAAGCTTATCAACATTTGCATCATCAATTTGTAGCATCAGCAAAAGCAGTTCACATCGGACACCAAATTGATCCTGATTATCAAATTGGAAATATGATTTGTGGAATAACCTTTTATCCAGCAACATGTGATCCAGCAGATATACTTGCTACCGAACATAAATGGCAACAAGGTATTTACTATTGTGGAGACGTTCAAGCAAAAGGGAAATATGGCACTTACGCTCAACGGCTTTGGAATGAACATCACGTAGAGCTTGATATTAGAGATGAAGATATTGCTATTTTAGAAGAAGGAAAAGTTGATTTTTATTCTTTCTCTTATTATATGTCTAATAATATTACGACTCACGAAGTGACAGATAAGGTTTCAGGTAACTTTTCAGCTGGAGTTCGTAATGAATACCTTACCTATTCTGATTGGGGATGGGCTCAAGATCCTATAGGATTGCAATACTATTTAGAAAAAATTTATGACCGTTATCAAATTCCGTTGATGGTTGTCGAAAATGGCTTGGGTGCCTTTGATACGGTTGAAGAAGATGGTTCTATTCATGATGATTATCGTATTGATTACCATAGGGCTCATGTGAAAGCTATGTCGGATGCTATTGCGAATGGTGTTGATTTAATTGCCTATACAACTTGGGGCTGTATTGACATTGTCTCAGCTGGAACGGGTGAAATGCGGAAACGTTATGGTTTCATTTATGTTGATAAAGATGACCAAGGAAATGGAACTTTTGAAAGAAGACCAAAAGATAGTTTTTATTGGTACAAGAAAGTCATTTCATCTAATGGACAAGATTTAGATTAGAAAACAGTAAAACGGTTTCATGAAAATTTTCATGCAGAAAGACTGTTTCATTCATTTCTTTTTGATATACTTGAAGTAAGGAAAAGGAGAAAAAATGCTTGAAACAGTTTCTGCAGAGTTATTAGCTTATCAAGAAGACCGTTTGGATTCTTATCGTGAACTTAACCAAACGACTAAACCTGGTGGTATTGTTTTTGCAGGTGATTCTATTATTGAATTTTACCCTTTAAAAAAATATTTAGGCCGCTCTCTCCCTATACATAATAGAGGGATAGCTGGTATTGATAGTCAATGGTTGCTTAATCATATTGACGAACATATTTGCCAATTGTATCCTGAAAAAGTTTTTCTGCTAATTGGTACCAATGATATTGGTTTAGGTTATTCAAATTCAGAAATTAAAACAAGAGTCTCAGAGATTATTGCCAAGATTCAATCAAAAAATGAAAACTGTAACATCTATCTTTTGTCAGTTTTACCAGTTTCTGATAATCCTAACTATCAAAACACTGTTAAAGTGAGAGATAATAAAGGTATTGATGAATTAAATGACGCATTAAAAACCATACCAACAATTAACTATATTGATTTGGCAAGCAGTCTTAAAGATAATACGAATGGTTTAGCTGATGGATTTACGAAAGATGGTCTTCATCTTAATTTGAAAGGCTATGAAAGAATTTCAAACTGTTTATTGAATTATTTATAAGTCGAAAGAAAGGGGAAACCTTTTATTATGACCATAAAAATGATTGCAAGTGATATGGACGGCACTTTTTTGAATGAAAAAGGTGTTTACAATCGTGAAAAATTTATTAGCATTTTGAATCAATTAGATGCATTAGGCATTCATTTTGTTGTTGCAAGTGGAAATAATATGGACCGACTAAACATGATTTTTAAAGGTCTAACGGACCGCATGTCTTTTGTTGCAGAAAATGGTGCCCATATTGTAGAAGAAGGAAAAGATTTGAAACGTCACGTTTTAGATCAAAAAGATGTTGATTTATTCCTAGACTATTTTCGTGATGATCTTGCAAAGAATGCTGTGATTCTATCCGGAAAAAAACAGTCTTATATGCATGAAAATGCTAAATTGCCAGAGGCTTTTGCTATTGAACCAGAACAATTTAAACAATTTTTCTCTAAAATAAAACTCATTGATGACTTCTCAAAAGTCGGCCAAGAGCCTATTTTAAAAATTTCCATGATGCTTCCAGTAGATGAGTGTGATCATGTGATTGAAAGCTTTAATAAGGAATTTAAAGGCAATTTAACAGCTGTGACCAGTGGGTTTGGTGCAGTAGATATCATTCAAACAGGCATTCATAAAGCTTGGGGCTTAAGTCTCTTGATGGAGAAATATGGCATTAGCTCTGATCAAGTCATGGCTTTTGGTGATGGTGGAAATGATATTGAAATGCTGCAACTAGCAGAATATTCTTATGCCATGGAAAATGCACCTGAGGTTGTTAAAAAGGCAGCAAAATTCATTGCTCCTCATCACAAACATGAAGGTGTTCTTCAAACCTTAGAAACTTTTTTAGCTGACATTGCTAGAGAAATAGAATCCTAAAAAAGATTGGTTGTTACCAATCTTTTTTGCTTGCCATCATGTTATAGTATTAGAATTCAAGATTATCTAATAAGAAATCGGTTTCAGAATATGATAATATTATCATAATAGAAAGAAAGGTAAGATGAAATGACAAAAGTATTTCCAAAAGATTTCCTCTGGGGAGGAGCAACAGCAGCAAATCAATACGAAGGTGCTTGGAATGAAGGTGGACGTGGACCTGCAACTTCTGATACCTCTCGTGCGGTCAACCCTGAAGATCGCAAATCACTAGGAAGTGAATTTTTAACGCCGATGAATCGAGAAAAATTAGACTTTGCCTTAAATGATTCAGATGGGTTATATCCAAAACGTTGGGGATCAGATTTTTACCATCGATACAAAGAAGATATTGCTTTAATGGCTGAAATGGGCTTCAAAACTTTCCGTATGTCAATTGCTTGGTCACGTATTTTCCCTAAAGGGGATGAAATGGAACCAAATGAAGAAGGATTAGCATTTTACGATGCTGTCTTTGATGAATTAAATAAATATGGCATTGAACCATTAGTTACTTTATCACACTACGAATTTCCTATTCATCTGGTGACAGAATATGGAGGATGGAAAAATCGTAAAATCATTGATTTCTTTGTTCATTACGCGGAAACAGTCTTGAAACGTTATAAAGGTAAAGTGAACTATTGGTTAACCTTTAATGAAATTAATATTTTAGGAATGACGGGTTATCTTTCAGGAGGACTTCTTTTTGAAGATGGCAAGTTAAACCTACAAGAAATGTATCAAGCAGTTCACCATCAATTTGTTGCTTCAAGCTTAGCTACAAAAATTGCTCATGAAGTGGATCCTAATAATAAAGTGGGTATGATGTTGGCCCGCATGGAAGCTTATCCAGCAACTTGTCACCCAGATGATATCATGCAATCTATCCATAAAGATCATGAAAATCTTTTCTATTCTGATGTCCAAATTAGAGGGAAGTACCCAAGTTATATGAAACGCTTCTTCAAAGAAAATAATATTGAGCTTGTTTTTGAAGAAGGTGATGAAACTATTTTAAAAGATTATCCAGTTGATTTCATGAGTTTCTCTTATTATATGTCTTCTGTTACGCGTCATCCGAACAATCAAACAGATGGACAAAAAACAGCTGGAAACTTAATTATGGGTGAATCAAACCCTTACTTAGAAGCTTCTGATTGGGGTTGGCAAATCGATCCTATCGGATTAAGAGTTACTTTAAATAAACTTTATGACCGCTATCAAGTACCACTATTTATTGTTGAAAATGGTTTAGGTGCTCTTGATAAACTTGAAGAGGATGGAAGTGTACATGACTCTTACCGCATTGATTATTTGAAAAAACACATTCAACAAATGCATGAAGCCATCGAAGATGGCGTTGACTTAATGGGTTATACCATGTGGGGTTGTATTGATTTAATTTCAGCGTCTACTTCGGAAATGTCAAAACGCTACGGTTTTGTTTATGTTGATGCCGATGACCAAGGTAATGGTAGCTTCAATCGCTATAAGAAAGATTCTTTCTATTGGTTTAAAGAAGTCATTGAAACACAAGGGGCATCCATTCTTTAAATGATTATAGAGATACTGAGGAAGAACTAAGATGAAATGTTTTTTAATGCGACATGGACAAACCTTATTTAATACCCAAGGTAGAGTTCAAGGTGCATGTGATTCACCATTAACAGAGCTTGGAATAGAGCAGGCCCTATTAGCGAAGCGTTATTTTGAAGAGCAGCAGATAACTTTTGATCGTGTCTATTCATCAACACAAGAAAGAGCAACAGACACTGCAAAATTGTTAGCAGATCAGGAAGTGCTTCAACTGAAAGGTTTAAAAGAAATGGATTTTGGCCGCTTTGAAGCTCAACCCGAATATCTATTACCTCATCATAGACCAGGTGCTAATTCTTATGAAGATCAATTGGTTCCCTATGGGGGAGAAGATATTAGAAAGGTTGGTATTCGAGTTCGCAACGCTATTGAATCTGTCTCGAATGAAAACCCTGATTCAACAGTGCTAATGGTCAGTCATGGAGCGGCTATGTGGGGGCTTTGTTTAGAATTAGGCATCAGTTTTCCTCCAGGGGTTCATTTTTCAAACTGCTCCATTTGCGAGTTTGACGTGTTCGACTCAAAATGGCAACTAAAACGGTTAATTCAACCAACGAAAAATTTTGACATTATTGACTTTTAAAAAGGGAACAAACATGCAAAAAACGTTTTATCTCATGCGACATGGACAAACCTTATTTAATGTTCAAGGTCGCATCCAAGGTGCTTGTGATTCCCCCTTAACGGAACTGGGAATTGCACAAGCAAAAGCTGCGCGTGACTACTTCGAACAAGAAGGCATTCGCTTCGATAGCATATATAGTTCAACACAAGAACGCGCCTGTGACACTGCAGAACTAGTGACAGGTAGAAAAGACTATATCCGTTTAAAGGGACTCAAAGAATGGAATTTTGGGAGTTTTGAAGCTCATCAGGAATACCTCAATCCTCCCCTACATAAAGAAGATGGTTCCGGCTATCGTGATTACTTTGTTAGATATGGCGGCGAATCAAATGTTGAGGTTTATCAACGAATGGCCGCTACTATAAAGTCAGTCCTTGATCACGAACCAGAGCATCATAAAAGCTTGTTTGTTAGTCATGGAGGAGCTATTGCACAATTTTACCGCCATGCAACAGTGGATGCACCAGTTCCGAAAAGTCGCATGGCCAATTGTGCTATTTTAAAAATAAACTATGATGGCGAAAAAATGCAAGTAGAGTCTATTTATAATCCAATGGAAAAAGACTTTGTATTTCAACGATAAAAAAGAGAAGGATTTCAAATTAAGATGCAAGCTTTTAACACATTAGCACCAGTATTTTTTATGCTAGTATTAGGATATATGGCTAGACAAAAAGAGTGGGTTGGCACCGAGGCTAAAAATGGAACAAATACAATTATTTTTACCATTCTCTTCCCCATTCTCATTTTTCATCTCATGATGAATGCTGAGATGAAAATGTCCACAGTACCAGTTATTCTATATACTTTAATAGCATTTATATTAGCTGTTTTTACAGGACAGTTGTTAAAAGGGTTTATTGGCCTTGAGCGCTCTCATTTTGCCAAATATCTATTACCAACAGTTGAAGGTGGTAGTGTAGCCTTACCCTTGTATTTATCTATTGTAGGTGTTTCTAGTAACACCGTCATATTTGACATTGCGGGTTCAGTGACAGCTTTTCTGATTTTACCAATTTTGGTTTCAAAAGCTGCCGCAAGCCAAACGAATAAGAGGGACTTGGTTATATCAATCATAAAGCATCCCTTTGTACTCGCTATTGTATTTGGATTACTAGCCAATCAGCTGCAATTGCCTCAACTTATTGCAAAAAGTCCTTTTGCCCCTGCTTATGACGGTATTATATCTAGAGCAACAGCACCTATTGGTGGACTCATTTTATTCATTTTAGGTTATGACTTGAAAATAGATTTGTCAACTATTAAGCCTTTATTAAAATTGCTTCTAGTACGTGTTACTTTTTATATGCTAACGATTTTAGGATTTTTCCTACTTTTTCCACAGTTCATGCGCAATCATGACTTTAAGTTAGCTGTTCTGATTTATTTTATGTGTCCAACAGGGTTTGCCATTCCATCCATTATTTCTCCGGTATTTCAGTCGGAGGAAGATGAAATGTTCTCGGCAACATTTATTTCCCTGTCATTAATTGTGACACTCATTGTTTATACTAATATTGTTATCTTTATGGCTTAATTGGCCAAAATATAAAAAAGGAGAAAATGAAATGTCAACTAAACAATTTCCAAAAGGTTTTTTATGGGGTGGCGCAACAGCTGCCAACCAGCTTGAGGGTGCATACGATGTTGATGGTCGTGGTCTTGCAAATGTGGATTTGTCACCTGTTGGTGAAGCTCGCTTAGAAGTCATTACTGGTCAACGCAAAATGTTTGATTTTGAAGATGACTATTTCTATCCAGCTAAAGAATCAATTGATTTTTACCATCGTTATAAAGAAGATATTGCTCTGTTTGCTGAAATGGGCTTTAAAACTTTCCGCATGTCTATTGCTTGGTCACGTATTTTTCCTAAGGGAGATGAAACTCAACCAAACGAAGCTGGCTTAGCTTTCTATGAAGATGTTTTTAAAGAATGTCATAAATATGGTATTGAACCATTGGTGACCATTACTCACTTTGATATCCCAATGCATTTAGTGACAGAATATGGTGGTTGGAGAAACCGTAAATTAGTTGATTTTTATGCTAATCTTGTTACTGTTCTTTTCAAACGTTATAAAGGGTTGGTTAAATATTGGTTAACCTTTAACGAAATCAACATTTTATTACATGCACCATTTATGGGGGCTGGTATTGTCTTTGAAGAAGGAGAAGACCGCAATCAAGTTCTTTATACTGCAGCTCACCATGAGTTAGTTGCATCAGCTTTGGCCACAAAAATCGGACATGAGATTGACCCTGAAAACAAAATTGGATGTATGTTAGCTGCTGGTAAATTCTACCCACTTTCTCCACGTCCAGAAGATGTTTTTGCAGCAATGGAAAAAGACAGAGAAAACTATTTCTTTATTGACGTCCAATCGCATGGTGAATACCCATCATACGCTCTTAAATTCTTTGAACGTGAAGGCATCTCAATTCCTTTTGAAGAAGGTGATAAAGAACTTCTTAAAGAAAATACTGTTGATTTTGTTTCCTTCTCTTACTATGCAAGTCGTGCAGCACAAGCTCAAAAAGCTGATCAATCAGAAGCTAACTTGCTTGCATCATCAGAAAATCCATACCTTGAAAAAACAGATTGGGGTTGGGCAATTGACCCATTAGGATTCCGTATCACCTTAAACGATATTTATGATCGTTACCGTAAACCACTTTTCGTTGTTGAAAATGGACTAGGGGCAGTTGACGAACCGGATGAAAATGGTTATGTTGCAGATGATTACCGCATTGATTATCTTCGTCAACACATCGAAGCTATGCGCGATGCTGTGACCGAAGATGGTGTTGATCTGTTAGGTTATACAACTTGGGGACCAATTGACTTAGTTTCAGCTGGAACAGGTGAAATGAAAAAACGTTATGGATTTATTTATGTTGACCGTGATAACTACGGAAACGGAAGCTTGAAACGTTCTAAGAAAAAATCATTTGATTGGTATAAGAAAGTCATTGCCTCAAATGGTAGTGATTTAGATTAAAATCACTTTCTGATGGTTTAAGGGAGCTTCAAGCTCCCTTTTTTAATTGGCATCTCTGTTCATTTTTGTCTTTTAGTGTATAATAAATGAAAGGAGTTTTTATGACGTTTGAAAAAAAACATGTATTTTATCTCATCTTATTATTTGTTGCTTGTCTGGCTATTCAAGCTAATTGGGATACAGGGACAGGGATCATCAAAACAATTGTTAAAACAAGTCTTCCATTTCTCTATGGTGCTGCGTTAGCTTATATTGTCAATATTGTGATGTCTGCTTATGAAAAGTTATTGAGTCGCTTTCTTAAAGGTAATCATCTCTTTCACCTTAAAAGAGCTATTTCAATGATTTTGGCTTATTTTACTTTCATAGCCATTTTGTTTTGGATCGTGTCAATTGTCATTCCTGATCTCATTGCAAGCATTAACACAATGATGTCTTTTGATACAAGTTCTATAAAAGAAGTCATTCGTGATTTGAGTCATAATAAAGCTCTGGCACGATTAATCAATTATGTTGGCGGAGATGCACAAGTTACCAAAACAATAAGTAATTATAGTCAACAGCTTTTAAGACAATTCTTATCAGTCTTAACAAATATTTTGACATCAGTTACTTTAATCGCGTCAGCCATTATTAATGTCTTTGTTGCCTTTGTTTTTTCTCTATATGTATTAGGGAATAAAGAGCAACTCTGTCGACAAGGTAACCTTTTGGTGGATACTTATGCAGGCAAATATGCTCAAAGAATCCACTACCTAGTAGAATTATTGCATGATCGTTTTAGAGGATTTTTCGTCAGTCAAACAATTGAGGCTATGATTCTAGGATCTTTAACGGCAGTAGGAATGTTTTTATTTAAGTTACCATTTGCGGCAACTATTGGTGTCTTAGTAGCCTTTACAGCATTATTACCAGTAGTTGGTGCTTATATTGGTGTGACAATTGGATTTGTTTTAATCATGACCCAATCTCTTTCTCAAGCTATTTTCTTCGTTATTTTCCTTATTATACTTCAACAATTTGAAGGAAACCTGATTTATCCAAGAGTAGTGGGGGGATCTATTGGTTTGCCGGCCATGTGGGTATTGATGGCTATTACCATAGGCGCTTCTCTAAGAGGAGTCGTTGGCATGATTATTGCTGTCCCATTGGCAGCGACATGTTATCAAATGATCCGTGATAATATTGAAAAAAAACAAGCGATTCAAAAAAAGCAGATTTCGTAAGAAATTTGCTTTTTTTTCGGATATTAGTTTAGGAGGACAGGATATGTATGCTGTTAAACTAAATAAAGACACACTTTTACCAAGAGAAAAACTTGTTCAATATGGTGTTGAACAACTCAGTCACCAAGAATTATTAGCCATCTTACTGCGGACTGGAAATAAAGAAAAACATGTTATGGAGTTAGCTTCGCATATTTTACATTGTTTGGAGAGTCTAGCAGATTTCGATAAATTATCTCTACAAGAATTACAACGATTACCAGGGATTGGAAAAGTAAAAGCGATAGAATTGAAAGCAATGGTAGAACTATGCCATCGTATCCAAAAAGCAAAATCTTCCCACTCTATTCAGATTTTATCAAGTTACCAAGTGGCTAAACGAATGATGCACGAGTTAGGTGATAAAAAACAAGAACATCTGATTGCTATCTATCTGGACACACAAAATCGTATCATAGAGGAAAAAACTATTTTTATAGGTAGTGTCAGACGTTCCATTGCAGAACCAAGGGAAATCTTACATTTCGCCTGCCGCAATATGGCAACTAGTTTGATTGTTGTTCATAATCATCCGTCAGGTTTGACCATTCCCAGCGAAAATGATGTTGCATTTACTAAAAAAATAAAACGATCATGTGATCACTTGGGCATAAACTGCCTAGATCACATCATCGTTGGAAAAAAACAATATTATAGTTTTCGAGAAAAATCTGACATTTTTTAAGAGGTAAACTCATTAATAAAATAATCAAATAATCTTAAATCTTCTTGACGAGCAGCTTGTAATAATTCAGGATGCCACTGAACCCCAATAAATGGGATTTTAGGATTGGTGCTGACTACGGCTTCAATTGTTTCATCACGAGGATCAAAAGCAATGACTTTCAAATCTTTTGCCAATACTTTGATACTTTGGTGGTGAAAGGAGTTGATAAATGGTTTATCACCGTAGATAGCTTGTAAAAATGATTCAGCTTCAATTGTGATGCTATGGTTCAAAGAATCTGATGGAGCATGTTGCCAATGGTTAGCAATGTTTTGATGTAAAGAACCACCCAAATAAACATTCATTAGCTGCATGCCACGACAAATCCCTAGAACCGGTTTGTTTTGTTTCATGGCTTCCTCAATGATTGCCATTTCAAACAAATCGCGTTCTAACAAAAAATCATCATCATATGCAGCTTTTTCTTCATTATAAAATTGGGGATCAACATTTTGGCCACCTATTATAATGATTTTATCAACTAAAGATACATAGGTTTTCGCAGCCTCTTCATCACCAATTGGAAGCAAAAGTGGTGTGGCTCCAGATTTGATGACTGCCTCTGAAAAGCCTGCAGGTGCGTAAGTCCAAGGAAGATCATCAAGCGCTATGTTCAGTCTTTGATTTGCTGTAATACCAATAATTGGCTTTTTCATATTCGTGTTCAAACTCTTTAATCCTGTGATTGATTCATAAAATAGAGTAGTGTTTGCAATTCACTTGTCAAATCAACGTATTGCACAATAATACCTTTTGGTACTTGGAGATGCACCGGAGAAAAACTAAGAATCCCTCGAATACCAGCTTCAATTAATTGATCAGCTACCTCTTGTGCATGTGTACTTGGTACAGTTAAAATGGCTGTCTCAATATCTGCTTTTTTGACATGGTCATTGATGGTTGAGATTCCGTAAATGGGAATACCATCAGCTGTTTTAGTACCAACCATTGGATGATCATCAACATCAAATCCCATTGAGATTTGCATTTTATTACGGTCATGGAAACGGTAGTGCAAGAGTGCTCGACCAATATTACCACATCCAACTAATAAAACGTTAGTCGTAGAGTGATCATTTAACAAATCTGCAAAAAAGTTCATCAATTTGGTGACGTCATACCCAAAGCCGCGTCGTCCAAGTTCACCAAAATAGGAAAAATCACGACGAACTGTTGCAGAATCAATCCCCATTGCATCTGCGATTTGTTTGGAACTAGCTTTTTCCACTTGATCAGCGTAAAAGCGTTTAAAAATTCGATAGTATAAGGACAGGCGTTTTGCTGTCGCTTTTGGAATAGATTTATCAATAGCCACTTTTTTGCTCCTTTAGGAAATTCCTATTATTATCATGTTACTATTGTAACAAATACTTTGTGAATAATGCAATGATTTGCGTAAAGATATTCATAAATAAGACAAAAATTACAAATTTTAATGAGAAAAGAACCATTTTCACATAAATGGTTCCTATCTGATATTAAAAAAAGGTGTGCTTTTCCTTTAATAAGAAAAAGTATAAATCGCCATAATTTCCTTGATAATCGATTTTTTGACCATTAATGGTTAAGGAAACAATTTTTAGATAATCTGGTGTTGAAATATCGCAAGAATGCTGAGCTCTCTCTAATTCTGAAAAATCAGGAAAGGTGAGCAATTTTTCTTGTTTGCTTTCGTTCAGATAGATAATTTCAATCATAGAAATCCTTCATTTTTCTTTTTTGTAAACTAACTAACAGTATTCTTTATAAAGATATCACGTTCCACAAGACTATCCATTAAGAAATAAAACTTATCTTGCAAAATTTTATGTTCTTCTGATTTAAAAATATTTACCATTCTTAAACCAGATTGATCAGTAATAGCTAACTTAAAGGAAGTTAAGTCCTTGTTGATGGTAATTTTCAATGGAAAGCCTTCGCCTGAATTTGGCACTTTTTCTAAAAGTCTTGTTAACTCATAGTGGCCAATTTTTGTTTCCGAAAAAGTTGTATCTCGTAAAGTATATTTTTTAATCTTTGGGCTGATAGTATAGGAATACTTACAATCGGTTAAATGAATTGTTGTTTCAAATGCCATTTTTATCCTCCGATAATTTTCTTAATGCTATCTGTCACTTGGATGACTTCTTCAGAGCTATTCTGATCAGACAGAGAAATTCTTACAGATTCGTCTAATTGAGTGGCTCCTTGACCGTAGAAAGCCTCTAAAACGTGACTAGGTTCAACGGTCCCTGCAGTACATGCCGAACCAGTGGAAATAGCAATATTGTCAATGTCTAATCTGGTTAAAAGGATGCCGTTTTGATGGTTTGGAAAACCAATATTTAGCACATGTGGTAAGGATGGTTGATTTTTATTAAGATAAAATGGAATACCCTCTAACTGACTCAGTAGTTGACGAGATAACTCCTCAATCTTGTTCCAGTTATTATCCATTTCAGCATATGCATCTTTTAAGGCTCTGACCATTCCAATAATACCAATTAAGTTTTCTGTGCTAGCGCGTCTTTTTTCTTCTTGGTCTCCGCCATGAAGCAGAGCATCAAAGTGATTTGAATGAGAGAAAAGGAAACCTATCCCTTTTGGACCGTGGAATTTATGAGCTGAAGCTGATAAAAAATCAATTCCTAACTCCAATGGATAGATTGGTCTTTTCCCCATCAATTGAACCGCGTCAACATGAAAAGCAGCTGGATGATCCCTTAACAATTCTCCGATTTCAGCAATCGGTAGTAAGTCACCTGTTTCGTTGTTTGCAGCCATAATGCTAACTAGTATGGTATCCTCACGTAATGCTTCCTTTACTTGCTCTGCACTGATATGTCCATTTTTAGGTGTCAAATAAGTGACTTCGAAATGAAAGGTTTTTTCAAGATAAGCCATAGTATGAAGGACAGAATGGTGTTCAATAGCCGTAGTGATAAGGTGTTTTCCCTTGTTTTGATTTGCTAAAGCATAGCCTTTTATAGCGGTGTTATTACTTTCAGTACCACCTGAGGTAAATATAATATCTCTAGCAGGTACTTTCAATAATTGAGCAATATCTTGACGACTTTCCCTCAAAAGTTTGTTGGATTCCCGACCGAAAGCATGAATGCTAGAGGGATTTCCAAAAGTGTCTTTCATAACTGTTGTCATCGCTTCAATAACAGAATCCGTTAGAGGCGTAGTAGCAGCATTATCAAAGTAAATAGAAGCTTTATTTTTCATCTGCATGGAATTCAAATAATGGACTTAATGGTTTTCTCTCATGAATGCGGATAATAGCATCCGCGATTAATTGACTTGCTGAGAGATAATGTAGATTTTGTGGTTTTTTGTTTTCCGTTAGGACAGAGTCTGTAATAATAATTTCTTTGATAGGAGCTGTATCTAAAATATCTGCAGCACCACCTGCAAAGAGTCCGTGACTAGCAACTGCATAAATATCTGTTGCACCGCTTCTGTCCAAAATTTTAGCGGCTTCAGCAAAAGTAATACCAGTGTTCAAGATATCATCTATGATAATCGCTTTTTTACCTTCAACCTCACCAATGATATAACCTTCTTCACGACCGGCTTCATCTTCAGCGTAATCAATAATGGCAATTGGCGAATTTAAAAGTTCAGCAAGAGCTCTAGCACGTTTGATTCCTGAGTTTTTGGGGCTAACAATGACCACATCTTCACCATATAAGCCTTTTTGATGATAGTGAGTAGCAAAAAGTGGAACAGTGAAAAGGTTGTCTACTGGAATATCAAAGAAACCTTGAACTTGAACAGCATGTAGATCAAGCGTAAGAACACGATCAATACCGGCTTTTGTTAACATATTTGCAACTAACTTAGCAGTGATTGGTTCGCGGGATTTTGACACACGATCTTGACGAGAATAACCAAAGTAAGGAAGGACAACGTTTACAGAATTTGCACTCGCACGTTTACATGCATCAATCATGATAAGAAGTTCCCAAAGGTTATCATTCACTGGGAAACTTGTTGATTGGACAATATAGATATCATCACCACGAACAGTTTCTTCAATGTTAATCATTATCTCACCATCTGAAAATTGACGAGAAGTGATTTTTCCTAGTGGAATCCCTGATGCCTCAGAAATTTTTTCCGCGATAGGGAGATTTGAAGTAAGAGAAAACAGTTTGATTTGCTTGTCAGCATATCGTTCAGTCATGATTATTTTTGCTCCTTGCTTAAATGATAGAGTAGAAATTTTGTTGTTTCTACTCATAGGTTATAATAAACACTATTATTTTAACAAAAAAACAGAAAAATTGCATTTTTCTGTCATATTATTTTTGATGAGAAAGTGTTTGGCTAAAGCGAGCCACTTTGCTTTTGGCATATTTAAAAGTAATCTTATTTTTTTCCAAAAAATCATAAAATGCTTTTTCTCCGCTTTCAGCATCCTCAACTTCAAGCTCGAGTTCATAATCTACAATAGTTGCATATTGGTTTAAGTCCAATGCCATTTTACCAATAGCAGTTGTTTCTTCTCTACGAAGTGTAGTGAGTTGTCCAAAATTAATTAAATCATCTGAGTTTATGCCTGTATTTTGAATCACATCAAGGATATCGGACTGAGGAAGTTGGCACGTCTTTAAAATCTCTTTAGCTTCTTCATGGCTTAAAGATAAATTATATTCACGATTTCCAACTTTTTCAGGAACCTTTAAGGTTAGCTCTGCTTGGTGTGGAAGCGTACGAATTCTGAGAGACATTCGATTAGCTTTCAAATCAAACTGTGGTGTGTCAATATAATAATTGGTTTGATTAATGGGATTAACATGGGTCATTTGTCGTAATAATCGTTGATATTCATCTTTCGTTAATAGTGTCTTATATTCAATTTCTAGGTTAGACATGTCACGTTCCTTTTAGATTATTTTATGCTATAATTAGTTGTTATTTCAATTTTATATTAAAGTTCTATGATTGACAAGAAAGGTGTGATAACGTGGCTTTAGATTGGGAAGAATTTTTAGACCCATACATTCAAACCGTTGGTGAATTAAAGATTAAACTCAGAGGCATTCGGAAGCAATTTCGAAAGCAAAATCGTTACTCACCCATTGAATTCGTAACAGGTCGAGTTAAATCTGTTGATAGTATTAAGCAAAAAATGCAGCTTCGCGGTGTCTTAGAGGAAAATATCGCACGCGATATTCAGGACATTGCAGGTCTCCGTATTATGGTTCAGTTTGTCGATGATATTGAAGAAGTTCTAAACCTCTTACGACAACGACAAGATATGACGATTGTTTATGAACGTGATTATATTAGAAATATGAAAGCCAGTGGCTATCGTTCCTATCATGTGATTGTTGAATATCCGGTCGATACCATTGATGGACAAAAACGTGTTTTAGCAGAAATTCAAATTAGGACCTTAGCCATGAATTTTTGGGCAACCATAGAACATTCGCTTAATTATAAATATAAAGGGGAATTTCCGGAAGAAATTAAAAAAAGACTATCTAGAACAGCAAAAATAGCTTTAGAATTGGATGAAGAAATGCGAAAAATTCGTGATGATATTCGTGAAGCTCAGCTCTTATTTGATCCAGGTAGTCGTAGTTATAGTGATGGTTTAGGAAATAGTGATGACACAGATGAATTATACAGATAAGGTAACACGAGTAGCAATTATCGCAAATGGCAACTATCATAGTAAACGTGTTGCTTCCAAATTGTTTGCCATTTTTAAAGACGATCCTGATTTTTATCTTTCCAAAAAGAATCCTGATATTGTTATTACAATAGGTGGAGATGGGATGTTGTTATCAGCATTTCACATGTACGAAGATCAACTGGATACAGTTAAATTTGTAGGGATTCATACAGGGCATTTAGGATTTTATACGGATTATCGTGACTTCGAAATCGATGAATTAGTTGAAAATCTCCGCAATAATAAGGGGGAAAAAGTATCCTACCCTATTTTAAAAGTGGTCATTACGCTAGACAGTGGTCGAGTCATAACTGCGCGTGCCTTAAACGAAGCAACAATTAAACGGATTGAAAAAACAATGGTTGCAGATGTTTATATCAACAAGGTTAAATTTGAGAGTTTCCGAGGGGATGGTATGTCTGTTTCAACCCCTACAGGAAGTACAGCATACAACAAATCACTTGGTGGTGCTATTTTGCATCCGACAATAGAAGCCTTACAATTGACTGAAATTTCAAGTCTGAATAATCTCGTCTTTCGAACAATTGGTTCCTCACTTATTATCCCTAAAAAAGATACCATTGAAATTGTACCGCAACGAACAGGTATTTATACAATATCAGTTGATAATAAAACCTATAACGTCAAGAATGTGGTCAAAGCAGAATACTTTTTAGATTCTAAAAAAATCAATTTTGTATCAACACCTAGTCACACTAGTTTCTGGGAAAGGGTAAAAGATGCTTTTATTGGTGAGATTGAATCATGAGGTTTGATTTTATTGCGGATAAAAGGTCCAAAGTGAAAACGCTTCTAAAAAGTCATGATGTTTCTAAAGGCTTATTAGCAAAAGTTAAATATAAGGGTGGCAATATTCTGGTTAATGGACAAGAACAAAATGCCATTTATTTAGTTGATGTTGGTGATGTTGTAACCATACACATACCTGATGAACTTCCTTTTGAAAAATTAGAAGCAGTACCCCATCCTTTGGATATTGTTTATGAAGATGATCATTTTTTAGTATTGAATAAACCAGTTGGCTATGCCAGTATTCCAAGCGCTATCCATTCAAACACGATTGCTAATTTTATAAAAGCTTACTATTTTGAGCAAAATTATCCCAACAAACAAGTGCATATCGTTACACGATTGGACAGGGACACGAGCGGTTTAATGCTATTTGCTAAGCATGGTTATGCCCATGCAAGATTAGATAAACAGCTTCAAAAAAGGTCCATAGAAAAACGGTATTTTGCTTTGGTTTCAGGAAATGGACAATTGCCTGATTTTGGGGAAATTGTAGAGCCGATTGGCCGTTCTAAGGATAGTATCATCACTCGCACAGTTGATCCAATGGGAAAATATGCTAAAACGACATATGAAGTTGTTGCACGTTTTGCTGAAAATGTTCATTTGGTAGATATCAAATTACATACCGGAAGAACACACCAAATTAGAGTTCATTTTTCACATATTGGTTTTCCACTTTTGGGAGATGACCTTTATGGTGGTAGAATGGATTTAGGAATTGAACGTCAAGCCTTGCATTGCCATTTTTTGAGTTTCTATAATCCGTTTACAGAAAATGAAAGTATTCATACAATAAATTTGACAGAAGACTTTGAGAACGTTATCATAGATTTACAGAAAAAATAAATTGAGGGGTTAAATAATGAGTATTAGAAGTTTATTTGGTAGTTTGAAAGAAAAAGTTGTCGGTAAAAATGTTAAAATCGTTTTTCCTGAAGGCAATGATGAACGTGTTGTTCGAGCTGCTGCACGTTTAAAATTTGAAGGCTTAGTTGAGCCTATCATTTTAGGAAAAGCAGAGGACATTCGAGCTTTATTGACTAAATTAGGCTTTGCTGATCAAGATTACCAAATTATTAATCCAGAAGATTATGCTGATTTTGAAAAAATGAAAGCAGAATTTGTTGAGATTCGTAAAGGAAAAGCAACGATTGAAGATGCTGATAAACTCTTAAGAGATGTCAACTATTTTGGTGTAATGCTTGTTAAAATGGGCTTGGCTGATGGTATGGTTTCAGGTGCCATTCATTCAACAGCTGATACAGTTCGTCCAGCTCTACAAATTATTAAAACAAAACCAGGTATTTCTCGCACATCAGGCGTATTCTTGATGAACCGCGAAAACACAAATGAACGTTATATTTTTGCAGACTGTGCCATTAATATTGATCCAAATGCACAAGAATTAGCTGAAATTGCTGTCAATACAGCTGAAACAGCTGCAATTTTTGATATTGATCCAAAAATTGCAATGTTAAGTTTCTCTACAAAAGGATCAGGAAAAGCTCCACAAGTTGATAAGGTTGCAGAGGCAACACAAATCGCTAAGAGTTTAAATCCTCAAATAGCTTTGGATGGTGAATTACAATTTGATGCTGCATTTGTTCCAGAAACAGCAGCAATCAAAGCACCAGATTCAGACGTTGCAGGTAAAGCTAATACCTTTATTTTCCCTGATTTACAATCTGGAAATATTGGTTATAAAATTGCTCAACGTTTAGGGATGTTTGATGCTATTGGTCCAATTCTTCAAGGCTTAAACAAACCTGTTAATGACCTATCACGTGGATCAAGTGCAGAAGATATTTATAAATTAGGTATTATTACAGCTGCTCAAGCTATCGAAGCTAAATAGACTTTAGAAAGAGTGAAATCTTGTTTTGAAACAAGGTTTTACTCTTTCTTTTTAGAAGGAGTAGGAAGATGAAGAAAATTGCTTTAGTGACAGGAGCTTCTGCTGGATTTGGTTTATCCATTGTTACGGAATTGGTTAAGGAAGGGTATCGTGTTATCGGTGCAGCTCGTCGTATGTCAATTTTGAAATCATTGGAAGAACAATTTGGTAGTTCACATTTTTTCCCATTAGAGATGGACGTGTCTAAGACTAATAGTATCGATGAAGCATTGGCTAAACTTCCAAAAGAATGGCAGGAAATTGACGTTCTGATTAACAATGCAGGCTTAGCCCTAGGTTTGGACAAAGCCTTTGAGGCTGATTTTTCCAATTGGATGACGATGATTAACACTAATATTGTTGGTTTAACCTATCTTACTCAAAAAATCCTTCCTCAAATGGTTGAACGAAATTCTGGGACGATTATTAATTTAGGGTCAACTGCGGGAACCATTCCTTATCCTGGTGGGAATATTTACGGAGCAACAAAAGCTTTTGTTAAACAATTCTCTTTAAATCTTAGAGCTGATTTAGCTGGAAGCAAAATTAGAGTTTCTAACATTGAACCTGGTCTCTGTGAAGGGACTGAATTCTCATCAGTTCGATTTAATGGGGATGAAGAAAGAGTAAAGAACCTTTATGAAGGTGCTCATGCTATTCAGCCAATTGATATTGCTAAAACGGTATCTTGGATTCTGAGTCAACCAGAACATGTCAATATTAATCGTATTGAAATCATGCCAGTATCACAAAGTTATGGGCCACAACCTGTTTTTCGAGATTAATAAAAGAAGTAGGATTATCTCCTACTTCTTTTATTAATCATTTGAAATGGATGGACCTGAAGTGACGTCTGACCAACCGACAATGGCTTGTGCTGTCTCTTCTAAATATTGAGCAAGAATTGGCTTCAAATCTTGAACCATGTCAAAACTACCTAAGTATTGTCCTTCTTGATTTCTGAGTGCAAAATAGGACTGAAAATAAATATGGTCTAAAGATGCAGATGGTAGCAAGAAATGTTTTTCAGATAAATTCTTTTGATTTTGAAATTGGCTTAATATCCAAGCTTCCAAAGTGCTTTCTTGATCTGGAAAAAAGCTTCCGTTAAATTGTTGATTATGCCAAATAAAATCCCCATTTTGATGGGCAAGTCGCATTTGGTAGGGAAACTGATTTAAAAGAGCATCGTTTAATTGCTGAAAAAATTGAATCAAGTGTCTACTTAAATCTAAGCTGCTCTGCCCATTTTCAAAAGTACTTGGACTAATATAAAATGACAGGTCATCACCTGTCTCCTGTTCTGAAAAAAGCAAGAGTGGACAGCTGACTTCTAGTGATGAAAAAGAGAAGACACCAGAATAATTGTTGATATCATAACTTTCCTTCTGGTCAATAATATCCATTAAGAAAAGATCATGGAAAGTTTCTTTAAGCTTTTCAAAAGCGAATTTTTGAAAGAGATGGTCAGCATCAAAAAGTGCTAAAATAGGAAATCTTTTTATCATAAGATAATGATAACGATTTTGAGGGAAAATAGCAATTAATGGAACTAAGGTCATAGGAAAGTATCAGTAAATCACAACAAAAGCCTAGAAAAGCTAGTTTAAAGAATTATATAATAAAACTATCAATAATATGAGGTGATGAAATGACGCAAAAAGTTATTTTTTTAGATGTTGACGGAACACTTGTTGATTATGACAATGTCATTCCAGAATCAGCAATTAAAGCCATAAAAAAAGCTCGTGAAAATGGACACCTAGTTTATGTATGTACTGGTCGAAGCAGAGCTGAAATGCCAGAAATGATTTGGAATATTGGTTTAGATGGAATGATTGGTGGGAATGGTTCTTATGTAGAACATCATAATGAAGTCATTATGCATCAGTTGATTTCAAAAGAAGACAGTAAACACATTGTTGATTGGCTTCATGAACGAGGACTTGAGTTTTATTTAGAATCTAATAATGGTCTTTTTGCCAGTGAAAATTTTAAAGAAGCTGCAAGACCAGTTTTAAAAACCTATGCAATGAGAAAAGGGAAAACTGAGGAAGAAGTCAAGGATCAAGAAGCTGAAGATGCCTTGCATGGACTGGTTTATGGTGGAAATTTATATCGAGACGATCTAAACAAAGTATCCTTTATCTTAAATTCTTATCAGGATCATCTTGACTCTGTTGAGGAATTCCCAAATTTGGAAGCCCACACGTGGGGTGGCCGAGGAGAAACGGCCTTATTTGGAGATTTGGGAGTGAAAGACATTAATAAAGCTCATGCTGTAGATGTTCTGATTAATCATTTAGGTCTAAATCAAAAAGATACAATTGCTTTTGGTGATGCTAAAATTGATATTCCTATGCTGGACTATTGTGCCATAGGTGTTGCTATGGGAAACGGTGGCCCGGAAATTTTAGCGATGGCTGATATGATAACAGACGATGTTGCTGAAGATGGTCTGTATAATGCCTTTGCAAAGCTAAACTTAATCTAAAAAAGTTGACTAAGATATGCCTTATCTCCTTTGGAGGTAATTGGTTAATCTTGGTCAACTTTTTTACAGTTTAAATAGTAAAAATATTTGACTATATCGATTGTTTAGGTTATGATTAGTAAAAATATTTGACCATTAATGGTTATTGTCGATTGATAATTAAAGTGAGGCAACAAATGAAAGCTATTCAAGTCAAAAATGCTGGCGGTCCAGAAGTTTTAAATCTTGTCTATCTTCCAAAACCTAAAATTAAGACGGGTTGGACTTTGGTAAAGGTTAAAGGATTCGGAATTAATCGTTCAGAAATTTTTACAAGACGAGGCTATTCGCCAAGTGTTGTCTTTCCTAGGGTTTTAGGAATTGAGTGTGTTGGTATTGTTGAAGAAACGTCAGATACCCAAAAATTCCAAGTTGGCCAAAAAGTGATTTCAATCATGGGTGAAATGGGCAGGGATTATGATGGGTCTTATGCTGAGTATGTTTTAGTTCCAAATAATTCACTCTATGCCATAGATTCTAATTTATCTTGGCAGTTATTAGCCGCACTCCCTGAAACCTTTTACACAGCTTATGGTTCCTTGAAACAATTGAGGATTAGCCAAAATGATACCGTACTGGTACGAGCTGGATCATCAGGAGTAGGAATTGCTTTTCTTTGTTTAATGAAAGCACTATTCCCTGAAGTTCCGGTTTATGCAAGCGTTCGAAATGAAAAGAAATGCGAAGAGTTGAAAAGACTTGGTTTTAAAGATGTATTTATTGAAAAAAATGGTAAAGTGATGACACATTTGACATTTTCAAAAATGCTAGATCTCGTTGGACCAAAAACAATAAGTGATAGTATTCTATTAATGACTACAGGTGGTATAGTCTGTTCAAGTGGTCAACTGGGTGGTCAATGGTTTTTAAGAGATTTTGACCCCATTGATGCTTTAAAGAACAACATATATTTAACCACATTCTACTCAGGAAATGTGAATCAAGCTTCAATTCAAGAGTTATTTACAATAATCTCTAAAAATAATGTTCACATACCGGAACCAAAAGTGTTTAAACTTGAAGAAATACAGGATGCACATTATTATTTAGAAAATGGGGAGTCAATTGGGAAAGCAATTGTTTTGTTAGGAGAATAGAATGGAAACTGTTAAAATAGAATCTAAAAAAATTGTTAGAATTTTAGATCAACAAAAAAGTATTTATGAGAACTACGCCAAAGAGAATGGTTTGCAAGGTAGAAGCTTACAATTACTTCTTTGGATATACTATAATCAAAAGGGTGTATCACAAAGCTATTTGGTAGAGAAAACCCTTCTGTCTAAGCAAGTTGTTAATGCAACTATTCAAGTATGGCAAAAAAAGGGCTATATTGAACTGGTTTCAACTGAAAATGATAAACGACAAAAGCTAGTGAAATTAACAGAAAAAGGAAATCAAATTTCAAAAAAAATTCTAGATCCTTTAGAGACAGTTGAGGTTAGAGCTTTATCAACACTTAGTAATGAAGAAAGACAGCTTTTCCAAACACTATTCAGTAAATATACTCAAGCCCTAAAAAAGGAAATGGAGGCCTTATGATTCGATTTGATAATGTGTCAAAGTCTTTTGGAAAAAGTCTGGTTCTAAAAGAGCAAAGTTTTCATATCAAAGATAGGGAATTTTTTGTCCTAGTTGGTTCAAGTGGTTCCGGTAAAACGACTTTGTTAAAAATGATTAATCATCTGGTTGAACCAAGTTCTGGTGAGATTTTTCTAAATGGTAAAGCACAGAAAGAAATGCATTTAAGGGATATGCGTCTGCAAATTGGCTATGTTTTACAACAAATTGCCTTATTTCCCAATCTAACCGTAGCAGAAAATATTGCCATCATTCCCAAAATGAAAAATTGGTCGAAAGATGAGATTGAGCAAAGAACAAATGATTTATTAAATAGAGTTGGTCTGGATGCTGAAAAATATAGCCATCGTTATCCTAGAGATCTTTCAGGTGGGGAACAACAACGTGTTGGAATTGTCCGTGCTATCATTTCTCATCCTAAAATATTATTAATGGATGAACCTTTTTCGGCATTAGACCCAATTTCCAAAAAGCAACTACAAGATCTTATGATCGAATTGCATCATGATTTTGATATGACCATTGTTTTTGTTACACATGACCTTAAAGAAGCCATTAAATTAGGTGATCGTGTAGCCATATTAGACCAGGGTGAGATTATTCAAATCGATAGTCCAGAAGTCATTATGGCAAATCCTGCCAATGATTTTGTAGCGAATCTATTTGGAGGTGAAGGATATGAATGAATTGCTTTTGACCTTTGAAGACCGTTTTTCGGAATGGCTAAAGGCACTTGGTGAACACCTTCAAATCTCATTACTCTCTCTCTTGATTGCTATATTAATAGGAATTCCTCTGGCAAGCCTACTCACTAAAAGTAAACGTTGGTCTGATTTTGTTCTCCAATTAACGGGTGTTTTTCAAACCATACCATCATTAGCTCTTTTGGGATTATTTATTCCTTTGATGGGAATTGGAACGATACCAGCAGTTAGTGCCTTGGTGATATATGCTGTATTTCCTATCATTCAAAACACGATTACAGGCTTGAATGGTATTGAGCCTAGTTTAGTGGAAGCAGGAACTGCATTTGGTATGTCAAAATGGGAACGACTTAAGACATTTGAAATTCCTATCGCTATGCCTGTTATCATGTCAGGCGTCAGAACGTCTGCTGTCATGATTATTGGGACGGCAACTTTAGCTTCTTTAATTGGTGCAGGTGGTTTAGGGACATTCATACTGCTTGGTATTGACCGAAATAATACCTCATTGATTCTGATTGGTGCCATCTCGTCAGCTCTGTTAGCTATCTTGTTTAATAGCATTTTGCAATACCTGGAAAAGGCTTCTTTAAGGAAAATATTACTTGCTTTTTCACTGATTGTCATTGCTCTTCTAGCATCTTACAGTCCAAAAATCTTTTCAAGATTCCATAAAGAAAAAGAAAGGATTGTCATTGCTGGTAAGTTAGGGGCAGAACCTGATATTTTAATTAATCTTTACAAAGAAATGATTGAAAACCATACTGATTTACAGGTTGAGGTTAAATCAAATTTTGGTAAAACAACCTTCTTATATCAGGCCTTGAAATCTGGTGATATTGATATATATCCTGAGTTTACGGGGACCATTACCTCAAGTCTCTTAGAGGAGAAACCAAGTCTTTCAAATGATCCAAAAAAGGTTTATGAAGATGCTCGAGATGGTATCGCTAAACAAGACCAATTGGTTTTATTAAAGCCTTTTGCCTATCAAAACACATATGCTATTGCTGTTCCGGAAAGCTTAGCGCAGGAGAAGAAGTGGCGGAAGATATCTGACTTGCTTCCTTACCAGAATCAGATTAAAGCAGGTTTCACTTTAGAGTTTAAAGACCGACCAGATGGCAATAAAGGTTTGCAAGAAACATATGGTTTGCAGTTGCAGGTTTCAACCATGGAGCCAGCATTACGTTATCAAGCCATTGCTTCCAATGATATTCAGGTTACAGATGCCTATTCTACAGATGCAGAACTCCGTAAGTATCATTTAAAAGTACTTGAAGATGATAAACACCTTTTTCCTCCATACCAGGGTGCGCCATTACTGAAAAGAAGTTTACTCAAAAAACATCCTGAATTAAAGACAATTTTAAATCGATTATCTGGAAAAATTTCAGAAACCGAAATGCAAAATATGAATTATAAAGTTTCTGTCCAAGGTCAATCGGCTAATCAAGTTGCTAAAGATTATTTAATCAAGGAAAAGTTAATCAAACCCTAAAAGCTGACTACGGTCAGTTTTTTTAAAATCCTATAATAGTATCATGAATACCTTTTATATTATTAGTTTTTTTAGAAAAAGAAAGATATAATATAAGTATCACGATATAAAAGGAGATTATCTGATGTTGCATAAAACTTTGAAACCTTTTCCTGAAGACTTCTTTTGGGGGGCATCTACCTCAGCTTACCAAGTTGAAGGAGCAGCTTTAGAAGATGGTAAAGGACCATCATGTCAAGATGTTAAGGAAATTCCTGAAGGAACTTCTGATTTGTCTGTCTCTGTAGATCATTACCATCGTTTTAAAGAGGACATTGCCTTAATGGCGGAAATGGGATTTAAATCCTATCGTTTTTCAATTTCATGGACACGTATTTTGCCTGAGGGCACAGGACGTGTCAATCAAGCAGGGGTTGATTTTTATAATCAGCTCATTGATGAGTGTTTAAAATATGATATTGAGCCAATTGTAACCATGTTCCATTTTGATATGCCTGCTGCATTAGATGAAAAAGGGTCTTGGTCAAAACGTGAATCCATTGATTGGTTTGCTGAATTCGCAACAGTTCTCTTCAAAGAGTTTGGAGACCGTGTTAAGTATTGGTTAACCATTAATGAACAAAACATGTTGACATTAGTTGGACCAGTTATCGGAACCTTACATGTTCCAGAAGGAACAACAAATCTTACCAAAGAAATTTACCAACAAAATCACCACCAACTTGTAGCACAAGCCAAAGCCATGCAAATTTGTCATGAAATGCTTCCAGAAGCAAAAATTGGTCCAGCTCCTAATATTTCACTCGTTTATGCTGCCTCTTCAAAACCAGAAGATGTTTTAGCGGCACAAAACTATAATGCTATTCGTAACTGGTTGTATCTTGATGCTGCAGTACATGGTGTTTATAACTCTCTTGTATGGGCATATCTTGAGGAATTGGATGCAACTCCAGAGGTGACTGCAGATGACTTGGCAACTATGCAAGCAGGAAAACCTGATTTTATTGGTTTTAACTACTATAATACAGCAACTGTTGAAGCATCTGACGGTAGTGAGACACTTGATCCTTCTGCAGATCAACAAACACAACGAGGTGAAGCAGGTTTCTATCGTGGAACAGATAATCCAAATCTTCCAAAAACAGAATTCGGATGGGAAATTGACCCAATGGGATTCCGTGCGACAATGAGAGAAATGTATAGCCGTTACCGCCTTCCAATGTTGGTAACAGAAAATGGTCTTGGTGCCTATGATACCTTAACAGAAGATGGTAAAATTCATGACCAATACCGCATTAATTATTTACGCGCCCATATTGAACAAATTCAATTAGCCATCAGTGATGGCGTAGAAATGCTTGGCTATAATCCATGGTCAGCTATCGATTTGATTTCAACACATGAAGGTATCAAAAAACGTTATGGCTTTATTTATGTTGACCGTGATGAATTTGACTTAAAAACTTTGAATCGTTACCGTAAAGATTCTTTCTACTGGTATCAAAAAGTGATTAAAACAAATGGTCAAGATTTAAGTGATATGTAAAAAGAAGTCTCCCTAGCAAACTAGGGAGATTTTTTGATTAAAATCCGAACAAAACGAAAATTATATCCTGAAAAATTGACAAAAAATAAACGTTGCTGTAAAATATCTCTAGGAAGGGTAAGTTTTTACCTAGCGATGTCTCTTTTAGAGATTATAGGAAGGTCATTTAATTATTGTTTTGATGTGATTTTAGAACACATCAATGTCTTTTAAAAGGAGAAAAACTTATGTTTAATGACATGCCTGTATTTGATTATGAAGATATTCAATTAATTCCTAATAAGTGTATCATTAATAGTCGTTCTGAGGCTGATACAAGCGTTCAACTTGGAAAATACAGTTTTAAATTACCAGTCATACCAGCTAATATGCAAACGATCATTGACGAAACGATTGCTGAACAATTAGCAAAAGATGGTTATTTTTATATCATGCATCGATTCGATGAAGAAAGCCGTAAGCCTTTTATTAAGCGCATGCATGAGCAAAACTTGATTGCTTCCATTTCAGTTGGTGTAAAGGAATATGAATACGATTTTGTCACTTCTTTAAAAGAAGATGCCCCTGAATTTGTGACAATTGATATCGCCCATGGACACGCCAATAGTGTTATCAAGATGATTCAGCACATCAAAAAAGAATTACCAGAGACATTTGTTATCGCTGGCAATGTTGGGACACCTGAAGCAGTACGTGAATTGGAAAATGCAGGAGCAGATGCAACAAAAGTTGGCATCGGACCTGGTAAAGTATGTATCACAAAAGTTAAAACTGGTTTTGGAACAGGTGGCTGGCAATTAGCTGCTTTACGTTGGTGTGCCAAAGCTGCGCGTAAACCAATAATCGCGGATGGTGGTATTCGCACTCATGGAGATATTGCCAAGTCTATCCGATTTGGTGCAACTATGGTCATGATTGGTTCGCTTTTTGCAGGACATCTTGAAAGTCCTGGTAAACTCGTTGAAATCGATGGTGAAACCTTTAAAGAATACTATGGTTCAGCATCTGAGTATCAAAAGGGAGAACACAAAAATGTTGAAGGTAAAAAAATCTTATTACCAACAAAAGGTCATCTTTCGGATACCTTAACAGAAATGAAACAAGATTTGCAATCCTCAATTTCATATGCGGGAGGAAAAGATTTAGCTGCTCTTCGTCGCGTCGATTACGTTATTGTCAAAAATTCCATCTGGAATGGTGATTCTATCTAAGAAGGTCTTGAATTTTCAGAAATTCGTGATATGATAGTCATAACAAAAATTGAATAAACTACTTATTTATACTGTGAATTGGCGCAGTGTTTCTACAAGACACCGTAATGTCTAACAATAAGTAAGCTAAAAAGCTTGCTTGGTTTTAACCTTGCAAAGCAGGAGGAGTAGTGTCCTCTTGTTTTGTGGCAAGCTTTTTTTGTTTTTAGAAAGAGGTCATCATGAAATTACTTGAAGAACGTATTTTAAAAGATGGTAACGTTCTAGGCGAAAACATTTTAAAGGTTGATAGTTTTCTAACACATCAAGTGGATTATCACTTGATGCGTGACATTGGTAAAGTTTTTGCTGAATCATACGCGGATGCTGGTATCACGAAGGTTGTGACAATCGAAGCATCTGGTATTGCTCCAGCCGTTTATGTCGCGGAAGCTTTAAAAGTCCCTATGATCTTTGCAAAGAAACATAAAAATATCACCATGACCGAAGGTATTTTAACTGCGGAGGTATACTCATTTACTAAACAGGTAACCAGCACGGTTTCTATTGCAAGTAAATTTTTGAGTAAAGATGATAAAGTCTTAATTATTGATGACTTTTTAGCTAATGGTCAAGCCGCAAAAGGCCTAATTGAAATTATTCAACAAGCGGGTGCCAGTGTTGAAGGTGTTGGCATTGTGATTGAAAAGTCATTTCAAGATGGTCGTCAATTACTTGAAAATATGGGAGTTAAGGTTACTTCTCTAGCACGTATCAAAAATTTTGAAAATGGAAGATTAAACTTTATGGAGGCCGACGCATAATGCAAACGGAAACACAACATTCACATTCACAATCAGCGATTTTAGGATTACAACATTTATTATCAATGTATGCTGGTTCTATTCTAGTTCCCATCATGATTGCTGGAGCTTTAGGTTACTCTGCTAAAGAATTGACTTATTTGATTTCAACAGATATTTTCATGTGTGGCCTTGCAACTTTTTTACAGTTGCAATTTAATAAGTACTTTGGAGTGGGACTACCTGTCGTTCTTGGTTGTGCTTTTCAATCAGTGGCACCTCTATCAATTATTGGGGCTAAACAAGGTTCTGGTGCTATGTTTGGTGCCTTGATTGCCTCAGGTCTTTTTGTCATTCTTATCGCAGGCGTTTTTTCAAAAATTGCGCGTTTCTTCCCAGCAATTGTAACAGGTTCGGTTATTACAACCATTGGTCTTTCATTAATTCCAGTTGCAATGGGAAATATGGGCAATAATACACCAAAACCAACAGGTCAAAGCCTTATTTTAGCCTTTTTAACTATTTTTATTATTTTGGCTATTCAAAAATTTGCGACTGGCTTTATCAAATCAATTGCTATCTTAATTGGCTTAATTGCCGGAACTCTGGTTGCAGCCTTGATGGGACTTGTTGATACTTCAGCTGTTTCTAGTGCCCCATGGGTCCATGTACCAACACCATTTTACTTTGGAGCACCAAAATTTGAAATTACTTCAATTGTTATGATGTGTATTATTGCAATTGTTTCGATGGTGGAGTCAACAGGTGTATATTTAGCCCTATCTGATATTACCGATGAAACACTTGATAGCAATCGTTTAAGAAATGGTTACCGTGCGGAAGGTTTAGCTGTTTTGTTAGGCGGAATCTTTAATACTTTCCCCTATACAGGTTTTTCTCAAAATGTAGGATTGGTTAGATTGTCTGGTATTAAAACGAGACGTCCAATCTATTACACTGCAGCCTTTCTTGTAGTTATCGGTTTACTTCCAAAATTTGGAGCTTTAGCTCAAATGATTCCAAGCCCAGTTCTTGGTGGAGCAATGCTTGTTTTATTTGGTATGGTAGCATTGCAAGGCATGCAAATGTTAAATCGTGTTGATTTCCAAGGAAATGAACATAACTTTATTATTGCAGCTGTTTCAATTTCAGCCGGTGTTGGCTTTAATGGAACCAACCTATTTGCAAGTTTACCTTCAACCGCAAATATGTTTTTGACAAATGGGATTGTCATTGCAACAGTAACAGCGGTACTTTTAAATCTCATTTTTAATGGTAATACAAAAGAAAACTAAGCAGGATGTGCTGCTTAGTTTTTTTAGTTGTATAGAAGAGTCCACTTATCTTTAAGACCATTTGAAACAGCTATGCGATTATCTTTAGTTACAATGATGCCTTCAATAGTTGGTAACTGATTGAGAATGTGAAAGACCTTTAAACTATCAAGTCCAAAAAGTCTCGTTGTCCAGATTTCACAATCTAAGGAAGCGTCAGCTATGATTGTTAAGGAGGCCATATCTGTTTCGATTGGGTAACCTGTTTCTTTGTCAAAAATGTGATGGTATTCTTTGTCAGCAATTTTTAGGCGACGCTCGTAAATACCGGAAGTCACTACAGATTGGTTTTTGATTTTAACCAGACCTAAATTATGTCCTCTTTTTTTCTCAGGATGTTGAATACCGATGTAAAAAAGACCATCGGGACGCTTGCTATTGTCCCCATAGACTAAAACATTGCCTCCTAAATTAATCATGGCACTTTTGATACCGTCTTGAACGAGATAATCCATGATAAGGTCTGCAATGTACCCTTTGGCAAGTGCACCTAGGTCAATTTTCATACCGGGCTCTGTCAAAAAAACGGATGATTTCTCGTGATCAAGAATGATATTTTCTGGATTCGTTAGCGCTAGTTGTTTTTTTATCGTAGCATCGCTTGGAAGGTGAGCATCTGAAAAGCCAATTCTCCAGCTTTGAACTAATGGACCAATGGCGATGTTAAGGTTGCTAGTATCAGCTAAACTGTGTTCTTTTCCAATTTGAATTAATTCAAACAATTGTGGGTGTACAACAATGGCTTTCTGACCAGCATGGTCATTAATGGCCATTAATTCTGAGTCAGCATCATTGGCACTGAATCGATTCTTATAGGTTTCAAAGAGTTGGCAAACAGTCGTTAATTGTTGGTCAGCTCTGCCAGAATCAATTTGTATATCAATTAGAGTTCCCATCATTTTGAGTTGATGTGTGACAAGCATAGCAATCTCCTTAAACAAGTAGCGCAAGAATCAGAAAAAGAAGGCTAAATTGCTTTAGCCTTTTTAGTCTAGTTTTTGGTTTTCATTTCTCCATGAGGAAAGTAGCTTCCTTCAGGCATATCATTGATCATGACATGAATGTTTTCTTTTGGTGCTTGAGCAATTCTTGAAACCACTTCTGTGACTTCACGAGCGAGTTCTATTTTTTGTTCTTGGCTACGCCCTTCAAATAAATCAATGGTAACAAATGGCATTTTCATGACTTCCTTTCTTTTTCTGCATCTATTTTACCATGTTTTTGGATTTTTGACTATTGAAACCGCTATTATGAAAATGGATTATTTTCATTTCATAATAAGTTAGTGGATTTAGTAAATAAGTATTTTTCCCATAAAAGGATAGTCTTCGTATAGTATCTATTAGAGTTTTAGAAACTTAAATCTTTGAAAGCTTACATCGCAAAATGATGACTTTTGTGGTAGAATAGTTTAGATAAATGAAGAAGGTAGGACCCAATTGTGGCTCAGTTATACTATAAGTATGGGACAATGAATTCAGGTAAATCCATTGAGATTTTAAAAGTTGCCCACAATTACGAAGAGCAAGGAAAACCAGTTGTCATTATGACAAGTGCACTTGATACTAGGGATGGTTTTGGCATCGTTTCAAGTCGAATTGGTATGAGAAGAGAAGCAGTACCCATCACAGATGAGATGGATATTTTTAACTACATTGATGCATTGGACGATAGACCATATTGTGTCTTGATTGATGAGTGCCAGTTTCTAAGCAAAAAAAATGTTTATGATTTAGCACGGGTTGTGGATGAATTGCAAGTCCCAGTTATGGCCTTTGGTTTAAAAAATGATTTTCAAAACGAACTCTTTGAAGGTTCCAAATACCTTTTGTTACTAGCTGATAAAATTGACGAAATCAAAACGATTTGTCAATATTGCAGTAAAAAAGCCATTATGCAATTGCGGATGAAAGACAATCGTCCCATATACGAAGGCGAACAAATTCAAATTGGCGGTAATGAAACTTACATTCCAGTTTGTCGTAAACATTATTTTCACCCACCGATTAATGAAGATTAAGGAGAACGATTCATAACATGAATATATATGATCAACTACAAAGTCTTGAAGATAGATATGAAGAGTTAGGGGAACTCTTAAGTGACCCAGAGGTTGTTTCAGATACCAAACGCTTTATGGAATTATCAAAAGAAGAAGCGAATACCAGAGAAACAGTTGCTACATATCGCCAATACAAAGATATTATTCAGTCCATTTCAGATGCTGAAGAAATGATTAAAGAATCAGGTGGCGATCCTGAAATTGAAGAAATGGCTAAAGAGGAATTAAAAGAATCAAAAGCCGCTAAAGAAGATTATGAAGAAAAATTAAAAATCCTCTTACTACCTAAAGATCCTAATGATGATAAAAATATTATCTTAGAAATTCGTGGTGCAGCTGGTGGAGATGAAGCGGCACTTTTTGCAGGAGATCTCTTGGATATGTATCAACGCTTTGCTGAATCACAAGGCTGGCGCTTTGAAGTAATGGAGGCATCATACAATGGTGTTGGCGGAATTAAAGAAGTGGTAGCCATGGTTTCTGGTCAATCAGTTTATTCAAAACTAAAATATGAATCGGGAGCTCACCGTGTGCAACGTGTTCCTGTGACAGAAAGTCAAGGACGTGTCCACACTTCTACGGCAACTGTATTGGTTATGCCAGAAATCGAAGATGTCGAGTATGACATTGATCCTAAAGATCTAAGAATTGATATTTATCACGCTTCAGGAGCTGGTGGTCAGAACGTCAATAAAGTAGCAACGGCCGTTCGTATTGTCCATCTCCCAACCAATATCAAAGTTGAGATGCAAGAAGAACGAACCCAGCAAAAAAACAGAGATAAAGCCATGAAGATTATTCGAGCTCGTGTGGCTGACCATTTTGCACAAATTGCTCAAGACGAGCAAGATGCTGAGCGTAAATCAACTATTGGTACTGGAGATCGTTCAGAACGTATTCGAACATATAATTTCCCTCAAAACCGTGTGACTGATCATCGCATTGGCTTAACCTTGCAAAAATTAGATACCATCTTGTCAGGTAAAATGGATGAAGTGATTGATGCACTCGTTATGTATGACCAAACTCAAAAACTAGAAACTTTGAATCAATAATGAATTATGCTAAGCAGTTAAAAGCCTACGGTGATCAGCTAGAGGCCATAGGAGAAGACCGAGAAAACCTTGTTTACGTCTTACGTGAATTAAAAAAATGGTCAACCTTAGATTTTATTCAACACCAAAACCGTGAAGTAACTCCTGAAGACCAAGAATTATTGAAAGCTATTATGGCTGAACTCAATCAGCATCGATCTCCCCAGTATATTGTTGGTCAGGCATATTTCCGTGATTTGGTTCTGTCAGTCGATGAGCGCGTTCTTATCCCACGACCTGAGACAGAGGAACTAGTAGATTTGATTCTTGCGGAGAATTCCACACAAAGCTTGCGACTTTTAGATATTGGAACTGGTAGCGGAGCCATTGCTATTAGCCTCAAAAAAGAGCGTCCAGATTGGGATGTTTTTGCTTCTGATATTTCTCCAGAAGCTTTGGCTTTAGCAAACTACAATGCAGAGCAGTTAGGGTGTCAGATTACATTTGTGGAATCAGATATTTTTAGGTCCATTACAGGAAGCTTCGATATAATTGTTTCCAATCCACCTTATATCGCCTTTGAGGATAAGGAAGAAGTTGGGATAAATGTCTTGGAATCAGAGCCACACTTAGCCCTTTTTGCGGAGGAAAATGGCTATGCCATCTATCGAAAAATCATAGAAAAAGCCGCTTTCTACCTCAAAGAAAATGGAAAGCTTTACTTCGAAATAGGCTACAAACAGGGAAAAGTCATAAGGGAAATGTTAGAATCAAGCTTTCCTCACAAAAGGGTACGTCTGTTACAGGATTATTTTGGAAAGGATAGGATGATTTGTCTTGATTGAAGAATTTGAAGAAATTTTAAATAATGGTGGCGCCTTGGTTTTACCAACTGAAACAGTTTATGGTATTTTTGCGAAAGCATTAGATGAAACTGCTGTTAATCATGTTTATCAACTTAAAAAACGGCCTAGAGATAAAGCTATGAATTTAAATGTTGCTGATTATCAGACTATTTTAGAGTTTTCAAAAGAGCAACCAAGTTACTTAAAGGATCTGTTTGAGGCTTTTTTACCTGGTCCCTTAACCATAATTTTGAAAGCAAATAATAAGGTTCCCGTTTGGATTAATTCTGGGAAAAGCACTGTTGGTTTTCGTCTGCCTAACCATTCACTTACTGCTGACTTGATTAAAAAGACTGGCCCATTAATTGGGCCATCTGCAAATATTTCGGGAAATGAAAGTGGTAAAGAATTCGCATCAATCCAGGCTGCATTTGATCATGAAGTTGCTGGTTATGAGGATGATCAAGCTATTACTGGCCAAGATTCCACCATCGTAGATTTATCAGGTGAGAAGGCAAAAATCTTACGTCAAGGTGCCTTAACAGTTGATGAACTCAAAAAAGTTGTCCCTCAGTTAGTTTTTGAAAGCTAATTTGGAGAGTATAAAGGAGTAATATATGATTTTTGATAAAGACAATTTCCAAGAATATGATAAAGAACTTTGGGATGCTATTCATGCCGAAGAAGAAAGACAAGAACATAATATCGAACTGATTGCATCAGAAAATGTCGTTTCCAAAGCTGTCATGAAAGCCCAAGGAACCTTATTAACAAATAAATATGCTGAAGGTTATCCTGGTAAACGATATTACGGTGGAACGGAATGGGTAGATGTTGTTGAAAATTTAGCCATTGAACGTGCCAAGACACTTTTTGGGGCAAAATTTGCGAATGTTCAAGCTCATTCTGGTAGTCAGGCAAATGCCGCGGCTTACATGGCTTTAATTGAATCAGGTGATACAGTCTTAGGCATGGACCTTGCGGCTGGTGGTCACTTGACACATGGGTCACCTGTTAATTTTTCAGGAAAGACTTATAACTTTGTTGGCTATTCGGTAGATAAAGAAACTGAAATGTTAGATTATGAGGCCATTTTAGAACAAGCTAAGGAAATTAAACCAAAACTGATTGTTGCTGGTGCATCAGCTTATTCTCGCATCATTGATTTCAAAAAATTCCGTGAAATTGCAGATGAGGTTGGCGCTTATCTTATGGTTGATATGGCCCATATTGCTGGTTTAGTTGCAACTGGCCTTCACCCTAGTCCAGTAGCTTATGCCGATGTCACTACCTCA
The DNA here is from genome assembly GCF_900475595.1 of Streptococcus uberis. Taxonomy (NCBI): domain Bacteria; kingdom Bacillati; phylum Bacillota; class Bacilli; order Lactobacillales; family Streptococcaceae; genus Streptococcus; species Streptococcus uberis. The sequence continues at coordinate 893,194 of NZ_LS483397.1, forward strand.
ACAACCCATAAAACCTTAAGAGGTCCTCGTGGAGGTTTGATTTTAACGAATGATGAAGGATTGGCTAAGAAAATTAATTCTGCTGTTTTCCCTGGATTGCAGGGGGGACCTTTAGAACATGTTATTGCAGCTAAAGCGGTATCCTTTAAAGAAGCGCTAGACCCAGCCTTTACAGATTATGCTAAACAAGTCGTCGCAAATACAGCTGCTATGGCCAACGTTTTTGCAGAGGACAATCGCTTCCGCCTTATTTCTGGAGGCACAGATAATCATGTCTTCCTTGTGGAAGTAACAGGCGTTATTGAAAGTGGGAAAGCAGCTCAAAATCTTCTTGACGAGGTTAATATTACCCTAAACAAGAACTCAATCCCCTTTGAAACCTTATCCCCATTTAAAACCTCTGGTATTCGTATCGGATGTGCAGCCATAACCAGTCGTGGTATGGGAGTTGAGGAAAGTCAACAGATTGCTCAGTTAATTATTAAAGCACTTGTAAACCATGATAATTCATCTATCTTAGAAGAAGTGCGTCAAGAAGTGAGAACCATTACTGATCGTTTCCCACTCTATGAGAACCTTTAAAATATGTTAGATATCTATATACGAAAGATCATCATTCATCAGTTTTCACCGAATGATACAGCTATTTTATTTGGTGAAACTGAAATTACGGTGACCCCTAGAATTGACGAATACTTCCGAAAAAAACTTGCAAAAGTTTTTTCCGAGGATGCCAAACGAGGCCAATTTAAGTCAGACAATCCCTTTTACACACTTATTACTGATGATTTTATGGCAAGCAGTCAATCGATTTCCCAAATGTGGAAGGAAGCTTTTGTCATTTCGGAAGATCAAAAAACAAACGATCTTGTTTTCATCAAGTTTGACAAAGATGGCCAAAACTATTTTGCTTTTTTGAGACTGACCTTAAAAGAATCGTTTGCTCATCTTTCAGATAGTCAGGACAACCCACTCAGTATCACTCAAAATAATTTACCAAGTGCTGCTCAGGCTCCAGACGAAGCATTAGTCATCAATTTAGACACTGGCAACTTCTACTTAATTGAAAAAAGAGTAAAACATAATGGTAGTTTTGAACATTATTTTTCGGAAACCCTTTTAAAAGTCACTCCTGAACAATCCGTAAAAAAATCAATCAAAACCATTGAACAAACAGCTCAAAAAATTGCTGAAAATTTTAACCAAGATGATTTTGCTTTTCAATCAAAAATGAAAACTGCTATTTACAAAAATTTAGATGAAGATGAAGAACTTTCACCTGAAAAGTTAGCGGATCAGTTATTTGAAGATAATTTGACTGCCCGTCTAACTTTTGTTGATCAAGTTAAGGAAAAAATTCCAGAAAAGATTACTGTTAGTGATATCGACTCTTCAAGACAGATTAAGAAATTGGAAAGTCAAAAATTATCCTTGTCAAATGGTATTGAATTGATTGTTCCCAATGCTGTCTATCAAGATGCGGAATCTGTTGAATTTTTGATGAATGATGACGGGACTTATTCAATCTTAATAAAGAATATCGAGGATATTAAAAGTAAATAAATGTTTAAATTTTTAAAGCGTGTTGTTTTTCTAGCTTTTCTGATTTTTTGTTTTTATCAAGCTTATATAACACATCAAAATGTACAAAATGTCATGCAATACAAACCAATGGTTGAAAAAACCTTGGCTGAAAATGATACGACTGCCAATGTTAATTTAGTTTTAGCAATGATCTACACAGAAACAAAAGGTGGTCAGGCAGATGTCATGCAATCTAGCGAAAGTAGTAGTGGTGTGACTAACTCAATTACCGACAGTCAATCTAGTATTCAACACGGTGTCAAACTCTTGTCTGAGAATTTGACTTTAGCTGAGAAAGCTGGAGTAGACTCTTGGACTGCAGTACAAGCTTACAATTTTGGAACAGCTTACATTGATTATGTGGCAAAAAATGGTGGTGACAACACCATCTCTTTGGCTAGTCATTATTCTAAAAGTGTTGTAGCTCCAAGTTTAGGGAATAAGGATGGAAAAATGTATTTATATTACCATCCAATTGCCCTCCTCTATGGCGGTAAACTTTATCAAAATGGTGGTAATATTTATTATTCACGAGAAGTTCATTTTAATTATTACCTCATACAATTATTATCTAAATTTTAATCCTACAAATTTTAAAAAACACATTGATATTAATGTGTTTTTTTATTTTTAGAAACATTCGGAAATGATAAACTTTTTCACAAAATCAGCTATTTTAGTTTGTAAAATCACAAACAAATAATCGAAATATTGTGAATTTATGAACTAAAGCGCGAAAATGCTTTTATTTAGGGATTTTTCAGAATTTGTTATTGAGTGAAAAAAGTAACGATTTGTGAGCATAATGCTTGGAAGCGTTTTATTCCTGTGTTATAATGAAACCCTAAATAAAAATATTGTGAAAAGAGGAACAAATAGATATGAGTAAAATCGTTGTCGTTGGAACAAATCATGCTGGAACTGCAGCTATCAAAACCATGCTAAGTAACTATGGATTAGAAAATGAAATTGTTACATTTGATCAAAATTCTAATATTTCTTTTTTAGGTTGCGGGATGGCATTATGGATTGGCGAACAAATTGATGGTCCAGAAGGCTTGTTCTACTCAAATAAAGAAGAACTTGAATCAATGGGTGCAAAAGTTTATATGGAATCACCTGTTTTAAACATTGATTACGATAAAAAAGAAGTAACGGCTCTTGTAGATGGTAAAGAACACGTTGAATCATATGATAAATTAATTCTTGCGACAGGTTCTCAACCTATCATTCCCCCAATTAAAGGTGTTGAAATTGTTGAAGGGTCACGTGAATTTAAAGCTACCTTAGAAAACCTACAATTTGTGAAACTCTACCAAAACTCAGCCGAAGTTATTGAGAAATTGGAAAAGCCTGGAATTAATCGTGTGGCAGTAGTAGGGGCTGGATATATCGGCGTCGAATTAGCGGAAGCTTTCCAAAGAAAAGGAAAAGAAGTTGTACTTGTTGATATTGCAGAAACTTGTATGGGTGGTTACTATGACCGTGACTTCACTGATTTGATGAGTAAAAATCTTGAAGAACATGGTATTCAATTAGCCTTTGGGCAAGCTGTAAAGGCAGTTGAAGGCAATGGAAAAGTAGAGCGCTTGGTAACTGACAAAGACAGCTTTGATGTCGACATGGTCATTATGGCAGTTGGTTTCCGTCCAAATACAGCTCTTGGTCGTGGTCAGTTGGAAACATTCCGAAATGGTGCTTGGGTCGTTGATAAAAAACAAGAAACCAGCATGAAAGATGTTTATGCAATTGGAGATTGTGCAACTGTTTACGATAATTCAAGAGATGATGTCAATTACATTGCCCTTGCTTCAAATGCAGTTCGTACAGGAATTGTTGCAGCTCACAATGCTTGTGGACATGAACTTGAAGGTGCGGGTGTTCAAGGTTCTAATGGCATTTCAATTTATGGACTAAACATGGTTTCAACTGGATTAACACTAGAAAAAGCTAAAGATGCTGGTTATAATGCTACAGAAACCGGATTTAATGATTTACAAAAACCAGAATTTATTAAACACGACAACCACGAAGTGGCTATCAAAATTGTTTACGATAAAGACAGTCGTGTCATCCTAGGTTGCCAAATGGTTTCAAAAGAAGATGTTTCAATGGGGATTCACATGTTCTCCTTAGCCATTCAAGAAAAAGTAACCATTGAAAAGCTATCTTTAATGGATATCTTCTTCCTACCACATTTCAACAAACCATACAACTATATTACAATGGCAGCTTTAGGCGCAAAATAAAGTCAGCTATGATATGATAAAAGTGTCCATCTTTGGACACTTTTTTAGGAGGAAATAATGAGACCATTAGTTGTTAATATTGCAATGAGCTTAGATGGCTTTATTGCTCGAGAAGACGGTTCTTATGATTGGATTGAAGATCATGGAACTGATGCATATGATAGTCCTAAACAATTTGATAACCCTAAATTTTTTAAATCATGTGATACTGTCATTATGGGAAGAAAAGCCTACGAAGACTGTCCCCTTGAAGACATCGAGGATTATCAAGATAAGCACTTTTATGTTGCCAGTCATCATGAGTTAAAAACGTCATATCCCAATCTCACCTTTACAAAAGACATAGTCGCAGTTGTGAAAGAGGAAAAAGCAAAAGTTGGAGGCCCCATATGGCTTTTTGGAGGTGCTGATCTCTTGCAATTGATGATCGAAGAAGACTTAATTGATCGTTATGTGATTGGGATAATACCAACAATTTTAGGTCAGGGGCGCCCCTTATTTAAAGGTCAAAGTATAGAACACAAGTTACGCTTGATAGAATCAACAGTAACAGATGGTATTGCCATGCTCGTTTATGAAAAGCGATAAAAAAAAGAGGTCTTAGACCTCTTTTTTTGATTAGTTTTTAGCAACAGAAGCAAATTCTTCTTTAGCAAAAGCTTCGTCAATAATATCTTTTAATTGTTTTGCAGATGCTTGCATTTTTTGCAACTCAGCATCGTTTAATGGAATGTTTACTGGACGGACAACACCGTAGGCACCGACGATAGCTGGTTGTCCAATGTAACAATCTTCAACACCTTCATATTGGCCTTCTTGGAAAACAGAAAGTGGAAGTACTGCATTTTCATCATCAAGGATAGCTTTAGTAATACGGGCTAAAGCAACAGCAATACCATAGAATGTTGCCCCTTTTTTGTTAATGATTGAGTAAGCTGCATCACGAACTGATACAAATAGATCAATCAAACCTTGTTCATCAATGTCGCGGTTATCTTGTAACCATTGTTCAAGTTTTACACCAGCAACGTTGGCATGTGACCAAACTGCAAATTCTGAGTCACCGTGTTCACCCATGATGTATGCGTGAACGGAACGAGCATCAACACCAATTTTATCAGCAAGCGCTTGACGGAAACGAGCAGAATCAAGTGAAGTACCTGAACCGATAACACGTTCTTTAGGGAAACCAGAGAATTTCCAAGTTGAGTAAGTAAGAACGTCTACAGGGTTAGCTGCTACTAAGAAAATACCGTTGAAACCAGAAGCAACAATTTGTGTTACGACTTCTTTGTTGATACGAAGGTTTTTCTCAACAAGATCAAGACGAGTTTCACCTGGTTTTTGAGGAGCACCAGCAGTCAAGACAACAAGGTCAGCATCATGACAGTCTGAATACTCAGCAGCATAGATTTTTTTAGGTGATGTAAAGGCTAAAGCGTGGCTTAAATCTTCAGCATCTCCTTGAGTTTTTTCTTTGAAAATATCAATAATTCCAAGTTCTTGTGCAATATTTTGAGTAACAAGTGCAAAAGCGTAAGAAGACCCTACAGCACCATCACCGACTAAGATTACTTTTTTGTGTTGTTTAGTTGCAGTCATTTCTAAACATCTCCTTAATTTTTTTAGGCAAGTGGCCCATACAAATTCATTTTAACACTTTGTGAATAGTTTGTCACGACTTTCACGAAAATAATGAAAATAGTTTTCTGACAGCGGTTGCAAAATAGGATAAATAAAGATTTTATGGTATAATGTAATAGAGTTTTGACTAGAAAAGGAGCATTCCTTAAATGCAAGATAGAAATTTAATTGATGTCAATCTAACCAGTGAGATGAAAACATCTTTCATTGACTATGCAATGAGTGTTATCGTCGCTCGTGCCTTACCTGATGTTAGAGACGGTCTAAAACCAGTTCATCGTCGTATTTTATATGGAATGAATGAACTCGGCGTAACGCCAGATAAACCCCATAAAAAATCTGCACGTATTACCGGTGATGTTATGGGTAAATACCATCCACATGGGGACTCTTCTATTTATGAAGCAATGGTAAGGATGGCACAATGGTGGTCATACCGTCATATGCTTGTCGATGGTCATGGAAACTTTGGTTCTATGGACGGAGATGGAGCAGCTGCTCAGCGTTATACAGAAGCTCGTATGAGTAAAATTGCCCTCGAGTTATTAAAAGATATTAATAAAAACACAGTTGATTTCCAAGATAACTACGATGGTAGCGAGCGTGAACCTCTTGTTTTACCGGCGCGTTTCCCTAATCTTTTGGTAAACGGTGCAACAGGTATTGCTGTCGGGATGGCAACTAATATTCCTCCTCACAATTTAGGAGAATCAATTGAAGCTGTAAAGATGGTCATGCAAAATCCAGATTGTACAACGCGTGATTTAATGGAGGTCATCCCAGGACCCGATTTTCCAACAGGAGCATTGGTTATGGGGCGTTCTGGTATTCATAGAGCATATGATACTGGAAAAGGATCCATTGTTCTTCGCTCACGGACCGAAATTGAAACAACGTCAACTGGTCGAGAACGCATTGTTGTTACAGAATTCCCATATGGTGTTAATAAAACTAAAGTTCATGAGCATATCGTACGTTTAGCACAAGAAAAACGTTTAGATGGCATTACCGCTGTTCGTGATGAGTCTAGCAGAGAAGGTGTTCGATTTGTTATCGAAGTGAGACGTGATGCGTCAGCCAATGTGATTTTGAATAATCTCTTCAAACTAACAAGCCTTCAGACTAATTTTAGTTTTAACATGTTAGCCATTGAAAATGGCGTTCCTAAAATTCTAACCTTAAGACAAATCATTGATAATTACATCAAACATCAAATAGAAGTGATCACAAGACGGACGCAGTTCGACAAAGATAAAGCCGAAGCCCGTGCTCATATCTTGGAAGGTTTGTTAATTGCTTTAGATCATTTAGACGAAGTTATTGCTATTATTCGTAATAGTGAAACAGACGTGATTGCTCAAACTGAATTGATGTCTCGTTTTGACCTTTCCGAAAGACAAAGTCAAGCCATTCTTGATATGCGCTTGCGTCGTTTGACAGGTTTGGAACGTGATAAAATTCAATCTGAATATGATGATTTGATTGCTTTAATTGATGATTTGACTGATATTCTTGCTAATCCTGAGCGTGTTAAAGCAATCATTATTGAAGAAATGGATGAGATTAAACGCAAGTATGCTGATGCACGTCGCACAGAACTCATGATTGGTGAGGTCTTGTCATTAGAAGACGAGGACTTGATTGAAGAAGAAGACGTCTTAATTACCTTCTCGAATAAAGGCTATATTAAACGTCTCGCTCAAGATGAATTCCGTGCTCAGAAACGTGGCGGACGTGGCGTGCAAGGGACAGGCGTCAATGATGATGATTTTGTCAAAGAGCTCGTTTCAACAAGTACTCATGATACCTTACTCTTCTTTACTAATAAGGGGCGTGTTTATCGTCTCAAGGCCTATGAAGTACCAGAATATGGTAGAACAGCCAAAGGGTTACCAGTTGTCAACTTATTAAAACTCGATGAAGAAGAAACCATTCAAACTATTATCAAAGCAAAACGTGAAGATATTGAAGGTAAATATTTCTTCTTTACTACAAGACAAGGTCTTGTCAAGCGAACCAATGCATCAGAGTTTCACAATATCAGACAAAATGGTCTACGAGCTCTAAACCTGAAAGAAGGAGATGAGCTTATTAATGTCTTAATGACTAATGGTCAGGAAGATATTATTATTGGAACGCGTTTAGGCTATTCGGTTCGTTTTAATGAATCAAGTATCCGTCAAATGGGACGTTCTGCAACAGGTGTTCGTGGCGTTAAATTACGTGACCAAGATTTAGTTGTAGGAGCGGCTCGTATTACTAATGATCAAGAAGTTCTCATTATCACTGAAAATGGCTATGGGAAGAAGACCTTAGCCAGTGAGTATCCAACTAAAGGCCGAGGCGGTAAAGGGATTAAAACAGCCAATATCACAGCTAAAAACGGTCCAATAGCAGGACTTGTGACAGTATCTGGACAAGAAGATATCATGATTATCACTAATAAAGGGGTTATCATTAGAACTCATATTTCTGATGTGTCACAAACTGGACGGGCCACACTTGGTGTTAAGGTCATGAGATTGGACCAAGATGCGAAAATTGTAACCTTCGCTTTGGTTAATCCTGAGGAGGATGAGCCAGAATTAGCAGAAGAACAGAAGGTTAAATTAGATTCACCTTCTGAAGAAATGAATGAGGAGTGAAGATGAAAAAGTTTTTACAAAATATTAAAGGGAATTTGCGTTCTCGCAACCTCATAGCTATCATATTATTAATTATTGGTTTAGGACTTATGTTCAACAAAACAATTAGAAACTCAATGATTGCTTGGAATTCAAATAAATACCAAGTACAACATGTTTCTAAAAAAACCATAAAACAGAATGAAAAATCTAAAGGGAATTTTAATTTTGATTCTGTTAAACCAATTTCTACTGATTCAGTATTACAAGCCCAAATGGCCTCACAAAAGTTACCTGTAATAGGTGGTATTGCAATACCAGATATTGGTATTAATTTACCGATATTTAAGGGAGTGGGTAATACAGAATTAATTTATGGTGCTGGAACTATGAAAGAGAATCAAGTTATGGGTGGAGAAAATAATTATGCTCTAGCAAGTCACCATATCTTTGGAATAGCTGGTTCTTCAAAAATGTTGTTTTCTCCTCTAGAGAAAGCAAAAAAAGGGATGAAAATCCTTGTTACTGATAAGGAGAATATTTTTCAATATGATATTGTTTCAATTGAAACAGTAACCCCTGAGCGAATTGATGTCATTGAAGATACTTTAGGAAAAAGTGAAATTACCTTAGTCACTTGTACAGATGCAGAAGCAACTGAACGAATCGTAGTTAAAGGTGAACTAAAAAAAGGAATGGCATATAAAGATGCTCCTGATTCAGTCATGAATGCTTTTAATCATTCTTATAATCAAGTTGCAGTTGAATAATGAATTAGAAGCTATGACATTTCGTCTTAGCTTCTAAAACATTTAAATAAAATTTTCATAAAATATAGGAGTGCAAATGAAATTAGAAGCAGTCCACCATGTGGCCATTATCGTATCAGATTATGAAAAATCCAAAGATTTTTATGTTAATCAACTTGGATTTGAGGTTATCCGAGAAAACCACCGTCCAGAACGACATGATTATAAATTAGATTTAAAATGTGGGGACATTGAATTAGAGATTTTTGGTAATTCAAAAAAAGATCCTCATTATCAAGCTCCTCCAAAACGTGTGGGTCGTCCTGAATGTGATCGCGAAGCTTGTGGCTTAAGACATCTTGCTTTTTATGTTACCAATATCGAAGGCTATGTTGACGAATTAAAGGAAAAAGGAATTCCAGTTGAAGAAATCCGTTATGATGATTATACCGGGGAAAAGATGACCTTCTTTTTTGACCCGGATGGTCTACCTTTAGAATTACATGAATAAGACACAGACCAGGATAACTCCTGGTTTTTCTCTTATGTTTGACCTATCTGTCATCACTTGCTTGAAGTTTTTTAAGCGTTATTTAAAGGAGAACATGCTATAATGAGGTCATTGGATTTATGAAAAACGAAGTTATCATTGACTGTTATGGGTAATGACTAGAATTCAAAGGAGATACTCATGTTTAAAAAGAAATTAATGCTTACAGGTCTTATCCTCTTTTCTGGAATGACCGTTTCAACGGCATCTGCAGCAAGTAATGATGTTCAGTCTGTCATCAATGAAGCCTATGTTCAACCTGATTATGTGCTTGGCTATTCCTTAAGTGAAGAACAAAGAAATCAAACTCTTTCCCTGTTGAATTATAATCAAGGCAGTGACACTCAAATCAAAACCTTAAATACAAGTGCCTATGCGAAAATCATGAATGTGGCGGATGATCCAAGCATCCAATTGTACTCATCAGTCAAAATTGAGAAATTAGGTGCTAAGGAAGTCTTGAAGGTTTCAATTGTGACACCTGAAAATATTACCAAAGTTACAGAGGACATGTATCGAAATGCTGCGGTAACCTTAGGCATTGAACATGCCAACATTAGTGTAGCTTCGCCTATAAAAGTGACGGGAGAATCGGCTTTAGCGGGAATTTACTATTCTCTTGAAGAAAATGGGGCAACTGTTCCTCAAGAAAATAAAGACCTGGCACAAGAAGAATTATCAACCTTATCTGGTATTAATGAAGCCAATGCAGGTAAAGAAGGTTATGATGCTGATAAGCTAAATGTTGCTTTAACAGATATTAAGAAAGCTGTCGCAGAAGGCGGAAAAAACCTCACAAAAGAAGATGTTCAAAAAATTGTAAACGAGACATTGGACAGATATGGGATAAAAGATGCCATGTCATCGGATCAGATTAATCTGATTGTCAATTTTGCTGTAAATTTGTCAAATAGTGGTGTTATTAGCAACACCAACTTTACCAATACCCTACAATCCTTAAAAGATTCTATTGTATCTAAATCAGGTTCTACTTTTAAAGATATCAATCTCAATTTTGATTCCACAAAGGCTATTGAAACGGGTAAAAGCATTTGGCAACAAATCGTAGAATTTTTTAGAAATTTAATAGGATAAACAATGAAAGATGACATATTGTCATCTTTTTTTGATGAATAAAAGATTTTTTAGTCGATTTCGATAGTGAAATGAAGATTTTTTCTTATTTAAAACACATTTTTCTCATTTTCTTCTTGACAAAAGGATTTTTCAAGCTTATACTTAACTGGTTAAGTTAATAGAAGAGAAAGGAGATTAATGTGAAACGAAAATTTCTATCGTTCATACTTGTTTTAACTTTTTTTCTACCATTTCTTGTTGGACTTTCTGCCTGTCAAAAACAGCATGCCAAAAAAGGAGATGGTTTACATATTGTTACTAGTTTTTATCCCATCTATGCTATGACAAAATATATTTCGGGGGATTTAAATGATGTTAAGATGATTCGAACGCATTCTGGTATTCATGCTTTTGAGCCTTCTCCAAATGACATCGCAGCTATCTATCATTCGGATCTTTTTATTTATCATTCCCATACCTTAGAAGCTTGGGCAGGTAGTTTAGATGCAAGTAGTCACCACTCAAAGGTCACCATTTTTGAAGCTTCTCAATCATTACCCTTGGATAGAGTTCAGGGGTTAGAAGATATGGAGGTCGGAAAAGGTATTGATCCAGCTACTTTATATGATCCTCATACCTGGTCAGATCCAATCCTAGCGGCTAAGGAAGCAAAAGCAATTGCAGACAAACTTTCTCAGTTAGATAGTAAACATAAAGAGGATTATCAAGCAAGAGCAAAATTATTTATCAAAGAAGCTAAGGCTATTACGGAAAACTATCGTGAAAAATTTAATAAGCTTAAAAATAGGACATTTGTGACACAACACACAGCCTTTTCTTATCTTGCTAAACGTTTTGGCCTTGAACAGTTAGGTATTTCAGGAATTTCACCTGAACAAGAACCAACAGCAAGACAATTGAAGGAGATTCGAGATTTCATCAAGTCTTATAAAATTAAGACGGTCTTTGTTGAAAAAAATGTTTCTCAAAAAATGGCAAAAACAGTTGCTAAGTCGACAGGAGCACAACTAAAAATGTTAAGTCCCTTAGAAGCAGATCCTGAGAATAACAAATCGTATTTGGAAAATGTTGCGGAAAATCTTGAGATTTTATATCAAGAATTAAAATAATAGGAGGATATCATGAAACATAAAAAACTTATTGGTACTGGTACAGTTCTAGCTCTTCTTTTCAGTGCTTGTGGATACCAATTAGGTCAATACAATGCCAATAAAAACCATGAAAATAGCATTTCATATATTAGTGAAAATCAAAAAACGAAAGTAAAAAAAGATGCTTCTGACAAATCGCCGGATGCCATTAGTCAGGAAGAAGGAATCTCTGCTGAACAAATTGTTATCAAAATTACAGATAAGGGGTATGTTACATCTCACGGGGACCATTATCATTATTATAATGGAAAAGTGCCTTATAATGCCTTAATCAGCGAAGAATTGATTATGAAGGACCCAAATTATGTCTTTGATCAATCTCATGTTATCAACGAAGTTAAAGACGGCTATATCATTAAAGTAGATGGTCGTTATTACTTATATCTCAAAGAAGGTAGCAAGCGAGAAAATGTCAGAACAAAAGAACAAATTGCAGAGCAAGCAGCAAAAGGTGCAAAGGAAGCTCAGGAAAAAGGCTTAACAAAAGGCAAGGCTTCTTTACATTCTGGACATGGTTCTGCGAATACCCAAGCAATAAAAGCAGCTAAACAAGAGGGTCGTTATACAACTGACGACGGTTACATTTTCAGTCCATCGGACGTGATTGAGGATACAGGGGATGCATATATTGTTCCACACGGAAATCATTTCCATTATATTCCTAAAGCAGACTTATCTCCAAGTGAACTTGCTGCCGCACAAGCTTTTTGGGCAGCAAAATCTGGTCAAGGTTCAACGAAACCGTCATTACCAGTAGCAAATCCGATGCCTATAAATGTTGGTGGTTCAGGTTCCCATGGGCAAAATGGTGGTAATGGTAATCATCCCAATACACCAATTTATTATCCACCAGCTATCAATCATCCAGTTCCGGCACCACATCATCCAAATCCAATTACACCTGTTGAACCAAAAAATCCTGATAAGAACAATTCATCAACAGTTATGACATATCAAGAATTGTTGCAAAAACTTTATCAACAGCCTGAAAATAAACGTCATAAGGAAGAAGACGGTCTTATTTTTGATCCTAATCAAGTCACTAAGTTAACCAGTCGTGGCTATGTTATTCCTCATGGTAATCATTGGCATGTTGTTCCAGAGGATCAACTATCACCATTAGAAATTTACTTAGCAAGAATGCATTTATCTGGTCAAAATCACGTTGAAAAAGCTCTTGCGGACCAACTTTTAGGTTTAAATGGCAATCAGACACCTAAACCAATTGATCCAAAACCAATTCAGCCTGATAAAAACGATAAGAAAAAATTGGATTTATTAGATGGTTCGATTAAGAAAACGAAACAAGGATTAGATGGTAAACCATATAGTACTGATGATGGCTATGTCTTCTCAATAGATTCTATAACCTCTTATGATGATGAAGGAGTTATTGCTGATCATGAGGGCCATGAACACTATATTCCATTTAGTGAATTAGAAGATAGTGAATTAAAACAAATCCAAGATGCCATTAATGCTAAAGATAGTGACATTGTAAAAGTGGATGAAACAAAATATAGTAAAGCAGAAATTGATAAAAAACTTCAATACTTAGCTTTACAAAATAATGTTCCGGTAGAAAAACTTAAAGTTACTGGAAATAAAGTCATTATTCCTCATGGTAATCATACCCATACTGCTGAATTAAAAGATATTCCAACAAATCTATTACCTAGTCAGTTTGAAGATCAAGAGGAGTATGAAACATTGATTATGCAATTAAAGATGGGGAAAGCTAAGAAAGATTATCAAACAAGCGATATTATGCGTTCTGGTTCAGAGATAATCATTTATCTAAAAGATGGTACAACAAAACGTGTTCCTTTAAATGACATAAAACTCCCTCTGGATTATCAAGAAGTAGACTTTTCTAAACTTGTAGCGGAAGTTGATCCTAATGATGAGAAATTAGACTATATTGCTAAACAGTATAAGGTTCCGAGAACGCGCTTTATGATTTTAGGTGACATTGTAGTTGTACCAGATAAACCATCAGTTTCTCTTAAATTAGTGAACGTCAATGATCCAATTATCTATACTTTAAATAAAGATTACAAACCGACACCAGTCAAAGAAGAAGAAACAGTTCCTAATAATGAGACAGAAAAAGATACAGAACCTGTAGAAGATAATACGGATGCATCTGAAATACCAGAAACTCCTGTAGATTCCGAAGATAAGGAAGAAGAAGTTGAAGAAGTTGAAGAAGATGACCCTTATGAAATCAAATTACAAAATCTTGCAAAACTATACGGTCTCACTAAAGCTGATTTTCAGCAACGTATCATTCAACTGTCATTTAAATATGGCGTCAGCTTAGAACAAATTACTTTTGGACAACAGTTGACATTTGTTTCAAATGGAAAAACAGTAACTTATGATATTGTTGGAAATAAAGAAATTTCTTCATAAATCAAAAAACCACCTGAAGGTGGTTTTTTTGTCCTTAAAGATAAGCGACTAGTACGGCGAATAAAAGCGCAGGTAGCATGTTGGCCACTCGAATTTTTTTGCCCCAGATAAGATTTAAGCCGACGCAGAAAATGAGGATTGAACCAATCATCGAGATATTTGCTAGGGCTGTAACTGTCATTAAAGGTTCTACCAATTTCGCAAATAAGGTAATGGTACCTTGTATCAGTAAAACAGGAATAGCTGAGAAGGCTGCGCCTTTCCCTAAAGATGTGGTTAAGACGATTACAATAATAAAATCTAATATGCTTTTCGTCAAAAGAATAGAAGGATTTCCAGACATACCATCCTGTATTGGACCGATGATAGCCATTGCTCCAATACAAACGGTGAGTGTAGCTGTTACGAAGGCAACCACAAAACTATTATCCTTTTGACTACCTGTTTTACGCTTCAACCAATGTCCCAGATCATCAAATTTATCTTCGATATTTAGTAATTCTCCTAAAAATGCTCCTAAGGCTAAGCAGGCTACAACCAGTAATGTATGACCATTCGTTAAGGAATCGTTGGAAAGTTTTAGCATGCCAGACATGGCACCTGAAATACCAATAAAAAGAACACTGACACCAGAAGCCATGGTTAAACTATTTTGATGTCTTTCTGTTAAATGATGTCCAAAAAGACTACCAATAATTCCTGCTAAAATAATAGCTAAGGTATCAACTACCGTTCCAAAACCAAAGAAATAAGTCATGATTGTAAGCACCTCCAAAATGCATCTATGGCTATTATACATCAGAAGATAAGGATGTCAACAAAAAATCTAATAATAATAATATCATTAAAAATATAGACTATTCAAAATCGTTTAAAGAGTAGGATAAAGCCTATCATTTAGGCAATTCAAATCATTCAAAAATTATCATTATTTTCTCATAATGATACATTAACCATAGCGTTGCTCATCAATAAAGCCTTTAAAATGTGAAATCATACAAAAATAACATAATGTCTTTCAGAGATTGAAATTTATTCAGAAAGAGAAAAAAGAAAAGTGTCACATTATGCTATAATTAGTCTAGGTAACCTAATGCTGGTATTTGAAAGATAAGGAGTGTCATTGTGAACCCATTTGAGATAATTGCAGAAGATATCCGTTGCAAAATTTTGAGTGAAGTATACAAGCAGGATCAAATGATTCCTGATCAGTTTCAGCTCTCAAAAGAATACCATGTTAGTCGTATGACCATTCAAAAGGCTATCAATTTGCTTAAAATTGAAGGGTTTTTATATTCAAAAAGAGGTAAAGGAACTTTTGTTTCATTCCCTGTTTTGCAGCAAGATAAATATGGTTCTGATGTTGGTAAAATTGTAGGGACTTCAAGTTATTTTTCCAATCAAGGAAAAATGTCCAGTAAAGTGATTTCCTTTGAAGCGAGATTTCCAGAGCAAGAAGAGATGAATAAATTAAAATTACGATCTAATCAAGCTGTTTTTGACATTATTAGACTACGGTATTTGAATCAGGAACCTTTTCATCTAGAGTATTCCATATATCCAATTGATATTATTCCAAATATTACGGATACTGTTTTAGACAATTCCATTTACCAATATATTATAGAAGATTTAAAGCTTGAAATTGGATCGGCTATACGACAAATCAGAGCAGATAAACCAGATCAGTTTGATCATGATTATTTGGAATGTCAGACAAATGACCCTGTTTTGGAAATCGAACAAGTTGTCTTTTTAAAAGATGGTAGACCCTTTGAATATTCACAAACAAGAGCAAGGTATGATAAAGCAACTGTCAATTACATTGATTTTAGATAAGTAATAGTTTATGTAAAGGACCGCCTTTACATGAAAAAGAAGTGACCTATGCAAAGGGCACTTCTTTTTATATACTGATATTGAAAACGATTACAAAAATAAAAAGGAGAAAAAAATGGAAAAGTTCTTTTGGGGAAACTCGGTCTCCAGTATGCAAACCGAAGGTGGATGGAACCAAGGTGGAAAGTCATTATCAGTCTACGATATCAGAGAACCTAAGGATGGTCTAAGTGATTGGCATTTTGCTAATGATAATTACAATCATTACACACAAGATTTTGATTTTATGCAAGATTTAGGAATGAATATGTATCGCTTCCAAATTTCCTGGTCCCGTGTCGTAAAAGATGGTGATGGCGATTTTAATGAAGAAGGTATTGCCTACTATTCTCAATTTATTGATGATCTAATAGCGCGTGGCATAGAGCCTATGATTTGTTTATATCATTTTGATATGCCTTTACATTTAGCCAGAGACTATAACGGCTTTATGTCAAAACATGTTAAAGATGCTTTCATCCGTTTTGGTAAAGAAATGGTGGATCGTTTTAGTGAAAAAGTCAAATATTGGATTACTTTTAATGAGCAAAATATTTTCCATTTCAGCGAAGGTTTTAACATTTCAGGTTATGAACAAGGTGAAAAATCAATACAAGATCTCTATCAAATAGCTCATAATGTCATGGTTTGTCATGCTGAAATTTGTAACTATATTCATGAAAAGACCGATGCTAAAATTGGCGGTATGCTTGCCTATTCTGAAGTTTATCCAGCAACTTGTGATCCTGAAGATGTGAGAGTAGCTCGAGAATGGGATGAATTTGTAAACCATACTTTAGTAGAATGTTTTGTCAATGGACGTTATTCCAAACAACATTTAGCTTATGCAAAAAATAATGGCATTGATATGGGAATTATTGAAGGTGAGATGGAAAGCATCAGCAAGATGCAAAGCGACTTTATGAGCTTTTCATATTATAGTTCAACAACCATTTCAGCAAAGCTAATTCCAGATGGAACCGCGCCAAATTTTTATCTTGACTTTGGTAAAGTCGAAAATCCATATATTGGAACCACGGAATGGGCTTGGCAAATTGACCCTCAAGGTTTCAGAGATGTTCTCAACAAACTTTATCAGAGATATCACATTCCAGTCTTCCCAATCGAAAATGGCATAGGCGTCAGAGAGACTTGGGACGGTGAAAATCCAATCCAAGATGATTATCGAATTGACTATCATAGAGACCATTTAAAAGCAATGTATGATGCCATGAATAAGGATGGTGTCGAAATCATAGGTTATCTTGGATGGGGCTTGATCGATATTTTAAGTTCTAAGGGCGATATGGAAAAACGTTACGGTTTAGTTTATGTCAATCGTAGTAATCAAGACTTAAAAGATATGAAACGCGTTCCTAAAAAGAGCTACGCTTGGTTTAAAGAAGTGATAGCAAGTAATGGTGCATCACTCTATAAGAATTAAAGGAGTCTAGAAATGGGAAACAATTCAAAAGTGGACAAATTTTTAGAAAAATTTGCAGAATTTTCAGCTAAACTTGGCAATCAGATTCATCTGAGAACATTGCGCGATGCTTTCACAACCATTATGCCTCTATTTATTTTGGCAGGTTTAGCAGTTCTTTTAAATAATGTTATATTTACAACTTTCTTTAAAGGAGAAACATTAGCTCAATTTCAATCCTATGGTAACATGCTAACAAACGGCTCTCTAAACATCGCAGGACTATTAGTAACACCATGTATTGCTTATTTCCTATCTCTTCATCGTGACTTTGACAAACCCATTAGTTCTATTGCGGTATCTCTAGCCTCTTTATTTGTCATGCTTCCTATGGAAAAATCGATATTACCATTAGCAGCCAAAAAAGCAGTAGATGTTTCTGGCTTAGTCACTTTTGATGAAATTGGTACAAAAGGACTTTTTGCAGGAATCATCATAGGAATGTTAGCAACGGAAATGTTTATAGCTTTAGCAAAAAGTAATAAGTTTAGAATTAATTTGGGAGAAGATGTACCCCCGGCAGTTGGAGAATCATTCTCGACTATGATTCCTTTAATCATTACCGTTTCCTTCTTTGCTTTAATCTCAGCCTTGCTTTTAAACCTATTCCATACAGATATGGTGACTATCATTACGAATTTGGTTCAAGAGCCACTCAGACGAGTAAATACTTCCTTGTTTGGCTATCTGCTTATTTATTCAACAGGTAACTTCTTATTTACACTAGGTATCCATCAATCTGTCATTAATTCAACCTTAACAGAACCAATGATGCTTTTAAATATGAACGAAAATATGGCAGCTGCTCAAGCAGGTAAAGAAGCCCCACATATTTTAAACTCGGCTTTCCAAACTTGCTATGCTCAAATGGGTGGAACAGGTGGCACCTTTGCATTAATCTTAATCGTACTCTTGGCTGTTAATTATAAACCTTTCAAAGATATTATCAAATTATCTGTTGGACCAGGCTTATTTGAAATTAATGAACCGATCATCTTTGGATTTCCAATTGTCTTCAACTTACCAATGATTATCCCATTCGTATTAAGTCCTGTTATTGGAGCCATAATTGGTTATTTTGCAACTGTCATTGGATTTGTAAAACCACTGACGGTCATGGTCCCTTGGACCACACCACCCCTCATTAGCGGATTCTTGGCTTCACAGGGAGACATTAAAGTTGTTATTTTACAAATAATCATCTTAATTGTGACAGGCTTGTTCTATTGGCCTTTCGTTATTGTCGCTAAAAAAGCAGCTATCAAACAGTCTGAATTAGAAGTCGAATAATAGTAGGAGATAAATGATGAAACAAGTAATGATATTTTGCAACGCAGGGATGTCTTCTTCGCTGATGGCTAAAAAGGTAACGGATTTATTGCAAAAAAAAGGACATGAGATTCACGTCGATGCCACAACAACCAGTGATGCTAAAAATATTGTCAATAAGAATTTTTATGATTTGTACCTTGTTAGTCCACAAACAAAAATGTATTTTAAACCTATAACTGAATATGCAGAGCCACATCAAAAACCGGTAGATAATATTCCATTTAATGCCTATGTTCCAACACCAGCAGGATTGGAAAACTTATCTAAGATTATTTTGAAGCATATTGGTTAATGAAATTTCATTTGGTTTTTGAATCTTATCCCTAAAAAGCCTCATTAGAGGCTTTTTGAATTTATAACTTTAACTCTAATCTTGAATTTGTAATCATTATTGATTATTAAAAAATCTCTTCATTACAATGTATACATAACTATAATTATGCAACAAATAATACGACTCAAATTTCTCGTTTTTTTAGGACTAATAGGGTATGATGAGTTCAGGATATTTTTAAGAAAGTTTGATTGGTGTCTTATATGAAATGTGTTCCTCATTTATGGTTTGATGACAATGCTGTTGAAGCTGTGGCTTTTTATTGTTCTCTTTTTGAAAACAGCCGGCTTCAGTGGCAGTATTCTATTAAGGACACACCTTCTGGGGAGTGTGATTTATTAGCTTTTGAGCTTGATGGTCAGGCTTTTTCAGCTATCTCAGCAGGGCCATACTATCAGTTGAATGAATCTGTCTCAATTATGGTTACCTGTTCGTCACGCGCTGAAGTGCTCCGCCTTTACCAAGCCTTTATGAAAAAGGGAGATTTTTTAATGCCCTTGCAAGAGTATGCTTTTAATCCTTATTACGCTTGGGTTCGGGATGCTTTTGGTGTGACTTGGCAGCTGCTTTTAGATGAAAATCAGGAGTCTTTCTATCAATTTGATTTTTGCCTTCTTTTCGCTTCGGAAAACTGTGGCAAGGCCAGCGAAGCCTTGGATTTCTATGCTGCTCTTTTTGATACTTCTATTGAAAGCATCGCTCTTTATCAAGAAGGTCAAGCTCATGAAGCACGCGCAAAGGTTTCCTATGCGTCCTTGAATTTGGGAAGTAATCGTTTGGTTCTGATGGATCATGCTTATACTGGCGATAAGCTTTTTAATGAGGCTTTTTCCTTTATGATCCTTTGTGACAGTCAGGATGAGATTGATTTATACTGGCAAGCCCTATCAGCAGTGCCAGAGGCAGAACAATGTGGCTGGTGTAAGGATTCCTTTGGACTTTCCTGGCAAATTCTTCCTTCTTGGTTAATGTCTCTTTATGAAAATAGCCAAGCTGAAAAATTAAATAAGATTCAAAAGAAACTTTTAAAGATGAGGAAAATCGATAGTCAATCCTTAAAGGATGAACTGTAAATCATTATCGAATCAAAGGAAATCATTACTTTTTTGTAATATAGAATACGCTAGCTTTATGCTATAATAAAGGATATGATATGATTAACGCATCAAAAATAAGAAATTTATTAGGAGTATGAGATGTCTAAGCCAATGACAAAGAAAAAAAAGGCTATTTTTATTCAAAAGTCTGTAAAACCAATTTTAGGTTTTACCTTCGGAGCCCTATTATTATCAACTGTTTTTACACCTTCCGTATTTGCTGAAGAAGTAGCGTCTTCATTAGGGCACGCAACAAGTGGTTTGCTGTCTGTATCAGTTCCCAAAGAATTAACCAGTCTTGAGACAACGACCTACTTAATGGCAAGTGAGTCTCCAAGTAACACTCTAACTTCGGATACCATTTCTAGTGATAATGGAGGGACGGTTTCAAATCCAAATGAAATAGTAACCACAGAGACAACCAGCGAGGCGATTCCTTTCGACACAGAAGTCATTCAAAATCCGGATTTACCTATAGGTGAGATTAAGGTAGTTCAAGAAGGAGTAGCTGGTGAAGTAACAGTTACAAAGACAACCACAACTATTACTCAAAATGGTGTTTCTCAGTCAACTACAACTGAGTCAAGGGTACCTGTCAAAAAACCTATTAATAAAATTATTGAAGTCGGTGCAAAAGAGATTAGTACAAGTCCAAGTAGTTCAGATGTTATTACAGTCAGTCCATCACCCTCTTCAACTTCATCAGAGTCTAATCAGCAAGGTTCGTTAACTCCGGCCCCTAAATCACGTCAAAATAGTCAGGAAAAGAAAGGTAGTCAGACTAAAAAATCCAAAGATGACGCCAAAGAAAAAGAGGGGGATAAGAAAGAACTTCCCCCAACTGGCTCACAAGAAAGTGGCATTTTTTCTCTATTTTCTGCACTTATTAGCACAGCTTTAGGTCTTTTCCTATTAAAATCAAATAAAAATGATTAATGATATTAAAAAACGGATTCCATAAGGAATCCGTTTTTTTGTATTCATTATTTAATACCAGCCATTAATTTATCAATACGAGGCACATAGAAGAAGAGTAGGAAACCAAATAAGATGGTAATAGTACCTACGATACCATAATAGGCCACTTCATTGCCAGAAGTATAGAATTTAACAATTTGTGCATTGATGGCTTGTGCTGATGCATTACTCAGGAACCAGATGGACATCATTTGTGCTTGGAAAGCTTTTGGTGCTAATTTCGTAGTTATAGAGAGTCCAATAGGTGAAATTAACATTTCAGCAACAATAACAATTGCCCAACTGATGATAAGCCACATTGGACTTACTTTAGCATGGACACCAAATAGCATTCCAGGAAGCATCATCCAAACAAATGAAAGACCAGCAGCAATTAAGCCATAAGCAAATTTTTTAGCTGCAGATGGTTGTTTTTCTCCTAATTTAGCCCAGAACCAAGCAAAGAATGGTACATAGAGCATGATAAAGAGTGGATTAATACTTTGGAAGTAAGATGATGGGAAGTTGATATGGTGACCAAATAGATTGAAATATAATCTGGTCTGTTCATCAGCAAAAAGCGCTAAAACAACAGATCCTTGTTCTTCAATAGACCAGAATAAGATAGAAGCAATAAACAAGGGAATATAAGCCCAAACACGTGAACGTTCCGTTTCTGAAATCTTATTACTGCTTAAAATTTTTATGAAATAGTAAATTGGAATAATAATAGCAATAGCTGTAAAGATATTAATAATGGTATTAATGGTTAAAAGATTAACCAATTTCAAGAAGGCAAGTATAATGGCAACGATAATTGAAACCACGAGTGCTTTCTTCTTAAGTTCAGCTTTTTCGTTTTCAGATAGTGGATCAGTTGGGTGTAAACTTGATTCTGGTAAATATTTTTTACCATCAATAACATATTGAACTAATCCAAAAAACATACCAACAGCTGCTAGTGAAAATCCAAGATGGAAATTAATTTCTTGACCAAGGTAACCAACGAGAGCTGGTGCCACAAAAGCTCCTAAGTTAATTCCAAAAACAAAGATACTAAAACCGGCATCGCGTCTTAAATCTCTTTCGTCATAAAGGCTTCCTACCATATCAGATACATTTGGCTTTAAGAAACCTGTCCCTAAGATAATCAATGCAATCGAAATAAAGAGTGCTGTCTTACCAAATGGTGTCGCTAAGGCGATATGTCCTATCATGATCAGAATGCCACCATAAAGAACAGATTTACGGCTTCCAAGAATTCTATCACTGACAAATCCACCAATAACAGAGGCTAAGTAAACGAGTGAACCGTAGATAGCCATTATAGAAGCAGCAGTTACTTTATCAAAACCAAGTCCGCCTTGGCTGACACTATAATACATGTAGTAGAGTAAGATGGCTCGCATGCCATAGTATGAAAATCTTTCCCACATTTCAGTGAAAAAGAGAGTGGACAAACCACGAGGATGTCCAAAAAAGGTTTTTGATTCGTTATGATTCATTTTAATCCTATTCTCCTTCATTTTAACCACTAAATAGAATACCCTAAAGGTGTTATGATGTCAATCTCATCAAGTGAAAATATCTGATAATTTTTATTAAAAAAGTCGGATAAAAACCCATGTTTTTAGTTGATTGTATGAGACTTTCGGAACTTTTTAGATTGGTATAGATAACTATGTAAAGACATCAGGTAAAAAACGAATAAAAAAGCCATTAAGGCTTTTCTGAATGAAAGGAAATTTTTAAGATAAATGGAGCAATGATGGTGGATAAAATAACGACTAAAACCAAGATGGAATAGAGGTCTGTCGAAATAAGTTTTTCAGCAAGGCCAATTTGAACAATAATTAAAGCCATTTCTCCACGACTAACCATTCCACCACCGATGGTTAGAGATTCTTTTTTCGTAAAGTGAAAAGCTCTAGCGACATAATAACAAGGAATGAGTTTGGACAGGGCTGCTAACACGGTAAAAATGATGATCAGCCAAACATGTTCAAAGATACCATTTAATTGCAAAGGTAGTGAAATCGAGGCAAAGAAAATTGGAATGAAAAACATATAGGAGAATTGAGCCACTTCATGGGTAATTTCTTCAGCTTTTCGTGTTTGACCTATGGCTAGGCCGGCAAAGAAAGAGCCAATAACCGAACTCATTCCAACTTTAGTTGCTAGTATTGACATACTAAAACACAAAATGAGTGCTAAAAAGGTATCTTTTTCAAAATAATCCATTTTTTCTGTAAATCTATAAATGGCGGGAACAATATATTTGACTAATAAAAGTAGGAAAAATAGGAAAAGTACTTGTAAGACCATTTGCCAAATCAATTGACTGGAACTTCCAGAACCATTTGTCGTTGAAACAAAGAGACTTAGGAGCAGGACTGCTAAGATATCATCAGCAACGGCCGCACCTAAAATGACAGCACCAGTATCTGTTTTAACTTTATTATATTCCTGAAGCACTTCAACAGTTATTGAAACACTTGTTGCAGCAAAGACGATACCGTAAAAGACTGATATTTGGGTCGGATAGCCTAAGAATTGGGTGTAAAGATAAAAAAGTGCTACTGGAATGAGAACCCCTGAGACAGCGACAACTAAACTGGGTCTCAGATATTTTTTTAGCAATGCCAGATTTGCTTCGAGTCCTGCTAAAAACATGAGAAGAATGACACCTAATTCAGATAAAAAATGTACCATTTCCCCTTGGTGTACAAAATTAAGAAAGCTAGGTCCAATAACAATACCAACTAATAACTGACCGACAACAGCAGGAATACCTACTTTTTTGGAAAGCTCAATGGCTAAAAAACTTGATACCAAAATAATTGTAATTTGTAAAAGTTCTTGCATAAATCCCCCATAATATAGATTGTGACAGGCTTTATTATACCATGATGAGAAGATTAAAAAAAGAATGCTGTCTGTTCTAAAATGGTATTTATCATAAAAATAATCCTTAGCTTAGAGTACCTGATTCATTCTCTTTTTAAGGTTATGTAAATAAGTCTATTGGATCAGAAAAAACAAGTAACCAATTGGTTACTTGTTGTCTTTCAGAAGGCTTTTAAATTTCTAGGCTCAGGCAAAAAAGGTCCACTGGACCTTTTTTCTACTCCCATTCTACGACGCCCTCAGAAATAGTCATTAGTCAATCCTATTTCTTTCGGTTGCATGCTGAAGGGTTGACATCAATTCTGCTCATCCTTTTTCGCTTCATTGTGTCAAACGTAAAAAAGAAGCCAAAGGCTTCTTTTTTTACTCCCATTCTACTGTTGCGGGTGGTTTGCTGGTGATATCGTAGACGATACGGTTGACGTGGTCAACTTCGTTGACGATGCGTGTTGAGATTTTTTTAAGGACATCCCAAGGGAGTTGGGCAAAGTCAGCTGTCATACCATCAATAGAAGTGATGGCACGAATTGCGATGGTGTAATCGTAAGTACGGCCGTCTCCCATAACACCAACAGAACGAACACCTGTATTAACAGTGAAATACTGCCAAACATCACGGTCAAGACCAGCTTTAGCAATTTCTTCGCGAAGAATCGCATCTGATTCACGGACAGTTTCTAATTTTTCTTCTGTGATAGCACCCATGACACGAATGGCAAGACCTGGTCCTGGGAAAGGTTGGCGCCAAACAATGTTTTCTGGCATTCCAAGTGCAATACCTAACTCACGAACTTCATCTTTAAACAAGGTGTTGAGTGGTTCAATTAATTGGAATTGCATGTCTTCTGGTAGGCCACCCACGTTATGATGAGATTTGATGGTTTGAGCTGTTTCTGTTCCTGATTCAATAATATCAGTATAGAGGGTTCCTTGAGCAAGGAAGTCAACACCTTTCAATTTACTTGCTTCATCATCAAAGACATAAACAAATTCATTCCCAATGATTTTACGTTTTTTCTCTGGATCATCAACACCTGCAAGAAGTTCTAAGAAACGATCTTTAGCATCAACACGGATAATATTAAGACCAAATTTGCCTCCAAGCATACCCATGACTTGATCACCTTCATCTTTACGTAAAAGACCATGGTCCACAAAGATACAGGTTAATTGGTCTCCGATTGCTTTTTGTAATAGGACACCAACGACTGAAGAATCAACACCACCAGAAAGTCCTAGTAGTACTTTTTTATCTCCGACAGTTTCTCTGATTTTCTCGATTTGCATATCAATGAAGTTGTCCATAGACCAATCCCCACGAGCACCGCAAATGAAGATAGCAAAGTTTCTCAAAATATCATTTCCATACACCGAATGTCTAACTTCTGGATGGAATTGAATGCCGTAGATATGTTTTTCTGAATTTTCAATTGCAGCATACGGGCAGTCATTTGAATCACCGACCAGATGGAAACCATCAGGAATCTCAGTTACCGCATCACCATGACTCATAAGAACTAGTTGTTCATCAGGGGTATCCGCAAAAAGTTTTGAAGCTGTACGAATGTTTAGAGTTGATTGTCCATATTCGCGATTTCCCGCTTGACCAGCAGGAACAACTTTACCGCCTAGTTGATCTGTGATTAATTGCATTCCATAACAGATCCCAAGAATAGGAATACCTAATTCAAAAATTTCTGGATCAATACCAAAGGCATTGTCGGCATAAACTGAGTTTGGACCACCAGATAAAACAATCCCGATTGGATTAATTTCTCGAATCTCTTGGGCAGTAATTTTATGGCTTTTCAATTCAGAAAATACACCAAACTCACGAATGCGTCTAGCAATTAACTGATTGTATTGACTACCATAATTAAGAACGATAATCTTTTGAACGTCTTTCAACATTGAAATTTCAGTCATTGTAATCCTTTCATTTTATCAACTTTTTAGTCAATAGTTTTCACCCCATTTTAGCATAAATTGGCTAATTTGGCATTAATTATTGAAAATAAGGTCTCTTTTTTTCTTATTTCCGAATGTTCAGATGAGACGTCATTTTAGCCCCAAAAGAACAAACCCCTGTTTGGAAATCTTTAAGTTTTCTTTAGTATTCTTATTTTATTAAAATATGAGGTCTTCATTATGGTTACCAAAAGAAAGATAATAAAGTATAGCATC
This sequence comes from Streptococcus uberis, assembly GCF_900475595.1. Classification (NCBI taxonomy): domain Bacteria; kingdom Bacillati; phylum Bacillota; class Bacilli; order Lactobacillales; family Streptococcaceae; genus Streptococcus; species Streptococcus uberis. Next base: position 919,430 of record NZ_LS483397.1, read on the forward strand.
AATTTCTTGTTGGTCTGTCTCCCCTTATGGTTCGGATTATTTCTCATCAATCACAAGATCCAAAAAACAGAGACAAGGTTAGATTTCAAAAGTCGGTGGGTTACTTATCATTGGGAAGATGGTCGCATATCCATTGGTAAAGCTTTTGGGAAAGCTGGCGCCTCAAAAGTGATCAGTGTCGATTGGCAGAGCGAGAAGCATTTACCCAGTCCTTCAAATAGTATTTCCCAAAAAGAAATTCATGAAACGCTTGCTGTCAGCTTAAAAGCGAAAGCTTCCGCCAAAGAAAATAATGCTATCTTAAAAAAGGCATTTGATTTTGCCAGAAAACATCCTGGAACTGATTTGATTTTTCCAAAAGGTCATTTTAAACTAGGAACTTTAACCCCGGATAAAGATTATCAAGTCTTGCCAAGTCACACTAGTCTCATAGGCCGTCAAACGACCTTGCTTATTTCTGGTTCGGAGTATTGGCTTGGCTTACCGTCAGGCCCTAAAGCTGAAGATGGGGTCAGTGATTTTAGAATGACAGGTTTGCATTTTAAGGCCCAGAACCTGGTCAAAGGTGATAAACTGTTGATTATGGTAGATCATGGTAAAGACTGGTTTATTAGTCATAATCGTTTTACCTTGGTTCATCAAAAAGGAAGTCACGTTTTTGACCTAGGATCGCTTCAAAACTCGCGATTCAGTGAAAATGAATTCTATGGTTATGCCCCTGGTTTAGATTCTCAAGAACTGTTCAAAAAGGGTCACAATTTACATGATTTTTATGCGGAAGCCATTCAATTAGATGCTGCGGATCCTAATGGGGTTTGGGATGCGGGAATTATCAAGTCCATTCAAGCTAATAACCATCTCTATAATCAAACAAGATTTTTATGTAATGGAATCAGTATTGACCATAATCACTTCTTGCCTTATAAAAATGAAAAAGGGAACATTATTGCCTATGGGGCGTCAATTGGTCAGCATTCTTCTAAGGTTGGTCAGGTTTCTATTCGACATAATGTGTTTGAAAATTGTATTGTTTCCCAGTTTTCCCCTGTCAAATCATGGGTCTTAGCACCTATTCATGTTTTAAGTGATCAATTAGACAGTTTTAACAATGTTTTTAAAGAATGACGGTCCCTTTTCCTTAGAAATGTGATAAACTATGATATAAGAAAATTCTGAGGAGATGGATGCATGTTGCCAGCCTATATCAAGATTCATGATGCTATAAAAAAAGATATCGATGAAGGTGTTTGGCTTATTGGGGATCGTTTGCCAAGTGAACGCGATTTAGCTGATCATTTTGAGGTGAGTCGGATGACTCTACGTCAGGCCGTTACCCTTTTAGTTGAAGAAGGTATTTTGGAGAGACGCGTTGGAAGTGGTACCTATGTTGCTAGTCATCGGGTACGTGATAAGATGCGTGGTACAACCTCTTTTACAGAAATTGTCCATTCTCAAGGGAAAACACCATCATCTAAACTTATTTCTTATCAAAGGCAATTGGCTTCTGATACAGAAATAAAAGAACTTCAATTAGAGCCGTCCGACTATGTCATTCGCATGGAACGGATTCGTTACGCGGACAATATTCCCTTGGTTTTTGAAGTGGCTTCAATTCCTGAAAAGTTTATTAAAGACATGAAACGTGACGAAATCACGGAACACTTTTTTAAAACTCTTGTTTCTCATGGTTTTGAAATTGGCAAAAGCCGTCAAACCATTTATGCCAAAACAGCTAGTGAACGTGTTGCGAGTTATTTATCCGTAAGCCGCGGCCACGCTATTTTGGCCCTAACCCAAGTATCTTATTTTAGCAACGGGAATCCATTTGAGTATGTGCGTAGCCAATATGTTGGTGATCGTTTTGAATTCTATCTGGAAAATAATTGATGAAAGAGTTTGAAAAACTCTTTTTTTCTTTTATATTGGAAGGAAGCCTAGCTGAAACCTGTTTTAAAGCATTTCCTATTGTTAATCTGCCTTAAGATATGGTAGAATGAAGATTATGGAAATTGAAAAAACAAATCGAATGAATGCTCTTTTTGAGTTTTATGCTGCCCTTTTGACGGACAAGCAGATGAACTATATTGAGCTTTATTACGCCGATGATTATAGTTTAGCAGAGATTGCTGAGGAATTTGGAGTAAGTAGACAGGCTGTCTATGACAATATAAAGCGGACGGAAAAGATTTTAGAATCTTATGAAATGAAGTTACACATGTACTCTGATTACATTGTCCGTAGTGAAATTTTCGACAGTATTATGCAAAAATACCCTGATGATAGGTTTTTGCAGGAAAAATTGGCCATTTTGGTAAGTATAGATAATAGAGATTAAGAGGAGTTTGGTATGGCTTTTGAAAGTTTAACAGAGCGTCTTCAAGGCGTTTTTAAAGCAATTCGTGGGAAGAAAAAATTATCTGAAAAAGATGTTCAAGAGGTCACTAAGGAGATTCGTCTGGCCCTTTTAGAAGCTGACGTTGCTCTTCCTGTTGTTAAGACATTCATTAAACGGATTCGTGAACGTGCGATTGGTCATGAAATTATTGACACACTAGATCCAACACAACAAATCCTTAAAATTGTCAATGAAGAATTGACTCAAATTTTAGGATCAGAAACGGCTGAGATTGTGAAATCACCAAAAATTCCAACCATTATCATGATGGTCGGTCTTCAGGGTGCTGGTAAAACAACCTTTGCTGGAAAATTAGCTAATAAATTAATCAAAGAAGAAAATGCAAGACCGTTGATGATTGCGGCCGATATTTATCGACCTGCAGCCATTGATCAGTTAAAAACTTTAGGTCAACAAATCAATGTCCCTGTATTTGATATGGGAACGGACCACTCTGCAGTGGAAATTGTGACAAAAGGGCTTGAGTTGGCGCGTGACAATCGTAATGACTATGTCTTAATTGATACGGCTGGTCGTCTCCAAATTGATGACAAATTGATGGCTGAATTGCGTGATATCAAGGCTTTAGCTAATCCGAACGAAATTCTCTTAGTAGTGGATAGCATGATTGGTCAAGAAGCAGCCAATGTTGCTTACGAATTTAATCACCAATTAAGTATTACAGGGGTTGTTTTAACAAAAATTGATGGGGATACCCGTGGGGGAGCGGCCTTATCAGTTCGTGAAATTACTGGAAAACCAATCAAATTCACTGGTACTGGTGAAAAAATCACCGACATTGAAACCTTCCATCCAGATCGTATGTCTAGCCGTATTTTGGGTATGGGTGACCTGCTTACCTTGATTGAGAAAGCAAGTCAGGAATACGACCAACAACGTTCCTTGGAATTGGCTGAAAAAATGCGCGAAAATACTTTTGATTTCAATGATTTCATTGAACAATTGGATCAAGTGCAAAACATGGGGCCAATGGAAGACCTCCTTAAAATGATTCCAGGAATGGCTGGTAACCCAGCTCTTGCTAATATCAAAGTTGATGAAAAACAAATTGCTCGCAAACGTGCTATTGTTTCTTCGATGACAAAAGAAGAACGTGAAAATCCAGAACTTTTAAACCCAAGTCGTCGTCGTCGAATTGCGGCAGGTTCTGGTAACTCTTTTGTAGAAGTTAATAAATTCATTAAGGACTTTAACCAGGCAAAAGCGATGATGCAAGGTGTGATGTCTGGGGATATGAACAAGGCTATGAAACAAATGGGGATTGATCCTAATAGGCTTCCTAAAAACATGCCTGCTGGTTCTATGCCAGATATGGCTGGTCTCGAATCCATGATGGGACAAGGTGGTATGCCTGATATGTCGGCTTTGGGTGCTGATATGGATATGAGTCAGCTCTTTGGCGGAGGTTTGAAAGGCAAAATGGGTCAATTTGCGATGAAACAAGCCATGAAACGTCAAGCTAATAAAATCAAAAAAGCTAAGAAAAAACGTAAGTAGTTCCTTCTTAGTCTTAGTTTTCAAAAAATCTTCTTCTCCGAATAAAGGGAAGAAGATTTTTTCTTACACTTTTTGTCTGCATATTTTCCTTTTGTAAGATCATTAGGTGATATAAACTTGTCTAGGGGGATTTATTTATTAAAATTTTAGTTTTCTTTAAGACAATTCCTTTATTCTTATTTATAATCAATCTAAAGAGAGTGAGTCTATTGATAATGATCAAAAAAATCTTTGCTGTATCCTTTACTGTTATTGCAGGTCTTTCGGCCCTGATTGACGGTTATCTTTTGTTTTTTAAATCACCTGATACTAGCAATCAGACAAACCATGTTTCTCAAGAGGCTAAAGCCAAATCTACAAATACCATTAGCTCAAGTGCGCAAGACTCATCTTCTGTTGACAGCAGTAGCGCAGTTTCCACCCAAACAAGTGGCCTCAAAGATGGTACTTATACAGGTGCTTCAACAAGTACGGAATGGGGCGATGTTCAACTTCAAATTAAAGTATCTGGTGGTAAGATGACAACTATCACGGTTTTAGCGCATCCTGATTCTCAAGGCCATTCTATCGCCATTAATGAGCAAGCTTTACCTATTTATAAAAAAGAAGCATTAGCTGCTCAAAGTTCTGCTATTGACCAAATTTCCGGTGCTACTGAAACTTATAAAGGTTTCACTGGATCCTTACAAGATGCCATTAATCAGGCAACAACAGGAGTTTTAAATGGATAATGTCCTTAAAGTCTCCCAGACAATTGAAGCGATGACCATTCCTTTTACGGTGACTCTCGCGACAAATGATAGAGTTAAAGCACAGCAAAGTTTAGAAAAGCTTCTGCCTATGATTCAAAAAGAGTTGGATCGTATTGATCATAGGTATTCAGCTTTTCGCCAAGACAGCCTGCTTTCTCGCTTTAATGCCGGAGAGGAATCCATTCTGATAGATGATCTTGAATTTTACCAGGTATATGCCAACTGTGCGCAAGCTCAGATTCAAACGGATAATCATTTTAATCCTTATTTCAGTGGGGTCTACAATCCTACAGGCTATGTCAAGGGCTGGGCGATTGAGAAAATTTTTAAGGAAAAAATGCTGCCGCTAATGGATGAAGAGCATATCCTAGGACTTTGTTTGAACGGTGGTGGAGACATACAGTTCGCTAGCAGTGCGGCGACTGACTTTTCCTGGAGAGTAGCCATTGAATCCCCAGAGAATCCACAAGAAGTGATTGCTATTTATGATTTAAAAAACGGGGCTATTGCCACCTCTGGGTTTAGTAAAAGAGGCAAGCATAGTCACCAAGCAGAAGGTTCAAAAACACAACAGGTTACCATTGTCGCAGATTGCTTGTCACTTGCTGATCTTTGGGCAACCGTAGGGCTAGTAGCAAGTTTAGAGGATTTTGAAGGATTAATGAAGCAGGAGAAACTGTCTGGCATCTTATGTCAAAATAATCATCTTGCTGTCTTTTCTAAAGGGGATTGGGTTCATGATTAAAAAATTAACAGGAAATGTAGGTCTAGCTTGGTTGACCATTTTATTTGTCATTCCGCTGCCATTTCTATACACCTTAAAAACAGGATTAACGGGTATCCATGCTAATAGTAGTTTGGGCATTTTACTAGGTGCCCTTGCTTATGTTTGGATGTTAGTATCCATTTATATTGGAACAAAACCTAAGTGGTTGGATCGTCTGATTGGTTTACCAAGTGCTTTTATGATTCATGGTATGATTAGCTTATTAGCTATTTTACTTGCTTTTTTACATAAAGAACTCGATCCTTCAGCTGGTTTTATTAAATGGACTGGTGATGTAGCCTTTGTGATTTTTCTTGGGCTAGCTGCCTATTCCATGATTTTTATGGCTGGTTGGTTAACTACTAGAATTCCACTTTTACAAGAGATAAAGAATTTTTTAGAGAAACTATTCAAACATGAAATTTCTGTTTGGTTACACCGTCTTAATCTAATAGCTACTTTGCTAGTCTTTATTCATATGCAACTTATTGATTACATTTTTGCTATTAAGTCATTTATGGCTTTGATTTGGTTAGCAACTTGTTTTGTCTTTGCCAGTTACTTGCTCTTTCATTTTAAACCTAATGCACATGGGATTGCTGCCGAACTTGTTTCAAACACAGAAGTAGCTCCTAATGTCAGAGAGCTTATTGTTCAATTACCTCGTAAATCACGGATGAAGTTTCAAGCTGGTGATTTTGCCTTTATTTCTTTCCCTGATATTTCAGGAATGTCTGAACCCCATCCTTTTTCTCTATTGAATGCTCCTGATAAAAGCAAAGAGCTACGCTTTGCCATTAGAGGAGATGGTGATTTTACACGCCAATTGGCTCATATTCCAAATCATAGTCCTATTCGGGTGGATGGCGCTTATGGAAAATATCAACAGGTCATCAAGCGCTTTAAGCCTAAAGAACTAATTGTTATTGGTGGTGGTATAGGTGTGGTTCCTCTTTTTTCTATTGTTGATGGGAATCCTGATATACCGACACAGTTTTATTATACGGTTAAAGATGAGAGTCAGTTTCTTTACTTAGATAAATTCAAGGACTGGGCAAGCCGCTGCCATTTCAAAGGGAGATACCAAGTTGGTCGTTTTTCAGATGAGCTTATTTTGTCCCAACTTCCTGATAAGCAAGATTACATTGTCTTATTAGGTGGTCCTATTTCAATGGGAAGGCATTGGAAGAAAGTTTTTGAAAACTATGGATTAGATCCTGAACGGGTTTATTTCGAAGAGTTTTCATGGTAAGAAAAAGCATTTACTTCTTGTAAATGCTCTTTATCATTTTTAAATGCTCTTCTGGTAGGGCCTGACGAACGCCAATATAGTTGTAAATGCTGATTTCCGAATTTTTCCCATTGGGAGTCAGTTCAAAACAAAAGTAGTGGTCTTTCTGGTCAATAGCATTTTCTTTGTTTAATTTAAAAAAGGGTAATTGAGATTGGCCCATTGTTAAGAGAATATCATCTGTTAAAAAGGTAAGTGGAATATGAAGGGCGGAATATTTATAAAAGTCACTTTCAAACATACGATAACTTTTACTAAAAAAATCAAATTGATACTTATTTTGATTAAAGGTATGACTAGCCATGAGCTTCTTTATCCTCCTGCTCGATAGTAATCAAGGAGTCAATGGAAAATGTTTTATAGCTCTTCTTTGTTTTAAGTTGAAAGTGGTTAGAAGTTATTTTAGAAATCAGTCCTTCATACTTTTGTAACTGATTATGATCAAAAACACGGATGATAACAGGTGATTGCTGACTATAGGCTTGACCTAGATAGAGATGTTTATCCTCCAAATCCAGTAAACTAATGATTGACTTTTTATGACGATCTTTCTCTAGTGAATGATTGTGTTCGGATAAAAAAAAGCCCATCCATTTAGCCATTTTACGATCATAATAAGAACGTGCTGAGGAAAATGGTAAATAAGAACGATCAATCATAAGACTTTTTCCTTTCTTTAACATTACTGGCAGAATGTCCTCCAATTAATTGGCTACGTTCTGCGACGCGTGAAGCTTCTAAGAGTGAACTTGCTTTTTGTAGCGATAGGACACCAAACTGGTCCCTAATGGTGTCAATGGTAGCTTCTAGCTGATTTTCTTTTTCTTTTTGATCATAGTCATCAAATAAAGAGAAGACTTCTAGGGATTGGTCTACTAAGTCATCACACCTCACACCGATTTGTCGGACAATATGACCTTTATAGTGCTTTCTAAAAAGCATGATTACTGTTTGGCTGATGATTTTATTGCTAGAAGCAGGATCGATTTTCATTTGTGCATTGATTGGTTTACCGCGTTGCCCTTTGGAGTATCCTACAAAGAGTGCAACTGTTGTTGCCTTTTTTTGTTTTCGCCGTAATCTTCTTGCGACATGCTCAGCCATTTCCTTCAAAACCAATTCAATATCGGATTGGAGAATATAATCTCTTGGTAAAATTTGTGAGTTACCAATTCCCCTTGCTTTGGGTATATAAGGTTGATGGACATTACTCTCATCAACACCATTGGCATGAAACCAAAGTTGCAAACCAATAATACCCAATTCTTTTTTCAACAGGTCAGGATTAGAATTGGCTAATGCTTTGATAGTAAAAATCCCAAGTTTTTGAAGTCGTTTGGCCATCCTAGGACCAATTCCCCAAAAATCAGTTAGCTGTTTAATCTGCCAAACCTTTTCTTCCACGTCATCATAAGACCAATTAGCGCGCATCTTTTCGGCGTATTTAGCGTCATTATCGAGGGCTAACTTGGCTAGTAAAGGGTTAGAATTGCTAAGCCCAATAGTTGATATGATTCCTGTTTCTTTCCAAATATGGTATTGGATGCGATCTGCTAATGCATCTAATTTTTCTTTTCGCGTAAGCTCATTACTTGGAATAAAATAATTAATAGAAGAACTTAAATCCAGAAAACTTTCATCAATGGAATAAGTAAGGATATCTTTGGGGGAAGCAAACTCATGGAAAATATGTTGAATTTGGAGATTTTTTTCAATGTATCGGTCCATCCTAGGAGAGACGATAAGTGTATGTTTTGCCCAAGATTCAATATAGTTAACAAAGTCAGTTGTAACCTTCCAGCCTTCTCTTTGAGCGACTCGATAGTTGAACCGTCTTGTATGGATATTAAAAGGCAAATCATAGGAGCGACCAACATTTGATTTGCCAAAAACACGTTTAAAAGTAGGAGAAGAGGCTAAAATGAGTCCATTGCTATTATCTGCTCGACTCATCACACAGAGTGAGGTGCGTAAGGGGCTTAAGCCGCGATCAATACACTCGATGCTTGCATAAAATGATTTCATATCCACAAAGGCAATATCTGACCTTGGTTCACGTGAATAATCAATGTAAGACATTTTGCCGTTTAGACCTCCAAAGGCATAAAGTTTGCAATGATTTTACCGATGATACGTGGATTCTCGTCAAATGGTGCAAACTTATCTGAGTACTTTTTATTTAAAGAAACCAGACGTAGGCCATCTTCTTCACGGTAAACCTTCTTAATGTAAGTTTGTCCATCCCACTCGACAGCATAGATTGCTCCATCGTAATCAAAACCTTCTTGTTTGATTAAAACAACTTCACCATTTAAATAAGTTGGTTCCATGGAGTCACCGAAGACCCATGAAGCAAAATCATAATCCAATTGTTCATCATAGAAGACTTCGTCATAATTACCGTCGCCAAAATAAGAGAAACCAGTACCGGCTGATAAACTTTCGTAAACACGATAAACATAGAGTTTTTTCTGACTTTGCGATAGTTGGACAATCTTGTTTTGTTCCTCTAATAATTCTTTTGAATAGGTAACAACTTTTTCTTGATTTAGAGATGTTAGTTGTTTATAAGGAAGGATAATAGCTTGATAAGGATTGAAGCTATCAGCATCAAGGTGAAAAATCTCTAATAGCTGATTAAGATGCTTCTGATTTGGAACATTTTTCCCCTTTTCCCAGTTAGAGATTGTCATTTTATTGACACCAAGTTTTTGCCCAAGACTTTCTTGACTCATTTGGTGTTTTTGTCGAATCGTTTTTAATTGTTTTCCTGAGAACATAGTAGTGACTCCTTTAGTAAAGTTATAACTTTACTAAAGTATATCAGAGATTTTTTGAGATTTCAAGCTAAAGATGGATAAAAATGAGTATATTTTGACAATTAAAAAAATAAATCGTATCATTATACTAGTTCATTTTGTGAAGGTTTTCATTTAGATGATACCATGCATTTATCAAAGAGAAAAAAGGAGATTCTCATGTTAACAATTGCCTATATTGGAAATGGTAAAAGTGCTAATCGTTACCACATGCCTTTTGCAACACAATTGGAAGATATCAAAATAAAAACGATTTACTCTCCAGCACCTAGTCCCTGGGAACCAATTCCAGGAGTCATTTATACAGATAAAATTGAGGATGTCTTGGAAGATCCAGAAATTCAATTGGTTATTCTCTCAATCCCTCCGTCAGCACATTACAGTGTTGCAAAGCAATGTTTATTAGCTGGAAAAAATACCCTAGTTGAGAAACCTTTCACTGAAACAGCTGAAGAAGCTAGAGAGCTATTTGCTATTGCCAATGAAAAAGGTCTCTTCCTTCAAGCCTATCAAAACCGTCGTTTTGATTCCGATTTCTTGACTGTTCAAAAAGTGATTGATAGTGGCGTTTTGGGAGATATTTTAGAAGTAGAAATGCATTTTGATTATTTCCGTCCAGAAATTCCAGAAAGCACCACAGAATATTCAATCAACACAAGTTATCTCTATGGTCACGCTTGTCATACTATTGACCAAGTTATTTCATACTTTGGAATGCCAGAAAAAGTCCATTACGATGTGCGTCAATTACTAGGTAAAGGACGCATGAATGACTATTTTGATTTAGATTTCTACTATGGACCTAAAAAAGTTTCCATTAAGTCAAGTTATTTCCGTATTAAAGAACGTCCAAGTTTTGTTGTTTATGGTAAAAAAGGGATGTTTGTAAAAGCTACTAAAGACCGTCAGGAAGATGATTTAAAACGTTTTTACATGCCAACAAATCCTGATTTTGGAATGGATAGTCCAGAACACTACGGCACTCTAACTTATGTAGATGATAATGGCGTTTATCATGAAGAAAAAGTTATCTCAGAAGTTGGTAACTATGCTCGGATGTATCAAGCTATTCATGATAGCATTATTCTTGGAAAAGAAAAAATCGTTAAAGACGAAGAAACCATTCGCCAGATTGAAATTATCGAAGAAGGTATCCGCCATATGAATCAAGATTAATGTGCTGAGACTGACTATTTATTCTCAAAAAAAGGTTGCTTCGGCAACCTTTTTTTGAGACTTTTTAGTCCTGTCTCGCTATAATAAAACTAAAGAGAGGGGAAGTATCAATGCAATACCAAGCAGACACTATTGAAGACTATTTAGAGGCTTTACCTGAAGAACGCAGACATGTGATGAACCAGTTGCGTCGTGTCATAAAAAACAATCTTCCTGATGATTATGAAGAGAAAATACAATATAACATGATATCTTATGTGGTGCCAAGGCAAGTTTTTCCAGATGGCTACCATTGCAATCCAGATGATGACCTGTCATTCATTACCATTGGATCGCAAAAAAATCATATTGCAATCTATCACAACGGTATTTACCTCTTTGAGACTATTAGAGAGTGGTTTTTACAGGAATATCCTAAACATTTGAAAACCAAACCTGACGTTGGAAAATCTTGCATTCGTTTTAAAAATATGAAAACTATTCCATATGATTTAATTGGTCAACTCTGCCGAAAGGTCAGTCAGGAAGACTTCATCAAAACATACTTAGAGAACAGACCTAACTAAAAAGAGAAGGAGTCCAATGATCAATCATTCAAAAAACAATTCACTTGACTTAGAGTCAACTCCAAGTACTAAAATAGTGCTAAACAAGAGAAAAGAGGATAGACCATGTCAAAAAATATCTTATTAAACGACGGTAATAGCATTCCAAGTATTGGTTTTGGGGTTTTTCAAATTCCTGCTGATGGTTCAACGTACAATGCTGTCTGTGAGGCTTTAAAAGTTGGTTATCGACATATTGACACTGCTGCGGCCTATATGAATGAAGCGGAAGTGGGGAAAGCTGTGCGCGATAGCGGCCTTCCTCGAGAAGAAATCTTCATCACGAGCAAATTATGGATTCAAGACTTTGGTTATGAAGCTGCACGAAAAGGAATAGCGACATCACTTGAAAAATTAGGAATGGATTATATTGATTTATATCTTTTGCATCAACCTTATGGTGATGTATTAGGTGCTTGGAAGGCCTTGGAAGAAGCCAAAGCCAAAGGGCTTCTAAAATCCATTGGTATCAGTAATATGACACCTAGATTCTATAAAGAATTTGTTCCTCAATTTACCAATAAGCCAGCTGTTAACCAAGTAGAGTGTAACCCCTATTTTCAACAAAAAGCCCTTCGGGAAGTAATGGCTGCAGATGATGTTAAAATTGAATGTTGGGCACCGCTAGGGCAAGGAAATCCTGAACTATTTAAAGAACCTGTATTGGTTGACTTAGCAAGTAAGTACAAAAAAGATGTTGGACAAATCATTCTTGCTTTTGAAGTACAAGAAGGCTTCATTGTTTTACCAAAATCAGTAACGCCATCTCGTATCGCAAGTAACCTTGATATTGATGATATCAAACTCACTGAAGAGGAAATGGAAGCTATCCGTGCTTTAGATAAAGGTAAGGGGAAACATGATCCTGATGCTCCCGGTGTTGGAGAATACCTCTTAGAACATTATAAAATTCATGATTAACCTAAAAACCTAGACAATCCATGTCTAGGTTTTTTGAATATGCTGATGAACATCGGGCTGAAAACTTATCTGTCGTTTTCCAATGCCTGTGAAAGATTTAATTTTCGAATATAATTTTTCATATAATCAGCTTTGAAATAAACAGCATATAAGGTGTTGAGAATAAATAAAATAGATTCTTCTGTTGAAAAATTGCCAATTTTTTTATGCTTATCTTCACGGGTACAAATTTGGAAAAAAGCATTGGAATGTTCTTTGAGATAGTGGCCATTTTGACTAGAGAGACCAATGCGAAAAACCTTATTTTTTTCCAAAAGGGGAAGGTGGCGTAAGGTGTCGTTTTTTTCAGAAATACCTGAATAAGAAATCAAGATAGCAACATCATCTTGGGATAAAGAAGCAGCTGTTAAACCAAATTCACTTGAATGAGCAATCTCAATATTTTTCCCTAAAGTCAGCATTTTACGTTTAAAGAGATGGGCTAAGTAGTCATTTGGGCTAAGGCCGAAAACCACAATTCGCTTAGCTTTAGCTAATTGTTGGCTTGCTTTTTCCAATTCTTCTTGGGAGAGTTGATCGGCTGTATCTTGTATGCTTTCTTTCTCAATGGTTGCGATTTTTTGGATAATAGCCTTTATAGAATCATCCTGATTAAAGGGGAGACTATGGTCAATATTTGAGTAGTGGGCATCAGCGTAGATACGTTCTGATAGCAAAGCTGGTAGAAAATCTACCCATCCTTTGAAACCTAGGGATTGTGCAAAACGAACGACGCTTGATTTCGATGTGAAACTTAAGCGAGCAAGGTCTTCTAAAGATAATTGTTCAATACTGTTAAGATGCTCCAAAATCGTTTCTGCTATGGCAGCTTTTGAAGACTGTTTTTGTTGGGCTAGTAACTGAATATCCTCTAACATAATGGGCACCTCTTTCAATACATTTCAGTTTTTAAGGTCTATCTTTAGAAAAGATGAAACCGCATACCAAGTTTACCTAAAAGTGAATGATTTGTCTACTTACTTTCTTATAATAGTCGCAAGAACAAAATATGGAAAGAAGGAAAAGGATGTTACCAAAAAACTTTTTATGGGGTGGAGCTGTTGCTGCCAACCAAGCTGAAGGTGGTATTTTAGAAGATGGTAGAGGTCTTAGTAATATCGATTTGTTGCCACTTGGTCCAGATAGAATGGCCATTGCTAAGGGGCAGCTAACTAACCTTGAGCGAAGAAAAGACTATTATTACCCCTCTGAAGAAGCTATTGATATGTATCACCATTACTTAGAAGATATTGATCTTCTAGCTAGAATGGGTATTAAGGTGTTTCGTTTATCTTTATCTTGGACGCGTATTTTCCCAAATGGGGATGACGAGTTTCCTAATGAAGCGGGTCTGCAATTCTACGAAAAAATATTAAAGACCTTGCAGGAAAAAGGGATTGAACCTTTAGTCACTCTTGCCCATTTTGATGTTCCTGTAGCCTTGATCAAAAAATATGGGGCTTGGCGTGACCGGCGTATGGTTGATGCTTATGCCAGATATGCAGAAACAGTCATGACACGTTACAAGGGATTGGTCAAGTACTGGTTAACCATTAATGAAATTAACATTCTCTTACACCAACCTTTTATTGGAGGAGGGTTAATTCTGACTGATGAGGATAAGCAAGCGCAGGTTATTTACCAAGCAGCCCATCATCAGTTGTTGGCGTCAGCCATGGCGACTAAGATTGCCCACGAGATTGACCCCGAGAATCTGGTAGGTTGTATGTTAGCGGGCGGAAGCCATTACCCCTATACTTGTCGACCAGAGGACTATTTGGAAGCTATCCATCGAGACAACGGGGAGTATTTCTTTATTGATGTGCAAGCCAGGGGCTATTACCCAAGTTATGCCCTTAAAAAGTTTGAAAGGGAAAATATTCATTTGGAATTCGGCGAGAGCGACAAAGAATTATTAAGATGTCATCCAGTTGACTTCGTCTCTTTTTCTTATTATTGTTCACGAACGGTGACAGCTTTTGAGGACGATTATAAGGAGACAACTGGTAATCTCTTTAAATCAGTCAAGAACCCTCATCTGTCCTCGACGCAATGGGGTTGGCAGATTGATGCATTAGGATTACGTTCGTCGCTTAATATGCTCTATAATCGCTATCAAAAACCACTTTTTATTGTTGAAAATGGTTTGGGGGCTATTGATAGCCCAGATGAAGAAGGTTATGTTAAAGATGACTACCGTATCTCATATATTAGAGAGCATATTAAGGCATTTAAGGATGCGGTGACTATTGATGGGGTTGATCTGATGGGTTACACTACCTGGGGGATTTTAGATTTAGTGGCTGCTTCAACAGGACAAATGAGTAAACGTTACGGTTTTATTTATGTGGATAAAAATGATGATGGAAGTGGAACTTTAAAAAGAGTTCCCAAAAAATCCTATTCTTGGTACCAAAAAGTCATTGCCTCAAATGGAGAAAATTTAGAATGAATTCTTTAGATAAAATTGCTTTTCTTTTGACTTGTAATCGCTTTTATGATATTACTATAGTATAGATTAATTAGAATAAATCTAATTAAAATAAATTTATGGAGGCCGGCATATGACATTCGATTATAAGGATCATGGTAAAGAAAAGTATATCGTCAATATCGAGGATTATACTAAAGAAAACGAAAACTATCGTACTACAATTTGGACAGGTGAAAAGCTCCAAGTGACTTTAATGTCTATCCAACCAGGTGATGACATTGGTTTGGAAGTGCATAAAGGGATTGACCAATTCCTTCGTATCGAAGAAGGAAAAGGCTTATGTCAAATGGGAGATGCCGAAGACAATCTAAGTTTTGAACAAGAAGTGACTGATGACGATGTGATTTTGGTCCCGGCAAATACATGGCATAATGTGACCAATACAGGAAATCAACCCCTTAAGATTTACTCAATCTATGCTGGTCCAGATCACGTTCCTGGAACCATTCATAAAACACATGAAGATGCAGAGAACGATCCAAATGAGCATTAATCTTGCCTAAAAGAATATCACTAGGGTGATATTCTTTTTTTATGTCAAATGAAAAGAAAGCGCAAACATGGTTGGTTTAAAAGTGTTTTGACAAGTTATTAAAAATTATGAAAACAGTTGCATTTTCTTCATTTTAGGCATATATTAGAAGTGAACAAATATTGGGAGGTATTTCACAAATGAAATTAGTAGCTATACTAGGTACCAATTCAGAACGGTCAACGAATCGCAAACTGTTACAGTTTATGCAAAAGCACTTTGCTGATCAGGCGACGATTGAATTGTTAGAAATTAAAGACTTACCGGCCTTTAATGAACCAGAATCTAAAGAAGCTCCAAGTGCTGTTCAGAGCTTTTCTCAAAAAATAGCTGACGCTGATGGTGTCATCATTGCCACGCCTGAGTATAATCATACGATTCCGGCACCTCTTTCTAGTGCGCTAGAGTGGATTGCTTATACTAGTCGTGTTCTCATTAATAAACCAACCATGATTGTAGGAGCATCCTTAGGTTCTTTGGGTTCTTCTAGGGCTCAAGGGCATTTACGTCAGATTTTAAATGCTCCTGAATTAAAGGCAAGAACAATGGCTGGAAGTGAATTTTTACTTGGGCAATCCGAACAAGCCTTTAACGCTGAAAATGACTTGGTATTTGAAGATAAGGTAACAGAACTGGAAGATTATTTTGCAGAATTTTTAGAATTTCTAAATATCACAAATACAATTGTTAAACAGTCGGATACAGATCGAAAACGTCGTTTCGCTTGGGAAGAAAACCAATAAGGAGGGAAGGCATGAAATTTATTGGTATAATCGGTACAAATGCTAAAAAATCTTACAACCGTCAATTGTTATCTTTTATGAGAGAGCATTTTGCTTCAAAAGCTGAGATTGAAGTCTTGGAAATTGACCAGGTTCCGATGTTCAATGAAACAAATGATCAGACAGAAAGCGAGATTATCCAGACCTTTAATCGAAAGATCTCAGAAGCAGATGGTGTCATTATTGCAACGCCAGAACACAATCATACCATTCCTTCAGCACTCAATAGTTTGATAGAGTGGTTATCCTTTAAAGTTCACCCTTTGACCGGAAAACCAGTCATGATTGTAGGAGCTTCCTACAGTGAGCAAGGATCGTCACGAGCGCAGCTTCACCTTAGACAAATATTAGATGCTCCAGGCGTTAATGCCATGGTTATGCCGGGGAGCGAATTTTTACTAGGAAATGTTCATAAGGCTTTTGATGAAGCAGGTCACTTAAAAGATTTAAGAACGATTGATTTTTTAGACTCTTGTTTCTTTAGATTTTTACGATTTGTGACAATTGCTAACCAACTTAACCAACCAGAAGATATTGTCTTTGAACCTGGTATCTATACAGTAACGACTCCAGGTCATAACGGAGACTTGCCAATGTCTGTCACTTTCTCACAAGACCGTATTGAAAAGATTGACATTGATTCTTCTGGAGAAACCGGTGGTATTGCAGATATTGTATTTACCAGAATTCCAAATGAAATTATTGAAGGTCAAACCCTAAATGTAGATACCGTTTCGGGTGCTTCTGTTACCTCAAATGGGGTACTTGATGGGGTTGCGCGTGCTGTTAAGAAAGCAGGAGCTAATCCTGAAGTTTTAAGAAGTCGTCCAAAAGCTCCTTCAGCTCTAGATAAAGAAGATAAAAGCTACGAAGCTGATTTAGTTGTTGTTGGCGGCGGTGGCGCAGGTTTGGCAGCAGCTGCGCGTGCCCTCCAAGCAGGTAAAAAGGTGATTGTGCTTGAGAAATTCCCAAGTGTAGGGGGGAATACAGTTCGGGCTGGTGGACCAATGAATGCGCCAGATCCAAAATGGCAAAATAGCTTTGCAGCAAATCCTGGTGAAGATCATAATTTACAAGAATTGAAAAACATAGATGAAAGTCAGATTGATCCAGAATTTTTGGAAGATTTCCGTGCCCTGAAACAAGAATTGGAAGAATACTTAAAAAATCCAACTTATCTTTTTGATTCTAACTTACTTTATCGTATTCAAACTTACCTAGGTGGAAAACGGAAAGACTTGCAAGGCAATGAAATACATGGCAATTACGACCTGATAAAAATCTTGACAGAAAGAGCTCTAGAATCCGTTCGTTGGTTAGAAGACATTGGTGTTGAGTTTGACCATAGCGAAGTCACAATGCCTGTTGGTGCCTTGTGGCGTCGGGGACATAAACCTTTTATGCCAATGGGGGTAGCCTTCATATCAGTACTAAATGATTATGTCCTTAAACATGGTGGCATCATTCTAACAGATACACCTGTTAAAGAACTGATTGTAGAAAATGGTCAAGTCAGAGGTGTCATTGGAAGTGGTCGAAATGGACAAACCATAACGGTCAATGCTAAAGCCGTTATTTTAGCCTCAGGTGGTTTTGGAGCCAACACCAAAATGCTTCAACAGTATAATACCTATTGGACTGAAATTGCAGATGACATTAAAACCTCAAACACGCCTGCAGTCACAGGAGACGGTATTCTTTTAGGTCAAACTGTTGGAGCAGATTTAGTTGGTATGGGCTTCACACAAATGATGCCTGTGTCAGATCCAGAAACAGGAGCACTATTCTCAGGACTTCAAGTCCCACCGGCTAATTTTATCATGGTTAATACCAAAGGAAAACGTTTTGTAGACGAATATGGCAGTCGAGATCAACTATCGCAAGCAGCTATCGACAATGGAGGGCTCTTCTATTTGATTGCCGATGACCTTATCAAGGAAACAGCCTACAATACAAGTCAGGAAAAAATTGATGCCCAAGTTAAAGCAGGAACCCTTTTCCGTGCAGATACCATTGAAGAATTAGCTGAGCAACTCAATATGGAACCAGGTGTTCTCTCTGAAACCATTACCAACTATAACAAATACGTCGACCAAGGATATGACCCAGAATTCCATAAAGGCGCTTTTGATTTGAAAGTTGTTAAAGCACCATTTTATGCAACACCTCGCAAACCAGCTGTCCACCATACAATGGGTGGTTTGAAAATTGATACACATGCTCATGTTATTAATCTTCAAGGACAAGTTATTCCAGGCTTATATGCAGCAGGAGAAGTAGCAGGAGGCCTTCACGCTGGTAACCGACTCGGTGGCAATTCCTTAACAGATATCTTCACTTTTGGACGCATTGCAACAGAAACGGCCATAAAAGAGCACTGCTAAAAAAGAAGAAGAATACAAAGAACAGTCTATCAACTGTTCTTTTTTTCTGAAAATTGTAACCTTCTTAACACCCATATGGTCAGGAGAAATGATATACTAAGAAAGAGAAAATGACCTTTCGAAAGGAGCAAATCAATGGCTATAAGAGATGTATTATCCCATTTGAACGACATTAAAGACTGGCAAGAAGAAAGCTATAAACACCTTCATAGTCATCCTGAACTCTCTATGCAAGAAAGAGAAACGGTTGCCTATATCGAAGACAAATTGAAGACATTTGGCTATGAGACACAGAAAATTGGTGGCGGACTTGTTGGTATTTTAGAGAATGGTCCAGGAGAAACAGTCCTTTTTCGAGCAGATATCGACGCTCTCCCTGTTAAAGAAGAAACGGGATTAGACTATGCCTCAACTGTTGAAACAACGGATTTGGATGGCAATCATGTGCCTGTCATGCATGCGTGTGGTCATGATATGCATATAGCGGCTGCTCTAGGGGTTGCTTGGGCACTTGCCAATCATAAGGAAGAATGGACAGGAACCTATATTGCACTCTTCCAACCAGGAGAAGAAATTGCGGCTGGAGCAAAGTCAATGCTCGAAGATGGGCTACTTGAAAAAATACCACATCCAGATATTGCTTTAGCACAACATGTTCTAACTGAGCCAGTGGCTGGAAAAGTTGGAGTCATGTCAGGCCCCTTCCTATCAACCGCAGCATCTGTAAAAATTGTTATTAAGGGCAAAGGAGCTCATGGCTCAATGCCACATATGAGTATTGATCCAATTGTTATTGGTTCAGCAATTGTTACAAGACTTCAAACCATTGTTGCAAGAGAAGTTGATCCTTTTCAATTTGCTGTTGTCACAGTTGGTGCTTTCAATGCTGGCTTAAAAGCTAATATCATCCCTGAAGAAGCAACTCTTCTCTTAAATATAAGAGCCTATAGTGATCAGGTAAAAGAACAATTAATTGATGCCATTGAACGAATAGCTCGCGCAGAATGCCAAGCAGGAAATTGTCAAGAAGCACCTCTTATTGAAGTGTATGATAATTTCCCACTGACAGACAACTCTCCAGAAGTGGTTGAAAAAGTAAAAGTCTCCTTCGAGAATTATTTAGGAACAGAACAGGTCGTCAGCTATCATCCAATGACAGCTTCAGAAGACTTTAGTGCTATTCCTAGAGCTTTAAAAATTCCGTATTTTTATTGGGGATTTGGTGGTTTTACAGAGGATCAAGCTGTATTTGCTAATCATAATCCGAAGTTTGCCCCGGCTATCCACCCTACTCTTGAAACGGGTACCAAAGCTGCTGTTGTAGCTATCTTAACATATCTAGGTAAGTAAAGGTCATGACTGAAAAATATAATAAATATGTGGTAAAAGTAGCAACTTTAGCTGGCATTACCATGTTAGAATCCAACGCGGAATGTTACCGCGTTGAAAATACGGTTTCGCGTATTTTACAAATTACCAAACAACCCATTACAGAGGTTTTTGCGAATACAACAGGTCTTTTTATTACATTGGATGGACCTGATTTTGATGAGCCCATCACCTTAATTAAACGTATCACCAAAAGAGATACAAACCTAAGGAAAATTCATCATGTCAATCAAATCTCAAGAGATTTAACATCCAATACCATTAGCATTGAAGATGCTCATCAAAAAATGGTGACTATTGATCAACGAAATTACACTAAAAAAACAATTTCCTTATCAACCATTTTATTAGTTTTATCTTTTGCCGTCTTATTAGGGGGAGGTAAAATTGAGATTGCCCTTTCTTTTGTAGCAGCACTAATCCTTTTGTCTACATATCAAATGAAGGAGAAGCTCCAGTTAAATGACTTTATTTTTGGGACCTTATCAACCTTATTTGTAGCCATGATTATTCCTATTTTAATGCATTTATGGCAAGCCCAATCAGCCTCTTTTGATACAGTCATCATCTCTGTCCTAATGCCCCTTTTTCCGGGAACCGCTTTCACCAATGGTTTTAGGGATTCCTTTAAAGGCGATTATGGAGCAGGTTTGAGTAAGATTGTTGAAGCACTCGTTATTGCTGTTAGTTTAGGAGTCGGAGTTGCTATGGGATTATTTATTGCAAAGGGGATAATATCATGGCTATGATTTTTCAAATACTAGGTGCTTATGTGGCAACCGTGACTTCAGGAATTATTTTAGAAATACCGAGACATCTCCGCTTTCAAACCGGCTTTATTGGAGCAGCAGGTTATACCGTTTATCTATTAACTTTACCCTATGTTGATTTAGCAGTAGCAACACTTTTAGGTGGTATTGTCATTGCTCTCTTTTCACAAATAGCTGCAAGGGTCTTAAAATCACCTGTTACCGTTTTTTACATTCCAAGTTATTTCCCACTGGTTCCAGGAGCAGGTGTTTATAAAATAGCTTATTACTACATTCAGGGAAATATTCCCTTATCAGGCAAAAATTTCATTGAATCCATGTTCGTTTCAGGGGCGATTGCTTTATCAGTCTTCTTAGTGGACTCAGCCCTTGAAATTTACACAACAGTTAAAAAGCCAAAAATCAATTAATTGAGATAGGAGGTAAGGATGGGAATTATCAATTACTTGAAACGAAAAGCAGAAAAAAATAACCCTCAAAGAGAAAACTACATTGAAAAACATCGCCTATCTTATCAAAATGAATTGGCAGAGCTAAACCACAATATTGATCAATTAAAATCCACCAAAAGCAAAAACCAAACTAGATTGAGCCTCTTAGAAAAACGTAAAGCACGCGTCGAAAAAATACTGAAACACGATATCTAACCTGAATGATTTAAGGTTGGATATTTTTTATGCTGTTAGTTTCTGGCTAGCATGTCCAATTTATTAGTTCTAATATTTCCTATAACATCTTTCCGAAAAACTATAATTTTCTTGAAAAACATTCAAGGATATGGTATACTACTCTTAAAGAAAAACAATTAATAAGTCATGAGATAAAGGAAAAAACAATGCGACGTGAATTACTGTTAGAAAAAATTGAAGAATACAAAGCAATCATGCCATGGTTTGTTTTAGACTATTACCAATCCAAATTATCTGTGCCTTACAGTTTCACGACCTTATATGAATACCTTAAAGAATACAAACGCTTTTTTGATTGGCTCATTGACTCTGGAATTTCAGATGCTCCCAGAATTGCTGATATAAAGCTAGATGTCTTGGAACATTTGACAAAAAAAGATATGGAATCTTTTATTCTTTATTTGCGTGAAAGACCGTCACTAAACACCTATTCAACAAAATCTGGTCTTTCTCAAACAACCATCAATCGTACCTTATCAGCCCTCTCTAGCCTCTATAAATATCTCACTGAGGAAGTTGAAAACGATCAAGGGGAACCATACTTTTATCGAAACGTTATGAAAAAGGTTGCTACCAAGAAGAAAAAAGAAACCTTAGCCTCAAGAGCAGAAAATATCAAACAAAAGCTCTTTCTAGGTGATGAAACCATGGAGTTTCTCGATTATGTAGATTGTGAATATGAAAACAAGCTATCAAATAGAGCAAAATCATCATTCCAAAAAAATAAAGAACGCGATTTAGCCATCATAGCCCTACTTCTGGCTTCTGGCGTCCGACTCTCCGAAGCCGTTAATCTCGACTTAAAAGATGTCAATCTCAAAATGATGGTTATTGAAGTGACTCGAAAGGGTGGGAAACGTGACTCCGTTAACGTAGCATCTTTTGCTAAACCTTACCTTGAGCATTACTTGGAAATCCGTCAGAAACGCTATAAAGCTGACAAGCAAGATCAAGCATTTTTCCTAACGGAGTATCGTGGGGTCCCCAACCGCATTGATGCTTCAAGTATTGAAAAAATGGTGGGCAAATATTCACAAGATTTTAAAATCCGAGTAACTCCTCATAAGTTAAGGCATACGCTTGCTACCAGGCTTTACGATGCCACCAAGTCTCAGGTATTAGTCAGTCATCAACTAGGCCATGCCTCTACACAAGTTACAGATTTATATACCCATATTGTCAATGACGAACAAAAAAATGCCTTAGATAAATTATAAGTTTAGAAGCATTAAATTGACATTGCTATATTTTTACATAATTATAGTTATGCAAAACAAGATGCTAAAAAAATCACTGAGAATCTTCTCAGTGATTTTGTGTTATTCGTGCTCGTTAATGACGGCGTTTATGTACCCCATACTGTTCACGCATTTCAAAACACATTCTGATTTTGCTATCAAAGTAAGGAATAAAGATTCCTTGATTAATCATTTGAGTGATATCATTGTAAGATGCCCATTTAACATCCTGAACTTCATTATCTAGAAAGGTGATATTCTCAATGGTTATGTTTTCAACCACTAAAAAGGTATCATCAAACCCATTGTCAAAATTTATGGTAAAGGCTGGCATTGTTTCAGATAGGTCTAAACTTAATCCTATTTCTTCTTTGACTTCGCGCATTGCAGCTTCTTGGGCAGTTTCACCTGCTAATGCACTGCCACCAACAGTAAGATCCCAATACTCAGGCCATGAGTCTTTATCTTTATGACGTTGCTGAATCAACATTTGCCCCTTATCATTAAAAAGGCAGACATGTACAACTAAATGACGAGCCCCCTCAGGAAAAGCTTGACCTCTAATCATTCTTTGTCCAGTTAGTTGACGTTCTTTCGTATAGATATCCCAATATTCTGTCATTCAAAGTCTCTTTAATGCAGATAGGCTGTCTGAAGTAAGTTTTTTACAGTATCATCCACTTCTTCTACTGAACTTAAACGAAGATTATTGTGCCAGCGATTCTTAGATACTTGTTCATTTTTGGTAATCAGAGGATGATCAATGGCTTGATTGCTCACGATATTCAGATCTAACCATTTCTTTTTTGGGTGAACGCCTAGAAATGCTTTTTCCTTGACCAAATGGAGGCTAGTCTTTTTGACTTCAATCTGGTATGGGCCAAATTGCTCAAGTATCGATAAGATAGTTTCAAGCAATTCGCTGACTGTTTTTTCTTTGTTAACTAGTAAAGGTAGGTAGTCTGACATATTCTTTATTCCTTTTCTTTAATGATGACAAGAGTTCCCTGGTCAATGTGACTCTGTATGGTGATAGCTAAATGTAGCTGCTCTAATACGGTTCTAGTCATGTAGAGACCAAGGCCAGAGGCTTTCTGTAATTCATGACCATTAAAACCTGTGAATCCCTCATCGAATAAGCGAGGTAAATCTTCCTCTAGTATTCCAATACCTTCATCTGATATCTCTATACTTTTTTTGTTTAAACGGATGCTTATATGACCACCGTGATGAGAATATTTAATAGCGTTATCGAGAAGCTGCGTGAGAGCAAAACTGAGCCATTTTTTATCACTTGTCATTGTAGCATCCCCACTTATGCTGATACTTATTTCTTTTGCGATGCAGACGGGACTCATTTGTTTAATGATTGCATTAAATAAAGCTCTTAAATCTATTTTTTCAAATCTAAAATCATCTTGATGTTGGCTAAATTTTATATAATTTAGAAGTCGATTTAAATAATTCTCCAGCCGCATAACCTGTGTTTTTACTAATAATGGATTATATTCTTGGGTTTGACTCATTAAAGATAAGGCTGATAAGGGTAATTTCATTTGATGGGACCATATTTTAATAAAGGTATCTTGCTTTTTTCTATTTTCTTTTTCCAACTGTAATTTTTGATTCTCTAGATTCAGTCTCTTTTTTAGGAGATTTTGATAAGCTAGATCAGTTGGTGATGTTAATGCTTTTAATTGATTTACATAAATATATTCTTGTAAAAAAATCATTTTTTTGCGGAATTGCCAAAATTTCCAAATGGAATAAAGCAATAAAAATGTAAGAGATGTTAGACTTGCAATAAGAAAATAATATAAAGGTAGTTGGTAGAGTGCAAAGACCAATAAGTTTAAGAGGTATAAAATAAGAAATTGAAAATACCATCCTTGATATTCTTTGAAAAATTGACCTATCATTTGATTATATAGCCTACTCCTCTCACAGTGTGAATACTTTCGAAGCCAATCTCCACTAATTTTTTTCGTAACCTCGCCATATTTACATTCAAGGTATTATGATCAATATATTGATCACTATCCCAAAGTGTCATTAGCAGTTCTTCTTTAGTAACAATCTTTTCTCTTCTTTTTAATAAAAGAGCAAACAACTTGTGTTCGGTCAGGGATAATTGGAGTTTTTCCTTTCCGTTTGTAAAGGTACCGTCGAAGTGTAGACTATAATTTTCAAATTCTAAATGATCCGAAGAAAATTCCATAGACCGACGTAAAAAAGCTGCTATTTTAGCATCTAAGATGGTCAACGAAAATGGTTTTGTGATAAAATCGTCCCCGCCCATATTTAAGGCCATAACCGTATCCATTTCGTCAGTTGAACTTGAGATGAAAATAATAGGTACCTTTAAATGTTTTCGAATTTCTGTTGTCCAATAAAAACCATTATAAAAAGGAAGAGTGATATCCATTAAAATGAGATCTGGATCAAGAGCTAGCACCTCATTTTTAATATCACGAAAATTGCTGACACAGGTAACTTGATAAGAATGTGCCAAATGTTTTTTTAATAATTCTTGTATGGTTTTATCATCTTCAACCATATAAATTTTTGGAAAACTTGTCATACCCCCATTTTAACAGAAAAGCAGCGAAAAAACTCGCTACTTCTTCTACCTTTCAATAATTTTATAATATGTTTTACTGGTCAGTTTGTAAATGACATAATAGATTAGAATAATAAGGCTAATTGTAAGGGCACTGACATTGTAAATCATATGAACATCAGTCACACCAAAGAGTAATAACATTTGTTTGATCATAACCATAGCTGCACTAAAATGCAAAATAGCAAGTGATATGGGCATAAAGAAGACCACTAATAATTGAGAATTGATTGCTTTTTTGATTTGGTCAATACTCATACCGACCTCTTGTAAAATGGTATAGGATTTTTTATCTAAATGCCCTTCTGTGTACTGCTTGTAATAAATGATTAATGCGGCACCTAATATGAAACTTAGTCCTAATAGAAATCCAGTGAAAAGGAATCCCCCAGTAATGACATAATAGTCTTTCTGGAAATTCTCTTTTCGTTCATAGTATGCTAGATAATCTTTACCATGACTGATAGCTACTGAATTTGGATCTGCAATGCTCTTCATTTCTTTTTCAGATAATTCTGCTAAAACTGTTAAGTCTGAAGTGATATTTGCTTTCATACCTGAATGTTTATTAAAACTATCAATAATCTGGCGCATTATCTTGAGGTCCTTTACGACCATGATCGTTGGGTTATAGGTATTTGCGATTTCTGGCAATTTTGCAGTTTTAAGATTTTTAACAACGTGATAGTTTTTACCAAAGATAGAAATTTCATTTAAATGACTAGTGTTTTTTTGTTGGAAAAAAATCATTTGATTATCCTTCAAAGTTGGAACAGTATTTCCTAAGGCTCTAAAATCCTTTTCAGGGATAATAAAACTATTGGTCAGTGTTTTAAAGTTAGGGTTTTGAAGGCTTTTTTTTGTAATGGCAATTTTTTTATCATTATCATTGTTAAAGTTTACCATTGCGCTAGTATAGCTTATATAATCACTTTCACGTAACTGTAATTTAGGCAATATCAGTTCTTGAAATTGTTTTTGATGATTAAGATCATTTGGATTATCAAAGGTAATCTTAGTATTTTTTGGGAACAGCTGATTTAACTGAGATTCTGAGTTAGTATATAATGCTGTAGATGTTGCTATGGCAACAAAAGCCATGACAGCTAATATGGTGATATTGGCAAGGCCGACTGCATTTTGTTTCATACGAAAAATCATTTGTGCTGTTGTGATGAAATGCTTAGGTTGATAATAGTATCTTTTATTTTGTCTTTTTCTCTTAAGATACCAAGTCATAAAGGAAATATAAAAGAGGTAGGTTCCTATGATAACGAAAATCACTGCAATGAAAAATCGATAAATAACGGCCATGGCTGCAATTTTTGTTGAGGACAGTGATAAATAATAACCAAAACCAATAGATAGGAGTGCTAAAGCAGCTAAGAGCTTATTGCCACGTGGTTCTACTTCTCCTTGTTCTTGATCTCTAAACAGTAATAATGGTGACGATTTGCCAATCTTAACCATTCCAATGATTTCAAGGAGGAGAAAAATAAACCCAAAGAGTACAATTGTTATTAGAAAGGCAATGAAGTTAATATGCAACCTAAGGTCTTGATAGTGAAGGAGGTTTGCAAAAATCAGATAAAAAAGATGGGAAAAAATCCCAGAAAAGAGACTCCCCAAACCAATCACACCTAAATAAGTGATTAAGAGTTCATAACTAGCAACAAGACCTACTTGCTTTTTTGTCATACCTAGTACAGTGTATAACCCAAATTCACGACTCCTTTGCTTTATAAAAAAGAGATAAGAGTAGATTTCCATAATAGTAGCAAAAATAAGGAGGACAACTGAAGCCAACAATAACAGTATTTTACCATTTTGCATATTTTCTGAAACCGGGCCGGTAAGGAGTATCATAACAATTGTATTTAGCATAAATAAGACAATACTCGCTAAGATAAAAGGGACAACAACTTCTTTTGTTTTTTTGAGATTGTTCCATGCCATTTTGAGATAAAACATCTTATTCACCTCCTAGCAAGCCTGCCATGGCTAAAGAAATATCTTTACTAAATTCCATATTTGTCCGATTTCCTCGATGCATTTGATGATAAATTCGACCATCCTTAATGAAGAGTACACGTTTTGCATGGCTAGCAGCATTGGCCGAATGGGTAACCATTAGCAGGGTTTGTCCGTCAAGATTAATGTCTTCAAAAAGGTTTAGTAGGTCCTCTGAGTTTCGATAATCTAAAGCTGCTGTAGGTTCATCAGCTAAAAGGAGTTTAGGATTGGTGATCAAACTTCTAGCAATGGCTACTCTTTGTTTTTGGCCCCCTGATATTTCAAAGGGTCTTTTTTCTAATAGCTCTTGAATTCTTAATTTGGGAGCTAATTGTTGCAAACGACTTTCCATTTCCTTTATAGATTTACGAGCTAAAACCAGTGGTAAAAAAATATTGTCTTTGATCGACAGGGAATCTAGAAGATGAAATTCCTGAAAAACAAATCCCAAATTCTCTAGTCGAAATTGTGCTAGTTTTTTGTCTTTAATTTGAGTTATATCTTGACCATTTAGTATGACTGAACCACTTGTTGGTTTTTCAAGAGTAGCTAAAATATTGAGTAAGGTTGTTTTACCAGAGCCAGACTCACCCATTATTGCAATAAATTCACCAGATTCAACTTTAAAATCAACATCTTGTAATGCCCTTGTCTCTTCTTTTGAAAATCTTGTGCGATAAACTTTTTCTAAATGCTGTATATCTAATAACATGTCATTCTCCTTACACTATTATAACTTATTTTACTTGACCAGATAGCCATTTTTGGGCATCTTCAAGGGCTGTACTTGATACTTGGTCAGGGATAATAGGTTGATTCTCATAGCTTTGCCCATTTCGATCAATGGTTTTGGCGATACTAAGCATCATTTCAGCTCCATCATATAATGGAAAGGTCATATTTACCGTCGTATAAGAAGCTGAATTGACACCAAAATAACGTGTTTTTTCCATACCTTTAAATGATAAGGCAACCATTTCAGCAGAGGATGCTGTTTTTCCATTAATGACTAGTGCAATTGGTACTTTTTGTTTATGAATAGCCTTTTGCAATTTGATTTTGGCTTGATTTTTGAGCTTATTCTTGGCTAAGAGGTAATCTGTTTTTTGCTGATACTTATCTTGACTTGAAAAGAGTTTGCCGTCAGGTAACAAGGAAGACAAGCCTATTAGCATGGGTGCCATATTGCCTCCGCCATTATTGGCTAAATTGATAATGACAGCCTTGTAGTGATCATAAGATAAATGATTGTTGAGGGCATCAGCATATTTTGCCATTTCCTTGGGATCACTTCCTAGAAATTCAGGTAAGGTGACAAGTAAAGTCTGTTGTTCCAGCATTTTTACTGTAGGTAGCTGTTTTTTTGCCTTGGTTTGACTTATTTCTTGCTTGGATTGGATAAAGGAATGTTTACCTCCAGCTTCTTTAACCACCTTTGATAGAACTTTTCTAGCTTGGCTATATGTGGAAACTGTTTTGAGTTCTTTTTCAGCTGAATTTTTTGCTTTATTCCAGTCATCCCCCTGAGCGTAGAGCCCTATACTATCCATTTGCTTCAAGGCTATTTGTCCATAGGTTCTAGGACTCGGAGGAATTAGATAGAAATTGGATTTAGGGCCTAGATAAAGGACTGCTCCTATAAGTAATGAAAGTGATAAAGCTAGCGCTGCAAATATTGAATAGACTTTAGACTTTTTCATGGTCTTGTTCCTCTTTCCTTTTAATAAGTTTATTTTACACTTATTGATCAGTTTGAGACTTACATTTAGAAAGTGAAAACTTACAATTTCGTAAGTTTTCACTAAGAGAAACAGAGTTACATCTGATATAATAGATTCAAGAATTGCCTTCTAAGGAGAATACTATGGCTAAATTAAGTAAATTTTCAAAATCGTTAGGGGCCTTTGGGAAAATTATTTCTGTGATTCCTGATACTACCGAATTAATTGGTAAGGGTATGGACAACACTCGTCCAATCATTGAAAAATATATGGATCAAAGGCAAGCACGTCAAGAAAGATTGAGAACTATTGATGATGTTATTAATTTACCCTTAGATCAGGCGAAAGAACACCTTGAAAAACAAGGATTTGTTGTGGCGTCTATACCTGCAAAACCTGATAAAAAATGGTTAACGGCTTCTATTAATGAGGTTGTTTCAATGTCTCCGAGAACTGGTAGGCACCGATTAGGAAGCTTGGTCAAGCTTTATTATGTCACTACTGAAGTCTTAGAAAAAAGTCAATCGTTATTGGATCAAGATAATTTGAAAAAAGTTGAACGCAATCAAAAAATTGCTGATACATTGGAAACAGTTAAACACATCAAAATGCCTTTTGGAAAAAAATAAAAAAATAAAAACCATCCCTTGGGATGGTTTTTAGCTATTTAGAAAGGCTTCTAAATCTTTGAGCGATCTTTCCGCTATAGCTTCGTAACGCTCTTTCTTATCACGGATTCGTTTGCCTTCTAATTCTTTGATAATACCAAAATTAACATTCATTGGTTGAAAATGTTTACTGTCTGTATGTGTGACATAGTGTGGCAAGCTACCAATTGCTGTTGTTTCAGGGAAAATAATTGCCTCTTCTCCTTTGAAGAGTCTAGCAGCATTAATACCAGCAATAAGTCCAGAAGCTGCTGATTCCACATAACCTTCTACTCCAGTCATCTGACCTGCGAAGAAGAGGTTTTCATTTGCGCGTGATTGGAAGGTTTGTTTCAGTAAATTTGGTGAATCCATATAGGAATTACGATGCATAACTCCATAACGAACAAACTCAGCATTTTCAAGTCCTGGAATCATTTGGAAAACACGTTTTTGCTCGCCCCATTTCAAATGTGTCTGGAAACCAACCATATTATATAAGCTTCCTGCCGCATTGTCTTGACGTAATTGAACAACAGCGTATGGTGTTTTATAGTCACCATCACGTGGTCCTTTATAATCATCTGGGTATTCTAAACCAACGGGTTTCATTGGACCATATAGCATAGTTTTAATGCCACGTTTTGCCATAACTTCGATTGGCATACAGCCTTCAAAATACTTTTCTTTTTCAAAAGAGTTCAAAGGTGCTTCTTCTGCTGTTGTCAAGGCTTCATGAAAAGCCAAAAATTCCTCTTTTGTCATAGGACAATTGAGATAGGCAGCTTCACCTTTGTCGTAGCGTGACTTTAGATAAACTTTGTCCATATTGATGGTTGACTTATCAATAATCGGTGCTGCTGCATCATAGAAGTAAAATCCTTCTCCGCCATTTAGGGCATGAATTTTTTCAGCCAATGCATCGGATGTTAATGGACCGGTTGCTATAACAGTGATGGCATCATTTGGAATTTCTGTGATTTCACCCCTGATAACTTCGATAAGTGGATTATTCTCAAGCTCTGCTGTGACAGCTTCAGCATAACCTACTCGGTCAACTGCCATGGCTCCACCAGCTGGAACGCGGTGCGCTTCCCCGGCACGCATAATAATGGAATCAAGGCGTCGCATTTCTTCTTTTAGGAGACCTACGGCGTTTGTTAAACTATCCCCTCTGAAAGAGTTGGAACAAACTAATTCTGCAAAGTTGCTTGTTTTATGTTGCGGTGTGGCTTTAACCCCACGCATTTCATAAAGTTTAACAGGGATACCTCTTTTAGCGATTTGGTATGCGGCCTCTGAGCCGGCAAGACCCGCGCCGATAACGTTAATATAAGATTGAGACAATAGACTAATACCTCTTTGGAAAGTATACCTTCCCACAAATCTTTCTTTAAATTTTACTTGCTATATTATAGCAGAAAAAGACTCAAAAGCAAAAGAATGTTGATGTTTTACTCTTTTCTTTTTGGAAAAAGGTGCCCTTTAAAAGCAAATACAGTAAGCTAGAAAAACACTTAAAATACTAAAAAGGGATCCTATTAGATAATATTCAGCAAAAGCAGGGCTTTCAGAAATTTTATTGTAGCGTGCGATAGACTTAGCTGTGAAAACTAAGCCGATTGAGGCATATTGCCCCATGACCATACAAATACCAATAACTATTCTTTCCAATGTCCCAATCATAGCTCCTGCGCCACTAATGGTATCTAGTTTGACGCCTTCTGCAGGCTGATATTTTTCAAAGAGAATCTTAAAAAGGATATTACTTGGTTTTGTTATTAAAATAATGAAGAGTGCTGTTGTAAGTAAGCTGTTATCTAAATAAACTACTTTTGAATAGTTGTGAGCATTTATCACTGCAAGGCTGGCGATAATCGTCAGATGAAACAATTGATCAAGGATAAACGATTGTTTGATATTGAGTTTTAAAAGCCTTGCAAATTTAGATTTTGATAAATCAATGACGGCATGGCTCAACCAAATGATTAGATAGGTTAGCCATTGATTGGGTATGAGAACAAACAGGGGCATTAAAGTCACACCAACAAGTAAGATATGCTTAAGTAGATAGCGCTTGTCACTTAGCTTTTTTTCCGCCATTTGTGGACTTTGAAAGTGAAAATCGGCTAGGAAATGACATATTAAAAGGAGTAACAATAAGGGATTGCTTTTTAAATATTCTGCGATACTAGGCATTTTGATTTCCTTCTATTCTAAGTTTATTGATCAACTCTTTTGCAGCATTTCGGGTTCGAAAATAGACTTTAACACTACTACTTTTTAGCCTTTTAGATAGGCTACTTGCCGTCAAGCCTAGTTTTTCTGAAACTTCTTTTTGATCAAAATTTTCTTGGTAATAGTTTAAGTGTAAAATTGTTTCAAAGACTTCTTCTTGACTTGCTCGCCAATTACTTTTAATGGCATCTCCTGCAGAAATCAAGGCATTAATGACAACGTCTGTTTCTAAATCTTTTGTTCTTATCGCTATTTTTGTTTGCCCATAATCATTTTTTTGATGAATATAGGTTATGGCTTCTCTCGCCTGCCAATATGCTGGTCCGTCTGCTCCAATACTCATTTCAGGATTGATTTCTGTTATAATTTGACCGATTCCAATACCATATCTTATGGAATGAGGTTTCATAGCAAGAGAAATGTCATCAATCATTTGGAAAACATTTGCTTCTATCTTAAGCAAGCCTTGGAATTCATCTCCTAATGTAATTGAAAATTTTGAGACAATATCTTTTTGATATTTTTGATTGATTTTTTCTAAGGCTTTCTTGAATTTTTCCTGAAATTGATAGCGCTGTTCAACTTGTTTTGAATCGATAAAATCACCAATAACTGCAATATAATTCATTATGCTCCTCCATTTTAGTCCATTATAACAGACTAAATCAGAAAAGTCCATTATAACAGACTAAATAAAAAAGTCCATTATAACAGACTAATCATAAAAAGTCGTTTATAATAGACTTTTTATGATTGATGTAAAGGTTTATTGATAAAAAGGGGTAAGACCATAAACTTTGATAGATCTATGGTATACTAGAGTTAAATAGGAGAGATCTATGGAAATTAGGCAATTAAATTATTTTATTACAGTAGCAGAAACAAAGAATTATTCTCATGCTGCTAAAAGTCTATTTGTGACACAACCGACTTTGTCACAATCGATAAAAAAACTTGAACAGGAATTAAATACAGCCCTTTTTATTCAAAATGGCCGTCAGTTACAATTAACCGAGGCCGGTGAAATTCTTTATCAACGAGGAAAAACCTTGCTAAAAGATTTTAATCTCTTGCTTGAAGAAATTCATTTATTGAATCAAGAAAAAAAAGAATCTATAAGAATAGGATTAACATCACTATTTGCTATTCAATTTATGAAACAAATTTCAACATTTATGGCAACACATTCAAGTGTTGAAGTTTCCTTAATTCAAGATGGTTCTAGAAAATTACAAGAATTATTAGCAAAGGGAAAAATCGATATCGGTCTCCTATCATTCCCATGTCTAAGAGATGATATTACCATTGAACCATTACAAACATCAACACATGGGTATAAAGTTAGTATTGTTATGCCCAAAACGCACCCATTAGCAAATCATAAATCATTACGGTTAATTGATCTCAAAGATTGTCGCTTTGCTACTTTAAACGAGCATTTTATGTTAGGTGAAATGTTGCCAAGACGAGCTAGATCACTCGGTTTTGAGCCTAATATTGTTTTCAAACACAGTGATTGGGAAGTTATCATTCACAGTCTTGAAAGCCTTGATGCTGTAACGATTTTAGCTAGTGAATTTGAAAGTTTAAGTCAAAAAAACGATCTCATTTGGATACCGTTTCAAGATAAAAATGATTTTTACCCAATAGGCATTGCTTATCGCGACAATTACACTTTTAGTCCAACTATTGAAGAATTGTTAGCACTTTTAAAAACAAATTAAATAAAGTTAGAGTCATTTACTCTAACTTTATTTTTATTTGATTTTTTCTTCTTTGTAGTCGCATGACTCACTGCTACAAACGACTTGTTTGCCACCACCTCGAATTTTCTTTTCAACGAGATAATCACCTGATTTAGGACACTCTCTTCCTACAGGAATATCCCATGAGGTGAATTCACATTCTGGATAGCGGTCACAGCCATAAAAAACACGATTTTTCTTGGTTTTACGTTCTATAACTTGTCCTTTTTTACAGATAGGACAGGTCACACCGATTTCTTTAGTTATTGCTTTTGTGTTACGACAATCTGGGAAGTTGCTACAAGCATAAAACTTTCCAAATCGACCTAATTTAATAACCATAGGGTGACCACAAAGATCACAATCAAAACCTGCTGGTTCATCTTTAATTTGAATTTTTTCGATTTCATCTTCAGCTTTTTCTAAATCTTTTGCAAAAGGTTTGTAGAAAGTATCGATGACCGTTTGCCACTGTCTTTCACCAGTTTCAACCTGATCAAGTTTTGCTTCCATTTCGGCTGTAAATGTAACATTGACGATATCTGGGAAAAATTCAACGATTAATTTATTGACGATTTCACCAAGTTCTGTTGGTTCAAAACGTTTTGCTGAAAGTTTCACGTAATAGCGTCTTTGAATGACTTCTAAGGTTGGAGCATAAGTAGATGGTCTCCCAACCCCATTCTCTTCTAGTGTTTTAATGAGGGTTGCTTCAGAATAACGGGCAGGTGGTTGTGTGAAATGTTGCTCAGGATTTGTAGACTCTTTTGTAACGACTTCTCCTTGTGTCATTTCTGGCAGCATTTTATTTTTATCAGAATCATTATAAACTGCCATATAACCATTAAATTTAATTTGACTACCATTGGCAATAAATGAAACGCTATTTTGTTCAAGCGTCACTTTGACGGTATCAAAAATTGCTGCAGTCATCTGACTTGCTACGAAACGATTCCAGATAAGCGTATATAATTTTAACTGATCTTTATTTAAGTATTTTGCAATTGATTCAGGTGTATAGTGGACATTGGAAGGTCGAATGGCTTCATGGGCATCTTGAGCGCCATTAGTATTTTTTACCTTGTTACCGTGTTTTGAATAATTACTACCAAATCTCTCGGTAATGAAGGCTGCTGCTTCATTTTGTGCAATAGGACTAATTCTTGTTGAATCAGTACGCATGTACGTAATGAGACCTTGAGTACCGTTACTACCAAGATTAATCCCTTCATAAAGTTGTTGTGCAACCATCATAGTTTTACGCGTTCGAAAGTTTATCTTATTGGCAGCATCTTGCTGTAATGATGAAGTGGTATAAGGCATTGGTGCATTTCGACGGCGTTCTTTCTTTTCAACAGTTGTAACGTCGAAAGCATCACTTTTAAGGTGAGACAAAACAAACTTGACATCATCATTTGTTTCTAACTTCATTTTCTTTCCATTCAGTCCGTAAAAACTTGCTTGGAATTTTTGTCTCCCCTTTTTGAATAAACCATCTATAGTCCAATATTCTTCAGGTACAAAGGCCTTGATTTCATTTTCACGATCAATAATAAGTTTCAAAGCAACAGACTGAACACGTCCTGCTGAAAGTCCTTTTTTGACTTTTTGCCATAAAATAGGTGAAATAGAATAACCTACAATACGATCTAAGACGCGTCTTGCTTGCTGAGCATCAACTAAATCCATGTCAATGACTCTTGGTTCTAAGAAAGCATTTTTAACAGCATCTTTGGTAATTTCGTTAAAAACGACACGGTTTTTGTCATCACTTTCAAGACCTAAAATATGGGAAAGATGCCATGAAATAGCTTCTCCTTCTCTATCCGGGTCACTTGCTAAGAAAACTTTTTTGGCGTTTTTAGCTTCCTTTTTGAGAGAATTTATTAAAGGACCTTTTCCCCTGATATTAATATATTCCGGTTCATAATTGTTTTCAAAATCAATAGACATAGATGATTTTTTTAAATCACGAATATGACCCACTGATGCAACAACTTTATAATTTCGGCCTAAATATTTCTCAATTGTTTTAGCTTTAGCAGGTGATTCCACAATGACCAGATTTTTTTGAGGACTCGTGGATTTCTTTTTTGTAGCTTTTTTCTTTGCAGGTTTTGCTACGCTTTTCGTTTTAGTTACCAATTTGACACACTTCCTATAACTTAATGGTTAAAGCTTATAGAATAATATCCCATTTTTAATAGACTGTCAATAAAAAAATTTATATATAGGAAGAAAGTTTAAACTCAAAAAAGTTCAGAACTGATTTGAAAGCCATTGGTCACGCACTTTGCGCCTTCTTGAATCAATAAATTACAACCATCAGAAAATCCATCGATAATATTTCCTGGAATAGCATAAACGTCACGTCCTTCATCCAATGCATGTTGACAGGTTATCAAACTTCCAGAGCGTTTTTTTGCTTCAACTACTAATACTGCTTTTACGAGACCTGCAATAATACGATTTCGTTCAGGAAAGTGAAAGGAATATGGCTTATCATTAGGGGCATATTCTGATATAAGGAGATGATGTTGACCAATATAATCTTGTAAGCGGCGATTTTCTTTAGGATATATGTTATTAAAACCAGAGCCAATAATTGCAATTGTTTGACCACCATTTCTTAAACTACTGAGGTGAGCGGCTGTGTCGATGCCTCTAGCAAGTCCACTGACAATAACATATTTATTATTTAATTCTTCAACAATTTTTTGGACACTTTTTATTCCTGTTTCGGAAGCCTTTCTAGACCCAACAATAGCTAGTTTAGGTGAATCTAGTAGTTTGATATTTCCTTGGTAGAAGAATAAAACTGGTGGATTATGAATTTCTTTTAATAGAGCTGGGTATTCCTTATCTAGAATAGAAATGGAAGGATATTCCATGAAAATTTTTCTAAGTTCCTTACTTTTTAATGCTTTATAGTTCTCTATGAATGTAATGGGATCACTACATTTGGATACAACAGCCATATTTCGTAAAGATAAAGAAAGTGATTGTGTAGAGTGTTTCATGTAGGCGATGATATTCAGAATGTGATGATTTTTTAGTCCGGCACACTTAAGTTTAAAAATGTCAAAATTATTCATTAAATTACCTCTCTACCTAACTATTCGAAAAAAACCTTGAGAAAATCTCAAGGTTTTTTAGAGGTGTTTAATGATTTTGGCAGGGTTACCTGCCAATACAAGATTATCTCCAAATGATTTAGTAACGACGCTCCCAGCACCCACAACAACATTATCTCCTAAAGAAACACCAGGTAGAATGGTTACGCCGCCTCCTAACCAAACATTATCTCCAATTGTTATTGGAGCCCCATATTCAAGGCCTGATATACGCTCATCAGCATTTAAAGGATGTAAAGGTGTCAGTAATTGGCAATTAGGACCAAACATAGCATTATTACCAATTCGGATTTCGCAGACATCTAAGAGGGTTGTATTATAGTTGGCATAAAAATTCTCTCCTACATAAATGTTACTTCCATAGTCACAAACGAAATAAGGTTCCATATAGATAGATTCACCAGTGCTTCCAAGCCAATTTTTTAGGATCTGACTTCTTTTATGACCGTTTCCTTCAGAATTAAAAAGAGCAATCTGTTGACGTGCTTCCTGTCTCATTTGTTTTAATGTCGAATCGCTTGCATTGTAAAGCTCTCCGGCAAGCATTTTTTCTAACTCAGTCAATTTTAAAATAGCCTCCAATTGAAATGATAATCATAACATTGATTTAATAGGTTCATAGCTTGTTCGATGAATAGGTGTCACTCCAAATTGTTTGAGTCCATTTAGATGTGACGTAGTACCGTAACCAGCGTTTTTTGCAAAATTGTAGCCTGGAAAAGCTTTTTCATAATCCATCATTAAACGATCTCTCGTAACTTTGGCAACGATGGACGCTGCTGCAATTGACATAGAATTGGCATCCCCTTTTATGATAGATTGTTGGGGAATCGGAGTCTCCAAAGTCATAGCGTCAATTAACAAATAGTCTGGTTCTGTCACATCCCCTTTAATATTTTTAATCGCTTCAATCATGGCAACTTTTGTAGCTTGATAGATATTGATGTCATCAATGACATGATTATCAACGATACCAATACCAATACCTAAGGCTCTTTCTTGAATCGCTTGAAAGATAGAAAGATGTTTGGATTTAGGAATCTTTTTGGAATCATTTAGGCCCTTAATTTTACAATCTATAGGAAGAATCACACAAGCAGCCACAACTGGACCAGCTAAAGGTCCTCTGCCAACTTCGTCAATACCAGCAATTAATGAAAACCCTTCTTGATAAAGCACTTTTTCATAGCTGAGCATCTTATCCAGTCTAAGTTCTTCATCAATCATTGCTTGTATGGCTTTTCTTCGCTTGTTTACAGCTTTTTTAACCCCTACCCTATCATCTGATTCTAATTCAATAAAATAGGGGTCAGAGAGCTCAGAAATAGCCTCTAAAAGCCTATTGATTTCTTTAATGGTTTTTGTCATCAATATCACCTACTTGATCGAGGGTAAAAACGCCAAGTTTTCCATCTCTGATTTCTTTGATAAAAAGGTTATAGAAACGATCATAATCATCCTTGAAGCCTAAATTCTTTGTCATTTCCATGATTATTTCAGGAGTTTCTAAATCTAAATTAATACCTTTAAATCGCTCTTCCAATCTACTGGGATAATGGTGTTTGAAATAATTCAAACCAAAAATGGTTACTTCATCTAATGGTAAAAGTTGGTCTTTTATAGCACCTGTTAGAGCTAATTTTAAACCGACTTCTTCGTCTTCAAATTTTGGCCAGAGAATTCCTGGTGTGTCCAATATTTCTAAGTCTTTATTGCTTTTAAGCCATTGTTGTCCTTTGGTGACACCAGGTTTGTTTCCAACGACAGCAATTTTTTTTCCAGCTAAGCGATTCATTAAAGTTGACTTACCTGCGTTTGGAATTCCAATAATCATAGTACGTAAACTTTGTTTTTGGATGCCTCTTTCCTGCAATTTTTGAAGTTTTTCTGCCATTAATTTTTTGGCTGCCTCAGTAACTTTTTTGACTGTAGCTTGTTCTTTCGAATTAATGGCCAATGTTTTTATCCCTTGTTCTTCGTAATAGCGGCACCATTCTTTTGTTAAACTTTGGTCTGCTAAATCAGCCTTATTCAAAATCATT
Organism: Streptococcus uberis; assembly: GCF_900475595.1. NCBI lineage: Bacteria > Bacillati > Bacillota > Bacilli > Lactobacillales > Streptococcaceae > Streptococcus > Streptococcus uberis. The sequence goes on from NZ_LS483397.1 coordinate 958,150, forward strand.
AATTTGGGTTTTTCACCGACTATTTTCGTTAACATAGGATTTTGACTGGAGAGTGGTAAACGAGCATCGACCAAAATTGTCACAAAATCAACGTGTTTTAAATTTTCTTGTACTTGTCTTCTCGCCTTGGACATATGTCCAGGGAACCATTGTATTATTGGCATGTTTTTTCCTTTCAAAAAGTCATTCGTTATCATAATTGCATCATACTCCCTATTATAACATAAGAAATATTGTTAAAAGGATAACAGATAGGGAAAATAGTTTATGACTTGATTTAAGTTTTATAAAAATGTATAATCTAGTTATTGAAACTAGATGTAGGAGTTTTTAAAAATGTATTTATTACCAAAATGGGACGAACTTCCAAATCTTGACCTGTATTTGGATCAAGTTATTTTATATGTCAATCAAACAACTTATGAAAAGAGTGCTTTTACTATTAAAGAACTAACATCTTCTATGATTAACAATTACGTTAAACATGGTTATCTCGGAAAGCCAATTAAGAAAAAGTATCGTAGGCATCAAATTGCAAGACTCATTGCACTGACCGTTTTGAAAAAAGCTTTTCCAATTCAAGAAATCAGTTATGTTTTGCAAAAATTACAAAATGATATGACATCGGAAGATTTATATAATTGTTTTGTTGACTATTGGAATACTGGAAATGAGATAGAAACACCAGAAATCATTATTGCAGCTTGTCAAACAATAAAATCCTATGACAAAACCATGCTATTAATGTCATTTATTGAGAAGAATGAGGAATAAAAATGAATCAAAGCTTTAAACAAACTCTCCCTTTGTCATTTGGTGAAGAAGTCGCAAATGCTACAACTCATGCTATTGGAGCCTTCCTAACCCTATTACTTCTGCCCTTTTCAGCAATTTATGCTTATCAAAGCTATGACCTCCGGGCTGCGATTGGCATCTCAATCTTCGTGATTAGTCTATTCTTAATGTTTTTATCATCTGCCATTTATCACTCCATGTCATATGGTAGCCCACAAAAATATATCCTTAGAATCATTGATCATAGTATGATTTATATTGCAATTGCAGGTAGTTATACTCCTGTTGCTCTATCACTTGTTGGTGGTTGGGTAGGCTATAGTATTATAGTTTTACAATGGAGTATTACTATTTTTGGAATATTATACAAGATTTTTGCAAAGTCCATCAATGAAAAGTTTAGTTTAAGTTTATATCTCATTATGGGGTGGCTTATTATCTTCATTCTACCAACAATAATTTTTAAAACATCACTTTCATTTGGTTTATTAATGCTTTTTGGTGGTCTTTCCTATACTATTGGAGCAGCTTTTTATGCCAAAAAACGACCATACTTTCATATGATTTGGCATCTCTTTATTCTTCTTGCGTCGTCTCTTCAGTTTCTTGCGATTGTCTTTTATATGTTATAAATGGCAATAGAATGTTAACAGATTTAGAACAAGCTTAAAAAATGCTATAATAAAAGACAAAGTCAGGAATGGAAGGAATTATCATGAAAACGGTCTATATCATCTTTAACCCATTATCAGGTAAGAAAAATGATAGCCTTGCTGCTTTGGTTAAAGAGGAACTCATCGAAAAGGGATTTCAAGCTGAAAATATTAAACTTGTTACACCTCATTCTGCTGAGGAAGCATTTTTGAAAGCCAAAGAAATATCCCAAAATAAAATTGATCTCGTTATTCCGCTAGGTGGCGATGGAACTATTAATAAAATCATTGGAGGAGTTTATGAAGGAGGAGCTTTTACAAAAATTGGCCTCATACCTTCTGGAACAGTCAATAATTTTGCCAAGGCCCTTGATATTCCTCTCTCAATGAAACAGGCTATTGATGTTATTGCAAATGGTAAAGAGAAAAAGGTTGATATTTGCAAAGTTAATGGGCAATATATGATTAGTAGTTTAACCTTAGGTCTATTAGCTGATATTGCGGCAGATGTTACACCGCAAGCTAAAAGAAGGTTTGGACCATTTGCTTTTTTAAAGGATGCTGGTCGCATCTTGAGACGTAATAGAACCTATTCACTCGTGGTTGAAATCGGAGATAAGACAATAACTACGACCACCAAATTCCTTCTTGTGACCATGTCAAATACTATCGCTGGCTTCCCCTCCTTTTCCCCAAATGCTTTAGTTGATGATGGTATGATGCAAGTTTATACGATGAAACAGATTCATTTCTTAAAATTTCTTTTTCATATTAATGCTTTTAGACGAGGAGATTTTTCGAAAGCTGAAGAAATTTCACACTTTCAAACCCATCAATTGACCATACGTCCAGCAAATCGTAAAAAGTTTTCACGATCTAGAACTCGCATTGATGGTGATAAAAGCGATTATATTCCTGTTTCAATGTCGGTCTTGAAAAAAGCTATTACCGTCATTGTCCCATAATAAAAAGACCTTAAGGTCTTTTTATTTGTCTTATCGAAAATCTTTTTTAAAATGAGTCCTCCTTGTGATTCTTTAATTCCTTAAGATATTCCTCAACTTGTTCAGAATAGACATCAACAGTTGATTTAGCCTTATCGAAAAGTTCTTCAGCTTTTTCAGTTGCTAATTGTTTAAACCCATCCAAATTTTTTTTGGAATAATCTATTTTTGCATTTGCACCTTGCAAGAAATGGTGATTTAATTCTTTAATAAGCTTATTAATGTCGTCTCGTTTTTCTTCACTTTCTTTCAGTAGGAGATTTTTATCTGAATGCGAAAGTGACAAATAAGAAAGAGTGCCAGCAACTACACCTGTCACTAAACCAATAATTAGCCCATCCCTTTTTGCTTTCATATGATACCTCTATTTCATTTTACGATCATTAAGTATCTTTTTAGCTAATTTATAAACAGGTACAAGTAATAGAATTAGTTGGAAGACTTCCGCAACATTAACATTATTTTTGCTGTTTGTTGAATTAGCTTTTACTGAATGTTTTTTTCTAAAATTCATTTTAACTCACTCCTTTTTTCACCCGTTCAAGAAGTCACTTTTGTCTTATCGAAAAGAAGTCTTTTCAAAGTGACAACATGAAAAAATAATATGGTGTTTATAGTCATAAATAAAAATATATTATCCTATCACATTTGCTAAAGTAACCTTAAATAGTGACATATCCATAAGTGACAACACATATATTTTTTTATATTGTCATTATACAATGAAAAAGGATGCTCGTCAAGAATTTAGTATCAAAATAAAAAAACTAGAAAAATCTAGTTTTAGGTTAAGCTGTTAAAGTCCCAAATATCAGTTACCCACCCTTCGTAAAAATCGGGTTCATGACAGACCATTAATATAGATCCTTTATATTCTTTTAGAGCTCTTCTTAATTCATCTTTAGCATCGACATCTAAATGGTTTGTGGGCTCATCTAAGATTAAAACATTATTTTCACGGTTCATCAACAAGCAAAATCTAACTTTGGCTTGTTCTCCACCTGACAAGACTTGAATTTGACTTTCGATATGTTTTGAAGTTAGACCACATTTTGCAAGAGCTGCCCTTACTTCTGCTTGGTTTAAAGCGGGAAAAGCATCCCAAACAGCCTCTAACGGAGTTTGTCGATTGCTTCCTACTACTTCTTGTTCAAAATAGCCTAATTCAAGAAAATCTCCTCGCTCTACTTCTCCATCTAAGGGTTTTATAATGCCAAGTAAACTTTTTAAAAGAGTTGATTTACCGATACCGTTAGCGCCAATGATGGCAATTTTTTGATTGCGTTCAAAAGTTAAATCTAAAGGAGATTTTGTTAATGGTTTATCATAACCAATCACAAGATTTCTTGTTTGGAAGATAAAACGACTAGGTGTTCTACCTTCTTTAAAGGTAAAACTAGGTTTAGGTTTTTCAGATTGTAACTCAATAATTTCCATTTTGTCCAATTTTTTTTGTCTGGACATAGCCATATTACGTGTAGCAACTCGAGCTTTATTTCTGTTAACAAAATCTTGCAAATCAGCAATCTCTTTTTGTTGACGTTCATAGGCAGCCTCAAGCTGTGCTTTTTTCATAGCATAGACATCTTTGAACTGATAATAATCACCAGAGTATCTGACTAGATCAAGATTTTCAACATGATAAACGATATTGATAACATCATTTAAAAATGGTATGTCATGAGAAATCAATACAAAGGCATTTTCATAATTTTGAAGATATCTTTTTAACCATTCAATATGTTCAGCGTCAAGATAGTTTGTGGGTTCATCAAGTAATAAGATATCTGGTTTTTCAAGCAAAAGCTTAGCTAATAATACTTTTGTTCTTTGGCCACCAGATAATGCTGTCACATCAGACTCCATGCCAAAATCCATGACGCCAAGAGCGCGAGCGACTTCGTCAATTTTTGCGTCTAGGGTATAAAAATCTCTAGATTCTAATCGGTCTTGTAATTCTCCTACTTCTTCCATAAGGGCATCGACGTCTGCATTTTCATCGGCCATTGACATATAGATGTCATTGATGCGTTCTTCAGTTTTAAACAAATCATCAAAGGCTGTTCTTAAGACATCGCGTACAGTTTGCCCGGCTTCTAAAGCGGTATGCTGATCAAGATAACCAGCAGTAACGTACTTAGACCACTCAATCTTTCCTTCATCAGGCTGTAAGTGGCCAGTAACAATACTCATGAAGGTCGATTTACCTTCTCCATTTGCCCCTACTAATCCGATGTGCTCCCCTTTTAAGAGTCTAAAAGAGACATTTTCAAAAATAGCTCGATCTCCAAAACCGTGACTTAAATTCTTAACTTCTAAAATACTCATTTCATTATCCTATCATTATCACTAAAAAAGCCGTTAAAACGGCTTTTCTTATTGTCATTATGGCAAATTTGGTCTTATTTGTCAATCTTTGATTATTTACCGTTAGCTTGTTCTTTTTTGTGTTTCAGTGTAAAATATGAGAAAAGTGTATGGGGACAAATATGAAAGCTATTTATCAAAAAATTTATCAAGAATTAAGTGATGCAATTGCAAGTAATCACTTAAAAAAAGGGGAAAAGTTACCATCTATTCGATTTTTAAGTCAAAAATATCAATGTAGTAAGGATACTGTTCAAAGAGCCTTATTAGATTTAAAATATGCCAATAAAATTTATGCTATTCCCAAAAGTGGTTATTATGTATTAGGATCTACGAATGAATTGGCTATGCCGCATCTTAGTATTGATGATTATAATGATTTAGCTTATAAAGATTTTCAGTCCTGTCTCAATGAGACCCTCTCTCAGCGGGATGCATCTTTGTTGAACTACTATCCTAATCCGCAGGGTCTAGAAGAATTAATTCACTCACTTCACAATTATTTCACTTTAAATGCCATTTATGCCAAAGAAAACGATATTATCATTACTTCTGGTACGCAACAAGCCTTATATATTTTAAGTCAAATGTCTTTTCCAAATCAAAAAGAGGTCATTCTTATTGAAAAACCCACTTATGGAAGAATGGAGAATATTTTGACAACATTAGGAATCCCATTTGTGACAATAAATCGTCATTTTCAAGGTTTTGATTTGAAAGAATTAGAAAATCATTTTGCAAATGGTAATATTAAATTTTTTTATACCGTTTCTCGTTATTCGTCACCTTTAGGCCTGTCTTATCGAAAAAACGAAAAAGAAAAAATCGTTTTCTTAGCAAAGAAGTATAATGTCTATATTATTGAAGATGACTTTTTAGGAGACTTTAGCAGTCAAGGGGATCTTCCGCTTCATTATTTTGATACAAATCAACGGGTTATTTACTTGAAGTCTTTTTCTATGTCCGTCTTTCCCTCTTTAAGAATTGGAGCACTTGTGCTACCACAAAATTTACAGGATCCCTTCTTATCTCATAAGTCAATGATCGATCTGGATACCAACTTGATTATGCAAAGAGCCTTGTCGCTCTATTTAAGTAATGGTATGTTTGAAAAAAATTTAAAATTATTAAAGGACTTCTTTTTCAAACAAGTAACACTTCTAGAGGAGATTTTACAGAATACCTTTCCAAAGGATCACTATCGTTTTACCCCTCAATACTTGATTCTTGAAACAAGTCATAACCCTTCTAAGATAAGAAATCTCAAGTCAACTCCATATGATAGTTTAAACATTGGAAATTCTTTTTATCTTAGAATGAGTTTATCCCTATTAACACAAAAGCAATTAAAAGAAGTCATTGACGAAATATCAAAATAAAATACTGATTAGGATTTTTTCCTAACCAGTATTTTTTATTTCGTTTGTTCAAATCGAAGATGGACGATAATACTATCACCATAACCATTTCTTTCAAGGTCTCTTTGTAAACGATAAGAAATATAATGTTCGGCAATGTTAATATAACCAGCATCCATTAAGCGGTTTTCAACTAATGATTGAATCATATTAATGGTTGGTTTCTCAACTTTTGCTTCCTCTAGGTCTATAACCACTTTCTTGGTTACTTGAGCTAAATTTTGACGCCAGTTTTCATCGATAACATATACTGTTTGAGCAGCTTTTATAATTGCCTGATAAATTTTGTCTGGATCAAATTCAGCAACTTGTCCGTCACGTTTAATAATTTGCATGATACGGCCTCTTTTCATCGGTTTTCAGTTCTACTTACATTATGCAAATCTTTTGAATCTTTGTCAAGTGATTGCTCTAAAGATAAGAGAAATCACTAATAGTCGGGTCTTAAAACCCCCTTTGTGACATATTCTTTTGGTGCCTTATCTAAAACAATATTGATAATAGCATCAGCCTCTTGACGGGTGCAGGCTACTAGTGGCAGTCTCAATGGACCAACATTAAACCCAAGATAATTTAGCACAGCTTTGACAGGAGCTGGACTTGAAACGGAAAAGAGCGCATTAACTTTTGGAAGAAAGCGTCTTTGTATTTGTGCTGCTTCTTTAATCCTTCCATTAGTAATATGGTTAATCATTTCAAAAATTTCAGAGCCATTTGTATGTGAAGCAACACTAATCACCCCGTCTGCTCCTAAATTCATCGCATGAAAAATTTGTCCGTCTTCTCCAGTGTAAATCAGAAAATCTTCAGGTTTATTTTCAATAATATAAGCTAAATGATCTAGGTTTGTGCAATCTTTTACCCCAATAATATTCGGGTGTTGGGCTAATTTTAGTAAAGTATCTGGATGCAAATCAACAACAACACGACCAGGAATATTATAGATGATGATAGGTAAGGAACTAGCTTCAGCAATAGCTAAAAAATGTTGGTACAAGCCTTCTTGTGTAGGTTTGTTGTAATAAGGAACAATAGCTAATCCTGCAGCAAAACCTCCGAAATTAGCAACTTCTTTGGCGAAATCGACAGAGTCGCGTGTATCATTTGTACCAATACCAGCAATTAACGGTACCCTACCATTTACGATTCGTTGAACTTCAGAGAATAATTCAAGTTCTTCTTCATGAGTTAACGTAGGACTTTCAGCTGTTGTACCTGCTAAAAGTAGGGCCTGTGTATGATTGTTTAAAAGATGCTCGATTAATTCTGGTAAAGCTTTAAAATTGATGGAACCATCCGCATGAAATGGGGTAACAAGAGCTGTAATAATCTGACAGTTTTTTAATTGAGATAGCGTCATAGGAGATTACCTTTCTGATGACATCAGGTTGAAAACAATAACATGTTATTTATTGAAGAGGGAATTTTAAGTCTTTCGTTGCTCGTACTAGTCCTCGATCATGGAGGCTTTCAGCAATTTGTACTGAGTTCCAAGCCGCACCTTTTAATAAGTTATCAGAAACAACCCACATATGGATACCATTTTCAATATCTAAATCTTTGCGAATACGCCCCACAAATGTTTCTTTTTTTCCAACTGCATTGACTGCTTGAGGGTAGATTTGATGATCAGTATCATCCTCTAAGATTGCACCAGGAAATGCTGAAATTGCTGCTTTGACTTCGTCAATTGGCGCAATGTCTTTGGTCTCGATATAAATAGACTCAGAGTGACCTGACAAAACAGGGATACGAACACATGTGGCTGAAACTTTAATACTGTCATCTGCCATTATTTTTTTCGTTTCCTTTGTCATTTTCATTTCTTCGTAGGTATAAGCATTTTCTGTGAAGAGGTCAATTTGTGGTAAAGCATTAAAAGCGATTGGATAGTGTTTTTTGTCACCTGCTGATGGTAAAATTTCAGCAGTCACTGTTTTTGGATTGAGTTTATCGTTAATAACTTGATGATATTGAGCCATTGTCTCATTAATAGCAGATTGTCCGGCACCTGAGACTGCTTGATATGTGGATACAATGATACGGTCTAATCCCCATTTTTGTCGAACAGGCTCTAGTGCAACCATCATTTGAATGGTTGAACAATTGGGGCAAGCGATGATGCCATTATGCTTGTCTAAGGCATCAGGATTAACCTCTGGGACAACTAGAGGTACATCTGGGTTTTGGCGAAAATATGAAGTATTATCTACAACAACTGCTCCTGCTTTTACAGCATAAGGTGCAAATTTTGCTGATGTAGACCCCCCAGCAGAAAATAAGGCAATATCAACACCTTCAAAGGCGTTTTCGGTTGTTTCCTCAATCGTTATCATTTGATCCTTGAAGGGTAATTCTTTTCCCGCTGAGCGAGCTGAAGCTAATAGTCTAACCTTGCTTATTGGTAAACGACTTTCTTCTAACATTTTAATCATCTGAGTACCAACAGCACCGCTTGCTCCAACAATTGCAACAGTATATCCCATATTTTCACCTCATTGTTTAAAATTGGTTGTTAAGTTAAAAATTTTCTAAAAATTTATATAAATGTTATTATAGCGTATTTTTACGCATTTGCAAAGAGTAAAAAAAGACCTCTGTCATTTCTGACAGAGGTCGGGGGCATTCGGTGAATGTGATAAAAAGGTTCACACAATTTATCAAAGTCGGCTCCTGCCTTAATGACCTCCCCCGCGCAAAAATGGTAAAAATACCATAATCGACTCATCGCATGAAACTATGATACCAAAATGTCACGATATTTACAAGAGCGGTGCAATAGTTTTTACTAATAGTCCTATTAATTTTTGATACCAAGGGCGATTTTGTAATTGTTGATAGGATACCTGAACACATTCCGCTTGTGTATTCTCAAAGTCTTTAACAACATCTGAAATGGCAGATGACCGGTATAGGTATGTGGCACATTCAAAATGATGATATAAACTACGGTAGTCAAGATTGATTGATCCGACAACAGCTTTCATATTATCACTGACAAAAATTTTTGAATGGACAAATCCAGGAGAATATTCATAGATTTTTACACCTGATTGCATTAAGGACTTATAGTAGGTTTTTGCTAAGGCATAAGGGATTGGTTTGTCTGGTTTACCAGGCATAATAATTCTAATGTCAACTCCCCTTTCAGCCGCAAAGCGAAGTGCATGCTCCATCTCACTATCAAGAATAAGATAAGGTGTCATGATATAGACATAATTTTTTGCGTGGTTCAAAATATCAATATAGACATTTTCACCAATTTTATCGGTATCTAAAGGTGAGTCCCCAAAAGGAATGAGGAAACCATCTGAAGGTAATTTAGGTGTGTGTGAAGAAAGATAAGGTGAAATGAGAAGCTCTTTTTCAGTTATGGACCACATTTGTAAAAAGAGGATTAAGAAACTATCAACGGCTTCTCCTTCAATTCTTAGGCCAGCATCTTTCCAATGGCCAAATCGTTCCAATTCATTGATGTACTCATCGGCTAAATTAATACCACCTGTATATGCAATTTCACCATCAATTACAATAATTTTTCGATGATCTCTATAATTATAATAAGTCGAAATAAAAGGAGATATAGGAAGGAATGCTTTTGCTTTGATACCAATTTCAGCAAGTCGTTGTGAATAATCAGAGGATAATGTAGATAATTCTGTCATCCCATCGTACAAAACCCGTACTTCTACGCCTTCTTTGACTTTATTTTCTAAAATAGAAAGTATTTCACCCCACATGAGACCTTCAGCTATAATAAAAAATTCTAAAAAAATATATTTCTCAGCTTTCAGTAAATCTTGCTTAAGATGCTCAAAAAATGCTTCACCACCAGAGAAGTATTTTGTTTGACTATTATTGTATACAGGAAAGCTTGCCCGACTTCTTTGTAAATATTGCACCAAATGATAGGTCGTTGATGTGTTATCTTTTAGAATATCAACAACGGCTTCATCATCTTTTAAATAAGGTCGACTGAGTTCAACCAGATGATTGATACGATTTTTGAGTCCTCTGTAGCCCCAATCTAATTTAGTATAGACCAAGAGCAAAGAACCAAATAAGGGAGCAATCATAATCAAGATCAACCAAGTAACCCGTGAAATGGCATCCATGTCACTATTGACGAGATAGAGAACAATGGCAATGGCAAAAATGGTTTCCACAATGGTAAGCCAAAAACGGTATTGTTCCACCCAAGCGTAAGTAGAAATAAGAAAGCCTAGCTGTAATAGGATTAAGATTGTAATGAGAGTCGCACGGCTAAAGATACCTCTCAAAAACCCTAGTTTACTTTTGTGAAGTAAATGTTTTACTTTGATTTTTTTATTGATAGGAATGTCCTCCCTTTTTCTTATCAATTTGCTAATGATAAAAATGTCATTTTGAAGAATCAATCGCCTTCTTCAACAGTTATATCTACAGTATCTCCGATTGATTTTCCGATTGCTTTTTGAATATCTTTTCTAATGCCAATGATATAACAAATACTGCCATCCTTGTTTTTAACCCCCATATTGACAACCGAACCATCATAGGGATAGCCATCAAAAGTGACATGAACCTTGGCACGGCCTTTACCAAATGCTTCTCTAACATCAAGTGGGAAAATGGTATAGGCACCACCTTTTCCTTCTACAGGATAGATTTTTGACTGAAATGAATAGATTTTCCCTGACATCGTCTCTTCCTTTAGTGAATGATATTAACTTATTTTATCATTTCTTCTTCAATAACAAAAGAAAACCAATAGGATTGAATGATTTTCTCAGATCCTATTGGTTTTTAAAAAGTTAGTTTTGATTTTTAGAAAAGTCCGATAGCCGTTCCTTCTTCTGAAACATCCATATTTAATGCTGCTGGATGCTTAGGTAAACCTGGCATCGTCATCACATCACCGGTAAGGGCGACAATAAATCCGGCACCAGTTTTTGGAACAAACTCTCGAATAGTGATGTCAAATCCACTAGGTGCTCCAAGAAGGTTTGGATTATCAGAAAAACTGTATTGGGTTTTTGCCATACATACAGGTAGTTTGTCCCAACCAAATTCGGCAAATTGTTTTAATTGATTTTTAGCTTTTGCTGAAAATTGAACAGCATCACCACCGTATATATTTTTAACAATTTTTCTTACTTTTTCTTCAACACTATCTTGATCATTGTATAGACGTTGATAGTTTGCTTTTTCTTGTTCGATGACCTTAACCACTGTTTCTGCTAGTGCGACACCACCTTCAGCTCCATTAGCCCACACGCTTGCAAGTTCAACAGGAACGTCAATTGACTGGCACAATTCCTTAAGGACAGCAATTTCAGCCTCAGTATCAGCAACAAATTCATTAATAGCGACAACAACTGGTACTCCGTACTGACGCATATTGTTAACATGACGTTCAAGGTTAGCGAAACCAGTTCGAACTGCTTCCACATTTTCTTGGTTAAGATCTGTTTTGGCCACGCCACCATGCATTTTCAAGGCTCTTAATGTTGCGACAACAACTACAGCATCAGGACTCGTTGGGAGATTTGGAACTTTAATATCTAAAAACTTCTCAGCTCCTAAATCAGCTCCAAATCCAGCTTCTGTTACTGTGTAATCTGCTAATCGCAAAGCTGTTGATGTTGCTAAAACAGAGTTACAACCATGTGCGATATTGGCAAAAGGTCCACCATGGACAAGGGCTGGCGTTCCATAGATAGTCTGTACCAAGTTTGGCTTGATAGCGTCACGAAGAATCAGAGTTAGAGCTCCTTCTACTTTTAAATCACGAACGTAAACAGGCTTACGATTGTAGTCATAGGCAACAACAATGTTTGCGAGTCTTTCTTTCAAGTCTTTCAAATCAGTTGCCAAGCAAAGGATAGCCATAATTTCTGAGGCCACAGTAATATCAAAACCATCTTCACGAGGAACACCGTTAACTGGGCTGCCAAGACCAACAATGACATGGCGTAAAGCACGATCGTTGAGGTCTAAAACACGTTTCCAAATGATACGTCTTTGATCTATCCCTAATTCATTACCTTGTTGCAAATGATTATCAATTAAAGCTGATAAGGCATTATTTGCAGTTGTGATGGCATGCATATCACCAGTAAAGTGCAGATTAATGTCTTCCATTGGTAATACTTGTGCGTAACCGCCACCAGCTGCTCCTCCTTTTATGCCCATAACTGGCCCTAAAGAAGGTTCACGCAAAGCAATCATGGTTTTTTTACCAATTTTATTTAAGGCATCTGCTAGGCCGATACTCATTGTTGATTTACCTTCACCAGCTGGTGTTGGATTGATTGCAGTAACTAAAATGAGTTTACCAACTGGATTGCTTTTAACCTCATTAATTTTATCAAAAGACAATTTAGCTTTATATTTTCCATAAAGTTCGATATCGTCAAAAGCAATACCAACTTTTTCAACTATTTCTGTGATGGGTTTTAATGCAATACTTTGTGCAATTTCAATATCTGATTTCATGCTAAACTCCTTATTATTAACTTGAATCCATTATAGCATATTTAATTTAATTTCTTATTCTTTTAGATTTATTTTTTTATATTGTTCGTTTTTATACCACGTTATTTTCTATATGGTGTCTATTTTTCAATAAAAAGTATAACATTAACGAACATTCTGGTGTTGTTTCGGAAGGTTAAGGATATGATAAAACGCTTACTATGCTAGATGGAGTGTTTTATGGTAAAATAGAGCCATGAAAATTCTAATTACATCAGGTGGAACGACGGAACAAATCGATTCCGTTCGTGGCATTACTAATCACTCAACTGGAAAACTTGGAAAAGAAATGGCAGAACACTTTCTAAAAGCCGGTCACCAAGTTTCTCTAGTAACAACTAAAGCAGCGGTTAAGCCAAATGCAAGTGAACAGTTATCTATATATCGCATTACAAATGTTGCTAGTCTTATTCAAACATTAAAACCTTTGGTTGAAAATCATGATGTTCTGATTCATTGTATGGCTGTCTCAGATTATACACCTGTCTATATGACAGATCTTGAAGAGGTTAAAGAAACAACTGATATTGAGACTCTCTTAAAAAAATCGAATCAGGAAACCAAGATTTCTTCATCTTCAGATGTTCAGGTTTTGTTTTTGAAGAAAACACCTAAAGTCATCAGTATGGTCAAAGAATGGAATCCCAATATTCAATTAATTGGCTTTAAGTTGCTCGTTGATGTTACAGAAGACCAGTTGATTTCTGTTGCCAAAGATAGCTTAACAAAGAATAAAGCAGACTATATTGTGGCTAATGATTTAGCAACAATATCTGCAGACAGTCACAAAGCTCTCTTGGTTAGTAAAGATGAGGTTCTTTCCTTGGCAACCAAATCAGAAATAGCTGAAACGCTTTTAAAGAAGGTGACTTATTATGACTAAAAAAATTATTTTAGCTGTAACTGGAAGCATCTCTGCCTATAAAGCCGCTGACTTAACCAGTATTTTAAGCAAACAAGGCTATGATGTTACAGTTCTCATGACAGAGGCTGCTCAGGCTTTTATTACTCCTCTTACCTTGCAAGTTCTCTCGAAGAATAAAGTACACGTAGACACAATGAAAGAGGACGATGTTTCTATTGTTAATCACATTGATTTAGCTAAGAAGGCGGATCTTTTTCTGCTAGCGCCAGCTTCAGCCAATACCATTGCGCATTTATCTTATGGATTCGCTGATAATATGGTTACTTCGGTTGCCTTAGCTTTACCAGAAACGACACCTAAACTGATTGCACCTGCCATGAATACCAAAATGTTTCTAAACCCCGTTACCCAGGAAAATTTAAAGAGACTTGAATCTTTTGGATATGAGATGATTGAACCAAAATCTAGTCTTTTAGCATGTGGTGATACGGGTATAGGCGCACTTGCGGATATTAATCACATTGTAGATTGTGTCAATGCTATTTTGGAAAGTTGAAAGGCTTTTCATATTTCTTAATTTTAGGTATAATAGAAAAAAATTTAATGGAGATTGACCTTAATGAGACGTCAGAAATCATCTACAATAGCAAAAGTTTCTATCTTTTTTGCTATTATGTTAGTTATTCACTTTATTAGTACACTTGTATTTAATATATGGCCGGTTCCAATTAAGCCAACTTTAGTTCATATTCCAGTAATAATTGCATCAATTATTTACGGGCCACAAATTGGTTCCATTTTAGGGTTATTAATGGGAATAATCAGTGTGATAACAAATACAGTAATCTTACTTCCAACAAGTTATCTATTTTCTCCCTTTGTAGATCATGGCAATATCTATTCTTTAATCATTGCTATCGTCCCTCGTGTTTTAATAGGAGTTGTTCCCTATTTTGTCTATAAAATACTTTCCAATAGAGTTGGTTTAGTCCTTTCTGGTCTCCTTGGTTCTCTGACAAATACTGTTTTTGTTTTGGGTGGTATTTTTATCTTCTTTTCGTCAGTGTTTGGAGGAAATATTAAAGCTCTTCTCGCAGGAGTTGTTTCTACTAATGCTATTGCTGAAATGGTTATTTCTGCTATAGTAGTGACAGCAATTATTCCAAGTTTATCCAAATTAAAAAAATGAAATTCATTGCCTTTTTCAGTTTGAGAAAGGCTTTTTTTCTGAAAACATCTTTATGAAAAATCTTGCAAACTCATGTAAAAATTAGTGATTTTTCCTCGTCAAAGTGTTATAATGAAAGCGGTTAATAATATTAAGGAGAAAATGAATGACTTATATTGAAAATTACCAAAAATGGCTTAACAATCCGTCACTGCCAGAATACCTACACAAAGAGCTTCTTGAAATGGATGAAAAAACGAAGGAAGACGCTTTTTATTCTCATTTAGAATTTGGTACTGCAGGAATGCGTGGCTATATTGGTGCAGGAACAAATCGTATTAATGTCTTTGTTGTCAGACAAGCAACTGAAGGTTTGGCAAAACTCATTGAATCAAAAGGTGATCAAGCAAAAGCTAACGGTGTTGCTATTGCTTATGATTCTCGCCACTTCTCACCTGAATTTGCTTTCGAATCTGCTCAAGTCTTAGCTGCACATGGTATCAAATCTTATGTCTTTGAAAGTCTTCGTCCTACACCTGAACTTTCATTTGCCGTTCGTCATCTTGGAGCTTTTGCTGGAATTATGGTGACTGCAAGTCATAATCCTGCTCCATTTAATGGTTATAAAGTATATGGTTCAGACGGTGGACAAATGCCACCTGCTGATGCAGATGCTTTAACAACTTATATTAGAGCTATTGAAGATCCATTTTCAATTACTCTGGCTGATTTGGAAGAAGCAAAATCAAGTGGCTTAATTGAAGTTATTGGGGAAGCAATTGATAGTGAATACTTAAAATTAGTTAAAGATGTCACTATTAATCAAGAACTCATTAATCAATACGGCAAGGATATGAAAATTGTCTACACTCCTCTTCATGGAACTGGAGAAATGTTAACAAGACGTGCACTAGCCCAAGCAGGATTTGAATCTGTTGAAGTCGTTGAATCTCAAGCGAAACCAGACCCAGATTTCTCAACAGTTAAATCTCCTAACCCTGAAAGTCAAGAAGCATTTGCACTCGCTGAAGAGTTAGGTCGCCAAGTAAATGCTGACGTTCTGGTAGCAACTGATCCAGATGCTGACCGACTAGGCGTAGAAATTCGTCAAGCTGACGGATCTTATTGGAATTTATCAGGTAACCAAATAGGGGCATTAATTGCAAAATATATCTTAGAAGCCCATAAACAAGCAGGAACGTTACCATCAAACCCTGCTTTAGCGAAATCAATTGTCTCAACAGAATTAGTTACTAAAATTGCTGAGAGTTATGGCGCAACCATGTTTAATGTCTTAACTGGTTTTAAATTCATTGCTGAAAAAATTCAAGAATTCGAAGAAAAACATAATCATACTTATATGTTTGGATTTGAAGAAAGCTTCGGTTATTTAATCAAACCTTTTGTACGAGACAAAGATGCTATTCAAGCTGTTTTAATTGTAGCTGAAATTGCTGCCTACTACCGCTCACGCGGTCTGACTTTGGCCGATGGAATAGCTGAGATTTACAAAGAATATGGATACTTTGCTGAAAAAACCATTTCTATTACTTTATCTGGTGTTGATGGCGCAGCTGAAATTAAAAAAATTATGGATAAATTCCGTCAGAATGCACCAAAACAATTCAACCATACTGATATTATCTTGACAGAAGATTTCTTAGAACAAACTGCTAAAAGCCAAACAGAAACGACTGTATTAACAACACCGCCGAGCAATGTTCTGAAATACACTCTTGCTGATGATTCTTGGTTTGCTGTCCGTCCTTCAGGAACAGAACCAAAAATCAAATTCTATATTGCAACAGTTGGACAGTCTTTAGAAGATGCACAACAAAAAATGACTGCTATTGAAGCAGAAATTAATACCTTTGTAGGTTAAAAACAAAAAAGAGTTTTCGCTTGAAAACTCTTTTTAAACATTAAAAATAAAGAGCCATAGGCTCTTTATTATTTTGATTTAATGTAATTAACCCCATCTGCTTTTGGAGCAACAGATTGACCAAAGAAGGCAGCCAGGATAATAATAGTGAATAAATACGGAGCAATTTGAAGATATACTGCAGGAATCTTTTGTAGGAGAGGTAATTGAGCACCTATTACTGCTAAACTTTGAGATAAACCAAAGAATAGACTTGATAGCATAGCTCCAATAGGATTCCACTTCCCAAAAATCATGGCTGCAAGTGAAATGAAACCAGGACCTAAGATTGTTGTAACAGCAAAGTTTACAGAAATTGATTGAGCATAGATTGCTCCTCCCATTCCTCCAAGGAAACCAGATATCATAACACCATAATATTTCATTAGATAAACATTGATACCTAAAGTATCAGCAGCTTGTGGGTGTTCTCCGACAGAACGAAGACGTAATCCAAAGCGTGTTTTATAAATGATAAACCATGCTAAGAATGAAAAGGCAATGGCTAAATAACCCACAATAGTAGTATTTTTGAAAAATATTGGTCCTAGGACTGGAATATCAGCTAAAAGTGGAAAATCAAATTTTCCAAAGGAAGCTTGAATGTTATCAGTTTGCCCTTTTCCGTAAAATACTTTTACTAGGAAAACAGCTAAGGAAGGAGCTAATAAATTAAGTACTGTACCAGAAACAATGTGGTCAGCACGGAAATTAATTGTTGCTAACGCGTGTAATAGGGAAAATAAGAGTCCTACAATTCCTCCAACAAGAACGGCTATCCAAGGTGTTGCTTTCCCGAAAGCATTAGCAAATTCTAAGTTAAAGATAATACCAGAAAATGCCCCCATAACCATGATTCCTTCAAGACCGACATTAACTACGCCAGCTCTTTCTGAGAAGGTACCACCAATACTTGTAAAAATAAGTGGAGTTGCGTAAATAAGCATTGAAGAAACTAATAAAGCAAGTATCGTTACAATTGACATCTTATTTACCTCCTTTCAGAGCAGATTTTTTTGAACGAATCATATAACGTTCGATGAGGTAGTGAGCACCAACAAAGAAGATGATAGATGCTGTTACAATTTTAACAAGTTCCGGTGGAATACCTGCAATATTCATACCAGGTGCACCAATGTTTAAGACACCAAATAGGAATGATGAGAATAAGATACCGATTGGGTTATTAGCAGCAAGCAAGCTTACAGCCATACCATCAAAACCAATAGCTAGAGAACTTGACTGTACAAAGACATTTTCAAAAGTTCCAAGTCCTTCAACGACTCCACCTAATCCAGCTAAGGCACCAGAAATGATCATTGACATGATAATGGTTCTCTTAGCAGACATACCAGCATACTCACTAGCATGAGGATTCAAACCAACAGAGCGTATTTCAAATCCTAGAGTTGTTTTGTTTAAAAGGAACCAGATAAGAGCAATCGCAATGAAGGCAAAAAAGATACCAATATTAATCCGTGAATTATTGGTTAACTCAGATAACCAAGGACTTTGATAAGTAGCATTTTGACTAACTTGAATTGATGAGTCAATACTTTGTTTTAAGTTATTGGCAAATCCTTTTTGAATAATGGCATTGCCGATATACAAAATAATATAGTTCATCATAATAGTGACGATAACTTCACTAGTTCCAAGGAATGCTCTTAAAATACCAGGTATGGCACCAGCAATTCCACCTGCTAACATACCAATAATAACAGTGCAAAGAATCAACAAAGGTCGAGCCATATGAGGATTTTCTAAAGCAAACCAAGTAGCTGAAATCCAACCAGCCAAAGCTTGACCAGATAAACCGATGTTAAAGAAACCAGCTCTACTAGCAACTGTAAAACCAAGTGCTATTAGAATGAGTGGTCCCATTGCTCGGAATATCTCACCAATATTTTTAACACTACCAAAGGCAATTTGGAACAATCCCTCATATCCCCAAATCGGGTCGTAACCAAAAATAAACATGATAATGGCACCCAGTACAAATCCCAACAAGACGGAAATCACTGGAACTGCTATTTTTTGTGCCTGTTTAGACATTTTCTTCCTCCTTATTGATTGTACCACCAGCCATCAAAATACCTAATTCTTGTTTATTAGTATTTTCAGGTGTCACAATGCCTTGGATTTTACCATCGTGAATAACAGCAATCCGATCTGATACATTTAAAATCTCATCTAGTTCAAAGCTGACAACTAACACAGCTTTTCCTTTATCACGCTCTGTGATAAGGCGTTTATGGATATACTCAATGGCACCAACATCAAGACCACGAGTTGGTTGACTGACAATAAGAAGATCAGGGTTACGATCAACTTCTCGAGCAATAATGGCTTTTTGTTGGTTTCCTCCAGAGAAGCCTCTTGCAGGAACGAGCTCATTTGCACCACGAACATCAAATTCTTCCATTAAACGACGAGCATATTCATTAATTTTTGAATAGTTAAGGATACCATTTTTACTTAATGGTTCTTTGTAGTATGTTTGAATGGCTGTATTTTCTGCCAAAGTCAAATCTAGAATTAAACCATCTCTATGTCTATCCTCGGGCACGTGACCAACGGATAATTCTGTAATTTTACGAGACGATAAATGAGTTACTTCTTGCCCTTTTATCGTAATTGAACCAGATTTTACTTTTCTTAGACCGGTTATTGCTTGGATCAGTTCACTTTGACCGTTTCCATCAATTCCAGCGATACCAACAATCTCACCAGCTCTAACATCTAATGAAAGCCCCTTTACTGCAGGGATACCACGATTTTCATTAACAACTAAATCTTTTACAGATAAAACAATTTCTTTAGGATTTGAAGCGACTTTTTCTGTTTTAAAGGAAACAGAACGTCCTACCATCATTTCAGCCAATTCACTTGAACTTACACCCGCAACTGATGCTGTTTCAATACTTTTTCCTCGACGGATAACTGTTACTCTGTCTGCTACAGCTCTAATTTCATCGAGTTTATGTGTAATTAAAATAATCGATTTACCTTCTTTGACCAAGTTTTTCATGATAACCATTAATTCTTGAATTTCAGATGGTGTTAAAACTGCAGTTGGTTCGTCAAAAATTAAAATGTCAGCGCCTCGGTAAAGTGTTTTTAAAATCTCAACACGCTGTTGAGCACCTACTGAAATATCAGCTACTTTTGCATCTGGATCGACGGCTAAACCGTATTTGGTTGATAATTCTTTGATATCTTTACTGGCTTGTTTAAGGTCAAGGACACCATTTGTAACTGTTTCATTTCCCAAAATAATGTTTTCAGCAACAGTAAATGCTTCAACAAGCATAAAGTGTTGATGTACCATTCCAATGCCTAGTTTTGAGGATTTTGTCGGAGAATCAATTTGAACTGTTTCTCCGTTGATTACAATTTCGCCTTCAGTGGGTTCTAACAAACCTGCCAACATATTCATTAAAGTTGATTTTCCAGCACCATTTTCACCTAAAAGGGCATGAATTTCACCTTTTTCTACTGATAAATTAATATGATCATTTGCGACAAATTCACCAAATTTTTTAGTAATGTCTCTCATTTCAATGACATGTTGTGTCATAGGATCGCTCTTCCTTTCAATTACACTCTTTTATTTCAGCAAAGCTTGTCAAAAATCACAAGCTTTACTGAGATAAAAGTTATCTCAGTCCTAAAAAGGGCGACCGACTAAGGTCGCTCCACATTTCAAATTATTTTTCAGGAACTTTTACATCGCCAGAAATAATTTTTTCTTTAGCTTCTTTAACAGCTTTTATAGCATCATCAGAAAGGTTTGTTGTTGCAATATCAACACCACCATCTTTTAATCCATAAACAGTTGTTTTTCCACCAGGGAATTTTTTATCAGTAACAAGTTTGTTAATCAGTTGTACAGATTTACCAACTTGTTTAATTGAAGATGCTAGAACAAAGTTAGATTCTTTACCGTCTTTTGAAGTGTATTTACCTTCCTCTTTTTGGTCACGGTCTACACCGATTACCCAAACTTTATCAGCTTCATCTTTTTTCTCATTTACAGCTTTAGCTTCATTGAAGACACCTGCTCCAGTACCACCAGCGGCTTGATAAATAACGTCAGCACCACCTGCATATTGAGCTGCGGCAATTGTTTTACCTTTAGCAGCATCACCAAATGATCCAGCGTAGTCAACTTTGATTTGGATAGAATCATCAACTGATTTCACTCCCGCCTCAAAACCTTTTTCAAAACGAGTGATAACAGTACCTTCCATACCACCTACAAAACCTACTACTTTAGTTTTTGTAGTTTTAGCTGCAGCAATACCAGCAAGATAAGCAGCTTCGTTATCCGCAAAAGTTACACTTGCAACATTGTCTTTTCCTTCGATGACATCGTCAACGATAACATAGTTAACATCACTATTGTCACCAGCAGCTTTATCAATTGCATCTTTAAGGGCAAATCCGATTCCATATACTACGTTATAACCACTTGAGACAGCAGTGTCAAGATTAGTAGCATATTCTGATTCACTATTTGATTGGAAGTAGTCGAAACCAGCACCTTTTTTAAGCCCATTTTCTTTACCCCAAGCTTGTAAACCTTCCCAAGCAGATTGGTTAAATGATTTATCATCAACACCACCTGTATCAGTAACAATAGCAGCTTTTAAATCTGTTTTAGCATCTTTGCTATCAGATTTTGAAGCACCACGGTTGCCACATGCAGCTAAACTTAATATAGCTACTGAAGCTAAACCAAGACCAATAAATTTCTTGTTCATGAAAATGAACCCTCCTAAAAAAGTTTCTAGCAATTGCTTGCTGAAATATTATATTTAGCCTTATGGCCAATAACAAAAATAAAGTCAGATTTATGATAAATCTGTAAAAGAATAAGGGAGTAAATCTCCGACTGTGGTTTCTTTAGTGCTATTATCCTTTGCAATTAAAATGACTTTAGCACTAGGTTCAAAAAATTCAGCCATAACTTGACGACAAGCTCCACAAGGTGAAACAGGTTGAAGTGTTTCACCATAAATGGCAATTTCTGAAAATTCTCTATAACCTTGAGAGACAGCTTTGAAAATAGCCGTTCTCTCGCCACAGTTCGTTAACCCAAAACTCGCATTTTCAATATTACAACCTGTAAAAATGTGACCATCTTTTGTTCTAACGGCTGCTCCTATTGGAAAATGTGAGTAGGGAACGTAGGCATTTTTACTTGCTTCGATTGCTAAAGATACTAAATTAGTAGCCACCTTTGACAGCCTCACCATTTATTATTTTAACTCCTGCAGACGTTCCAATACGAGTTGCCCCTGCTTCAATAAAAGCTAATGCATCTTCTAAAGAACGAGCACCACCTGCTGCTTTAACACCAATTTCTGGACCAACTGTTTGTCTCATTAACTTAACATCAGAAATGGTAGCTCCTCCAGTTGAAAAACCGGTTGAGGTTTTAACAAAATCAGCACCCGCTGCAACTGATAACTGACATGCTTTTATTTTTTCATCGTCAGTAAGTAAGCATGCTTCAATAATAACTTTAACTAATTTGTCACCACTTGCTTCAACTACTGCACGGACATCGTCCTCAACTGCTTGATAATCGCCTTGTTTTAGCTTGCCAATATTTAATACCATATCGATTTCATCAGCGCCATTCTCAATAGCATTCTTTGTTTCAAATGCTTTTGTTTCAGGGGTTGTTGCTCCGAGTGGAAAACCAACTACAGTACAAACTTTAACATCGCTTCCTTTTAAGGCTTCTGCACAATAAGAAACCCAACCTGGATTTACACAAACACTTGCAAATTCATGAGTTTTGGCTTCAGATAGTAACTGATCAATTTGACTTTGAACGCTATCGGCTTTTAATAAGGTATGGTCAATGTATTTGTTTATTTTCATTTTTAACTCCTTAAGAGATCACTTTAATGATCTCTTTTATTTCAAGTTGCTCTAGTCCTATTTTAACATTTTTTTCAAATTCTGTAAGCACTTTTTTATCCAAAACCTGATTAGAATAGATAGTTGCAATTTTATCGCCTTTAGCAACAAAATCCCCTATTTTTCTATCGAAAACAATACCACTTTCATAATCTAATGTATCGGATTTAACAGCACGACCAGCCCCAAGTCTCATCGCTAAAAGACCAAATTCTAGTGCTGGTAACTCAGTGATATATCCTTCCATAGGTGATAAAATTTCAGTCTGGTATTTTGCTTGAGATAGTCTGTATAAGTCCTCTAAATCTCCGCCTTGATATGCAATCATCTCTTCAAATTTATGGAGGGCAGGACCAGAAATAAGATGTTCACGTATTTCGGTTAGTGGTTTAGAAACTCCTGCTAACTCTAACATCAGTTGCCCAAGTTCACAAATAAAGTCTGAGATATCTTCTCTACCTTTTCCTTGCATGATTTCAATAGCTTCAAGTACTTCTAAGCGATTTCCAATTGCACGACCTAATGGTTGACTCATATTTGTAATTACTGCAACAGTTTTTCGGCCAACTTCTTTTCCTAAATCTACCATGAGTCGAGAAAGTTTCTCAGCATCTTCAATCGTTTTCATGAAGGCACCATCTCCAACCGTGACATCTAATAAAATACTATCAGCCCCAGCTGCAATCTTCTTACTCATTACAGAACTAGCAATTAGTGGAATAATGTCTACAGTTGCCGTTACATCTCTTAGTGCATAAAGTAGTTTATCTGCTTTAACCAATTTATCCGATTGACCAATAACTGATAGACCAATATCTTGAACTTGTTTGATAAACTCATCCTGACTTCGATCAATTTGGTACCCCTTGATTGCTTCTAGTTTATCAAGAGTTCCTCCAGTATGGCCCAGTCCTCTTCCACTCATTTTAGCAACTGGAACACCAAAACTTGCAACTAAAGGTGCTAAGATAAGCGTAACTTTATCTCCAACTCCACCAGTTGAGTGTTTATCCGTCTTAACCCCTGGAATTGCACTTAGATCAATTTGATCCCCAGTTGCAACCATACACATCGTTAAATCTTTGGTTTCCCTCGTAGACATACCTTTGAAATAAACAGCCATTGCAAAAGCTGACATTTGGTAATCAGGAATTGACCCATTAGCATAGCCAGAGATTAACCATTCGATTTCTTGGGTTGATAATTCTAAGCCATCGCGTTTTTTTTGAATTAAATCTACTGCTCTCATTCCTTAATACTCCTTAGGATATAATAGCCTTTATCTTTTTTTAAAATATGAACATTTCCAAACATGTTTTCCATTTTTTCTTTTGCACTTGGAGCCCCTTGTTTCTTCTGGATAACAATTGTTAGGTCCCCACCTTTATTTAAAAACAATTGAGATTTTTCTATTATTTCGTGAACAACCTTTTTACCAGCTCTAATTGGAGGATTACTAATAACATGGTCAAAAGTTCCAGAAACCTTTTCGTAGATATTCGATTGAAAAATAGTTGCTGAGACATTATTAATAACTGCATTTTTCTTAGCTAACTCAATAGCTCGATTATTAATGTCAACTAATGTTGCCTGAACACCTTGTGCTTTTGCTAATGATATGCCAAGCGGCCCATAGCCGCATCCGACATCTAATACCGTATCGCCTTTATCAAATAACAGTGTTTGCAATAAAACTTGACTACCATAGTCAATCATTTTTTTTGAAAAGACTCCAGAATCGGTATAAAAAGTAAAGGGAGTATCCAAAAGTTTCACTTTCAATTCATGAATATCATGTTTACTGTCTGGATTTTCATCATAATACATTTTTGACATAGTTTTTCCTATCTTTTATCGATGCTTTTACATTCTATCACACTTTGAAATGGTTTACAAGACGCTTGTTTTAAAGGGTTTTTCTTTTAATGTTCGCTTTTTACGAATGTTCTAGGGAATGTATAATTTTAAACCATAATGTAAACAAATATACCTATGTAGGTGTCATGAAATGTTAGGAAATAGTTAAAATAGTGGTTTATTTTTCCAAATATTTTAGTGTCATGTTATAATTTTGATATTGCCATTTATTAGGAGAACTTATGTCAAATGAATTTATCAATTTTTTAAAACTTAATCGTGAATCTTGGAAATTGTTACATCAAAAGTCACGACCCTTGTTAACAGAAGACGAATTGGAAACAATTACCAGTCTAAATGACAACATTGATATTCAGGATGTGACTGAGGTATACTTACCTTTATTGAATCTCATTCAGATTTACAAAATTAATCAAGAAAATTTATCCTTTTCCAAAAGCCTTTTTCTAAAAAAAGAAGCTCATAATAGACCTTTTATTATTGGAATATCTGGTTCAGTGGCAGTCGGTAAATCGACGACTAGTCGTCTCCTTCAACTACTTCTTGCTAGGACATTTAAATCAAGCAAAGTTGAAATGGTAACGACCGATGGATTTTTATACCCTAACAGCTATTTGGTTGATCATGATATTTTAAATCGTAAAGGTTTTCCAGAATCTTATAATATGGAATTATTGCTAAACTTTTTAGATGGTATCAAAAATGGCTTAACGAAATCCATACCCGTTTACTCACATGAAATTTATGATATTGTACCTGATCACGTTCAAACGATTGAGAGTCCAGACTTTTTAATTGTTGAAGGGATTAATGTTTTCCAAAATCAACAAAATAACCGACTATACATGAGCGATTACTTTGATTTTTCAATCTATATCGATGCAGATAGCAAACATATTGAAAACTGGTATATCGAACGATTCGAAAGAATCTTGGACTTGACTAAAGATGATGACTCTGGTTTTTATTCTAAATACGCTGAAATGCCACGTCCTGAAGCTGTTCAATTCGCTAAAGAAGTTTGGAAAACAATAAATCTAGAGAACTTAGAAAAATTTATCGAACCAACACGAAACCGTGCTGAGATTATTTTGCATAAAGCAAAAGATCATAAAATAGATGAAATTTACGTCAAAAAATGAATTTGACTTGCCAAACAGATATAATTTCTATATAATAGTGTAGTTAGATTAATACGGAGGTGAAAACATTGGCAAATATTAAATCAGCTATCAAACGCGCTGAACTTAACGTTAAAGCAAACGAAAAAAACTCAGCACAAAAATCAGCTATGCGTACTGCTATCAAAGCATTTGAAGCAAACCCAACTGAAGAGCTTTTCCGCGCTGCTTCTTCAAGCATCGACAAAGCTGAATCAAAAGGTTTGATTCACGCTAACAAAGCTAGCCGCGATAAAGCACGTCTTGCTGCAAAACTTGGCTAATAAATATCCAATGAAAACTCCTCTAGGAGTTTTTTTCATATTCAAAAAGTGCTAGGTTACTATACCAAGCACTTTTTTAAAATTTGACTTCAAAAATTGTCCCTTTAGGCCTATTATCCTTAACGACAATACTTCCTTTTAAAGATTGAACGATTTGTTGAGCTAAGGCTAATCCTAATCCAAATCCACCCTTACTTCTTGTTCTGGCTTTATCGACTCTATAGAATCTGTCAAAAATTTTCTTTTTGTCAATATCATTAATGCCAGGTCCATTATCTAAGACAGTAAGATAGAGATGTTTATCCCCAGTTGAAACCTGTATTTCAATCTCACCGTCAGCATCAGTATATTTTATGGCATTGTCAAAAAGAATCGTTAACAATTGTTTGAGTAGAGCTTTATCAGTTTTTACTTTTCTATGAACTTGATTATCAAACTGGAATGATTTGCCATTTTCTTCTGCAATAAGGCTATAATTTTCAAAAATACTATTAAAGAATTGAGCATCAATTTCTTCCCAGTCGGGTTTTATACCATCGTCACGTCTCGCAAGATTAAGAAGATTAGTGGTTAGTATTCTCATATTTCTGACTTCATCTAAGCTTGACGCAATGGCTTCGCTATTATCAAGAATACTCTCATTTGGCTTTCGAAATAAACTTTCTAAACGATTCTGTAAAACGGCCAAAGGCGTCCTTAATTCATGACTGGCATTTTCAACAAACATTTTTTGTTTTTCATAGCTCTCAATGATAGGCTTACTACTCCAATTTGCCAGATATATACTAGCAATAATGGAAATGAGCCAGAACACAATCATAACGATTATGATAAATTTCTCATATCGTTCATTTGTTTTTTCTGACTGTTCAACATTTACTACGGCCATCATATAGGCGATTGCAGGGTAGTTTTTGGAATGTACCCTTACTGTAATGGTATGAAATTTTTCTTCATGGCCATAGTAATTGACTAATTTTTGCGTTTGAATCGTATTTAATTCGTTTTTATTCAGCGTAAAATTTTGAAAATTGGAAAGCGCATCAAAACTGTTGATAACAATACCGTTTGAACTAAAGAGTAAGATATCTGTATTTGCAACCGGCTCATTATCATTCTTTATTTTAAATGCTTCTGTACTAGCTTTAAAATGACCACTTTGGTTATCAAAATAAAAGGAAGAAATCCTCTCCATGGTCTTATTGGTATAATTCTCTGAATTCTTGGCAACTGTCAATAAACTACTATCAACAGATGAATAGACACCAAATTTCATAATCTGAAGGATAATGAAAGTCATAACCGCAAAAATGCCCGTAAATACAGAAAAATAATGGGAAAAGTGATTGAAATTATCGGATTTAAGTAATTCTTTATATTTAGTCATTAGATTTCAAAATATAACCAACACTTCTTAGTGTTTGTAAATTAGTGGCAAAATCAGTAGATTTTAGTTTTTTTCGAATTTTAGAAATGTAAACCTCTACTACTGAGATGGTTGTGTCACTATCAAATCCCCAAATTCGATCAAAAATTTGAGATTTAGGAAGAATGACATTTTGATTTTGTAGAAAATAAATCAGAAGTTCATATTCTTTACCTAATAATTCAATGTTTTCTTGGTTAACAGTAACCATATTACGGTCTGTATCAACTTGAATGTTCCCGTAACGAATAAGGTTATTATTGAACTTTCCAGACCTTTTAAGCAAGGCTTGGATGCGCATTTTTAACTCTTCTAAATAAAAAGGTTTCGTTAAATAATCATCCGCTCCTAGTTCAAAACCATGACCTTTATCATCAATGGTTTCCTTAGCGGTCATGATTAAGACCGGTGTTTTGATATCTTTTTCTCTTAATTCTTTCAATACTTGAAAGCCATTTTTTTCTGGTAACATCAGATCCAATAAAATAAGATCATAGACACCACTTTCTGCCTCGTATAGTCCTTCTTCACCATCAAAGACCTGCATGACATCTGCAAAATCATCTAGAAAGTCAAAGATGGAATTGGATAAGCTTAAATCATCCTCTACCAATAAGAGTTTTATCATTTGGAATCTCCCTAAATCTTAATATTGACATGTTTTTACACTTGTGACCTTAACATACACTAACTTTCTTAATTGAAACTAAACTGAAAAAGAAAGCATCAAACAAGATGCCTTCTCATCATTAGAGGTTTTGAAGAGTTAAAAGTACGGCTTCTTTTTCTTTTTCAATCAAAGCAACGCGGGCTTTGATTTCGTTTATGCCCATCTTAATATTTCGACGGATTGCCATATCATCAAGTTTAGGTTCAAAGAAAGCTTTGTATTCTGATAACCGTTGTTCGGTTTTGAAGTGATTTGCTGGTAAAATGACAAATTTATCAAAACTCATATCACCACCAAGTGCAGCTTGAATCCATTCCCAGTCATGGCGAGCCCATTCCCAAATAGGATTTTGCGTGAATTCTTGAGATAATAAAACATTATACCACATTGATAGATCCTGTGGTTTAATAATACTTTTATCTTTTAGACTTGCGATGATACGCTTCAATGTCATCATATTTTGAGTTTTTGATAATGCATTTGCTAAATCCAAACGTATGTTATTGTCTGTAGTATTGATATACAGGTCGAAATACTGATCAACAAGAGCATCTGTTTCAAAATGTTTGATCTGGTTAACTAGGACAAATCTCCTGATAGCTGCCGGAATGTCTGCTAAGTTATTAGAATAGTCTTTGAATAGGGAATTTGCTTTACCGATAGCATCACTATAATCAACTGCAATTAATTGATTTAAGACAATTTGTCTAATCATCTCATCTTCGTCACTTTCACCCTCTTGTTTATTAAAGCCCAATCTATGATAGTCAGATGAAAATACTTTCGAGACAAGTGTTTTAAAGTTTTTCTCTTCTTCAGAGTTTTCTGGAATAAAACGTTCTAGTCCACTAATAATTTGCTGTATAGCAGAAGTTACTAAGTAAGATTTTTCACTATCGAAAAGTGACACCAACTGAATTAACTCAGCATAGCGAATATGACCACTTTCAGCCAAAAGTCTTCGTTCTTGAATGATTTGCAACTTTGTAATTTCACTCAACTCTGAAACTGAACTCTTAAGACTCTCCCAAAGTTGTCCTTGATAATCGGTAATATAATGGGCAGTGTTTTCAGTATTAAGTAATAGTGGGCCATTATTTTCAGATAGTAATTGATTAAAGTTCGGAATGACCATTGTTTTTTCTGTTAAAACATCTGGTATGCCAGTCCACGACGCGTTTAATGGGACTGACCAAAATCTATCGTGTTTTTTATGGTCTCCAATAAAGAATTGCTCTTGACTAATGATTAATTGATCATTTTCTACCTTAACGGTAAGCAATGGATAACCAGGCTGTTCTAGCCATGAGTCCATGAAACTTCCTACATTTTTTCCTGAGGCATCAGATAAAGCCTTCCATAGATCTCGGCCAATCGTATTACCGTATTGATGTCTTTCAAAATACACTTTAAGTCCTTTGGCAAAAGCATCATCTCCTAACCAACGACGCAACATGTGCATTAAGCGACTGCCTTTAGCATAGACAATAGCCGGATCAAAAAGCGTATTGATTTCATCTGGGTGGTTTACTGCAACATGGACAGACTGAACACCATCTGTTGCATCTCTTTTAAGAGCTAATGGTGCTCCTCCTGTTTGAAAATCTTCAAAAATATTCCAAGATGGTTCAATAGCATCTACTGACACATACTCCATCATATTAGCAAAACTTTCGTTCAACCATAAATCATCCCACCATTTCATGGTTACTAAATTTCCAAACCATTGATGTGCTAATTCATGTGCCACGACTAGGGCCACTTGTTGGCGGCTTGAGGCAGTTGAATTGCTATCAACTAAGAGATAAATTTCACGGTAGGTAATTAATCCCCAATTTTCCATTGCACCGGCTGAGAAGTCAGGTAGAGCCACATGGTAAGATTGTGGAATTGGGTAAGAGACACCAAAGTAATCCTCATAGAAATCGATGATTCTTACAGCTATATCAAGAGAAAAGGTTAAAGAAGTACTTGGATGAGCTTTGGTAGCAAAAATACCAACTTCTGTTCCATTTTTACTTTTTGCTGTAATACCATGTAATTCACCTAGTGCAAATGCAAGCAAGTAGGATGACATTTTGGGAGTTGTATCAAAGGTCCAAAGTCCAGTCTCTTTTCTCAATTCAACATTTATTTCAGGCATATTTGAAAGGACAATTTCATCCTCTTTTTGGTCGAATTTGATACTTAAGTCAAAAGTCGCTTTAGCTTCAGGTTCATCAATACAAGGAAAGGCTTCTCTTGCAAAGTGACTTTCAAATTGTGTTGAAATAACTTCCTTTGAGACACCTTCAACAGTATAATAAGAAGGATAAATTCCAGTCATATTATCTGTGATTTTTCCTGAAAACTCTATGACAAGTGTCATTAGTCCCGTTACAGGTAGTTCAACATGAACCGTTTCTGATTTATGATCTTCATGAAAAATGACAGGTTCATTATCCAATAAAATTGATTGAATGCTGAGATCTTTTTGATGGAAGGACACGATGTGATCAAGCGCTTCACCATTAATGGCTACATTGCCACTAAATGTCTTTGTATCACGATTAATATCCAAAAAGATATTATAATTTTCAGGAACAAACTTTTCAATCAAGTATTCTACAGTATTCATAAAGCTCCTTATTTCTTAAAAAAAATAGTGATTAGAAAAAACTTTCTAACCACTATTATATCATATTTGCTTATAATTCAATAATTTTTCCAGTTTTGAGATAAACAATCCACTCACATAAATTTCTTGCATAGTCTCCAATGCGCTCTAAATACATTAAAACTTGAAAATATTCTTTACCAGCAAAAACAGCATCTGGTGTCTTTCTGATTTCTTCAACTGCTAAAGCTTGAATATCTCTGAAATAATTATCAATAATTTCATCATTTGCTGCTATTTCATAGGCTTTGGCTTCATCCGCAGTAATATATGCATTTAAAGCATCCTCAACCATTCTTTTTACGGCTTTGCCCATTTGATTAATTTGTTCTTCAACAATTGGTAAACGCTCTTCACCCTTCATTCTGATGGTTGCTTTAGCAATTGAGGAAGCGTGGTCTCCAATTCTTTCAATATCGCTGGATGCTTTTAAAACAGTTATCACGGTTCGTAAATCGTTTGAAACAGGTTGTTGCAAGGCGATGATTTCTAATGATTTTTTTTCAAGTTTTGTTTCAAACTCATTAATCAAATCATCTTCTTCGATAACCTCTTTTGCTAAATCACGATCATGGCTAACAAAAGCACGGACTGTCTTATTCAGTTGGGCTAAAACCTCTGTTCCCATTGAATAAAATTGGTTGTGTAGTTTATCTAATTCTTCTTCAAATTTCGTTCGTAACATATGAATTCCTCAATTTCTATTATCCAAACTTACCAGAGATATAATCTTCTGTTTCCTTACGTTTTGGATTCATAAACATGGTTTTTGTGTTTCCAAATTCAAGCAAATCTCCAGCTAAGAAAAATCCTGTTCTGTCTGATAAACGTGATGCTTGTTGCATTGAACGTGTTACTACTACCATTGTGTAATCATTTTTCAAGGCAAAAAGTGTTTCTTCAATTTTCCCTGCAGAAATGGGATCTAATGCAGATGTTGGCTCGTCTAATAAAATGATTTTTGGACTTGTCGCAAGAACTCTAGCAACACATACGCGCTGTTGTTGTCCTCCAGATAGTCCAAGTGCTGAATCATGCAAACGGTCTTTGACTTCTTCCCAAATGGAAGCGCCTTTTAAAGAAGTTTCGACAGCTTGGTCCAATACATGTTTATCTTTTATGCCGTTGATCCGTAATCCAAAGACCACATTTTCATATATTGACATCGGAAAAGGATTTGGCTGTTGAAATACCATACCGATTTCTTTTCTTAGATCAACTGTATCAGTTCTAGGACTATATATATTATGACCATTGTAACTAATTGATCCAGTGACAGTTACTTCAGGGTTTAAATCACTCATTCGATTAATAGCACGTAACAAAGTGGACTTTCCTGACCCAGACGGTCCAATAAAAGCAGTGATTTCATTTGGATACAAATCGAGTGAAACATTTTTGAGTGTTTTCTTTTTGTTATAGTAAACAGATAAATCTTTTATCTGTAAAATGGGTTCTGACATCGTTTCTCCCTTCTATCCAAAATGACCAGAAACATAGTCATTGGTTGATTGACATTTCGCATTTTGGAAAATATTCCTAGTTTTATCATACTCAATCAAATCGCCTAAGTAGAAAAAGGCTGTGTAATCACTTGCACGGGCTGCTTGTTGCATGTTATGCGTTACAATGATGATTGTATAATTTTTTTTCAATTCGAACATTGTTTCTTCTAACTGCATCGTTGCAATTGGATCAAGTGCTGAGGCTGGTTCGTCCATCAATAGGATATCAGGTTTAACAGAAATTGCTCTAGCAATACAAAGTCTCTGTTGTTGACCACCTGATAAGGTAAAAGCAGATTTATGTAAGTCATCCTTTACTTGATCCCAAAGTGCTGCTTGTTTTAAAGATGTTTCAACGATCTCATCTAATATTTTACTATCTTTAATGCCAGCTCTTTCGTGAGCAAAAGTAATGTTCCGATAAATTGATTTAGCAAATGGATTTGGTCTTTGGAAAACCATACCAATGTGTTTTCGAACTTCGTAAACATTCATTTCAGGTTTATTAATATCAATACCTTGATACATGATTTCACCTGTAACTTTAGCCACATCTATTGTATCATTCATACGATTTAGACTTCGAAGATAGGTTGATTTACCACATCCAGATGGTCCAATCAAAGCAGTAATTTTATTTTTTTCAAATTGCATATCAATCCCTTTAATGGCTTCTTTGCCACCATAATAGACATGTAAATCTTTTGTTGATAATGCCACTGATTCTTCTGGGAAAGTTTTGATATGACGTTCATTCCAATTATATTCTGTCATCTTATCTCCTCTATTTATTTGGCTGCAGTCATTTTAGAATGTAGTTTTTTACCGATATAACGAGCAGATAAATTAAAAATTAGGATAAAAATTAATAAAACTGCTGCGCTACCTGCTGAAACCAAGGTGCCATCAGGAATCGTTCCTTCACTATTGACCTTCCAAATGTGAACTACTAAGGTTTCAGACTGACGGAAAATCGAGATAGGACTTGTGACGCTTAAAGGATTCCAGTTTCCCCAGTCTAAAGCTGGCGCTGATTGACCTGCTGTGTAAATAAGTGCTGCTGCTTCTCCAAAAATACGACCAGATGCTAAAACTACCCCTGTAACAATACTTGGTAGCGCCTCTGGAATAACAACATGGAAAACAGTTTCCCATCTTGATAATCCCAATGCTAAGCCTGCTTCTCTCTGTGTATGGTGAACATGTAATAAACTGTCCTCCACATTACGTGTCATTTGCGGTAAATTAAAAACAGTTAAAGCAAGTGCTCCAGATAGAATGGAAAATCCATATTGAAATTGAACAACAAATATCAAATAGCCAAACAAACCAACAACTACTGATGGTAGAGATGATAAAATTTCAATACAAGTTCGAATGAAATTAGTTAATGGACCTTTTTTGGC
The DNA here is from genome assembly GCF_900475595.1 of Streptococcus uberis. Classification (NCBI taxonomy): domain Bacteria; kingdom Bacillati; phylum Bacillota; class Bacilli; order Lactobacillales; family Streptococcaceae; genus Streptococcus; species Streptococcus uberis. The sequence goes on from NZ_LS483397.1 coordinate 991,776, forward strand.
ATATTCAGCAAGATAGATACCCGCACCTGTAGATAATGGAATAGAGATAATTAGTGTAACGACTAATAAGAAAAAGGAATTGTAAAGTTGAATACCGATTCCTCCTCCTGCTTCATATGAAGAGGAATTACCTGTTAAAAAGTGCCAACTAATATGCGGGATTCCTCGCAGAAGAATGAATAAGATTAATGAAGCTAAAATAGCTACAATGATTCCAGCAATGGTATATAAAATCCCAGTTGCTAATTTATCGACTTTTTTAGCGTTCATAATTTCTCTTTCTCTCTTTCGTAATTAATTTAACAAGTGAGTTAAAGGCTAGACTCATTAATAATAAAACTAAAGCAAGTGACCAAAGCACATTATTTTGTACAGTTCCCATTACAGTGTTTCCAATACCCATAGTTAATACTGAAGTTAAGGTTGCTGCAGGGGTAATAAGTGATGTTGGCATGACAGCTGAATTTCCGACAACCATTTGAATTGCTAGTGCCTCACCGAATGCTCTTGCCATACCAAAAATGATTGCTGTAAAAATTCCTGGTCTTGCAGCATTTAACACAACGCGCCAGATGGTTTGCCATCTGGTTGCACCCATTGCCATACTTGCTTCCCGGTAATGTCTTGGAACTGCTTTAAGACTATCGACTGTCATGAAGGTTACAGTAGGTAAAATCATAACAAAAAGTACACAGACACCTGATAAAATACCAAAACCAGTACCACCGAAAAGTGTTCTAACAAATGGAACTACAATTTGTAAGCCAATAAAACCGTATACTACCGATGGGATACCAACTAAAAGCTCAACTGCTGGTTGTAACAGTTTTGCTCCATATTTTGGAGAAATCTCTGTCATAAAGACTGCTGCTCCAATTGCAAATGGAGTAGCGATGAGAGCTGATAAAATGGTTACTAAGAAAGACCCACTTATCATTGGCAATGCTCCTAAAATAGGTAAACCATTTTTACCTTTGATACTAGGTTGCCATTCTTTTCCAAATAAAAAGTCAAAAATATTTACCTTATCTACAAAAAATGTTGATAAGCCTTTTTGTGCAACAAAGACTAAAATCATTGCAACAATAAATACTATGAGTCCCAAACAAAGAAATGTTAAGGTTTTACCAAACTTTTCTAATCGTGAATTCTTTGAAGGAGACACTAATTTCTTTGCTAATTCTTGATTATTCATATTTCCCCCACTACTTTTTAGTGACTTTGCCATCATGTGATTTAATGACTTTCATATCAGTCATTGGAATATAACCCATGTGAGTGACAATATTCTGTTGCACTTTTTCTGAAAGCATGTAATCAAGAAATTCTTTTGTCAATCCCTCTGCTTTGCCATAAGTGTACATGTGCTCGTAGGACCAAATTGGCCATTCATTTGTTTTGACATGTTCAGGTGTTGCGGAAAAACCATTTAAATTAACTGACTTAACTGATTCATCTACATAAGAAAATGCAAGGTAGGAAATTGCTCCTGGTGTCTGTGAGACAATCGATTTTACCATACCATTTGAATCTTGCTCTTGACTTTGTTTAGGGTTAACATCACCCATAATAACATTGTCAAAGGTTGCTCGAGATCCAGAACTTGCTGCTCTGTTTATCACAGAAATTTTTAAGTTTTGTCCGCCTACTTGATTCCAATTAGTATATTCACCTGAGAAAATTTTTCGCAACTGATCTGTTGTGAGATTTGATACTTTAGTTTTAGGATTAACAATAACTGCCAACCCTGCGACAGCAACTTGATGGTCGACTAATTTACTTGCATCAATGCCATCTTTTTCTTCAGCAAACAAGTCACTGTTACCAATTTGGACGGCTTGCGATTGTACTTGTGACAAACCAGTACCTGAACCACCACCTTGGACATTAATGGTTTTACCCAAATGATGTTTCCCAAATTCATCAGCAGTGGCTTCAACCAAAGGTTGTAATGCAGTTGATCCTACTGCTGTAATAGATTCACCCTTTTGAATCCAACTAGAACAAGCAGTTAAGGTTAACATCGAAAGAGTTAACATACCTACTAAAAAGAACTTCTTCATATTCACTTTTTCCTATTCATCAAAAATACAGGAGTTTAAAACAAACTCAATCATAATAATAACATATCTGACAGTTCACATAAAGAACTTTCAAGCTAAAAGCCAGAATTTTTTTACCAAACTTTTACCTATCCTTTACATAAAATTTATATAAAAATGGGCAAAAAAAATTATTTAAACAAATAATTTTTTATCATTTCGAGTTCGCATTCCGGTAAAAATATCACTTTTTCCCTGGTTTCAAAATCAGGTTTTTCCCCTTCAAGTGTTAGAAGGACATAACCTAATTTTTCCCCTAAAACCATGGCTGCTGCATAATCCCACGGCTGAATGTAAGAAATATATGCTAATAATTCGCCAGTCATGACTTTCATCATTGAAATGCCGGCACCACCATAAATTCTCACACCTAGAGAATGCTTTATAAGATTACCTACCCCCTTATCATTAGTTAAATACATACCTGAATTACAGGCTATCAAAGAGCGATCAAGAGGTTTAGAGTGGTATCTTTCAATCGTGAAATCATTCAGATGGACATCATATGAACCCCCACCTGAAAGAAGTTGGTCATTCATAACATCATAAATGAGCCCAAATTGTCCTATTCCATTTTCAAAATAAGACAACATAATCGCAAAATGATTTCTCTGTACAATAAAATTTACCGTTCCATCAATTGGGTCGATAACCCAAACGTTACCATCAGAAATTGGATGTCTCACATCATCTTCTTCTGCCAAAATATGATCATCTGGAAAATGCTCAAGAATGCGCTTAATCATCATGTCTTGTGTTTCTTGATCAACGTTTGTAACTAAATCGTCGTAATTGCTTTTTATTTGGACGGAAAGATTATCCTGCATTCTATTCTTAATGAAAAGAGATGCTTCTTTGATTAGTTGTTTTGCAAATGAAAATTTATCTTCCAAGTGAAAAATACCCTTTCTCAACTTCTTTTGCTTTCTGGACTGCCCTATAAGTAGAGTAACCGCTACTTTTTTCAAACTCACGATCAATTTGTTTTTCTTGAGATTTGCTAGTTACTATTTCTTTAAATACTCTATAAGATTCCAAGAGTTGATTCGCATCTACTTTTGATTCATATGCTTTTTCAACTTGATTTAAAAAATGAAGCACTGATGTTATCTCGTCAGTGCTCCAATTTATATCAAGAGGATAATTATAATTATCTGACATGTTACCCCTCAATTTCTGCCTTTATAGTGGCTTGACGTAATTCTTGTTTACGATAGTCTCTTGGTAAAAAGGCTCTAATTTCATCCTCGTTAAATCCAATTTGCATTCTTTTTTTATCCATTATGATTGGACGACGCAAAAGACTTGGATTTTCAGCAATTAAGTCAATTAAATCAGAGATAGAAAGCTCTTCGACATCAATGTTTAATTTCTGAAAAACTTTAGATCTGGTTGAAATAATATCTTCAGTTCCATTTTCTGTGAAGGATAAAATTGCCATTAATTCATCACGACTTAGTGGACTTGTTATGATATTGTGTTCTTCGAAATTAACTTCGTGTTTCATGAGCCAAGCCCTTGCTTTACGGCAACTGGTACAACTCGGTGATAAAAATAAAGTAACCATACTCTTCCTCTGTCGTTATTCTTACTTTATTATACAAAAATTTAATAAAATTGGCTATCCTTTTTCTAGGATTTCTCAGAATTCTTCACCATGTTTGGCCATTCTAATGCAATCTGTTTATCAGCATGTAACTGATCCACTAAATCTTCAATTCCAGAGAATTTTGTCATCTCTCTTATTTTAGATAACCAAATGATTTCAATAGATTCACCATAAATATCACGATCAAAATCAAAGATGTTAGCTTCTAATCGTAACTCAGTTCCCCCAAAAGTGACGTTTTTTCCAATACTTGTCATTGATCGATGTCTTTTACCATTAACAATGACATCTGTCACATAGACTCCATCAGCTGGAAGATAAGTACGATCAATTGGTGCTAAATTTGCTGTTGGAAAGCCTAAGGTTCTTCCTCTAGCATCCCCATGAACAACCATTCCTCGGGTAGAGAACTCATAACCTAATAATTGATTGATCTTTGACACGTTACCTTCTTTAATTAATTCCCTGATCCATGTTGAAGATATTTTTCGTCCATCAATTGAAACTTCGTCAATCGTATAAACTTTTCCCTCAAAATTTCGTTGAAGATAGTCAGAGTTTGTACGATTATGACCAAATTTGTAATCGAATCCTACAACAATATATTTAGCTTTTAATTGTCCAATATAGTACTTTATGAAATCATCAGAAGACACTTTTGAAAAATCTGTTGTAAAATCAATAAGATAAAGGTGGTCAACGCCATATTCTGAAAATTTTTCATAACGTTTTTCAGGGTAGGCAATATGTAGCAATAAATCCGGCGTGAAGCGAGTAAAAGCTAATTTGGGGCTTTCATTAAACGTCAGTGTTACGATTTTTAAAGACTCTTTTTCAGCCAGTTTTTTGGCTTGATCAAAAAGAGCTTTATGACCAAGATGGAGACCATCAAAATAACCGAGAACTAAAATAGTTTCATCGTTTTCTGCTATGTCTTGATATGACTTGATTTGAGTAATTTCCATTCCCTATCTTTGCTCCTCTATATTTGACACTAATACTTTTTTAGGTTTATAACTATCGTCACGTTTTTCCAAAATAGCTACTAGTGAATCTTCGAAAAATACTGCTAGTGTTGGTTCATTACTTGGTAAATTAACTCTTCTTCCGTGAACAATATCACTTTTTTCCGAATCAGTAATAACCAATTTGGGTAAACCTTCAACACCTGCTTCAATTGGAAGTAAAAAATCTTGTTTGTCTTGAGAAATCAATGTTTCAATCTCATTTAAAGTATAAGACTTATCAATAGTAAGTCCAGCTGAAGCTGTCCGTCTCAGATAGGACATATGGCTTGCAAAACCTAATTTTTCCCCTAGATTTACGGCTAAGGTTCGAACATAAGTTCCTTTACTACATATAACTTTAAAATCAAAAGTGCAGAGATTATCTTTAAATGTTAAGTCACTAGTACGAATAAATTGTTCAATTCTTACTTTTCTAACAGGTCTTTCCACAGTTTGGCCCGCTCGAGCATACTCATATAGTTTTCGACCGTTCACTTTAACGGCAGAATACATAGGTGGTATCTGTTCAATATCACCTTCAAATGATTTCATTGCAAAATCAACTTCAGCTTCACTAAGTGGCCGATTGACAGGTGTCCTTAATACGATATCACCACTGGAATCTTCTGTTGTTGTTGAATAGCCTAGTGTGACTGTACCTTCGTAAACTTTGCCGGCATTGGTCATGTACTCAATGACACGTGTTGCTTTTCCTACCGCTATGGGTAACACACCCGAAACATCTGGGTCCAAGGTACCACCATGACCAATCTTTTTTTCATGTAAAAGACGTCTTAGTTTGAAGACTGCATCATGAGAAGTCATACCAGCTTCTTTATAGAGATTAATTATTCCGTTTTTCATTTTATACTTTCATTTTTCATTGCATTTAACCTTTTTATTATACCCATTTTTTGAGGTAATTGACAAGAAAAAGCTCAATGGACAAGCTTTTTCTAGTGATTATTTAACTGATCAAATTTTTCACGCATTGTCGGATTATGGCGTGTTAGTTTTTTGACAGATACGTCATCTAATTTATTGTTTGCTAACCTTAGTTGATTCTCACTGGTCGTTAAGAAACGTTTGACTTCTTCCATGCGTTTAATAGATTTATCAATTTCATCAATTGCTTTTTTGAAATTACTGCTGGCCGAATTATAGTTTTTAGCAAACGCTGTTTTAAAATGGTCTAAATCTTCTTCGAAGTGAGTAATATCAATATTCTGTTCTTTAACCAAAGCCAACTCTTGTTTGTATGCTAAGGCATTTAGCGAAGCGTTTCTCAATATTCCTATAAGCTGAATAAATAACTGTGGTCTAACAACATACATTTTTTCATATTCATGACTGACATCAACGATTCCAGTATTGTAATAATCATTGTCGGCTTCTAGCATGGTTACAAGGACAGCATACTCACAATTTTTTTCCTGGCGATCTTTATCCAATTCTTTAAAGAAATCGCTGTTTTTATGCTTTGTTTTAGTGGTATCAGCTTCATTTTTCATTTCAAACATGATGGACAATATTTCAACACCATTGTCATCATATTCACGATAAATATAATCCCCCTTGGATCCTCTACTCGAAAGTATGTTGTCTTTAGTAAATTCTGCATTTGGGAAAGCATAGCTTCTGACCTTATTAAATTCCCTTTCAGCATAAAGCTCCAGGCTTTCCCCAATCGCTTTTGTCGACTGCTGAGTTTTAAAATTCTTATAAAATTCTACCTGTTCATTTGCTGCTTTTAATTGAATCTGATAGTCATTCCGAAGTGAAGCTAAAGATAATTCATTTTCCTTTTCTTGAACGACTAATTGACTTTTTAAAGAATCTCTTTCTTTTTCAATTTGTGACAGTTCAGTTTGTCGTTTATGCTGATTTTCTAGTTCGATTTTTTCCAGTTGATTGGTTAATGTCGCTAAAGCTTTATCTTTTTCTGCTAATTGTTGAGCTAGATTTAGGGCATTCTGAGACTCTAATTGTTCAAGCTTTTGTTGTAATGCGGTTATTTCGCGCTCCTTAACATTTAAGATTTCATTTTGTTGATGTTTATAGTCTTTTTCCAAGCTGTCAAGCTGGTTTCGATATTGCTGAATTTGAGTATCTTTTGATGCTAATTGCTCTTGTAATTGATTCTTTGATTTTTCTTCTAAAAGCGCTATCTCATTGTGCATTCTTTCCGTAAGTTCTTTTTCGAATTCAGCCCCACGAACTTGAGCCAAGAGTTGACTATATTCAGATTCATCAATAGCAAAAACAGTCTGACAGTGTGGACATTTGATTTCTTTCATAATTTCTCCATTCTTGCAATTCCTACCTCTATTATAACAGAAAAGACCAGTACAAGTATCCTGATCTTTTAATGATTATTACGGATTGTAACGCTGATAAAACTCTGTTTTTTCTCTAATAAAATCTTCCAACGTTTGCAACAGTTTAAACAATTGTGCACGATTTTCAAATTCAGATCTTGTTTTTGGTAACTCTCTTTGTCGATATGTCTCCAATAAAAGATGAATATCATCAATTAGTGTCTTGGCTGAATTTTTTTCACTTAATTGACTAGCTGTCTCATGAATAAAATGGGCGAGTAGAACAGTCTCTCGCTGACTTTCCCAAATATTTTGACTTATTTTCACCATTTCTCTGAGTAGATGACATTGCCTACGACGCATTTCAAAATAATGAATCTGATAATCAGTTTGCTGAAATAGTTGATTAGCACTTTCACGGTAAACCAGAGCTAAAGCGTCTTCCAAAAGATTCTCTAGTAGTTTGACATTATCCATTAAATCATCTTGGTGTTTCAACAATAATCTCTCTTCTAACAAAAATAAATGAGCCTTTAACTCCTTCTCTATTAGAGAATGATATTTTTGAATTTTATGATCATTTGTCGTCATGTAACTATTTAAAAGAAGTGCTAGACTTGTTCCTACCAGAAAAAGGACAAACTCATTTGTAACAATTGATAAGGAGACACTTTTTTCCAACATAAGATGTGTCACTAGAACGGTAATTGGTACCAATCCAGATTCCAGATTCTTCCAATATAAAAGAGGTATAGTTAACATTAAATAAATAGAAAAGGCAAGAATGTCATAGCCAAGAATAGAAAAGGTCACGATTGCGATGAGAAAAGCAATAACAAAAGCTATCAATCGATTTTTTGCAATTTGCAAAGATGTTTGTCTTGTATCTAAAATACTTAACAAAGCAATTATTCCTGATGAAGTGGCGAAGTGTAATCCTAAATAATCTGCTATTACAATTGATAAAATAGTTGCTAAAACCATTTTTATACTTCTTTCAACTAATGGCATAACCCCTCACTTAGATTTTAATGTAAACTTTTCTCAATCTCTGATTGAATAAACAGCCATTCTTGCTCAGCTCTTTTTAGTTTTCTGTGATAATCACTTAAACCTCGCAAATATTGATTTATAAGATAATCTTGTTTGACAAGTGGTATCAATGAAACTGGAATATCAAGCAGTTCCTTTGTTGATAGATTAATCACATCTTTACCATGGTCAGCTGCATCTAAAAATGACTGACCAATTTCTGAGTCCAAGAAGAATTTGATATAATATCCTCTTAATTTTTCAATTGGCCTTAATACTGTAATATTAGAAGAAGCAACAAATTCTCTTTTTTGTTTATGAAAAATGCAAACTTTTTTCACAGTCCCTTTTGAGGCAATCAAAACATCACCATCTTCTAGAAAATAACGCAAGAGTTGTCTTCTATCCAAATGAAAGGTCCTAATGCCCTCATAGTTAATCCCTTCTTTTGTCATATCAGAAAGGTTTATTAAACCAAATTCTCCATCTTCCACTTTACTAGAAATAGCTTTACCTTTGAAACAATCTACAACATCCCCTAGTCTAATTTTTTCTTTGCCATCTTCCAAGTAATCTCTCAGCAACTCTTCCATAGTTTTAGTATCCTTCTATTATCTTGTGGTATTTAAATACTATCACTTTTTCACTCTAATAGCAAGATAAAAAGAAGTAAAAGTTTCAACTTTTACTTCTTTTCTTTAATCAACCGATTTTAATGCCTCTAACATATTTAATTTCTTCAATTTAGTATGTACTATTATTCCTAAGGCAAAGACTAATAGGGCGATGGCAATAATCGGTATAAGGTAAACATAAAGATCAACATCTTTACCGAAATTCATATTAGCAGCACTAATAACTGTCATTATATAGGAATGCAAATACCTGCCCACTACTATTCCAATAGCTATCCCTAAGGTGGATAAAATAACGGTTTCCCTGTAAATGTATAAGGTAACTTCACTATCATGAAATCCTAAAACTTTTACAGTAGATAACTCACGCAAACGTTCTGCTATATTGATTGTTGTTAAATTGTATAAGATAACTAAGGCTAACAAGACTGATAATATCACAAGAAATAACATGATTTGGTTAAGAGAATTTACCAAAGCATTAACTGTTTTTATTAGAACCGTATTTTGAATGACTGACTCAGTAGCATTTAAATCGAATGCCTTTCTAGCTATTTTTTTAACGGCTTTTTCATCTGAATCTTTTAGACTAATATAATAGGCTGGTTGTGCTTTAACTTTACTAAAAACGGATCGGTAGTAATCATTAGACATGACAAGATAATGTCCGACATTTGTCTCAATAATATTTGCCACTTCAACCTTGAAATGTCTGCCTTGATTATCCGTTAAGATTACTTTTTGCCCAACTTTAGCCTTGTAAAAACGGGCTAATTTCTCTGACATTAACACCCCATTTTCAGGGATATCGACAGAAGATTTTGTCTTAATCTCTTTAAAATTCAGAAGTGGAGATAATTGCTTCTCATGAGAAATAATAAGCGATGAGGTTTGAAGCTCATGAAGACCAGAAATTGATAAAGCAAGACTTGCAAAATCACTTTTTTTATAATCTTTAATCGCATTATTTTTTAAAAATGACTGAACAGCTTTGCTATTTTCAAAATCATTATCATTTCCAATAACAAGTAAGTGATAAGGGCTCAACTGGTTAAATTGGTGATCCAGAACTTTTGATAAAGATGAACGGATGCCTAAACCAGAAAAGAGTAAGGCGACAGAACCAGCAACACCAAAAATAGTCATAAGCATTCTTTGCTTATACCGAAAAATATTTCTAAGGGTTACTTTTTGCGTGAAACTTAATTTCTGCCATAATATTGTAATCGATTCTAAAATGATTTTCGATCCCTTGGTCGGAGCTTTTGGCAATAAAAGCTGTGCTGGAACTTGGAAAAGTTCCTTTCTAACAATAAGATAGACAGGCAATAAAGCTGACAAACTTGCTAAAAAATAGGCCAAACAGGCATCCTTCCAATAGAAATAATAACGGATTTCCGTTAGAATTAATGGCTTGGTGATAATTTTTGCAATCTGAGAAGAGAGTAAATAGGTGCCTCCTAGAATACCAACTGTTGAACCAAGAAAACTTGCTAAAAATCCATATATTAAAAATTTTCTTAAAACATCATTTTTGGAATAGCCAAGTGCAGCATAGAGGCCAGAATTAACTCTTTCTTCATCTACAAAACGTGTCATTGTGGTAAATGTCACTAAAGCTGCAACTAAATAAAGGACAACCGGAAAAATATGACCTACTTTGGTAATTGAGCCTACTGAAGATTTGTAAATTTGATACCCCTCACCACCAGGTAAAAGCGTTCTACTAAATAAGCTATATTGAGGTGTTGGAAGATTTTCGATTGCTTTTTGATGTTTTTCGAGTTCCTCTTCTTGAGCTAATATTTTTTCTTTTGCTTGATCAATCTTATTCTTAGCAATGGTTGCCTCATCCTCATCTAAATAGGATAACACTTTTTCTTGTGTGCTTATCTCAGCTTTAGCTCTCGTTAGTTCTGCCTTAGCAATGGTCAAACTTTTTTGACTTTGTAACTGTATTTCCTTTAATCTGGCTATTCCATTATCCTTTAGTTTTTTTTGGAGTTTGTTTTCATATTTTTCCAAAAGTTCTTGATAAGCATTCGAGAAACTATCCATTTTTGCAAGTTTATCATATGTGATACGAGCAAGATTAGAGGACATGTTAAAAACATCAGATTTTATAAAAGCGTAATAGGAAAGTTGACCATCACCCGAACCAGAATTGCCTAAATTTTTCTTTGACCAGATTTCTGAAGAGTCGACAAAACCAACAACTTTAAACTGTTTTTCCTTTAAAAGCTTGCTTTCCTTTGCAGAAAAAGTGATTGATTCTCCAATCTTATAACGTTTTTTTTGCCAACTAGCTAATGCAATTTCGTTATTCTGTTCGGGTAGTTTCCCTTCTTTCAGTATTGGTTTAGAAAGTTTTTCTGGAAGAGAATATAAACGAACTGAATCCTTATTTTCAACTTCTTCAACATCTAAAAGATTAGCAAACTCAATACTTGCATTGGGAATTTCCTCTAATTCCTTTTTGTCTTGTTCTGACAGACCAGAAGAGGCTAATACTGACAAGTCCATCACCTTATTACTTTGAATAAATTGATTGCCACTTCTAGCTAAATCTGGACCAGTCACCTTTAAGCCAATTAGAGCAAAGGAACCTATTGTCATTAATAAAAATAGGGATAAAAAACGGGCTTTGGAGGTCCTAATGGATCTTAATATGTCTTTTCGTAGTGTTTTTTTCATAGCGTTCACTCTTAGTATTCAATCTCATCAATAGATTTAGGGGTTTTATTGATGACTGTTTTAATCACTTTTGCATCATGCATATAGATGACGCGATCAGCAATCGAGGCTAAGGCACTATTATGTGTTACAATGACAACTGTTGTTCCATTATCTTGAGCTGTACTTTGTAATAATTTTAAAATTTGCTTTCCCGTTTTATAATCCAATGCACCTGTAGGCTCATCACATAATAACAATTTAGGTTTTTTAGCAATGGCTCTCGCAATTGAAACTCTCTGTTGTTCACCTCCAGACAATTGACTAGGAAAATGATCAAACCTATCTGCTAATCCAACTGAACTAAGAACATCTTTAGGATTTAAAGCATCTGAAACAATCTCTGCTGCGAATTCAACATTCTCCTTGGCTGTAAGATTTGGAACTAAATTATAAAACTGAAAAACAAAGCCAATTGCTCTTCTCCGATATTCTGTTAATTGTTTTGCATTAAAGGAAGAAATATCTTGACCATCAATAATAACCTGTCCACTATCATTGGTGTCCATTCCTCCCAAAATATTCAATACAGTTGATTTTCCAGCACCAGACGCTCCTAAAATGACTGCAAGTTCTCCTTTCTCAACAGAAAAAGAAACTTTATTATTAGCAATGATTCTATGTTCTCCAACTTTATAGGATTTGCAAGAATCTTTCATTTCAATATAGGCCACTTCAATTCTCCCTTATTTGAACATTATGTTGATTTAACCATAAGCATATTATATAATGAGGCAAAAGAATCGACAAGAACAAAAAATAGAAAGCTGTCTATTTAAGAAAGAAATCTATGAAAAAAAGAAAAACAGAATCTAAAAAGCGATTACAAGAAGCACTTACTCAACTATTATTTGAAAAAGATTTTGAGAACATTACTATTTCTGATTTATGTCAAAAAGCAGGCATCAATCGAGGAACATTTTACCTACACTATAAAGATAAAAATGATATGATTGATCAGTTGAAGAATCAAAGTCTGGACAAACTTTTTCATCTATTAGACAGTCCTTCTATTTATACAGATACCAAACAATTACTTATTGAAACACTAACACTTTTAAAAGAAAATTTTCAATTTATAGAAGCCGTTTCTCAATCATCATCTTTACAATTCACACAGACTATCAAGGATTTTATTTACCGAGTCTTAGTTACAGTTGAAAATCATGATCATATTGTAAGGCAACAATATGGTGGCATACCCTATGAATATGCTTTAGAAGTCTATTTATCTAGTATCGAAAGTATCATTTCTTATTGGATAAAAAGTGGGGGAAAAGAATCACCTGAAGCATTAACGACTATTATCCTCAAAGCGGTTACTTTAGATCAAAACTAAAAGGACTTCCTTCTATCTGTTATAGAAGGAAGTCCTTAACTTTTCATTTAAGGTTCAATACTAGTCATTAAGGGACTGAGCCTTTTGTTGATTATTGAATTGATTTTAGTGCTGTTATTGCAGAAACATAGTCCGGTTCAGAGTTTACATTTTCCAGATATTGAGTATATACAATTTGATTATCCTCATCTAAAACCAAGACTGCTCGTGCTAAAAGATGCCACTCTTCCATAAGTAAGCCATAAGCTTTTCCAAATGAATGATCATAGTAATCTGAAAGCATTATGGCCTTATCTAAACCTTCGACTCCACACCATTTTGCTTGTGCAAACGGTAAATCAACTGAAATAGTAATGACGTGAGTATCGTCAAGTTCAGATAATTCTTTATTAAATGTACGTGTTTGCGTTGAACAAATTCCTGTATCGATAGAAGGAACGACACTAATAACCTTTTTTCCTTTAAAATCAGATAATGATTTCATTTCTAAACTTGGCGTTATTAATTTAAAATCAGGAGCAGTTTCTCCAACTTGAAATTGTTGTCCTGATAAAGTTACAGGTTTTCCAATAAATGTGGTCATAATGCTTACCTCCTTGAATTCAGCAAAGTCAATAAATAGTTTATAGGTCTATTTTAACTTATCCTAAAGAACATTACGATTAATTTGACTTATTTTAAAAAGAAAAAGCAAGATGAGTCATCTCGCTTTATAGTCCCATAGACAGATTAAAAAAGTTTTTCATACGTGAATATACAGAGTCATCACCAACAAAGTAGATATGATCTCCTTTTTCAATCACTGCATAAGGACCTGGAGAAATCAAAAATTGGCCTTCATGTTCAATAGCTACTACAGTAGCCCCAGTTTGATGCCACAAATTTAAAACGCCAATTGATTTTCCAAAATGATCAGTATCCTTATTGACAATAATTTCGTATGGTGCAAGAGGAAATTGCTTACTGATATTTTGACTTTGCATCAAAAAATCATTGACCAATGATGACAATTCTTCCATCCCCCCTTGTTGATGACGAATATTTTGACGTATTTTTTCCTTTATTACGGCAATAGAATGAGTGGATTCATATTGATTAATAAATTCAATTGCTTTTTCCTTGGATAGGACAATAGCCCCACTACCATGTTTTAAAGTTAAAATATTTAAATCTGCTAGAATGTTCAATCCTTTACGTGCTGTTTCTGGAGAAACATTGAATGTTGACGCTATCGTCGTACGTGACTTCAATTTCTCGCCAACTTCATATTCACCACTTGCGATGCGTTGAGCTACAGAAACTGCAATCTTTTGATATTTGGAAGTTGTCACTTCGCTCTTATTACCTGTAGTCATACTACTTCTCCTTTACTGACTAACTCAAACATTCCTATTAAATCATATTTTCACAAAGAATTCAATAGCATCTCACTTTGAATAGCCATAAATCAAGAGCTGGTTTTTGACCAGCTCTCATCTTCTACCATTTAAAGTTGTTTGGAAAACTAGTTAAGAGGAGCTTCCCTTGTATCGCTATTAGAGACCGCTTCTTTCATTTGCTCTGTTTTTAAGCTTACGAACTGAGAAGTTGAATTAGCAGCATTTGAAACTTTATCTTGAACAGTTACTTCCGCCTGAGCTTGTTCTTCTTTTGTTCGGATATCGACAACATTAACGTTAACTTCTACGACATTTAAATGTGTCATAACATCAACATTTTTGGCGACAATTTCTTTAATGGCATCCGCAATTTTTGGTATATCTTTACCATACTCAACAATGACATCTAAATCGACGGCCACTTCTTTGCTGCCAACTTCGACATGAACGCCATCCGTAACGGAATTCGAGTTAACGACATTCTTTTTAAGATTTGAAAAGAAACCACCGCTCACAGCGAGTAAACCATCAACTTCTTCAAGAGCATGTCCAACAATTTTCTCGATGACTTTATCGTCATATGTTAGTGTACTTTTGATATCATTTATAGTCATAGAATCTCCTTTATTTATCTTTTTTGAGACCATCTGAAAATCCCTTGATAGAATCTTTTGCATCAGCAGCAAATTCTTCTAATTTACCAGATGTTTTTTCAACTTTACCTTCTGTTTCCAATGATTTGTCACCTGAAACTTTTCCAATAGTTTCTTTGACTTTACCACTAATTTGACCTAATTTAGCTTTTACTTTTTCATCCGACATACTGAGTCCTTCTTTCTAAAATGCAATAGCAGAAATGATGATCTTATTGAACACGCGGTTCAGTTGAAACTGCGTTATCGGTAGCAGATTTTACGTTACCTATTTGTTTGCTCGTAAACTGACTGGTTGCATGTGCAGCATCTGTCACTTTATCTTGTAATGTAACTTTATCAGCTTCGTGTTGTTCTTTTGTTTTGATGTCAACAACATTAACATTGACTTCGATGACATCAAGGTCTGTCATTTTTTTAACTTCTGTTTCAACAATAGCTTTAATCTCATCAAAGATAGTTGGAACATGTTTTTGATATTCTGCAATGATATCTAAATCGACAGCAACTTGTTTTTTACCTACTTCTACATTAACTCCGTCACGAACTGAGTCTGTATTAACAAGCTTATTTTTAATATTTGATAGATAACCACCATTAACTGCGAGTAAGCCATCAACATGTTCAATTGCTAGTCCTACAATTTTTTCAATAACTTTATTTTCATATGTTAATTCACCACGAATGGTTGGAGTTTGAGTTGGTTGTGTGTTTTTAATAAATGTATCAGTCATAGTCTTTTTCTCCTATTCTACATTGTAAAAAAGTTCCTGTTATGAAAAGTGATATTATGTAAATGTATTACCGACGGTTTTGTTTAAACAGTTGTTCTAATATGCCAGTTTTTTTAACAAATAGCCCAGCATAAACACCTAAAATGATAAAAATAATAGCTAAAAGTGTTTTAAATAATCCAAATGACATTAGCAATACAGCTAAAACTAAACCAAGGATACCACCAATAATGGGATACTTGTATTTTTCGTAAAACTCCATATTGTATCTCCTATTCTACACGATTGCGCTTACCGTATTTCATTTCGGTTTCTGCTATGTCTTTAACATAAACATTAAATTTGACAGGTTTATCAATTCCAAAAAAGTCATTTAAACCTTTTTCGATACCCTCTTTTATGCCATTGACTTGTTCACTAACAGCAACCCGTGAATCAAGTTTTCCAGCAACATTAATATTAAATTTACGTTTGTAAAGTTCAGCAGTTACACTCGGTTTTGTCATCAAACCTGATTGTTGCATAGCTGTCCTAACATAACCTTCAATAGCAGATTTTTTTAAAAGTAAAGAACCTTGATTTTTACTTAATTGAACTTCAGTATAGGTTCTTGGGTAAAAAATAATGACTAAAATACCAATAATCGTTAATAAGGCAAGTGTTACTGCTATCCAGTAGAAATAATAGTAAAGTCCAGGATTAAGGAAACCTGGGATTTTATCTAAATCCCAAGCAAACCAATTAAGACTAGACGGCATCTTTAAGTAGCCTTGAGTCACACCCATTACCATGATAAAAATGGATAAAAGGATTAGACCCAAAAGACTATAAATAATCTTTAGAAATTTCGCCATACTGACCTCTTTCTATGTCCTTCTCTTTTAATCGGGAGTTTTTATGTTTTAAAAATGATTAATTGAGTTTGCTAAGAATAAATGAAGTCACAATAACCACAATCACTGCACCAATAATTGATGGAATCAATGCCATTCCAGCTAATGATGGACCCCATGTTCCTAATAGAGCTTGACCAATGTAAGCTCCGACTAAACCTGCAAGAATATTAGCAATCCATCCCATTGATCCACCGTGCTTTGTTAATGCACCAGCGATAAGTCCAATAATACCACCTACGATTAATGTCCAAATAATTCCCATAATAATTCTCCTTTAATTTATTCTCTTTAATTTCAGTTATCAATAACTACTTAATGATACTGACTAATTTAATTTACTTAGAATAAATGAAGTCACAATAACTACAATCACTGCACCAATAATTGATGGAATCAATGCCATTCCAGCTAATGATGGACCCCATGTTCCTAATAGAGCTTGACCAATGTAAGCCCCTACTAAACCTGCTAGGATATTAGCAATCCATCCCATTGATCCACCGTGTTTTGTCAATGCACCAGCGATAAGTCCAATAATACCACCTACGATTAATGTCCAAATGATTCCCATGATAATTCTCCTTTTCTTTTGGTACTATTGTACCTAGGGTTTACGTTATGAAAAATGAAATTCATTTTTCTTACTAACAGCAATCACTTGACATTCCAAAGTGACTACCTAAATATAATATCTAGTGTCATTTAATAACAAATTACAATCATAGATAAGAAATCAGTTGATTTATACACGTTATTAAAGTGACCACTCGATATTTTATTTATATTGTTATTATACATTACTAAAATGAATTTGCAAGAAAAAAGCATTATTTTATAAAAAAAAGAAAGCTATGTAAATTAGCCTTCAATTATATCTTATTTATTTTTTCAATTGGAGCAACGCTTGCAAGTAATTTTTTGAGTCCAACTTCTGGAAATTTTATTTTAAGTTCCGTACTCTGTCCATTCCCTGTTACTTCTAAAACAGTACCATCTCCCCACTTTTTATGTCTAGCCAGGTCTCCGATTTCCCACGTCACATTTTCATTTGAATGATTTGAAACAGCTATCTGTGTCTGTTGTACCTGTGCTTTACGACTTTGAATAGCTTGCGATAAGGACATGCCTTTTCCAAATTGATGTTGCTTTTCGTTAGAGTAACGAACACCAAATGAACTATTCGCAGGTCGCGCCAATCCTTGAAAGGCTAATAAGTCTTCAGAAATTTCTCTTAAGAACCGTGATGGACGATTGTAATTCGTTTTACCAAACAAGGTACGTGTATTGGCATTAGTTAAGAATAAAATTTGTTCTGCTCTCGTGATACCTACATAAGCAAGACGTCTTTCTTCCTCTAACTCATCTTGATCTTCAGATGCTCTAGATAAAGGAAAGACACCTTCCTCCATACCGATTAGGAAGACAACTGGAAATTCTAGCCCTTTTGCAGCGTGCAGGGTCATTAAGGTTACTTCTGCACTCTCCGTTTTATCATCATCAGTATCCGCAATTAAGGCTAAATCATTTAAAAAACGACCCAATGTATCAATGCCACTTTCATCATTGGTAGGCGACTGGTTATCATCAAAGTTTTTGGTAACTGATAAAAACTCTTCAATATTTTCAATTCGAGCTTGACTTTCTAGTGTATTTTGAATTTTTAATTGTTCCAAGTAACCGGTTTTTTCTAATAATGCTTCAGCTAATTCGGTAATGGATAAATGATCTAAGTCTTGCCTTAGTGATGTCAATAAAGTGGCCAAATCAGTTATTGCTTGAGCTGCTTTTCCTTTTAATGGGGATAAAAACAAATTACTAGATGCCTCTAATAATGACAATTGACTATCATAGGCATATAGTCGTAATTTCTCTAAGGTACCAGGACCAACTCCTCGCTTGGGTTCATTGACAATTCTTTCAAAAGAAATATTATCTGATGGATTGGCTACGATATTGAGATAAGCAATAAGATCACGAATTTCTTTACGACTGTAGAATTTTGTACCGCCAACCATCGTATATGGTATATTGGATTTTAAAAAGGCTTCCTCAATTGTGCGAGATTGGGCATTTGTACGATAAAGGACTGCAAAATCCTTGAAACTTTTTCCCAACTCTAAACACATATTAGAAATTGTAGATGCAATAAAGACCGCTTCGTCTCGTTCATCATTGGCTCTATGGTAAACAATCTTTTCACCCTGATCATTTTGAGTCCATAATTTCTTTTCTTTGCGATTTTTATTATACCTAATCACATCGTTAGCTGCTTGCAATATTGTTTTGGTAGAACGATAGTTTTCTTCTAATAGAACTACTTTTGCCTTAGGATAGTCTTTTTCAAAATCTAATATATTCTGCATGTCAGCGCCACGCCAGCCATAAATAGACTGGTCAGCATCACCAACCACACAGATGTTCTGAAATCTGGATGCCAGTAATTTTACCAACTGATATTGAGCATGGTTGGTATCTTGATATTCATCCACATGGATATACTGATAGCGTTGTTGGTAATAAGAAAGAACCTCTGGATTTTTATCAAACAGCCTTAATGTCATCATGATTAAGTCATCAAAATCCATTGCTTCACTACGTCTTAGTTCTTCCTGATAGGCTTTGTAGCAACGTGCTACGATTTGCGAATACATATCAGATGCTTGCGCTTCATATGCCATTTCATCTAATAAATCATTTTTAGCATTTGAAATTGTTCCCAGAATTGAGCGTTCATTCCATTTTTTGGGATCCAAGTTTAGGTTTTTCAGGATACGTTTCATCAATGTCCGTTGTTCCCCAGGATCAACAATGGTAAAGTTTCGATTGTAGCCAATATGATCAGCTTCTCTTCGTAAAATTCTGACACACATTGAGTGAAAGGTAGCAATCAAAGTTTCTTGAGTTGCTGGATTTAATAAGAGTGCCCTTTCACGCATTTCACGCGCAGCTTTATTGGTAAAGGTAATGGCTAGAATATTCCATGGATTAACACATTTTTCATCAATCAAATAGGCAATTCGGTGTGTTAATACGCGTGTCTTACCCGATCCAGCTCCAGCCATGATTAAAAGAGGGCCCTCAGTTGTTTCTACGGCTTCTGCTTGTCTATCATTCATTCCATTTAATAAAGGATTCATGCTTTCTCCTACTTACTTGTTTTGCTAGTCATTTTCTTCTATCAACCTTAAAATTATAACATGATATTGATTAAATGAAAAATTGTATTAATTTTCAATACTATCTGTCGAAATATTATCGATAAAATAGTAAAAAGCAAATTATTTTTAAAATTTTATTGACATCATTCGTTATTTATTTTATGATAGAAGCAATTTAATAACACCGAATGATACCACACAGGAGAAGAAAGTAATTTCGCCGAAGGAGTTAAACTCTCAGGTGTTCAGAAATGAACGGGACTGTTGGTGGACGGACTTCTGGAGAGACCTTTTTAGGCGCCGAAGGGGCAAGGCAACTGTGCTCAATCTCTCAGGCAAAAGGACAGAAGGTAACAGATAAATAGATTAAGTATGTCTTTTCACATTACTTATGTTTTTTTGTCACCTATTTCAGAAGTCATCTCATGAGATGACTTCTTTTCTTTTGGGGTATCATTCTCTATTTTTTAAGGAGATATTTCATGTTACCATATGCAATTGCAGTCGATAATTTTGTTTGGGGACCGCCCTTACTGATTCTTTTAGTAGGTACTGGTATTTATTTATCTATTCGTTTAAGACTTCTACAAATTCTAAAGTTGCCACTGGCCTTTCGTTTAATTTTTGCGGAAGATCAAGGACACGGTGATATTTCAAGCTATGCTGCGCTTGCTACTGCTCTTGCCGCAACAGTGGGAACAGGAAATATAGTTGGGGTGGCAACAGCAATCAAATCTGGTGGTCCAGGTGCCTTGATTTGGATGTGGGTAGCAGCCTTTTTTGGTATGGCTACTAAGTATGCTGAAGGCGTTTTGGCCATAAAGTATCGAACCAAAGACGCAAAAGGCGAGATTTCAGGTGGGCCGATGTATTACATTGTTAATGGTATGGGGACAAAATGGCGACCTCTAGCCATCTTATTTGCTATTTCAGGTATTCTGGTCGCTTTATTTGGGATTGGTACCTTTGCGCAAGTCAATTCAATCACCTCTGCTATTAACCATAGTTTTGGATTATCCTCTCAAATAACGAGTATCCTTATCGCAATCGTAGTGGCTTGTATCATTTTTGGTGGGATACAATCTATTTCTAAGGTAGCTGAAAAAATTGTTCCATTTATGGCTATTATTTACATACTCGCAACACTTGCCATTATTCTTGCAAATAGCAAAATGCTTCTCCCAACTTTTATGCTGATATTTAAATCGGCCTTTACACCAACTGCTGCACTTGGGGGATTTTCAGGCGCTTTGGTTAAAGATGCCATTCAAAAAGGAATTGCTCGTGGTGTATTCTCAAATGAGTCCGGCTTAGGATCTGCTCCGATTGCTGCCGCTGCAGCAAGAACCAACGAACCTGTTGAACAAGGACTGATCTCAATGACAGGAACCTTTATTGATACCATCATCATTTGTAGTCTTACAGGATTTGCCATTTTAATAACAGGACAATGGACAAGTCATTTAGAAGGTGCCCCGTTAACACAGGCAGCATTTGCTTCTGTTTTTGGACATGTAGGTATTCACGCTCTGACATTTTCATTGGTACTCTTTGCATTTACAACAATTCTTGGCTGGTCATACTATGGCGAGAGATGTTTCGAATTCCTTTTTGGCACAAAAGGCATTACACTCTTTAGACTTTTCTTTGTTTTTATGGTAGGTTTAGGCGGCTTTTTAAAATTAGAATTAATTTGGATTATCGCAGATATTGTTAATGGTTTAATGGCCTTGCCCAACTTAATTGCCCTGTTGGCTCTCTCACCCATTATTATTAGTGAAACGCAACGCTATTTTAACAAAAAGTAAGTCATTTGATATTTTTTTCTCCTTCTAAAAATATGCTATAATAAGGGCATTGAATAAAGAGGAGAAAACATGAATCAAAATCCAATTGAAAATTTAAGAATAGCTAAACGTGGTCCCATTGTAAGTATTGTTGCATATCTTGTGATTAGTATTGCCAAACTTATCTTTGGATATAGTTTTCATTCAAATTCCCTCGTTGCTGACGGTTTTAACAACTTATCAGATATTGTAGGCAATGTGGCCTTATTGTTTGGATTGCATTTGGCTAGTCAACCAGCAGATGCTAATCATAAGTTTGGCCACTGGAAATTTGAAGATTTGTCCAGCCTTATCACATCCTTTATTATGTTTATTGTGGGTTTTCAAGTCTTAATACAAACCCTTCAAGCCATCTTTTTTGGAAAAGAAACCGCCATTGATCCCTTAGGTGCTATTGTAGGAGTCATCTCAGCACTCATCATGCTTTTGGTTTATGCTTATAATAAACGCCTCTCCAAGAGAGTTAAATCCAGTGCCTTAGTTGCAGCTTCTAAGGATAACTTGTCAGACGCTATCACTTCAATTGGAACATCAATAGCCATCGTTGCAGCTTCCCTCCATTTACCTATCATTGATAGAATAGCTGCAATTGTTATCACATTTTTCATTCTTAAAACAGCTTATGATATTTTTATGCAAAGTGCCTTTAGCTTATCAGATGGATTTGACAATAAGCATCTTAAAAAGTATGAAGCTGCTATTCTTGAAATTCCCAAAATTACAGCGGTTAAATCACAAAGAGGACGTACATACGGAAGCAATGTTTACCTTGATATTGTTCTAGAAATGAATCCTGACTTATCCGTATACGAAAGCCATGCTATTACTGAGCAAGTAGAGCAACTGCTAAGTGAACGATTTGCAGTATATGATATTGACATTCATGTGGAACCTTCCAAAATACCAGAAGATGAACTCATGTCCAATGTCACAAAGAAGCTATTCAAAAATGAAAAGATTATCCTTTCAAAAATCCCTGACTATGAAGACTTTATTTCTCCAGACTTTAAGTTAATTGATAAAGATGGACAGATGTATAGTCATGATGAATTTATAAAAAGAAAAACCTTTTACCCTAGTAATTTTGAACAATTTCATGTACAATCTATTAGCCAGAAAACCAAACTAATTAGCTATGTTTTAGAAGGGAATCGACATACAAGTATCTGGCGAAGAAATGAAGTTTGGTACCTCATTTTCCATCAGATTTCAGCAAATGATACTCTCAAAGCTAAAACAAAGAATTATAAAATTACAAAACTATACTAAAAAAGAAAGGCATTTATTTGCCTTTCTTCTTTTATTGTTTCATCTTATCCGTCGCAACATCTTCTCCAAACCATTTTTGAGAAATTTCTTGGAATTTTCCATTCTTATAAAGTTTAGTAAATGCTGAATTGATATTTTTAAGTAATGTTTTGTCTTCTTTACGAACGCCAACTGCAAAATCTTCGCCATCAAATTCACTCTTGACAATATTGTAATTGGTTAACTCGCCTTCTTGTTTCAAATAATAGTTAGCATAAACTTTATCAATTAAAAGACCATCAATACGGTCGTTTTTTAAATCAATAAAAGCTTGGGTAAAGGTTTCATATTGAGTTGCATCTTTATCTTTAACAATATCTTTTAAAATTTTAGGATTGCTTGTAAATGCATCATAACCAGATGATCCAGATTGAGCTCCCAAAACTTTTCCTTTCATAGCAGCAAATGAATTGATATTTGAGGATTTTTTGGTTACTAAAACTTGTTCATTTTTCATATATGGAGTAGAAAAAGCAACTTTTGCTTGACGTTCTTTTGTCACAGAGTAACCATTCCAAATCATGTCTATTTTTCCATTTTTCAATTCAGTTTCTTTTAAATCCCAGTTAATTGGTTGGAATTTGACTTTAATTCCATATTCCTGGAAAACGGCTTTGGCTAATTCAACATCAAAACCAGTGTTCTTACCTGATTCATCTTTAAATCCCATTGGAACAAAAGTATTATCAAAACCTAAAGTGATACTCTTTTCTTTTTTATAAGTATCCCACTGATCAGTTTTAGCAGCACTGCTTTTTCCGCATGCTACTACAAACAATGTACTTGCTAATGCTAATGTTGTTAGGAGTATTTTTTTCAAGTTCATTACTATATCCGCCTTTTTTCTTATTTCGGATTTACTTTTAAAATGCGATCCGATATGGATTCAGCAAAAGCTAAATCATGGGTTACGACAATTTGTGTCATACCCATTTCCTTGTTTTGTAGAATCAATTTCTCAACTTCTTGCCGTAGTTCTGGATCCAAAGCACTTGTTGGTTCATCATAACCAATAATCTGTGGATCAATCATCATAGCTCTGGCAAGGGCGACCCTTTGTTTCTGTCCACCAGAGAGAGAGTGGGGATACACCAACAGATGGTCTTTTAAGCCCAAGCGAGTTAAGAGTTCAATAGCTTTATTCTTTGCTTCTTCTTTTTTAAGCCCCATCGTTATCGTTGGAGACAATATCAAGTTGTCCAAAACTGTCAAATGTGGGAAGAGCTGAAAGTCCTGAAAAACAAAACCTAAGAGATTTCTATTTTCCAAATGGTTTATAGGAACCTGTTCACCATTATAGAAAATATCACCGGAATCAATAGGTTCTAATCCAGCAAGCATTCGAAGGAGGGTTGTTTTTCCACCACCAGAAGGCCCAACTAGAGAAAGAATTTGGCCATCTTCAACAGTTAAGTTAAAATGATCGAAAATATGTTTTTGACCAAACTTCTTTGAAATATTTTTGAGTTCTAACATATGGCCTCCTTATTTATAATAACTAAATTTTTTCTCTACTTGTTTTGAAATAATCGTTACAATTCCAATTAATAGTAAATAGATCAATCCAGCAATGAACATTGGTGCTAAAGTAGCATCTCTGTTTGCGGCTGTTTTACTAGCTAATAGCAAATCACCGACACCCAAGACGTATACCAATGAGGAATCTTTAACAAGGTTGATAACCTCGTTAAAAACACTTGGTAAAACGATTTTAAAAACCTGAGGTAAAATGATATGCTGTATGGTTTGAAAAGGTGTTAATTTTAAAACCTTAGCTGCTTCATACTGACCTTTAGGGATTGCTTCAATACCGCCTCTGAAAATTTCCGCGAAGTAAGCGGCATAATTCATGGTAAATGCCAAAATAGCTGCCGGCATACGGTCAAAGGTGACACCTACACTTGGTAAGACGTAATAAAAGAAAATGAGTTGTAAGAGCAATGGTGTACCCCTCATTATCCAAACATAAAGTGTCAAAAACCATTGCAAAGGTTTAAAATTCACTTTCATGAGAAAAGCAAAAACTGCCCCTAATGGAATGGATAAAATAATAACAATAAAAAAAACTTGAAGTGTAATTTTGGCACCATCCAATAGACTCGGAAGCACCTGTAAAATATATGACATGATTTCTCCTAAATTTAAATAGGTGTTCTCATTATATCAAATTATCAGACATTTCGGGAGAACTTTGTATAAAAATACAATCCAATATATAAGGATTATAGTTTTTTGACAAATTCTGATTTCAATTTCATGGCACCAAAACCATCAATTTTACAATCAATATTATGATCACCTTCTACTAATCGAATATTTTTGACACGCGTACCTTGTTTAATATCTTTGGGTGCACCTTTAACTTTTAAATCTTTAATAACAGTTACTGTATCGCCATCTGATAGAAGATTACCATTGCTATCACGAACTTCTATTTGTTCTGAATGCTCTTCTTCTTGCCCTGGAGTCCATTCAAATGAACACATAGGACAAATTAATAGATGTCCATCTTCATAAACATATTCTGACTGACAGTTTAAACAATTTGGTAATGACATATTAGCCCCCTTAAATGATGAATCGAAATTCTTATTTCATATATTCTACTTTAGTATATGGATTTTGACAAGATGAATGCGTTATCAGAAATATTTTTATAAAAAAACTCTCTTTTTTGAAGAGAGTTTTCGAATGATTAAGATAAGGACTCTATACTGTCGATGATTTCTGAAATCAATTCTTGGTCTTCTAGACCTGTCACATCTCTAACAACTTTTTCAAGGTCATTGTCTGAAAGCATGACTTGCAGTTGTGTACTTTGTTCATCATTAGGATCTTTGTAATTGAAAACATAGGCAACTGTTTTTAAAAGATTTTGGTAAGAAAGACCACGTTCTTTTAACTCGCGTATTGGTCGAATAAAACGTTCATCAAAACCAAGTTTACGAATCGGTGTACGAGCAACACGTACTACATCATCGACAATATATGGGTTTTCGAAACGACTAATAATAACACCATGATAAGCTTTCAACTCTTCATGATCAAAGTCCCATTTTGCGACTAAGAGGCTTCTAATTTCTTCTAAGACAGCTTCTAACTGTTCTTTGACCTCTGGTAATTGCAAAGCTTCTAAAATTGTTTTAGCACCAGCATAGGCACCTGTGTAAGCTGAGGTTGCATGTCCTGAGTTAACAGAGAATAATTTACGTTCAATAAATGGCTCTAAATCCTCTTCATAGTGAACACCTTCTAAACGTAGCTCTTTATTTTTCATACGTCTAGTTTCAACAACCCATTCATTAAACGGTTCTACTACAACAAACAAGGGATCTTCATGGCTTTGAGCCGGAACAATACGGTCAACAGCTGCATTTGGGAAACCTACGTATGTATCTACATAAGTCATATCTTCTTCCGTCAAATACTTTTGTACTTCTTCAAGTAAAAATTGAGAGCCACCAATCATATTTTCGCAGGCTAAAACATCAATAGCTTGCTCAGATCCATTCTCACGACGTTTTTGAATACCTTTGGCAACCAATTCAGCAATAAAAGGTAAGATATTTGGACCGATTGCTGTTGTTATTAAATCAGCTTCAGCAATTGCTTCAACCACTTGTTCAGGATTAAGACGATTATTAATACCAGAAACATGTTCAACGGTCACATGACGTTTACCATCCTCTGCAATTTCGATGTCATATGAATGTCTTTCATTTAAGGCATTAATAATAGCTTCGTTAACATCTACGAATTGAATAGCGAATTGATTGGCTGATAAAATTTCACCAATAAATCCGCGACCAATATTTCCCGCTCCAAAATGTACTGCTGTTTTCATTATGTTCTCCTCTCACATTAACAGATACTACTCAACAGAATTGAGTAATGTAATCACTTCTTCACTTGTTTTAGCATCAGCTAGTTTGATGACATTATCAACATCAGCGCAGAAAATGGATATTTTTTGAATCAACTGAAGGTGTTCATCTCCAATGCCAGCGATTCCAAATAATACTGTTGCAATTTGAGGTTTTTCTTCAGTTCCAAAATTAACACCATCTGGGACTTGAACAACAACTAGTCCTGATTTTTTGACTTTTTCTTTTGCTGCATCTGTTCCATGTGGTATCGCAATAAAGTTCCCCATATAAACAGAGAGTTCATTATTTCGATCTACCATTGCTTGAATATAATCTTCTTCAACATAATCAAAATGATAAAGAAGTTGACCACAAAAACGAATGGCTTCTTCATAATGAGTGAAGGATTGATTCAATTTGATTAATTCTTTTTGAAATTCCATTTTAATTCTCCAAATGTTTTATTTTTTCTGTAAAAATTTGATTGAGTAATTGGTAAATAATATCATAATTACCCGTTTTGTATATTTCAGTATAGAGATGATTTTCAATGATTGATTGACTTATTGCAGTCATCAAATCTCTGATTTCCTCATCTTCTTCTAGCCGCGTCAGCATGACTAAAATCCGTTTAACTTCCTCATCTTGTCCATTCATCGATGTTGCAATAACTGGATTTTCCAATTCAACAACCTTAAAGGAAGATTTTTGAACTTTACTAGATTG
The DNA here is from genome assembly GCF_900475595.1 of Streptococcus uberis. Taxonomy (NCBI): domain Bacteria; kingdom Bacillati; phylum Bacillota; class Bacilli; order Lactobacillales; family Streptococcaceae; genus Streptococcus; species Streptococcus uberis. The sequence continues at coordinate 1,019,118 of NZ_LS483397.1, forward strand.
GGTATGAAGTAATGCCAATCCTGTTTCTGGAATAGCCATAGGACTCTCTTTAAAACGATTTAATAACTTTTGACTTAAATAAGGGTAATCAGTAACATCTTCTAGTCTTCTAATCAGTTCAACAACGGTTTGTTCAAAAGAATTGTCATTTTTTAGGCTTGTCAAACTAAAATGGTTCAAAATCAATTGCGAAGCATTGAAATAGTCTTTAAATATTGGAGGCTGAAAAAATGTTGAATCCTCGCGTCGTTTAATGTCACGATTGATCTGAATGTTTTGTAACCACTGTTCTAGTTCAATTAATTCGTTTGGAGTTGGGAAAGTTGAGACTAAATGAACCTTGTCATTAGCAAATAATTTTGTAGATAAAACAGCGTCATATCTCTCAAAATCCTCCTCATCCAATTGAGAACTTCCTTTTGTTTGAATATATTCCACAAAAGGCGCTATTTGTTTTAACCGTGACATGAGAAGTTCAGTGGCTAAGGGACGTTCATCCGTTAGTAAGAGTAAGCGAATGGGATAAATTGTCGGACTTCTTCTCAAACTGGATGCAAAATGAAGTGTTATGAGTTCGAACTCCGATTCACTTTGAAGGTACGTTGGAAAAATTTCAATCACTAACAGACGAATAAGGCGATGAAGGTAATCGTTATGATGGAGCGCTTCATGTGCTAAATCTGATATGTTACTATCAGCAAATATGATAGGCACCGCTAGACTTAATCTGATGTGGTTAAATAAAAATTTAAATAGTGTCTTATCTTTTGTAAAATTAATTTTGGTATATAAAGCTACCTTATCAATTAGGTTAGAAACATTGTAATAAAATTCGCTATCAAAATTTTCTTGAAAAAGTGGGGTCTCTTGACGTTTTAAAACGAATTGATCTAAAAGTCGAGCAAAATACAAGATCTCTTGAATAGAATATAAGGATTTGGTCTCTTTAGAAAATTCTCCATAAACTTTTTGAGAAAAATCCAAAGCCAGTTTACTCACTTGGTGTGAGGAACTCTCAATCTCTTGCCAATTACTTAGTGCCAAAAGGATTGAGAAAAACTGCATTAACTTTGAATCCATTTCAGGAATATCTGACTGATATTTTTGAAATGTATCTCTAGCTGCCCTCATTCGATCTAAAGGAATAAGATCAAAATAACCTGTTTTCAACTTCCAAAAATCAGAAATGGATTGATTATTAGATAAAAGGACTGCTAATAACCATCTTTTTTGCTTTTGGGAATCGGTTACCTGGTAACCCTTTTGACGCTTGAGTAGAATGTTGAAATCTGCCAAACGTTTCTCAACAATGGCAATATCCTGAATAATAGTGACATTACTGACAGCTAATTTCTCTTGTAAGAATTCATTTGTGATTTCTTGATTGGCTATCAAAAGATAATACGTAATCAAGTTCAGTCTTTCATTTTTTGAGAAATTATCCTGACTTGAAAATGCTCTTAATTCTTCAAGTTCACCTGTTAAATAATATTTTTGATCTTCCTTAATAATACTGATATTCAAACTCTCAAGACTGTCCGTCAACTCATTTAAAACACGATATACCGTCCGTCTTGATACTTTTAAAATATCTCCCATATTATCAATTGAAAGCTTTCCATAATTCAGGAAAGCTTTCAATAATTGTTCTTCACGTTTTGTTAGTAGCATAATGTCATTATACACCATTTTGTCGTTATTTATGCATGCGATCTACCATTTTATCATATTCTGGAGTTGTTACTAGACTATCAACTACTAGTAATTGAGCTTGTGGTGCGAATTGCTGCGCTACAGATTGGTTAGCAATGTTAGTGACAACTAAAATATTTTTAGAATTGAAAGCAACTAGTTGATGATTTTCAACTTTAGAAACTGGAATTCCAACGCCTCTATTTTTGAAAATTTCGACCAGGGTTGCCTGACCCATTGTTGCTGAACCTTTGTTCTCACCATAGGCAAATACAACTTCATCAATATAATTTAAATCAACAACTTCTTCTTTTGCTGAAGCTTGCTCAAAATCTTTTGCAAGTTCAGCACTAGACTTTTTTGCTAATTGAGCAACAATTTCGTCATATTTTGGAGTGGCTAAGAAGTTATCAACTGAAACATGAACAGCACGTGGTGTTTTCTGAGCAGCGCGCGGTGCAAGCTCTTGTTGAGTAACAATTAATGTGTTAGTTACATCTGTTAAATTTGAAATAGCTTTGTTGGTTACAGGTATTGAAAGTCCTGCTTTTTTTACTTTATCACGAAGGATTGAAGCACCCATTGCAGAGCTACCCATTCCTGCATCACAAGCAAAGATAATTTGTTGAATATCATCACTTGAAAATTGTGCTGATGCTTGAGAGGAAAGAGTTTGGCCTTTTGATTCTGCTTTTGCTGCTTGAGTTGCTGCCTGAGCTTCAGCCAATGCGCTTTCATCATCTACTGATTTATCTGCTTTAAGAATAACAGAAGCAATTAAGAATGAAACAAGTGCTGCTGAGAAAACACCTGTTAAAACAGCTAAGTAGCTTCCACCTTTAGGAACCATACTTAAGATAGCAATGATGGAACCTGGTGAAGCTGGTCCACCAAGACCTGAACCTAATAATTGGTTAAAGAATGTACCTGTAACCCCACCACCGATGACAGCTAAGAATAAAGCTGGTTTCATCATGACATAAGGGAAGTAAATTTCGTGGATACCTCCAAGGAAGTGAATGATTAATGCACCCCATGAAGAAGATTTAGCAGCACCTTTACCAAAGACTAAGTAAGCAAGTAAAATACCAAGACCTGGCCCAGGGTTAGCTTCTAATAAGAAAAGAATTGATTTTCCTGTTTTAGCAACTTGTTCAGCTCCAAGTGGTGTAAAAATACCATGGTTTAGAGCGTTATTAAGGAAAAGAATCTTAGCTGGTTCAATTAGGATATTAGCTAACGGTAATAATTTCATATCAACGATAGCTTGTACACCATTACCAATAGCTGTTGTAAAGATTGCCACAAATGGACCAACTAATTTAAAGGCTAACAAGAGTAAACCAAATCCAATTAATCCAGCTGAGAAATTGTTTACTAACATTTCAAAACCTGGACGAATTTTTTCTTGGAAAGCTTGGTCAAATTTTTTAATTGCCCAACCTCCAAGTGGTCCCATTGCCATTGCACCGATAAACATTGGTACTTCAGAACCAGCAACTGCACCGAAGGTTGCGATTGCACCAACTACTGCTCCGCGTTGTCCATGAACAACATAACCACCAGTGTAACCAATTAATAGTGGTAGCAAATAAGTGATTGCAGGACCTACCGCTTTTGCAAATTCTGCATTTGGTAACCAACCTGTTGGAATAAATAGGGCTGTTAAAACACCCCAGGCAATAAATGCGCCAATGTTAGGCATAACCATATTTGATAATGCTGTACCTAATTTTTGGACTTTAACTTTAAGTGAAGATTTTTGTTCCATTAGAACGCCTCCTAAATTATTTACAATTTTATCTTATCATGGAAACGCTGACATCAGAACTCAAACTTTGGCACAAAAGCTGTGACACAAAAAAGACATCTGAAAGATGCCTTTAAAATCTATTATTCTACAGTAACGGCTTTTGCCAAATTACGTGGTTTGTCAACATCAAGGCCACGTTGTAATGATGCATAGTAAGCAATAAGTTGTGTCGGAATGACCATTCCAATAGTTGCTAAATATGGATGTACTTTATTGACAACAATGTCATCACCTTCACGGTCCAAACCTTCTTCAACAACAGTTAAGACACTAGCTCCACGTGCTGCAACTTCTTGGATATTTCCACGAGTATGAGCTGCAACAAGTTCACTTGAAGAAATCAAGCCGATAACAGGTGTGCCATCTTCAATGAGAGAAATTGTACCATGTTTTAATTCACCAGCTGCAAACCCTTCACATTGAATGTATGAAATTTCTTTTAATTTCAAAGAAGCTTCCATGGCAACATAATAATCATTACCACGACCAATATAGAAAGCATTGCGGGTTGTCGCTAATAATTTCTCAACTTTTGATGCAATGAAATCTTTTTCAGAAAGGGTTGCTTCAATAGATTGAGCGACTAGAGAAAGTTCATGGACTAAGTCAAACTCTAAAGCTTCTTTTTTACCATTTGCTTCACCAACTGCTTTTGATAAGAAAGCAAGTGCTGCAACCTGAGCAGTATAGGCTTTTGTTGAAGCAACTGCAATTTCTGGTCCAGCATGTAGTAACATGGTGTAGGTAGCTTCACGTGACAGTGTTGAACCTGGTACGTTTGTGACCGTTAAACTTGGGATCCCCATTTGGTTAGCTTTAACCAAAACTTGTCGACTATCAGCAGTTTCACCTGATTGACTCAACAAGATAAACATTGGTTTTTGACTTAAGAGTGGCATATTATACCCCCACTCAGAAGCAACACCAAGTTCAACAGGTGTATCAGTTAATTGTTCAATCATTGCTTTTGAAGCAAAACCAGCGTTGTAAGATGTACCTGCAGCTAAGATGTAAATACGATCTGCTTCTTGAACAGTTTTGACAATGGCAGGATCAATTGCCATTTTTCCAGATTCATCAGAATAAGTTGAAATCAATTTACGCATAACAGTAGGTTGCTCATCAATTTCTTTTAACATGTAGAAAGGATAAGTTCCTTTTCCAATGTCAGATAAGTCTAATTCTGCTGTATATGAATCTCTTTCAAGTTGGTTACCATCATAATCTAAAACAGTCACTGAATCTTTTGTTAAGATAACAAGTTCTTTATCATGAATTTCCATAAATTGGCTGGTTTCACGAATCATAGCCATCGCATCAGAACATACCATATTATAGCCTTCGCCTAAACCAATGAGCAATGGAGATTTATTTTTAGCAACATAGATTGTATCAGCATCCTCTGTATCAATCAGGGCAAAAGCATATGAACCTTCAATAATTGAAAGTGCATTTTTAAATGCTTCCAGTACTGATAAACCATCTTCTTCTACAAATTTACCAATTAAATGAACAGCGATTTCAGTATCTGTTTGACCTTTAAATTCATGGCCTACTAAATACTCTTCTTTCATTTGAAGATAGTTCTCGATAACACCATTATGAACGAGTACAAAGCGGCTTGATGCAGAAGTATGTGGGTGAGCATTTTCAACGGTTGCTTGTCCATGAGTTGCCCAACGTGTATGTCCAATACCTGTACTACCAGCTACATCAATACCAATTTTTGAACGCAAATCTGCAATTCTTCCTACAGACTTAACTAGACTTGACTTGTCACCATTGGCAACAAAAATACCAGCTGAATCATAACCACGGTATTCTAATTTCTCTAAACCTTGCATCAAAATATCAGTCGCATTTCGATTTCCTACGACTCCAACAATACCACACATTATTATTTACCTTAGTAAGAATAACTTACTACCTTTTCTTATTAATTAAATTGGTATAGTCAAATAAAACTACCCAAAAAGCTATGTTTTAAGTATATACCACCTATTTTATCTTGTCAAACATTTTATTGGTATAGTCTAATTTTAAAAATGAGTAGTCAATTGACTACTCATTTTCTATAAATCCAAATTGATCTAGAGGTAGAATTTTAAAGGTAATAACACCCTTAATCTGTGACTTATCAATTAAACCAAACTCACGACTATCATTTTTATTTTGACGATTATCATTTAATAAAAGGTATTTTCCGCTTGGAATAACTTTATTATTACCCTTAGAAATGGTTGTGATATTAAAATCTTCAGTAAACAATGACCCCATTGGAGAGGTTGTCAAAAAATCATTTTTTGTTTTTTCAATATAGGGTTCATCAACAACTTGATTATTGATATATAAAATATCATCCATGGATGTAGCGCTTTGACCAGCACTGGCAATCACACGACTGACATAATCTTTGTCATCAATCCTATATACAACAAAATCTTTATACTTTGGCTTAATGTTTCTACGTATCGTTACTAAATCTCCATTTTTTAGATATGCATTTTCAGCTTCTTTATGAATTTCAAAAGTAGAAAAAACAAAAATTCTTAAGAGAATAAAGATAACGATAGCTAACAAAGCTAATATGATATTTCTGATAAAATCTCTTTTAACCATGACTACTCCTAATCTTTATTCTATTATAGCATGTTATCCAGAATAACAAAAGTTTGAAAAACTGATTGTTTACCAACTATTTTCAAGAAGACAATAAAAAAGCCATGAAAACTCATGGCTGAAACGAGATTATTTTACGGTACGAACGCGCATTGTGTTTGTTCCGCCTGATCCTACTGGAACACCAGCTACAATCACAATATTATCACCTGATTGAACAAGACCTGTTTCAAGGGCAACTTGTTCAGCAACTTCAAACATATCATCTGTAGAAGATGGTTTTTCTGCAAGAACTGGAGTAACACCCCAATAGATCATCAAAGCACGTTGAACTTTTTCATCAAAAGTAACAGCTAAGATGTCAGCATCAGGACGGAATTTAGAAATCGCACGTGCTGTATTACCAGTTTCAGTGATAGTAACAACAAGTTTGATATCCATTGACTGTGTAGCATCTTTAACAGCTGATGCGATAACATCTGTTTTATTTGTACGTGGGAATTTAGAAGAATCTAAACGACCATATTCGTTAAGAAGTGTTTGAGCATTCTTATCAATTGTAGCCATTGTACGAACAGATTCAACTGGGTATTTACCATTTGCAGACTCACCAGAAAGCATTGTAGCGTCTGTACCATCGATAACAGCGTTAAAGACGTCAGAAACCTCTGAGCGTGTTGCACGTGGTTTTTCAGTCATTGTTTCAAGCATATTTGTAGCTGTGATAACAGCTTTACCAGCGGCATTTACTTTTGTGATAATCATTTTTTGGAATACTGGAACCATTTCAAATGGTACTTCAATTCCCATGTCACCACGGGCAATCATGATACCATCAGCAGCTTCAATGATTTCATCAAGATTATCAATACCTTGTTGGTTTTCAATTTTAGCAAACAATTGAACGTGTTCATTACCTGTTTCACGACAGATTTGACGAACTTCTTCAACATCTTTTGCAGTACGAACAAATGAAATAGCGATAAAGTTAAGTCCTTGTTCAAGACCAAAACGGATATCAGCATTGTCACGCTCTGCTAAAGCTGGGAATGGGATTTTTGTGTTAGGGATATTAACACCTTTTTGTTTTGCAATAATCCCATCATTTTCAACTTCAACAACAAATTGACGAGTTGCAATGTCTTTTTCAATAACTTTAAGTCCTAATTTACCATCATCGATAAGGATAGTGTGTCCAACTTCGACTTCGTCGTAAATATCAAGTCCACCAGCAACGCTAAGCGCAATAACATCACGGCTTGATAGAACTCCTTGCTCAGTTGTAACACGGATACGTTCACCAGTTGTGTAGCTGTATTCTTTTGCATCATCAGCAAATAATTCAGTACGCATTTCTGGACCTTTAGTATCTAAAAGAAAGGCTACTTTTTGACGAGCCATTTCTTCTGCACGTCTTACAGTTGCCATACGGTCACCTTGTTCTTTGTGGTCGCCGTGTGAGAAATTGAAACGGAAAACATTAGCGCCAGCTTCGATTAATTCAGCAATCTTTTTAGCTGATGCTTCAACATCAAGTTGACCAGCCCAATAGCCATCTTCTCCATATTTTTTTCCGCCACGGATTTCTACCGCAGGACCAAGTGTTGCAACAATTTTTACGCGTTTATTCATATTAAATGAAACTCCCTTTTATTTTTGTCGATTACCGACGATTTACAAAAAATGATTAAATGAGTGACTTATCTTGAAAGTGAACGATTTAATTTAGCGAAATCAAGACGTGCTCTATGTGGATTGTTAACGATGATTTTACCATCTTCACCCAATGAGAATAAAGCACCTTCTTCTGCACTACCTAAAATTGGACTTTCAACAAGTTCTTCATTATGAATACCAACTGCAAAACCACCTTTACCTTGTTTAAGTAATTCAACAGCGTGTGATCCCATCCAAGATGCAATAACACGGTCACGTGCAGTTGGTGAACCACCACGTAGAATATGTCCAAGGTTTGTCACACGGAGATCACTTGTATTTCCAGCTGCTTTTAATTCTTGAGCAAATTGGTCACCACTCATAACACCTTCAGCTAAAACAATGATGTGGTGATTTTTACCTTGTTTTTTGAAATCATCATCGATTGTTTTGACAACTTGTTGGATATTGAATTCTTCTTCAGGTACGATAATTTGGTCTGCACCACTTGCAATACCTGCCCAAAGAGCAATATCACCAGCGTTACGTCCCATAACTTCAACAACAAATGTACGTCCATGACTTGAAGAAGTATCACGCAATTTATCAATTGCTTCAACAGCAGTATTAACTGCAGTATCAAATCCGATAGTGTAATCTGTACCAGCAATATCGTTATCGATTGTTCCTGGGATACCAACTGCAGGGAAACCATGCTCAGTTAGTCTCATAGCTCCATGATAAGAACCATCTCCCCCAATAACAACAACACCTTCAATGCCATGTTTTTTAAGTTGTTCAATACCTGCTAATTGTCCTTCTAAATTAGCAAATTCAGGATAGCGAGCAGAATATAAGAAAGTTCCACCACGAGAAATTTTGTCACCAACACCTTTAGAGCTAATTGGGAAAATATCTCCGGCAACTAAACCAGCATAACCATGGTTTACTCCGTAAACTTCCATTCCTTCTGAGATTGCTTTACGAACAACCGCTCTAATCGCAGCATTCATACCAGGGGCGTCACCACCACTGGTTAAAACAGCAATACGTTTCATTTTTAGGTACTCCTTTAATTAATTTAACGTTTTAATTATAGCATATTACTTTGCAAATTTCTTCACTATAGAGCTTTTTTTATCGATAAACCGTTTTCAGTACAAAATCTTTTAGTTCAGACTCTAAATCTTCACTGACTCGAACTAAAATACCAGGTATTTTAAGGGTTTCTTTGCTCTCTTTATAATGAATAATGACTGGAAAATCACCGGGGTGGCGTCTTAAAATGCTTGCAATCATCTTATCATTTTCATGAGATTCAACTAACAACCAAAAATTCTTACTGCTAGCCATTTCAATGTTTTCTAGAACAACTTGCAAACGACCATCTCGTTCTTTAACGCGTCCTTGTATAAAGACCATTTGCCCCTCAACAAGCAAGGAGTGCACTTTACTGAACTGCTCTGGAAAAACGGTGACATCGCACTTTTTCTTGGTATCAGTGACTGTTAGAAAGGCCATTTGTTGTCCATTTGATTTAGTTCGAATAACTCTTACTTTCTCAATTTGCACCAGCAATGTCACATCTGTATCTTTATAGAGTTTTGAAATAGGCGTAAAGTCCCTAGAGGTTTTTTCAGCAATCTCCAACAAGGGATGTTGACTTAATCCAATACCAATATACTCCTCTTCCATTCGATATTTTTCACTACTCGAAAAATCTTCGCATTCCGTCCAATTAAAAGAAGAATCAGCAAATAATGAACCAAGTTCTTTAACAAATACAAGTAAACCTTCATAATTTTGTAAAACTTTTTTACGGTTTTTTTCAAAAACATCAAACAAACCTACAGAGATAAGCGCTTCTAATATCTCTTTTTTCTGGTATTTGTCAGGCAGTTGGGTCAAGAAATTCTCAATACTTGTAAATGGCCTAGCTTCAATGATCCAATAAGCCAAATCACGAGGAAGATGCTTAATATTTTTCATTCCCATTAAGATGGTTCTGCCTTCCACCTTATCGTTGAATGGAATAGAATTAATGGATAAAGGCACAACGTTAAACTCAGAATCAAGGGCATCACTGATGTAATCACTTGTCGAATAATTCATAATCACATCAAAGAAAACAGATGGATAATGGACCTTGAAATATGCCAGTTGAAATGCTAGTGCTGAATATGCATAGGCATGACTCCTATTAAAACCGTACCCTGCAAACTTTTCCATGCGATTAAAAAGGAGTTTAGCTGTTTCTTCTGATCTTCCTAAAGCTCTTGCACCTTCCAAAAATTCAGACTCTAACTTCTTCATTTCAGAAATTTTCTTTTTGGACATAGCACGGCGTAAAAGATCGGCTTTGCCTAGGCTAAAACCTGCAAAGACTTGTGCAATCTGCATCACCTGTTCTTGATATAGCATAATGCCATAAGTTGGTTCTAAAATAGGAGCAATTATCGGATCGATTAAATCAATGGTTTCTTTTCCATTTCGACGCTTGATAAAATTACTGGTATAATCACTAGCCCCTGGCCTGTTCAAACTCGTTGTTGCAACGATTTCTTCAAACTTAACAGGTTTTATCCGTTTCAATAAACTGATGGCACCGCTTTGTTCAAACTGAAAAATCCCTTTGGTATCACCCTTGGCAAAGAGTTCTAATGTCTTTGGATCTTCTAAGTCAATCTCTTCAATAATGATGTTTTTCCCAAAATCTTTGGCAACTTTTTCTTTCATTTTTTGAACAAAAGTTAAGTTACGAAGACCTAAAAAGTCCATTTTCAAGAGACCATTAGCTTCAACTGAAGGTGCATCGTACTGGGTGATCATCATTTCATCCCCTTGTTTTAAAGGGATAAAATCTGTTAGGTTACTATCACTCATGACAATCCCAGCAGCGTGAATGGACGTTTGACGAGGGTTACCCTCTATACGTTTAGCAATGTCAAAAGCTTTTTGATATTCTAATCGACTCGCGATGGTCTGTCTAAAACTGATGTTATTATCATAGACAGAATGAAGTGAATCTTTAAATCCGATTTTCTTGGTCAGATGACTAATCTCGTATTCAGGTACTCCAAAACGCTTTAGAACATCTCTTAAGGCTTGTTTTGGACCGAACGTTGAGAAGGTTACAATCTGAGCTGAATGATTTGTACCATACCGATTCCGAACATATCTTAAAAATTCCATACGATAAATATCCGGTAAGTCAATATCAATATCAGGCATGCTAAAGCGTTCATTGTTTAAAAACCGTTCAAAGAGCAAGTTATTTTTGACAGGATCAATTCCAGTAATTTCCAATGCAAAAGCAACTAAACTCCCTGCAGCTGAACCTCGTCCCATCCCCATGTAGTAGCCTTTACTTCTTCCAAAACGAAGTAAATCCCAGACAATTAAAAAATAGTCCTCAAATCCCATTTCGGAGATAATGGTTAATTCATGATGTAAGCGACTGATATAGTTATCTTGCCACAATCCTCTTTTTTCAAGTCCTTCTTTGGTTAAGGCATACAATTGCTCTTTTGCTGGAACTTCGCGATTAAATCGTGGTAACTTAAATTGATTATCAAATTGGTAATGAATCCCCGAAACCAGTTTGTTTAGCCTTTCAATTGAACCTGGAAACCGTGTTTCAAAAATAGTAGAAATCTTCTGACTATCTTCAAACTTTTGATCTCCTTCAACAATTGCTGTTTCATTAAGACTAACGTTATCTCTTATTGCGTGTAACACTTGCAATGTCTGACGGTCTTCATCTTCGAAATAACGAACTGTTCTTAATGGAATAAGCTTTTTATGAGAATGTGGGAATTCTGTATCTTCGTAAACCCCAATATAATACTCAAATGGAAATGCTATTTCTTCCATATGTTTAAAATAGGGAATGATAACTTCCAAACCATCTAAATATTCCTTAAAATGCCTTTGGACATTTTCGGAAGACATGATTTGTGTGGATAATTTCAGGAGGTTTTGGTAACCCAAATTATTTTTAGCAATTAAAAATATGGGAATGAATTGATCACTGATGTGATAGTCAATTTCTAGTCCAAGGATAGCCTGAAGTCCATGACGTTCACAGCCTTTGATAAAATGATAAGCAGCATAGAGATTGTCTTTATCCATAATACCAATACTGCTATAGCCCAATTCTTTCGCCTTAGAAAAATAGCTTTCTAAATCTATTAGACTATCCATAAAGCTGTATACAGTTTTCGTATCGAGTTGTACAAACATGGCTACCCCTTCCTTAGTGTATTACAATTATTATACTATGATTTTCATTTTGTTGCTCTATTTATGGATTAATCTATGAAATTGACGGTTAGAATACAGCCTTAGCCTTGACATTTGCTACTATTTTCTGTACCATTTAAATAGTACAAGTGATTGCAAAATCAGATAGAGAGGAGAACGTATGTCCTGGAATTTCGATGAGAAATCGCCCATTTATGCACAAATTGCTCAACGCATCAAGATGCAAATTGTCAGTCAAGAAATTAAAAGTGGCGATCAATTGCCAACAGTACGTGAGTATGCTGAAACTGCTGGTGTGAATCCAAACACTATGCAGCGTGCCTTTACTGAGCTTGAACGTGAAGGTATTGTTTATTCGCAACGTACCGCTGGACGATATGTTACAGACGACCAAACACTAATCTCAGAAAAAAGACGCGAGTTATCACGAAGTGAATTAGAATCTTTTGTTATCAATATGATAAAGATGGGTTTTACTAAAGATCAATTAATACCTGAGTTAGAAGCATTTTTAAGGGAGGATTCCTAGTATGACACATCTTTTACAACTACATCATGTGACAAAATCCTATAAAGGTAAAACCGTTATTGATGACTTAACCCTAACCATACCTTCTGGAAAAATTATTGGCTTATTAGGTCCAAATGGTTCTGGAAAGACAACATTAATTAAATTGATTAATGGTTTGATTCAACCTAATAAAGGCGAAATCGTGATAGATGGCTACAGGCCATCAATTGACACAAAGAGAATTATTTCTTACTTACCCGATACTTCCTATTTGAGAGAAGAAATGAAAATTTCTGATATTGTAGAATTATTTTCTGATTTTTATGATGATTTTGATAAAGCAAAGGCTCATAGTTTATTTCGAGATTTACAGCTTGATTTAAATGATCGTTTAAAAAATCTTTCAAAAGGTAATAAAGAAAAAGTCCAGCTCATTCTAGTTATGAGTCGTAGGGCTAAACTTTATATTTTAGATGAACCTATTGGTGGTGTTGATCCTGCTGCTCGTGACTATATTTTGCGGACCATCATCAATAACTACTGTGAAGAAGCTTCTGTTCTTATCTCTACCCATTTAATTTCAGACATTGAACCTATTTTAGACGAAGTTATTTTTCTTAAAGATGGCAAAATCTCCCTTTCTGGCAATGTAGATGACTTAAGAGAAAGTCATGCAAGTTCTATTGATACATTGTTTAGATCAACTTATAAGGTATAGGAGGCTGTCATGTTTGGAAAATTATTAAAATACGAGTTTAAATCTATTGGAAAATGGTATTTCGCCTTAAATGGCGGTATTATCGCCATTGCTGCATTATTATCCTTTGTGATCAAGGTTCTTGCATCAGAAAATACGAGTGAAAGCTCTTTTAACTTCACATCACAGTTGATACCATTAACATTAATCTTAGTTTTTGGAGCTTTAATTGCTGGCTCACTTCTTGCTACACTCCTTATTATTATTAATCGTTTCAATAAAAACATTTTCGGTAGAGAAGGTTATTTAACCATGACCCTACCCGTTTCTGAACACCATTTGATTTTATCGAAGTTATTATCATCCTTTATTTGGAGCGTTTTTAACTTTCTCATCTTAGGAGTTGCTACTGCTATTTTAGTGTTACCACAGGTTCAAAAAAATCAGTTATCAACCATGTTAGCTGAAATTGGAAAAAGTGCCCCTCAATATTTCCATGTCATTATTTATGCATTTGTCTACTTTATCTTATCAACAATTGCAGGTATACTTTCAATTTATTTAGCTATTTCAGTTGGTCAACTTTTTAGCAATAGACGTGGTCTAAAAGCATTCGTTGCTTACTTTGCTATTCAAATTCTTTTAAGCATTATTTTTACCTTGGTAAATACCCATCTTTTAGGAATGGATCCTAGCAATACAGAATTAGACATTACATCTAATTACTACTTCTTAGTTTCTTCGCTCGAAATGCTTGTTCAAATATTAATTTATTATGTTGGAACACATGTCATTATCAAACACAAACTTAATCTACAATAAAAGATCTGGTGCATACCAGATCTTTTCGTTTAATCAGCCAATGAAATCACTTATTTATGAAAATATCTCAAGATATCCTCTCCAAAAATGAAAAGATAGCTATAACCTATAATGGAAAATGGTTTTGTGAGAATCATAATTGTCATAAAGCGTTTGACGGACATATTTGTCAAACCAGAAATCATGACCATAATATCAGCCGGTGAAATCGGCGAAGCCATTGAAAAAATAAACAATTTTTCATAGCCTGGCGTCTCTAATTTTCGTTCATATCGATTAAAGGTTTTTTCATCGATAAATAATAAAATGAATCGTTTACCATAAATCCTTACCAAAATAAATAATAGGTAACTGCCAATGAGAATTCCAATGTAATTATAAATAAAACCATTAACGGGTCCAAAAATCAAAAAACCAAACACTGTCGTAATTCCACCAGGAATTACTGGAAAAACAATTTGAAATATTTGAATAACAATAAAAATGAATGGCCCCCAATATTTATAATGGTGAATCACATCTTTTAATACATTCTTATCATTAAAAATGCCTAATTTGTATAGCCAAATAGCTAAAACAATTGAACAACATATAGCTACTATTCCTAGAACTTTAAAGAGTCCTTGAAAAAAAGTATACATTTTTTCGTTTTTCATTTTCATAACTAAATCATACCATAAAAGAAGATTATTTTGCTATTTAAAAAAATTTTTGTTATAATATTTTTCAGTAAGTTTTTCTTACATATTATGGGGTTGTTACGGATTCGACAGGCACTATGAGGCATGTTTTGCAACTCATCGGCAGATGTAAAAATGCCAGTTAAATATAACTGCAAAAAATACAAACTCTTACGCTTTAGCTGCCTAAAAACCAGCTAGCGTGACTTCTTCAAGATTGCTTGTGTCCTGATAGAAGTCTCAAAAACAGCAAGCTACGACTAAAGCCTTGTCTAGAGCCTTAGTAAGAGATTTATAGACTCGCTAAGTAATGGCTTGAGTTATGTGTCCTTACTTAGTCAAAACAAGACATAACCTATGGTTGTAGACAAATATGTTGGCAGGTGTTTGGACGTGGGTTCGACTCCCACCAGCTCCATTATTACTGTTCATCAGTTACCGTAACTCACCAAGACCTTGTTAAAGCAAGGTTTTTTCTTTTTGTAAATCACATATCTTATGCAATATCCCATCTTATTTTAATGCAGTATGGTATAATAGGATTGAAAAATTGAAATGATTGGTCTACTTATGAAAACACAAAAATCAATAACACTACTTTTACTTTCCGTCTTATGCTTTTCGCTAGGAGCATGTTCTATCAAGGAATCAAATGCTTCGAAGAAAGGGGAAAAAACTGCATTAACAGCCAAAAAAAATGAACCCGCTAGCCATCAAGACAAGCGATTGGCTTTTGAAAAAATAAAAGTTGCTACTGCTCAGGAACAATTCAAGGGCGGAACCAGTATAGAAGAGTTAAAAGAGCTCTTTGGAGAACCTAGCAGTTTTGAACAGAAGCCTGCTGGTAATGTAACCCTGGATCACTATACTTGGACCTTTGATCGCGTTTCCATTCAAGTCAACCTTTTTGAAAATAGTACTATTGTTAAATCCATTACTAATTTTGCCTTTAATCGTGATTTAAACATATCATTAAAAGATTACAATAAAATCAAAAAAGGAATGTCTTATAATGAAGTCACGAAAATTTTAACGGAACCTGATGATTATTCACATGCTAGTTCCAGTGACAAAAGTCAACTTCAAGCCATCTGGGTCAGTGGGTTAAAAACCAAAACTCGAGGAAGTCATATCTCATTGTTATTTGAAAACGATCAATTAATCGAAATGAGTCAAACAGGCTTAATTGATTAATGCAAACACCTATCTTGGAAGACCAGAGTCTTCCTTTTTTTTATTAAGATAATAAAAAAAGCCTACATAATATAGACTTTTAAAAGCGTCAAAATCCACCTTGAGGGAATCGAACCCCCATTTCAAGAACCGGAATCTTACGTGATATCCATTACACTAAAGGTGGCAATACCTTATAAGTATACCACAATCATCGTTTAAAATAAATGCGTTCTAGTGATAAAAATCAAAAAAAGCTAAAGATTCCTTTAGCTTTTTGAATTATTATAATTCAATATCACCGAACAAGTCAGCCATTGAGAAACCAGTTTGAGTTTCTGGTAATTCATAGTCACGTTTTTGTTCACGTTTTGGACGACGTGGACGTGATTGACGTTCGCTGTTGTTATTGTTATTATTGTTTTCGCCTTCTGCTTGCGCTGGACGTTCTTCAAGAGCTTTGATTGAAAGTGATACACGTTCATCAGCAGCATTAACTTCAAGAACTTTAACAGTAACTTCTTGACCTACAGAAAGTACATCTTTTGGATTTTCAACGCGTTTGTGTGAGATTTGTGAAATGTGAACAAGTCCATCAATTCCAGGTAATACTTCAACGAAAGCACCGAAGTCAGTTAAACGTTTAACTTTACCTTCTACAACATCGCCTTGAGCAAGTTTTTGTTCAACCCCATCCCATGGTCCAGGTGTTGTAGCTTTAAGAGAAAGTGATACACGTCCTGCTTCTTCATCGATAGAAAGAACTTTAACTTCTACTTCATCTCCAACTGAAACAACTGATTTTGGTGAAACGTTACGTTCATGTGATAATTCAGTCACGTGAACAAGTCCATCAACACCACCAAGATCAATAAAGGCACCAAAGCTTGTTAAACGAGCAACTGTACCAGTAACAACTGAACCTTCAGAAAGTTTTGAGAAAACTTCTTGACGAGCAGCAGCTGTTGTTTCTTCAATCACTTCACGACGTGATAAGATAAAACGGTTTTCAGCAGCATCAACTTCTTTGATTTTAGCATCAAATTCTTGACCAACAAATTTTTCAGTGTTACGTACAAAACGAGTGTCAATCATTGAAGCTGGAATAAATCCACGTAAACCTTCAAATTCAACTGAAAGGCCACCTTTGACAGCGCGAGTTCCTTTAACAGTAACTACTTCACCTTCACGACCGATAAGTTTGTCCCATGCTTTGCGAGCTTCTAAACGTTTTTTAGATACTAGGAAAGTTACAGTATCTGTATCTTTACCTACAACTTGACGAAGAACAAGTACTTCAACTGTGTCGCCAGCTTTAACAAAATCGTTAATATCAGCATCACGTTCATTAGTCAATTCACGAAGTGTTAAGACACCTTCAACACCAGTACCTTCGATAACAACGTTTGCTTGACCGTTATCAACTGTTAAAACTTCCGCAGTGACTACATCACCAGGGTTGACTTCGCTAACACTGTTTAGCAAATCTTCAAATTCATTCATTCTAAAAAATCCTCCAACAAAAGCTAGCTAGTGCTAGCTTTTGATAACAATATATTTTCTCAAGGTAACCCGCAACGACAACAACTTTTATCTTTGACGGTCTCAGATAATTCTGATACCTCTGACTGGGGTAGCTGGATTCGAACCAACGCATGAGGGAGTCAAAGTCCCTTGCCTTACCGCTTGGCTATACCCCATGAAATGGAAAGAGAGGGATTCGAACCCCCGAACCCGAAGGAGCGGATTTACAGTCCGCCGCGTTTAGCCTCTTCGCTATCTTTCCATAACAACAAAAACTATTCTAACATAGTTTTTGAGTCCACGCAAGTGTTTTTACCCACTTTTAGTTATTCAAATTGTAGTTTTCAATGATATTTTCAACTGCTTGTTCCAAGCTTTTGAAGATGCTTTCAACACTTCCATTTTTAACAACGACAAACTTATCATCAAGCTCAGCAATTTCTCCAACTAAGCGTTTTCCAATTTGCAAATGATAGCCGTCAATCATATTATTTTCGAGTGAAACTTTATGATCAATCATTTGAATTTCAATTTTTTTATCTTTTTTACTCATTCTATACCTCACTTTTACCATTTTACAAAAAAAGAAAAAAGCTTGCAAGAGCAAGCTCTATTTTTAATCAACTTTAACAATCCAACCTTCTGGTGCTTCAATATCACCAAACTGAATGCCAACTAACTCGTCATAAAGACGACGAGTAACCGGACCTACTTCTGTTTCAGAATAGAAAACGTGACGTTTATCCTTGAATTGGATACCTCCGATTGGTGAAATGACAGCTGCCGTTCCACAAGCACCCGCTTCAACAAAACGGTCAAGTTCAGCAATTGGAACATCACCTTCAATAACAGTCATCCCAAGTCTCTTTTCAGCAAGCTCAAGAAGAGAGTATTTAGTGATAGATGGCAGAATTGATGGACTAAGTGGCGTTACAAATTCGTTATCAGCAGTAATACCAAAGAAATTGGCTGCACCTACTTCTTCAATTTTAGTGTGCGTTGCAGGATCTAAGTAAATCACATCGGAATAGCCATTTGATTTAGCCTGTTTACCTGGAAGAAGGGATCCGGCATAGTTTCCACCTACTTTAGCAGCACCTGTTCCATAAGGAGCTGCACGGTCATAGTCTTCTGATACAATAAAGTTTGTTGGAACAAGACCACCTTTGAAATAAGCACCTACCGGCATTGCAAAAACAGTAAAAATATATTCATTTGCTGGTTTTACACCAATAATATCACCTACACCAATTAAGAGTGGTCGTAAATAAAGTGTCGCACCTGTTCCATATGGAGGAACATAGTCTTCATTCGCTTTAACCACTTGTTTAACGGCATCAATAAATTGTTCTGTTGGAACTTGAGGCATTAGGAGGCGATCAGCTGTTGCTTGAAGGCGGGCAGCATTACGATCAGGTCTAAACAATTGAATAGAACCATCTTTGGTACGATAAGCTTTTAACCCTTCAAAAGCTTGTTGCCCATAATGTAAGGCTGGCGAAGCTTCAGAAATATGTAAAGTAGCGTCTTCAGACAATTGACCATTGTCCCATTGACCATCCTTATAATACGAAACATATCTATATGGTAATTTATGATATTCAAATCCTAGGTTATCCCAATCAATTTCTACTGTCATCCTAATACCTCATTTCTTTTTTTATTATTTTACCTTAAATTGATATTTTATCAAGTGTTATTATAATATTTTTAATATTCGGAATATTCCACAAAAATAAAACAAAAGGCAATGCCTTTTATTTTATCGTTGCTGTTAGAACTTCTTGTTCAGATATTGTATCTGAAATAAAGGAACCATTACTAGTCCGTTCAGCCAAAGAATAACTTCTTAAATCAATGACATATTCTTGACCTGTTTTACTAATAACAAGAAGTTCTTGTGCCTGATTACTTTCTTCTACTGGATCATTGAATAGATCTATAGTACTCGTTGGTGCATCTCCATGAACAGCGCCCGCAAAGAAGACACGGTGAGGTTTATTTTTTAATTCTCTAAGTACCAGTAATCCCCGGTTTGCACGGCTCGTCTGCGGGATATCACTTGTTGCCACACGTTTGAGACTTCCGCGTTGTGTTAAAACAAAGAAACTATCCGTACTTGCCAAAAAGGCGGCAGCTATGTGATCACCGGCTTTAAGATTCATAGCTTTTACTCCTGCAGATTTCAAACCTTGAACAGGTACTTCTTCGGCAGAAAATCGTAAAGCATAACCTTGGTGAGAAACTAACAAAATATCTTCAAAGAAAATAGGAGCTACTGTAACAATACGATCTTGCTCGTTTTTGAGTTTAGCATACTTGGTTGATTTTGTTCTATAAGTACGCCATGGCGTTAAATCTTTACGGTCAAAGCGTTTGATTTGTCCAAGCTGAGTCACTGAGAAATAAGAGCCTTTTTCAAAATGATCAACAATCTCAGCATGTAAAATGAGTTCATCTGTGGCGAAGTTAGTAATATGCTGCGACAGATGTTCTCCAATTTCTTTCCATT
This sequence comes from Streptococcus uberis, assembly GCF_900475595.1. Lineage (NCBI taxonomy): Bacteria > Bacillati > Bacillota > Bacilli > Lactobacillales > Streptococcaceae > Streptococcus > Streptococcus uberis. Next base: position 1,039,080 of record NZ_LS483397.1, read on the forward strand.
TGATATCTTGGAGCTCATGAATTGGTCGATATATGACATTCCCTTGATCCGTAAAAAGAAGCAAGTGTTGTGTTGTTTTAGCATTTTCGACAAAAATCAAATGATCATCATCACGTTTCCCAATTTCCTCAAGACTGGATGCGTTAAAGGAACGTGGACTAGTCCGTTTGATATAACCACTTTTTGTGACACTAACAAAAGTTTCTTCTTCGACAATTAATGATGCCGTATCGATTTCAATAGTTTGAGCCTCTTTTTGAAGTTCAGAACGACGTTCATTGCCAAATTTTTTCTTAACATCACGCAATTCCCGTTTCATGACATTGTACATGGTAGCTTCATCACCAATAATAGCAGTCAACGTTTTGATCAAGTCGTTGAGCTCATCTTCTTCTTTTTGCAAGGTTAAGATATCTGTGTTCGTCAAACGGTAAAGTTGCAAGGTTACAATAGCTTCCGCTTGTTCTTCGGTGAAAGCATAGCTGACTTTCAAGTTTTCTTTGGCATCCGCTTTGTTGTCAGATGCACGGATTAAAGCAATAACCTCATCTAGAATTGACAAGACCCTGATTAAGCCTTCAACAATATGAAGTCTCTTTTCAGCTTTTGCCTTATCAAATCTGGAACGCTCAATAATAATAGACTTACGATGTGCAATGTAAGAACTAAGAATTTTCTGAATGCCAACTTGGTGAGGGGTAAAATGATCAATGGCCACCATGTTGAAATTATAGTTAACTTGTAAATCTGTGTATTTTAATAAATAGTTTAATACGGTCTCTGTATCAGCATCTTTTTTCAATTCGATAGCAATGCGAAGACCCGTTCTATCAGATTCATCTCTGACTTCAACAATTCCTGGTACTTTATTATTGACGCGGACATCATCAATCTTTTTGACCAAGACAGACTTATTGATTTCATAAGGAATCTCTGTGACAATTATTTGTTGTTTGCCACCTTTCAACTCTTCAATTTCTGTCCTAGAACGAACAACAACGCGCCCTTTACCCGTTTCATAAGCTTTTTTAATTTCATCTGCACCTTGAATGATTCCACCTGTTGGAAAATCAGGGCCAGGAAGAAATTCCATCAATTTTTCCAATTTAGCATTGGGATGGTCAATCATATAAACTGTCGCATCAATCACTTCCGCTAAATTATGGGGCGGAATATCGGTTGCATAACCAGCAGAGATTCCTGTTGCTCCATTCACTAAAAGATTAGGAAAGGCAGCGGGTAAAACAGTAGGTTCCTTTTCCGTATCATCAAAGTTCCATGCAAAAGGAACCGTATTTTTGTCAATATCTTGAAGTAAAAAACCAGATATTTCCGATAAACGGGCTTCCGTATAACGCATGGCAGCCGGTGGATCACCATCCATAGAACCATTATTACCATGCATTTCTACTAAAATTTCACGATTTTTCCAGTCTTGACTCATCCGAACCATGGCATCATAAATAGAGGAATCTCCATGGGGATGGAAATTACCCATGATATTACCAACAGATTTAGCAGATTTACGGAAACCTTTTTCAAAGGTATTACCGTCCTTATTCATGGAATAAAGAATACGGCGTTGTACAGGTTTCAGACCATCCCGTATATCAGGAAGAGCCCTCTCCTGGATAATATATTTAGAATAGCGCCCAAAGCGCTCTCCCATTATGTCTTCTAAAGACATGTTTTGAATATTACTCATACATTAAGATACCAAGCCCGTGAAAATGCAAAGTAAAAATAGGAAATCGATAGCTCATCCTGATGAGTTAGAGATTTGTCTTTTTTACACAGCAATTAGGGCAGGTTCAATTCCTTTCTATAAAGTGAAAAGAGTTAAAGTTTAAATAGAAACTGAAAGGAGTTTAGCCTTTGTTCAGTTTCTATTGATTTAGAAAGTTTAAGATTTTTTAGAATGAAAACTACTGTGGACTTTATCTTAAAGTCAACCATTCTTTTGAAAGATAATGACCATATTTTTCTTTCTGACACAAAATATCAAGACAAGCTAAGAAAGGGGATCTTGCCTATGCTTGTCTTGAAATCATGTGGTAATGTGGTCATTCCAATACCCTAAATGGGTAACTATTATTGTGTAAGCTTACGGCTGGCTTTCCATTGACGGTAGTCCTCAATATCTTTATTTACCATTTTCCAACATGCTCCTACTACTAAAGCATCATCTAATTGACCAAGAAAAGGAATCCAATCTGGAATTAAGTCAACTGGTGATAAAAAGTAAAGTAAAGCACTAATAATAGCTAAAATCGTTCCTCGAGGTACACGCGTGTAATCCTTTTTCAAATAAGAACGAATCATGCTAATAAATATAGGAATTAATTTCAGTTCTTGACGAATAAAGGGAATCCACTTCAAGCGTTTTTCCACTTTTTCTAAAAAAGTATCCATTTTAGCATCGTCTTTTAATAAAGTATCAGCCTTCTGGTAACCTTTTTGTAACTCTTCCATCGCACGCTTTGAATTCAATTTTTTTCTCATTTCATGCCCCTCCAATTAGATCTATCATTTAGTAAAACAGTTCTATCGTTGGTAGTGACCAACTTATCCTTATTTTAGCATAAGTTAAAGAGATCATTAAATGAAAACATTGACATGCAAAAGCAGCAAGTGTTTTATGAAGAGGTGCATTAGCACCCTTCTTGAAATTCAGAATATCACGACGAGAGAAAAGAAAATCGATACCATTTTCTTTTCGAACTAGTGAGGGAGTTAGCTTGACCGCATTATAGCGGCAAGCGTCTTGTGAAGAGGTGCTTTAGCACCCTTCACAAGTACTCAATCAAGAACCGTATTCTCTTCTAGGGTAAACTTAACATTATCTTCAATCCATTGACGACGAGGGGCAGCCTTATCCCCCATTAAAACAGAGACACGACGCTCGGCACGCGCTAAATCATCAATGGTAACACGAATCAAAGTTCTGGTTTCAGGATCCATTGTAGTTTCCCATAATTGATCTGCATTCATTTCACCAAGACCTTTATAGCGTTGAAGCATAGCACCCTTACCAAACTCTTTACGCAAGTCTTCAAGCTCCCCATCTGTCCAAGCATAAGCCACTTTTTCCGTTTTCCCTTTCCCTTTAGCCATTTTGTACAAAGGCGGTAATGCGATATAAACATGGCCTTCTTCAACTAGTGGTCGCATATAACGGTAAAAGAAGGTTAAAAGCAAGGTTTGAATATGAGCACCATCCGTATCGGCATCGGTCATAATAATAATTTTATCGTAGTTAATATCATCAATAGCGAAATCAGCACCAACACCTGCACCAATTGTATGGACCATGGTATTAATTTCTTCGTTTTTGAGAATATCAGCCATCTTGGCCTTCTCTGTATTTAAGACTTTCCCACGTAAAGGTAAAATGGCTTGGAATTTCCGATCTCGACCTTGTTTAGCTGAACCGCCGGCAGAATCCCCTTCGACTAAGTAAAGCTCATTTTTCTTAGCATTTTTAGATTGGGCTGGGGTCAATTTTCCAGACAACAAGCCCTTATCTTTTTTATTCTTCTTACCGTTGCGTGACTCGTCTCGTGCCTTACGAGCAGCTTCGCGAGCGTCACGAGCTTTAATAGCTTTACGGACTAAGTTCGTCGCTAATTCACCATTCTCTAAAAGGAAGAAAGTCAGTTTCTCAGATACAATACCATCAACTACAGGGCGAGCCAAAGGACTGCCAAGCTTATCCTTTGTTTGCCCTTCAAATTGTAAATGTTGCTCAGGTACTAATATGGAAAGGACGGCAGATAAGCCTTCACGGTAATCTGAACCTTCTAAATTTTTATCTTTTTCTTTTAAAAGATTGGTTTTACGGGCATAGTCATTCATGACTTTAGTGATAGCAGATTTCAAACCCGTTTCGTGACTACCACCATCTTTAGTACGCACATTGTTTACAAAAGATAGGATATTGTCTGAAAAGCCATCATTGTATTGAAGGGCAACTTGAACTTGAAAATCTTGGTCTTCTCCTTCAATGTAAATGACAGGAGTCAGAGTTTCTTTATCTTCATTAAGGTACTCAACAAAGTCTTGAACACCATTTTCATAATGGAATTCTTCAACTTGTGGCTCTTCACCTCTTAAATCCGTCAATGACATGCGAACGTCTTTTAAAAGGAATGCTGATTCTTTAAGCCGCTCTGCTATGGTATTAAATTTGAAATCTGTCGTTGAAAAGATGCTATCGTCTGGCATAAAGGTGACTGTGGTCCCAGTCTTGCTTTTTGCTGCAGTACCAATTTTCTTTAAGGTAGTAACAGGCTTACCACCGTCTTCAAAGCGCTGCTTATAAACCGAACCGTCCCGAGTAATTTCAACTTCTAACCATTTGGATAAGGCATTAACCACGGAAGATCCAACACCATGGAGACCTCCAGAAGTTTTATACCCCCCTTGTCCAAATTTTCCTCCTGCGTGAAGAACCGTAAAGATTACTTGTACGGTTGGAATTCCCATGGCATGCTTCCCTGTAGGCATACCACGTCCACTATCTGCCACGCTAACAGAACCGTCTTTATTTATGGTTACTTTTATCTCATTCCCAAAACCTGATAATGCCTCATCTACTGCATTATCAACGATTTCCCAAATGAGATGGTGTAATCCAGTTGCATCTGTTGAACCGATGTACATCCCCGGTCTTTTTCGAACCGCATCAAGTCCTTCTAAGACTTGGATGGCATCGTCATTATAATTCGTAATGCTTATTTCTTTTTTAGCCAAGAGTGACCTCCAGATTTTTTCATCCTTTTAATCTTACAAGTTTTTTTCAGATTTTGCAAAATTATTTTTTGATTTCCTCCGAAAATCTGATGACTTTCACGGCTCATTGTGCACCTTTATGGTATAATATGGAATATGAAAATAACATTACTCATTATCATTGCCTACTTGTTAGGCTCAATTCCAACCGGATTATGGATTGGACTCTATTTCTATAAAATCAATCTTCGTGAACACGGTTCTGGTAATACCGGTACGACCAATACCTTTCGTATTTTAGGAGTAAAAGCGGGTCTGATAACCCTATTTGTGGATATTTTAAAAGGAACTATCTCAACAATCTTACCACTTCTTCTTGGTGTGCATAGCATATCACCTATTTTGATTGGTTTTTTTGCTGTATTAGGTCATACCTTCCCACTATTTGCTCAATTTAAAGGAGGAAAAGCTGTTGCAACCAGCGCCGGTGTTCTACTTGGTTTTGCACCACTATTTTTCCTCTTTTTGGCCGTCGTTTTTGTTCTAATATTATACCTCTTTAGCATGATTTCATTGTCTAGCATATTGACTGCCGTCGTCGCTGTTATTATGGTTTCTTTGTCACCTTATTTCGGCTTTTTGATACCACATCGCGACCTCGTCTTTGTCCTGACAGTTCTCATGCTAGCTAGTATCATCATCTACCGCCACATGGATAACATCAAACGCATTCTTGCTAAAAAAGAAAATCTTGTTCCTTGGGGACTCAATCTCTTAAAACAAGCAAAATAAATCATCCCTCTTCGTATGGAAGAGGGACTTTTTTAATCTTGAAAAACGACTTGACCATCACAAATAGTGTAATGGACTTTCCCTTTTAGTAAGTCACCTATAAAGGGTGAATTACTTGCTTTTGAAGCAAATTTGTCTGTCATCAAACGATCTGCATCAGGATCAAAAATCACCAAATCTGCAGGACCATTTTCCGCCAAATAACCCGCATCAAATTCATAAAGCGAAGCTGGGTTAATAGTCATTTTCTCCAGTAACTCCATTAAGGATAAATGCCCTTCGGCCACCAGATGGGTAATCCCTAAAGAAAGAGAGGTTTCAAGCCCAGTCATGCCAGAGGGAGCCTGACAGATATCAGCAACAGCTTTTTCAGACTGATGATGAGGGGCATGATCTGTCGCAATGACGGAAATAACACCTGATTTCAAACCTTCAATAACAGCCAATCGATCGCTTTCACGACGTAAAGGGGGATTCATCTTGGCATTAGCGCCTGCCAGTAAGAGCAAATCTTCCGTTTTCGAAAAATGTTGAGGAGCTACTTCAGCCGATACATGAGCACCTAAAGATTGGGCAAAGGCAACTACCTTAACCGATTCCGCCTTCGATAAATGCTGAATATGCACATGGGCTTGGCAATCATAGGCAATCATGACATCACGCGCAATCATACTGTATTCAGCAACACCAGTCGCCCCACAAAAATGAAAAGCCCGCTCTGCAATATCCTCATTAATCCCCAAAATACCGTTAAGTTGCGGATCTTCTTCATGCAAAGAGATAAAGCTTCCTTCCTTCTTGGCTAAAAGCAGTGCCTCCTTCAACACTTTAGAGCTTTCCAAAGGAATGCCATCATCAGAAAAACCAACAGCTCCCGCCTCCAGCAAAGCTTTAAAATCCGTTACCGTTTCGCCATCGAAATGGCGAGTCACACTAGCATTGGCATAAATATGAATAGCTTCTTTTGCTGCGCTTTCCAAAACTTGAGCCAAAACATCGCAATCGGAAATGACGGGATTGGTATTTGCCATCATAACAACACTTGTGACCCCACCTGCTGCTGCCGCTAAAGCACCCGTATGGATATCTTCTTTGTGGGTTTGACCAGGCTCTCTAAAATGAACATGAATATCCACCAGACCAGGAGCGACAACTAAACCGGTAGCATCAATCACCTGATCCGCAGCTAGATTTATACGATCAGCAATTTGTAGAATACTTTTACCCTCTACTAAAATATCCGCTTTTTGATCAAATCCCGTTTTAGGATCCATAACACGACCATTTTTAATTAATAATGTCATTTGATTCCTTTCTCGCTACTGTAACCAATCAATCGGCTCTAATTGATTTTCTTTTAGGAAGGCATTGCATTTTGAAAAGGGACGACTGCCAAAGAAGCCTCTATAAGCCGACAAAGGGCTAGGATGAGCACTTTCAATCACCAAATGCTTGGGATTGGTAATGAATGCTTTCTTTTTACGGGCAAAGCCTCCCCAAAGGATAAAGACCACTGGGCTTTCTTTTGCATTAGCAAGTTGAATAACAGCATCTGTAAAAGGTTCCCAAATCAATCCTGCATGAGCATTGGCTTGGTGTTCTGGTACGGTTAAGCAAGCATTAAGCAATAAAACCCCTTGTTTAGCCCAGGAAGTTAAATCATGATGATCTCGTTTGCCAATATCCTCTGATAACTCTTTTAAAATATTTTGTAAAGAAGGTGGGGCTGCAATAGAGTCAGGAACTGAAAAGGATAAGCCTTGGGCTTGTCCAGGACCATGATAAGGGTCTTGTCCCAGAATTAAGACTTTTAAGTCTTCATATGGGGTTTCGGTTAAGGCCTTAAAAATATGCTCTCGCTTTGGATAAACTCTACCTTGACTATAAACCTGGTCAAGGAATTGGTTGATACGAGCAAAGTAATCAGGAGGTAGGCTCTCCTTAATTTTTCGGTGCCAAGTTGAATGTTCCATAAATCACCTTTCTATCACATGAATTCCAGTCAATCACTTGGCTCTATTTTAACATAAAGCAAAAAGAAAACCCTAGAAAAATAAGATTTCTAGGGAAAATATTCGTTTTTTATCCTTATGTTGGAATGCGTAACCTGTCTTCTAAGTAGGATTGAAATCTTTCAAAGAGATAACAAAGAACCCAATAAATGAAAGCTACCAATATATACATGGACATGTAATCCCATTCTCTACCACCAACTATTTTGGCATTTTGAAAAATGTCTGGAACTGTAATCATTGCGGCTAAAGACGAACTTTTAATCATATCAACCACTACATTACCAAGCGGAGGAATGGCTATTCTAAGAGCTTGAGGAAGAATCACTTTTTGAATAACACGCTTCTTACTGATACCTAAAGCTTGAGCTGCCTCCCATTGACCATGATCTACCGCATTAATGGAAGATCTGAAAATTTCAGATATATAGGCTGAACTAACCAAAGAAAAACCAATATAGGCACATAATAGGGCTGGCAACTGGAGATTAAAATAGGGCATGCCAAAATATAACATAAATAGGACAACTATCATTGGAACACCCCGCATGATAGAGACATAAACTTTAACCATCTTTTGCAAGATCCTATGCTGCGATCTGCCCATTATGGCTAATAAAATCCCTAAAGTCACACCAGTCATAAAACTCAAGGCCGAGATTCCAATAGTGTAAGGTAAGCCTGATAAGACAAACCAGAGGCTATCCTTCATTAAATTAAAGTCAATAAATTTCATTTCAATGACCTTAGACCTGACTATTCGACATCAGAAACATCAATCGTTTTAAAGTCGTATTTTTTCTCTTTAGACACATCTTGTCCAGCAAAGAATTCTTTAGATAACTTGGTTAAGGTACCATCTTTTTCCATGTCTGCTAATGCTTCATTCATTTTCTTTTGTAGCACTTTATTATCCAGTTTCAAAGCAAAGTTGGCTTGTGAAGGATTATAATAAACGCCTTTTAAGACTTTAACAGGAATATCTGGTAATGCTTTACTTGCCATGGTTTGAAGGTAATAATCGTTCAAGATAACATCTGTACGACCATTGGCAACATCTTCAAGATAAACATCATTGGTCACATTATCATAAATGACTAATTCTGCTCCAAATTTTTTGGCCACTTTCATATAAGATGTCGTAGAAGCACCCGCTGCTTTTTTCCCCTTAAGGTCTTTCAAGGATTTAATACCAGAATCATCTGATTGACGGACAATCATTGAACCATAGGAATATTTGTGAGCATCTGTATAAAGGAATTTCTTAGCATTTTTGCTGTCTTTCTCAATAGAATAACCAGCAACATCAATTTGACCACTGTTTAAGGCTGATAACATACCGTCAACACCCATTTCAGTAAAGTCGATTTTTAAACCAAGACGTTTCCCAATTTCTTTTAAAATTTCGACATCATAGCCCGTTAGTTTATTGCTTTTATCATGATAAGACTGTGGAAAGAGGGTTCCAGAAGTTGCAACTTTTAAACTGCCTTTTTTCTCAATCTTATCCCATTGAGCTTGACCATTGGCATCTGACTTGGAAGAACATGCTCCAAGAACAAGTAGGGAAAAAGCTAAACTAAGATAGATAAATAATTTTTTCATTAGAAAAACAACTCCTTTTTTTAATATCCTTAGTATACCATTCCCTATAAAGATACAGAATGAGAATGCTTACAAAAAACAAGAACCTATCCTATAATAGATTCTTGTTATTATATATCAATTTTTCATTTCAAAACATCCAGCTGCTTCAAACTGCTCCGCAAGATTTAATAAAAGGTCTTCTCTCCCTTTAGCTGCCATAAACTGAACCCCAAGTGGGTATTTATCTTGGACCAAATAAAGTGGTAAAGATAATGCTGGCAGACCAGTTAGATTGGCCAGAGGAGTATAGGGATTGAGGGCTAAGCCTTTGGTGAACATGCTTTTCACTAACTGCAATTGCTCCTTGCTAGAATAAACTTCCGCCTGCGCAAGCTTTTCCCTTAAGGCAGGATCAGGATCAAGTTGACCATGTTTAGGGGCAATATCATGTGTTGCGGGAGTTATCAGAATATCGTAGTCCGTTAGAAACTGAGACATGATAGCACTATAAGTATCCCAAGCAGAAATGATTCTAGAATAGTCTTTTGCAGGAAGATCCTGGCCAGCTTGAAGAATAGCCCAGGTCATGGTTTCCATATCAGTCTTCTCAACAGGACGCCCTATAGCCTCTTCAATCTGATCAAACATGGCTGCTGTCTCAGCAGCATTCATAAAGTAATAAGAATCAATCAAGGCTTCCATATCAAGTGGTAAATCCTTGATTGGAGTAACTTCATGTCCCTGACTGACCAAGAAAGTTGTTGCCTTGTTTAAGGCTTGATTAACATGGTCAGAAAAAGCATTTCCATGCCAATCTTGGGTCAAAAGAGCTACTTTCAGGGGTTTAAGTGGTGTTTGGAAGAGATCCTTTTCACTTAATTTTGGTAAAGGAAATGGCCCTTCCATTTGGCAATCTTGTAAGTGATAGAGCAATGTCTTGGTATCACGAACTGATTTGGTTAAAGCAAAATGTACCGAAGCTCCCTGCCAACTACGGAAGGAAGTTGGTCCCGTCGGAATACGACCTCGACTGGGTTTCAAACCAATCAAACCATTAAAAGAAGCTGGAATACGAATAGAACCACCACCATCACTAGCAGCGGAAATAGTAGTCACACCTGATGTTATCAAAGCCGCTGCTCCTCCAGAAGAGCCACCCGCATTACGACTGGGATCAAAAGAAAGATTAACAGGCCCATTAGCTTTACTATCACTAATATTCTTGAAACCAAATTCTGGGACATTGCTTTTGCCTAAAATGATAAATCCTAAATCTTGTAGACGTTTGACATAGGTGCTAGTAATCTTTGAAATATTATTTTGGAAAAGGGCAGAGCCTGAAGCGGCTGGCATACCAGTTAATTCTTGTCCTAAATCCTTAATAAAAATGGGAACACCCCCAAATGGCAAGCCAGAAAAATCTCTATGCTTTGCTTCTTCTAAAGCTTCTTCATAACGCGTTGAAACAATAGCATTGAGTTGTGGATTGAGTTCTTTTGCTTTGGAAATAGCTGTTTGAACAAGTTCTAAGGGAGTTACTTCTTTATGGCGTACGGCATCGGCCATAGCTGTTGCATCTTGATAATTAATCATCTTAGTATTCTCCTACTAATATTAGTTCAGCCTTAGCTAATTGGTGTTTTGCAACTTCATCATATAAATGGTTCAAGAAAAACCCATTTTCTAAAGATAACATGTCATCTAAGGCATAGACCGTTAAGTGATAACGATGATCCTTATCAGGCGGCTTAGGGCCAATATATTGTTGATCAATACTTTTGACCTGTTCTGGTAAAAATTTGCTGACTAGGCTATTTTTACCTTCTAAATGGTGACTATCCTCTATGGAAAAATTCTCTGGAATAGTCGTCATTTGAACAGGGACATTGGCTACTAACCAGTGAATATAGGGAAAACCACAAACTGGAACGGCATCATAATCAATAAAGGTCCATGCCAGACTCTTGGTTCCTTCCGGTAAGTCACTAATTTGAAAGGGAAAAGATTTAATGGCCATTCCATGAATCGTTTCACTGGCTTTTTTAGCATAAGCATCTGGTAATATCGCGTCGACAAATGCATGTGATAATTTCATCTTAATAGTTCTCACTTTCTTTTAGCTGAGATTCTTACAATGGTATAGTTTCAGTATAAACCACTTTGTCCTCTAAATCAAAGTATCTACATGTTTTTGTCACTAAATCAACAACCCATCTGCAAACACCATTTGTCGCACAATCCTGACAAAAGGTAGGAATATCAGTTTCTTTAGCTTGATGGTTTCTCAATTTCTCTAAAAATTGACTAGGATCACTCTTAGATTTAACATTTTCAACTTGATATGCTGGCAAATCACACTTTTGGCCATTTTTTGTCACATAAGCAGCCTGGCCTGTTTGAATATTAATTGCATATGTGACAATACCTAAAGCAATATAAGCCTTAACCAATGAAGGAAAATCATTCCCTGAAAATCTTTCTTGCGCGGCGATAATGTCGTCTCTCAACATATCAAACTCCTTCTTCTCTGAACTATTTTCTCTATTAAACCATAAGCTTTTGCCAATGGCTAGATAAAAGAAAAAAACAAGGAAAAGCTTGTTTTAATTTCTATCTGAACTTCTCAATGCTGTCCAATAATAAGAGACTTCTTCATAACCTTGATGTTGATACATATTACGATTGATTTCTTCAGCTATAAGTATAGCTGACGGGAAGCCGTCACTGGCTACTTTTTGTAAAGCAGAGCCTATACCTTGACCACGATAGTTTTCCTTTACCGAAAAATCATCCATTTCAACAAACTGACCATAGTCCCATGCCGTTAAATCACCAATAATTTGATTGCCATCAAATGCAAGATAAACAGTAGAACCTGGTTCAGGCAGGTGCTTTTCATTAAAAACAAGCATTTCATCTGCATAGGCTTTACCATAGGCCAGGTTTTGTTGGTATTTGTATTCTAAGTAGCACTTTCTATTATCAACACTTAAGGGACGAATACTAATCCCATTTACTGCCTGTTTACTCAAAGAAAGATTATCAATGGAGCAAGTGAAAATAAGGTGTTTTTCTAAGTGAAAACCAGCAACTCTCAAATGATTCTGAATTTCACCAGGAAGGTCCACTTTTTCTGGGAAAAAGAGCATGGCATAATCAGTTGGATAATCCTTTTGCTCAACTTTCAAATAGAGAAGATCTTCCTTGAGACTAACTAAGCTTGGCAATACCTTATAATCTAGATAGTTGGAATAATAACGGGTTGGCCTGGTCTCATCCTTTAAATGATAAAAACGATCATTTTCAAAATAAACCTGTGAATAGGAATAAAGTAACTTTTTATAGGTCATCATTTGCTCCTTCTTGTCAGACTCATTTTATCTCATAACGGATATGATATCAAAAAAGAAAAGCTTTTAAAATCTAATATCTTAAGACTGCCAATTTTCTTGGTCTTCTTTAAAGCGTTTCAACAACTCTAAACCATCAGCATTAATATAGCCTTTTACCTTAGCAACCTTAATGAGTTCTGAGTAATTGGATAAGGTTAAGAGCTCTACTCCCGCTTTTTCAAAATTGGCTTGCGCCTTTGGCAGCTCATAGGTAAAGATAGCCACAACTCCAAGAACTTCAGCACCTTCACGGATGGCTGCCGCTGCTGCATCAAGTACTGAACCGCCCGTAGAAATCAAATCCTCAATAATAACCATCTTTTGCCCCTTAGTGACGCGTCCTTCAATCTGGTTTCCAGCCCCATGATCCTTTGGTTTGCTACGAATGTAAGCAAATGGCAGATTCATCTTATCAGCAATAATGGCTCCGTGAGGAATACCAGCCGTTGCAGTACCAGCAATAACTTCCACATCTGGATAGTTAGCTTTAATCGTTTCCACAAAGCCATCTTCAATGAGAGTTCTCGTCTCAGGGTAAGATAAGGTAATGCGATTATCAGTATAAATAGGTGACTTGATTCCTGATGCCCAAACAAATGGATCTTCTGGTTTTAAGTAAACTGCTTGAATATCTAATAGGTCAGCGGCGATTTGGCTTGCTAATGTCATCTTTCTCTCCTTTAATAAATGGTCTTAGGCGTTCCAGTCTGCTTTAATAGCATGATAGGCAGCTAATGGATCTGGTGCTTGAGTAATTGGTCGGCCAACAACAATAAAGTCACTGCCGATAGCTTTTGCTTCTTGTGGTGTCATCACACGTTTTTGATCACCAATATCAGTGCCTTTAGGACGGATACCCGGCGTCAAGCAAAGAAAGTCTTTAGAGGTTACTGATTTAATGGCTTCCACTTCATGTGCTGAACAGACAACGCCATCCAATTTTGCCAGAGCTGTTCGCTTAGCATAGTGAAGAACGGACTCTGTTAATGTGGTTTGGATATTTTGATCTTCTCGCATTTGCTCTTCGCTGGTTGATGTTAATTGTGTCACTGCAATGAGAATAGGATCATCTCCTAATCCTTCACGCGCAGCTTGTAACATTTCCACGCCACCAGCTGCTTGAACAGTAGTCATGTCAATGCCCATTTTGGCAAGGACTTTCATCGTTGATTTAACTGTGTTTGGAATATCGTGAAGTTTTAAATCAAGAAAAACACTATGTCCTAATGACTTCACATAACGAACGATTTCTGGACCAACAGCATAGTAAAGTTCCATCCCAATTTTGACATACAAAGCTTCGTCTTTAGGGAATTGATTCAAAAAGTCTTTCAAGGTGTCAAAATCTGGAAAATCTAAGGCAATAATAGGGCGTTGTTCGCGCATAAAGGGGGTTCCTTCCTCAAGTGAAATATAAAAATCCAAATAAAAACCTTGCTTCCAAAGAAGCAAGGTTACACGAAAGTTAGGAGTGACATGCCGTCCTCCTGTTTCTACTTGTAAACCTTTTTGTCTCTCTGGACATGTTTAAAGGTATTTGATTTGTTTCATTATAGCTTTTTAAACTATTTTTGTCAAAAGAATATCAAAAAAGCTACCAAAAGGTAGCTAATTACCGAACGATTTGTTCAGCATTAAAGGAGGCTTCCTGAGCCATTTGTTTGGGACTTTGATAATGCTTGCGAAATGCTTCTTCTTCAATATTAACCATTTTAATTTGTTCGTAAAGAACAGGTGGAACTGGCACTTCTTTTAAAGACATAATAATAATCTTCAAGGATGAGAAAACATCTGTCAAAACACCAAAAACACGAATTCTCTTGTCACCCAGTATAGCCTGAAAGACTTCCTTTGATTGGCAAAGATTGACCAAATCATCTAAACCTTTAACCCAATTATCAACAATTTGTAGGGTCTTATTCATCAATTTAAAGGCCTTTTCCTCATACCAAAAGGTAGACTCAATAAGGCGTTGCTGTTTGTCTAAGGTATCAATGGATTTAACAATATCCCCTAATTCGGATTGCACCGCCGTGGGAGCAAAGATCCCACCAAGAATCGAAGGTGTCCGTTCGACCAATTGAAGTTCGTCTTTAAAAAGCGTCAAATAATGAATACTGACCAACAATTTTTGAATTAAAACCTTATGACTATCTTGCCCAGTACCACTCATACGACACCATCCTTCTCAAAACACTCTACCATAGAAATCTATATTATTAATATAACACAAGAAAATTAAAAGGGCAATGCTGAGCAGTCACAAAGAAATGACAAATTGTAACCTTAATCCCGGTGGAAGATGTCTCTCGTATAAACTTTTTCACGCACATCATCGAGACTTGAATCGTATCGATTGGCAATGATAGCTTGTGATTTAACTTTAAAGGTTTCTAAGTCGTTGACAACTTCACTACCAAAGAAAGTAACATTTTCATCTAAGCTAGGTTCAAAAATAATAACTTTTGCACCTTTAGCTTTAATACGTTTCATAACACCTTGAATTGAGGATTGTCTAAAGTTGTCGCTATTACTTTTCATGGTCAAACGGTAAACACCCACCACTACCTCTTTTTCAAGCTCAGGGTTGAAATCACTAGAACCTTGATAGGCTCCAGCAAGCTCTAAGACTTTCTCAGCAATATAATCTTTTCGGGTACGGTTACTTTCCACAATAGCCGTCATCATATTTTGTGGAACATCTTTGTAATTTGCTAAGAGTTGTTTAGTATCTTTAGGGAGACAGTAGCCACCATAGCCAAACGATGGGTTATTATAATGATCACCGATACGTGGATCTAATCCAACACCATCAATAATGGCTTTCGTATCCAATCCCTTACTTTCGGCATAGGTGTCTAATTCATTGAAGTAGGAGACACGCAAAGCAAGATAGGTATTTGAAAAGAGTTTAACAGCTTCTGCTTCAGTGAAACCCATGATAAGTGTTTCAATAGGATTTTTGATGGCTCCTTCTTGCAATAAGTGAGCAAACGCTTCTGCTTTATGTGTTAAGACGGCATCCTGCTTATCCGTTCCAACAATGATACGACTTGGATAGAGATTATCATACAAGGCGCGAGATTCTCTTAGAAACTCTGGACTAAAGATAATATTGTTAGTGTCATACTTGCGACGAACACTTTCTGTATAGCCAACAGGAATGGTTGATTTAATGACCATGATAGCATCGGGATTAACCTCCAACACCTTTTCAATAACTGTTTCAACAGCACTTGTGTCGAAGAAATCTCTTTTACTATCATAGTTAGTTGGTGCTGCAATAATCACATATTCAGCATCCCTATAAGCCATATCAGCATCCAAAGTCGCAAACAAATGAAGGTCTTTAGTAGCCAAGAACTCTTCAATTTCCTTATCCTGAATCGGTGATTTCTTAGCATTAATCAAATCAACCTTTTCAGCAATAATATCAACTGCTGTTACTTGATGATGTTGTGCCAACAGAACAGCCATTGACAAACCAACATAACCCGTACCAGCTACAGCTATTTTTTTCATTACATTTTTCCCTTTGCTTATTTTTTTATCCACATATTTTCATTTTCAAAAATAAGCTTTTTCTTTTCTTCCTTTGATAAATTTTTAAAGTTAAATATTTTTTCAATATTTTTTTGTGTAAAATTTTCAACATTACCAATTGATTTAGCGGGGTTTCCTGCAATTATTTGCCCAACATTAAATACACTTTTTGTTACCACACTACCTGCTGCAATAATCGTATTATCAGCAATCTCTACACCAGGTAATATAATAGAGTTCATACCTATGAAGCATTTTTTCCCAACTGTTATTGGTCCAACCAAATCTGTACCTTGTGAAGACTTACTAATTGAATTGTCGTGCGTAATAAATTTTACACCTGAAGAAATTGTTGTATCATCGCCAATACTAATTAAATAGGATTCTGAACTTGAAACTGGAGAAAATGCTCGAACATTTTTCCCGATTTTAGAACCATAGTACCTATATCTTTTTAATTTCAACTTCATTGGATCTTTACCTATCAACATAAAAAAATACTCCAAAAATCTTAAGTAATTAATATATATTTTTGACATTTTTTTCTCTTTTCTGATTATTATATTTATTCATAATATATTTCAAAGCAGGTAGCTTGGAAAAATAACAAAGCGAAAGATATACAATAGTTCCAATAATAATGTCTAAAAACATTATCAAAATATAATTAAAGTTATTGAATAACAATTTATTAGTTACTATTATAAAAAAATACATTAGTGTTCCAAAAATTACTGGGAAAAATACATCCTTAATTTGAGAAATTATTTTAATTCTATATTTAAAATTATTAAAAGTAAAACAAGTAAATAGGGCTATTCCTCTAGAAACAACTGACATTAAAGCGATTATGTATATACCTCTATTAATTGATAATATAATTAACAAAATTCCAGAAAAACCGTCTATTGCTTCCATAAACAAAGAAATTTGACTTTTTCCCATAGCTTTATAAATTTGTAAATAGGTTGTATAAACAGAAGATAACAGATAAAACATACATCCAATTACTAAATAAGGATAAGAAGGTAGCCATTTATCAGTAAGAAGTAATTTTATTAACCCTTCTCCAATAGCAGCTAATCCAAACATAATTGGTGAAATTATAGTAGCCGTCATCTGAGTCGAAAGACGTCCTGCATTCATCAATTTTATTTGATCATCTTGGAATTTAGATAAGACTGGAAATAATACTGAAGAAATTGAATTATTAAGGTTTGTCATAAACAACTGTGGAAATTGATTCCCCCGTGAATAATAACCTAAATCCGCACTAGAATATTTTTTCCCAATAATTAATGTTCTTAAATTATCGTAAAGTGCTCCAATAAGTGCTGCTAATAGCAACTTCCATCCAAAATCTAAAAGTAACTTCAATCGATTATAGGAAAAAGATAAAATTGGACGCCATTTTACAATTTTCCAAAGTACAAGGGAGTAAATAAATGAGTAAACTAAGTATTGATAAACTAATGACCAAACTCCAAAGCCATTAAATGCCATAGCTACACCAACGATAGCGGAAATTATTGTAGCTGAAATGGTTGACAAAAATATTTTTTTAAAAATTAACTGCCTAATTGTATATGCTTCTTGAACTGAGTTTAGTGACCCTAATATTACTCTTAAACCTAAAACTCTAAGCGTAGGAGATAAAATTGGCATATTATACCAATTTGCTATGTTAGGTGCTAAAAAGAATAGTAAACTATAAATTACTAATGAAACTACGAAAGTAAAATAAAATACTGATGAAAAATCTAAATTATCAGTTTCTTTTTTTTGAATTAAAGCTGACGAAAAACCATTTACTACAAAAACATTGGCAAAAACAATAAATACATTCAATATTGTAATCACACCAAAATCTTTAGGACCTAAAAGTCGTGCCAATAATATTGAAACTCCGAAAGTAACAATTTGAGCACTTAACCTTTCCATAAATTTCCATAAAAAATTACTAATAATTGATCTCATAAAATTCCTATTAAATTCCTACTCTTGCAACAATTGAACTTGAATATAATTCATCTGAGAAACTTAAAACATCAACATCACCTAATTCAGCAGTATGTTTTCCAGGAATTATAGTTCTTTTCTTAGCAGATTTTAAATACCACTCAAACTCAGAATCTAAATGACCGATATCAACACCCCAAAATCCATATTTATTTAAATCAACAACTAATGGTTTAGAAGTGGGACCTAAAGCTACTAAAATAATAATATCTTTTTGATTTTTAGCAATATCAATGGATGCATTTAGAATATCGTCATAATAATCAAAAGCATTTGTGGAGGGGCAAAGAATTCTTTTAATGGCCTTTGCATTGTCAAATAATGTATTTCCTACACCTGTTCTACTGAATTCACCCTCAATAAGAATAATATTTTTTTCATCCCACATTTGTTTAAACATATCAAAACATATTTTTGCATCCTTTTTATCACTAAAAACTAAATATGGTCGAGATACAAATGAATTACCATAAACTCGATTTGTAGGTATGACTTTATTATAAAATTTTATATTTTCACCAATAACATTCGTCCAGTGTATTTTTGATTTTAAGATAAGATTTTCCATTGATTTCAGTGGTTCTGGTAAACAAATTAAAATATTATCATTATTTAGTTTCAAAATTTCCAATAATTTTTCGCTCAAGTCTAAATTTTTTTTTTGAAAATCGAATTCTTTCCCTTTTATTATAAGAAGTTCTCCATCTCCATACCGGACAATTGATTTTTTTTCATGGATAGCTTTTTTTAAAGTATCGGTTTTGGATAGAATACGAAATTTTGGGGGACTAACTTTTAAAATAATACTATTCTTAATGTATAATGTTAGAACTTTTGTGATTCTGAAAAATTTTTTTATCATTGTTTTTTTCCTAAATAATATGTTTTATTTTTTTTATAAAAAATGTTGAATATATATAATTTTAATAGAATTAATATATATTTACTATTCAAAGTAAATTTGAATTGTTTCAATTCTTTAATTATTTTTCTTTTAGTTGAAAGTGGTAGACTGGGATCAAAACAAACATTTGACATTGGGACTGAAATAAGAAAATTATTTAGTGAAGATTTCTCAATATAATCTTCCCATGACTTAATCCAATTAAAAGAAGCCTTCCAATTGTTTACCTTTCCAACACTATTTACGCTGTCCTGATGATATATCACAAGAGGCTCAGCTAAATAAATGAAATTTATTTTTCCTAGAATCCTAGCTTTTAATACCCAATCCCAATCTTGATGTTTAGGTAATCTTTCTGTAAATGGAATTTCGATAAATAAATTTCTCGGTCCAAAAAATGATGAAGTTTGTATAAAACCAGCCGTTCTTCCGAATTTCGGTTTAAAAAGATATTCATCAATCTTTAAACTATTTTCCCATTTTTTTCTAGGAAGATAGTACTTTTTCCCACCATTTATCACTAAAGTCTTTGTAAAACAAAAATTATTCTTACCTAGATTAATTATTGAAGAAAGTTGTTTCTCAATTTTCTGAGGGAACCATTCATCATCATCATCTAAAAAAGCAATCCAATCACCGGTAGATTTACTAACACCAAAATTTCTAGCACCCGCTCCCCCTCTTTTTGATACTGTCTCAAATACTATTAAATTAGATACGTTCAAATTTTCTAACCAGTCTACAACTTCTGCATTACTACCATCGATTACGACAATTATCTCCCAAGGTACCAATGTTTGGCTTCTGACAGAATTGATTGATCTTTGTAAAAACTTTTTATTACCTAAACTAGTTATTATTACTGAAATCCTTTCTTTCACTATTTTCCCCTTTCAATATATAGTATGAGATAAACCAAAAGTAAGGGTTAGTCCAGTATACATTAGAAAATAGTAATTGGATAAAAACTCCTACAAAAAATATTAATAAAACTTCTCTTTTTAACAATATTATCTCTCTTATTAATTTATATAAAATATATATTACTAAAGCTAGATAAAGCACTCCTCCCTCGATAATATATTGAATAATAATATTGTGCGAGTATATTCCTATTGTTTTTTCTATGTAACCAACGCCTTTACCAAAAATATAGTCTTTTGGTCCAAGTCCTTCTAGTATTTTATTAATAAGAAATTGACGCCCACTATCAAAAGTTTTTCCTGACTCAATCAAGTTTATTGATTTAGTTAATGCCTCGAACTCAAAACCAATACCCCTTAAAATATTCTGAATACTTAAAAGCAATAATTTGAAATCATTAAACACTAAGCAAAGTATAGAAAGAAAAAAAATAGAAACATATCTCAAAAATTTATTAAATCCATTTGAAAAAAGTAAACTTCTAATTATTAAATAAAGACTAATACAAAGTATAACTCCTCTATTACCCTTTAAAATAAAAAATGCTGAATAACTAATAATATTTACAAAAGATATAAAATCTATAAATTTCAATTTTTTTAAATCTATACTACCTAACTTGAGATGATGAAATGAAGAGAGATAGCCAGGAAGAAATATATATGAAATTCCGAGTAAAAAACCTATATCAGTTACCTTAAAACAAATAACTAAATATGGTAAACAAAAGAATAAAACATATGACAGAAACTTAGTCAATTTCTCCAAATCAACATGAGAAAGTTGAACTGATAATATTGTATATATAAGGAAATAATATAAATATTGAGTTGCAACACTATAGTGCAGAAAAAAAATTGAATATAAAAGAATTGAAAATGTTAATAAAAAAAATAAAAAGTTTGATCTAAACGACTTTATTGCGGGAGAAAAAAACGAAAGAAAAATTAGGATTACTGGCATAACAAATTTGGAAACTCCAATTGGAGAAAGTATATTTTGAAAAAGCAAATTTGATAAACCTAATGCACCTAATAAATGATATAAAGTAGATTTATTTAGTTTTATCATATTAATCCTCATTTAATTTCTGTTTTATCATATTAATGAGCTTTCTCGAAATAACACTATCAAACTTTCTTGCCATAAAAGCATCTTTTTCAATCAAATATTTATAATCTGAAGCAGTCCATATGACTGGAACACCATTAACAAACTTAATAACTCGTTTTATTGATTTATAATTATCGTTGAAATTATCATCATATAAACGTTTACGAAAAACTTCACTATTAAATAGTAAAGTTTGCATAAAACTTTCATCAGGTATCAAAGTTTTTGAATAAACTTCATCAATCCATTTTTCTTTTAAAAGAACATAATTTGCAAAATCATTGGTTATACTAAACCATTGAGAACCCATTTTTAATTCAAAATCCTTATTTTTTAATCTATTAACATTTAAAAGTCTTTGAGTTGCAACAAAAAAGCGTCTTTTTATATGATAGATTGTTTTTAATATGACTGTCTTTTTTGGGGGATATAATGGATGATACAACTCATATCTCTCTTTAAAAATTTTTTTATTTTCCTTTTCTATTGACCAAAAATGAACAAACTCATTATTTTTATGTTCATTAAAAAAATTATATATTTTTTCTGGTTTTTTAAGAATGAAATCAGCACCTGAAACTAAATGATAAAATGAGTAATTATTTTTTTTTGCTTCTTTTAATAATTTTAGTTCAGCTTTAACAATTGAATAATCACCCCATCTAACGAGTTCTCTATCATCTTCAGAAATAAAAAAGATTTTTGAATACTCTAAATTTGAAAATTGTTTTTGAAATTCACAGAGATTAGATTTCTTATCTACATGTATATAGATGTCAAAAAAAGGACTATCTATTAAGTCAATTAAGTCAATTAAGTTAGGAGTTAATTCATGTACCAAGAAAAGAAATACCTGCTTATCATACACATCCATTATTCATAACTCTCAATTCTATTAAAAATTTTTTCCATTAAAGTTTTATTTTTTGTAGTACGAGTGACAACAAAACCAATTTTTTTATAAAAATTTATTGCCCTAAGATTACCAGGTAAAACAGAAAGATAATAATTACTTTGGTTTAACATACTCAAATCTTGTTCAGTATTTTCAATGAGTTTTTGAGAAATATTTTTCCCTTGAAATGAACTATCTACTGCAAGTGACAATAAGGTATATCCTTTGGGATTAGTAACAGGATCTTCTTTAAGAAAAAGTGCTTTACTTATTCTTGAAAATGTATTTTTTAGAATTACTTTATCTAGTCTAAATAAGCCTTTTATAAGGCCTTTAATTATTAAACTTTTCGCTGATTTATAAAATTTTGAAATCGTATTTTCAAAATCTTTCACTGTTAAGGCAATTCCTATAACTTTATTATCATTAATTGCGATATATGTAATTGATCCAGGATTCATAATAAAGTGATTATAATATGAATATAATACATCGTATCCTAAATGAGATAAATAATAGTCTGAAAAAATTCGTTTGTGGAAATTACATATTTCAGAGATGTCATTTTGTGTTGCATTTCTAATTTCTACCATATTATTTTTTTCTCCTCAATAAATTTTTAAAAACTATTTCTCTTAACTTATTTGGCATTAATGTAACAAAGAATTGGATAATAATAATTGTGATATGCTCAAATAAATTTACAAAGCCAGTTTTATATATTTCATTTCTAGCATTTACAATTTTCTTGAAATAGTCAAATCCGCCTCTCCTTTTATATAAATTCTCATCAGCTCTGGCATAAACTAAAACTTCAGGAATATTGGCTGCAATACCACCTTTAAGAAAAAAGTTCACCCATAACATTGTATCTTCCATTAAAGGCCAATTACCATAATTTCCAGCTTTAATAATTGAACTCTTTTTATACATTACAGTCATATGATTAAAACTATCTCTAAATTTTTGATATTTGACAATTTCAGAGTTACTTATAGGAACTTTTCTAATTCCAATTGATATTTTAGGATCAATATTAAATTCAGAAATATAACCTCCTAATAGTTCTACATCAGGATGCAATCTAAAAAAATTAATTTGCTTTTCAAATCTTCTATCATCAGCAATGTCATCCGTATCCATTCGAGCAACTAGCTCATTATTACAATGGAGAATACCTTCTCGTAATGCAAGACCCAACCCAACATTCTTTTCTAATTTAACTCGTTTAATTAATTGTGGAAATTTTTTTTCATATTGAGAAAGAATTTCATACAATTCTTTAGTCAATGGACCATCTTCAACAATTATCCATTCATTTGGTTTTATTGTTTGACACATGAGACTTTCAAAACACTCAATTAAATTATTTGGAGACTCCTTCCAATATAATGACATCAAAACTGAAAATTCACCAGTTTCCATTTTTTCTCCTTATGTAAAATCTATAGAACTAAATAAAATTAATCATAATTCCAAATTTTTTTGCATAAAATTTTATCAAATTTAATGTTCTTGTCTTTAGCAAATAATTTTTACCTATTTTTTATTTCTTCTTTTCGCCTATCAAATTCAAATAATCATATTTAATAATATAAAAAAATACTACCTACAAAAAAATTCAGAACCATTTAATTAGAAACTCTCATTTCCTATTCCGTTGTAAATTCTTCAAGTACTAATTTCAAAGATTCAATAATGTAGTTAACTTCTTCATCACTCAGTTTAGTATGTAATGGTAAAGTCATAGTATTATTGAAGTATTTTAATGCGTTTGGAAAATCATTAACTTCAAATCCCATATTCTTATAGGCTGTTAACATCGGAAGAGGTTTGTAATGAACATTACAAGCAATACCAGCTTCAGCCATTTTTTGAATTATTGAATCACGTTGAGCTCTATTTAATCCTTCCAAATGTACTATATAAAGATGCATTGATGATTTATACGATTCATCTGATGGTAAATGAACTAACGGTTTAACATTTGTGCCTTTGAATCCATTATTATACATTTCAACAATTTCACTTCTTCTGTTCAATAGACCCTCGTAACGATCTAATTGAACTAACCCAATTGAAGCCATAATATCTGTCATATTACATTTATAACCAGGTACTAAAATATCATACTCCCAAGATCCAATTTTTGTTTTTTCTAATGCATCTTTTGTTTGTCCATGTAAAGAATATATTTGAAATTGTTTATATAAGTCATCACTATTCAATGGTAATTTATTACTCCAAGTTACTGCCCCACCTTCAGCTGTTGTGAAATTTTTTACAGCATGAAAAGAAAAGACAGAAAAATCAGAGACCTGTCCAATCATATTGTTTTTATATTTTGCTCCAAAAGCATGAGCACTATCAGAAAGTATTGTAACCCTTCCAATTAACTCTTGAATTTTGGAATTAGGAACAAATTTAAAGGCTTCTTTTTCAACTATTTCATATAACTTGTCATAATTACATGGTATACCTGCCAAATCTACTGGTATAATAACTTTTGTTTTACTTGTAATAGCTTTTCTTAATAAGTCATAATCAAATTGGAATGAATCCTCTTGGATATCGATAATCACTGGAGTTGCTCCAACATGTTCTATAACGCTACAAGAAGCTGTATATGTCATAGCTGGGACGATAACCTCATCACCTTCTCCTATACCAAGGATTCTTAAGACTAATTCCAACCCTGCTGTTGCAGAATTTAGACAAACAACTTTTTTTGTCCCAAGATATTCTGCAATGTTTTTTTCTAACAACTTAGTTTTTGGGCCTGTTGTAATCCAACCAGAACGTAATGCTTCTGTAACTGCAGATATTTCTGATTCGGTAATATCAGGGGGAGAAAAAGGAATATTGATAGTTTTCATAATGTGCTTCTTTCTATTTATTTCATTACATTAATAACCGTTGAAACCATAATTGTTAAATCATCAAAAAAATTAAAGTTATAAACATATTCAATATTTCGTTGCATTTTTATGGGTAAAATCTTTTCAATATAAGCTTGATCTACGGTCAACCCATTTTCTGTATACTTCTTAATAAGGATTTCCTCATCCTTAAATTCTATACTTGAACGAGAAGTAACACCTGCAGGTAATAATAATGAAACTTTCATTTCATCTGTATAGTTTTGGACATATTTCAAAACTTCAGGTCTTGCTCCAACAAAACTCATGTCTCCCTCTATAATATTTAACAATTGAGGAATTTCATCTAATCTATATTTTCTTATTACAGAGCCAATCTTTGTAATCCTCGAATCATTCTCGGTTGTAACAAGTGAACCAATTTTATCTGCATTTAAAACCATTGTTCTAAATTTATAGATTTTAAAAATTTTACCATTCTTTGTTACCCGCTCCTGTCGGTAAAAAACGGGTCCCTTATCCTCTAATTTTATCAAAATACCTATGATAATAAATATTGGACTAAGCAAAATAAGCATGAACAATGCAATAACTTTATCAAAAATCAATTTCAATAATAAATCATTTTTTCTTTTATTTAAGTAAAATTCTGCTTTTTGTACTTCTTTACAATTGAAATAATCACTGTTCATTTATGAAATTTACTCCTGTTTGGCGTTTTGAATTAAGGTTTCTTTTAGTTCGGTTTCAGATAATTGGTCTAAATGATTGATGATTTCTTCGACTTCTTCAAGCGGTTTCGATGTTACTCTACCGACAAAAATCTTATCATGAATTTGCTCTTGTACGCGCTCACTGGTAGATAACAGTTCTTCGTAGAGTTTTTCACCAGGTCTAATCCCTGATTCCACAATTTGAATGTCTTCTTCCGTGTGACCACTTAGTTTGATGATTTTTTTAGCTAGGTCTAAAATGCGAACTGGCTCGCCCATATCAAGGACAAAGACCTCACCACCCTTAGCAAGATAACCTGCTTGGATAACCAGACGGCTAGCTTCTGGAATGGTCATAAAGTAACGGGTCATCCTAAAGTCAGTGACCGTAATAGGTCCGCCCTTTTTGATTTGTTCTTTAAATAAAGGTACCACACTACCACGACTTCCTAAGACGTTGCCGAATCGCACAGCTGCAAACTGTGTCTTACCAGGTTCATTCAAACCAGTTACAATCATTTCAGCGAAGCGTTTAGTTGCCCCCATAACATTTGGTGGGTTAACAGCCTTGTCCGTCGATACCATGACAAACTTAGGGATGCCTGCGGCTTTGGCAGCTTCTGCCACATTTTTAGTCCCAAAAATATTATTTTTAACAGCTTCACGAGGGTTGTATTCCATTAAAGGAACATGTTTGTGTGCTGCTGCATGGTAAACCACATCGGGTTTGTACTCACGCATCAGTTTGAACATTAAATCCCTGTCCTGAATATCCGCAATAATGGGGACAATCTGAATCGAGTCACGGTATTTTGATGATAATTCACGATTTATCAGATAGATGGAATTTTCACCGTGACCTAAAAGTAAGAGACGTTTTGGTGCAAACTTAGAAACCTGACGGCAGATTTCAGAACCAATAGAACCACCTGCTCCAGTCACCATAACGGTTTTATCTCTAAAATAGTCTAATAAAGACGATTGATCTAAAATAACTTCTTTTCGTCCTAATAAATCCGCAATATCAATTTCTTTATATTTATTTAATGAGACATTACCGAGAACAATGTTTTCAATACTTGGCATATTGTTTACAGGAACATTGGCCTGTTGACAGATATCCAAAATGGCTTCACGCTCTTCACCTGATAAGCTAGGAATGGCAATGGTTACCTGGTCCACTTCATAATCAGCTACAATTCGTGGAATGGAATGTTTGTTTCCTAAGACTTTAATGCCATGTAAGTAGGTCCCAAATTTGTTAATATCAGAATCAACGATACCGATAATGTCAACATCTTTTGACTTGTTGATGATAGTCTGAATAAAGGCGCTACCACCTTCGCCAGCTCCTACTACCAAGACTTTTTTACGTTGTTTTTCTTTTTTCTGACGGTAACGTGGGTTTAAATCATGCCACATGCGCCATGACATCCGCGGTAAAACAACCAAGAAAGTACTAAAAAGATAGGTTAAGAAAATAAAACGACGACTGAAACTATCAAAGTAAAAGAGCGAAGTCCCATAGGCAGCAACAGCTGCGAATAAAAGACTCATGATAATTGCAAAAATAATTTTATAGTCTGTGAAACGATTGATGATTGAAAAGATGCGGAAACGAATACCAAAAAGGGTATAAACGAAAAGCATGACAAATAAAGAGACATAGAATTCGCTAACACTTAGCCTATTACTATAAGCTAATAAAAATTGGTAAGCAAACACATGTGATATAGAGATCATAAATAGATCAATGAAATATAATACGACTCTTTTTTGACTTCTTTTCATTTCTTTCACTTTCTAACACATGGAACTATGAAAATGACTCTCAAAGTTCCCAGGGACTATCTATTTTCTACGACGATTTTTCTTTTTTGATTTTGTTTCTTTTTTTCCGTAATTGCCATAATTGCCATAGGCACCGTAAGCACCATAACCACCGTAGGAATCAATGACTTCTTCAACTTTGTTTAAAATAACACCTAAGAATAAGGCACCACTTTGTTCCATTTGATCTTTAGCTTTTTGGATAAAGCGACGTTTAATAGCACCAGCTTGCGTCACTATTATACTACCGTCAGCTTTTTGTGCAATAATAGCAGCATCAATAACGAGTCCAATTGGTGGGCTATCAATGATAATATAATCAAAAACTTCTTTTAGTGTATCAATCATATAATTGAAATTACTGTTTTGAAGTAAGGTTGTTGGGTTAGGAGCCACTTGTCCTGCTGGAATAACCATGAGATTTTCAACACTTGTATGAGAAATCACACTAGATAAATCGGCATTTCCTGATAAATAACTAGAAAGCCCCTCATACTTTTCATCTGCCTTAAAGGTACCAGACATAACCGAATTACGAATATCCGCATCGATAAGAAGGGTTTTTAAACCAGCTTTAGCAAATGAAACGGCTAAATTAACCGATGTTGTTGATTTTCCTTCATTGGGTTGAACGGAAGTTAAGACAATAACTCTTAAATCACGTCCACTAAATTGAATATTTGTACGAATGGAATTATAGTATTCCTCTGCACTTGTATATAACTCTTGCTTTGATCTTACTAATTCTAACTGTGCCATGTCTTACCTCTTACATTTTGTCTATGTTTGGAACGATACCTAGTAGTGTCATACCAAGCACTTCTTCTACATCTTCCGGACGTTTAACACGGTCATCTAAAACTTCTTTGATAACAATGATAACAATTGTAAACAATCCACCAATTAACATGCCAATCATTGTGTTACGTTTAATATTTGGTGATGAGGGTTTTGACGGAAGCTGTGCTTTTTCTAAAGGAGTAACATCCTGAACTTTTGTGACAGATTTGATTTTTTCAGATGCAACTTCGCGGATAGAATTAGCTAGGTCTTTTGCTTGTTGTGGGTCATGATTCGTAACCGTAATTGAAATAACACGAGTATCTGCTGGAATGGTTACTGAAATCATTTTGCTCAAGGTATCTGGTGAAAGAGATAAACTGTTTGTCGCAATAACATCTTTCATGACATCACGAGAAGTGATAATTTCCTTGTAGTCATTGACCAAGAAAGACCCAGCCTGTAAATCAGTTGCAGTGATGTTTTCAGCATTTTGTTGATTAATAACGTAGATACGTGTTGATGCTGAATAGGATGGTTTGATTAAAAAGATACTTCCTAATAAAGCTAATGTTCCAAAGAACAAGGCCATAAAAAGGATGAGGAATTTCTTCATCCAAAGTTTTTTCAAAAGGCTTAAAACATCAATTTCCATTGACGGTGTTTCAGTCGTATTCATTTTTTCTCCTATAAATAGTCATTATTAAGCAAAGCTTGTGGATTCGTTTCAAATAGCATGCGGGCACGTTTCATACCGTAGTCGTTTCTAACGATTTTTCGTGCTTCTTTCATACATGGTGGACGTTTCTTGAGATTGTGCATGTCACTGGCAATACAATGAACCAGATCTTCCTCTAAGAAATATTTAGCCCGTTTTTTGAAAACTTTCAAGGAATCTCCAAACCATTTGGCCTTGACAACATGTGCGCTGTTAATCTGAGTATAACAGCCCATATTGATAAGTTCTTTGACGCGTTCTTTTTTAAAGGCTAGAGCATCGTAACGTTCGATATGGGCGATGACTGGGGTAATTCCTAACATCAAGATTTGAGTTGCGGCGCTGTGGATGTCCTTCCAAGGCGTAGCCATGGAGAACTCGATCAGGGCATAACGCGTGTCATTTAGACGGGGTACAATATGCTGTTCTAACTTTTCCAAAATATCTCGGGTATAATAAAGTTCACCACCATAAAGAATGGTTAAGCCCTCAAAACGGTCTTCTGCTTCTCGTTTCACTTGTTGGAACTTATTAAAAATATCATCTTCTGGTGTTTCAAACATGCCTTTTCGACGGTGAGACGTTGAAACAATGGTACGGACGCCTTGTTTATAACTTTCTTCAATTAAAGCTAAACTTTCATCTATTGTTAGCGGACCATCATCCACATCAAAAACGATATGGGAATGGATATCGATCATTTACTTTCCTCCATTACTGCCTTTATGGCTTCTTTTGCCTGGTTAACACTACTTTCATCCAATTGATACATGTATAAGGCAGAACCCGGCATAGCATATGATGGAAGTTCACCTGTTGATCCTGTTCCAGTAACATCCTGTGACGTAATGGTAAATGCTTTACTGTCCTCAAGTTGTGTGTTTACGATAGCCATCATCTGGTCTAATGTCATATCGGTTTGAACTGAACTTTGCAAACCAGTCATGATTGCTGAAAACTGTGATGGTGACTTAATGCTGCTTAACTTATTAATAATAGCCGCGATAACTTTCTCTTGGTTTTTACCACGGTCATTATCTCCACCTTCGAGGGCATGTCGTTCACGAACAAATACAAGTGCCTGTTGCGAATTTAAAGATATGGTTCCTGCTGGGAAATCCAGACCATTTGCTGAGAAAGCTCTTGTATTCTCCACTTCAATACCACCTAATTGGTCAATGAGATTGATGAATGAAGTGAAATTGATACGTGCATAGTGATCAACACTGATATCATAAAGATTGGACAAGGTCTTCATGGAGGTTTCAACACCATAAATACCTGCATGTGTTAATTTATCATATTGGTTACCACCACCATCTGGTATTTTAAGGTAGGAATCCCGTGGTGTAGTGGTGAGCAAGACTTTATGTGTGTTCATGTTTAAGGTAATGATAATATTAACATCAGACCTTGAAACAGTGGAGATTGGTCCATAGGTATCAATACCACTGACATAAATGTTATAAACACCTTCTTTGTTACTTGTCTTTGCTTGTGTTTTAATGTCTTTTTTGACTTTATAGCTATAAAGCGTTTTGACTTTTGAAGAGTAATCGGGATCATTTTGCTCAATTAAAGAGCTATAAGCACTATTGATGACCATAGCTTGAGAGGATCCTGAAAGGAGATTTTCGTAGGCTTTTTGGTAAGAATCAACCTCAACTGTTTCTAAATCAACCTTTTTTTCAATCTTTGCCTGCTCAAGCAAGGCTTCAATATTAGAGCGATCCATTTTCGTAGGTGCTTCAACAGACTTAAGGTCTTGAATGGATGCTATCGAACTATCCTTAGCAGCAATAACAGACATTTCTACCTCAGAAAATGAGGCTGTTTTGTTCATTTGGCCAGTAAAGTCAATAGTTGATTTGAAAGCAAAAAGCGTGACAGCCAAACCAATATTAGCCAAAATGAGACCAATCATAGTTAGCAGTTTCGCTTTCTTTAAAATAATGAGGAGCAAGCTTACAATAAAAAGAGCCAGTAACCCAAGTGCAACTATCAGATTGAGGTGATGAAAAGCTAAGAAATTATAACTATACATCATAAATGATACGATTAGCGCAAGTAAGGCAAATAAGGTTACTAATGCTAAATTAATAATGGTAAAACTACTACTTTTTTTATTTTTCGAACTCTTATTACTTCTGGATTCAGATATCATTGTTGTCTCCACTTTTTAATAAATACACAAAATATAGGTTGATTATAGCATTTTGGGCCATAAAATGCAATTTCAGAAAACCGATAACAGCTCGCTTTTTTAACCTTATTATCATTTATATTTAATAGATGTTAGAATTTCATTTTTGTCCAAAGGCCAGGTATTGTGATAAATTGTACAATTATTAACAATGTAAGCACTTTAACAACTTTTTCTTGAAACTTTATTTTTTTTAAGATAGACTGTTTTTATGAGATTACAACAATTGCATTACATTATAAAAATCGTCGAATGTGGCTCCATGAATGAAGCTGCTAAACAACTTTTCATTACTCAACCTAGCCTTTCTAATGCTGTCAAAGATTTAGAAACTGAAATGGGCATTAAGATTTTTAACCGTAATCCTAAGGGCATTACCTTAACAAAAGATGGAGTAGAATTCTTATCCTATGCTCGTCAGATTATTGAGCAAACAGCACTTTTAGAAGATCGTTACAAAAATCATAATAGTAATCGTGAACTTTTTAGTGTCTCGTCACAACATTATGCCTTTGTGGTCAATGCATTTGTTTCACTTTTAAAAGAAACAGACATGACTCAGTATGAACTTTTTTTAAGGGAAACCAGAACTTGGGAAATCATTGATGATGTCAAAAATTTCCGGTCTGAAATTGGCGTTCTCTTTTTAAACGACTACAACCGTGATGTTTTAAGCAAACTACTTGAGGATAATCACCTGATTGCTGAAATGCTCTTTCAAACCAAACCTCATATCTTTGTCAGTGAAAAACATCCACTTGCAAAACAAGCATCGCTTCAATTCTCAGATTTGGAAGCATATCCCTACCTCAGTTATGATCAAGGTTTTCATAACTCTTTCTACTTTTCCGAAGAGATGATGTCGCAGGTCCCTCATGAAAAATCAATAGTTGTTAGTGACCGAGCGACACTCTTCAACCTCATGATGGGCTTAAATGGCTATACTGTAGCAACTGGTATTTTAAACAGTCAACTCAATGACAATCAAATTGTTGCGATTCCACTTGATGTCCCTGACATTATCGATGTCGTTTATATCAAGCATGACAAAGCAAACTTATCCAAGATGGGTGAAACCTTTATTGCCTTATTAAAAGAGGAAGTCAAATTCAAGCCAAAAAAATAAAGCTAACCCATTAGCTTTATTTTTTTGGTGAAAATTGCGATTCAATAACGGTGTTTATTTGATCAAAGTAAAATGGTTCACGTTGATACATCACACCCGAGTAAGTTGCTAATTCTATTATTTTATTCAAAAATTCTAGGGATGAAAATTGGGTTGTCCGGTGCAACTCTTCTTCATCAAAGGCTTTAATCAGGTGAGCTAGCGGATTTCGGACAGACTTTTCAAATTGGCGCAATTGTCTAACGGTTTCTTTAACATTTTCTGGCAACTGTGACAGCTGCAACAAATCCGCTAGGCTACGCGTTGTGACATTACGACTTTGTCTTTGTCCCAAAAAACTCTCAAAAATAGGATGTTGCGCTTCTTTCATGCGATCAAACTCCCATGTGTCATATTGATCATTTTTGGCGTCACGAACATATTGATCAAAGTTAGGGATTTGCTTTCTGATTAAGCGCAAAAATAAGCGGTACAAAATAGGTGAGACGGAGCGCACAAAATCGATGATTTCACCATTCTTCACCTTTATTTCCAAATCGTAAATGTAATTAGCAAGTTGCTCTTCTTCAATGGAGTCGTTAACCTGCAAGCTGATACCATATTGGCTTTCAATGTCAGCTACTTCTTTTGCATGCTGACTGAGAAAGTCTAAATTCAATTCCCGTCTTTCTTTTAGCAACTCAATTAAAAAGAGAGCATCAGAAGGAAATTGGGGAATAGACTTAGCTACTCTAAAAGCATGGTTATAGGCATAAACATCCAGAAGAATATGAAGCGTATTTTCAAGATCAGTCATTGGCAATTAGCGTTTCTAGTCCAACCTTCATCATATCCGTAAATGTGGTTTGACGTTCTTCAGCACTAGTGTCTTCACTAGGATCGTTAAGATTATCAGAAATAGTCATAATCCCAAGAGCCTTAACCTGATGTTGAGCTGCCAAATAGTAAAGGGCCGCAGCTTCCATTTCAATAGCCTTAACTCCTAGTTTACCAAGAGCCATGTTGCGTTCAGGCATATTGGAATAGAAAACATCCGAAGATAAAACACTACCCACATGAGTGGTCATACCAAGGTCTTTAGCAATGTGATAAGCTTTATCTAAAAGACCAAAGTCGGCAATTTGAGGGAAATCAAATTCAGGGAAGTCATTACGAATGATGTTTGAATTCGTAGCTGCCGCTTGAGCAAGAACCAATTCACGGACATGCACGTTCGGATCGATAGAACCAGCAGTTCCAACACGAATCAAGGTTTTGACCCCATAATCAACAATTAATTCACGAGCATAAATGGAGATGGAAGGCATACCCATACCCGTTCCCATAACAGAAACGCGATGACCTTTATAAGTCCCAGTATAACCAAGCATCCCACGAATCTCATTAAAACAAACAGCATCTTCCAAAAAATTCTCAGCAATAAACTTAGCCCGCAAAGGATCCCCAGGAAGTAAAATTTTATCAGCAATATCGCCCACACGCGCAGAAATGTGAATACTCATATAAGATACCAAGGCCGAGTTCAAATGCTTGAACCCGACACCCTTTCTTTCTTTCAATTTTTTTAAAGGAGTTTTCCGAGCTTTCACCTCGTCTTTTGGATTTCTATGACGAGGCTAGGAATCATCCACTGGATCATTTCCACAAGTTCAGTTCCTTTCTTTCTCTATTTTAGGAGGATAGCCCGAGTTCAAATGCTTGAACCCGTCACCCTTTTAATGAGTTGAACCTATAAAACTATCTTATAACTCAACCAAGATTTCTTTGATTAACGTTTTGAAGTTCTCTTTAATGCCTTGTGTTACTTCGACAACTTCTTCATGGTTTAACTCTGATTGGAAACCTGCAGCAAAGTTAGTAATAGCAGAAATACCAAGAACTTTCATACCAGAATGAGCTGCCACAATCACTTCTGGAACAGTCGACATGCCGACCGCATCAGCACCCATGGTTTTGAAAGCACGAATTTCAGCAGGTGTTTCATATGTCGGACCCGTTACACCAATATAAACTCCGCCCTCCAATTTAATGCCTAAACGATTGGCAACTTGATTAGCAATCTGACGGTATGCAGCTGTATAAGCATCTGACATATCAGGGAAACGAGGGCCAAAATCATCAAGATTTTCACCAATCAATGGATTTTGACCAGTAAAATTGATATGGTCTGTGATGGTCATTAAAGTACCAGGACCATAACCAATACCACCAGCGGCATTTGTGACAACGAGTCCTTGACAACCCAATGCTTTCATGACGCGAACTGGAAAAGTAACTACTTCAATAGGGTTGCCTTCATAAAAATGAAATCGTCCTTGTAAAGCTAATACTTTACGCCCTGAAAGTTCTCCATAAACTAATTTTCCTGCATGTCCAACAACTGTAGATTGACCCCAGTTAGGAATATCGGCATAATCAATCACAACGGCATTTTCAATTTCCTCAGCCAATTCGCCTAAACCTGAACCTAAAATCAAACCAAATTCAGGCGCTTTAATCCCTTTAAACTGTAAAAAATCTTTTGTCTCATTAATTTTGGTCATTAATGACATCTGTTTGTCTCCTCTTCTTCTTATTTAGGATAAACCACTTCACCGTCTTCCTTTGTATAAGGACTTGGCAGTGGTTTAGGTAATATATCCAAAACTTTTTCGGACGGACGGCAAAGCTTGGTTCCTTTTGACGTGATGACAATTGGACGATTGATTAAAATAGGATCTACCATCATCGCATCAATGATGTCCTCATCACTTTTATCCAAAGATGCCAATCCATGTTTGTCAAACTCTGGAACATTAGTGCGTAATAGATCGCGAACTGAAATACCCATTGCATCAATCAAGTCAAGCAGTTGATCACGACTTGGTGGATTTATCAAATATTCAATAACGGTTGGTTCGATACCAGCATGCTTAATCATAGCAAGAACATTTCGTGATGTTCCACAATTGGGATTATGATAAATGGTGATTTCTTCCATCATGTCTCCTTTTCTTATTTCAATTCAGCTAAGAAAGATTGTCCAATCATCGCTCTTTCAACACCAAAGTTTTCAGCAATGGTTGCCGAAATATCTGCAAAATGACCTTGCGGAATCACGCCACTCCCCTTAAAGGATGGTGAGTAAGCTAATAATGGAATATATTCACGGGTATGATCTGTACCAGCATAAGTTGGGTCATTACCATGGTCAGCTGTGATTAAGAGCAAGTCATTGTCGCGCATGGCAGAAAGAATTTCTGGAAGGCGTTGATCAAATTCATGCAAACAATCACGGTAACCAAAAGCATCACGACGGTGTCCGTATAGAGCATCGAAATCAACCAAGTTAGTAAAGGAGAAGCCTTTTTCAAATGCAGTCAATCCCATGGTTTTTATCAAGGTATCTATTCCATGGCTATTTGATTTGTTATGTCCCATATCATGATTGATACCTGAGCCATTAAAGATATCATTGATTTTACCAACGGCATAGGTATCAATACCTGCTTGATCCAATTTATTTAAAACGGTGTCTTCGAATGGCGATACTGCATAATCATGACGATTTGAGGTACGCGTGAAGTTTCCAGGTTCACCAACATATGGGCGAGCAATAATGCGTCCTAATAAAGCTGGACGTTCTAAAGTAATGGAACGAGCGTATTCACAAATACGATATAATTCTTCAAGTGGAATAATGTCTTCATGTGCCGCTATCTGTAAAACTGGGTCTGCCGAAGTATAAATAATCAGCTCACCCGTTTCCATTTGTCGTGGACCAAAATCATCAATGACTGCTGTCCCTGAATAAGGCTTGTTTGCTTCACGGATAACTTTACGTCCTGAGAATTCCTCGATTTTGGTTAAAATCTCTTCCGGGAATCCATTCCAAAAAGTATCAAAAGGCTCAGTGATGTTTAACCCCATGATTTCCCAGTGACCAGTCATGGTATCTTTACCAAGTGACACTTCTTCTAATTTTGTAGCATATCCTGTAGGATTTGATTCTGCCGCTACTGTTTTAAGGGCTTGTGGACGAGGAATGTTTCCTAGACCGAGCTTGGCCATATTTGGAACATCAAGACCCACTGCCTTAGAAATATGTCCCAGAGTGTCTGATGCACCATCAGGCACCCCTGCATTTTGGAAATTATTGGCATCAGGTGCTGCACCAATTCCAACAGAATCAAGAACGACTAAATGAATACGATCAAATGTTGACAAAATGTCTCCAATCTAAGGGAGGTTACGGTTGGCTCCCTAAAACCTATAAATATTTTTTAAACGACTTTATTTGCTAGGGGCTTCAAGAACTTTGACCCCATCTTTACCAGCAACGATGACTTTATGAACCATTCCATTGAATAAGCCATGCTCAACAACACCAACAGTTTTATCTAGCATTTCAGCAAACTCAAATGGTTTTTCAATCACTTTCAAATCAAGGTCAATGATAAAGTTACCCATATCTGTGATAAGTTTTTGGTCTTCTTTCATCCTAAATGAAGGCTTGTACCCAGCTTTTTCGAAAACACGGAACAAGCGTTCAGCACCATACTGAACCACTTCTACTGGAAGTTTGAAAGCTCCAAGTTTTTCAACCATTTTGGATTCATCAACAACCCAAATGTATTCTTTGGTTGGAGTTGCTACGATTTTTTCCATCAAAAGGGCCGCTCCGCCACCTTTGATTCCATTGAATTCTTTGTCTACTTCATCAGCACCATCAACAGTGAGGTCGATTTCATCAATCTCATCAACAGCTTTTAAGGGAATACCAAGGCTTTCAGCTTGTTTCGTTGTAGCACTAGATGTGGTTACACCGACAACCTGCAAACCTTCCTCATTGACACGACGACCAATTTCTTCAACAAAGAAATAAGCCGTTGAACCAGTTCCTAAACCAACAATCATTCCATCTTTGACATATTGGGCTGCTGTGACACCCGCCATTTTTTTAAGTGCTTCCATGATTCCTCCTAAATATAAAAATGAGTCCTAGCACTTTATTATACCATGAAAGCGCCCACTTGTTAATGAAAAGTTATCGCCTCCCGATTGATAACTCTAACGTTGAAAAGGGCAAAACCTTGCTTTATCATTAGACTTATTCTAAAATAAGAGCATGAGTATAACAAAAGAATTTGACACCATTACTGCTATTTCCACTCCCCTTGGTGAAGGGGCCATTGGAATCGTTCGACTATCTGGAACTGAAGCACTTGCTATCGCCAAAAAAGTCTTTAAAGGCAAGGATTTGGAAGCTGTTGCAAGCCATACCATTAACTATGGACACATCCTCGATCCTGAAAAAAATGAGATTTTGGACGAGGTCATGGTAACCGTCATGAAAGAGCCCAAAACCTTTACTAGAGAAGATGTGGTTGAAATCAACACACATGGCGGTATCGCAGTTACTAATGAAATTTTGCAATTACTAATCAAAAATGGAGCGCGCATGGCCGAACCAGGTGAGTTCACCAAAAGAGCCTTTTTAAATGGCCGTGTGGATTTGACCCAAGCCGAGGCGGTGATGGATATTATCCGGGCAAAAACCGATAAAGCAATGAACATAGCTGTTAAGCAATTGGATGGCTCTTTAAAAGAACTCATCAACAGTACGCGACAAGAAATCCTGAACACCTTAGCCCAAGTTGAAGTCAATATCGACTATCCAGAATACGACGATGTTGAAGAAATGACCACAGCCTTAATGCGCGAGAAAACGCAAGAGTTCCAAAACCTACTGGAACAATTATTACGAACAGCAAAACGCGGAAAGATTTTGCGTGAAGGTCTCTCTACTGCCATTATTGGACGACCAAACGTCGGCAAATCTAGCCTTTTAAACAACTTATTACGGGAAGAAAAAGCTATCGTTACCGATATCGCTGGTACCACTCGTGACGTCATTGAAGAATATGTCAACATCAAAGGGGTCCCCTTAAAGTTAGTTGATACTGCTGGTATCAGAGATACAGATGATATTGTTGAGAAAATCGGAGTGGAAAGGTCCAAAAAAGCGCTAAATGAAGCTGACCTTGTCCTACTCGTTCTGAATGCATCTGAATCGTTGACTGAACAAGATCGTGTTTTGCTGGATTTAAGCAAAGAGTCAAACCGCATTATTCTTTTGAATAAAACAGATCTCCCTCAAGCCATTGAAAAAGATCACATACCAGAAGATTACATTGAAATTTCCGTTCTTAAAAATGAAAATATCGACCAGATTGAGGACAGAATTAATGACCTCTTCTTTGAAAATGCAGGCTTGGTCGAACAAGATGCCACTTATTTATCTAACGCACGCCACATCTCATTAATTGAACAAGCTGTTCAAAGCTTACAAGCTGTAAATGAAGGACTTGAAATGGGCATGCCCGTAGATCTCCTCCAAGTAGATCTAACACGAACATGGGAAATCCTAGGAGAAATCACAGGAGACGCCGCACCAGACGAACTCATCACCCAACTCTTCAGCCAATTTTGCCTTGGGAAGTAAACAAGCCCGGTGGGCTTGTTTAGTCTGAGCCTTAAAACTGAAATGCGAAGAGAGGTCCAGTGGACTTCTTTGCTAAGAGACGAGAAATGTTAACATTTTATGAATTTAAAAGGAGCCAATAGCTCCTTTTTATTAT
Source organism: Streptococcus uberis (assembly GCF_900475595.1). Taxonomy (NCBI): domain Bacteria; kingdom Bacillati; phylum Bacillota; class Bacilli; order Lactobacillales; family Streptococcaceae; genus Streptococcus; species Streptococcus uberis. Next base: position 1,077,861 of record NZ_LS483397.1, read on the forward strand.
TTATACAAGAAAAAATCTTCATTCCAAATAATCATTCCAAATAATCATTTCAAATAATCAATCTAATCATTCAGCTTAGAGATATAAGTAAAACCACCAAAGAATTATTGATTGTGTGGATCATCCATGGTGCCGTTAAATTATCAAACCAGATTCGAGAAAGCATGATTGAAGTCCCTAAAAACAAAACATAAGCCATTACTGCAGGAATGACATGGAGTATTGTGAAAACAAAAACAACTAAACATGCAGCAAACCATTTAGGAAAATAGAATTGAAACCAATCAAATAAAAACCTTCTGAAAATAACTTCTTCAACAAAAGGAATGAGGATACCAACTGTTAGTTCCATGACTAAAACAGCACCCCAACCTAAAGCCATCGTTTCATTACTTAACCCACCAGTATTGGATTCATGAGGAATTTGAAAAAACAAGGAAAGCAATGCTGCTCCTGCTATAGAAAAAATGAATGTCAATGGAATCCACCACAATAGATGCCATAAGGAGTGTTTTCCCTTATAAAAGCCAAAATCAGAAAAAGTCCATTTATTTTGATAACAATAGCCATACCATAATACAAAGGCACCACTAATACTACCACCAATCATCACGGATAGAGTAGTCAAGGCAGAATGTCGAAAAATAAGCCAACTAAAAATCCCCATATAATAGCACCTAAAAATAGTGCAAGAAGACTGTAAACAGCCCAGTAGTAATCTTTTTTATAATCAATCTTTCTCAAAATGATTTTACTCCTAAACTAACCGTTTTTAATATCACTTTACTAATACAAGTATTATATCATAAAGAAAAAATCATTAGTCGCTTGGAAATTTTTTGAGATAACCTTCCATTAGAATGGAACAAAAAAGTGAAGACATGATGCTTTGTCTTCACTCAGAAGTATGCCTTTCGGCTCCTTTTTTATTTGATTAATTCGTAGATTGCTTCTGCGTAAATGGCAGCAGAGCGGTAAATATTTTCTAATGGCATGTATTCATTAGCTTGGTGCATGGTGTTTTCATCACCTGGGAACATTGCTCCAAATGCTACACCACGTTCTAATAAGCGTCCAAATGTACCACCACCGATGATTTGTTCATAGCCTTTTAGACCAGTTTGTTTTTCATAGACGCTTAATAAAGTTGACACTAATTCATCATCCATTGGCACGTAGTGTGGTGTGTGCTCATGTTCTGATAAGGTAACTTCACGAACACCTTTAAGTTTTTCTAAACCTGCTTTAAGAACAAAGGCATCAATACCTTTTGGATAACGGAAGTTGAGAGCAATCGTGTTATCGTTTGACTCTTTATCAAAACTGAATACACCAGCATTCATGCTAAGAGCACCCATTTTTTCATCGCTATAAGCCATACCAAACTTCTTAGCATCGAAGGCTTCGTGTAATTGGTGACCAGCTAGACGCAAGTAAGCTTCAGCTTCTTTATTGAAAGCATAACGTGAAAGGTAACGTGCTAATAAAGTTGCTCCGTTGATTCCAAGTTCAGGAGTTGAGCCGTGAGCAGATTTCCCATGGATAGTAACTTTAATCTTGTCACCATCTTTAGAAATATCACCTTTTACCTGTTTCCGTTTAATATATTGATCAAATTCTGCTTCAAAGATATTGAATTCACGTGTGGTTGAGATAATAGCTGTTGCTGATTCTGGAACCATATTTTCACGAAGGCCACCTTTGAAGGAATGAAGAACAAAAGCACCATCGTTTTCTCCACCAAAATGAAGGTATTCTGTAATATTCCCTTTTTCACCATTAATAATTGGGAATTCTGCATCAGGTGAGAATCCAAAGTCAGGATCTTTCAATCCGTTGTGTGCAAAGTAGTAATCCATATCTCCCCAACCTGATTCTTCATCCGTTCCAACAATGAAACGAACTTTCTTAGAAACTGGTAGGCCTAAGTCTTTAATGATTTTCAAAGCATGGTAACAAGCAATTGTTGGACCTTTATCATCTGATGACCCACGCGCATAGATTCTATCATCTTTAACGACTGGCTCATAAGGATCTGTATCCCAACCAGCACCAGCAGGGACAACATCTAAGTGACCAAAAATACCAAGTACTTCTTCGCCTTCACCAAATTCAAAGTCACCAGCATAATTATCAATGTTACGTGTTTTGTAGCCATCACGTTCCGCCATTGCCAAGAAGTGTTCTAATGCTTTAACTGGTCCAGGTCCAAAAGGATGTGTTTCATCTGCTTGAGAGTCATCCCTTTCAGAATTAATGCGCAAAATACTGATTAAATCTTCTAAAATTTCATCTTTACGCTTTTCAACTTCAGCTTTAAAATCAATCATTGTTCTTCTCCTTATTCTTTAAAAGGAAATAAATGGCATGACAAAACATACAAAATATCTCCCACATTTTTATCCATTGATAGAAACTATTATAGCACTTTTTTCAGACAATTTCCGCACAATTAACGACGTTCAATCAATTCGTCAACAGGAAGGCGATAAGTTGGCTCAGGCTTGTCATCACTGTAACCAACTGTAATTAAAATTTCCGGTCGGAAGCGTTTATCAATCCCTAAAATGTCATTGGTTAGGGATTTATCAAAACCTAATATCATATTAGATGCAATCTTCTGGTCTGTCAAAGCCAAGACAAGATTCATGGCAACAAGACCAGTATTAAAGGACAGGTATTCTGCTTTTTGCATCTCATTAAACTTAGCAAAACGTGGTGGTAAAGTTTCCATATAATAGCCAATCATGTCATCTGGAAGAGACTTAACACCCACACGCGCAATCTTACGAGAGCGTTGAATCAAATCCGTATCTGAGAAGATGGCCACAACATATTGAGCTTGTTCCACTTGAACTTTGTTACCCAAGACCATATCTTTAGCCAAATCAGCTTTTTTATCTTCCACAACAACAAATTTCCAAGGCTGAATATTGTTAGCACTTGGTGCTAAAGTCGCAATCTCAATGGCTGTCCTCAAATCCTTAAAATCAACAGGTTTATCATTGAAGGTTTTGATGGCATGTCTTTTTTTGTTTAATTCTAGAAATTTCATGGCAAAGATCCTATCTATAATTATTTACTTGCACACCTATTCTACCATTTTTTGAAACTGTTTTCAGTATTTTTCTCAATTTTTTGAAAGCTTTTAAAGCTCATTAAAAGAGTCCAAAAGGGCTTGAGCCACTTTTTCCGGAATGCCCAAGCTACGCACCTCATCAACTGAAGCCTGGCTAATAGCCGTCATGTTCTTAAAATGTTTCAACAAGGCTTGCTTTCGCTTCGGACCAAGTCCTTCAATACCATCCAATTTAGAGGAGAAAGAATTCTTGCTCCGAACTTGCCTATGGAAGGTAATAGCAAAACGGTGAACTTCATCTTGAATCCGATGCAAAAGGAAGAATTCTTCGGAATTGCGTGGCAATTCGACCACTTCTAAGGGATCTCCAAAAAGCAATTCATGGGTCTGGTGCCGATCATTTTTTTGAAGACCAGCAATCGGTATTTGTAAGCCTAATTGGTTTTCGATAACATCCTTAGCAACATTAACTTGACCCTGTCCACCATCAATAATGATTAAATCAGGCATTTCTAGTTTATCCTTAAGAACCCGACTATACCGACGAAAAATCACTTCTCTCATGCTTGCATAATCATCTGGGCCAGTAACCGTTTTGATTTTGAACTTGCGGTAATCTTTCTTACTGGGTTTGCCGTCTTTAAAGACGACCATTGCTGCGACCGGGCTTGTCCCTTGAATGTTTGAGTTATCAAAGGCCTCAATCCGATAGGGGCGGTCAATCTGTAATAACTGTCCTAAGTGATCTATGGCACCTTTGGTTTTCCTTAAATCCTTCTCCAATAAATCAAACTTTTGTTGCAAGCTTACGCGTGCATTCTTAGTGGCGAGGGCCACCAATTGTTTCTTTTCACCTCTTTGCGGCTTAACAATCTTGGTTGGAACTACAGCCTGCACCAAGTCTTGGTCAATGGTATCAGGAATGAAGACTTCCTTTGGTAAAAAATGCTTCTGGTCTAAATAAAATTGCCCAATATAAGTTAAGAAATCTTCTTCAGCTTCATTGTAGTAAGGAAACATGTTAACATCTCGCTGAATGAGCTTGCCTTGGCGCACAAAGAAAACCTGAACACACATCCAACCTTTATCCACGTAGTAACCAAAGATATCCCTATCTTGAAGGTCCTTACTCATGATCCTTTGTTTGGTTCGCAAGGTGGCAATGCCAGAAATCAAATCACGGTATTCTGCAGCTCTTTCAAATTCCATTGCCTGAGAAGCAGCAAGCATTTTTTCCTTTAAGCCGGTCACAATCTTATCATCTTTTCCTGTCAAAAAGAGTTTGACATCTTCAACAAGACCATCCCAATAGGCTTTGTCGGTTTGACAAATGCTATGAGCATTGCATTGCCCTAAATGGTAATAAAAACACACTTTATTGATTGGATCCTTGCATTTTTTAAAGGGAAAAATACGGTCTAAGAGTTTTTTGACCTCATTTGCCGTGTAGGAATCTGGGTAAGGGCCAAAATAAAGACCATCTTGTTTTTTGATTTGTCTAGTAATCAGTAGTCGAGGAAAAGGCTCATTGGTAATCTTAATAAAGGGATAAGATTTATCATCTTTCAATTTGATATTGTACTTGGGCATATTCTTTTGAATCAGATTAATTTCCAAAAGAAGGGCTTCAGTATTTGAACCTGTGACAATAAACTCAAAATCTTCTATCTCAGAAACCAACATTTCTGTCTTGGTGTCGTGACTTCCTCGGAAATAAGAGCGGACCCGATTCCGTAAATTTTTAGCCTTACCAACATAAATAATGGTTCCATCTTTATCTTTATGGAGATAACAACCCGGACTATCCGGAAGTAACTCCAACTTATGTTTAATCAGTTCATTCATACCATCTATTCTACCAAATAATCATTCGTTTGACGCAAAAAAGAGCCGACATGAGTCAACTCTTTCAAAGATTATAGCATTTTATTAATGGCCACCAAAACCCCATTATCATCATTGGATGAGGTCAGGAAAGTCGCCTGCTTTTTAACCTTGTCATTGGCATTCATCATAGCATAAGAATGTTCTGTCAAGGCTAACATTTCCAAATCATTGTCGCTATCACCAAAAGCCATCAATTGATTAGCTTCTAACCCCCATCTGTCTAGGAGAAAACGCATAGCAGAACCTTTATTTATTCCCTTTCGCATCACATCCACGTTGCCATGACCGGTTGCTACTGCAATGACCTGATCAGAAAGTGTTTGGTTCAGCATGTCGATAATCTCTTCAGTCGTATCTAAAGGGGTATTAAAAGAAAATTTTAAGATAGCATCTTCAGGTAAATCTTGAAAAGAATCCACCTCAACCATTTTAGTATAGTAGGTCCCAAAATAATCCTTATTTTCTTGACTAGCTGTTTTTAAAATATAAGCTGCTTGCTCACCACAAACAACTGATTCTGGCGATAGATCATTACGGTCCAAGTAAGCAATCACTTTTTCAACCACTTCCATCTCAATAGGACTGGTTTGTAAAAGCTCTCCTTGCTCAACAATAAAAGCACCATTCTCACCAACAATAGTCATGTGATCTGCAACCTCTTCAAAGAAGCCCTTTATTTGATAATATTGATTCCCACTTATCGCAACAAATTTTTTGCCGTCTTTAATAAGTTTATCAAAAGTAGCCTTAAAAAAAGCTCTATCATAGTCGTTTTGACTATTCAAAAAGGTTCCATCCATATCAGTCGCAAAAACCTTGATTTCCATCATGTCCTCCTAAAAAAGAAGGCTTAAAGAAATCCTTTAAGCCTTTCACATCCTAACAGCTTATTTTTTTGGTGTGTAAATCAAGTGTTCATTGACAAAGGCTGTAAAACCAAGTTCACTTAATTCACGACCATAACCTGAATTTTTGATTCCGCCGAATGGAAGTTCAGGTAAGCTTGCCCAACCTGAGTTGATAAAGGACATACCTGTTTCAATTTGTGCAGCAACAGCTTCGCGGTGTTCTTTATTACTACTGAAGATAGTACCACCAAGGCCATAATTAGAGTCGTTGGCAACTTCAATAGCTTCTTCTTCTGAAGCCACTTTATAAATTTGACCAACAGGGCCAAAAATTTCTTGATAGTAGATTGGATTGTCTTTTGTCAAACCAGCAATGATGGTTGGCATAACAAAGTTACCTGGATGATCAATCGCTTCACCACCGTAAACTAATTCCGCACCATTATCCAAAGCCAATTGAATTTGGGCAAGAACATCTTCTTTAGCACCTGCTGAAGATAGTGGCGCCAAAGTTGTTTCTGGATCCATTGGATCACCCCATTTAGCTGTCTTGAAGACTTTGGTTAACAATTCTTTGAAACGGTCGTAGTCTTTTTCAAGAACAATGAATCGTTTTGAAGACGTACATACTTGACCTGCATTGTATAGACGTGAGAAGAAAAGAACAGATTCTAATTCATCCCAATCTGCATCGTCTAGAATGATAAAGGCATCATCACCACCCAATTCAAGGGTCGTTTTCTTCAAGTTTTTACCAGCTTCTTCAGCGATAGAGGCACCGCCACGTTCAGAACCAGTTAAGCAGACACCAACAACACGTTTGTCAGCAATGATTTTTGATACTTGATCATATGAAACAAAAAGATTGGTAAATGTTCCTTTTTCAGCACCAGCTTCATCAACTAATTCTTCAAAAGATTGAGCTGACCATGGACAGATTGACGCATGCTTCAAGACCATTGGGTTACCAACGATAAAGTTAGGAGCAAAGACGCGCATGATTTGGTAATATGGGAAGTTCCATGGTTCAACTGCAAGGATAACACCTGTTGCTTGTTTGATATAGTAAGCTTCACCTGTATCAGTTGTTAGTGGTGTTGGTTCTAAGAACTTATCCGCATTGTCAGCATAGTAGTCTGCAATGTCAGCACAGAGTTCAATTTCACCTTGAGCTTCAGTGAACAATTTCCCCATGTCTTTGGTCAAAATTTCCGCATATTTATCACGGTCACGACGCAGAATAGCAGCCACTTCATGAAGTTGTGCTTTACGAGTTTCTAACTGGTCATCTTTACGCCATTTTTTGTAAAGTTTGTGTGCTCTTTCAAGTACTTCTTCTAAGTGAGCATCGCTAGTGTTCTCATATTCTTTAAGAACTTCATTTGTAAAAGGGTAAATAGTTTTATAAGCCATAGCAAGCCTCCTCTTTTTATTACTTAAAGTCTATCAAAAATTGGTAACGATTTCAAAAAAACGCTACGAAAATAGAAAATTTTCTAAATTCTTTTATGAATTTCGGATAAATAAGATGACGAACTGAAACAGAAACAGTTTATGTTACCTCAATCCGTTGACAATGTGCGCATCATACGTATAATAAAAGATAAGAAAGTGAATCCTTAATGACACTGACTGGAAAAGAGTTATTGAAACTCGCTAAAAAACTTGGCTGGAAAGAAATTCGGATTTCTGACAGTCATCATCATTTCAAAAAAGAAGGTTTGCCATTCCTTGTCACAATTCCTGTCCATGGAAACAAGGATATCCCAATAGGTTTAGAAAAAAAGATTCGACATGATTTAGGAGACAAGACAAGCCGTTAAAGGAGTCAACATATGTTAAAAACCTACCCTGCTATTTTTCACCTGGAAAAAGAAAATCACTACTGGATTGAATTCCCTAATTTTAAAGGAGGTACAAGTGGTATTGGAATTGAAGAAGCCATGAAACATGCTCATCAAATGCTTGAAAGTGTTTTAGCTACTTATATCGACAACGGAATGGATCTACCAAAACCAACTGATTTATCTAACTTACAAGTTGAAGACGGATTTGTCACCTTAATACAAGTTGATCCATCACCCTTTTTAAAAAATACCAAAGCAATCCGCAAAAATGTGACTGTCCCTGAATGGCTGGTTCGACTTGCAGATCGACAAGATATCAATTATTCTGAAACCTTAACAAAGGCATTAGAAGATCTACTCTATAGCTAAAAACAGCACCTATGTGGAGGTGCTGTTTTTTATCACTCATTGTCTGGGACTTTTTCTAAGTCAGACGCTTCTCTCCAATCAAGCTCAAAGGAGTAACCGATGGGATCGATGAGATAAGAATCATCCATGATATCATCTGAAACATAAACAACAATACATTTATTATGAGTATTTTTGTCATAGACAATGTCATATAAGTTGATGAAATCAGTCATAATACTCTTCTTAAAAAACAATGACGCTTATCATTATAATATCTCTAAAAGTTCCTGATAATTAGAAACTACATAAGTTGGTTGGGCTTTACTGCCATTTTCTAAGTGATGAGGGTTGTACCAAACGGAATCAATGCCTGCATTATTGCCACCTTGTATATCAGCTGACAAAGAGTCCCCAATCATTAAACAATTTTTTCTATCAAAGTCTGGGATTTGTTGGCCAATCCAATCATAGAAAGCCTTGTCTGGTTTTTGACTACCAGATGCTTCTGAAATAAAAATAGCTTGGAAAAATGATGCAATATCTGAAGCTTTCATCCGTCCGGTTTGAATTTTGGTAATGCCATTGGTCGCTGCATATATGCGGTAGCCTTTTGATCTTAAAGTAGCCAATAATTCTGCTGCGCCAGCATAGGTTTGACCTTGGTCTTGAAGATGAGCCTGGTATCTTTCCGCCAGATAGCTACCGTCGACAGTTTTCCCAAAATGCTCAAACAACTTGGCAAAACGCGTGTTGACCAATTCTTTCTTTGTTAAACGCTTCTGTTCAAGATCCTTCCACATGGCTTTGTTCATTGGTTTGTAATAGTCTTTATAGGCCTGAAGATCAGGAACCTGGCATTCCATCAACAGTTCTGTTAGAGCCACTTCCTCTGCTTTATCAAAATCAAGCAAAGTATGGTCAAGGTCAAATAATAAGAATTTGTATGACAATTTAAGGATTCCTTTCTAGGTTTGAAAAAGGGCGACGAGGGATTATGTGGTCTGTAAAATTCTAAAATTTCCTGACCATTTCATGAGTCCAATTATACCATAATAATAAAATAACTGATTCCATTCACATGGGATATTATTGACCACCTAAGATACTAAGGTAATTATCAAGTCTTTCATTAAGATATCGAGCAAATAAATCTTCCATAGCTGACAAATCACCTTTTGAATGGTATTGATCAAAAGCCTGATAGTAGGCTAATCTATCCGTAAACTTAATATTTATTGGAGGATAACCTGCTTTCATCAGCTCTAAATTAACTAATAATCTACCCGTACGGCCATTACCATCAATAAAGGGATGAATGCTTTCAAACTCAATATGAAAAAGAGCCATTTTGGTAACAATATTTTCCCTGTTGCTTTCAAATTTGCTTAGGAGTTGTTCCATCATTGGACGGATAAGATATGGCTGAGCTGGTTCATTAGCTGCTCCCATAATATGAACTGGGACTTTTCGATAAACACCACGGTCGTCTTTTTTATCTGATAAAACTAAATAGTGAATGTCCTTTATGACTTGTTCCGTTAAACTTTGTTTTTCAGAAACAAGATTACAAACATATCTGAAAGCCTCCTGATGTCCTATGGCTTCCATATGGTCTTTTAAAGGCTTCTGATCAATTGTTAAGCCACGAAGTACCATGTCTGTTTCTCGCAGAGTTAGTGTATTTCCCTCAATAGCGTTTGAATTATAGGTAAATTCAACAGTAAATTCTTCTAATAATCGTTCTAATTCTCCACTTGTTAGTGGTCGTAATGATTTCAGAACTTCCAATTTTTCTTCAATTAGAGGAATGAGACTAGCCGATTTTTTGTATCTCCCATCTGACGGCTTTTTAGCATCAATTGGGATTTTCCATGCTCTGCCCTCTTGGAAAGCTCCTTCAATTTTGCCTTCCTGACAAAGGGTTCGAATACGCCTATCTGAAATTCCCCATAGAAGTGCTGCTTGTTTTACACTCATATAGTCCATACATAACCTCACTTTCAAACCCAATTATACCATAGTTCGGAACAATAGATGATTTATCGGAATAACATTTTCAATTTAGCGGAACAATACAAGCTAAAATATCTTAAAATCATGGTTTCAGCCCACCCAAAAAACAGCCCCCTTCCGTAGGGCTGCTTTTGTCTTTCTTCTTAAAGTGTCACATCCTTTAATTCTGGGATGTATTTGTAAAGGGCTTTGGCGATGCCGTCGTGGTCGTTGTCGTCTGTGACATCGTAAGCAACCTCTTTCAATTCATCGATGGCGTTGCCCATGGCGATGCCGTATTTAACATATTTAAGCATGGCCAAGTCATTTTGGGCGTCGCCGAAGGCCATCATTTCATCGCTTGAAATGCCCATTTCTTCGAAGGCTTTTTCGATAGCCACATCTTTTTCCACGCCCTTAGCATTGAATTCATAATAGAAAGGCGCGGTCATTCCGGTACGGGCACGCTCTTTAAATGGCGCACCCATTTTTTCTGCATTTTCGGCCATATAATCAGATGAAGCTGCTACCAAAATTTTTGATACTTCGAAATCCACGAAGTCTGCCAAATCAGCTTTTTCGCAGATCAAAAATTCATTAGAACGTGTCTCATATTGAATAATGTCCATATCACCATTTGGCGTATGAATCATTCCCTTAAAGGCATCATTCAAATACATGTATTCATCCTTGTTAACCATGGGAATACAATCGAATTGCTTCAAGTGTTCCAAAATTTCCTTAGCTAATTCTGTCGGCATAGCCTTCTCGTAATAGACTTCATTGGTCTGACTATTGATAATCAACCCACCATTGTAACAAATGAAAATGCCGTTATTGTGCTCAAAATCTAACCAGCGACCAAAGCGTCTTAAACCATTTTCACTTCGAGCTGACGCAATAGCTAAACGGATACCCAATTTTTGAGCTTTTAATAAAGCTTCCTTGGTTTCAACAGTAATCTCTTTTTGAGAGTTGGTCAAAGTGCCATCAATGTCTAAAATAATGGCTTTAATCATGACAAACTTTTCTCCTTTTCTTTTAAATACTTGAACAAGACTATAGACAAATCGTGATTAACTTGACAGTCTTAATTCTTGTATCAGCAATCTATTTCATGCTTATTTCTATTATTACTATATCCTAAAATCAAATTTTTGTCGTCTTCTTTATGGATCAAACTATTAAAAATTTTAAAAAAAGAAAAATATCCTTACGCATAGATAATAAAACCCCTAATTCAACGAATTAGGGGTAAATTAGATAGTGATATCTAGTCCTTCTTTTTAGCTATGAAATTATCTACTCCCAATGCTCCGCTTCCTGTAAAGACAAAAAGGAAAAAAACAAAAGCGTACAAGGCATCAAGTTCACCTTTATTGACATAAGGCAGGAAAACATTGCCTGCTAATCCATGAAACATGAAATAAGCCACTGCCATTTGTCCAGATAAAATAAATGCTACTAAGCGTGTCGCAAGGCCAATTAAAACTAAAAAGCCAAAGACTAGTTCAATGATACCACCAACTCCAATTAAACTAGTTAATGGCACAACTTTACCACTGAAAGTGCCAAAAACCTTGTCTAAGCCATGAAAAATCATCATGTAACCCGTAACAATGCGAAGTAAGCCTAGGGCATATGGGGTAAAATTATCTATGTGTTTTTGCATAATATCTCCTTCTTGCAAGTGTCATCTTATTTATCACTAGTTATTAATACTTGCTTGAAAAGTTTACCTTATTGTCATTACTTTTGCAATAGCTTAGCTCATTATTCATTATATTTTTTGTATTTTTAATAATATCTATCATTGAGACAAAAAAGCCATTTCAAAGGAAATGGCTTTGCTGTTTCTTAATGTAAAAAGACTGGATTAGAAATCTGTTTCATCTGGGTTTTTCTGCATTTTAACACCTTCGACTTGGTCTAATTTGACCATATCTTCTTCTGATAATTCAAAATCAAAGATATCTAGGTTTGCTTCAATATTTTTTGGAGTAACAGATTTTGGTAATGGTAAGAAGCCTTTTTGTAAGCTCCAACGTAAGGCAACTTGTGCTACTGAGCGACCATTAGCTTCTGCAACTTCTTTTGCCATGGCATTGTCAAAAATAGTTCCTGTTCCAAGTGGACTATAAGCTTCTAACAAAATATCATGTTTTTGGCAAAATGCAACCAACTCTTCTTGAGGGCAACCTGGCGCTAGTAAGACTTGGTTGACATGTGGTTTGATTTCGGAAGTTTCAAATAAAGCTTCTAAGTGGTGGATCATAAAGTTGGAAACACCAATGGCTCTAACTTTTTTAGCTTTATAGGCTTCTTCCATAGCTTTCCAAGCACCTGCATTACCAGCTTTCCAAGCATCATTTTCACGTAAAGCTTTTGGATTTGGCCAGTGAATTAGAAGTAAATCCACATAATCAACACCAAGTGTTTCAAGTGATTTATCGATAGATGCTTTTGCCAACTCATAATCATGTTTGTCATTCCAAACCTTGGTTGTTAAGAAAATATCTTCACGAGGAATACCACTGTCAGCAATGGCTTTTCCGACACTCGCTTCATTGCGATAAATTTGCGCTGTATCGACATGCGTATAACCAACTTTTAAAGCATGAGCAACGCTATTATAAGCTTCTTCGCCATCAGGAATTTGCCATGTCCCAAAACCAATTTTGGGAATCGTTACGCCGTTTGAAAGTGTATAAGTTTCCATAGTAACCTCCTTGATTACATTGCTAGTTTCGTAGCTATTATCTTTTCTCATCTGACAAGTGCTAATTTGCATGTTTAGAGTCGCCAGTATGAGAATTGTTTTACATATTCATTTTAACAGGTTTGGGGATGTCAAATCAAGAGTTTAATTTCTTTTTTGAAAAGGATTTCAACGTTAGGGAAAAGCTGAACCTCTAATACCTATTTTCCTCATTTGATGTGTCAGGATCCCCACCTCAAAGGCGCTAGCCTGATTTTGCTAGATCACCAAACCAAGCAGCATAACAAGGACGATGATCAAGGGAGCGGGCACCTTTTTACTCAAAAGCGTTAGGGTCGTTATCAGAACCACTATGGCAGATATGAGGTTAAGGGGTAAGCTTGTTAATTGGGTGATGGCGGTTAGGGTAATCAAGGCCGCTACGGTTAAAGTAACTCCATTTAAAAAGTATTTGATGTAGCTGAGCTTACGGAAATGTTGCCATAAGGGGGTCATGAAAAAGACCAAAAGGGTTCCGGGTAGGAAAATCATCAGTCCACCAAGGATACCAATCAAGAGTCCGAAGCTTGCATCCGCAAAGGATCGTGCTGCTACAAAAGCTGCAAAGCTAAAGAGTGGGCCTGGAACGGCTTGGTCAAAGGCATAGCCTGTTAAAAAGTCAGACTGTGTTAGCAGGTGTTGGCTCTTCACTAAGTCTTGAATCATAAGCGGAATAATGACTTGTCCCCCGCCAATAACAGAATAGCCATAGCGATACATAGAGGCAAAAAGAGATAAAAGCGGTTGATGCCATTGATCCAACAGTTGAAAAATGATAGCAAATAGAGCAATCAGCCACACATACTTCCAACCTGCCTGACGCCATTTAAAATGCAAGCCTTGCCCTTTGACTATACCTTGTCGCCAATAAGGTAAACTCCTCAAAATCCCACCTAACATGAGTAAAAGGAAAACCATCCAGACAGATAAATCAATGGTTAAAAAGGCAAGAATACCCATCATTAGGAAAAAAGCTAAGCTTCTCAGATCAATGACCACTTTACGTGTCAGATTTATGGCTGCATAAATGATAAAAGCGATGGCTGCCGCGGGTAAATAAGTTACTAAGTTCTGCCAAAGATGATTCCCTTTGAAAAAATGGAAGAATAATCCCAAGGTCGACATCATCAGAACTGCAGGCCCTATCCAAATCAAGAAAGTCAGTAAAGCTAATTTCTTTCCTCCTAGATGATAACCAATTGCTGTGATGGTTTGAGTACTGGAGGGACCTGGAACAATTGAAAAGAGACCAATCAATTCACTCAGTTCTTCTTCAGTAATATAAGACCTTTTTTGAATCAATTGATGGGCAAAAACACCATAATGCGCTTCAGGTCCACCATAAGAGGCCAAAGAACATAAAAAGACGTCTTTTAAAAATTGTTTATGGGATAAGGTTTTGAAAGTCATCGCTATTCTCCAATTATAGTTTTCTGAAAATCTTATCACTTCTATTCTAGCATAGTGATTAGAAATATCTAAAAAAGAAGCTTTTTATAGACAGTCAAAAAGCTACCCTAAGGCAGCCTTTTTAAGATTAATAAACCCCTCTGATCACTTCAACACGGCTAATCTCATCACCATGCATTTTTTCAACTCTGAGGGCAACATTCTTTAAGTAGACAATGGATCCCACTGAAATCGTTTTGTTGTCTTCATTTAATTTGCGGGTCATATAAGTCTTCAAGGTATCGTCTTTTTCAGCTTGAATATTAATTCTAGCCATAACGTTAACCATTTTAATTTTATGATTAGCCCGGATAATCATACGGGTCGCATTATCAAATTGAATAAAGAGGTAACGACGAATAGCAAATAAGACGGCTACAGCAATAATGCCTAATAAGAAATCCGATATACTGGGATGATCCACAATTAATTGGCGGGTTAAGGCAAATAAAAGTACTTCTATCACTGTCCCAGGGGATGGTTTCGAAAGCATCTTAATCAACTCCACACCAACCGCCAAAGACATAGCACGTGATAGGACCACTTCAAACAAACGATCATTATCAATTTTACTAGAGAGAAATCCAGGCAGTTCACTAATCAATGAAAAAGCAAAGAAAACCATTGCTACCATTAATATAAATGATAGAACCATCTCTAAATAATGGGAAACTTCTGTTTCAATATCTTGTAGGTATTTTCTCACAACATCTCCTTTTTTCTAAAAATCTTTAGTATTATCATACCATATTTGCCCTATGAGGAATAGTTTGGTGCTTTAAGGTTTTTGCAATTGCTCCTTAAACCAAGCCTTGGTTAAGTGCAAATAGGCTTGACTCCCTAAATTACCATCAACACGATCAAAAGCATGATTGGTAAAAGGAATAATAACCAGTTTATTGGGAATACCATGTTTGGTTAAAACCTCAGAAAGATGATAGGTCGCCTCTTGCGGTACCAGTGTATCTCGTTGACCTGCAATTAATAAGGTGGGTGGTGTCTTTGTAGAAACAGCATTTTTAGGGGTTCGTTCTGCATATTTCTCAGGCATTTGATCCGGTCGACCACCAAAATAGGAAAGAACCATAGCTTTAGCTGTGTCGCCTTTAATAGGGTCATCATTCTCATAAAAAGTCTGCGGGTCAGCAACAGGGTATGAAGCTGCAACAGCCGACACTTTTGGCAGTGGTCTTCCCCCCACTTCCTTGTAACTGCCATTATTAATTTTATAGGCTAATTCCAAAGCCAGGTTTCCCCCAGCAGAAATACCAGTAACCGCCAAACGGTCTGTCGACCCACCGTAATCCTTAGCATGTTTTTTTACCCAAGCGAAACCTTCCGCCAATTGCTTTTCCGTCAAGTCTGACAGATGGCGCTTCCGATTGGATAAATCGTAATCCAGACTAAAGACAACATAATCATCTTTAGCAAAAGATTGCCAATAATAAGCATGAGAGGAACGATGGCCTGCCACCCAACCCCCACCATGAATGAAAATCAAAACAGGCTTATCCTTGATCTTGTTTTTGGTATAGTAGACATTCAATTTGAGATCACCATAAGGCGATTTGGTATAAGATTTAACATCTACTGAAACCCCAGGATTTTCTTCCGCCTGATAGGACTTCAAAAAACTGACGTCTGCACCCAAGTGATTAAGGTTGGTTTCAATAGACAAAACAATATAAGCCCCACACAGAAAACTAATCAAGGCTATCGCGGCGTTGACAAGATGCCAGTGACTCTTTTGATGCCGCAAAGCAAGAAACAAACTAACCAGGAAAACCACAGCCAGCAAAGGTAGCCAAAGCCTAACATAAGGAACGGTGTAGTGATTAGCTACCGAACCCAAATAGGGAATAGGGAAAAGCGTAGCCAAGTTGAAAACCAATAGGGTTACAATCACTCCTTCAAAGAGTAGATAAGCTATTTTTTTTAAAATAAGTGCCAACCCCTTTCATAAAACTCTCTATCTAACTAGGTTAACAAAAGACCCCAAGTCTTGCAAATACTGACTGTAAAAAACGAGAAGTCTCAAGTGAGAACTTCTCGTTTTTTCAAATTAAATGTCACACACAACTATACTTTCATAATCCCTAGGTATGTCTTACAACATTTCTCTTTGCCATTCAAAGTGTGTCATGTTGACACTGTAAGCTTCAAATCCTAACTTGTTCAAATAAGCAGAGGCTTGATTGGCATATGGACAAAATCTTCCTCTACAATACAAAATAATCGGGATATCTTTTGGGATACAATCAACTTTATTTTCCAATTGATGATAAGGAATATTAATGGCGCCCTGAATATGATCTAGAGAGAACTCCTTTGGAATTCTGAGATCAATCAACTGGACTTCTTTTCGATCCGCTAAGACCAATGCTTCTTTCACTGATAATGTCTTTATAAAAGGATCACTCTGATCAAATTCCGCTTCAATATACCTCAATTTTGGAGATTGCTCTTCACTCAATAAATGAATATCATTTAGAATATGTTCTATTCTATCTGATGAAATGCTATAAACAATATATTTCCCATCCTTGAGACTATTAACGAGATTTGCTTCTTTCAACACTTGCAAATGTCTAGAAGTATTGGCAACAGTCATGTCAGAAATGCGCGCAAGTTGTTCAACAGTTTTACTTCCGTGAATTAATCGATGCAAAATCTCAATCCGTTTTTCACTCGATATTGCTTTGCCAATTTTAACATATTCTGAAAAAACTTGATCCATATAGTGTCTATCATTTTTTTCGAACATTTAAGAATTTCCTCCAAGTTTCCTCAATTATATCACAATCTGAAAACATTCAAAATCAAAAGATATTTTTGATAAAAAAAAGAGAACTTGACGGTGAGTCTAAATTCTCTAATAGGGCAAGCATTCACATTATAAATTTACTTTCTGAGCAACCTTATTTCCAAGTATTCCACCTAATACCAAGAAGATTAAGAAAACCCAACCAGATAATGAAAAGTTTGCGATTGGTGTATATAATGCTCCAACATTACAACCATTTGATAAACGTGTTCCAAATCCCATTAATAAGCCACCTAAAATATAAAAAGTTGCTTCTTTAGATGTGATTTTGAGTTCAGACTTAAAGACTTTAAGAAAAGTACCTGAGGTTAATAAAAATAATAGTGTCCCCATGATGATTCCAAAGTTTTGAACACTGACTGGGTGTTGGAAAAATGGTGTTGTAAATGCAGGTTCAGGCATGTGCGTAAAACTAGATAACTGAGACGCTTTGACCCCAAAAAGCATTAATCCTTTTCCAAACCAAAGTCCATAAGGAGTTGAAGCACCCCAACCCGCTTTAGTGATACCCATCAATAGGGTAAATAAGCTTGCTAAAATAACGGCAGCTTTTCGTAATGACCAAGCATTGACAAAAAGACGTTGATACCAATCCGTTTCAGACGTTACTTCTTTATGAGAATCAGTAACTTCGATATCTTGAATTTTTTCACCAAAATGCCCAGTATAAGTGCCTGATTGCTTACGCTTTTCTTCATATAGATGAGCTAAATAGATGATAATTGCTGATAACAAACCCGTTAAAATCAAAGCACCTAAGTAACCTTTCATCCCATCCCACTTGAAAAGATCGGGTAAGTAAACTCCACCATACAATTTAGAACCTACCTCACTAGTAAACCAAGAATCTTTAACTATAGAACTTGTGTTTTGAATAGGGAATCCAATGAAAACACCAAATGCAAAAAAGATAAGGGTAATTAGTGCTCTTGGTAAAGCTGTTACTAAGTCGGTTAAAACACCTGAAGCACAGCAAGACGAAAAAGTCATCCCAAAACCAAATAAAATCCCACCAAGTATCAAACCTACATTTATTGGATTAATCCAAAGATCAAACTTTGTAGGATCAGCATTCATCAAAAATGCTGTTGACAAGAGAGTTGTGAGGAAAAACATCATCATCATTGTTCTCATTAATCGTGTTGAACCTGTGCGATAAGCGCGGTTCACACTGCCTGCAAAACCTGTATAACCCCTACTTAAGGTATATCCTAGAGCAACTCCAATAATTAACCTAAAGTAAAGCATATCTGAACTCAATAAAAATTTTCCTAAAACGAGTAAAAGTATCGCTAAAAGAAATCCTAACATTTTTTCTATATTTTTCATTCTGTCTCCTTCAACACTTCTTATCAGTGTTGTAATTATTTAATTTTCTAAAATAAAAGCTTCCCAATAATATCCAAATCAATAATATGGCAAATGATTGAGGTCTTAATTGACTTGGTGAACCAGGAAATACCAGTAATATAATGAATAATAGACCAACTAAAAAACCTAAAAAACAAAGCCATTTTTCTTTTTGAGAAGTTGCTAATTTGATACTAATATAAGATACGTAAGCATATGTTAAACCAGCCATCAAACTTGATATATCTACGATATAAAGGATAATCATCCTTCCTAAAAACGGCATTAAAATGGAAATAATTGTAACAAACTTTAATGCATTTTCTGGCACACTTGCTTCATTTTCCTTTGAAAAATAGTCTGGTAATAATCCGTGACATCCAAGAGATTCGAAGACACGGCTACTTCCAATCATAAAACCATTAATACCACCAACAATTGCTGCAAAGAGAGCTAGGCAAAGACAAGCAAAGCCTAACCAACCAAAATGAGTATAAACAGCGTTCCCACTTGCCCAAGTCAAGGTGTGAGCTTTTTGTGGAGTAAAAGCCAAAGCTGTCATCACATTAAGAGCGTTATATATGAGTACTCCAAAACCAGTGGCAAGGATTGTCATTTTTGTAGCGAACTTGCGATCAAAGCCTAAATCCGTAATGACTTGTGGTACGATATCAAATCCTACAAATAAGAAGGGAATAATAGCTAATACTTGGATGATTTGACCAAAATCAAACTGGTAATGACTGATATAAGTCTGAATAAATGTACTTTTTTCAGGTTTTAATACCATCAAGAAAGTGAGCAAAAATACAATAGCTACTAAACTCAGAATAAGTATTTTTTGAAAGGTCATTGAAAGTGATATGCCTTTTTTATTGATAATATAAAAACAATAAATGACGGACGTTGAAATCACTAAATCGGATAGAAAAACTGGATTGCCTGCAATAGAATATAAATACATATATGAAAAGTTTGGAAGCAATGATTTTATCACTAATGATAAGGCACTAGCATTTAAAGGTATCAATGTCAGATAACAAAAGGATAAGGCCCACCCCACGATAAAACCATGTTGACGTCCCAGTTGTTTATAGACGTAAGAAAATTCTCCTCCTTTATCATGATGATTCTCCATCATGACATGATAGGCAACTTGAACAAAATAGATCAAGCCCCAGCCTATGATAAATCCTATAGCTGTATTGATGACACCGGATTGTGTGAGAAATTTTTGCCCAGGTAAGTAGAAAGCACCCCAACCTATTACCGAACCAATAACTAATGCAAGAATATCAATTTTATTTAATTTTTTTGGCATCTTTAGTTAAAATTGTAGTTGGTCAAAATGGACTCTCGATCACTTGTCATGTCTTTGAAGTATTCGTGATAACTCAAGCCAAGGAATGAACCTTGGATATTGACAACATTATTAAAGCCATATCCTTTCAATGCACAAATAGCATAGTAACTATTCCATGATGTACGACAATGGATATAGACAGTTTGATCTCTTGGAATTTCATCTAGACGTTGTCTGATTTCATCAAGAGGTATATTGACAGCCCCTTTAATATGAGCATCTTCAAAGGCTGATCTTCCACGGACATCTAAAATATAAGCTCCTTGTTCAACAAGACTTCTTACCTCTGACATTGGAATCTGTTGATAAACTCCATTAAGATTGTTTAAGCCGACAATACCGGCAAAGTTAACAGGATCTTTTGCTGTTGAAAATGCTGGCGCATAACAAAGTTCTAAGTCTTTCAAATCTTCCAAATCTCCGCCCATACTAATTACAGTAGCAATGACGTTAATATTTTTTATCGGATTTCCTTTGCTGATAGCTTGCGCCCCAAGAATTTTTCCGCTAGGGTACTGATAAATGACTTTAAGGTGCATTGGTGAAGCTTCAGGCATGAGGCCAACACGATCATTTGGAATAACATAGACTGTACGGTAGTCAATGTTATTGGCTTGACAATCTTTTTCATTTAATCCAGTAGAGGCTGCATTCATATCAAAAACACGAATACAAGAAGAGCCTATGACACCTTTATTTCGAGACATTTTTCCAAATAGAGCATCTGCTGCATTCCGAGCTTGCTTTTGTGCAGGACCTGCTAAAGGAAGGCGAGTTTTTTTGCCAGTCAAAAGATGTGTCACTTCAATGGCATCACCAACTGCATAGACATCTTGAAGACTCGTTTGATAGTTATGATCAACTTTTATAGCTCCACTTTCACCAATCTCAATACCTGATTCCACTGCAAAATGAATATCTGGTTGAACTCCAATTGCCATAATTACCAACTGTGCATTCAGTTTCTTACCACTTTTTAAATGGACTTCTGTTTCAGTAATTTCAGTAACAGCATCCTCCAAAATAAGATTAATGTGGTTATCATAAAGTTCTTTATGGAGCATTTGTACCATATCAATGTCAAACGGCATCATGATTTGATTACCTGCCTCAACCAATGTCACATTTTTGCCTGATTTTTTAAGACATTCAGCTACTTCAACTCCTATAAAACCGCCACCGACAACTACAATCTCATTGGCTTGTTGATTACTTAAATAACTATCAATATATCTGACATCACTAACATTTTTTAAAGTAAAGACATGTTTTGAATCAATACCTTTGATTGATTTAGGTTTTATTGCCTTAGCACCAGGTGACAATATTAAATAATCGTAATAGTCTTCATAGGTGTCACCTGTATTGAGATCTTTAATCAAAACACTATGTTTATCGGCATTGATACTTAAAACTTCACTTCTGGTCTTCGCTTCTAAGTTATAGGTTGTTTTGAAAGTTACAGGATTGTAAAAAATTAAATCGTCAATCTTTTCGACTTCACCACTAAAGTAATTAGGTAAACAACAATTTGAAAATGAAATATCATTACCCTTATCGTAAATGGTAATCTCTGCATTCTCATCTAGTCGACGGATACGTGCTGCTACAGACGCTCCTCCAGCAACTCCTCCCACAACAATAAACTTTTTAGACATAAACAACTCCTTGTTTGTTATTTTTTTCACAATTCATTCTATCATTCAATTGAATGTTTGTCAATAAAAATTTAACCGTTTCCAATTTTAACCTTATTTTCTTATCAAAAAAATGAATGCTTTAGTGATTAAGTAATAAAACAATTATATTTTAAATTTGATACTAAATAACTTTTAAACAATCCCATATGCCCACCCTATTTCCTATGACATTCTCAAACTTTCTAACCATTTAAAAAGCCAGAAACAACTGTTTCTGGCTGATGAATATCATAATCTGAATGCTTTTAGGCATTGTTTCTTTACCAAGTCCCCAATAAGGCTTGCATCAATAAGCTAACGAAGCTGATGGCTATCCAACAAATGGCACCTAAGGTAATAGCTTGACCTCCGGTTTTGATGAGTTTAAAGAGATTTGTATTTAGGCCAATAGCTACCATGGCCATGACAATGAAGAATTTAGATAAAACTTTCAATTGTTCAAACAAAGTAAGTGACAGGCCTAAACCACTCAAGATAGTGGTTAAAAGTGATGCTAGTAGAAAAAAAAGGACAAAAGTTGGAAAGGCTTTTTTAAAATTAAAACTTGAACCCTTCTGGTTTTGACTGGCTTTTTTCTCTTTGTAAATGGCTAAAGCCAGTGTTATTGGAATAATAGCAAGAGTTCTGGTTAATTTGACAATGGTTGCTTGGTCCAAGGCATTGGAATGGTGAATGGCGTCCCAGGAAGCCGCTGTTGCTGTCACTGAAGACGTGTCATTTACGGCTGTACCTGCAAACAGAGCGAAGCCATGGTTAGACAAGCCAATGATTTGCCCAAAGGTTGGGAAAATCAGCGCAGCCATGACATTAAACAAAAAAATAACCGAAATGGCTTTGGCAATATCATCATCCTTGGCATCAATAACGGGTGCTGTCGCAGCAATAGCAGATCCTCCACAAATAGAGGAACCCACGCCCACAAGTGTTGCTGTGTTAACATCTAAGTTCAGTTTCTTTTGCAAGATATAAGCGACTAAAAGAGCTGTTGCAATGGTAGATATAATGATTGGGAGTGATTCAAGTCCAACTTTAAAGACTTGATTGAGGTTAAGGCCAAATCCTAAGAGGACGACTGCAGTTTGCAGAATGTATTTGGAGGTAAAAGCAATACCAGCTTGACTTCTGTCTCTTTTTGTATAAAAAGTAGCAATCACCATCCCCATCAGGATTCCAAAAACAGGACCACCAATGATTGGAAAGGCCTGTCCTAAAAACCAGGCTGGTAAGGCTATGAATAGACAGATAACTAGTCCAGGAAGTTTCTTTTGAATGCTTGTCATATGTACTCCTTTTCTGTCCCCTATTATAGCCCTTTTGAAGGGTAATGTAAAACCAAGAAAAAATCCTCTGCTTTTCAGCAAAGGATTGCAAACATTATAATGCTCCCACTATTTGGTGAGGAAGGTAGTGACTGTCCAAGGCTTCCATCTCTTCATCTGTTAACGTTACAGAAAATGCCCCCATAAAATCATCCAGATACTTTTCTTTGGTAACACCGACAATTGGGGCATGAATGCCTTTTTGCCATAACCAAGCAAGGGCTACCTGGGCACGACTAATGCCACGTTTTTCAGCAATTTGCGCCACCATTTTGACAATTTCTAAATCCTGTTCTTGGGTTTTGTCATACTTAGAAATAGCAACTTGGTCCGTCTTACTTCTTGCTGTTTCTGCGTCCCAATCCCTGACAATTCTTCCAGCAGCTAAAGGACTATAAGGAACTAGTGCCACACCTGAATCTTGACAGAATGGCATCATTTCTCTTTCATCTTCACGATAAAGCATATTGTAATGATTTTGCATGACAGAGAATTTGGTCCAGCCATTTTTTTCCGCCACGTATTGGGCTTTTTGGAATTGCCAAGCGTACATAGCTGATGCCCCAAGGTAATGAACTTTCCCAGCCTTTACCAAATCGTGTAGCGCGGACATAGTCTCTTCAATAGGTGTGTTATAGTCCCAACGGTGGATGTATAACAAATCAATGTAGTCAGTCCCGAGACGTTCTAAGCTAGCATTAACCTGATTAAAGATAGCTTTCCGGGATAAGCCAGTGGTATTTCTACCCTCATGTTTGCCATCACCAAAAAAGACTTTTGTAGCAATAACAATTTCTTCGCGATCAGCAAAGTCACGAATAGCTCTCCCTAAATATTCTTCGCTTGTTCCTGCAGCATAGGTATTAGCGGTGTCGAAGAAATTAATCCCCATATCCAACGCTTTTTTGATGATGCTACGGCTGGCTTCTTCATCTAAGAGCCAACCTGAGTGAAATCCCTTACTAGCATCTCCAAAACTCATGCAGCCCAAACAAAGTTTAGAGACAGAAAGACCTGTTTGTCCAAGTTTAATATATTCCATGTGTTCCTCCCTTAATAATTGATTATTCCTGTTCCCAAATGCGTTTTGCACGGTTGAAGGTTGACCAAGCCTTTGGCCATCCTACGTAGAATGCCAAATGGGTGATGAGTTCTACTATTTCTTGCTTGGTGACACCATTGGTTTTAGCCAATTGTAAATGATGGTCCAACTGCTCAAAATTACCTCCTGAAATCAATGCCGATACGGTAATCATGGAACGGGTCTTTGCTGGTAATTGTTCTTCACGTGACCAGATTTGACCAAATAAAATATCATCATTACATTCTGCAAATTTAGGTGCAAATTCACCCAAGATATCGCGACCTGCTGTTACTTTTTCTGCCATTTGAAAAACCTACTTTCTTATTTTTCTATCCTGTTATATTGCTCATCAGTCACAGCTTCATAAAACTCACTCTTACCTGATGTAATGGCAATATGTGAGAACCAAGAATTTTTTGTTGCACCGTGCCAATGCTTTACCCCCTTATTGGTAACGACAGTATCACCAGCAACTAATTTCCGGGCAGTTTTACCTTCTTCTTGATACCATCCTTCGCCGGCAGTCACTAGTAAGATTTGAAAACCATCCAAATGGACATGCCAATTATTTCGGCAACCTGGTTCAAAGGTAACATTACCAACACTTAAACTTTCATCTGGTGATTTTGCAAGACTTTGTAAGTAAGATTGTCCAATAAAAAAGTTACCATAGGGGTTTTCTTCACCCATTGGAAAAATACCGTTTTTGACAAGTTCTTCATTCATTATTATGACTCACTTTCTTTTTGATCAAATAATTGATGTTCACGTGGAACTACCTTGTTTTGATAATTGTCTATTTTGTGATTGAGACGATCCAGTGCAGCTTGAAGCTTAGAAACTCTTTCTTCTAGTTTTTCTCTCTCCTCTTGTAGAATAGCCAAGCGGGCTCCAATAGTGCTATCCCCTTGCTCAACAAGTCCAATGTAGTCAATCAAGCTTTCCACAGAAACGCCTGCGCCTCGAAAATAGCGAACAAATTCCAAAACAGAGATATCTCTGTCAGAAAAATTGCGAACACCCGACTGATTTCGGGTCACTGGTGGAATTAAACCGATGCGTTCATAATAGCGAATGGTATCCGCTGAAACCCCTGTTAATTCACTGACTTTTTTAATATTCATAAGACCTCTTTAATCACTGATAAGAACTAATGATTTAATAGCTTCACGTTTATCCATGGCTTCATAGGCTAATTGAATGTCATCCAAGGTAAAGGATTTGGTAAAAACTTTGCCAGGATTGATTTTGTCGCTCAAGACTGCTTCAAGCAAGACCTCTTTATCAAAGGTTGTAACCGAAGCAATTCCACCACGTAAGCCAATATTTTTCCAGAAGAGATTGTTGGTATTCATTTCTGGATTTTGTGGGATTCCAACACGACCAACTATTGCTCCTGGTCTAGCAATTTTGACTGCGGTGTCAACAGATTGTTCAGTCCCAACACATTCTAAAATGGCATCAACCCCTTCTTGATTAGTCAAAGCCATTACTTTTTCAACAGCGTCATCTCCACGTTCAGCAATAATATCAGTAGCTCCAAATTCAAGGGCTAGTTCTTGGCGATCTTTATGACGGCTCATAGCGATGATGCGTTTAGCCCCTAATAATTTAGCAGCTATAACGCCACAAAGGCCTACAGCCCCGTCCCCCATAACAACGACAGTGTCACCTTCCTTGACTTCTGCTGTTTTGGCAGCATGATAACCCGTTGCCATCACATCTGATAAGGTGAGGAGTGAGTTCAATTTGTCATCACTATAATCTGATGGTTGACCTGGAACTTTAACCAAAGCCCAATCCGCATTGGTATAGCGAAGGTATTCAGCTTGATAACCAATCTTTTTACCTGGTACATGATTGGTACAGTTCCCATCAAAACCAGCCTTACAAGCTGCGCACTGGCCACAACCATGTGTGAAGGGAACAATGACAAAATCTCCTGCTTGAACGTTAGTGACTGCTTCTCCCACTGATTCAACAATACCTATTGCTTCATGACCGGCATAAGAACCCGTTTCCCTTTGAGAAATACCACGATACCACCATAAATCAGAACCACAGACACAAGCTCTGACAATTTTAATAATAGCATCCGTTGGTGCTTCGATAATGGGTTTTTCACGTTCCGTAATTACCATTTTTCCTGGCTCTATAAATGTTGCTGCTTTCATACGATTCCTCTTTTCTATAATCTCATTATAAACCTTTGAGTTCACTTCAAGTCAAGTAGAAACTGTCATTTACAATCATATTTCAGAATTTTTAAGAATTAATACTTAAAGTGAAATTCTGTTTCACGACTTTCAATGACTACCATCTTTTTACTTAACCGTTCTGTTTTACATATCTGTCTTTTCTGGTTGCAACGGCCCATAAAAATAGGAAGCCGTAGCGCCACCATCTATCAAAAAAGTTGAACCTGTAATATAGGATGCACGATCACTCATCAGTAATTCTGCCAAGTTAGCGACTTCATCTGCTGTACCAGGACGTCCTGCTGGTGATTTGGCAAACATATTTTTATAAAAATCCCCTCGTGGACCATTAAATTCATCAACAGCTAATGGCGTGACAATAATTCCAGGGGCAATGGCATTTAAGCGAGCGCCGCGTTCAGCCCAAATGACGGACTGTCCCATAACACGTTTTTCATTTGCACGTTTAGCCAATTGGTAGGCATGTAAACTATTTTTGATCTGATCCACTTGCAGAAAATCAAGGGCTAAGAGACTTTCTGTATCAGCAGTTGCTAATTGTCGATCTTGCTCAGCACTTAAAGCTGGCATACGAAATCCAGATTGACTAGAAATCGTGATCCCAGTCCCACCACTTTCAATGACTTTACCGACTTCTTCAAGGAGAATAGCTGTGCCATAAAGATCAACTTTTAGGACCAATTCAATTGAAGCTTGTGAGGGAGAAACCCCTGCACCATTAATCAAGTGATGGATGGGGCCAAAACTTTGCCCATAAGCAATCATTTTTTTGATGGCATCTCTAGATGCTAAATCCATTTCGAAAGGCTCCACATCATAGCCTGCTTCTGTCATGATGTTAGCAATGGCTTTCGCATTGGAAATAGACTTATCCCCCATGATAATTTTGTAACCAAAGCCAATTCTTCTAGCAATAGCCATGGACAGTTGGCCTGCACCAGTTACTAAGATAACCTTTGTCATAACTTTACCTTCTTTCATAAGTTATCCCTATTCTATTCCTTGGAGTTGACTCCAAGTCAAGTCAAAAACGAAAAAAAGATGAAGAAAAATCTTCATCTTTTATTTACCACTGAAAACAGGGAAGCGAGCATCTTCACCATAATCCCTGAATTGCAATTGATTTAAGCGTTCCATATCTTCTCTTTGAATGGTAAAATTCATTTTCAAATTGGCTAACATGTGCTCTGGGTTTTCGGTTTTAGGTAATGCAACCATACCAAGTTGTAAAACATACTTGATACATAGGACCGCACTAGAAACCTGATATTTATCAGCTATTGCCTTAATGGTTGGATCTTTTAAGGCTTGACCATGTGCAATTGGTGAGTAAGCTTCTATCAGAATGTCTTTTTGCTTGCAATAGTCCACCAAGTCAAAAGGAACATTTCCAATGTGACTTAAAATTTGGTTGACAGCAGGCTTAACATGACCATGTTTTTCAATGTTTTGAATATCTTTTATCAAGAAGTTTGACAAGCCAATAGATTTTACTTTACCAGCTTTCTGCGCATCTTCTAATGCTCGCCAAGCCTCCAGATTGCCTTGATCAAAATTCTTTTCCCTTGACCGCCATTCCTTCCAAGGTTGCGGACTATGGATAATCATTAAATCTAAATAATCTAAGCCTAGTTTCAATAAGGAGTCATCAATTGAAGCTAATGCTTCTTGATAGCTTTTATGTTCAGCTGCCACTTTACTGGTGACAAAAACTTCTTCACGCGGTATGCCAGAAATAAAAAGTCCTTTTCCAACACCAACCTCATTTCCATAGGCTTGAGCAGTATCTATATGTCGGTATCCTAACTTCAAAGCTTGAGATACCAGACGTTCAGCATGCTCATCTTTGATCATCCAGGTACCATATCCTAATTGAGGGATACGGGTGCCGTCATTTAATTTTA
Organism: Streptococcus uberis; assembly: GCF_900475595.1. NCBI lineage: Bacteria > Bacillati > Bacillota > Bacilli > Lactobacillales > Streptococcaceae > Streptococcus > Streptococcus uberis. The sequence goes on from NZ_LS483397.1 coordinate 1,105,835, forward strand.
GTGTTTCTAACATGATTAGACCTCCGTTCTTAACCCTATTATAGCACTGACCATAGAGTCTAGGTCAAGTAGAAACTGTAAAAGCAAAAACCACCTTTTAAGGTAGTTTTTTTCTTGACTTTCTTTTCAAAAAGTTGTTGATAGTCTCTTGGATTTTTTCCGAAACTTCCCTTTTACGATAACCAGTATAATCATGGATCAGTTGCCTTAATGACTTCAACATAATCACTTTTTTAGCTTGATCGATAGACCTAAGACTGGCTATGATTTTAAATAAGGTGACAAAGGATTTTTCATCAAAGGTAAAGACATGTAAGCTGGTCATGCCACTGGAAATAATGGCATCAAAAAAGCTATCACAAACTAACTTCAACTCTTGTTTTGATAACTGTTTGGTCCAATCCTTAAACGTCTGATCCAAGGTTAAACTTAAATGAGAGGGTTTGGAAACCGTCTCAAATTTTCCTTTAAGATTAACCTGCCAATTACAGGTCTTATGCTGTAAAACGCCAAATGCCTCACTCTTAATGAGTTTTGCTTTAACATCACAGTATAACATAACACCAACAACAGATTCCTGTGGGCGCATGACTATCAGTCGGTCTCGAATAGCTTGATAACTCTCACGCGCTAGCAATTCCTCAGCCAAACCAGGTGAATCCAATAGGTAAACCTTCTTTATCTTTTCCTGATATTTTTCCAAAGAAAAGCTAGCAGCATATAAGGCCAAATTGCCACCCTTAGAATGGCCAGAAATAATAATGTTGCAGTCTTGATGTTCTTCTAGATAGTGACTCAAATAGGCAATAGCTGAGCGATGGGCTGGGATTTCTGACATATAAGTTAGCTTAAAATCTTCTTTCCAACCAATTAAACTATCATCGGTCCCTCGAAAAACCATCTGCACATGATTGATTTCTGGAATGCTAAAAATCATAGCTGCAAATTGCTTTTCAAACTCTGGATTAACCTCATTGACATAATGGGACAGGCTAACATTCTCAAAACGTTTAGAGGCCTGGATAGCTCTAAATAGCTCCAGCCGCTCCTGAGTAATCAAATAGTTATATACCGTTTTATGACTGTCTTCACCACTGTCCTTGATAATTGACTTGAGCTTAATGGTGGTCGATGCATCAATGGTCACATCAGCTAGGTCATCGAAAGATAAATAACCTATCTCATTAAGAGCAACAATATCAAGTTCATTAAGCGGTAAGTCCGCAAATGACTCCTCTTGGACGTGTTTAATATAATCTGTTAAAACTGGCAATCCTGCACCTTTTCCTTCCTAACCTCCATTCTATCTAAGAAAAGGAGCCCGGTCAAGGGGCTTAAAAGCCCTAAACAGGTCCCTTAGATACTCATCTCTCTTTTACAGCTGACGTGAATTGGCTAGCGCTTGCCATCCCACTCCTCGTAGAATTGCTCTAAGTAAGTCAGTAAGAACTCATGACGTTGCTGCGCTAGCTTTTTCCCAAAAGTGGTGTTCATCCGATCTTTTAAAGTTAACAATTTTTCATAGAAATGCATGATGGCTGTGTCCTGGCCATTACGGTACTCTTCCTGCGTCATATTTTCCCTAGGTGTCATGTTAGGGTCGTGAATGAGTCGGCCTTTGTGACCCGAATATGCCATGCAACGGGCAATACCGATGGCACCAATGCCATCCAAGCGGTCGGCGTCCTGAACAATCTTAGCTTCTAAGTCGGTCAAAGCTTTACCATGGCCCCCTTTAAAGGAAATGGTGCGCGTGATGTCTAAAATATGGTCTACTTGTTCTTGTGTCAAGTCTTTAGCATAAAGCCATTCTTGAACTTCTAAGTCAGCTTTTTTGGGGTCTTCATTTAATTTCTCATCAGCCATGTCATGTAAGAGTGCTGCCATGATACAGATAAAGGTATTGGCTCCTTCTTCAGTTGCAATACTTTCAGCGCTATGACAAACACGGACAATATGCCACCAGTCGTGACCACTAGTTTCTCTAGCAAGTTTCTCATGAACCCAGTCTTGGGTTTCTTTAAGGATTAAAGTCTCTTTTTCAGTCATTGATTTCATCCTCTTTTTTCTGAAATAAGGCAAGATACTGTCCATAGCCTTCAGTCTCCATGGCATCATATGGAATAAAACGCAGTGCTGCCGAATTAATACAATAACGAAGTCCCCCCGCCTCTCTAGGCCCATCATTAAAGACATGCCCTAAATGGGACTGAGCTTGACGACTTTTGACTTCAATCCGACGCATGCCATAAGAAAGATCTTCATGGTTGGTCAACATGCGATTATCAATAGGTTTCGTAAAGGCTGGCCAGCCACAACCAGATTGAAATTTGTCTTCTGAGGAGAAAAGTACCTCACCACTAACCACGTCCACATAGATCCCTTTTTCGAAAAACTGATCATATTTGCCCGTAAAAGCAGGCTCTGTCGCTGCTTTTTGTGTCACCTCATATGCTAAATCACCAATTCTTTGACGTAACTGCTCTTGATTTTCTGTCATAAGCGCCCTCACCTCCTGATTTTCTTACTATTTTACCAAAAAGGACCCATTTATTCGCACTTTTAACATAAAAATAACCTTACATGAAGTAAGGTTACAAGTTTATTTTTTAGTATCTTCATCCATAGAAAGGACACTTAGGAAAGCTTCTTGTGGAACTTCAACGGATCCAATAGCTTTCATCCGTTTCTTACCGGCTTTTTGTTTTTCAAGCAATTTACGTTTACGTGAAACGTCACCACCATAACATTTAGCCAATACGTTTTTACGCAGAGCTTTGATGTCAGAACGGGCCACAATTTTTTGACCAATGGCCGCCTGAATAGGCACTTCAAATTGTTGACGAGGAATAATTTTCTTTAATTTCTCAACAATCAATTTACCACGCTCATAGGCGAATTCTCTATGAACAATAAAGCTCAAAGCATCAACTTTATCACCATTTAAGAGAATATCCATTTTAACCAACTGAGATTTACGGTATTCTGAAATCTCATAATCAAAGCTGGCATAACCACGAGTTGATGATTTTAACTTGTCAAAGAAATCAAAGACAATCTCAGCCAATGGAATCTGATATATGACATTAACACGGTTATCATCAATATAATCCATGGTCACAAAATCCCCACGCTTGCGCTGTGCCAATTCCATAACCGCACCTACAAACTCTTGGGGCACCATGATTTGTGCCTTAACATAAGGCTCCTCAATAGAATCCACTTTTGTTGGATCTGGAAATTCTGATGGATTGGAAACAGCAAGCATCTCACCGTCTGTGGTGTTGATATGATAAACAACCGACGGAGCCGTCATAATTAAATCAATATTAAACTCACGCTCCAGACGCTCTTGAATAACATCCATGTGTAAAAGACCTAAGAAACCACAACGGAAGCCAAAGCCTAAGGCCTGAGAGGTTTCAGGTTCAAATTGCAAGCTGGCATCATTTAATTGCAGTTTTTCCAAAGCTTCGCGTAAATCATTGTATTTATTAGACTCAATCGGATAAAGACCGGCAAAAACCATAGGGTTCATCTGCTTGTAACCGTCCAATGGTTCTGAAGCAGGATTATTAGCTAATGTCACCGTATCTCCAACACGGGTATCCGCAACCGTTTTAATTGAGGCAGCAATATAACCAACATCACCAGTCGCTAAGAAATCACGACCAATGGCTTTTGGTGTGAAAATACCTACTTCTGTTACATCAAAGCTTTTGCCATTAGACATCATTTGGATTTTATCGCCAGGTTTAACCACACCATTGATGATGCGGACTTGTAAAATAACCCCACGGTAGGCATCGTAGACCGAATCAAAAATCAAGGCTTGTAGTGGCGCATCGACATCCCCACTTGGTGCTGGAACTTTTTCCACGATTTGCTCTAATATTTCTTCAATACCGATACCAGCTTTTGCTGAGGCCAGAACTGCTTCCGAAGCGTCTAGCCCTATCACGTCTTCAATTTCCTGACGCACGCGCTCTGGGTCTGCAGCTGGCAAGTCAATCTTGTTAATCACTGGTAAAATTTCCAAATCATTGTCTAAGGCTAAATAAACATTAGCCAGTGTCTGAGCTTCTATCCCTTGCGCAGCATCAACCACCAAAACAGCCCCTTCACAGGCAGCTAAAGAACGAGAAACTTCATAGGTGAAGTCAACGTGCCCTGGTGTGTCAATTAGGTGCAAAATGTAGGTTTCACCATCTTTTGCGGTGTAATTGAGTTCAATAGCATTTAGTTTGATGGTAATCCCACGCTCGCGCTCTAAATCCATAGAGTCTAACAATTGAGCCTGCATCTCCCGTGACGAAACCGTTTCGGTCTTCTCCAAAATACGGTCGGCCAAAGTTGATTTACCATGGTCAATATGGGCGATGATGGAGAAATTTCTGATTTTCTCTTGTCTATTTTTGAGTTCTTGACTGTTCATTCAATTTTCCTATACACATTTTTCGTTTTCCCCCTATTATAACAAAAGTCAAGTTAAAGCGCTATAAGAACAATCCTTTAAAAGTTGCTTTTATCAGATTAAAGTATCTGAAAATATTTTAATTCTCATGAAAATACTAGCTTTTTGAAAACAAACTGTCACAATATTATTCCTATCTAGGTAGTATTTTGTGATATAATTAATTTCATGAAAAAAATAAACCTCATGGGAGAGAGGTTCGGTCGACTAAAAGTCATCAAAAGGACTGAGAAAAGAGCTGGTAACAACGAAGTCGTCTACATCTGTCGCTGTGATTGTGGCAAGATAATAGAAACTTACACCTCTTTATTGCGTCAAGGAAGAACGCGATCTTGTGGTTGTTTGCATCGTGATACTCGGATGAAAGATCTCAGCGTCCTCAATAAACATAAAAAAATTGTTGACGGTGTCCAAATGGACATGTTTGAAAATCGTCACAATAAAAATAACACAACTGGTTACAAGGGAGTTTACAAACATCACAGTGGATACATTGCCGGAATTTGTGTGAAAGGGGTCCAACACCGCGGTGTTACCCGAAACACTATCGAAGAAGCTTATGCAGATCGCCTAGCTTTAGAAAGAAAATACCTCCCTAAACCTTAAGATATACCAATAATAAAACGGAAAGCAGTGCTTTCCGTTTTATTTATTTTCAGCTGTTAAATGACCTAACCAAAGTTCTATTTCTCTTTTGGCTGAATCACGAGAATCTGAACCATGAACCACGTTCATCATTTCGCCATTTTCATCTGGTGCTTGAGCAAAGTCACCACGGATGGTACCAGGCGCCGCATCTTTCGGATTGGTTTTACCCATCATAGTTCGCCATGACTCAATGACTTCATTACCTGAGATAACACCAATCAAAATTGGCCCACTCATCATATAATCAATCAAACCAGGATAAAAAGCTTTATCTTTCAATTGATGATAATGCTCATCCAAATGCTCACGACTCGGAGTAACTAGCTGCAAAGCATCAAGAGTAAACCCTCTTCTTTCAATGCGTTGAAGCACTTCTCCAATCAAACCACGACGAACGCCATCAGGCTTAATCATAAAAAATGTTTTTTCCATCGGAATCTCTCCTCTTATTTTTTTCATTATAACACATATGTAAGGGTTTGCAAAGAAAAAATTGGCTAAAAAATTTAATTACTATAAAAGGCTATTTTAATAGGGTTTAAAGCATCAAAAAAACAAGAAAAACCCTGAAAACGCATTTCAATATATACATTTTCACGCCTTGTTTATTAATAATTATACATTTTAAACAATAGACTGGATAAAGTCACACAAAATCAAAGAAATCATGCAAAAATGAGAAAATAGCAAAAAAACAGGCACTCTAGAAAGTGGCTGTTTTAAGGTTATATGGAATTATTTAAAAATAAACAGTTGCCAAATCTACTTAAGAACAATAATTTATAGTTACTTAAATCTTGAGAGTACAAAAACCCTTCACTTCCTCTTTAATCACGTGTCCTTGTTTTATAGTTACTTAAATCTTGAGAGTACAAAAACGAACTGAAATTGAAGAAGTTACACCACCAAGTTTTATAGTTACTTAAATCTTGAGAGTACAAAAACTTAACTTCTGACGAGGTTTACGACCTCTGCGTTTTATAGTTACTTAAATCTTGAGAGTACAAAAACGGCTACTCAAACTAAAAAATTAATTTCAATGTTTTATAGTTACTTAAATCTTGAGAGTACAAAAACTTGGTGTAGCTGTAACAGACACAGGTATATGTTTTATAGTTACTTAAATCTTGAGAGTACAAAAACGACCTCTTTGTCAAATAGCATCTCTCTGATGTTTTATAGTTACTTAAATCTTGAGAGTACAAAAACCAGATCGTGTTGGTACTGGTAGAAAACTAGGGTTTTATAGTTACTTAAATCTTGAGAGTACAAAAACGCAACAACTTATTACTATCTGATTCAGTTGGTTTTATAGTTACTTAAATCTTGAGAGTACAAAAACTATCTCCGACTTGAACAGCATTCTTATTAGTTTTATAGTTACTTAAATCTTGAGAGTACAAAAACTATCTCCGACTTGAACAGCATTCTTATTAGTTTTATAGTTACTTAAATCTTGAGAGTACAAAAACTCCAGCACCAGAAAGCGTCCAATCTCTATCGGTTTTATAGTTACTTAAATCTTGAGAGTACAAAAACCCTCTGGGGTTGGTGCGTCTCGCTCGATAAGTTTTATAGTTACTTAAATCTTGAGAGTACAAAAACCAAATTGTGAGATGACCGCTTGTTGATTGAGTTTTATAGTTACTTAAATCTTGAGAGTACAAAAACTGTATGGTTACCTAGCTATCCTTACAAGCGGTTTTATAGTTACTTAAATCTTGAGAGTACAAAAACGCGGTAAGAAAAAAGAAGAAGATGGTGACGGTTTTATAGTTACTTAAATCTTGAGAGTACAAAAACCTCAAATCAAATTTTTATACTCTCTTTTTGATTATAATTCGAGACTGATTTAAAGTCAATCATTATTAATTAGGTATTTGATTTCCATAGAATTCACATGTGGAATTTCAAAAGTTACTTCATCATTAAAATGATAAAGCGTGTTTAAAATTTTGATAGTTACCATATCTCTTACAGACAAACTAAAATGGCCTATTTCTTCACTAAATAAATAACTTCCATTTCTTTGTAATAATTTTAAGAATTGATCTTCGTTTGGATAATCATTAGTTGGATAAGATTGACAAAATCTTTCGTACATAAAGTCAAATTCGTAAAAGGATTCAATTTGATTTGAGATAATATTAATATATTCCGTATTCTCTTTTGTTACGTATAAATAACTTTCATTTGAAGGAAATACCATACAGAAAAAATGAGAATATTTTTGACACAGATCGTTTAAAAACTGACATATATCAATAAAGTGGTTATGACTTAGATAATCATCCAAATTCTTAAAAATGACCAACACATTTTCGGTCTTTTTAGATAAATTGCTTTCTAACATCTTTAAAAACAGGATTACTTTCATTTTGTTATCCAAATATTCAAATGATAAATTTTTACCTTGAAATTCAAAATAAGGACTAAAATGCTTATTTAATAACTGTTCAGCTGTTAATATATTAGGCTCAACATGATATTTCATTTCATCAAAATATATTTCAAGTTGATTATTTATATGATTTGCAATTTCCTCAAGATAGTTGTTCATTGTTTCTAAGTCATAAGCAACATCAAGTCTGTTAAATTGATTTTTTAAAAAATCAAATGAGGCAGTTCCCTTCTTAAAAATCATTTGTTCCGAAAGATCTCGAATATCTGCAATTGAGATAATCTGGAAATGGTTTCGTTTTATCGGATCATCTTCTTTAGTTATCAACGGTTCAACTTGATTAAAAATTGACAGGTCTTCCTCACTGTATTTTTTTCCATCAAAATACCAAATTAATAATTGCCACAAATAATATTTTAATTGTTGATTTTGACCAATTATTTGTGTAAATTGTCCAAGATTTATTCCCAAATTATCATAATAGGGATGAGAAAGATGAATCTTCATATAATCACCAGCTTATTATCACTAATCACTTCTTCTTGCCTTGTTCTTCCACCAACAATCAACACCATTTCTGAAAATTGTTTTTCTGTAACAGCTAATAATCTGACATTTCCGGCAGGCAAATTACTGACTTTTAATCGTTTATAAAACTTTGATGCAAAACTTCGATTTGGACAGGTTCTAAAATAGACCGAAAACTGTAACATTTCAAATCCATTTGATATTAATTCTTTTCTGAAATTACGATAAATTCGTTTTTGCTGATTGGTCTCCATAGGGAGATCAAAAAAGCATAATAATCTCATTGATTCATACCTCATAATCTACTCCAATTCAATGCTCGAAACAATTGGGCAAAAAAATTTATTATTATTTTTTTCCTCAATACATTTTACAAATCCATTTACGTATCTATCAATTGCATTGGTAACGGTACATTTTTCTTTTCCATATTGAATTTTTAAATTTAATAAATTTATCAATTGAAGACGATATTCATAAGTTAAAAATTCTTTGTCTCTTAAATGATAATAGACCCAAATGTCAACTATCTGTCGAAAAGGCTCCATGAGATCGTCAACGAGATTAAATTGATTAAATTCATTTCTATGGAAGATTCCTATCATAGGATTTAGACCATACCCAGCGACAATTCTTGCAAATTGTGCTCTTAGTATCGCATACCCATAATTCAGACCTGCATTGATAGGGTCACATTCCTCTTGTGTGACTCGTGTAAAATTTTTACCAAATAACTCGTTAAAATAGACTTTTGCAGCATGACCTTCTCGGTTTGTTTTATCTCCTAACTCAATATTATTTTTATAGTCTGATAATAATTGGATTGCCTTAATATCTTTCTCAAACATTGCTAGGACATCTTCTTGATTATTAATTTTAAAATATGTCACAATTTGCCACATTTTATCTTTTTGAATTTGAGACCAAGCCATTTGGTTTTTCATCCTTTTAAAAGCGTGGAAATGACCATTCTGCGCATGAAAAATCCCTGTGGGAAGATGATTATTATCACAAACTACAAGTATAATATTATATTTACTAAATGCACTAAGGAGTCTTAAGGTAACGACAGTGTCACCACCTTCTGCTACTACAATGGAAATGTCACTAAGTGGTATCGTAAATTCTTCACCTAGTTTCTTTACAACCAAATTATCTAGCTTTAAATGCATCTTTTCACTTTGATTTATATGTATTATTCGCCACGTCATTATTACATACCTCACAATACGAAAAGCACCCCATCAATGATGGGGTGCTTGAATTCGGCATGAAGCCTTATCTTTGTAGGCTCAGCAAGATTTAAGTAACTATGCAAGGCGTCCCTTGCATTTTTATTATATAGCGTTTACATAAAAATTGCAACCCCATAAATTTTATTTTCTTTTGATTTTTTTATAAATTAATTTAGGAAATAAATTTTCATTTTTTGAGATAAATTTATTCCCAAGTATATCTGTTTTTAATTTATAAATTGATAAATCACTTTTGTTAAGTTTTTCTTGAAATTGATTTGAAGATGGATATAAATTTCTTATTACTTCTAAACTTTCACCTTTTTCAAATGAAGACTTATTATATGGTTTAAGTTCTAATTTATGTTTTTCATTAACTTTTCCAGTCCTTGACCAAAATCTAAAAATCTGACTTTTTCCTTTTGATAAATCTTTAATAATTATTAAATCATTTCTATATAGTGTAAACTTAAAGATCGATTCTTCTGAGACCCCTTCTTCTTTTTTTATTTTCTGATAATTTTCTTCAGAAATCCCATATTCCTCTTTATTTTGAATATTAAGATCTGAATATTTCAAACCAAGAAATTCATATTTCAGAGTTTTTTCATTGAAATATACATCTGTTCTCCAAGGATTTAACGATCTGAGTGCGACAATATTCCGACTTGATTCAGGAGTTATTTCAATATATTTTCCTAAAACAGTATCATAATATTTAAATTGTTTAATTTCAGGACCATTTCCTTTCCGAGAATACTTGCAAATAGGACCGTTGTCATTTCGATATTTTTCAAATGGATTTACAATATCTTTTCCTTTATTATCGAATTCTCGATAATTCTTTAAAATCGGTTCAATGATTTTCTCCCATGTTTCTGGATCTTTTTGGTAAATTAAAAACTTACTTTTATCCTTATTATATATCTTAAGAAAATTTTCAAATCCAGTTTGACTATATATATCTTTAATTTTTCCTAAAACGTATGTTTGTTCTTTTTTATCTTTTTCAAGTTTTGCACTTCTTGTTGCATAAATTGTTGCATCAGAAATTTTACGATTTACTTTTGAATCAACTTGATATGAAAACAGAATTTCGTCTTCAAACCCAGGATTAGAAATTGTTTGAACAAAGCCATCATATGGAGGTGTAAACACCTCTTCTTTATAACTATCATCTGATTGAATTTCGCCAGTTACTCTATCAACATGTCGATTAATTAAATAATTTTCAAAAAGGATATCTCCTTGTTTTTTCCAGTACCTTAGTTTAGCTGATGCAGCAATAATTAAAGCATCAACTGCGTGATGATGGTATGTGTCTCTGGTTTTATCGATATGCCATTTTCTACGTAATTGAGAAGTAAATTGACCTCTAACAACTGACACTTTGGTTTCTTTTTCAAGATTTTTTAAAGATTGTTGGAGCACGTTTAATACTGTTCTAGAAGCATAGCGAGTATCAACTAAGTTTCTCTCAATAAATTTTTGTTTCACTTCAATTTTGCTGATATCTTGTTCAGTTAAAAAATAATCTCTTTTTTTTCTACTTATTTTAGAATTGTGCAAAATTGCATTTTTAAATTCTCTATACGACCATGCGGACTTCATTGAATCTAATGCTTGAAAAGGGGTTCTTTGACCTTTTTCTTGATTTGCCCAACAATATACTAAAACTTTATTCGATAAGCTATCATCAAAAGACAATGACAATGGAAGTATATGGTCAATTTCAAATAACTCTCTATTGTAAATTAAATCCGATATTGTTATTTCTTTTCCAGAATAGAGACATTTCTGATCTTGTTGATACCAGAGTCTAATACGAAGAGCAAGTTCTTTATATCCATGGAAAACTTCACTAGGTAATTCTTCTTTTCCATTAAAGAGTTTGGCTGCATGTTTCTCAGCTTGTTCCTTCTCTTTTGCATTGACTTTTTGTCCATCTGCAATACGTTTACGTTCTTCTTCTTCGTTTTTGTCTCGAGGCATTTCAATCACGATTTTATCAAAATCACCCCATTTTTTTATTGAAGCATTAATTATTTTTATTGCCTGTCTTACTGATTTAGCTACAACAGGATTGTATATTTCATCAGTTACAGAATTTTCATCAATATAATTAGTTCTTTTAGAATCTAATTTAGTTAATTTGAATTTACCAAATCGATTCAATATCGTCATCTGTTCATCAGATGTGTGATATAATTCGGGAATTAATTCTTTCATTAGTTTTATTGAAAGACTATGCCACCCTTTTCCAAAAATAGATGAATTTGATTTTCGAAATGCAATCAACTCTAACATTTGTTTTTCAGTAAATTGGTTAGGCATGAGTTTTTTAATAGCCTCTTCAATTCCTTCACGTTCTGTATTTAGAGTTAAAATCCTTGCCAATTGATTTAAACTATCGACAGATAAATCTTTTACAGAAATTGTTTCTAAGTCAAAATTCATCTTACGATAAACATCAAAGACATGCATGTCAGGATTATCTTTATTATCAAGACGATAACCTCTAATATCTTCGAATTTACAGTTATTTCTTTTAGCAATTTCTTGTAATAGTTTTTTGGGACCTAAAATTTTTGTTTCCTTAGCCCAATTTACCAAGTCAATTTTTTGTTGTTCACTTAATTTACCAGTTTCAGTAGGCAAAGTTAAATTATTCAAATCATTCAAAAAATTAAATTCTTGAGCGGTATAGGATGTTTTTGAAGCTCTATATTCTTCCGGATAAAAACTACATTTACCAATTAATACATCAAAAATGTTATCCAAGTCAGTTCCGTCGGTTCTGTATCGTCCATAATCCGTTCTAGATTTTGGATTGCCTGGTCCGTGATAATATTTTCTTTTTGAAATTAGTAATTGGATAAAGTCATTAATAAAATCAGTAGAAATAGAAGTATTGGTTTCACTTTGTTTTTTTAAAATTTGCTCAGCTTCTTTTCGATATGACGATGTGGAAAAGACATTAATGACATGATGTATTTCTCCATTTTCATCGACAATATCAAAATTTCCTCTAAGTTGCCCATATTGATTTAAGCGATCAAATTGTATTTGGCCAGGAGTTTTCTCTTTTAGCAATTGCTGATTAAGTTCTATGGCCTTGGCATATTCAGTCCCATTGCCAGAAGAATCATCTTCTCCATCATCTAAATATGAAATTCCTCTATGTTTTGTAATATTTCTTAAAGAGGCAAATAGTTCCTCATTTGAAAGTGGTTCATTTAAACCTTTAACTCGCAATTCATATGGATTAAGATTTAAATTATCAAAATTCGTAACGATATCATATTTATCGAACAAATCTTGAAGTCTTTTTACACGATGTTTTTTCCTTCTTAAAAGCCTTCTACTTCCTCTGAATTTTCTTCTATCAACATTATTATCGGCATTTGCTGAAGGAAAAATTCGTGAACTTGCGTGAACAATCTTTCCACTATCAGCTTCAATAATGCCTACACCGACAGAGGCTACACCTATATCCAAGCCTAATATCATCCCATTTGTCATAAAATTCTCCTTTATATTGGAATAATTTTTTAAAGTTATATAATTCCATTTTACTCCTCTAAAAATTAAAAAACAAGCCTTTTTGAAAGCGCTTGCTTTATTATTATTTATTTATTTTACTCTTAAATAAAAGGATTCCAAACACCGCCTCATACACCACTAGAAATCCGATGAAACAGTGCATGAAGAAGGTTTCGGGGAGTATCCAGATGATGGGGTCGGTGAGGGGGTCAAAGGACCAGTTGGTTTTGCCTGGGAAGAGGATGTGATGAAAAAGAATGAAAAAGTGATCAAATCCGATGAGATAGGCAAATAGAGCAATGATTAAGGGCAGCAAGAGGGCTAAAAGGAAGTTATGGCGGTATAGTTGCCAGGCTTTGGCTTTTCTGATTGTTTTCAGAAAGCGGCAGCTGGGATAAAGACTTAGGATGAAAATCACTTGTGTGAGGTGAAAAAGCCCTTTAACATCTTTAAAATGGGCTAAGCCTTCTTTAGAAGCTGCGAAACTGGCGAATGTCAGTTGTGTTCTGAAAGGATTAGTGAGATAATCCATGAGGCCATTAAAATTATAGAGGATTGATGATTTGGTCATGTAGACCACATGATTTATCTTAAGCAAGTCCACTTCTATTGAATAGAATAACCAAGCCCCATAAATAGTGACCAAGACTGAAAAAGCCAAAAGGCAGAGCCACAAGAGCAACAATCTGATTTTGTCTGCCATTAGATGTCCCACTCGTCTAAGCTAGCCACAACATAATCCGGTTGAATCGGCAAGTTTGGCACTTCTTCTGCTTTTGTAAAACCAGTCGTCACCAGTAAGCTAGCAATATCATTTTGAATACCAGCCATGATGTCTGTTAGATAATTATCCCCAACCATGATAGCTTCAGAGCGTTTGACCTGTAAGATATCCAAGGCTTTGTTCATGATAATGGCATTGGGTTTTCCAATGAAAACCGGTTTGACACGCGTTGCTGCTTCTAATAGGGCCACCAAGGAGCCGGCTCCCGGCATCAATCCTCTCTCTGTTGGAATATTGAGGTCTGGGTTAGTTCCAATAAAAAGGGCACCTTTGGCGATAGCCAGAGTCGCCGTTGCCAACATGTCATAAGTCACCTGACTATCAAGTCCAACGACAACGTAAGCAGGGTTCTCCTTGTCCTCAATGTAGCCAGCCTCTGAAATAGCTGATTTGAGTCCAGTCTCACCAATCACATAAACCGTTTGCCCGCGGTCCATGTCCTTCATGTAGTCCACCGTCGCCATGGTTGCCGTGTAGATAGTCTCCAAGGGGGTTTGGATGTTGAATTGCTGCGCCAACATGTCCTGAACCATCTGGGGTGTCCGGGTGGTGTTGTTTGTCACTAAAAGGTATGGAATCTCTTGCTCTTGAAGCCTCTGAATAAAGCGTTCCCCAGCAGGAATCCGTTCCCTACCTTTATAAATTGTTCCGTCTAAATCAATTAAATAGCCTTTGTATGTCACCTAGTCCTCCTTCTAATCGATTGGTTCCCAGTCAATAATAGCTTGGGCATTGATTTGTCCCTGAGAGCTAATATGATGGTATGAGGTTAAGCCTTCTAACTGGAAAGCAGACGCAATGTCCTGGTCTCCTGGAGCCACTTCTTTAATGTATTTAAGTTGTAACTGTCGTGGCCGATGGTGTCTCAAGAAATCATAACTTAAAACATCATACATCCAGTCTAAATATTTGCTATTGTTGACATGCCCATTCATATCAATATCAAAATAACGAACATGGTAAGTTTTGACTTGAGGATTTTCTAACTCTCTCATCTTAGGAGCACGACGCATCTTTTTGACACATTCAGACTGGTAAGGTTGCACCAAGTCTTCAGGAATGCTAACCACCTTACGCGTATCAGGAGCCATCAAGGCGAAATAGGTCAAAATATCCATGAGCAGGTTACCCTCTTGATCATAGATGTGGAATTGACGGTAACAAAAGAATTTATTATAAGAGATGGCTTCTGTTTCAATAGTGATTGTCTCGTTGAATTTAGGCAGACGTTTGATGGAAACCTCATAATCAGTAATAATCCATACCAAGTTATAGTTCTCCAAAACATAGTCGTCAGAACGACCTAACTTAGCAGATTGGCGCCCTGAAACGGTTAAACAATAAGCTAGCAACAAAGGTAATTTAGCATCTTGTTTGACATCACAGAGGTCAAAAGGCATAGTGAAGGTTTCTTGATAAACAAGTCCCATGATAAACTCCTAATCTAAAATAAATTTCTCAGCAACAGAGTCTCCTAAAAAGAGACCTTTTTTTGTCATTCTAACAGTCTTTGGATCATTAACCAGCAAGCCCTGACCAATCAGTTCCTGGACAATGTGACCGTAACGTTGGTCAAAAGAGAGACCAAATTTTTCTTCAAACCGGGCCACCGAAACGCCAGATTTCTTGCGGAGACCTAAAAAGAGCTCCTCTTCCATCATCTCATCCTGCGTTAGAACTTCTTCCGTCAAACGGGCATTGCCCTCACTAACGGCTTTCAGGTAATGCTGGATGGGAACGCGGTTGCGGTAACGAACACCATTGAGATAGCCAGAAGCACCAGCCCCACAACCGTAATATTCGTCATTGTCCCAATACATCAAGTTGTGTTGACTGTAATAACCAGGCTTAGAAAAGTTAGAAATTTCGTAGTGCTCAAAGCCATTGGCTTCCATTTCACTAATGATATACTCAAACATTTCAGCTTCCAAATCTTCCGTCGGCAGATTCAGTTTGCCACGACGCATCTTGTTCATAAATACCGTATGGTGTTCCAAAATCAAACTGTATAAAGACAGGTGCGGAATGTCTAAAGCTAAAGCTTTAGCAACATTTTCTTTAACCTGTTCCAAGGTTTGACCCGGCAAGGCGTAAATCAAATCAATGGAGATGTTATGAAAGCCTGCCGCCTTCAAACTGTCGATAGTAGTATAAATCTGAGCTTCATTATGACTACGGCCAATCTGTTTTAAATGCTTGTCGTTAAAGGTTTGCACACCTAGAGAAATCCGGTTTACAGCAGACTTTTTCAAAACTTGAATTTTGTCTTGATCCAAATCTCCAGGATTAGCCTCAATAGTGAACTCTTCAAGCTTTGAAAGGTCTAAATCACGGACCAACTCCGTCAAAAGGTAATCCAATTGAGAAGCCGTAATGGCCGTCGGTGTCCCCCCACCAATGTAGAGAGTCTTCAAAGATTTAATTTCATAGGAACGAAATTCCTGAATCAAGGCTCTTAAGTAATCATCCACGGGCTGATTTTTGATAAAAACCTTGGAAAAGTCACAGTAATAACAAATTTGTGTGCAAAAAGGGATATGCACATAAGCTGAAGTCGGTTTATTAATCATATGAGTATTATACCATGTTTGCAGAAGAGCTCCTAGCAAGTCTCACACTTTCAGGCGTCAAATACCAATCTTGGCCAGATGAATCCAAGTCGGCTCTGAAATCAGTTTTGGAATTAATTCAAAACCCGCTTCTAGCAGAAGTTCCTTAGCCTCTACCTTGCTAACGTGGAGCTGAAACACCAGATCTTTCCCAGCCGCAATTTCCTGAGCCTTGCCCTCGATGCCCTTGATTAAATCCATAGTGAATAGCTGGTCGTTCCCAGGTTCCAGAAAGAGATGAACCATGATAGTATGACTAATAATTTCCAACTTAAAAATAGCTATCACAATGCCATTACGCACCAGACGGAACCAGTTTTTCTGATTTCCTTTAATAGGGAAAATCCAAGGGCTTGCATAGTAGATGGGACTAGAATCAGGACCACCATAGTTCCAGTCTTTAATCATCTGGGCATTCGCCTCCTTTGACGAGGGAAGGACATAAAACCAAGGTTTTTTCTGCCAGAATTGAAAGAGCTTGGACATGTACCTGATCCGTCTGTCCTGCACAGCAGGGTCGTCTGTTTGGTAAATGTAATCCACATAGCCTGTCTGGTATTCAGGTACCAATTGTTGAAAATAAGTTTTAGCTTGATCGTCAAGCCTCTCTTGTAATTCAGCTAGCTTATCTATTGTTCTATGCCTCCATTTTCCGTATTTTTAATGAAAAAAGCGCCGTTTGTAACGACACCCTTTTGGTTTATGCAATTCCTATTTCAGTGCGAACAACATCAGCGATGGTATCTACATAGTAGTCCACTTCTTCGTCTGTTGGAGCTTCAGCCATAACACGGAGTAAAGGTTCTGTACCACTTGGTCTTACCAAGATACGGCCATTACCTTCCATTTCTGCTTCCATTTTTTCAATAATAGCTGCAATTGCGGGCACTTCCATTGCTTTGTGTTTCATACTGTTGTCAACACGAATATTGACTAATTTTTGTGGGTAGATTGTCACTTGGGCAGCCAATTCTGAAAGAGACATGCCTGTTTCTTTCATGACTTTGGTCAATTGGATAGCTGTTAATTGGCCATCACCTGTGGTGTTGTAATCCATGATAATCACATGACCTGATTGTTCACCACCTAGGTTATAGTTTGATTGACGTATTTCTTCAACCACATAACGGTCACCAACAGCTGTAACAGCTTTGTTAATACCGTGTTGGTCCAAGGCTTTGTGGAAGCCAAGGTTTGACATGACCGTTGTCACAATCGTGTTTTGAGCTAACAAGCCTTTTTCTGAAAGGTATTTCCCAATGATAAACATGATTTTGTCACCATCGACAATGTCACCATTCTCATCAACTGCGATGAGACGATCACTATCTCCATCAAAGGCTAGTCCAACAGCAGAACCTGTTTCTTTAACCAATTCTTGTAGTTTTTCTGGGTGTGTTGAACCGATGCCATCATTGATGTTCAAGCCGTTTGGTTGTTCACCAATGACAGAAATATCTGCTTGTAAGTCTAAGAAAACATCACGGGCTGAAACAGATGCTGCGCCATTAGCTGTATCCAAGGCAACTTTCATGCCTTCAAGATTAACACCCGTAGAAACCAAGAATTTTTCATACTTACGAAGACCTTCTGGGTAATCCACTAAGGTTCCTAAGCCTTCGGCACTTGGTCGTGGTAGAGTATCTTCTTCAGCATCTAAAAGGGCTTCAATTTCCAACTCTTGGTCGTCAGCCAATTTAAAGCCGTCGCTACCAAAGAATTTGATCCCATTGTCCAAAGCTGGGTTGTGGCTGGCAGAAATCATGACACCTGCGCTAGCATTTTCAGTACGAACCAAGTAAGAAACACCTGGTGTGGCCAAAACGCCTAATTTATAAACTTCAATGCCGACAGAAAGTAAACCAGCTACGAGAGCTGATTCTAACATTTCACCTGAGATACGTGTGTCACGCGCTACAAAGACGCGAGGTGTTCCAGTTTCGTGTTGACTTAAGACATACCCACCAAAACGGCCTAGTTTAAAGGCTAATTCAGGGGTTAATTCTACGTTGGCTTCTCCACGGACGCCATCTGTTCCAAAATATTTTCCCATAATTACTAAGCGAAATTCGCTTCCTCCATTTCATTTCCTTTGATATTATCTATTATTTCTTTTTGGTTGTCAACTGAACCGTCACGGAAGAAGGTTCAATGGAAACAATATCCGAATGGAGGCTAACCGTTTTTTCTGTATCTTTAGTCACACCACTAATATTGACTTCCGCTACCACTTCATTAATGGTATCCAGAACTTCTCTTGGCCCTGAAATGACAGCTGTTTCTTTTCCAAGTTTTGATTGAATGTCCGCCAAGCTTTCATCCATGGTTCCTACCATTGAAACTCTTATTGGGACAGACTTGGTGATTTTTTTGACTGAAACCGATAAGGTCGTTTTGGCTGGTGAAATGGAGCTGGCTAAAACAGTCCCATCTGCAGAGACAGCTTGAAGGGTTACTTCACCTCGGTAGTCTGCATTTAATTTAACATCATCTGGCACTTTGGCAACGACATGATCAATCAAATCAATCTTAGACTCGTCACTGGTCACCTCGACTTTGTCAATACCTGTGTTCATTGAGAGCAATTCATAACCAGTTGCCACTTGTTTGGGATCGACACTTCCTACGACATTAAAGGTCTTTCGTGCTTTCTTGCCGATGGTGATGGTCATTTTATCTGGGGTCACTTTGGCTGCCACGCCAGAAGGCAGGTTATTGACTTTAAGAGGAACGGTTGCTTTTCCAGGCTTGCTATCTGTTAAGTCTGCGACGATTTTAAAATTACGAGTATCAGTGTTAACCTCGGAATCCAGTTTAACCCGGTTGGTTGAGGTCAAATAGACTTGTGCCCCGTAGGAATATTCACTGATAAAGTACTTGTCACTATCATATTTGATATCGATGGGGACATCTGATAGGTTGTGGGTATAGGTTTCGATTGGGCTGTATGCTTGGTTGGCAGAGTTTCGATAACTATTTGAAGCTGCTGTTAAAAAGAGGACAATAGCAAAAAACACCGAAACAAGTCCAAGCCAAATCCGACTATTAAAAAATGATTTCATCTTTTACTTGCCTCCAAATAAGGTTTTGTACCAAGGTGTTTTCTCCTGGTTTTCTTTCAGGAAATAAGAACGCAGATAGGTTTCGAAATCGGCACGGCTTAAATCATGCAAGAATTCGCCCTTGTCGGTGATTGAGATGCCACCTGTTTCCTCAGAAACAACGATGGTAATGGCATCGGAATGTTCTGAAAGACCAATGGCTGCGCGGTGTCTGGTTCCAAATTCTTTGGAAATAGTGGTTGATTCAGACAGGGGCAAGTAAGAACATGAGGAGATGATTTTATTGTTAGCAATGATAACAGCTCCGTCATGCAATGGCGTGTTTGGTATAAAGATATTAATCAGCAATTGGCTGGAGATATCCGCATTTAAGGGAATTCCTGTTGCGATGTATTCTTGTAAAGTTTGGGCCTGTTCAATACAGATCAAGGCACCAATTTTACGAGGGCTCATGTAGGCCACAGCCTTGACCAAAGCGTCGACAAGCTTTTCTTCATCACTGAGCAGTTCTCTTTGGCGGAAAACTTGGGTGGAACGACCAAATCGCTCTAAACCAGCACGAATTTCTGGCGCAAAGATAATAACACCTGCGATAACCCCATAGGTGATAACTTGATTCATTAAATAAGTAATAGTTGTCAGACCAATCCACTCGGCCACAAAGCGCAAAATGATAAAGAGTAAAACACCCTGCACTAAGGACATGATTTTGGTTCCTGATAAAGCCCTAATAAAACGGTAAATGGCATAGGCGACAATCAAGATATCTAATAAGTGAATGATTAAGATCCAAGGGTCTGCAAATAAACTGGATATAAACTTGGCATCGATATGACTTAGATTCTGCATACGTCTCTCTTTCTATCTAAAATACGTATTAAGACTATTATAACATTTTTATTACAGTTTTTCTGTATTCAAAATTCTTGATTCTATGTTAAAATATAAACATGAAAATGAAGACGCTAATGGGCATTACTGCCGGAAAAACTGCACAAACCCTTTTAAAAAGTATGGGGCGAGGCTCTACCTACCCAGGAAAGTTGGCCCTACAATTTGATAAAAATATTTTAGATAGCCTGGCCAAAGATTATGAAATCGTTGTGGTGACAGGGACTAATGGAAAAACCCTAACCACTGCTTTGACTGTGGGTATCTTAAAAGAAGCCTATGGACAGGTTTTAACTAACCCAAGTGGGGCCAACATGATTACTGGTATTGTCTCCAGTTTTTTAACGGCTAAAAAAGGGAAAAGCGGCAAAAAGATTGCCGTTTTAGAAATTGATGAAGCTAGCCTGCCACGGATTACCCAATACATCAAGCCAAGTCTTTTTGTCTTTACCAATATTTTCCGTGACCAGATGGACCGCTATGGCGAAATCTATACCACCTATCAATTAATCATTGATGGGGCTAAGAATGCTCCCGAGGCTACTATCCTAGCCAACGGCGATAGCCCACTCTTTGCTTCAAAAGAATTGGTTAACCCAGTCAAATACTACGGTTTCAATACTGAGGACCACGAACCGCAATTGGCCCACTACAATACTGAAGGCATCCTATGTCCTAAGTGTCAGGCTATTTTGCAATACCGCCTCAACACTTATGCCAATTTAGGGCATTATATCTGCCTTAACTGTGATTTCAAACGTCCGAAACTGGATTATCAGCTTTCAGCCTTGACCAAAACCACTAATGTCAGCTCTGCTTTTGTCATCGATGGGCAAGAGTATAGCATCAATGTGGGTGGCCTTTACAATATCTACAACGCATTAGCAGCGGTGTCCGTGGCCGAGTTCTTTGGCTTGTCACCTGAACAAATTAAGGCTGGTTTTGAAAAGAGTCGAGCAGTCTTTGGGCGTCAGGAAACCTTTAGCATTGGTGACAAGAGTTGTACCTTGGTCTTGATTAAAAACCCAGTTGGGGCTAGTCAGGCCTTGGAAATGATTAAGCTAGCAGACTATCCTTTCAGCCTGTCTGTTCTATTGAATGCTAACTACGCTGATGGGATTGATACCTCATGGATTTGGGATGCTAACTTTGAACTGATCCAGGAAATGGACATCACTGAAATCAATGCTGGTGGCGTCCGTCACTCAGAAATTGCCCGTCGTTTGCGGGTTTCTGGATATGACAGTAGCAAAATCAGTGAAAAAGAGAGCTTGGAAGAGGTCATGCAGGCAATTGAAAAGCAAGATAGCAAACATGCCTATATCCTCGCAACCTATACCGCGATGTTAGCCTTCCGTGAGCTTTTGGCAAGCCGTCACGTGGTTAGAAAGGAGATGAACTAATGACTTATACTTCCCTAAAATCTCCAGAAAACCGTGACTACACATACGACATCCGCATCGCCCACCTCTATGGTAATCTCATGAATACCTATGGCGATAATGGCAATGTCCTCATGCTCAAATACGTGGCCGAAAAACTAGGCGCTCGTGTCCAAGTCGACATCGTCTCCATGGGGGATGAGCTGGACCCTGATGTCTACGACTTGATTTTCTTTGGTGGTGGCCAAGATTATGAGCAAAGTATTGTGGCTAAAGATTTACCGTCAAAGAAAGCTGCCATTGCCAACTATATTGACCAAGATAAGGTTATCCTAGCCATCTGCGGTGGCTTCCAATTACTGGGACAGTACTATGTACAAGCCAACGGTGAGAGAATCGACGGCATCGGTGTCATGGGACACTACACCCTTAATCAGCACCAAAACCGCTTTATCGGTGATATCAAAATCCACAACCAGGAATTCGATGAAACCTATTATGGTTTTGAGAACCATCAAGGACGGACCTTCCTGTCTGATGATGAGAAACCTTTGGGTCGAGTGGTTTATGGCAACGGCAATAATAAGGAAGATCAAACTGAAGGGGTTCATTATAAAAATGTTTATGGCTCCTACTTCCACGGGCCAATCCTTTCCAGGAATGTGAACCTGGCTTACCGTCTGGTAACCACTGCCCTTAAACTCAAATACGGTCAAGAAATTGCCCTTGCCCCTTACCAAGAAATTCTTAGCCAAGAAGTGGCGGAAGAATACGCGGATGTTAAGAGTAAGGCCGAATTTGACTCTTAATCACAAAAAAGCTCTGAGGATTATCCTCAGAGCTTTTCGCTGTCAACCATTGTAATGAATCTAGGAGGGGTAGGTTTAATCTTCTTTGCGTTTGCGTGATACAGCTACCATTCCTGCTGAAGCCATGACTGCTAGGGCTGCGGCTGTGAAGAATGGGTTAGCGGTGTCACCAGTTGCTGGCAATTGCGCTTTCGCTGGACCATTGTTGTTTGCATGCGCGTTTTGGTTGGTCATTGCTGCAGGAGCTTGACCAGCTTTAGGCTTCATGTCTGAAGCATTGCCTTTGCCATCGTTCTTAGCTGCTGCTGCATGGCCATCTTTACCGTTCATGCCATCACGACCTGGCATACCGTCTTTGCCATCGTGACCGTCACGTCCGTCACGACCTGGCATACCGTCTTTACCATCACGACCATCACGGCCTGGTGCACCATCTTTACCATTAGAGATGGTTACTTCTTTACGACTTCCGTCAGGGTTTAAGAAAGTAATAGTGTGAGAACCGTTGCCATTGTCTTTGACATTAATGATTGGCGATTCACCATCTTTACCATTTTTTCCATCTTTTCCGTCAAGTCCGTCGCGGCCATCGCGTCCGTCGCGGCCATCACGACCGTTTAAGCCGTCAGTACCATTTTTGCCGTCTTTTCCATCTTGACCAGCTTTACCATTTTTACCGTCTGTTCCGGCTTTGCCGTTCTTACCATCTGTACCGGCTTTACCATCTTTTCCGGCTTTGCCGTTTTTACCGTCGGTACCGGCTCTGCCATCTTTTCCAGACTTACCATCTTTTCCGTCAGTTCCGGCTTTGCCGTTCTTACCATCTGTACCAGACTTCCCGTCCTTTCCGGCTTTGCCGTCTTTTCCAGACTTACCATCTTTTCCGTCAGTTCCGGCTTTGCCGTTCTTACCATCCGTACCAGACTTCCCGTCCTTGCCGGCTTTGCCGTCTTGTCCGTTGCGTCCGTTCTGGCCGTCCTGACCGTTTTTACCATTTTGACCATCTTGACCATGACGGCCGTCAGTTCCAGCTTTTCCATCCTGACCGTCTTTTCCGTCCTTACCGTCTTTACCATCTAGACCATCCAGTCCATCTAACCCAGGACGACCATCCAGTCCATCCATACCTGGTAATCCATCTCGTCCATCACGACCGTCTCGACCTGGTTCTCCTTGGCGACCTTGTGGACCAGCTACACCTGGTGCACCTTGTGCTCCAGCGGGACCAGCTTGTCCTTGGGGACCTTGTATACCAGGTTCACCTCTTTCTCCCCTAGGACCTGTGGGTCCAATTGGCCCCATTTCACCTCTTTCTCCTGCAGGTCCTGGAGGTCCAACAATCATACTCGGATCAAAACCATATGGTCCCCCATGAAACGATCCCATTCCAGGTCCAGCTGGTACTCCAGGGTAAATTCCTGAGTCACCTGGCCCGTACCCTGAACTTCCTGGTCCAAATGGATATGCACCTGGACTTCCCGGAGAAAGAGGGTGGTGTTGCGCCTGCGCTGTTGTTCCGGTCATGCCTAGGGCGAAGATGGTTCCTAGGAGGACTGAGGCTGCGCCAAATTTGTACTTACGGAGGCTAAAGCGTTGCTTGTAGCGTCCGTTTTTATTCATGTGTGTCATGACATGTCTCCTTCTCTACTCTCTACATTAGAGAGTGTCTTTAGTTTTTAGGTATCTTAACGCATCAAAAGCTGTTCCTGGGCAACCGTTTTCTTTTTGTGGCGGTAGCCCTTGAGGCCAGTTCTTTTTGTCGTCAATAACCATTTACTATATTGCCATGACCACAGGTTTTCTTCTTGTGCCTTTCGCTCCTTTTTTGTTGAAATCAGGAAATTTTCATTTTATTATCACTTATTTATCAACTATTCATTTTTCTATCATTTGATTAAATTTATGGTTTTGTTTTTGACTGCTCTTTTGATAAAGTATGTACTTGGAAAGTCAATTGTTTATGAGGACTTCTTTTCACCAAAGGGTACAATAGTTTGATAACCTTATTCTATTTCATTTTTTTAAAATTCGCTTCATTTTAATAACTATTGTTGGCATCTCTCACATCCATTGCTCACACCCTCCTCGGAAAGCCTCATAAACAGTCGCTTTCTTTTTTCATGCATTTTTGACCAAAAAGGGAGATCCTATGTATAGACACCCGCTTTTAGAATCCTTGCACATTTGTTTTACTTTGCCTATTGTGGTCCTAAACAATGACTTGGACATGCTCAAGGCCTATCCTTTTCAGCAAGACTCTTGTCTCCAGTCAGACTTGAGACCCCATTTGGATAAGGTTTGGCGGCAAAAAAGTCTTTTTCCTTTTACCCTTTTACGGACACCCAAGGGACAGATGTTAGCCCTTTATCCCTTCCAGAACTACCTTTTTATTTTCGGTCCTTTCTGGTCCGCTTCGCCTGCTCAGACTCTACGTCCTTTGGCAGATTTGACCTTTATTCCCCAGCACTGTTTGGCGCAAGAGGGGCTTTGCCCTTGCCAACACATCACGGATGTGGCCCATTTGCTGCACTTGATTCACTACTTTTTTACGGGTCATCTGCATTTGATGGAGCAGGACCAAGAAAGCTTGACGCAGGAGATTTTTGAGGACATCCGTAAGGAATTATCGGAGTCCTTGATTCAGCAGTGCAACCTCTATGAGGACCAGCACTTTGACTATGAGTTTCACTTACTTGAGAGTGTTAAGAAGGGCGATTTGAAGGAGGTCCGTTCCTTTCTGTCCCAGTCTGTGACGCCAAAAGGGGTGACCAAGGACTTGCGTTCAGAGAAAAACTATTCCATTTTGATTTTTGAAAAGCTGTCGCAGTTAGCCATTTCCATGGGTGTGGACCGAGTTTATGCCCACCATACAAGAGATTACTACATGAGCAAATGCGAAGCCTGTTTGAGTAGCCAGGATGTCTTGGCCCTGAGAGAATCAGCCATTATCCTCTTTACGCAAAAGATAGGGCGGATCAATAACCACTCTTATACGGTTGCCAAGATTTTGCGCTACATTCACCAAAACCTATCGCAAAAGTTGATGGTGGAGGACATTGCCAAGCAATTTAACTTTAGCGAGTCCACCATTCGCAAGCTTTTCCGTAAGGAGATGAATTGCTCTTTGCAACAGTACATCAGCCAGAAAAAGATGGAGGAAGCCAAGGTCATGTTGCGCAACCAGAACAATGTGACTGAAGTTAGTAACAGTTTGGGCTATGCTGATTTAGCCCACTTTTCACGAACTTTTAAGGCCCATGTGGGTTTATCTCCTAAACAGTATCAGAGATCACCCATTAAGGATATTCTTTAGGCAGAAGCATGTGCAGGATATGACAAAAACACCTAGACCGTTTAGTCTAGGTGTTTCTTTTAGGCTACGATGGCTTTGGCTACTTCTTCCACGGTCATGCCTGAGAAGTATTGGGTTGTGTCAATGGTTTTGAGTTTTTCAAGCACATCTTTGTTCTCGTATCGAGTTCCAACAAGAAGTTCTTCAATGTCTTGAACATCTTTGATTCCGAAGAAGTCTCCGTAGATTTTGATGTTTTTGATGACGGATTTTTCAACATTGGCAAAGGTATTGATTTTACCAGCTGGATAGCGGACATTACGTTCGATAGTGTACTCTGGTGCTTTTCCATAAACCCAATCCCAGTTACCGAATTGCTCATCTGCTGATTTTTGGATTTTAGCCAACTCGTCTTCTGATAGGACATACTCGGTCATGTCAGGGTAAGTTTCTTTCATTTTTGCTAGAATTTTATCGGAGAATTCATTAACAGTGATTTTTTCTGGGAGTTCATCTAAGATATTGGTCACACGCGCTCTAACGGACTTAATCCCTTTAGATTCAATTTTATCTTTGCTGACTTTTAGGGCATCTCCGAGGACTGTCATGTCTACATCAAACAAGAGGCAACCATGGTGCATCATGCGACCTTTGTAATAAGCTTGGGCATTACCACAGAATTTTTTGCCGTTGATTTCTAAGTCGTTACGTCCTGTGAACTCTGCTTTAACCCCAAGGTCTGCTAGGGTTTCAATCACGGGTTGTGAGAAGGTTTTGAAGTCAAAGGCCCCTTCTTCTGATTTGTTAGAGATGATGGTGTAGTTGAGGTTGTTCAAATCATGGTATACGGCACCGCCACCTGATAAACGACGGGCAACATGGATACCGTGGGCATCGATGTATTCTTTGTTGATTTCTTGGATGGTGTTTTGGTGTTTACCAATAATGATGGCTGGCTCGTTAATCCAGAGGATAAAAATTTCGTCTTCAGAAAGCAATTCACGAAAAGCATAGGCTTCTAAGGCGATGTTATAAGCCGGATTGTTACTTTTGTTTACAATGTATTTCATTTTATTCTCCTGTTTTTGTCAATAATCACTGTATCTATTTTAATGCAATGGCTACCAAAAAACAAGCCAGTGGCTTGTTTTTTGCCTTACTTTATTGATTTGATTTTTTATACTTTTCTGTGCTCCTTTCACTCGCAATCTTCGCTTTTGAACAGGTGAGGTGTGTTACTATTAGTTTATTTAAATAGCAATAAGTCATCACACCTATTCTATGGTTTTCTACCTTTCTTGATAGCTAGTCTGATTTCTTCCATGCCGACCATGAGGAATGGGCAGAGAAGGAGATAGAGCCAGTCAATAAGGCTAATTGGAGCGGTGTTAAAGATTTTTTGTAGGAAGGGGGTGTAAAGGAGGGCTATAAAGAGGCCAATTTCTAAAAGGATACCTGATGTAATCAATTTGTTGGCAAAGATTGGCAGATGCCTGATGGAATGACCATCTGATCTGGCTATCATAACCATACCCATTTGCGCAAAGATAATGGCACCAAGGGTCATGGTTGTGGCTTCTTTATAAAGACTTCCAGAAGCAGCCAAATACTTGAGATGGCCCTGACTGGTCCAATAGGTCACAAAGAAACCAATCATGGCTAAGAGAGACTCTAACATGCCATACCAGAAGAAGGCTTTCAGAATCAAGGAGCGATCAAGCAGGCGGTCGCTCATCTTACGAGGTGGCCTTTCCATTACCCCTTTGAGAGGCGGCTCAATGCCCAAGCCAAGAGCTGGCAACATATCTGTCCCCAGGTCAATAGTGAGGATTTGCATAACCGTCAAAGGAAGTGGCACCCAGCCT
Organism: Streptococcus uberis; assembly: GCF_900475595.1. NCBI lineage: Bacteria > Bacillati > Bacillota > Bacilli > Lactobacillales > Streptococcaceae > Streptococcus > Streptococcus uberis. Next base: position 1,133,358 of record NZ_LS483397.1, read on the forward strand.
TTTGAAAAGAGGAAAAAGGCGGAAGGCACAGCTTCTGGTCCATTTGAGGTGATGATGTAGGATAGGAATTTTTGGATATTGCGGTAGACGGCACGGCCTTCTTCAACTGCGTGAACAATAGAAGCAAAGTTGTCATCTGTCAGAATCATATCAGCTGATTCCTTGGCCACATCAGTTCCCGTAATGCCCATGGCAACACCAATGTCAGCCTTTTTAAGGGCAGGGGCATCATTGACGCCGTCACCAGTAACAGCTACCACTTCGCCCATTTCTTGCAAGGCTTTGACCACACGGAATTTTTGTTCAGGAGCTACACGGGCAAAGACAACTTCGCCTTTAAGCACCTCTTTGAGTTTCTGATCCGTCATCTTACCTAATTCCAAACCAGAAACCACTTTGGCATCTTGACCTTTAACAATGCCAATTTTCTTAGCAATGCTGAGGGCAGTGATGCCGTAGTCACCTGTCACCATGATGATGCGGATGCTCGCCTTGTGGCAGTTTTCAATGGCTTCCATGACCCCTTCTCTTGGGGGATCACTCATGCTAATTAAACCAACAAAGGTCAAGTCTTGCTCCAAGCTTTCCTGGTCACTTGAATACTTACTGTTGTCATCTAGGTTTTTGTAGGCAAGTGCTAAGACGCGCAGCCCTTCTTGGGCAAAAGTATCATTTGCTTGGAGGGCTTGGTTAAAGTAGTCGCTGGTCATGGGGTGGACACCATTGTCATCCAAATAAGCCGTGGCTTTTTCCAGAATTTCTTTAGGTGCACCTTTGGTGATAGACAGCATTTTTTGGCCATGTTGGTGAAGGGTGGTCATCCGTTTGCGGACGGAGTCAAAGGGGTACTCGTCTAGGCGTGGGTAGTTTTGGTTGTTGGCCTCAAGAGACATGCCCACTTTTTCAGCCAAAACGCTGAGGCAGGCTTCAGTCGGGTCACCTAGAACGCTGTAATGCGGGTTTTCAGCTGTTGGGTCTAGGACCTTGGCGTTGGAACAGAGTTGGGCATAAGTAATCAGTTTTTCCAGGCTTTGAGACTGATTGAGGTCGAAGGCTTTTCCCTCTTTGAGCAACTGGCCTTTTCGGGCGTAGCCGAGTCCTGTGACGTCAATCTTCTGGTCTATGGTCCATAAATGGTTAACCGTCATCTCATTTTGGGTGAGGGTGCCGGTTTTATCGGAGCAAATGACAGAGGTGGCCCCTAAGGTTTCCACAGAGGATAATTTTTTCACCAAGGCATTTTCTTTTGCCATGCGTTGGACTGCCATAGCTAAAGATAGCGTCACAGTTGGCAAGAGTCCTTCTGGGATAAAGGCAACAATCATCCCTAAGGCAAAGATAAAGGCTTGGGCAAAGGGTTGTCCGACAAAGAACATGGAGGCAAGTAGGAAGAAAAGTCCTATGGATACTGCAATGACAGTGATTTGCTTGGTTAAGAGATCCAGCTCTTTTTGAAGGGGACTCTTTTCCTCTTCCATGTTTTGGGTCAGGTGGGCAATCTGACCAAAGGCGGTATCCATACCGATGGCTGAGACTAGCATTTTTCCTGATCCAGAGGAGACTGTTGTTCCGGCAAAGACCATGTTGTCATATTCCAAGTCTGTTTTTTCTGGGTCTAGGTCTGCCTGAGCTGTTTTATCAATTGGATTGGATTCACCTGGTAGGGCAGACTGATTGACTTTCAAGGCCCTTGCAAAAATCAGGCGGCCATCAGCTGATATGCGGTCTCCTTCTTCTATCATGACCAGGTCACCAGGCACCAGATTTTCAGCCAATTCTTTTACTTCTTTGCCATCTCGAACCAGCCGAACATAGGATGGCAACATCTTTTTGAGGGCTTCTGTGGCCTTACTAGCCCGATGTTCTTGAACAAAACTAAAGATACCATTGATGATATTAACCATCCAAATGGCAATACCTAATTCCGGGCTATGGGAATAAATGGCAATGGCTCCGGCTACCCATAAGAGGATGGCCATGAGCCCTGTAAAATTTTTGATGAAAACTAGGATCAATGGTTCTTTTTTAGCCTCATTGATGATGTTTTTGCCCAATTGGGCTTGTCGTTGGCTGGCTTCTTTTTGCGTCAGTCCTTTTTCAGATGTGTTTAATCTCTCATATGCCTCTTTTTCACTACAAGCATGAATTGTTTTGAGAGTCTCATGGTCTATCATCATCATTTCTTGAACCTCGCTTTCTTAAGCGCTTTCATTTTATGACTCAATTATACTCCTTTTTTCAGAAAGTGAACCAAAAAAAGTTTAGGATTTCTCCTAAACTTTATGAGTTTTTTGTCCTGAAATCAGGCTTATTTTTTGCGTTTTGGTGGGTTATGGATAGCTTCACCTAACACATCTGCAAAAGCTTCGTACATAACTTCAGAGAATGTTGGGTGACCATGGATTGATAATAACAATTCATCTACTGTCAATTCTGATTCCATGATTGTTGCTGCTTCGTTGATCATTTCAGCTGCTGCTGGACCAATAATGTGAACACCAAGGATTTCGTGGAATTTAGCATCCGCAATTACTTTTACAAAACCATGTGCTTCGTTAGATGCGATGGCACGTCCGTTACCAGTAAAGCTGTTACGTCCAACTAGGATGTCACCATATTTAGCACGTGCATCTTCTTCTGTGATACCAACCATTGCCACTTCTGGATGTGTGTAAACAGCAGCTGGAGTGAATTGAAGGTTAGCTTTACGCACATTTCCGTGCATTGCATTTTCAGCTGCCACTTCACCCATACGGTATGCAGCGTGAGCAAGCATTTTAGTTCCGTTAACATCACCTGGTGCATAGATACCTGGGATTGATGTTTCTTGATAGTCATTAACTTTGATACGGTTGCGATCCATTTCAAGGTTAAGATTTTCAAGTCCATTCATTTGTGGAACACGTCCAATTGAAAGAAGGGCTTTTTCTGCAACAACTTCTTCACCATTGTTCAATTTCAATGTTAATTGGTTGTTTTCTTCAACAATTTCAGAAACGCCAACTGATGTTTTGATCTTCATGCCTTTCTTAGAAAGGATTTTTTGCAATTCAGTTGATACTTCTTTGTCCATTGCTGGAATGATGCGGTCAGCCATTTCAATAACGGTTACATCAACTCCATAAGATGCCCAAACAAGACCAAGCTCGATACCTACAACACCACCACCCATAACAGCAAGTGATTTAGGCATTTCACGTAAGTCTAAGATATCGTCTGATGTTAAGACAAGTTTAGAATCAATACCTGGGATGTTGATACGTGATACTTTTGATCCTGTTGCAAGGATAACATTACGTCCTTTAATGGTTTGTGAGCCAATTGTAACTGTCTTGTCTGGGTTAACTTGTCCAAGTCCGTTGAAGATAGTTACTTTGTTAGCTTTAAGAAGCCCTTGAACGCCACCTGTTAAGGTTTTAACAACAGAGTTTTTGAAATCAACAGTTTTGTCCATGTCAATGGTATAGTTTGTTGATGCTAAATTGATACCACGACCTGCTGCAATCTTGATACCATCAAGAATTTCAGCATTTTTAAGGTAAGTTTTAGTTGGGATACATCCAACGTTTAAGCAAGTACCACCAAATTCAGATTTTTCAACAATGGCAATTTTACCACCAAGTTGTGCACCACGGATGGCAGCATAGTAACCAGCAGGTCCGCCACCAACGACAATGATATCATACTCATCGTCTGCTAATGGAGCTTTGTTTTCTTTAGCAGGTGCTTCACTTGCTACAGGTGCTTTTGGTACTTCAAGACCAGCTGCTTCTAAGTCTGCTGTTGCTTTTTCAGTTGCAGCACTTGAACTGTTATCTTCAACAACTTCACCTTCAGCACCAATGTAACCAATAACTTCTGTTACAGGAACAACATCACCTTCTTGGCGAACAATTTTAAGAAGTACACCTGAATCTTCTGCTTCAATTTCCATGTTTGTTTTATCTGAATTGATTTCAAGAAGAACGTCACCTTCGTTTACAGTATCACCGACTTGTTTTTTCCACTCGATGATTTCACCTTCTTGCATGTCAACACCAAGTTTTGGCATAATAATTTCAACAGCCATTTTTTTCTCCTTCTTTGTTTACCAGCCTTTCAGTTTTGTTGTTCTGAAAGACTTTATGCTTCTATTATATCGCTTTTTACTCTGCTTAGTCTTTTAAAAAACTTAGATTAACAAACCAAATGGGTTTTCCATTAAGTTTTTAAGGTCAACCATGAATTTAGCACCATTCATACCGTCAACTAAACGGTGGTCGATGGTCAAGCACATTGCCATGATTGGACGAGGCACAATTTCACCATCAACAACTGTTGGTGTTGGAATGGTTGCACCGATACCCAAGATAGCTGAGTTTGGTTGGTTGATAATTGGGTTAAAGGTTTTCGTTCCAAACATACCAAGGTTGGTGATTGAGAATGTTGAACCAGACATTTCTGCAGCTTTTAGCTTACCAGCTTGTGTTTTCTTGATAACATCTTTTGAAGCGACCACGAAGTCTGCTAGTGTCATTTTATCTGCATTGTGAACAACTGGTACAATCAATCCATCATCTAATCCTACGGCAATACCAATATTGACAAATTTGTGTAATTCAATTTCTTGAGCATCATTGATTAATGAAGCATTCATGTAACGGTGCTCAGGTTTCATCAAGGTTTTAACGACTGCCATACCGATCAAATCAGTGAAGCTGACTTTCAAGCCAGTTTTTTCCATGATTGGATCAATTAATTTCTTACGAAGTGCAATCATCTCTGTCATGTCGATGTCATAGTTAAGCGTGAATGTAGGTGCCGTCAAGTAAGAGTTGGTCATACCTTTAGAAATGGCTTTACGCATTGCAGACATCTTAATGATTTCCACACCTTCAGGTAATTCTGCTTTAGCTTTTTCTTCTTTAGCAGGTTTTGCTGCTACAGCTTGGGCAGGCTTGCTTGCTTCGATGGCAGCAAGGATATCTTCTTTCATAACTTTGCCTTTGAAGCCTGTTCCTGAAATGGATGCTAGGTCAAGACCTGCATCTGCAGCCATTTTACGAGCAAGTGGTGATGCTTTAGGTTGTGCATTTTTGAAGTTTTCAACGTCTTCAACATGTACACGACCTTTTGGTCCTGAACCTGGGATTTGACCAAGGCTAAGTCCCATTTCTTTTGCAGCTTTGCGGGCAGCTGGTGTGGCACGAATTGGAGAACCGTCATCTTGAGGAAGAGTTGTTTGCGCAGTAGCAAGAGCTGGTCTTTCGACATCTTCTTTTGGTGCTACTGTTGGTGCTGCGTCTGCAGATTGTGGTGCAGGGATTTCACTTGTTTTTTCGCTTGAAGCAATGTTGTCAACGGATTCACCTTCTGCACCGATGTAACCAATAACTTCTGTTACAGGCACCACATCACCTTCTTGACGGATGATTTTAAGGAGGACACCTGAATCTTCCGCTTCGATTTCCATGTTTGTTTTGTCAGAATTAATTTCAAGGAGGACGTCACCTTCGTTTACAGTGTCACCTTCTTGTTTTTTCCACTCGATGATTTCGCCTTCTTGCATGTCAACACCGAGTTTGGGCATAATGATTTCGACTGCCATAATTTTCCTTTCCTATTATCTCAGACCATGAATTCTTCAGAAGTCATGTCGTCATAATTCTCTACCGAATACACTGAAGGAAGCCTCCAGATAGAGACTTCATTCTTTTGTTATGCATTACCATTTTTTGCCATTTTAACAATAGCAGCTTTGATTTTTTCAACATCTGGTAAGATAGCTTGTTCTAAGACACGTGCATATGGTACTGGCACATCTTCACTTGCCAAACGTACGATTGGGTGATCAAGGTAATCAAAGGCTTCGCTTTCTGTGATCATGGTTGCAATTTCACCAATGTATCCACCAGTTTTGTAAGCGTCGTTGACTAACATGACTTTTCCAGTTTTCTTAACTGATTCGATGATCAATTCTTTGTCAAGTGGTACTAATGTACGTGGGTCAAGTACTTCAACATTGATGCCTTCTTCTGCAACTTCTTCTGCTGCTTGAAGAACGCGTTCTAACATACGTCCGTAAGAGATGATTGTTAAGTCGGTACCTTCACGTTTGATTTCACCTTTTCCAAGTGGAATGTAGAAATCAGGATCTTGGTTAACTTCTTCTTTTTTACCATAAAGGGCTTTTGGCTCCATGAAAAGAACGATATTGTTATCTTGGATGGCAGATTTTAACAAACCTTTAGCGTCGTTAGCATTTCCTGGTGCGACTACTTTGATACCTGGAATGTGTGTTAACCAAGCTTCTAATGATTGTGAGTGTTGTGCTGCTGATCCGATACCTGAACCTGATGCCACACGGAATGTTACGGGAGTTTTAAGTCCTCCACCAAACATGTAGTTGTTTTTGGCACCATTGTTAACGATTGCATCCATCATGATGGTTAAGAAATCCATGAAGGTTACGTCAACGATTGGACGAAGTCCTGTGATGGCAGAACCAATTGCTGCACCTGAGATAGCAGCTTCTGAGATTGGTGTGTCTTTAACACGTTTTGGTCCAAACTCTTCAATCATTCCTACTGATGTTCCAAAGTCACCACCATAAATACCAACATCTTCTCCCATGAGGTAGATGTTTTCATCTTTGCGCATTTCTTCTGTCATGGCAAGATTGACAGCTTCACGTAAAGCCATTAATTTTGTTTCACTCATTATTTACTCCTAGTTTTAATCGTATTCTTGTTAATCTAAAACGGTTTACGGCTAAATCCGAATTTAGTCTACCCAAACGTCTTCAAAGGCTACTGAAAGTTCTGGGTCTGGACTGTTTTGAGCATATTCATAAGCATCATCAATTTCTTTAACGACCTGTGCTTGAATTGCATCCAATTCTTCTTCAGTTGCAATGCCTTCTTTTGTAAGGTATTGACGGTATTTAACAATTGGGTCTTTTGCTTTCCAAGAATCAACTTCTTCTTTAGTACGGTATTTACCAGCATCGGCAGTTGAGTGACCAAACCAACGGTAAGATTCTACTTCGACAATTGCAGGTCCGTTACCACCACGAACGTGTTTAACCGCTTGATCCATAGTTTCGTAAACTGCTAATACATCATTTCCATCTTCACAGTAGAAACCTGGGATACCTTATGCTTCTGCACGTGTGTACAAGTGTGGTGTGTTAGTAGCATTGTTAATGTTCATTGAGATACCATAACGGTTATTAATGATAAAGAAGATAACAGGTAGTTTCCAAGTAGCTGCCATGTTAACAGACTCATGGAATGATCCTTCGTTAGTTGCACCGTCTCCTGAGAAGGCAACAACGATGTTGTTTGTTTCTTTATATTGTTGTGTTAAGGCTGCACCTACTGCAAGAGCGTAACCACCACCAACGATACCGTTAGTTCCGTAGTTTCCTTTTTCAAAGTCTGCTAAGTGCATTGAACCACCACGACCTTTAGAGACACCTGTAGCTTTACCAGCTAACTCAGCCATCATTTTGTTAAGGTCCATGTCTTTTGCGATTGATTGTCCATGTCCACGGTGATTTGAGAAAATAATATCATCATAAGTTAAGTGTGCTACTGCACCAACATTGGCCGCTTCTTCACCTACTGAGAAGTGAGTCATTCCTTGTACAAATCCTCGACGTACAAGCTTGTTAATTCGTGAATCAAATTCACGGATACGTTCCATTTTTAAAAACATATCCAAATGTTGTTCTTTAGAAACTGTTACCATTTTGGCCTCCATTTTTTCATATTACTCATTAATACTAACTTATTTTTTCACTATTTGCAAGAATTTAAAACCGCTTTCTATACCGTAAAATAAGCATTTCAATAAAATCCACTCCTTGTGAATAGGATAACAAAATCTGTTATAGTGCCAAAGCTATTTATATATAACAGATAAAAAAGAGAGGATTCCTTTTGTCATCCCCTCTTTGGCTATTTTTTTCTTTTTACAAATCTAATTGTGTACCAATTTCTTCCCACTCCAACATGAGACTCTCTTGTTTCTGATTTAAGAGATCTAATTCTTTTTGGTCATCAATTAATTGTCCTGGATCATTGGTTGATTGCATGCGGTTTTCAATTTCTACAATGCTTTGATCCACTTCTTCTAACTGGTTTTCCACTTCTTGTAATCGTCTTTGCAGTTTGCGGATTTCCTTTTGGTTTTCTTTTTGTAAGTGATAATTATTCTGAAGGGTCTCCGCTGGCTGCTCACTTTTTTCTTCTTCCTGGAGGCGAGCTAATTCTTCTAGCTCTGCTTTCTTCTCTAGGTAATAATCATAATCACCTAGGTAAAGGGTGGAACCTGTTTCAGAGATTTCCAATACTTTGGTGGCTATGCGATTGATAAAATAACGGTCATGGCTGACAAACAAGAGCGTGCCATCGTAGTCCAAGAGTGCATTTTCCAGTACTTCTTTGCTGTCGATGTCTAGATGGTTGGTAGGCTCATCAAGGAGCATGACATTTTTATTTTCCATGGACAATTTGGCTAGTAAGAGGCGGGCTCTTTCTCCCCCTGATAGCATGCCAACAGATTTTTTGACATCGTCCCCGGAAAAAAGGAAGGCTCCTAGTCGGTTATGAATGTCGACTTCTGCTGTTCTTGGGAAGTCTCCCCAAAGTTCTTCTAAGACACTATTGCTTTTAGTGAGTCGAGATTGGGTTTGGTCGTAATAACCGATGTCCACATTTGCACCATATTTGACTTGACCTTTGATAAATGGAATCTGTTTGATAATGGATTTCATTAGGGTTGACTTTCCAATACCGTTAGGTCCCACAATAGCAATGGCATCGTATTTTGTTACTTCTAGATTAATGGGTTCTGACAAAACCTCTTGGTCATAGCCAATGGCGGCATCCGTCACCGTTAAAACGACATTTCCTGATGGTTTTTCAGCATGAAAGGTCATGTGAGCAGACTTTTGTGAAGAAACCGGATTATCGAGCCGTTCTATTTTTTCCAACTGCTTGCGTCTTGCCTGAGCCCGTTTAGTAGTAGAAGCCCGAACAATATTTTTTTGGACAAAGTCTTCCAATTTGGCAATTTCTTTTTGTTGCTTTTCAAATTGTTTGGCTTGACTAGCAATTTTCTCGGCCTTTAAGTCAATGAATCTTGAATAGTTCCCGACATAACGATCAATCCCTTGTCGGTTCAAATCCAATGTAATGGTTGCAACCTTATCTAGGAAATATCGGTCGTGACTAACAATGATTAGGGCACCTTGATAGTTAGCTAAGTAATTTTCCAACCAGGCAATGGTGTCAATATCCAAGTGGTTTGTCGGCTCGTCCAAAACTAATAACTCTGGTTTTTCCAGAAGCATTTTGGCTAAAGCCAGACGGGTGTTTTGTCCCCCTGATAAGGCAGCAATGGGCATATCCCACATGGACTCATCGAATTTAAAACCATTCAAAATGGCTTTAATATCTGATTCATAAGAAAAACCGTTCCTAAGGCGAAAGCTTTCTGTCAGACGGTCATAATCATGCATCAGCTTGTCAAGATCAGTGCCTGTTAACATGCCCATATCCGCTTCCATTTGCCGCAATTTTTGTTCATCTTGGCGCAAATCATCAAAGACATGTAACATTTCTTGGTAAATGGTTTGATCCGACTGGAAACGACTATCCTGGGCTAAATAAGATAAGGTTAAATCCTTCTTGCGTGTGATTTCTCCACTGGTTGGACTTTCTTCACCAACCAAAATTTTTAATAGCGTGGATTTCCCGGCACCATTAGGACCAACCAGGGCAATGCGGTCACGCTCATCTACTTGGAGATTGATATTTTCAAAAAGGACGTCACCTGAAAAAGAACGTTCAATTTTAGAGGCTTGTAAAATAATCATACCTCCATTGTAGCAAAAAATACCCCGTTCTGGGGCATTTTTAGAATGCTATTTCTCATTTTGATAAAGAGCACGCACAGCTTCCATATCTGTCTCTTGAATCCCATAAAAAGATCCTGAAGATTGCATGACGGATTCCTTATCGTCTTTATGGTCTAAACCAATACTATGACCCAGTTCATGCTCTGCCGTATGGACAATCCTTTCAGAATTATAGCCGTACTGGTTATCAAGCAAATAATAGGCGTTCAAGTATACATCAGCATGACGAATCACTTTTAAGAGTTCTTGACTCTGTACCTTGGCAATGCCGGCCGCATCAAGACTGGCATCACTAGTCTCATCCGCAACAATATCAGCCTGGTCTTCTGAATCAACTAGCTTGAACTGAAAGAGTCCTGTACTGTTCCAATTATTTAGGGCTGCTTGATAAGCATTGACAAAAATGGGATTTGTGGTTTTGATGTAAACACCGGCCTCATTTTTAGTCCATTTAACCCCATCTTGATGCTGGTAATGATCAGAAGTTACTTTCTGACTAAGTTTGTCTTGCAACTTAGCATCCGAATCTTTCCAAATATTATAGAAAGTAACGACCTGATTACTGATGTTAGAGATGGTATTAGCCAACTGAGAATCACTATGGTTAGCATAATAAAGCAAGCCAAAAATAATAATGGCTAATAAAAGGATAGTTTGAATAAACCCCCAAATAATAGACCAAAGCCATTTTAAGAGGGTTAAAGGTAACCACAAAATAGCTTTAATAAATCGTTTCATATCACATCCAACTTCCTATCTTTAAGACAGCCTTTCTTCCTTCACATAATGTATTGGTAGCCAATCTAAAAGACGATCCAACTGTTGGTTCCAGTAATACCAATCATGTGTACCATGATCTTTTTGATAGTCAAGGTCTAAGCCCATGTCTTTTAATTGAGCAACAGCTATCTCATTAGCCTGGAACAAAAAATCCTCATAGCCACACCAAGCATAGAATTTGGTTTTCAAGTCAGATTCCGAAACCATGCTTGTCAAGAAATGCTTTTCAATGTCTGGCATTTCAATGGAACCAAAAACGCCTGTCCAATAAGCCTTTTCCTCTTCTAATACCTCTTCTAAAGCAAAGTCAGGACTTGCTAGGGCTCCTGAAAAAGAAGCAGCATAAGAAAAACGATTGGTCTTCAAGGCCAATTTAAAGGCACCGTAACCACCCATCGATAAACCAGCAATAAAGGTTTTCTCGCGTTTTTGTGTCATATTTGGAAAGAAATTATACAAAACTTCCGGTAACTCTTCTGCAATGGCTTTATAGTATTTCAAACCATAGGCTGTATCGGTATACCATCCTAAATCAGTGGAAGGCATAACAATAATAAGATTGGTATGACGCACTAAGCGTTCAATATTAGTCCGTTTTTGCCAAGAATTTTCATTACCACCCATGCCATGCAAGAGGTAAAGAACAGGAATATCCTGATCCCCTCTTTCAGCCTCTTCAAGACTAGATTGATCTGGATAGATGACATTAACTTGTCTTTCCATTTGCAAGACTTCTGAACGGTATTCAATATGAATGGATGCCATAACTCCTCCTAAATTTATATGAACTGATTTGTGATAAAGAAAGAGGTTATCACTAACCTCTTAAGTAAGATATCATTTTTGTCTTCTTTATGTTACTGACGCACTTCCATGACAACAGGTAAAATGGCTGGACGACGTTTGGTTTGATCAAACAAGAACTTCGATAATTCATCTCGAACAGAAGCTTTCAATTCACCCCAATCAAAATTATCTTGTTGCAAGTAATTTTCAACAGTCGTGTTAACCAGATCAGCACTTTCTCTTAAAATGTCACGGCTTTTCTTAACATAGACAAAGCCTCTTGTGTTGACTTTAGCTTTAGAAACAATGCGTTTTTCACGTTTATTAACGGTAATGGCCACGATAAAAATCCCATCTTCGGATAAGACTTTACGGTCTCTAAGAACGATATTACCAACATCACCGATGGCATTACCATCAATCATGACATCACTTGCTGGAACGCCCCCTTCGTGCAGGAAACCTTCCTCATTTAAGATCATAATATCGCCACGTTTCATAATGTAGATATTTTCAGGGTAAAGACCAACTTCCTCAGCCAAAGCCGCATGAGCGGCCAAGTCCCTGTATTCCCCTTGAACTGGGAAGAGATACTTAGGTCTAATCAAGTTAATCATTAGCTGCAAGTCACGACTGTTGGCATGACCAGAAACCCGTAAGTTTTGTGTAATGAGTTTAACACTGCCACCTGCTTTATAAATCAAGTTTTCAACACGCGCTACCATAGCTTCTTTTGACACATTTGGAGTTGTCACGATATAGACCAAGTCTCCTGTTGTGATGTTCACATAACGGTGACGACCCGATGCCATTTTTTGCAAGCTATTAATAGGTTCACCCATTCGACCAGCTTCTAAAATGATGAGCTCATGATCTTCATATTTTGCCATATCTTTTGGTTTGATCAATAATTTTTCATCAACGATGGTCAATTTTTTCAAACGAATGGCTGTACGGATAATATTCTCAATATCAGACCCCGTTAAAACAACACGTCTGCCATGACAAGCCGCTGAATCAAAAACTTGCTGAATACGAACCAAGTTGGAAGCAACCGCAGCTACGATCACTCGTCCTTCTGCTTCACCGATAACATGATCCATTTCCTCACCAACTTCTGATTCACTGGCAATTTGGATGTTTGATGTGGCATTGGCTGACGCCGAAAGCAGAGCTAAAACACCTTCCTTACCGATTTCAGCAAGTCGGGAAAGATCAGTTTGGTAAAACTCACGCGCTGCTTGGTCAAATTTAAAATCACCAGTATAAACAATATTCCCTTGGTCAGTACCAATGACTATCCCTAAACTATCTGGAATAGAATGGGTGGTTTTAAAGAAAGAAACCAATCCATCTTTAAACTCAATTTCTGTTTCACTGTCAACCACATGGAAATTTTTGAATTTCTTAGTGCTATTGTTGGCTTTGACAAATAATTTGGCCAACTCAATGGTCAACTCAGAACCAAATACAGGCACAGAGACTTCTGATAATAAGTAAGGCAAAGCACCAATAGCATCCGCATGTCCATGGGTCAGGAAGACACCTTGAACCTTGTCTTTGTTTTCAATCACATAATCTAAATTAGGGATGACAACATCAACCCCCAATTGTTCATTTTCTGGGTATTTCAATCCTGAATCCAAGATAAAAATTGACTCATTCACTTCAACCAAATAGAAGTTTTTCCCATACTCACGCACGCCACCAAGGGCGATTATTTTAATATCACTCATGTTACTCCTTTAAACATTTTTTATTACATACGGTCCTTATCATTGTAAGTCGATTTACTGCTTTGTAGCTAAGCTACAGTCTTAAATAGTATACCACATTTTTCCAACTTTTTCTTGGGTGAATGCCCTATTAAGGCCACTTTTTTTAAGGAAAAAAGCCTCTAACCTAAAGGCTAGAGACTAATCTTTTTTAGTCAAATAATAAATAGTAATCCGAAATAGTCATTTGAGCTTTCTGCTCTTTATTGAGATCTTTGATGATTTTACCATCTTTCATGACAATGAGACGATTGCCATAAGTCAAAGCATCTTCCATATGGTGTGTAATCATGAGGGCTGTTAATTGGTCCTGACTAACAAAATGATCCGTTAAAGCCATGAGGGAACGGCTGGTCCTAGGATCTAGAGCTGCAGTATGTTCATCTAATAACAATAGGTCCGGCTTCTTTAAAGTTGCCATTAACAGACTTAAAGCCTGACGCTGACCTCCAGATAAGAGACCTGTCGGCGTGTCTAAGTGATTTTCTAAACCATTGCCCGTTCGTGCCAATAATGCCTTAAAGGTATCTTTTTTGCTAGCGATACTGCGTTTTAGCAATTGTCGTTTCTGTCCCCGTTTTTCTGCAATCAAGAGGTTTTCAGCAACCGTCATACGAGGTGCTGTTCCCATTTTGGGATCCTGAAAAACACGTGCTAAGAAGCTGGCTCTTTTTTCAGCTGGCATATAGGTCACATCTTGCCCCAAAATCTTGATTTGACCACTGCTCAAAGTGAGGTTGCCAGCAATAACATTAAACAACGTCGATTTGCCTGCCCCATTACCACCTAAAACGGTAATGAAATCATGTTCATAGATGGTCAAGGTAACCTTGTCCAAGATGGTTTTAGAATCGTCAAATCCATTATTAACCACCAAACTAGCATCAATGAGTTCAATTATTTTTTTCATCTGCTCACCTTAATCCCTTTAAAGAAACGTTGTCTCAAAACAGGTACCATGAGACAAAGCGCTAAGACAATGGCACTAAATAATTTCAAATAGTTGGTATTGAAGCCCAAGGCAATTACAAGCATAATAAGAAATTGGTAGAGGATTGAACCTACTATAATAGCGACCAAGCGTTCAAAAAGCGTCAATCCTGTCGAGTAGAGAACTTCACCAATAATGATGCTTGCCAAACCGATGACAATAACACCAATCCCTTTGGAAACATCTGCATAACCATCTTGTTGACTGACAAGAGCACCTGATAAACCAATCAAGGCATTTGAGACAAGCAGTCCCATCATTTCCATGCGGTCCGTATGTATGCCAAAACTCTTAGCCATCTCACGGTTATCACCCGTGGCAATATAAGCCTGGCCAAGATCAGTATAGAGAAAATAAATCAGTAAGAAGATAATGACCAGAACGGCTAGGAATCCCATGAGAAGATTATTAACCTCTGAAGAAAATGGAAGGTAATCTTGCAGGCGTTTTAAGTCATGAAGCCCTAAATTGGCCCGTCCCATAACCATTAGCATAATAGAGTTACAAGAGGTCATAACCAAAATCCCCGCCAAAATAGTTGGAATTTTTCCCTTGGTATATAAAAGACCCGTTATGAGACCTGCCAAAGCTCCCGCTGCCATCCCTAAAATGGTTGCTAATATAGGATTAAGGCCCTGATTAAGGGCTGTAACAGCTACTGCTCCCCCTAAAGGAAAGGAGCCTTCTGTGGTCATATCAGGAAAATTTAAAATACGAAAGGTCAAATAGATGCCTAAACCAAGTACACCCCATAAAAGACCTTGTGAAACTGCTGAGATAATCATAAGTACCCCTTTCTCCTATTTGTTAAGAATATCAGATTCTTTTTGCAAAGCTTCTGGGATCGTCACTCCCAGTTTATCAGCCACAGCTTTATTAATGACGGGTTTCCCATTGTCAACGACTTTAACAGGTACTTGTGAAACGGATTTACCAGCCAATAACTTCTTAACCTGCTTGGCTGTTTCTACCCCTAGTTGGTATTGGTTTTGGTTAACGGATGCCAGACTACCATCTCTAACCATAGTATCGACGCTGGAGTAGACTGGCAAGTTGGCAGCATTGCTTGCGCTGACCACAGAGGCAAAGGCCGAAGCAATGGTGTTGTCTTGTGGGATAAATAAAGCATCTACCTTCTGTGTCAGAACTGACATGGTTGATGGTACTTCATTTGTTGAAGGAACTGCATAAGGGATAACTTCAAACCCTTTTACTTTGGCAAAAGCTGTAAAGTCTTTAACTTGTGAAAGGGAATTGTCCTCATTGCTAGCATAGAGCACTCCGATTTTTCTCACTTGTGGCGTTAGACTTTTAATCAGTTGAACGGTTTGTTTTAAGGGCACCTTGTTGGATAATCCTGTAACATTTCCCTCTGGTTTGTCTAGGTTTTTTACTAACTTTGCACCTATGGGATCCGAAATAGCCGACATGACAACAGGTACTTTTTTACTGCTAGTTGCTAATCCTTGGGCTGCTGGTGTAGCAATTCCAATGACGATATCATTGCCTTTGTCTACCAGTTGGTGGCTCATGGTCTGTATTTTACTTTGGTCGCCTTCAGCATTCATTAGTGTGATTTGCAGTTTTTGATGAGAACTTGGATTTTTTTGCAGTTCGTCTTCAATGCCTTTTTCAATTTGGTCAAGTGCCTCATGAGTTACCAATTGTAAGATACCGATTTTGACCACTGGTTTTTGTTTTAATGCTAGTTGTTTATTGTCTTTCTCAAAAAAGAGGGATAAAAAAACCAGACTTGTGATCATAATGAGTGTTGCTATTAAACTTTTATTTTTCATTCATATCTCCTTTCATTGTCCTGTTTATGCAAAAAGAAAAAGCACCCAGTCAGAGAATCTACTAAGCGCTTTTTTATCAGAGTATTAGCGCATAGATACTTTTTAGAAGTGCTCTAAAAGTCGTATCTATGCGAGTCCATAAACACAACTTTATCTATGCCAGCTTTGCCAATTTGTCATCATAGTTGTGTTCATTTCTTGGACTTCCTTTCGTTTTTTTATTCATTATAGCTTAATTTTTAGAAATTGCAAGACTTTAGAGAAAATTTTTTCAAGTGGGACCTGCCTTTATGTTATAATGATAGGACGAAACGACAGAAAGGAGAAACCATGTCTTTTGACGGCTTTTTCTTACATTATTTAACTGAGGAGCTTTCTGATAAACTTCTGAATGGACGAATTCAAAAAGTGAACCAACCCTACGAGCGTGAATTAGTTCTAGGCGTCCGAAATCATCGCCAGAATTTTAAAGTCCTCATTTCAGCCCATCCTGTTTTTGGGCGCATTCAATTAACGGATAGCAATTTTCAAAACCCACAGGTGCCAAACACCTTTACCATGATTATGAGAAAATACCTTCAAGGTGCTGTCATTGAATCATTTAAGCAAATAGATAATGACCGAATTATCGAGATTGGTGTCTCCAATAAGAATGAAATTGGTGATGACATCAAAACGACCTTAATCATTGAAATTATGGGTAAGCACAGCAATATCATCTTAGTAGATCGCAATCAAAATAAAATTATTGAGTCTATTAAGCATGTTGGCTTCTCACAAAATTCTTACAGAACTATTTTACCTGGCTCAACATATATCGAGCCACCTAAGACAGGGGCAAAAAATCCTTTTACCATTGAGGATGAACCCCTTTTTGAAATCTTACAAACCCAGGACCTTTCTCCTAAAAACCTTCAAAAACTTTTCCAAGGCTTAGGTCGTGATACAGCTAACCAACTGGCAGAGCGGTTGACAACAGATAAATTAAAGGTATTTAGACAGTTCTTCAATCAGGAAGTCTCACCTCATCTCACTCAAAATGCTTTCTCAGCAGTTCCTTTTTCAGATAGTGGCCAATCCTTTGAACAGCTCTCTGAACTTTTAGATTATTACTACTTAGAAAAAGCAGAGCGTGACCGAGTTAGTCAACAAGCCAGTGATTTAATACACCGTGTCCAAAATGAATTGGATAAAAACCGTCTCAAATTAAGGAAACAAGAAGCCGAATTGAAAGCTACTGAAAATGCTGAAGACTTTCGGCAAAAAGGAGAATTGCTGACCACCTATCTTTCCTTGGTTCCTAATAATAAAGAATCGGTTACCTTAGATAACTATTACACTGGTGAACCACTTACCATTTCTTTAGATTTAGCCCTTAGCCCTAATCAAAATGCCCAACGCTACTTTAAAAAATACCAAAAACTAAAAGAAGCTGTTAAACATTTATCTGGCCTAATTGAAGAAACTAAGCAAAGCATTCATTATTATGAAAGTGTTGAGTACAATCTCTCACAGGCTAACCTTGATGAAATCGAAGATATTCGAGAAGAATTGGTTCAAGCTGGTTTTATGAAGCGTCGTGCAACAGACAAACGCCACAAACGTAAAAAACCAGAGCAATACCTTGCTAGCGACGGCAAAACCATTATCTTAGTTGGACGAAACAATCTCCAAAATGAAGAGCTGACCTTCAAAATGGCTAAAAAAGGAGAACTCTGGTTCCATGCTAAAGATATTCCCGGTAGTCACGTCATCATCAAAGATAATTTAAATCCTAGTGATGAGGTTAAAACGGATGCCGCAGAGTTGGCAGCTTATTTTTCTAAAGGGCGCTACTCCAACCTCTTACAAGTGGACATGATTGAAGCCAAAAAATTGCATAAACCAAGTGGAGCAAAACCAGGTTTTGTAACTTACACAGGCCAAAAGACACTACGGGTAACTCCGGAAAAAGAAAAAATTGACCAAATGAAAATCAATTAAAGGCAGTGGAATCATTCCACCGCCTTTTAGTATTGATCATATATAGGACTATGATTATATCTCCTTTACATTGACTATAAACTGTCACAAAACCTTTGATTGAATAAAAAACACTCATCAAGTCTGTATCAATCAGTCAAGAAAGGCTTTCCTAGACCTTTCGTTATTCTGAATCACTAATATCGTTTTTCAGTTGTTCCACATTAAAACTTGCCTCTTTAAAATTAGCATCCTGACTTGGAAAATCTTGAACCAAGGCATCAATGTGGCCAATTTCGACACTAGCCTGATCACAGACAAAATCCATAACATGTCCGCCGAAAGTTTTATCATCCGAAATAAAATGCAAATGATAGCCTGCCACACTTACTCCATGAAAAAGTTCAGGAGTCCAAAATCCGACCAAAGTACCTGAAATATCTTCTTCTGTAAACTCAGGCTGTTGGTTAGAAATCTCTGCAAAGCGTTTGCCAATTGGCGATTTTGGAATCATGCGCACATGCATTTGCTTGAAATGACCTTTAATCTTAATGGATTGGAATAAATTTTTACTTGAAAAAAAGCTTTCCAACTGAGCTTTTAAAAGCTCGTGATCCATAGGTTCGTTTAAGTCAAATCGTTGATCTGCCCTATGATTGACAATGGCAGCATATGGAACAGTTTCATTACCCGAAAGTTCAATCACTTCTGCTTGCTGACCAGTACCAATAGCTTGATAAGCTTTTCCATCACAAATAATTAATTCACCATCAATACCATCTAAGGTTCCAATTCCCAAATCACCATGTTCTAATAATTTTTCTAAAGGAAGGGTACCCTTGTAGAGACCAGCCATTAAAGAAGCTAATGTATTATGTTGAAATAAAATACTGCTATTAGACATTTTGCACCTTCTTAATAAAATTCGTCTGGTAAAATCGTCTCGCCAAGACGACCATTATCTTTGTAATCAATTGGGATATCAATTAATACTGGCCCGTTTGCTGATTCTTTGATGGCTTGTTCTAAAGTCTCTTTGAAACTTTCTTTGCTATCAACACGGTAACCTTTTGCTCCAAAAGCCTCTGCGTATTTAACAAAATCAACATCACCCAATTGAACGCCAGCTGAACGACCATACTTCATTTCTTCTTGGAATTCTACCATGTTGTAACGGCCATCATTCCAGATCATGTGAACAATTGGTAATTTCAAACGAACCGCTACTTCTAATTCTTGTGCAGAGAAGAGGAAGCCACCATCACCTGATACAGAAAGCACTGTTTTGTTAGGTCTCACTAAGGCTGCAGAAATAGCCCATGGTAAAGCAACACCTAATGTCTGCATACCATTTGAGAAAAGCAAATGACGAGCTTCGTAGGATTTAAAATAACGGGCCATCCAAATATAGTGGCTACCGACATCAACTGTCACAGTCATATCATCTTTTGCTTGATCTTGAAGAATATCAATAACATCTAATGGATGCACAAGTCCTTCTTTTGATTGACGATCAAATTTAATATCACCATCTAAGTTTTTCTTCAAATTTTGAAGGTATTCAACTGATCCTTGAGGTAGAGCATAGCCATTGACAGCTGGAAGCAATAAATCAATGGTATCAGCAATATTACCAATCAATTCTCTTTCTGGTTGGAAGTAAGTATCAATTTCAGCTTGTGCCACATCAATAACGATGACACGGGCTGAAATTTCAGCATTCCAGTTGCGTGCCTCATATTCAATTGGATCATAACCAATCGCAATGACCAAATCAGATTTTTTCAATAACATATCGCCAGGTTGATTACGGAAAAGTCCGACACGACCAAAGAAGGTTTCTTCCTCTAACTCACGGGATACAATCCCAGCACCTTGGAAGGTTTCAACAACTGGTAATTTAACAGATTCTAATAATTTACGGATAGAGGCTGTTACTTTCTCATCAGAAGCACCATTTCCTAAAAGTAAAACAGGTAGAACAGCATTACGAATGGCCTGTGCTAGATAATTAATATCTTCCACAGAGGCAGAACCCAACTTGGGAGCAGTTAATGGTTTAATAGCTTTGACGCTGACAGGACTATCAGTCACATCCTGAGGAATGGAAATAAAACTTGCTCCAGGTTTGCCTGATTTGGCACGTCGGTAAGCATTTGCAATCGTTTCAGAAAGTGTATTAGCGTCTTGAACCTCAGCTGAGTACTTCGTAATAGGCTCTAACATAGCCACGTTATTCATGGATTGGTGAGAACGTTTCAATAAATCACTACGCTTAACTTGACCACCAATAGCCAGCACGGGATCTCCTTCAGCTGTTGCTGTAACAAGTCCAGTTGCAAGGTTTGAAATACCAGGTCCACTTGTCGCAATGACAACACCTGGCTTGCCTGTGATTCGACCAATTCCTTGTGCCATGAAAGTTGCGTTTTGTTCATGTCTAGAAACAATCAATTGTGGTCCTTTATCCTCTAAAGTATCAAAGACACGGTCGATTTTAGCTCCAGGAATACCAAAAACATATTTGACATCATGGTTAATTAGACTATCAACAACTAAGTCAGCCCCGTATAATTTTTCTGAATCTGTCATTTTTAACTCCTTATTTCACAATATGAAACTATTATAGCACTTCAAAAATCATAGTTCCTGAAATTGATTTGTGAATATTTTCATTTTTTCTGTAAATTTTCAGGAAGTTAAAAATCACTCTTTAAATCATCTAAGAGTACTTGCATGTTCATATCGTCTGGAACTAAGTTCAAATACGTTTTAGCGACTGATATTGCTTTATCTTTCATTCCAAATAGACGTAACATCCTAAGATAATCTTCAAGGAATTCTGGGTTGTCAGCCAAATCTTTTTCCAAGTCTCGATATAAGCTTAATGCTTGGTCATCTCTTTCTAATTCTTGATAGGCACGGGCGATATTCCATTTGGTTAAAAGATTTTCAATATCATTTTCCTCTAAAGCAATCACATCATGATACCGCTCATTATCTAAATAAAGCGTCGAAAGTCGCATATGGACCTCTTCCAAATCAGTGGCCACTCCTTTTGCCTTAAGTAAATACGATTCAGAGGCCTCCGTATCATGATTTTCAAATGCCAATTGAGAAGCTAATAATAATAACTGACTATCAAACTCATTTTTTCTTAAGGCCTGTTGCACCAGTCTCATAGCTTCCTCAGCTTTGTGTTCTGCATGAAGACTTTGAGCATAAACATATTCATAACCCAAATAATCCGGATTCATGGTTTCTAATTGTTTAAAATAGAGGTTGGCTTTCTGATACTCCTCTTGTTCAAAAAGCAAGGTAGCTAATTCGTAAACCGTATCATCATCATACTCAATGCTATTAGCTTTTTCTAAGAACTCGATGGCAGCCTCAAATTTTCCTAAAGCAGCATAAGCTCGACCAATCCGTTGGTAAGTTGAAACGCCTGTAATAGCTAAAATGTCACGATTATCCAAAGAGGCATATAGATCAATAGCTTCTTTAAAATGATTAAGGGACATCTCGGTCTCAGCAAGTCCAAAAATAATTAAAGGATCCTGACTGATTTTACGAGCTTCTAACAGTTTTTCTCTAGCAACATCTGTCAAACCTTCTAAATCATATAAGTCAGCCATGACCAAAAGTGCATTGACATAATCATCACTTTCAGGTGAAATATGGTCTAAATATAAAAAGGCTTCTTCAATTTGATTATCATCAGCAGCAATTTGTGCTAAATTCAGATATACTTCCGGATAGTCTTCCTTTAATGCCAAATAGATTTCTTTTGCCTGTGGGAAAAAACCAATTGACTCCAAATAGTCTCCTAAAGCCAATAAAGTCTGATCATCATCCGTTTTCAAAGCTTTTTGAAAGTATTTATTGGCATGTTCCAAATCTTGTTGTTCTATTGAAGCAATCATTTTTTCACTATTTAACACGTTCTTTTTTCTCCTTTATGATAATTTTCTTATCAACATACAAATTACTTACCGATTTATACCATTCAAACAATTCTTTAACAATGACTTTGACTGAAGCATAGAAAGGAATAACGAGGAAGACTCCCCAAACACCAAACATAGCACCAGCTGTTAAGAGTAGGAACATAATGGTAATGGGATGAATACTTAATTTATTACCTAAGACTAATGGTGTGACAAAACGCCCTTCAATGGTTTGCTCAATTGTAAAGATAATAAGGACTTTGATTAACATAATAGGACCTTGAACCATAGCCATAATAACAACAGGAATCATAGCTAAGAAACTCCCTAAGTAAGGGACCATATTTAGAAATCCAGCTGCAATACTAAAAGTAATGGAATATTTAAGACCAACTATACTAAACATGATGCCAAACATAAATCCAACAATAATAGCAACGGTCACTTGACCTTGGACATAGCCTGATAGTTGCTGGTTAATATCACCCAAAACACGTGAAATTGGAATTCTTACTTTTGTTGGTAAGACATTAACAAGGCCATCTTTCATCATGCTACTATCTCTTAAGAAATAAAAGAGAATAAAGGGGGAAATAATGATTGAAACTGTAATGCGAGCAATGGCGCTAGCAAAATTACCAGCCCAATTAATGGCATTTTTTGAAAAACTTTCTGCATAATCCAATGCTTTTTGACTAATATTAGTCAGCATATCTTGCAATTCTGCTTTATAGTTGACCAACCATTTGTTTTCGAGCAATTTGGTTGCTTCTTTGTCCATCGTTTCAACATATTTAGGAAGATCTGATATAAATGTGGTCGTCTGATCACTGATCATAGGTATCAATCCTGAAAAAGCCCATATCAAAACACATATAATCAAACCAAAGACAATGACTATTGAAACAGAGCGATTTGGTCCTAATTTTTCAATAAAATCAACTAATGGTTTTGTTAAATAATACAGGATTGTCGAAATGACCAATGGTAGCATTAAAATGGTCAAAAAAGAACCAACTGCTGAAAACAGAAAAGAAATTTTTGTAAAGACAAAAATGGTTAGAAAAACCACTAACAAAATCATCAGACCGACAACAGCCTTATTATTTAAAATCCACTTGTAAAACCAACTTTCCTTCAACTGATCGTTTGTATTTTTTTGCATTAACAATTATCCTCACTTATCTATTCGAAATCTATTTCTATTTTTGATAAAATGTAACCTGTTTTTCGATTAATTCGTTAGCTTGGTTATAGTGAAACTTTGCTGAGAAAAATGGACGGTCTTCCAAAATCCATTTAAAGATTTCATAATCCCCTTCCCAAGTTGGTTTTTCTAAGACTTGTTCATAAGGAACCCACTCTAATGTCCCTTCTCGAGATTCTTCGTTGGAAATCAAGTCACCTGAAAAACCTGTTATTTTAAAAACATAGGTATACCAATCATGTCCTGGCGTAAACTCTGGAAAGGTAATAATGCCTCTAAAATCCATTTTTTCAACGGTTAAATGTGTTTCTTCATAAATTTCACGAATGGCACATTCCTCAGGTGTCTCACCTTCTTCCAATTTACCACCTACTGAGATCCATTTGCCTTCGTGGACGTCATTCTCTTTTTTATTGCGATGCAACAATAAAAGGGACTCTCCGTTATCAATGTAACAAATGGTTGCTAATTTTGTCATACTATTCTCCCTTTTTTCTTTGTATCTATTATACCAATCTAGGAAAAATATGCTATGATAAAATCACTTGGAGGACTTAAGCATGAAAACAAAAGTATATTTCGGTACATATACACATGGAAAATCGGAAGGTATCTATCAGGCAGAATTGGATGAAAACAGTGGTCAACTACATAATCTCCAATTGCTGGTCAAAACAAATAGTCCAACTTATCTTGGTATTTCAAAGGATCTTATCTATTCCGTTCATAAAGATGGTGAGCAAGGAGGCATTGCTGCACACCATAAATCCGGTCAATTAATCAATACTGTTTTATTGGATGGGGCCCCACTTTGCCACTTATTCGTAGATGAAAAAAGATCCCTAGTTTATGGGGCCAATTACCACAAGGGACAAATCACTGTTTACAGAAAAAAAGATGATGGGGCTTTAACTCTAACAGATTTGGTACAACTTGAAGGCAGTGGGCCTCACCCAAACCAAAAAAGTGCCCATGCTCATTTTGTGGGGCTAACCCCTGATCAATATTTAGTGACATGTGATTTGGGAACTGATACAGTAACTAGCTATGATATTAGTGCAGAAGGAAAGCTTAAACCAATTGCAACCTATCATTCTCTGCCAGGAGCTGGCAGTCGTCACTTGGTTTTCCATCCCAAAGAAAAATTGGCTTATCTCCTGTGTGAATTGAATGCCCAAGTTGAAGTCCTTATATACAATGGTTGCGGTCACTTCGAAAGACTTCAGACCATTTCAACACTTCCTGAAAACTTCCAGGGAGACAATGCAACAGCTGCCATTCGTATTTCATCAGATGGCAAATTCCTATATACGAGCAATCGTGGGCATGATTCCATTGCTTCATTTAAAATTCGAAAAGATGGCCAACTCGAAAAATTGGAAATCGTTCCCTGTGGCGGACATATACCAAGAGATTTTAACATCAGTCCAAGCCAGGATTATCTGATCGTTGCCCATCAAGAATCTGACAATGCAAGTGTCTTCAAAAGAGATAAAGAAAATGGGCAATTAAGCCTATTATCAAATGATTTTTACCTTCCAGAATCAATTTGTGTTTTCTTCGACTAAATTGCTTGAATGGTAAGCTATTTTATGGTTTAATGAGGATAGAAAGAGAGAGGTAAAAAAATGAACCCACAAGAATTATTCGACCAAGTTAAAGACCTTATTGCTAACAAAGATTTCGCTGGTGCCAAAGATTTTATTGAAGAACATAAAGGTGATTTAGGTAACTATTTTGAACAAGCTAAATCATTGATTGAAGGTTCTGAAGGTGTTGGTGGCATTATGGACAAAGTTAAAGGTTTGTTCGGAAAATAAAACGTCATAATTATTAAAAAAGGCATCTTTTAAAAAAGATGCCTTTTTGATATGCTTAGTAATCATCTATGCCGATTGCAGGGATCGAACCTGTGACCTACGCGTTACGAGTGCGTTGCTCTACCAACTGAGCTAAATCGGCAAATATCTAACAGAGATATTTTATCACTTTCATCTTATTTGTCAATCTAAAAAAACTCCTGAAAATCAGGAGCTTTCTTTATTTGATAACTTTTTGAGTTTGGGCATATTTAGCTTCAACAGCTTCTTTTTCAGCCTTCCACCAATCTTCATGATCAGTATACCATTTGATGGTTTCTTCTAAACCTTCCTCAAAGTTTGTGAATTCAGGAGTCCATCCTAATTCATCACGCAATTTGCTAGAATCAATGGCATAACGAAGGTCATGACCGGCACGGTCTGTAACGTGGTCATAAGCATCTTTAGGTTGTCCCATTTTTTCTAAAATCAATTCAAGGACTTCTTTATTGTTTTTCTCACCATCTGCACCAATAAGGTAAGTTTCACCAATTTTACCTTTGGTTAAGATTGCCCAAACACCAGTTGAATGGTCATTAGTATGGATCCAGTCACGCACATTTTTCCCTTCACCATAAAGTTTTGGTTTAATACCAGCTAAGATATTCGTAATTTGGCGTGGAATGAATTTTTCAATATGTTGATAAGGACCATAGTTATTTGAACAGTTTGAAATGGTTGCCTTAACGCCAAAAGAGCGAACCCAAGCTTTTACAATTAAGTCTGAAGCTGCTTTTGTTGAAGAATAAGGAGATGATGGGTTGTATTTCGTTTCTGCAGTGAATTTTTCACCCTCACCTTCACCATGACCAGGTAAATCTTCACGAAGAGGAAGATCACCATATACCTCATCCGTTGACACATGATGGAAACGAATATCATACTTACGTGCTGCTTCTAAAAGCGTATAGGTTCCAATAAAGTTGGTGTGAATAAACGGACTTGGATCGTTTAATGAATTATCATTATGACTTTCAGCTGCGTAGTGGACAATAGCATCCGCTTTGGAAGCTAGTTGATCAACTAAAGCTGCATCAGCAATATCACCCACAACAAGTTCAACACGATCACCTAAAATAGAAGCAATGTTTTCTTTGTTACCTGCATATGTTAATTTATCAAGGACCGTTACGTGAACATCAGGATGATTGTTGTAAACATAGTGCACAAAGTTAGAACCAATGAAGCCTGCTCCACCAGTAACAATAATATTTTTAAATTCCGACATGTCTAATATTTCTCCTAAATTTAGAGTAAGACTCTAAATGATATACTTATAAATCTTCTTTTTTAAGGGGTTTCACATCCTTCAAGAAAGGATGGTTTTTATCTGCTTCTGAAACTTCTGCTTCTTCCAAATTTTCCCATGAAATATTCAAACTTGGATCAGCATAATTAACAAAGGCATATTTAGGTTTTAATTCCAGTGCCCAATAATCATTGACAAGGTAACTGTAGGCTACTTTATCAGAAAGAACTTGGAAGCCATTGGCAACACCGCGAGGAACAAAAATTCCTTTCGAAGCATCAATAACAGTTTGATAAACCTGACCAAAACTATCCCCTTCACGAAGATCAACCCAGGTGCCTAACACTTTTCCTTCATCAGCAACTGAGATGTATTTATCCCATGGTTCTGCGTGTAGGCCACGTAAAACATGTTTACGTGAAAAACTAACATTGTTTTGAAGTTTATCTTCAGCGAAAAATGACTCAGGAAATCCTAAAGGAATCATTTTTTCTTTTTGAAAGTTCTCTTTAAACCAGCCACGATTATCACCATGTACAGGGATATCAAACTCAATTAGACCTGGAATAGCATCAATAGGATGAGCGGCTAATTCTTTACCAAAAAAAGTTTCTGACATTAAGCTTCTCCAATCAATCGTAACAAGTATTGACCATATTCATTTTTCTTAAGGGGTTGAGCCAATTCTGAAACTTGTTCTTTAGTAATGTAACCCATACGGTATGCAATTTCTTCAAGGTTAGCTACTTGTGCATTTTGTAGACGTTGTACGGTTTCTATGTATTGTGCCGCTTCAAGAAGGCTTTCATGTGTACCTGTATCAAGCCATGCGAAACCACGACCCATTAATTCAACTGACAGATCGCCACGTTCCAAATAAGCTTTGTTAACATCGGTAATTTCAAGTTCGCCACGTTCTGATGGTTTAATGTTTTTAGCTATCTCAACAACATCATTATCATAGAAATACAAGCCAGTTACCGCAAAATTGGATTTAGGCACTTTTGGTTTTTCTTCAATTGAAATGGCATTCATTTGCTCATCAAACTCAACAACGCCAAAGCGTTCTGGATCTTTTACTTGATAACCAAAAACTGTTGCTCCTGTTTCTTTTGAAGCAGCTTTTTGAAGCATTTTCGTTAGGCCATTTCCATGATAGATATTATCACCTAAAATAAGTGCAACATTATCATCACCAATAAAGTCTTCACCAATAATAAAGGCCTGTGCCAATCCATCTGGACTTGGTTGCTCAGCATATGATAAAGAGATTCCAAATTCACTACCATCACCTAGTAAATCTTTAAAACGCGGAAGATCTTGAGGTGTTGAAATGATTAAAATATCCTTAATCCCTGCTAACATAAGTGTTGATAATGGGTAATAAATCATTGGTTTGTCATAAATTGGCATCAACTGTTTTGAAGCTGCACGTGTTAGTGGATATAGACGAGTCCCTGATCCACCTGCTAGAATAATACCTTTCATTGGTTATCTCCTATTCTTTGATATCTTTAACATTTTACCATTTTTTAGGTGTGATGTCACATATTTCCGTAGCTTATATAGTTTTGGATGGGGTAGTTTTCAAATGGCAAGCGTAATGGGTCCCCCAGTAGCATTGCGACTAGTTCTCTGGCGATGAGTGGTCCTACTGTTAAACCAGACGATCCAAGGCCACTGCTGGCATAGCAATTGCTCATTCCGGGAATTTGACCATAGAATGGCAAGAAATCACTGGTATAGGCTCTAGTTCCAACCCGATAGTCCTTTTCATCACTAGTTGCTAGTTTAGGAAGAAAGGCTCTTCCATCTTTTTCTAACCCTTCTAAAACCGATTGATCTGGGGTCAGATCGTAGCCAAGCTCATTTTCATGACTAGCCCCTATAGACACACGGCCATCTGTAAAGGGAATAATATCAATTTCTCCCTCTGGCATTACCACTGGCAAGTGGTCACTTTCAAAACTTAAAAGACGAAAATCTATGAGCTGCCCTTTTTGTGGCCTAATATCTACTTGATAGCCTAAGGGTTCAAGTATTTCTGGTAACCAAGCACCGGTTGCTAAAAGAACTTTGTCATAAACCTGACCATCAACAAGATATTGCTTGCCTTGTCTTTGAATTGTGACTTTCTTTGTAATGACGGGATATTGTGATGCGGCTATTAATTGTTGGCATAATTTTTTACCATCAACTCTTGCTCCGCCTTCTGCGTAAATAGCCTTTTCACAGCCTTGCAAATGAGGAAAAAAAGCTTGAATCTCACTTTTGGTTAAAAGAGCCAGTTCACCAATCAAAGGAGATTGGCTTTTACGATTTTGTGCAAGCTGATAAAGTTGGTCTAGTTTACTTGGGTCTTTTTTTAATAAAAGAACACCATTACGTGCATAAAAATCGCAAGCAATTCCCATGCACTCTAAATCTTCTATTAGCTCTAGGTAAAAATCGGCCCCTTGACTGGCTAATGCATACCAAGCTTTGTTGCGTCTTTTGGAAAACCAGGGACAAATAATACCTGCTGCAGCTTTCGTAGCCTGTCCTTTACCATAATCAAAGATGGTCACATCTGACATCTGATGTTTTCTCAAATAGAAGGCTGCTGTTGCACCTACTATTCCTGCTCCAATGATTGCAATTTTCACTTCATTCTCCTTATCCTAATGCAACATCCATGACCATCATAATAACAAAACCAAGCATCAATCCCATTGTGGCCAAGTCTGTATTACCGTTTGTTTGAGATTCAGGAATTAATTCTTCGACAACTACAAAAAGCATGGCTCCCGCTGCAAAAGACAAAGCATAAGGTAAAATGGGCAACATCATAATCACTAAGGCAGCGCCAATGACTGCACCAATAGGTTCAACAATGGCAGACATGGACCCCCAATAAAAGGCTTTAAGGCGTGATTTCCCATCGGCTCTAATTGGAATAGAGAGTGCCGCTCCTTCTGGTATATTTTGTAAACCAATTCCAAGTGCGAGACTTAAAGCACCTATCAAAGCTGCTTGTGTCATATTCCCTTGTGATAGTGCACCAAAAGTGACACCAACAGCCAATCCTTCTGGTATATTATGAATAGTGATTGCTAAAAAAAGCAAGGCTGTTTTGGACAATTTTTTATCAGGTTGTATCCCTTCCATTTGTGATAACTCTTTATCCAAATGCAAGTGGGGGACAATAGCGTCGATGGCTCTCAAAAATAAAGCACCAAATGAAAAACCAACTGCTGCTGGTATCCAGGCTAGAGAACCATAATCCGCCTTAGCAAAGTCAATCGAAGGAGCCAATAAGGACCAAAATGATGCCGCTATCATGACTCCAGCGGCAAAGCCCATCATGGTATCTAGCAATTTTCGACTAATTCTTTTGAAAAAAAATACGATAGCGGCTCCAAAAATTGTACAGACCCATGTAAAGAGACCTGCTAAAAAGGCTAAAAAGACTGGATTTTGCTGATGTAACCAGTTCATGAGAAACTCCTACTATAGATGTGAAAATGGGTTGGTTGAAACTTGACTGGCAATAATGTCAATAGACCACTTGTCTTCATTCTTCCATTTTTCTAATAATTGACAGATGTTACTGATAAAAAGCGATTCAATATGATGACCAGGATCAATTGCCAAAAGGCCATCCGTTAGCATTTCTTGAGCAGTATGGTAATAGATATCTCCAGTCACATAGAGATCTGCACCTTTGGCAAGGGCATCTTTATAAAAATCATCGCCACTGCCACCACAAATAGCAACTCGTGATATGCTCGGATTTTGCTTATCATAACGAATTAAACGAACAGCATCTAGAGAAAAAGTGTCTTTCACCTTCAATGCAAAATCTTCCATAGGCATTGGTTCGATATCTCCAACACGACCGATGCCTTGACCTTCCTGTGTTTCAGATAAATATTCTGTATTTTTGATGTCTAAAAGCTGACAGAACCAGTCATTTAAACCATTGTTAACAATATCAATGTTGGTATGACTAACATAAACAGCAATATCATGCTTAACCAGATCCAATAAGATATCACGTTGTGGACTGGAGACCAAATCTTTAATACCTTTAAAAATAGGGGCGTGTTTGGTAATGATTAAATCTACGCCTTTTTCGATGGCTTCAGCCACGGTTTGTTCTCGAACATCTAAAGTGACCATGACCTTCTGAACATCCTGATCAAGATGGCCAATTTGAAGTCCTACCACATCTCCAGACATTGATAATGCCTTAGGACAGTACGCTTCATAGCGTTCAATGACTTGACTAGCTTTCATATTGGATCATCTCCTTTATTGTTTCTATTTTTTGGAGAATGGCTGAGCGGTCATCCTTGTTTTCAAGTGGAACACACGCTAGGGCTTGTTGCCATTTTTCAGACTCACGTTGCCACTTAGCCATAAAGTGGGGTGATTTTTCTTTTGCCAAGAAAGGACCAAAACGACATTCGGTCTCATTGAGTCGCATTTCCCCAGGTTCTACAACTATTATTTCGTAAAATTTGTCGTTTTCATAGACTATTTTTTCAGCAACAATGCGAAGGTTATTCTCACATAACCATTGGCGTAACTCATCTTCACGGTTATTGGGTTGTAAAACAAGTCGGTCAATCTTTTCTAATTTTGATTTGCCAGCTTCTAAAATGTTACTGATCAATCTGCCACCCATACCACAGATAGTAATGACATTGACCTGATCTGAAGCTTCCATAGCATCTAAGCCACTGGCTAAACGCGCCTCAATCTGATCAGCATAGTCTGTTTGCGCGATATTATGTTGGGCTGATTCAAAGGGGCCCTTGACAACTTCACCGGCAATTGCTGCAGTGATTATTTGCTGTTCCAAGAGATAAAGGGGTAAATAGGCATGATCGCTTCCTACATCTAATAATTTAGTCCCTTTTGGAATAAAGGCTGCTACTTCTTGTAAACGGTGTGATAAATTAATTTCCATGTGTCATATCTTTCTAATGGTGTCTTGTTTTATTATAACAAAATCAAGCCTATAAAAAAAGAAAGCTTACGGTTTCAGCTTTCCTTCTTTGTTTTTATAATAAAGACAATAACTTTGAAGTGGGCAAACCTCACATTTAGGATTTTTAGCCAAACAATGGTAACGGCCGAAAAAAATCAAACGATGATGACTGATAACCCAATCCTTTTTAGGAATTTTTTGCATTAAGTCAGCTTCAATTTCTTTAACATCAGCATCTTGCGAGGAAATATTGAGTCGTTTAGCTACTCGAGAGACATGTGTATCTACTGCAATTCCAGGAATAGCATATACTTCTCCAAGCACAACATTTGCCGTTTTTCTACCAACTCCTGGTAAGGTTTCCAATTCTTTGTGCGTTTTGGGCACTTGACCATTGTAATTGTCCACTAAAATTTGAGCTGTTTTGATAATATTTCGAGCCTTGGTTTTGTAAAGACCAATACTTTTTAGGATTAATTCGACATCAGTAAGATTTGCACTCGCCAAATCCTCTAAATTAGGGTATTTTGCCCATAAAAATGGGGTAACTTTGTTAACAGCTTTATCTGTCGTTTGAGCTGACAAGATGACAGCAATTAATAACTGATAGGGTTTTTCCCATTCCAGTTCTCCTTTTGCTTCTGGGAACATGTCAGTAATAATAGCCATTATTTTTTTAAGCCTTACTTTTCCAATCTTCATTAGTCACTCCAAAGATTCATTGCTGAAAGAAAATCATCTGAAAGGGAAACTTGAGACGTATTAGCTTCTTCACGCGCCCTCTTTCTTTCTTCAACTTGATAAAGATTGGTAATGCCTTCTTTACGCCAATTTCTTAAAATGGCTTGAATGTATTTCCAGTTTGTTTTGCCATTAAAAACAGCTTCCTTTAAGGCTTCACGAATCAGGTCGATATCAGTTTTATCCTCTTTAACAGTCTTTTCCAAGTCTTCCAATTCAAAAGGACTGAGAAAACGTCCAAGTTCTCTTTCAAATTCCGAAACAATCTGTTTGAACTGATTTCCTTGATCCTCATCATGAACTGGTTGCTCCTTAGATTGGGTCACCAACTGATCCAATTTTTCTAAAACTGGACTAGCATCAATAATGGTCTCTATTTCATCTCCCACTTTGATGGTTTTGATATCTAAAAGCTCCTGACTGGTTAGACTGGAAATGGAACGATTGACATCAGCTACTGATTTACCGAGTGCGGTAGCAATCTGACTTGGGGCTAGGTCATCTATTCGTGTTGTATTTTGCAAATAGAAAAACTGCCAAACCAGAAAATCGTCTGTATTTGTAAAAATATCTTTAAAATGAAAAAGTAAGGCACTTGGATAAACCAAATTGCCTGACTTGTAGTTTTCAAAAAAGCTCATAATACCTCTACTCTAAGATTTTACAAGGAAAATCTCTTCTTTTTTAGATGAAAGGCTTAGCCAGGGAAGTTCATTAGAACCTTATAATCAATATCACCAAGAGCTTGGCGACCATTTAAACCATCTAGTTCAATAAGGAAGGCACAACCAGCAACAACACCACCAAGCTTTTCAACCATTTCAATAGTGGCTTTGACCGTTCCTCCAGTTGCTAACAAGTCATCTACAATCAAAACGCGTTGGCCTGGTTTAATGGCATCAGAATGCATTGTTAAGGTGTCTAAACCATATTCTTTCTCATAGTCTGCTGAGACAACTTCACGTGGCAATTTACCTGGTTTACGAACTGGTGCAAAACCAATTCCTAATTCCACTGCAACAGGGCATCCAATGATAAATCCACGCGCTTCAGGTCCGACAATCATGTCAATTTCTTTATCAGCAGCGTATTGACAGATTTCACGAATAGCATAGCTATAAGCTTTACCATCAGCCATTAATGGGGAAATGTCACGGAAGGTAATCCCTTCTTTGGGATAATTTTCAATTGATGCAATGTAATGTGTTAAATTCATAATCTTTCTTGTTTCTTTCTAGCAAAAGTTGCTTAATAAAATACTCTTTATTATATCACGAATAATAGCTTTCGTAAATTCTGAAAAAGCAGGGAAGCTCAATCTCAACTGTCTACTTCATTCTCCTTAGCTTTGCTATTTTCCTTGAGAAATTGATAGATTTCTTGTGGTGTTCCTAAGGCCATTATTTCTTGAATTTTAACCAATTCTTTTAGATTTTGATAGATTTGACTGTTTGCTATTGCTTTTTTGCTTGCCCCTTTATTGACAGTCATAACTCCATCTATAATGGTAACAAATTCCAGTTCTTCAAATATTTGAATCATTTTGATTAGTAATATTTTATCAATTTTCAAATAGTTGCTCAGTTCAGTTAGTTTATAACGGACATCAAATTCTGGAAATTGGTAAATGGTTTTATAAAGTCTGGTAAATTGATCCTTTGTCCCATAACCACTTAGGTAATAGGGCTTATCGATGAGATTTTTGAAATAGATAGCTGTGAATTCGCGATCCTTAAAAGCTTCAAATAGACGGTGCGTCTCCTCTGGTATATAATCCAAAACAGCTTCTTTACTGTCATTACTGTCAAATACGGAATGCAGGTGATTTGGAATGTCATATTTCTTTGCCCTAATATCATATAATTGAATTCCCATCACACGCGCATCAATCAGCATTAATTGCAGACTAGTGCATCCATTCCAGACATTGACAGAAAGGGTAACTGCTAATTCTAGTCCTTGACTTTGTTGGAATTCTTGCAAGAGATGACCTTGGTTAAAGGCCAAAACATCTACCTCTGAGGAACCCTTTCTTATTCTAAATTTCAAGTGTTTATTATCAGCGCCCAGGGTCCTAGCTTGAATGACCTGAAAATCTTTCATCAGAAAAATAGGCTGAGGATGATCCATACCAAACGGTGCCAAAAAATTGAGGTTTTTAATGGTTTCAAGGCTTATCTCTTCTAACTGAAGTTCATGATCAATCTTGAGACTATTTTTAACAGTCCAATCTATTTCATTCTCAGTCACATAATGACAAAGGGCCTCAGATAATAAGGGAATATTTTCAACGGGTAAGGTCATTCCGGCTGCACCTTCATGCCCACCGAAAGCTGTTAATAAGTCCTTACTATGGTTTAAAGCCTTAAAAATATTAATAGCTTCAATACTGCGTGCCGAACCCTTGGCGAAACCATTCTCGATAGCTAAAACTAGGACTGTTTGACTCGTTTCCTCCATGATGCGGCCAGCAACAATCCCCAATACTCCAGGATGCCAACCTTCTTTAGCCAAGACTTGAACAGGTTTCTGAGTGTCCACCATGGCGATAGCTTCCTCAAAAATGGTTTGAACCAGAGCTTTCCGCTCTTCATTCTTACCATTAATCATCCTGGCTATGCCTTGCGCCTCTTCCTCATCAAAACCCGTTAACAGTTCAATAGCTGGATTTGGATCATCCAATCGTCCTAAAGCATTTAGTTGAGGGGCTAATTTAAAACCAACCACTTCTTCATCAAAATGGTCAAAGTCCACTTGTGATAAAGCCATTAACTCTTGAAGGCCCACTCGCTCACTTGATTTCAAAACATGAAGCCCATTTTTGACTAAAATCCGATTTTCATCTGTCAAACTGACCATATCAGCAATGGTGCCAATGGCGACTAAATCCAATAATTCGGTAGGAACACCATCAAGCAAAGCCGTAGCTAATTTAAAAGCAACGCCACAACCCGCTAACTTTTTAAAAGGGTAATCTGCATTTGGATGCTCTGGGTGGATAATAGCAAAAGCTTCTGGTAGTTGATTAGGAAGACTATGGTGATCGGTCACAATCACATCAACCCCATTGGCTTGCGCATAAGAAATAGCCTCATGCCCAGAAACACCATTGTCAACTGTCAGAATCAAGGAAACCTTCTCTTGATTCATAAAATATTTATAAACACTCAGATTAGGACCATAGCCATCAGTGAATCGATTTGGGAGATAGACTAAGACTTCTGCCCCTAACATTTCAAGGGTTTCTTTCATAATAGATGCTGATGTCATACCATCAGCATCATAATCACCATAAATCAAAATCTGTTCATAGTTTTCAATAGCTTGACGAATCCTATTAACGGCTTTTTCCATGTCATTGAGCAGAAAAGGATCATGTAAATCAGCTAAATCCGCTCTTAAGAAATGGTCCATAGCTTCTTGACTACTAATACCTCTCTCAAAAAGAATTTGCGCAGACAGTTCAGTTAGTCCATTTTTTTTGGCAAGCTTAAAGAAGCCATCATCTGGCTTCTCTTGCTCTATTTTCCAATCATATTTGGCTTCTATCATTTATAATTGAATACCTTTCTTGCAAGAAAATCAGAAATATGCGGAAAGAGGGTGTAGCATTTGTGGGTCACAGCAAGCGTCAATGGGAGATTGATTTCCCGCTTATTTTTTCCAAAAGAAGCAACAATTTTTTTAGCAACTTGTTGGGGTGATAAGGTGAACTTTTCAACACTTTTCAGGTAGTTACCACTTGGATCCGCTTGATCAAAAAATTGGGTGGCAATAGGTCCAGGATTAACAGTTGTGACAAAGACATGGTGGTCGGCAAGTTCTAAACGTAAAGCATTTGAAAATCCAATCATGGCAAACTTAGTTGCCGAATAGATACTGGATTTGGTAGATGCTATTAATCCAGCCATTGAAACAATATTGATAATATGTCCCTGTTTTCGCCTTTCCATATCCTTGGCCACTAATCTAGCAAAATCAATGGAAGCCAAGGTATTAACCTTAAACATGTCTTCGATTTCAGATCTAGTAAATTCCTGATAAGTCTTAAAAGCCCCAAAGCCGGCATTGTTTATGAGAATATCAATGAACCCATAACGGTTTTGAATGTCCGCTAAGGTCTGTTGAATGGCTTGACCATCTGTGATATCCAAACCAATACATACTTTATGGGGATGATTGACATACATTTCTTCCAGTTTATCTTGATCACGACCAAGTAATATTAAGAAATCTTCTTGGGGCAGTTGATTAATGATAGCTTGCGCTAATCCTCCTGATGCCCCAGTTATTAATATTGTGCGTTGTGACATTATATTGTTACTTCCTCTAGATCTTTGACAATTTTAACATTTTCAAACAGGCTAGCCGCATCTTTTTCCATTTGACGACAATCACGACTCAAAAATCGTGCTGACACATGATTTAAGAGTAGACGTTTTACATTGGCATCTTTTGCAATTTGTGCTGCTTGCATATTTGTAGAATGACCATGATTTCTAGCAATTCGGTCATCACCTTTCCCATAGGTGGATTCATGAACTAAAACATCTGCATTTAACGCCAAGCGTTGGCTAGCAGGTGTTTTTCGAGTATCTCCAAGAATGGTAATGACCTTCCCTTTTTTAGGCTCAGAAATATAATCTTTTGCAAGTATCTGGCGACCATCATCTAAAACAATGTCTTGCCCATTCTTAATTTTCCCAAATAGGGGACCGAAAGGAACTCCAGCTTTCTTTAAAGCCTCTGCGTCCAAGGTTCCCTCTAAATCTTTTTGGACGACTCGATAACCCATACAAAAAATGGTATGCGCTAGCTTTTCGGCATAGACAAGAAATTTATCCGTTTCCATGATTTTACCCATATCTTTGTCCGTAAATTCATGAAAATGGATTTTATATGGCAAACGTGTCCCAGAAATGGCTAAACTATTTTGGACAAAGGATTTAATACCCAAGGGGCCAAATATTTCAATATCTGTCTGCTCTTCACTGGCTTGAAAGGCACGACTTGAAAGAAAACCAGGCAAACCAAAGATATGATCCCCATGTAAATGGGTAATAAAAATTTTTTGAATTTTACGAGGTTTGATGCTTGTCTCTAAAATCTGTCTTTGTGTTCCTTCTCCGCAATCAAACATCCAGACTTCGTTAATTTCGTCTAATAGTTTCAAAACAAGGCTAGAGACATTGCGCTGTTTTGCTGGCTGTCCCGCACCTGTTCCTAAAAATTGTAATTCCATTGGTCTTATCTGTTCCTTCTAATTCACTTGATAGATGATACATTCTCTTTGGTGAAACTGATAATAGCTTTTTCCAGGGTAGTTTTTGGCAAGTTGTGATACTTCGTCAGCATTATATCCCTTTATAAGCGTTAAATTGTCTCCAACAAAGACACGGCTTAAGAGTACTTCAGGCAGATTAAGTTCTTTAAGATTATCATCATTAAAGGTCAATTCCTGCATTTTGATAGTGTTTTCTTCTTGGTAAATGACATAATGGGGAAAAATTTCTGCTAACTGAAAAAGGAGAGTTTCATTAGTTGTCGTCTCTTTTTCAGCAAAAACCCTAGCAATTTCCTGTCCTTTTTCATAGGAAAAACCATAGGATTCTCCAGCTAAATTCAAGCGAACAAAGGGTTTAAACTCCTTAAAGGAGGGTTGATCCTGATAAAGTTCTAAAGCCTGTGTTAGCTGAAAATAATAATCTGTAGCAGCTTTCGGTCCTTGTTTTTGATACATCTCTGCAAAATAAGCATTGATAACACTTGGTGGAGGCGTGATTACTTTTAATTTTTGATCATGTGTCAAACCTGTCAAAAGAACATTGAGGTATTGACTATCTAAGGTGGTAAAACCTCCATAGGTCTTTGCTAAATTGATGTAATCAATCATATAATTCTTCTAATCTCCATCTGTTTTTTGGGGCAATATAACCCGAAATCATTTCGTATTCCTCTTCAAAATCATAAGGCTCAAGCAAGGCAACTTTGTTTAAATCAAAGAGTTTGTAGGCTTTATCTTGATGCACATTAATACTAAATGGCTCTAAAATATCTCTGATTTGATCAACAATGATACGCCGTAAAAGATTACGGCTTCCTTTTTCTTTAGCAGAAAGCCTTACGTTTGGAAAAGCTGTCGCTGTTAGATGATTGGTCTGATCCATTTTATTGTAAATAGCTAATCGAGGAATGTCTAACATCTCTAAATCTTTTAAAATATCAAGAACCACTTTTTCGTGTTCAGAATGATTTGGATCACTCGCATCAATAACATGTAAGAGTAAGTCAACGTGTCGACTCTCTTCTAATGTCGATTTAAAAGCTGCTACCAATTCTGTTGGTAAATCTTGAATAAAACCAACAGTATCCGTTAAAGTTGCCTGGAACTGGTTTTGTAAATAGATTTGTTTAGTAGTGGCATCAAGTGTTGCAAACAATTCATTAGCTTCATACTGCTTATCATCTGTTAGAACATTCATAATGGTTGATTTACCAGCATTAGTGTATCCAATTAAGCCAATTTTAAAGGTATCAGAAGCAATTCTTTTATCTCTAATGGTTTGACGGTTTTTTTCAACCAAGGCCAGCTGTCTTTCAATATCAGAAATTTGATGCCGAATAGACCGTCTATTTAATTCCAACTGACTTTCACCAGGTCCTCTACTCCCGATCCCGCCCGCTTGACGACTGAGCATGATCCCCTGTCCCACTAATCGTGGCAGCATGTATTTGAGTTGCGCTAGATGGACCTGTAATTTACCCTCATGACTCCTAGCCCTCATGGCAAATATATCTAAAATTAACTGCATGCGGTCAATGACTTTCACTTCCAGTGCAGCTTCTAAATTAGAATTTTGCCGCGGTGTGAGACGATTATTGACAATAACAGTATCCACTTCCTCAGCTTCTACCATTGCTTTTAATTCTTCTAACTTTCCAGATCCAATAAAGGTTTTACTGTCATATTTTTCACGCTTTTGAGTATAGGAGCCGACAACTTCCGCACCAGCTGTTTTGGCTAAACTAGCTAATTCTTCCATAGACATGTCGACATTTTCTGTTTTTTGAAGAGCTACCCCTAACAGAATGACCCGTTCTTGTTTGACATTTGTTTCTGTCATTACCATTGCTCTTTCCTCCAAATTCCGTAATCTCTATTATAACATAATTTCTGAAGCTAATAGGAGGAAAAGCTAGTCATCTTGAGCCTTATTTTCCAGAAATATCTTGATATCATTTATGATTCTTATGGGATAGGATTCTTCACTAATAGGATAGAAGGTTACATCCATTCGGTTACGAAACCAAGTTAATTGTCTCTTAGCAAAGCGTCGCGTATTTTGTTTCAAGTTTTGACTAGCTTCTTCAAGAGAGATTTCTCCCTCAAAATAAGGAAAAAGTTCCTTATAACCAATCCCACGACTAGCCTGGACCTGAGGATAATGTTCATAGAGCCACTTTGCTTCTTCAATGAGACCCATTTCTAGCATTTGGTCTACCCGTTGATTAATACGTTCATAAATGTAAGAACGGTCATCATTTAATCCAATGAGCATGAATTCGTAAGGAAATTCCTGATTCTGCAGATCTTTACCAAAACGGTCTAACTCTATGGCTCGTATAGCTCGCCTTCTTGTCCATTCCTTTAGGGAAATGTTTTTTTCAGCCATTAAATCAAGTAATGCCTCATCAGATAATGATTCAAGCTCTTGACGATAAGCTAATAGAGCGCTTTGATCCAGGTTTCCACCTAAATGATAGCCCTCTAATAGACTTTGGATATAAAGACCTGTGCCACCTACAATGATTGGAATTTTCCCTCTTGAAAGGATGTCTTTAATAGCCTCTAGAGCATCCTGAACAAAATCAAAAGCCGAATAGTTTTGGGTTACATCTCTGATATCAATAAGATGGTGTACCGCACTTTCTTGTTCTTCTTGGCTAGCCTTTGCAGTACCAATGTCTAAATGGCGGTAGACCTGCTGACTATCTCCAGAAATAATCTCTCCATTAAAGGCTTGAGCCACTTGGATCCCCAAAGCTGTTTTACCAACTGCAGTGGGTCCGACAATTACAATAATTTTTTCTTTTTTTGTCATTTCAAACTTTCTGATGAAAAAGCCTGCTAAAAACATCTTTTTCTTGATATTTAACCTTTTTTTCGTTACCATATATTATAACATAAGACTTGGCCTAATTTTTAGGGCTAAAGTTAGAAACGGAGAAAGATTATGTCAAAAAATTATTCATTTATTAAAGGGTTAGCAACAGGAGTTGTGGCTACCGCTGCAACAGTCGCTGGTGCTGTCTTTGCGGTTAAAAAAACCATCATCGACCCTGAAGAAGAAAAAATGGCTTTTGTTGAAGAAAATCGCAAAAAAGCTGCACGTCGTCGTGTTGCTCGTTAATCATTGTTTTACAAAAGAAGTAAGCCTATTGGCTTACTTCTTTTTTGCATAAATAAATGAGATAGGTCACTAGGACATAGGCAACTAATCCAGTTGCAATCAGAACTTCTATCGTCACTAGCAAACCGAGCATCTTTTCCAATCGGCAATAATGAACCGCCATTCTTAAGGAGGTTGCACTAATGACAAAGGGGAATGTGAAGGCTGAAAATCCTGGATTGAAAGGACGATTGAGTAGTTTGGGGAGCTGAACCAAAACAAAAAAATAGACAGCTTGGGAAATGACCATCAATAAGATGACAAGTAAGGGATTTGGAGTAGCGAAAGTCACCAAATACCCAGCTAATAAGAGAGATAATGGGGCACAAAAGGTCGAAATGTTTGGGAGATTTGCTTCGGGTAGGCCTATGTGATAGGTCTTTTTGTAAATGACTGGAAAAATAAGAAAGGTTGCTGAAAGACAAAGCCAAAAAACGCATTGTCCAAGAAAGTAGGCACCAGAGGTAGGGGCTGTTAAGGCCGTCATGGCTATGCCGACAAACAAGACCGTCCAGGATGGAAAGACATTATCCCAAGAAAAAGCAAGAACAAAACGGAGGATGTAATAAGTCATCAAGACCAAATCCCCAATGCATCCAAACCACCAAAGGACTTGGCCAGGGCCTTTCAAATGATAGTGAACCAATTGGCTAGCTAAGAGCATAGTCACCATGAAAAAGGTGGGGAATACAGAAGCGACTAAAGGTGACTTTAATTGTTTCATCGCTATTTCTTTATTCCTTACAATTCCATAAATTAGTAAGCCATATAAGCATAGTGCAATTGCCATCAGTGGTAATTTGACATGATTATTATAATTCGAAAGGAGATTTGCTAAAGCGACTAGCCCTAGGATTAATCCTGATAAAACTAATGGTGGTTTCTGAAAATGATACATATAGACCTTCTTACTTTGAAATGCTTAAAATCTTGAAAGCCCCTTTGAGGACAATGGCAAAAACAATGGTACCAATAAGAAGATCTGGTATTGGGGAATGGAGCAAATGCACGAGAACAGTACTTACAATTAATCCAAGATTTATAACAATGTCATTGGAGGTGAAGATTTTGCTTGCTTTCATATGGACTTCTTCTTGATTGGTTTTTGCTAAAAAAAGATAGGAAACAAGGTTAGCTGCTAAAGCTAAAATGGCAACAAAAAGCATGCCATAACTGTTTGGTACATAATCATGGTTAATAACTCGGAAAATCACTTGGCTAAAACCAATGGTTGCAAGAAACATTTGCAAATAGCCTGCTAAGGAGGCAACTCTTTTTTTATTTTTGAATGGTTTTCCAATGGATAACAAGGCTAATAAATAGACAAAACTATCTGCCAACATATCCAATCCATCTGCCGACAAGCCAACTGATTTAAAGAGATAACCTGATAACACTTCAATGATAAAAAATGTCAGATTAATAAGAAGGACTTGTCCTAAAATAACCCCTTGGATTTCTTGATTGCCTGATGAAAAACTATCTTCATTTATCTCTTTGTCACTCACCAAGTGTGCATCGAGGTTTAAGGTATCAATGGCAGAAAATAATGCCTGAGAATCTTCCTCATGAATTATCTTAGCTTGCCTTTTGTCAAAATCCACTGTCATGAGATCAACCTTTTTGAAATCTGATAAAGCCATTCTTACGAGTTGTTCCTCACTTGGGCAATCCATTTTGTTTATTTGAAAAATTGATTCTATTTTCGCCACACAACCACTTCTTTCTTAGTATTGTAGACAATATTATAGCATATTTGAAAACAAAAAAAATCTAGATATAAAATCTAGATTTCTATTAAACAGTTTCTACTTGTGGAAGTGTTTCACCTATGGCTTCAAGTCTAGCTGCCCATTCTTGACGGCTCAAACCATTTTCTGAGACATAACGATTTCTCTCATGGGCACGGCATTCTGGTGAGCATCCACGCACATATTTAGCTTCATTTTCTTCAGAAGCAAAGATTTGTTTATTACAGAATGGATTAGCACAATTGACATATCGTTCACATGGCCTACCATCAAAGTGGTCTTTAGCGATGACTGTTGGATCAACGTGGTTAATTGGTACTGAAATTCTTTCATCAAAAACGTACATAGCGCCATCCCAAAGTTCGCCTTGCACTTCAGGATCTTTACCGTATGTTGCAATACCACCATGAAGTTGACCAACATCTTTAAAGCCTTCACGAACCATCCAACCAGAGAATTTTTCACAACGAACACCACCAGTACAGTAAACAACAACACGTTTTTCCATGAACTTGTCTTTGTTATCACGTACCCATTGTGGTAACTCTCTAAAGTTACGAATATCTGGGCGAACAGCTCCTCTGAAATGACCTAAATCATATTCATAGTCATTACGGGTATCCAGGACAATAGTGTCTTCATCCAAGAGCGCTTCTTTGAATTCTTTAGGATTAAGGTATTGACCTGTAACTTCTAAAGGATTAATATCTTCATCAAATTGATTATCCTCTAGACCTAGGTGAACAATTTCTTTTTTGTAGCGAACAAACATTTTCTTGAAAGCTTGTTCTTCTTCTTCATCCATTTTAAACCAAAGGTCTGAGAAACGTTCATCACTATGAACCCAATCCATATATTTTTGAGTTGTTTCATAGTCACCTGAAACTGTTCCGTTAATCCCCTCATCAGCAATAATAATACGAC
Source organism: Streptococcus uberis (assembly GCF_900475595.1). Taxonomy (NCBI): domain Bacteria; kingdom Bacillati; phylum Bacillota; class Bacilli; order Lactobacillales; family Streptococcaceae; genus Streptococcus; species Streptococcus uberis. Next base: position 1,176,455 of record NZ_LS483397.1, read on the forward strand.
CTTTTAGTCCTATTGATTTACAAAACTCTAAATGTTTTGCTGCGTATGCTTGGGCATCTTCGATGGGAACATATTTATAATAGAGTAAGACTCTGATTTTTTCTGACATACTATCTCCTATACTAACAAAAGTTTTACATTCTATTATAACCGTATCTGCTTTCGAGAAGCAAAATATTAGCTTGACCACTTTTTCACAAAATCCAAAATAATTGACGTCTTCTCCAATTTGTGACAAAATGACATTAAGAAAGGGATTTCATTTCGAGAATGACTTCCAAATACCTTTCATTTTAAAAGGAGAAACTCATGACCTACGAACTTTGTTTAGAATATGGAACTTATCCCTTAACCGTCAAAGACCCTTTTTTAGGACAAGATCAAGAATTGCCTGACGTTTTTCAAAAAGATCAAAAACTCGTAGACATGCTGGATCTTATCAATGATTTATTTCATGAATTGTTCCTAACCATTGAGTGTCAGTTCCACTATATTGGGCATGAATTTCCAGAAAAAAGAGCGAAGATTGCCAGTCTCTATCAGGAAATTGTTGAATACTTGAAAGAACATTTCTCTGATCAAGACATCATTTTCCATTCACTCTTAATACACTAAGGATGACATATAGACAAAAAAATCAGGAATTATTCCTGATTTTTTCTTAGTTTGAATGCCAAATATCTTGATTGTATTGTTCAATTGTACGATCAGAAGAGAAGAATCCAGCATTGGCAATGTTATGAACAACTTTTGTCATCCATAAGTCTTGGTCCTCATAATCTGCCAGCATTTTTTCTTTCACGTCAATGTATTCAGCAAGGTCAATGAGAGTCATAAACCAATCTTTGTTGATTAATTCTTTGTAAAGACGTTCTAAACGTTGAACATTGCCGACTTCTAACATTTCTGGGCTAATAATAAAATTAACTGCTGCTTTAATTTCTGGATGTATATCATAATAGTGTTTAGACACATAACCACCATCTGCATAGAGATTAATGATGGTATCTGAATCTTTACCAAAGGTATAAATGTTATCCATTCCTGCTAATTCAGCAATTTCAACATTGGCACCATCCATTGTTCCCAATGTTAAAGCACCATTGAGCATGAATTTCATGTTACCTGTTCCAGATGCTTCTTTAGAAGCCAATGAGATTTGTTCTGAAATATCACTTGCAGGAATTAAGTGTTCTGCAACGGTTACATTATAATTTTCAACAAGATGAACATTTAAGTAAGGGCTCACTTCAGGATCGTTATTAATGAGCTCTGACAAGCATAGAATTAAATGGATAATATCTTGAGCAATGATGTAAGCTGGTGCTGCTTTTCCACCAAAAATAACAGTGATTTTACGTTTAGGTAAGTTACCCTTTTTGATTTCTAAATATTTATGAATGACATAAAGAGCATTCATTTGTTGACGTTTGTATTCATGGAAACGTTTAATTTGAGTATCAATGATTGAGTTTTCATCCAACTCAATACCTTTATTATCTTTTAAATAACGTTTTAGGGCTAGTTTGTTTTGGTGTTTAATCTCAGCCAATTTAGCATGTACTTGACGATCATCTGCAAAAGCTAATAATTTTTCAAGCTTGGTGGCATCCGTTAAATAGTCATCACCAATCAATTCTTTAATATAATCTGCTAAATCTTGGTTTGCAAATTCTAACCAACGACGGAAGGTAATGCCGTTCGTTTTATTATTAAATTTTTCAGGATATAATTGATAGAATGCTTTTAATTCACTGTTTTTAAGGATTTCTGTGTGAAGTGCAGCTACCCCGTTAACACTTGTTGCAAAATGAATATCCATATGTGCCATGTGAACACGTCCAGCTTCATCAATAATCTGAAGTTCCGGTTCACTAATTTCAGAAGCAATGAAATCATTTAATTTTTCAATAATTGTGACAAGGTGTGGAACAACTTCATTCAAGTAATCTAAAGGCCATTTTTCAAGAGCTTCTGCCAAAATGGTATGGTTTGTGTAACCAACCATATTTTTAACTATAGATACTGCTTTTTCAAATTCAAATCCATGTTTTTCAGTCAGTAGACGAATCAACTCTGGGATAACCATTGAAGGATGTGTGTCATTAATTTGAACGTAAGCGTATTCTGCTAAATCTTCAAGATTTGATCCACGTTCTATTGCTTCATCAATAATCAATTGAGCAGCATTTGAAACCATAAAGTATTGTTGGTAAATACGTAACAATTCCCCATTACGGTCAGAATCATCTGGATATAAGAAAAGTGTTAAATTCTTTTGAATTTCTGTTTTATCAAAGGAAATACCATCTTTAATTAAATGGTAATCAACAGATTCAATATCAAAGAGATTTAAATAATTTTTAGTATCACGTTTATACCCTAAGACATCTATACGATCTAAACGTGATGTCAAAGTAAAGTTTTTAAACGGCACTTGATAAGAAATTTCAGTTGGTACCAACCAAGATTGATCCTCAATCCAATAGTTTGGTTCTGCTTCTTGTTGGTTATCTTTAAAGACTTGTTTGAAAAGGCCACAATGATAATTTAAACCAACACCTTCACCATTAATCCCTAAACTTGAAATAGAATCAATGAAACATGATGCTAAACGTCCAAGCCCTCCATTTCCCAAGGATGGTTCTAATTCAACATCTTCCACTTCAGCAATGGATTTTCCAGCTTGAGCTAATTCCTCTTTGATTTCTTTATAAATCCCTAAGTTGATGAGATTATTTGACAGCAATTTACCAATCAAGAACTCAGCTGAAATATAGTAAACTTTGCGTTTTGCTGTATTTTTTGATTTTTCACTAGCTGCATTTTTGACAAAGTTAAGTAATGACAGATAAATTTCTTCATTGCTTGCTTCTGCTAATGGTTTTCCAAGTCTTTTCTCAGTAAAAGTTGTAAATGTTGTCATGTTATCCTCTTTTCCTATTTTGTTAATGTAACTCTTTCTGATTAACACGGCCATACAATTCCGTTAGATAAACTAAATAGTCTTTATGGGCTGGAGTTAAGTCATTTTCAAGCATACGCCATTGCCAATTGCCTCCAACTGTATTTGGCATATTCATGCGAGAGTCAGCGTCTTTATCAAGCAAATCTTGCATACATAAAATAGCTATATCTCCTACGGATGCAAAAATGGTTCGAAGCATAGCTTCTGTAATAGACTCCTCATGAGATCTATTGAGGTATGCATCCACGAATTGAGCTTGTTTAACCGTAAGGTTTTCATACCAACCGTTAACTACTTCATTATCATGAGTTCCTGTGTAAACGACACTATTTGTTTCATAATTATGTGGTAAATCAAAGCTTTGACTCGTTTCATCATATAAACCAAACTCAAGTATTTTCATTCCTGGGAAACCAGTCGAAGCAAGAAGACGCTCTGCTTTCTCATCAATATAACCTAAGTTTTCAGCAATAATAGGCAGTTCTCCTAATTCTTTACGAACGGTTTCAAATAGTTCGAAGCCAGGAGCTGATTGCCAACGGCCATTTCTTGCAGTTGTATCTCCCCCAGGAATTTCCCAGAAATCAGAAAATCCTTTAAAATGGTCAATCCGAACTTTATCATATAGTTTACAAGATTCTTGAATGCGATAAACCCACCATGCAAAATCTGTTTTTTCGTGATTTTCCCAATTGTAAATAGGATTGCCCCAAAGTTGGCCATCTTCACTGAAACCATCCGCTGGAACGCCAGCAATATAAAGTGGTTTTTTATGACTGTCTACTTTAAATAATTCTGGCATGGTCCAAACTTCTACACTATCAGCCGAAACATAGATAGGCATATCTCCAATAATGTCAATACCATTTTTATTGGCATAAGCTTTTAAGGCAGACCACTGTTCAAAAAAGAAATATTGACAAACTTTATGATAATTTATCTGATCACTCAATCTTTCACGATAAGTTTCCAAAGCTTTTTCATCTCTTTTAATAATGGATTCATCATCCCACTCTTGTAGTGCTTTGTTACCAAAATGTTCTTTAATGGCCATAAACTCTGCAAAATCTTTAACCCAGCTTGCTCTTTCTTCAAATTGAGCTAATGCCTTAAGACCCTCTGGTTTTTTCAAAAAGGTTGATACAGCTTTTTCCAAGATTGGGCGACGTTCTTTAAAAATTAAGGCATAATCGACACTTTCGGGATTATTGCCAAATGAAATCCCTTGGTAATCACTTTTTTCTAAGTAACCATTTTGTTCAAGTTCTTCGAAATCAATAAAATGGGTATTTCCAGCTATTGCTGAAAAAGATTGATAAGGTGAATCTCCAAAACTTGTGGTTGTTAGAGGTAGTATTTGCCAATAAGTTTGTTTGCTTTCTTTCAGAAAGTCGACGAAATCATATGCAGACTTACCAAATGTACCAATACCAAATTGACCAGGTAAGGAGCTGATATGCATTAAAATTCCACTTGCACGATTGTTCATATGTTTCTCCTCAGTAATGTGACTATGATGAAATTATAACGCAACCGTTTGCGTAAGTCAACATTAAAAAGTGACATTCCTGAAAAATGTCACTTTTTGATGTTTCGTATGCTTTCCCTGACTTTTAAGGTAAAGGGGACAAAAATCTTTTGACTTAGGGTTTGTTCCTTAGTGTTAATAATTTCCATTAATTGTTTAAAACTGGTCTTACCTAAGTTTTCTACATTAATGTCAAATGTTGTTAAATAGGGATGAACTAATTTACAATAAGTTGAATTATTAAAGGTAATAATTGAAATATCATCAGGAACTTTTAAGCCATAATAAGACAATAATTGAATCATTCTGACTGACAAAACGTCTCCAATTACGATTAAAGCTGTCGTTTTTTTCTTAGAAATTGTTTGCATCAATTCTTCAACATTTATTGGATCAGATCTGTCAAAAAGAAGCATTTGATGAGATTCTAAGCCTAATTTGATGCACCCTTTTAAATAGCCAATATAGCGTTCTGATGCGACCTCTGACTGTAAATCATCTGTTATAAAGAGAATGTTGCTGTGGCCTTTTTCGTAAAGATAATTGACAGCTGTTTTTGCCATGAGTTGATTATCATTATCAATGTAAGTAATTTTATTTTCATCACCTTCTGGAGCTCCGACAATGACAAATGGGATTTTGTTAGCCATCAAATACTTTCTAACAGGATCATTTTGTTCCGAATACAAAATGATAAAACCATCCACTCTCTTTTGCAGATGCATTAATTTTACTTGCTCTTCTAACGCATCAACAGTCATACCAGTTGCAATTGAAACCGTAAAATGGTGAGACTTTGCTTCATTAGTTATGGTTGTTAAAATTTGCATAAAGAAGGGTTCGCTCAAACGATCAGTAACCGTAATTGGAGGGAATACAAGTCCAATATTATGAGTCAATCCACTTGCTAGCATTTGTGCAGCGACGTTTGGTACATAGCCTAAATCATGCATGGCTTTGCGAACCTTTTCTTTGGTTTTTTCCGAAATTGAATGATTGTCTTTTAATACTCTACTAACGGTTGAAGGATTTACTCCAGCTTTTTGAGCAACATCTTTAATTGTTACCATTTCGTTTTTCCTTTTATCGAATTGTTTTCATGAAATACTTATTTTTTCCATTATACCCTTATCTTTTAAAAAAGCAAGATTTGACAAGAAGACTTCAGGAAAGATAAAAAATCAAAAAAATGATAAAAAACTATTGACTTTTTCTGCAAACGGTTGCATAATATAATTATAAAATATTTCTTAGGAGGAAATGGCTATGAAATCATGGCAAAAAATTATCGTTAGCGGAGCAAGTTTAACACTTGCAAGTACACTTTTAGTGGGCTGTGCTTCTGACTCAAAAGGAAAAACAGAATCAGCATCATCAGATTCAAAAACAATTAAATTGTGGGTTCCAACTGGGGCTAAAAAATCTTATGCAGATACTGTTGCTAAATTTGAGAAAGATTCTGGTTATAAAGTAAAAGTTATTGAATCAGAAGATCCAAAAGCTCAAGAAAAAATCAAAAAAGATGCTACTACTGCTGCTGACGTATTTTCACTTCCTCACGACCAACTTGGTCAATTAGTAGAATCTGGAACTATTCAAGAAGTACCAGAACAATACACTAAAGATATTGTTGCAACTGCGACTGATCAAGCAATTGTAGGTGCTCAATATAAAGGCAAAACTTATGCTTTCCCATTTGGAATTGAATCACAAGTTCTTTTCTATAATAAAGAAAAATTAAGCGCTGAAGATATCACATCTTATGATGCAATTACAAGCAAAGCAACATTTGGTGGTACCTTCAAACAAGCTAATGCTTACGTAACTGGTCCTTTATTCATGTCTGTTGGCAACACATTGTTTGGTGAAAACGGTGAAGATACTAAAGGAACTAACTGGGGTAACGAAAAAGGTGCAGCAGTACTTAAATGGATTGCTGATCAAAAGAACAACAAAGGATTTGTTAGCTTAGATGCTAATAACGTTATGTCTAAATTCGGTGACGGTTCTGTAGCCTCATTTGAATCAGGTCCTTGGGATTACGAAGCTGCACAAAAAGCTATCGGTAAAGACAAACTTGGTGTTGCTGTTTATCCAAAAGTGACTATCGGTGGTGAAGAAGTTCAACAAAAAGCATTCCTTGGTGTTAAATTATACGCTGTTAACCAAGCACCTGCTAAAGGTGATACTAAACGTATTGCAGCAAGCTATAAACTTGCTTCTTACTTAACAAGTGCTGAAAGCCAAGAAAATCAATTTAAAACACGTCATATCGTACCTGCTAACAAAGAGATTCAATCATCAGAAGAAGTTCAGTCAAATGAACTTGCCAAAACAGTTATTACAATGGGATCTTCAAAAGATTACACAGTTGTAATGCCTAAATTAAGCCAAATGGCAACATTCTGGACTGAAAGTGCAGCTATTTTAAGTGATACTTTCAATGGTAAAATTCAAGAAGCTGATTACCTAACTAAATTACAACAATTTGATAAAGATATCGCTTCTACAAAATAATAGTTCACTATTATCAGATCATAAACAAGACTGAGTGAGGAACTACTCAATATAGGTTGTCTACTCATCCTAAGGAGTGGGACCGTACTCCGTAATGATTATCTGGGGTTTGGTTCCACTCCTACTTGTTTTATCTGTTTAAGTAGCATAGTGCTACTTAAATCTTTAAGCTTTTAAAGATTTAAGTAACATTTATCTACTGAGTGACCCTTTGCAACTATTTATTTTGAGATAATTGAACACTAAGTCCTAGAAAAGGAGATTTTTATGAATCACACTAACTTGAAAAAACAAGTATCTGTGAGTGAAGCCCTAAAAAATGGAGGCTGGGATATTAAACTTTCAGCTATCATCATGGGGTTTGCAAATTTAGTGAATAAGCAATTCATTAAAGGAACACTTTTCCTCATCAGTGAAATCGCATTTCTGATTGCTTTTGTGACCCAAATTATACCTGCCATTAAAGGTTTAATAACCTTAGGTACCCAAACACAAGGAATGGTAACTAAAGTTATCGATGGTATAAAAATGCAAGTTGCTGTAGATGGGGATAATTCGATGTTAATGCTCATCTTCGGTTTAGCCTCACTTATTTTTTGCCTTGTTTTTGCCTATATTTACTGGTGTAACCTTAAAAGCGCAAGCCATCTTTTTGAACTAAAAAATAAAGGTGAAAAGATTCCTAGTTTTAAAGATGATTTTAAAACCCTGGCAAATGGTCGTTTCCACATGACCTTGATGGCTGTACCATTGATTGGTGTTTTATTATTTACCATTCTTCCCTTAATCTATATGATTTGTTTAGCATTCACCAATTTTGACCATAACCATTTACCTCCTAAATCACTTTTTGATTGGGTTGGCTTCACCAACTTTGGTAACATTTTTTCTGGTCGAATGGCTGACACCTTTTTCCCAGTCTTTTCTTGGACATTGATTTGGGCCGTTTTTGCTACCATTACAAACTTCTTCTTTGGTATTATTTTGGCTTTATTGATTAATACCAAAGGTTTGAAATTTAAAAAGATGTGGCGAACCATTTTCGTCATTACTATCGCAGTTCCTCAGTTTATCTCCCTTTTAATTATGAGAAACCTGCTTAATGACGAGGGTCCCGTGAATGCATTATTGCATAAGCTTGGCCTTATTCACCATTCTTTACCATTTTTATCTGATCCTATTTGGGCTAAATTTTCAATCATCTTTGTTAATATGTGGATAGGTATTCCATTTACCATGTTAATTGCAACAGGTATTATTATGAACCTACCAAGTGAACAAATTGAAGCAGCTGAAATTGACGGGGCAAGTAAGTTCCAAGTCTTTAAATCAATTACCTTCCCGCAGATATTACTCATTATGACGCCAAATTTGATTCAACAATTTATTGGTAATATTAATAATTTCAACGTCATTTATTTGCTTACTGGTGGTGGTCCTACAAACTCTCAATACTATCAAGCGGGAACAACTGACTTATTAGTTACTTGGCTATACAAATTAACCGTTACTGCTGCGGACTATAACCTCGCTTCTGTCGTTGGTATCTTAATTTTTGCAGTTTCTGCCATCTTTAGTCTTTTAGCCTATACTAGAACGGCATCATACAAGGAAGGAGCTGTTAAATAATGAAAAATAAAAGACGTTTCCAATTAGGCTTGGTTTATGCCATTCTGATTGTCCTATCACTTTTTTGGCTCTTTCCAATTGCTTGGGTTGTTCTAACCAGTTTTCGTGGTGAAGGTACAGCCTATGTTGGTTATTTTTTACCAAAAACATTCACTTTAGATAACTATATCAAACTCTTTACCAATGAAACCTTCCCATTTGGAAGATGGTTTATCAATACCTTCATGGTAGCAACTTGGACTTGTATCATTTCAACTTTTATCACAGTTGCTATGGCTTATTCTCTCAGTCGAATCAAGTTTAAACACCGTAATGGCTTTTTGAAGCTGGCTTTGGTACTCAATATGTTCCCAGGCTTTATGAGCATGATTGCTGTTTATTATATTCTTAAAGCCTTAGGCTTAACCCAAACCCTTACGGCTTTGGTCTTGGTTTACTCAGCTGGTGCTGCCCTTGGTTTCTACATTGCAAAAGGTTTCTTTGATACAATCCCATATTCGCTCGATGAATCTGCCATGATTGATGGAGCGACTCGTATGGATATCTTTTTCAAGATTACGCTACCGCTATCAAAACCAATTATTGTTTATACTGCTTTGTTAGCCTTTATGGGACCTTGGATTGATTTCATCTTCGCGCAAGTTATCCTTGGCGACGCAACTAGCAAATACACTGTTGCTATTGGACTATTTTCAATGCTTCAACCAGATACCATTAACAACTGGTTCATGGCCTTCACTGCTGGCTCTGTCCTAATTGCTATTCCAATTACCCTACTCTTTATCTTCATGCAAAAATATTATGTTGAAGGTATCACTGGGGGTTCTGTTAAATAAGAAAGAGAGGTTTCTTAAACCTCCTTTTTCTTATCTCAATTCAAAAAACTTTCTCTTATGAGAAAGTTTTTTTACTTAGGTTTTAATGAAAAATCATTATCTGATGGATTGAAACTTACTTCAATTGATTATTGACGAGACTATCTCTTTTTGCCCAGTCTTGAGAATAAAAGTATGGATCAAGATGATAATCTAAGACTTGATTTTTTCTTGCCATAAATGAATGCAATTGTTTGTCTAAGGCCAACCAACCATTCCAACCAAGATGGATAGTATCTTCCATGAAATAAGGATCACCACCCTTAGTTGAAAAATCAGCAATCTGTTCAAATCCTTGGGACATGAGTTGAAATTTAATTTTGTGAACTGCGGCTTGGTATTTTTCCTGATTCAAGCCAGTATATTTAGCCCATTCCTGATTGACTGGTGGAATAACAAATAAGACATCTGTTTTCTGTTTTGCAAATTCTGATAAAATCAATTGAAAATCATTATATTCTGGAGAACTTGTGTAAACAAAGTTTTTTTGGAAGAGTTTATACTTATTAACCTTTTTACCAATCCGTTTGGTGTAGAAACTATTTTTAATCTTAAATGGATTATTTGAAGTTGCTGCTTCTCCACGTTTTATTGCTAATTTCTCTAACTTATCATACGAGAATGTCTTGGGTAAACCAGCGACTCTTGGTTTGATACGTTTTTGATAATTATCAGACGTCACTAGGAAACTAAATAACGATTCTTCTCTTAAAGCTATTTGATATTGGCATTTTAATAAGAAGCAATCCAAGGAACTTAATGGCTTACCTTGACTAACCTTTCTTAAGAGATTTGCTTTGGCGATACCGGGATTCAATTCTAGCATTCTTTTAGCAGCAAATGATGCACTTGAATCACCATTAGATTTTAAGAGAAATTGAAAAATTTGCGTCTTTGATAGATACATTTGAACTGCTGCAGAATTGGATCCTTGTGGTGTAAACCATTGCGGAGAAATCACAAAAACAGCTTTCCCACCCTTTAAATCCTTTGATATCTGTTGCATACCATAGTAATGTGTTAGAGATTGCGATCCCCTATTTCCAATTAAAAATGGTCGATAAGAACGGTGATAGCGTTCCGCAATAACAGAAGGATGCATACTGTCCATACGACTCCATTCACTTGAACCAAAAAAGGGTACAAAGTGATGTTTGGAATCACCTAATGCTTGATGTTTAATCACGCCATTTTTAAAGGAAGCATCCGAAATGGCCACAGCACTATTTTTTTCTTGTTTAAGATTTGGTGATAATGACGTTGGAAAGCTAAATATGGTAACGAGAACTAACAATAAGGCCAAAACCACCGGACCAACTATTGTCAATAGTTTTCTAAGCATTTTGAAGTTCCTTCACACCTTCAACAATTTTATTGACCGTATTCCAATCTTCTCGACCAAATTCTGAAATCGGAACCTTTATCTCAAATAGGTTTTCCAATTCAACAATTAACTCAACCGTACCTAAGCTATCTAAAACACCGGCATCAAAAAGGTCCTCATCTTTGATGTCAGAAACATCTTCCATAAACAAGCGATCAAATGCATCAATAATTTTTTCTTCAACAGTCATAATAAACTCCTTATATTAAAAATGAATGGGGTGGAACCAAAACTGGTCTAAAAATCCAGAAAACAGTAACAATGATACCATAACAATATGGAAGGTAACCATTATAGACAAATAGTGATAAGCTTTACTTGTAAATCTAGGTGGTAAACCTTTTTCTTTTCGTTTGCGGTTAATGGTTTTCTTCTTCCTGATCCAAGCATCCGTTAAGATTAAACCAAGTCCATGAAAAATGCCATAAGCAATATAATACCAGGTGATACCATGCCAAAATCCCATAATAGTCATATTAACAAGGTAGGCAACTCCAGAAGTGACATTCCTATTTTTGAAAACCTTGTGTTTAATGAGAAAATGAACTAAACGCATGAAGACATAATCTCTAAACCAAAAAGACAAGGTCATGTGCCATCTGTTCCAGAACTCTTTTAAATTTGGTGACAGAAATGGTAAATGAAAATTCTTAGGAGTTTTAATACCCATTAATTGTGAGATAGCTATTGCAAACATTGAATAGCCAGCAAAGTCAAAGAAAAGATTCAAGCCATATAAGTACATGACATATATGACAAAATGATTAAAATAGCCTCCTGTTGCCAAAGCTTGAGATTCAGCAAGAGGTAATAATACCGTTCCTAAAAAATACGAAATAATAAATTTGTAGAGAAAACCTAGCATTATTTGCATTACTGAACTATTAATCATCTCTAAATATTCTTCTCGTTCAGGAAGTGTCCTATAGTTTTCTTGAAATCTTCTAAACCTATCGATAGGACCACTTGAAAAAGTAGGTAAAAAGATTAGGAAGCGCAAGTATTCCCATAAAGAGAACTCTTTAAGAATGCCATCACGCATTTCCATGATCATTCCAACACTTTTAAAGGTTAAGTAGGAAATACCTAAAAAACTAAAGAGCGAATGATGATGAGGTCCCTGACCTAATAGAGGATTAACTTTAACGAAAAAGAGCGGAAGCAAAATCAGAACAACTGTACCTATAAAAATACCAATATGATTATAGCGAGTCCGATACCACTTATAAAAGAAAACAGTTAGTGTTTGCCAGACAAGGTATAGCACAAAAGCTTTTAATTGTGATGTATGGCCTTGACCAAACATTGCCAGAATGAAGAAAATCGTTACGACACTCTCATAAATCTGAAATCGTTTTTTGAAAAATAGACCGATAATGATGGGTAATAAAGCAATAAGGATATAGATAAAATAAATGGGATTTGAATACGGATCTAGATATGGAATTTGATTGAAAAATCCCATCATTTTTGATTTACCTCATTGATTAAAGCTTTGATATCAGTTTTCCCATTTGGTGTTAGTGGTAAAGTATCTCGATAGATAAATTTTGATGGCATCATATAAGACATCATTTTATCTTTCAAAGATTCTTTTATGGCTTTTGTCAAATCCAGATCACGATTAAATTGCTTTCTCACATCATTTTTCAAGACAACATAGGCTAATAAATTTTGAACCTTGTGTTCAGTATTATAACGTGGAACTGCTACCGCTGACTCAATAAAAGGTGATTGCATTAATTGTTGTGAAACATCTTCCAACTCAATACGGTAACCTCCATATTTAATTTGAAAATCAAGACGCCCCCCATATTGTAAGATGTTACTTTCTGAGAAATATCCCAAATCACCTGTGTGATAAGCTGGCATGCCCTTATAGGTAAAGAAGGCTTCTTTTGTTTTCTCTGGGTTATTTAAATAGCCCTTTGAGACAGCCGGACCTGCAACAATAATTTCGCCTGCCTCTCCAAGTGGAACAGGTTGCAAGTTTTCATCAAGGATTAGAGTTGGTGAATCAGGTTTAGGATAACCAATTGGTAAACGTGCTCCTTTTGCAACCATTTCTTTGGTAATTTGAATGGCTGAAAGTGCAACAGTCGCTTCAGTTGGACCGTAGGCATTAACAATAATTGCATTGGGAAAACGTTCCATTAACTTTCTTGCCGTCGAGACTGTCAACTCCTCACCATCAAAATAAAAATGTGTTAAATGTGGCATTTTATCATGGCAGAAGTCATCACTTAACATAGCCAAATCAGCAAATGAAGGCGTCGATGTCCAAATTCCAACAGGCAACTGTATGATTGTCTTAAACAACTGTTTAAAATCTGAAACCAATTCTTTAGGTAATGCATATAATGTTCCACCCAAAGCTAAGGTAGGGGCCCAATACATCACTGATAGGTCAAATGAATAGGGTGGTTGAGCAAGCATTTGAGGGCGCTCTGGGATTGCAAATTCTTTGTCTTCTATCATCCAATTGGTAAAACTTAACAAATTATCATGTGAAATTTGAACCCCTTTAGGCTTACCCGTAGTACCAGAAGTAAAAATAATATAGTAATTATCGTCACCTTTAACAGGACTAGACATCGTAAATGATTTTTGCGCAACCTTTGCCATCTGAATATCCTCAAGACTGATTACTTGTTTACTTTCAACAGTAACTGGAAGTTCTTCGATGGTGATAATAGCACTTGGTTGTCCTATTTCAATGATGTCTAAAATGCGATTCTGAGCAGAGTGAACGTCAACCGGAATATAAGCATGACCGGTTTTCGTTAAAGCAACAAAAGTTGCTAACATGTCATAGGTTTGAGCTCCAAAAACCATAACTGGGGATTTGGCTTCTAAATGTAAGTCGCTAAGGAAAGCCGCGATGCTATCTGAATCTCTCTTTAAATCACCATATGTGTAAGACTCTCCCATACATTTGTATACAGGAAAATCCTTTTGTACTTTTGCTAACTCTTCAATACGTTCAACCATATCTTTTATCATCTGTATGTCTCCTTAAAATTCATTATAAATAAATGCACTTTGACCATGTCCCAAATAATCAAAGATATAAATTAATAACATAAAAATCAGATAAAATAGAATTGTTTTACCAATAAATATACCTATTGATTGCCACTTTTTATTCATTGTCTATCCTTTGTCTTGTATTAGCTCTGTAAGGCACTAGAAAGATTTTACCCTAATTCACATCATTGAGCAAGAAAATTTCACAATTATGAGATAAAATTTTAATTATTTTAAAATTTAATTTTCTGTTTCCTTAATGTTATTAGATGTCAACTACTATATTTAGGTATTAACTGTAATAGTTGTAACTTAAACTTTTCTTAATTTTTCATTAAAAAAAGCATGGACATCAATCCATACTTTTTAATTCTAAAACCATATCTCTAATTTGAGCTGCCAATTCAAAATCAAGGAGCTCAGCTGCTTCATGCATTTGTTTTTGCAATTTCTTGATAGCTTCTTGCCTTTCTGATTTTGTCATAACAGAATAATCAAGACTTTCTTCTTCAACTTCTGTGTTTGTGCCTTTTGTGATTGAAATCAGGTCTCTAATTTCTTTTTTGATTGTTTGTGGAACAATACCATGTTCTTCGTTATAAGCCATTTGAATTTGGCGACGACGCGCTGTTTCATCAATGGCTTTTTGCATAGACTCTGTCATTTTGTCAGCATACATGATAACACGACCCTGTGAATTTCTTGCTGCCCGCCCTATGGTTTGAATTAAACCACGCTCGTTTCGAAGGAAACCTTCTTTGTCCGCATCTAGGATAGCAACAAGACTTACCTCAGGAACATCGATTCCTTCGCGCAGCAGATTTATCCCAATCAAAACGTCAAAAACGCCTAATCGAAGATCACGAATAATTTCAGTCCTCTCCAAAGTTTTGATGTCGCTATGCATGTACTTCACTTTGACACCCATTTCTTTGAGGTAATCTGTTAAATCTTCTGCCATTTTTTTAGTCAATGTGGTGATAAAAGTCCTTTCACCACGTTCTGTTCTTAAATTGATTTCACCCAACAAATCATCCATTTGCCCCATAGTCGGACGAACTTCCACAATAGGGTCTAATAGCCCTGTTGGTCGGATAATTTGTTCCACAATTGTATCGGTTTGTTCCAACTCATAATCACCAGGAGTTGCAGATACGTAAACAATTTGATGAACGTGACTTTCAAACTCCTCTCGTCTTAAAGGTCTGTTATCCAAGGCGGAAGGAAGTCTAAAGCCATAATCAACAAGCATTTTTTTACGAGCTTGGTCCCCATTATACATTCCCTTAATCTGTCCCATCGTCATGTGACTCTCATCAATCATAATTAAGAAATCTTCAGGGAAAAAGTCTAATAGCGTATAAGGAGGTTCTCCTTCCGAACGGCCATCCATATGTCTTGAATAGTTTTCGACACCGTTGGTATAGCCCATTTCACGGAGCATTTCAATATCATATTCTGTTCTTTGTTTTAAACGTTGCGCTTCTAAGAGCTTACCTTCTGACTCAAAAACTTTAAGCTGACTAGCTAGCTCAGCTTGAATTTTAGCAATTGAGGCTTCCATGTGTTCATCATTGGTCACAAAGTGAGTAGCTGGGAAAAGGACTAAATGCTCTGCTTCTCCCAAAATTTTCCCTGTTAAGGATTCAATTTCCCGAATACGATCAATTTCATCCCCAAAAAACTCTATACGAAAGGCATGTTCATCACGGGATGCTGGGAAAACTTCAACAACATCTCCACGAACACGAAATCGTCCTCTTTGGAAGTCAAAATCGTTACGTTCAAATTGAATATCAACCAGTTGATTCAAGAGTTGGTCTCGAGAGATTTCTTGACCTGGTCGAAGACTGACTGCAGAATCAGCGTACTCTTTGGGCGAACCCAAACCATAAATACAAGATACCGAGGCAACAACGATAACATCGTTTCTTTCTAATAAAGAAGAGGTTGCGGAATGACGTAATTTATCAATTTCATCATTAACAGACGAATCTTTTTCGATATAAGTATCACTAGAAGGTACATATGCCTCCGGTTGATAATAATCATAATAGGATACAAAATATTCCACTGTATTTTCAGGGAAAAATTCCTTAAATTCTCCATACAATTGCCCTGCCAAGGTTTTATTGTGAGCAATGACTAATGTAGGCTTATTGACTTTACTAATAACTTGACTCATGGTATAGGTTTTACCAGTACCAGTAGCTCCTAGTAATATCTGTGCTTTTTCACCACCTTCAATGTTATCGACTAACTGCTCAATTGCTTGAGGTTGATCACCGGAAGGCTGGTATTTGGATACTAATTTAAAAGTGTTCTCATCTCGTCTATCTATCATTTCAATACCTAAAACTCTTTCTTAAACCTATTTTAACACAGGAAGCTTCATTTCTGTAAATGAAAGATTTTAGAGTCATGTTATATTTTCTAACATGAAAAAATAAAAAGTTTGCTAATGTCAGACTTTTCTGATATAATGAAGCATATTTTTTCAAAGGAGAAAAAAATGAAAAAGATACTAAAGGTTTCCTTGCTTGCAATGCTTGCTCCTCTTTTTTTTATGGGAAGTATTGTAAGTGCTGAAACAATTACCATTGTTTCAGATACCGCTTATGCCCCGTTTGAATACAAAGATTCTGATCAGGTCTATAAAGGCATTGATGTAGATATTATTAATGAAGTTGCTAAACGCCAAAATTGGGATTTCAAGATGACCTTTCCAGGTTTTGATGCTGCTGTTAATGCTGTTCAATCTGGCCAAGCAAATGCCTTAATGGCAGGTACAACCATTACCGAAGATCGTCAAAAAGTATTTCATTTTTCAGATCCTTACTATGACACAAAAATCGTTATTGCAACCCAAAAAGCAAAACCAATTAAAAGTTATAAGGCTTTAAAAGGAAAAACTGTTGGTGTTAAAAATGGTACAGCTGCCCAATCTTTTTTAGATAAGCATAAAGAAAAATATGGTTACAGTGTTAAAACTTTTGATACTGGCGACCTCATGTATAATAGTTTATCTTCTGGTTCTATTGATGCCGTAATGGATGATGAACCTGTTATTCAATTTGCTATTAAACAAAATCAGGATGTCGCTATTAACATGGAAGGCGAAGCCATTGGTAGTTTTGGCTTTGCGGTTAAAAAAGGCAGTGGTTATGATGCTTTAGTTGATGATTTTAATAAAGCATTGAAAGAGATGAAAGCTGACGGTACATACCAAGATATCATGGCAAAATGGCTTGGCAACGACGTCAAAGCTGATAGTCTCGCATCTACTGGTGATGCTTCCAAAAAGGCAACACCTGTTAAAGAAAAATATAAAATTGTTGCAGACTCTTCTTTTGCCCCATTTGAATTCCAAAATGACAAAGGTGAATATGTTGGTATTGATATGGAATTGATTAAAGCCATCGCAAAGCAACAAGGTTTTACCATTGAAATTGCAAACCCAGGCTTTGACGCTGCATTAAATGCCGTTCAGTCTGGTCAAGCAGATGCTGCTATTGCAGGTATGTCTATCACCGATCAACGTAAAGAAATTTTTGATTTCTCAGACTCTTATTACACTTCTAAAATTTTACTAGGTGTTAAGTCTGGATCTAAAATTTCATCTTATAAAGATCTAAAAGGGAAAACAGTAGGTGCCAAAAAAGGGACTGCTTCCTATGATTTCCTTGACAATAACAAAGATAAATACAACTACAGTCTAAAAGCATTTGATGAAGCATCATCAATGTATGATAGCTTAAATTCTGGATCCATTGCTGCTTTAATGGATGACGAAGCGATTTTAAAATACGCTATTCAACAAGGACGCCAATTTGAAACACCTATCAAAGGTGAGCCTTCTGGAGAATATGGCTTCGCTGTTAAAAAAGGATCAAATCCAGAACTTATTGAGATGTTTAACAACGGCTTAGCAGCTTTAAAAAAATCAGGTGAATACAAAAAGATTCTCAACCACTATTTAGCATCTGATAAAGCTGAAAAAGAAGTTAAGAAAGCTGATGAGTCAAATATTGCTGGATTAATTTCGAACAACTACAAACAATTATTATCTGGTTTAGGTACTACCTTGAGCCTTACCTTAATTTCATTTGCAATTGCTATGATTATTGGTATTATTTTCGGTATGATGGCTGTTTCTCCAAGTAAAGGTATGCGTATAGCTTCTTCCATTTTCGTAGATGTTGTTCGTGGTATCCCATTGATGATTGTTGCAGCCTTCATTTTCTGGGGCGTACCAAATCTGATTGAGAGCATGACTGGACACCAATCACCTATTAATGATTTCTTAGCAGCTACAATTGCCTTATCATTAAATGGTGGTGCCTACATTGCTGAGATTGTGCGAGGGGGGATTGAAGCTATTCCTGCCGGACAAATGGAAGCTAGTCGAAGCCTAGGTATCCCTTACCGTGTTACCATGAAAAAAATCATTTTACCTCAAGCAGTTAAAGTTATGTTACCGAACTTTATTAACCAATTCGTCATTTCTTTAAAAGATACTACTATCGTTTCAGCAATTGGTCTTGTTGAACTGTTCCAAACTGGTAAAATTATCATTGCTCGTAACTATCAGTCTTTCCGCATGTATGCGATTTTAGCAATTATCTATCTTATCATGATTACACTCTTAACAAGACTAGCAAAACGTTTAGAAAAGAGGCTTAACTAATGGCAGAATTAAAAATTGATGTTCAAGATTTACACAAATCCTTCGGTAAAAATGAAGTATTGAAGGGTATTGATGCCAAGTTTTATGAAGGAGACGTTGTTTGTATTATTGGTCCTTCAGGTTCTGGTAAATCAACCTTTCTACGTACTCTAAACTTACTTGAAAGCATCACAAGTGGTAAAGTCGTTGTTGATGGATTTGAATTATCTGATCCTCATACAAACATCGATAAAGCTCGTGAGAACATTGGCATGGTTTTCCAACATTTCAATCTTTTTCCACATATGACTGTTATAGAAAATATCATGTTTGGCCCTGTGGAATTAGGCAAAGAATCTAAAGAAACTGCCAAAAAACATGCCTTGGAACTATTAGAAAAAGTTGGCCTTTCTGATAAAGCAGAAGCCTATCCTGCCAGCCTATCTGGTGGACAAAAACAAAGGGTTGCTATTGCACGTAGTCTAGCTATGAACCCAGACATCATGTTGTTTGATGAACCAACATCTGCTCTTGACCCTGAAATGGTTGGGGATGTTTTAAATGTAATGCGTGATTTGGCTAAGCAAGGAATGACCATGTTAATTGTCACTCATGAAATGGGATTTGCAAGGCAAGTTGCCAATCGTGTTATCTTTACAGATGGGGGACAATTCTTAGAGGATGGCACTCCTGAAGAAATATTTGATCATCCAAAACACCCACGTCTCATTGAATTTTTAGATAAAGTATTAAATGTCTAAAGC
Source organism: Streptococcus uberis (assembly GCF_900475595.1). NCBI lineage: Bacteria > Bacillati > Bacillota > Bacilli > Lactobacillales > Streptococcaceae > Streptococcus > Streptococcus uberis. Next base: position 1,195,813 of record NZ_LS483397.1, read on the forward strand.
ATAAAGTGATGTCAAAAGCCCTGTATTTTTACAGGGCTTTTTCTTATTTCTTTGGGATGTTTTGAATAATTATCCAATAGGCATATTAATCTCTCTTTTTAAAGTATGACCATAGGACTTGTAATATGCCACCAAATAACATGGCAATCCCTAAAAATGTCATTGTCTTTTGTGAATCAACTGTTTTAGGAAGACTTGTTTTTTGGCTTATTGACTGCGGATGAAGAGTTCCATCCTTAAGCGTGATTGAAGCGGGAACTTTTGGAAACTTATTTTTCTCACTTCTTTCAGACTTACTTTCATCCATAATGTCTTTCTCTTTTTCAACCATTAATTGGTCATTTTGTTTTTGGCCATCAATTGATGGTGTCGATAGTAGAGTTTGTTGACTAAGATTTTCTTGCTTTTCGTGTCTAATATCACCTGTATTATATTCTTTTCTATCACTCTTACTCTCTTCAAGTGAATGCATTTGATCTGAATGACTGTTCAATAATTGTGACAGGCTAATAACACTAAAATTACCTGAGAAATCTTCTCTGACAAAGAAGAAATGATCAGTTTTATCAAGATTGATAGTAATCTTCTCTCCACTGAGTTCATCTTCAACTTGGTTTGGGATCACAAAATGTCCCATATCATCTTTTTCAAAAGTGGTGAAATTAATATCATCTGTTCCATATTTATAGTAAAGTCGATCACGATAAGTATCATGAGATAAATAGTCTCTTGATTCTGTTAGCTCAATCCGTCTTTCGGCTAGCATCAAGATTGCACTTTGTGGCAGTTTTGACGGGGTTAAATCAACTAGAATATCAAAATCAATAAACTGTTCTTTGGCCCCTTCAGCAAGTGGCGTATAAGTTACACGATATCGATATAATCCCTCTGTAACCGGATTTCCAGAAGCATCTTTACCTTCCCAAACGGTATTTTCAAGCATGCTTTCTTTGATATCATTTGTATTCACATCTTTTTTAGCAAAAGCTTTTATAGGACTCTCCCAAATCGGATGTTGCAAATCATCACTTGGAAATACCTGTGCTTTGATGTCTCTGACATTTCTTAAGAAAACACCTCTAAATCCCACTTTATCCATATTATCATCGCCATTAGGTGAAAGTGCTAGATAAGGTTTGCCTTCGACAAATCGGAATCGACGAACCGTATTATCTCCTTCTTTATTATAGGAACCGAGGTAATCAGTCGTGCTAAATTCAGAAGCCATCTCTGGTGAAAAGCCATCTATTTTACTTCCTTCAACCAGTGACCAAGGCGTAAATGTTGTTATAAGACCAGTCATATATTGTTCTTTAATTTGTTGGATACTATCCACTTCAAAGTCATAAGGGTCTTGGCCTTCTTTGGGGCTGTAGTAAAACGTACCATCTAAATTTCGATAAATTGGACTATCAAGAGCCTCTAAATCTGCAAATTTTCCTTTGAAAGCGATAAAGGGAATAGATAAGTCTTTTTGAGCACCTTCCTTAGACTGAAATACTACAAAACCATCTAGAAAATAACCGTTAGGCATTTGAGCTTTAAGCTGTTGATCAAAGTTAGAAATATCAACCTTGATAACCACTTCTTGCTTTTGCTTCGGAGCTAGTTTTACTTGGAGGGGTCTCGTTTGATATAGCTCTTGTGGACGCAAGAGAATACGCCCCTTTCCAACTTTGTCAGTAAGCACCCTTGCAAAGTAAGTAAAGTTTTTTTCCTGATTGCTTAAATTATGTAAGGTTACTCTTAATTCGAACTGATTATTGACATCACCTAATTGAATTTTTGAAAGACCATCCGCAGCTGTTACATAAACATCTGTTTCAAGGGCCTTTTTGGCATCCAGTGCCCCTGCTCCTTGAACCCTAGGAGAATAGTAACTGTGATCTAACTCTGAATAAATTGGACTGGCAGTAGACATTAATAAGTTCTTAACTAACTGTAACTGTTCCTTAGCACTTAAGTGAGGGTATTCTTTCTGAATGTGTTTACGGACTAAATGAATAATTCCCATAGCATGTGGACTTGCAGCACTAGTTCCTGACATCTTTGAGTAGTCGTTTCCTGGAGTAGGTGAATAAATTTCATAGCCAGGTGCAGCAAAATCAGGTTTCATATTGCCATCAACTGATAAGCCCCAGCTTGAAAAGTTTGTCATTTGTCTGCCACCAGGCACCTCAACTAATTGCTTCTCTTTTTTTAATCTAAACTGTGGACTTGTCATCGTTTTTAACCAATCTGCATCCTCTTTACTGATAAAGCCCATAGGTAAAGGACCATTATAAGCTAAAGGAATGAGCGGTTTTTTAACTTGATTATTGTGGACAAGTACACCAGCTGCTCCCAAAGCCTCAACTTTTTCAGCAACTTCTTTGGAATTGGTGACAAAGTCATAATTCAAGACTAAAACCTTATTTTTCAGTCTTTCTGCATTCTCTTCCGTTTCTAATCCCTTTTCTAAGAAAATGAGCTCATAGTCCTTATTTTCTGCAAATGGACTAGCCATTTCAAGCGCCAAGGCTTTTGATGTGCTACCGTCAGTAACCGATAGTACTCTGCTCCAATAGTGCGGTGCAACATATGCTGCTACTGTAAAAACCTCCTCCGTAGTTGCTGGAGTTCCAATGACACCTGTATCAGGATTTTTCGCAAGAGGCTTCGTCTGGCTGCCGCCCATGGCATAATCATTTCCTGCAGCAACAACAATAGCGACGCCTTTATCTGCTGCTAATGCTAAGGCTTTTTTGAAATCATCATTAAGTTCATGGCTAGCTTTTCCAACTTGTCCAAAACTCATATTAATAGCTGTTGCTCCTAAAGCAATAGCATCTTTAACAGCCATGGCATAATGCTTTTCTCTTTCACCTTCTACACTTGGTTGCCCTACTTTTAAAAATAATAATTGAGCATTGGGAACAATGCCTTGCATTTGCTCCTTATTTTCTTTCTGTGTTAGGCCTGAAGCAGTTGCAATCCCTGCGACGTGGGTTCCATGGTAGGTATTTCTGTCAATAGACTCTTCCCCTTGTGTGTAATCATGGTAAAATGGGAGCTTATCATTTATCCACTGTCCTCGTTCAATACCTAATAATTGTTTCTTACTGTCAATGCTGGTTTGATCTGTGTACATTTTGTCAGCATCCTCTGGAAGCTGTAGCATGGAATGATTGGTTTCAATTCCTGAATCAATGACAGCTAAGACATCTCCTTCCCCTGTGCCAACTTTTTCCCAAAGAGCCTGGATATGAGATGGATCGACCTTTTCAATCATAGGTTGTAAGCTTTTTGGGGCAGTCTCATCCTTTTGATTGGTCTCTTGATTTGAGTTTGAGAGGTCTTCTGAACTTATGATAGTATGAGGCGTAGATGTTTCTGTCATCTTACTAAGCAAATCCGACTGCTTTTCATTTTGCAATTGATCTGCTGAGACTGTTGAAACTGTTGTCGTTAATACACTTGTTGCTAATAATGAGATTTTTAATATATGTTTTTTTCTCGAGTTAATGTTATTTTTCACAATAAGTCCTCCATTACATGTCTGTTCATTATCATACAATATTATCATTTAATTAGCAATATATTTATTTATCATTAGTTTTATATGATAGTTATTTCTGATAAAAATCCTTTTATCCCATTAATTTCAAGTTTTTTAATTATCTCAATTTCTCATCATCATTTCATGATATGGTATCAATTGAGTTCCATACGACTTTCTATTTCTTATTAATGATATCTGATTTCTAGAAGTTTTCCTCTAGTCTTGACAGCTTTTAAGGTTATTGACAGATACTTTTTACTGTGTTTGAATACTAGTATGATTAATTACAATTACTTTTCAAGGTGTGAATGGTGCTTGTGGCTGATTTCACTTCTAACAATTGTCACTACTCACTTCTTGTTTGGTGAGTCAAATCTCCTAACCCTTACGGCATCCTTAATTGGAGCTACTTCTCTCATTTTTTCAGCAAAAGGTAATCCAATTGGGCAAGGGCTGATGATTATATTTTCAGTCATTTATGCATATTTGTCGCTTATCAATCATTATTATGGCGAAGTGATAACCTATTTTTTTCTGACCTTACCTTTAGCCATTATTTCCTTATTGACTTGGCTTAATCACCCTTTTCGTGGTAGAAAATCACAAGTTTTAATTAGTCGCTTAAGCATTAAAGATATTTATTCTGTGAGTTTTTTGACTTTTTTGGTTACCATTTGCTTCTACTTTATTCTTGGAACACTACACACTTCTTTTTTATTAATGTCCACACTTTCCATAACGACTTCTTTTTTAGCAACACTTTTAACCTATAAACGAAGTCCTTATTTTGCATTAGTCTTTTCACTCAATGATTTAGTCTTAATGTCGCTTTGGATGTTTGAAGCAGATAAGGACCCCAGCCATTATTCTATTGTTATTTGTTTTCTTATTTTCTTAGTGAATGATGTTTATACATTTGTGAACTGGATAAAACTTCAAAAGCAACAAGAAAATCTCTTACAAAATGAATTGTAATTATGGCTAGCTCTGTCGATGTTTACATGAGAAAAAAGCTTGTTAAGTATACAAAAAAGGCTAGGACTTCGCATCCTAGCCTTTTGATTTTTCCAATTTTTCACGTTCAAGTCGTAAACGACGATTGGGATTTAATTGATTGAACAATTCTTCTAATTTTTGTGCATTCCAAACATCTGCTGCAGAAACAAAGTTTCCATCTTTATCCTTGAAGGATATTGGTTTATCACCCATAAAAAACCTCCACAAAAAGATAATACTATTAACGATTTGATCGTTTTCTTATAAATCGCAAAATAGGGAAAGCCGCCTTAGCAATAGGTGCCGAAGTACCATTACTAAGGTGCAAGTTACGAAGTGAGACTGAAAAATCGACCTTATTTTTCAGTGAGCTAGTAAGGTGCTTAGGCTTATCGCATTATAGCGAAAGCCGTCTTAGCAATAGGTGCTTTAGCACCATTACTAAGGTGCAAGTTACGAAGTAAGACTGAAAAATCGACCTTATTTTTCAGTCGAGCTAGTAAGGTGCTTAGGCTTATCGCATTATAGCGAAAGCCGTCTTAGCAATAGGTGCCGAAGTACCATTGCTAAGTAGCAAGTTAGTCGACGAACTCAAATTCAAAATTGCCAATTCGAACTAAATCTCCATCTTTAGCCCCACGCTCACGCAAGGCTTCGTCGACACCCATGCCACGTAATTGTCGTGCAAATTTCATTATGGACTCGTCTCTTTCCATATTTGTCATGACAAAAAGACGTTCCAGTTTTTCACCTGAAAGAACCCAAGAGGCATCGTCATCTCGTGTAATCTCAAAGGCTTTCTCTTCTTCTGAGAATCCATAATAAACTTCATCTTCGACTTGATAATCAGATTCATCATAAAGTAAGAATTCATCCGTTGAAGCAAGAAGATTGGCTGTTGCATCTAACAAACTATCCAATCCTTGTTTAGCCAAAGTAGATACTGGAAAAATTTGTGGCATGTCATCAAATTCATCATATTCGGCTGCTAATTTTTCCTTAAATGCCACTAAATGCTCTTCAGCTTCTGGCATATCCATTTTATTGGCGACAATGATTTGCGGACGTTCTAATAAACGAAGGTTGTAAGTTTCCAATTCATTATTGATTGACACATAATCCTCATAGGGGTCACGACCTTCAGAAGCTGACATATCAATAACATGTAAGATAACGCGTGTTCTTTCGATGTGTCGTAAAAATTGAGTACCAAGACCTACACCTTGACTAGCACCCTCAATTAAACCTGGAAGATCTGCCATTGCAAAACTATCACCAGATTTTGTACGCACCATTCCTAAGTTTGGAACAATGGTTGTAAAATGATAGGCTCCAATCTTTGGTTTAGCTGCTGAAACAACGCTTAATAAGGTTGATTTCCCTACTGAAGGAAAACCTACAAGACCAACATCAGCTAGAATTTTCAATTCCAATTCTAATTCACGTTCTTCTCCTGGTTCACCATTTTCTGCAATTTCAGGGGCTGGATTACGTGGTGTTGCAAAACGAATATTTCCACGGCCACCTCGACCACCTTTTGCAATGACGTACTCTTGACCATTTTCTACCAAATCTGTAATGACTTTTCCAGTTTCAGCATCTTTAACGGTCGTCCCTTGTGGAACAAGAACAATCAGATCCTCTGAACCACGACCATGCATGCCTTTGGTCATTCCTTTTTCACCGGCTTTAGCTCTAAATTTGCGGTTGTAACGGAAATCCATTAAGGTTCTTAATCCTTCATCTACTTTAAAGATGACTGATCCACCTTTACCACCATCGCCACCCCATGGGCCGCCATTTGGAACATATTTTTCACGTCTAAAAGCAACCATACCATCGCCACCACGACCAGCCTGAACGCTAATCTTGGCAGTATCTAAAAACATACTCATATTAATTTCTCAATCTTTCACTTACTTTAAAAAAACGCCTTTCAGCGTTTTTTACATTAAAACTGACAAAGCACCTGCAATAAGGCCACCTACAGTAACAAGGACCATCAAGATAACAACGAACATCGTTATTTTTTCAAAGCCAGTTTTTTTACGGGGTCCATTTTCTCCAAAAGCCACTCTTTAATACCTCTACTATAGAATTTTCTTTCTCTATATATTAACACGAAAAATGGCAATAAGCAAATATCAAGTCAATTGCCAATAAGCCCTATTTAAAAGGGATTATCTTGAGCTTTCGTTAGAATTATGCTACATTAGACTTACTAATTTATGAAATAGAGGTTCTTATCATGGTATTACCAGATTTCCAAAAAAATCTTGAAAAATATGCGGATTTACTTATCCGTAAAGGTGTCAATGTTCAAAAAGGTCATACTCTTATTATTGCAATTGCTGTTGAACATTATGCTTTTGCAAAAATGCTAACTGAAAAAGCTTATCAAGCTGGAGCTGCTGAGGTTGTTGTTGATTATTTAGATGACCGTATTGCTAAAGAACGCCTCTTGCATGCTGACTATGAACGCTTAGTGACTGTCCCAGATTATGTTGTTGAAAAATCCAATTACTTCTTAGATAAAAATGCCAGTCGCTTATTTGTACGTTCCTCAAATCCAAATGCCTTTGCTGGAGTGGATCCAGAAAGACTCTCTTCCTCAACAAAAGCTACTGCCATTGCTTTAGAAAAACAACGTGCTGCTTCGCAAGCCAATAAATTTTCGTGGAATTTAGTTGCAGCAGCTAGTCCAGAATGGGCAGCCATGGTTTTTCCTGACCTAGAAACTGAGGAAGAACAAGTCGATGCTCTTTGGGATGCTATTTTCAAAATGAATCGTATCTATGAAGAAGACCCAATTAAAGCATGGGATGAGCATCAAGAACGTCTTGAATCAAAAGCTGCAATCCTTAACAAATATCAATTTGATGCCCTCCATTATAGAGCACCAGGGACTGATCTCACACTAGGAATGCCAAAAAATCACCTTTGGGAAGCTGCCGGAAGTGTTAATGCGCAAGGTGAAACCTTTATTGCAAACATGCCTACAGAAGAGGTCTTTTCAGCACCTGATTATCGCAGAGCTGATGGATATGTTTCATCAACCAAACCATTAAGCTATGCCGGAGTTGTCATTGAAGGTATGAAATTCACCTTTAAAGATGGGAAAATTACAGAAGTAACAGCTGAAAAAGGTGAAGAAACCATTAAACGTCTGGTAGAGGAAAATGATGGAGCTCGGTCTTTAGGAGAAGTTGCATTAGTTCCGCATAAAACACCAATCTCACTTTCAGGTTTAACCTTCTTTAACACACTGTTTGATGAAAATGCCTCTAACCACTTGGCCATTGGACAAGCTTATGCATTTAGTTTAGAAGGTGGTACTGAAATGAGTCAAGAAGAGCTCAAAGCTGCTGGCTTAAATCGTTCCACAGCTCACGTTGATTTCATGATTGGATCAGATCAAATGGACATTGATGGGATTACCGCTGACGGTCAAGTTGTTCCTATTTTCCGTGGTGGTGAATGGGCAATTTAAATGATTGAGCCAGTGAAAACTGGCTTTTTTATATGAGGATAGAAATATGTTTTACCAAATCTCAGAGAAATTTAAAACGACAACTTTTGAAGACTGCAAATCTCAAAAACTGCCTTTTATTGCTATTGTTAAACCGGAAGAATGGCCTTCGCTTCAGCAAGACTTAAAAATGGGGATTGACATCGAGTTTGATTTTCAAAAAGCACGTTCAACAAAAGCAGAGGTTAATCTTGATTCTTTAACTGGTACTTTTAACATCCCCAACCGAGATGACATCTTAAATACAGCCATTGATTTTTCATTTGCACTTGATGAGCGTGGTATTGTTTTCATTGATAGTCATGATCATGTAGAACAAATGGCTAAGAAAATACAAAAAAGTAAAAAGTGGAAACAACCAAGTATGGAACGATTTCTCTATGACTTTTTAGAAAATCTCATCAAAGGTGATTCAGAACTCTTAGAATCCTATGATAAAATTTTGGACAATATGGAAGAAAGCATTTTAGAGGGGAAGAGTTCTTATCGGGAGCAAGAACTCAATGATTTACGACGAAAATTAACAAAACTGAATGTGCATTACAGTCAGTTAATTGATTTAGCACAAGAATTTTCAGAAAATGAAAATAATTTCTTTAGTGACGAACACTTACGCTTCTTCCATCTTTTCTCATCACGCGTTACACGGCTTCAATCAACAGTCCTAACTTTAAGAGAAAACATTCTTCAAATCAGAGAATTAGCCAAATCACAATTGGAAATGCGTCAGAATAAAAATATGGCTGTTTTAACCACAGTAACAACCTGTTGCATGCCCTTAACCATTTTAGTAGGCTGGTATGGGATGAATTTCAAACATATGCCGGAATTGGAAAACCCCATGGGCTACCCCTTAGTTATTGCTTTTGCGATTACGATTTTTATCTCGGCTATCCTTTATTCAAAATTCAAAAAATGGCTTTAAAAAACCGCTACCTTTTTTGGTAACGGTTTTTTATATTTCTATTTTAGGGCTAGTATGGCTTTCATTTCTGTTTCATTGAGGCGTCTAAAGGCGCCCAAAGCTAAGCTATCATCCAATTGGATAGGACCCATTGAAATCCTTTGTAAGTCAGTGACTTCCTTGCCACAGGCTAAAACCATTCGTTTTATCTGGTGAAACTTTCCTTCTCTGATGGTAATTCTAACTTTGCAGCAAGTCCTTTCAGCATCAACTTCTTCTATCTGTAATTGAGCTGGTAAACACTGATGGTCTGATAAGGTTATGCCTTTGGCAAAAGCCTCAACATCCTGTTCTGTCATAATCCCATCAACTCTGGCCATATAAACTTTATCAACATGTTTCTTTGGAGAAAGTAGACGATGAGCCAACTCCCCATCATTGGTTAAAAGGAGTAAACCATGTGTATCCTTATCAAGTCTTCCAACAGGAAAAACGGATTTACGTCTTGCGGTATCATCTAGTAAATCGAGAACGGTTTGATGAACCTTGTCTTCTGTCGCTGAGACAACTCCTTGCGGTTTATTCAATAAATAATAGAGGAATTCCTCATAAACAAGGACTTGGCCTCCAAATGAAACCTGATCCTGATTAGGTTTGATCTGTAACTTGGCTTGACTTTCTGGTTTACCATTAACAAAAACTTCTTTCTTTTTAAGAATAGACTTAACTTGAGTCCGACTGCCAATTCCGGCTTCTACTAAAAACTTATCCAGTCTCACTCTTTCCTCCTATTGAGCATATGTATCATAAAGCCATTTAAGCATGGCTTTTATTTCTTCTTGGGGTAAGCTTTCTTCGTAAGTCAGTTTAATCCCCCGTTTACTGAATCTTAAATTTGCATAAATCGTACTAAAATGATCTACCGCTTCAGGGCCAATGTAAAGATTCATATGATTGCTATAATCTTGGAAATGAATCAGATAGGTCTTGTCCCAGTAAGAAGGCATGGACCATGCCATTCCTTCAATCACTGAGTCCGGCAATTGACTGACAATTAAGTTTCTTAAGCTTTCTAATTGTTGCTGATGACTTTCTGGTCTTGCAGCAATATAAGCTGTCACAGCATCTTTATTTTCTTTCATGTGTAAATCCAATCACTTTTTTTCTAGTATAACATATTCACAGTTCCTAAAAGACTGAAAAGGTATTATGTCATATAATAGATAAAAAAGGAGGAAAATCAATGACTATTTTTTCTAAGATTTTTGATACTGAGGAAAAGCATTCCGCCTCTCAAATGGGTTCAGGGGGATTAAGCGTTTTATCAACGCCATCATTAGTAGCTTTCATGGAAAATGCTGCTTACCATTTGGGTGAAACCCTTTTGCAAGATCCAAAGCAATCGACCGTTGGCAGTCATATTTCCATTCAACACTTAAAAGCCAGTAAAATTGGTGATCCAGTTACAATCAACATAACTGACCTAAAGGTAAATGGAAGACGATTTGACTTTCGCATAGAAGCCTTTGTCAAGGATACTTTTGTTGCTGAAGCAAGTCATACTCGAATTGCTATTGATTGCGAAAAATTCCTCAAAAATCTATAAAAAGTCCTTAGATTGTCTAAGGACTTTTACGATATTATAGGTGACTTATTCACTATTTCTTAAGCGTGAGCCTTCAATTAATTTGCCAGATTGCTATAGATAGATGATTTTAAATTTTTAATAGATAGCATGGCAATAAATGAGATGATGTATAGCGATGCTAGGAAAATCATAACCATTGGAACGCCAGAAGCATCTAAAATTTTACCGATGATTACTGACGAGAATCCACCGATAGCTCGTCCCACATTAAGAATGACATTGTTAGCCGTTGAACGAATGTGGTGTGGATAAAGTCTTGTAATCATTGCCCCGTAACCTGCAAACATTCCGTTGACGAAGAAACCTACAATTGCCCCACCGATAATCATTGTCGGCATTGAGTTGGCAAACTGGAAGAGGTAGACACAAATGGAAGAGGCTAGTAAGAATACTGTATACACTAGTCTTGGTCCAAATTTATCTAAAATTTGTCCAAAGGTGAGCATCCCTAGACACATTCCTAGAATGGTTGATACCATCCAAAGTGAGGAATCTTTTACGGAAATATTGAGGCTTGTTTGAATGATAGTTGGTAACCAGTTCATCATACCAAAGTATCCTGCAATTTGTACTGTTGTCATCACCATCAAAGCTAAAGTTTGCGCTGTTAAAGTTGGGCTCTTAAAGAGTTGGTTGATTTTGACAGGTTGGCTTGTTTCTTCTGACTCATTTCCTCCCTTGTCCCAAATCTTGTCATCGTCGATTGAAAGCTTCATCCAAAGCACTAATAAGATTGGGGCTAAACCAAATAAGAAGAGTCCTCTCCATCCCAAGGCTGGTGCTAACCACCCTGCTAGTAATGCTGAGGTGATTGATCCTACCTGCCCTGCAATTCCGTTAAGGGATGAAATACGTCCCATTTTTTCAGGCGGAACAATCCCTGCCATGATGGCAATGGCAACACCATACTCACCACCGACACCAATACCAGCGATAAAACGCATGATGTAGAGGTATTCGATACTTTTAGTGAAGTAAATCAAACCTGTTGCAATAGAGAAAACTAAGATTGTCCACTTAAAGACTTTAAATTTATGATGTCTATCTGCTAATAAGCCAAATAGTAAACCACCTACTAACATTCCTAGGTTGGTAATGGTCGCAATCCAACCACCTTGAGCTCCTGTTATACCCAATTCTGTGATGATGGATGACATGGAAAAGGCTAGGAACATGACATTTAAGTCATCCGTTCCAGAGGCTACGATAGCGGCAGCTAGGGCACGCGCATTGTTTTTGTCTAAAGACAATTTTGACATAAATTTCTCCTTTTAATAGTAGCTCACTGTCTACCTTAATTAATTGAATACCCTTTAAAGTCAAAAAAAGACTCAAGCGCATGGCGTGAGTCTTAAAGGCTACAGAAAATAAGAGGATAGCAACTATTCTCTTCTTTGTGACTTTCATGCCTCACGGGACATGGTTTAAAGCAGTATTTAATTGTAATCAGTATAATTGAAAAAATGAGAATTGTCAATACTATTTTCTTTTTTAATGATTTTTTTTGGAAATGTCTTGTTTTTTACGGAGTTCATTCGGAATTTAATAAGCAGTTTTGATTTTTCAAAAGAAATCATACAGATTTTGGAAAAAGCTTTCCCTAAAAGCAGCATCTTTGATATAATGCTAAACAGAGGTGATTTATGATGAAAAAAATGGCTTTTGATTCGAATAAGTATTTACAACTACAACGCGACCATATTTTAGAGCGCATTCATCAATTTGATGGCAAACTTTATATGGAATTCGGCGGCAAAATGTTAGAAGATTACCACGCTGCTCGTGTTTTACCAGGTTATGAGCCTGATAACAAAATTAAACTGTTAAAAGAGTTGAAAGATCAAGTTGAAATTGTCATTACGATTAATGCCAATAACATTGAACATTCTAAAGCTAGAGGTGATTTGGGTATTTCTTATGACCAAGAAGTCTTTCGCTTGATTGATACCTTCCATTCACTTGATATTTTTGTAGGCTCAGTGGTTATTACTCAGTACAATAACCAAGCTGCTGCTGATGCCTTTCGTAAACAATTGGAAAAGAATGGGATTACATCTTACCTGCACTATCCTATAAAAGGTTATCCTACTGATATCAATCACATCATTTCTCCAGAAGGAATGGGAAAAAATGATTATATTAAAACCAGTCGAAACCTTGTTGTTGTGACTGCACCAGGACCTGGTTCAGGTAAATTAGCAACATGTATGTCTCAAATGTACCATGATCAAATCAATGGGATTACATCTGGCTATGCCAAATTTGAGACTTTCCCTGTCTGGAATCTCCCCTTACATCATCCTGTCAATCTCGCCTATGAAGCTGCAACCGCAGATTTAGATGATGTTAACATGATTGATCCTTTCCACTTGGAAACCTATGGAAAAACAGCTGTCAATTATAACCGTGACATTGAAGTATTCCCAGTTTTAAATCGAACTTTTGAACGGATTTTATCAAAATCTCCATATGCTTCTCCAACTGATATGGGGGTTAATATGGTTGGTTTTTCCATTATTGATGATGACTTAGCAATTGAAGCTTCAAAACAAGAAATCATTCGTCGTTACTATCAAACCCTTGTCGATTTTAAAGCAGAACGTGTGCCAGAATCAGCCATTAAGAAAATTGAACTCTTAATGAATGATATTGGTGTTAGTCCTGAAGATCGCAAAGTAACAGTTCTTGCACGCCAAAAAGCGGAACAAACCGGCGCTCCCGCTCTTGCTTTGGAACTTCCAAATGGAGAAATGGTAACAGGAAAAACCTCTGACTTATTTGGGCCAACAGCTGCTGTTGTCATTAACGCCATTAAGAAATTAGCTCATATCAGTAAAGAAACCCATTTGATTGAGCCCGAATATGTCAAACCCATCCAAGGATTAAAAGTCAACCACCTAGGTAGCCAAAATCCTCGCCTTCACTCTAATGAAATTCTGATTGCTTTAGCAATCACAGCTATGAATAACGACCAAGCCCATTTAGCGATGAAGGAACTTGGAAATCTAAAAGGTAGCGAGGCCCACTCAACAGTAACCTTAACCGAGGAAGACAGAAATGTTCTTAGAAAATTAGGCGTAAATGTCACCTTCGATCCCGTCTATCAGCATGATAAATTATATCGCAAATAAAAAAGAGCAGAGATCCTTAAATCTCTGCTTTTTTAGCTTTGTTGTGAAGGAAACACCACTTGCTTTTTAGCATTAAAGAAGCCTCTGTAAGCCAAATATGATGCAATAAAGGAAGCGATGGAGGTTGTTGAAAGTAACATAAAGGTTACCATCATTTGATATTTTACGGCTTGAATCGGAGAAGTACCCGCTAGAATTAATCCCGTCATCATCCCTGGTAAGGAGACAATCCCTAACGTTTTAGCAGAATCAATTGTTGGAACCATACCTGTTTTAATCACGTCTCGAATAATATCAATAGAGGCTGGTAATATATCAGCTCCCAAGGCCAACTTTGTTTCAACTTCTTCTTGTTTGTCACGAAAAGAAGCTAAGAGTTGCTTATAACAGAGTCCAATGGCCACCATGGAATTACTGATAATCATACCACCAACAGGGATCATTTGATTGGGAACAAATGCTAAAATCCCTGAAAAAATTAAAACTGATAAGGTAATACTTGCTCCTAAGAAAATAGCAATAAAAGAAATCTTAAAACCATTTTTGACACCTTTACCACGTTTTGAAGCATTATAAGCAGCATTAACAATCATAAATAATAATAGCAGGCCTGTAAAAAGCGGATTCTTATATCCAAAAATATAGTCGAGGACGAATCCGACAACCAATAATTGCAGCACAGCTCTGATAGCACTTATCAAAATCTCTTTTTCCAGCTTTAGCTTTTGCCAGTAGGAAAAAAAGAGGGTAATAAAAACTAGAGATGACGCTAACACTAATGATGTTACTGATATCTGTTCTGCTCCGCTCATTTTAATACCTCCAATGATTCTAATTGTCCTGCTACTATTGTCATCAATCGATTGGCATATTTTTGACTTTGTTCCATATCATGTGTTACCCACATAATGGTCACACCCTTTTGATGACAGTCTTGAATAACAGTTTCAACAATTTCCTTATTCTTTTGGTCCAATGCTGAAGTCACTTCGTCTAATAATAAGATTTGAGGTTCAAAAAGTAATTGTCGAATAAGAGCAATACGCTGCTTTTCACCACCTGATAATTTTTTGACATCTTGTTTCAAGTAAGCCTTGTCCATTTGGAACAAATCAAATAAGACATTGACACGTTCTTTATCGACAGCTAACTGACGGATACTGTAGGGAAAAGCTATGTTATCCTCAACAGTCTCACCAAATAAATGTGGGGTTTGGAAAACATAGGAAACTTTTTGACGCAGTGAAATTGGGTCTAGCTTTTCCAGGGAATCACCCTTAAAGAAAATATCCCCTTTGCTAGGACTGATTAAACTATTTGCCAACTTTAATAGTGTACTCTTTCCTCCACCTGATGGACCAACGATTGACATAAAATCACCCTTTTCTAAGTCAAAAGATAGATTCTTGATAATATCTTTGTCATCAGAGCTATACCAAACATTGTTAAAAGTCATTAATGACATAATGCATTCCCTCATTTCCTATACTCATTCTTATTTATAATCATTCTTATTAACTAGTTTACCATGAAATGAAGAAAATGTCAGCTTTGTGCACTTAAAAAAGCAGTTCAATGAACTGCTTCTGCTAATTTAAGACTTATTTTCACTTTTTTTAGTGTTAAACATGGTTAAGGTCGCCTTGGTTAATAAGGTACCTTTTTCATTTTTGACAGTTGCTTCGACAACCTGGGTTGATCTTCCGTTGTGAAGAAGAATTCCTTCTACAAACAGTTTGTCGCCAAGGAAGCCTGGTTTTAAATAATTGATTGTCGCTTGAGAAGTGACAGACTCAACACCTGTTGATCTTGCAATCAAACCACCCATTTGGTCACAAAGGGTAAAAAGGTAGCCACCATGAGTAATGTCATAATAGTTCAAACTAAAACTGGTAACCTCTGTACTTAAAATGACATGACCGAACTCTAGTTGTTCAATATTGAAATTTTCAAAGACACGAATTTCATTTAAATTCACTTTTGTTTTATCCATTGCTTAACCTCTTATCTTGGTATTTACTTGATTATTATACTATAAAAATGCCCATTTGTTGGCAGAAATGCCCTGAATCTCTCATTTAGTGGTAGCGTGAAATATTGAGTAAGAGTGGATTTTATGACACAAAACTGTTTTGCAACATCTGATAAGTTGGTTTTCGCATCTGCTTACGAAAAAACACCCAGATTGAAACCATAAATCTGGATGCCTTTTTCTTTAATCATTGACACTTAGTTCTTTGATAAAACGTTTTTGTAGTTTTTGCCCATCATAGCCTAATTTTTGATAAAAAGCATGCGCATCTTCACGATGAAGGGCTGAATTCAAGCGAATAAAGGGATAAGCATGATCTCTGGCCCATGCTTCCAAAAAAGTCATCAGCTGCTTACCAATGCCTTGCCCCTGAGCATCTTCAAGAACTGCCAAACCCAAAACATTTAAGCCAGTGGGACTATAAAAGCAATCATAATCTTCTACCTCTACATAACCCAATAGTGCTTGAGTTGACGGGTCAAGATAGACAAAACTATGATGTTTAGGGTCCTGGCACAATTTCCCAATCTGTTGACGGACCAGATCTAAGTCTGCATCATAGCCTAAAGCATCTCGACAGAGGGCTTTAATGGCTGGAGCATCAGTTATTTGAACTTCTCTAATCATCTTGATGTCCCTTCAAAGTCCTAAAGAAATTCAGTAATGGCTTGAAGTAAATCTTGGCTACTGCTAACGATTTTTCCATTTAATTTAATCAAACCAACTGTGTAAAGATTAACATAGCCAAATTGTGATTCTGCTACTGTTTTCAAGGCATTCAATTTATCTTGATTATCAGCTCCTAATTGACGTGAATCGGAGTACAAGCCAAGAATCGGGATTCCAGCTTGGTATGCCACACCAATTTCAGAAGCAACACCTGGATCAATGACCTGACCATCTAAGACTGCAATCAGTAAATCACTATCTAAAACAGCTTGGGTATCCAATTGCGCAATCATTTTAGAATCAGCATAAGCGTTTTTATCATTAATATCACCTTGTTCTTGAGGTAAAAACACCTCAACATCCGGATAGGTTTGACGGATCTTTTCTACTAAGACTTGATTAAATGTAACTTCCATCTCAGTAAACAAAGGACTAGCGAAATAGATTTTCATGGTATTCTCCTTTATGTAAACTAAAACCATTATACCACGGAGACGTTCAAGCCAAAAAGAAAAACTGCCCCGAAAGACAGTCTTTATCATTTGTTATTTCAATTGATCTTTCCATTCCCCATTTTCCTGGAAGAAAAAATGCTCACTAACATCATCTCGTAAGAAAACTTCTAGCATGATATCCATGGATGAGGCTAACTTCAAATGTTTCAGCTCTTCTAAGTCCACCCAATACACTTCGCCTTCATCTGAGGACTGTAATTGCCCTGAAAATTTATTGGTTTTGTATAAGAAGACAACATACCGTGAACCATCTTCATTTGTCCAATCTTTGATACCACAAATTTCCAAATCAGTAATGTCTAAACCTGTTTCTTCTTTAATTTCTCTGATCGTGGAATCTACAATGGATTCCTCAGGTCTAACATGTCCACCTGGGAAAGTAATTCCCCACCAATCATTACTAACCTTATCTTGCACTAAAACACGTCCTTGGTCATCATAAATCATACACATGTTGGTCAGCGTAGTTGCAATTTCGCGCGACATTTCTTTCTCCTTACTCCTTAAAGCCTCCAAAGAAACCTTATTGTATAAGTTTTACATATTAAAGTATCTGATTTTTCCACAGATTTGTCAAGTAGCTGACGTTTAAGAAGCCTGTTGAGTTTTGCATGAATAGTCTGGAGAAAAATAACGCAACTCATTCATCTCAAAAATAATTATTTCTGACATAAACAAGAACAATTAAAGCAATAATAACCACAGGCGTATACCACAATAACACCGGTGTTAAACAGAGTGCTGCTGTTATACCCAAGCCAGCAAAAATGTCTAAACCATCAACAACTTTTTCCTAGTAGCCTTTACTGTCTAAATAACTTAAAAATGCAATGGCATCCTTTTCTTGATTTGGCAGTTGAAAGTCTTTCGTTCCCACCATTTCAACGGCTTTATTCCCATAACTTTTTAAAAATTCTTCCCGATTCAAGCGGCTCACTAATAGAGATACAGAGGGTTGGTGGGCTATGGAAATAGTCACAGTCCCCTGACCAGATTTCAGTCATTTTGACCCCTCATGTATTGACATTTTTAAAAGCTTTCACCTAAAGTCATTATACCATCTCGCACTTGAAAATAAAGCTATCTTCAGGCATGAAAACACATTTTTTTACTTTCTCACCTAAAAACAGTATACTGAGAAAAACAAAATGAGAAAGTCTGAAAATGAGAAAATTAAAAATCTTTTTACACATGTCCTTAGATGGCATCGTTGAAGGCCCCAATGGTCCAATGGACATCGGTTTTGTCGCTTATAATGAAGAGTTAGAAGCCTTTGCTCAAAAAAACTTAGCTAGCGTTGATACTATTCTTTGGGGGAGAGCAACCTATGAAATGATGGCAGATTATTGGCCAAAAATGCTTGATAATCCAGATGCCACTGATTATGAACGCAGACATGCCAGATGGATACAGGATGTAGAGAAAATTGTCGCATCAAAAACCCTCAAAGAGCTTGACTGGAACCATTCCACCCTCATTCAAGAAAACCTAGAGGAAGACATTCAAAAGCTAAAAAACAAGGAAGGAAAAGATATTCTGGTCCTTGGTAGTCCGCGTTTAGCAAACTACCTGCTCCAAGCTAAATTAGTTGACGGCATTATTGTAACCCTTTCCCCAACCCTTGTTGGAAATGGCTATCGCCTCTTTGACCAAGTAACAGCTGACATGGAGCTCATGAGTTCAGAAAGCTTCTCAACTGGTGCCCTGGGATTAACATATCAGGTCAAAAAACAGTAATCCCCCCAAGAAAATACATAGGAGAAAAAAATGACACTTATTGTAGCAATTGTAACAGGAGTAATTAACTTCATGATTGGCGGTCTTTGGTATGGCATGCTCTTCCAAAAAGCATGGATCAAAGCCATGGGTATTAATCCCGAAGACATCGGTAAAAATGGTGATGGCAAAAAAGAAATGATGATGACCTTAATTGTTGAAGTTATCATCAGTATCCTAACAATACTCTTCTTGTCAGCTATTCACGCTGCAACGCCATTGAATGCCCTTGTTATAGGAATCATCACTGTTCTTTCTGGATTAAAAAACTACTTCTTTGAACAAAAATCACTCACATTGATTCTAATCAATGAAAGTTATAAAATGGTAGCCTTTATGGTTATCGGATTAGCCTTATTGTTAGTCTAGCAAGCTAAAAATACAAAAAACCTCAATTCCACTCCGGAATTGAGGTTTTTTACGAATAGCGTTTAGGCCAGTTAGAATAAGAAAAAAAATGGAAACTATTTTCTATCTGTAAGACCAAAATATAATTTGATTAAGACCTTCAGAGATGTGCTCTTTGTGCTTAGCTTTCATGCAAATAGATAGCAATTGTTATTCGCGTCCACTTGCCCTTCTTCTCTATGTCAATAATTTTTCCAAAAAGAACCTTTCCTGCATCCATCAACCGCGCAAAAATGACATTATCTTTTTGGGGAAGATAGCCTATTTTTTTCTCCTTCAACGTTACAATTTTAATTGCCTGCGGATCAAATCGATTATCCGGTTCTCGATAGAAGACTAACTTGTCATCAAGCGCCAGTTCTGCTTCAATTTCTTCAATTCCCTCAATATGGCTTGTTCCAGCTACAATGGTTTCAAAAAGATAGATATCTCTTTCAAAGGGTTTAGGGAGTTCTAGGGCCAATTCTTGATGTTGTAAGTATTTGATTAAGCCAATATTATCATTAGTCATAAGTTCATGCATTTGCGTTTCCTAATAAGTCTTTTATAGCTTCTTTTTGAGTTTTGATGGCTTCTTGGTAGGAAGCTAATTGATGTTTAAGACTTTCCTTTTTCTGTTTGATGATTTCATTTGAGCTCAAAAGCTCTTGCAAGATATATGGTGGCTTTTGTTTGATGGCCTCAATCTCATCTTTAATTTCCTGACGAATCGTTTCAAGTCTTTCTTTTTCTTGCTCAAAAGATATTTTGATACCCATTGAATCAACTGCCTGATTAGTAACCCCTTCCTGATAAAGAAACTCAATCAGTTTAAGGGTCTTTAAATCACCGGATTTAAATGCTGAAACCACATCCATGAAGAATTGGGCTTCCTCTTCACTTTGGTTAGGATTTAAATCGGGATGGAGTTTTTTGACCAAACTTTTATACAGTCGTTTTAATTCTTTGTCGTCCTCATCATTCAAAAAGGGTAAATTTCCTCGTTCAATGGCTTGAGTGAACTCCTTCAATTTTTCTTTTAAAGATTTTTGAAACTGTTCAAAATCTAGGTCTAATTGATTCTCAATGACTTCCAGATTAACCTTTTCTTGCCGATTAATTTTAGCTTGTATGTAATCTTTTTTGCGACCTAATCTTAAAAAGTCGCAGTAAGCTTTATAAACACGATACTCCAATTCACCATATTCACGAATATAGCGAGCTTTGATGTTTTCACAGATGGTATATTTGAGTTGATCACGCTCAAAAACAAGCTCAATAATCTCTTTTCTCAAAGCATCGAAATGATTTTTTATTGGACTTTGTCCAGGTAATAAACTATCTTTTTCCATTCTTATTTTTTTCTAAAAGCATCTTTCTTAATTGGGCCACTACTTCAAGGTAATAATATGACTATCAATAAATCCGTTAGGAGTAAGGAAATAGCAGTGACAAAGGTTAAATAAAAGGCCCATTTACGATTACAATATCTTTGTACATATGCTAACTTCGGTTTGTCAGGTGCATAAAAAACATCAAGTCTTGTACCAATTGGATAGAGCTCTGCAAGTGGATTCTTTATGAGCCCAAAATGACTATTTATACTGCGGTCAATATAGAGGACTTGGTCTTTTTCATAGCAAGATTTAATCGTATTTGTTTCTATTGGAGAACTGTGAGAATAGGTCTTAAAGGCCTTAAATTCTGGACCTACCACCTTAAATTGTTGTCCTCTAACCTCATACGATACTATGGGCAATTGAATACCAGAGCCTTCTGCACCTCGGCTTATTTTAGTATAGGCAATCACTTCGCCACTTGTTTTTTTGATACACTTTGACTCTTGCAATAAATACTTATAATAGACTTTAAATGCAATGATAAATAGAACAAATGCTCCTAAACTTAATAGGGTTCCAAAAATTAATTTAATGGCAAGCATAATCTCTCTCCTTATTATCGACGCTTGTATTCTTAAGACGATTGATTGGGAATAACTACTGAATAAAAGCTTTTACCCGTTCAACTTAGTCATTTCATTTTGAGAAGATAAATATATCGCAATATCTGAAACTGTTCAGTATTTTCTTATTTTTTCATATTAAAATTTTCCAACTAACCACTCAATGAAAAATCCAAGTAAAACTAAAATCGCACCTCCACCACCTAAGGCGCCCATCTGGAGAGCGTATTTACTTTCGGCATCAAAGGCTTCTTTCCAGTGATCTTCTTTTTGAGATATTTTTAGAATATCTCCCAATGAATTCGGACGCGATTGACTTTTCTGGACATGCATCATTCCATTTTTAGAATTCATTTCTGCCCTGTAGGATAAATGAATAGAGCGACCACCCACCAGCCTAGTTTTTTGATGATAAATATCATTTTCCTTTGTCAGAGCCATTTCAAAATTTAAGCGTATAAACTTATGATTCTGAATGGTTTTTAAAAGAACGATTCCATCATTGTATAGGGTTTTCCCTGACGTCAGCTTAGCCTCTTCTTCAGTACTTAATAGCCTTGAAATTCTGATACCATCCTCATTCGTTTCAACGAGAAAATTCAATGATGAGAGACGATCCTGCAATTTATTAGCCAAATGCAAGACATGGCTTTCGCCAACTCCATCATTTAATGGGAAAAATTCTTTCTTGGCGACTTTTCTCTCATGGAGAATACCCAAAAAGCATAGAACTCCAGGAATACCAACCGCAAACATCACGGCAGCACCAAAAAGCTCCCAGTCACTGCGATAAAAAGATGTAAAATAATGATAAAGTATGACAAGCCCAAAAACATTAAAAATTAAACTTAAGAAAAAAGACGATGTGGCCGGACCCAAAGTCCAAGATTTAACCATAAATTTCATTGGGAGCCTCCGAGATTAGACAATAGTAAGATATAAAAGACTGTTTCATTTGTCTTCATAGAAATACAAAGTCTCTCTATCTTTATTATACAATATTTCACTTTAGAAAATGTGAAGTCTTAATACATTTTTACATCAAATGACCACATGCGTCATTTTGATAACATGCAAAATAACCACTCATAAAGAATGGTTATTTTCAGTTGATGTCTTTCTTCAAAGCATCAAATACTACTTACGTTTTTCTAACAGGCATACACACTCGACGTGTGCTGATAGTGCCTACCTATACTATTAAACGAAATGGAGTTACAAAATTAGGATTATACTATGCAACGAAAATAATTCTCTTCGCTAGCAGTAATTCATATTTCTAAAATGTCTTCAATTAGAGGTTCTAATCCACGTGTTTTTAAATCATCGATTTTGTGCTGCGCATTAAATCGATTAACTTCAAAAGCAACATATCTCAATATTGTAGCTGCAACTTCATTTATAGTATAAGTAAAATTCCCTTTCAAAATTCTATAGGCAAAGTTTGCAAAAATATCCGCATCTTCGAATTTCTTTAACTGAATTTTATAATGAGAGTCTATCAGTTGGACTATGTAGATTGCATGACTATCATCTATTTTTATAAATTCAAATAACGCATTTAAAAAAACATTACCTTTCTGCATACACTTTTGACATAAGTCTATACCAGATAATTCATATATATAATTTTCCACATCCGAATCAATTTTTTGATTTGAAATCTTATCCCATATCATTACTTCGTATTTTTTATCAGCTCTGATACTAACTAATCTATTGAGTTTTTCTAACATTTTAGTAGCATCTTCATATCGATATTCTGGGTTTAAATTAGTTGCTTTCTCACTAATTGAACGTAATGAGTGAGAAAAATCGTTAGGATTTTTTGTCATTACAAAATTTATTATACGTCCTAGTGAATATACATCACTGCGTTTATCAGCATCTTTCAATAGGGTTAGTTGCTCTGGAGCACAATAAAAAAGTTGCCCAAAAGATGTAGTATCCATAGTTTGATGAGAAGTTAACGTATTCAAATTTTTCCCCAATCCAAAATCAGCTAATTTAATTATGCCACTTATGAAGAAAATATTGGTCGGACTCAAATCTCTATGTAGCACACCTCTTTGATGAACTAGTGACATCGAATACAAAATTTGTCGAATGATATTAATTTGAGAATCCTCTGTCAAAGAACTTTCTTTAACAAAATCATCCAATATATTATCTGCTTTCTCCATGGTATATGACCAATTACCAATATCAAAATCATACACTTTAATGATGCTTCCAATATCTGAACAAGATTTAGTTATTTCATATTCACGCTTAAAGCGGCTTCGGATTGAAGCACTTCTTGCAGATTCCTCATTAAGTTTTTTCAATACTAGTCCTGTTGATTTTTGGTAATAAATATTTGCAAAACCACCACTACCAATTTCAATCAGATCTAAATCAATTTCTACTAAATGAAATGCACCATTTTTTTGAGATAGTTTTAGCGAGTAAACCGAGCATACTTTATTCAGTTCATCTAATATTCTTTGTTGATGCTCAAGTGCATCAATTTCACTAATTTGTCTTTCTGTTAAAAGATACTGTTTAGAAAGAATTACATTAAAATACTCATCAATCTTTCCTACTGAAGAAAACTCTAATAATTTTTGATTTACATATCTCCACCTTGTTGGAAAGCCCTGTCCATAGCTATCAGATGTTTTGAAATTATTATAAAAAAAGTGAACTAGGTCTGGACCGGATTTGTACTTGAATAATTCTAAATCATCTCCACAGAATATTTTAGCTATTTTTTCATAAAACTCTGGATTAACCAAAACGTTTCCCCTTTCAGATAGAATAACTTTTTAATTTAACAAAAGTAGGTAATTCCGAACAACTGAGTTTTTCAATGAGTTTTAGCTTTTTATTGAATATCTTAAAAATGTTAAACTCATCACGTACAATAGTAAGTAAATAAGTTTCTAACGATTGTGCTTTTATATGTCTGTAGGCGAAAAGAGAAGAAAAATCATAGCTTATTGCATTTAAAATGATATCATCTAGTTCATTAGTGGTAATTTCTACTTCCGTATTAAAAATATAAGGGAAAAATAAAAGGAGATTTTTCTGCTTCTCAAGCATATTTAGGACATTTATAATATCTTTTTCAAGACATTGTTTCCTAATATGTTGACGCTCTGCCTTGAGTCGTATTAAATCAGATACAGTTCTAAATCGAAACGCAACATGAATCTGAGTTGCTTTAATTTCTCCGTTCGGCTTTCTACTTTCTCCAATTGCAGTAATACCATTTCCAAGATTAGTGATACTAGGTGAAAATAAATTGCTTGCCTGCAGTCTACTACTTGAAGAAAGAAGCTTGAAGTCTATCTTGTAATCATCTGCTACTGCATCACATTCCCCATGACTCTCGTCTAAAGGCATCTGAAATTCAGATTTTCCCTTCTCTCTAAAATATTCTGATTTATTAAGCAATTCCAATAAATAAATTTCATAGTTACATTCGGTCTCACCATCTACAAAACCTTTTATTATTGCGGATGGGGGTAATTGTTGAAATTTAATTCGAGGATCAATATTAGAATTCAAATTATCACTCATGCTTTATACTCCTTAAATAATTATACTACTAAAACTACAAAAAGACTGCAACCTCTCAATTACAATCTCTACAATTTTACCTCTATTCCATCTAGAAAAGTTATAAATTGTCCACTTACTGAAATGTGTATTTAAATAAAAGCTTAGTTCTTGATAGTTCCTTCAAATTTATCTAAATCTAATAAGTAATACATCATGAACCTGTTGTGACTTAATATTCAATCAATTATGTTCTAATGAAAATACAAAAGGAGCTGAGCTTCCAGCTCAACTCCAGATTAGAACCATTAAAAAGACGGTTACTCGTTATTAATAGACCATAACTCGTCCAACAACTCGGTCAAAAGGGGGAACGGGTTATTTTTTGTTCTTTTCTTTGAAGATTTTTTAGCATGGCGCCTTGAAACCAGGAAGCGCTATGAATTACTTGCGTTTTTCTAACAAGCTTACACACTCAATATGATGCGTATGCGGAAAAAGATCCACCGGCTGGACTTTCTTAAGGTCATACCCCAGTTCTTGGTAGTGTTTGATATCACGCGCCATGGTGGCTGGATTACATGAAACATAGGTAATCTTTTGGGGTTTCATGGCTACACTTGCTTCGATAAAGCTCTCTGTTAGGCCTTTACGAGGGGGATCAACTAAGATAACGCTTGGCTTAATGCCTTCTTTTGTCCATTTTTCCATGGCTGATTCTGCACTGTCAACGACATATGTTGCATTGCGAATGCCATTTCGTTCTGCATTTTTCTGAGCATCTTTGACCGCAGCTTCGATCACTTCTACGCCATAAACTTTTTTCACATTTTTAGCAAATGACAATCCTATAGTACCAATTCCTGAATAGGCATCGATGACCACGTCATCTTTCGAAAGCTCTGAAAAATCAATGGCCGTTTGGTAAAGTTTTTCTGCCATAAGGGTATTGACTTGGTAGAAAGACTGGGCAGATATCATGTAGTCATTCCCTAACATGCTATCCATGATATAATCTTGACCATAAAGCACTTTGAAATCTTTGCCAAAAATAGCATTGCCATTTTGGTCATTAATATTTTGCATGATTGAAACTACATGAGGGAAGGCCTCTGTAATTTTCTCAACCATTTGATCCACACGGAAAACCTTAGGACGACTGGTCACAAAAACCAACATCATTTGACCTGAATAATGGCCACGACGCACCACTAAATTTTTTATTAAGCCTGTTTTTTCCTTTTCATCATAAGGACTCACTTCATAGCGACGCAAAAGGTCTCGAACAAAAAGAATCAGTTTATCAATTTCCTTGTCTTGAATATAAAAATCAGAAATTGGTAACAAGTCATGAGAATTTTTTCTAAAAAATCCAGTCTCTAACTGACCGTTGACACGTCTAACGGGAACCTGAGCTTTATTGCGATAAGCATAGGGTTCTTCCATGCCAATTGTAGGTAAAACCTCAACTGAATTAATTCCAGCGGTTTTATAGAGGTTGTCCTTAACTTGTTTAGCCTTAAAAAGTAATTGTTGGTCATAGACAAGATGACCAAAATCTGCGATACCGGTTCTTAAGTAGGCAATGTCTAAGTCTTCATTCCGATATGGGGATTTTTCCAGGTATTCTTCAACTTTACCAAAACCAATCTTTTTATTGAGTTTTAAGACACGCATGGTGATGCGTTCACCCGGCAGAGCATTTTCCACAAAAAAGACGAAGCCGTCTACTTTGGTAATACCTGATCCTTGATGACTCAAGTCTTCAATGACAACTTCAACAATTTCATTTTTCTTTAACATTCATTTTTCCTTTACTTTAGAGGTGCACTAAAAAAGAGCAACCTAGGTTACTCTTCATTATACCACATTTTAACGTAATCCCATTTTAGCGAGAGATTTCTGATATTTGGCAAAATCAATATACAGGGCTTGACCGCCATACATATCATATTCATCTAGCCAATCACCATTTTCAGGAATTGTAACATGTTCAACGCCTTTTCCACCAGTCATGGTCGAAAGTCCTTTTTGAAGGACAACTGGGAAGGAAAGATTGGTTGATGTTAAAGCATATATTTTCCCGATAGCTGCTGAACCTGTAAATAGTTTTGTGGGATCTTTGATTTGAGACATGACGGCAGCCATAACTTGTTGCTGTCTAACGGTACGACCATAATCCCCTTGATCATCTTTACGGAAACGAGCGTAATTTAACAGCGTACGACCGTCCATTTGCTGTTCACCCACTTTAATAGTCTGATCTGGTACAACGCCATCTTTCATCCGCAAGTCATCAGGTACGTCGACAGAATCAACGGCTTCTCCATCAATTGTAGCAAATTTGGCATCAATCTTAACACCATTAGGAAAGAGGGTATCAATGGCTTCAGCAAAAGTCTCAAAGTCTACCATTACATAGTATTTTATGTCAATATCAAAGTTATGTTTTAAGACTTTACGAACAAATTCTGCACCATGATGGTTCTCTTGTTCACCCAAACTAAAGGAAGCATTTAATTTCAAATCATAACTGTAGTCATTATAACTATAGTCGGGAATATTCACCAAGGTATCTCGCATGAAGCTAACCATCTTGACTTTCTTATCTTTGTTCCCAATATTGACCACCATGATCGTGTCAGTTCGGGCATCTTCAGATGTTTGAGTCACCCGTTTATCAGAACCAAGAACCAAAATATTAGTTCCATTTTTAGTGTCAACCCCATTAAAAGGCTCAGAAACTGCTGGCTTATAGTTCTTTGTATTGGTAGATACATCAAAGTAACCCTTAATAAACATTCCTATTGCACCAATCAAACATAGTGTCAGCAATACCAAAAGAACTTTAAAAGCCTTTTTAAATGCTTTCTTTTTTGATTTTTTTGGTTTCTTTGGTGAAACTGGCTGCCAATCATTTTCTGGCTGATAAAAACCAGCCCCTTGAGAAGAATCAGCAATTACCTCCTGGCGAGCATGTGCTGAAGAATGGCGATTTTTTCTGGAATAGCCCCCACTTCTTTTCGGTTTTTCACTGACCGGGTAAAGAGGCAATCCTCCTGTATAACTTTCTTTTGCTTGTGAATTGGGATAGTCTTCTAGAGGAGAACTCTCTTGATGATAATCATTAGTTTGAAGAGAATTGTTTTGTGAACTATGTTCAAATTGCTGAGAAGTCTGACCTGCCCAACTTGTGTTTTGTTGCGAGTCCATCTTAGCTTTTAAATAGCGATATTCCCTTTTTTCATTTTCCGTTAACAGTGTCAAATGACGCAATAAATAAAAATAGCGTAATTCTTCATGGTGACTAAGGCCACCTTTTCCATCTCTTGTCATAACGTTTTCCAACTTTTTAGTATCATAATACTATCTATTCTATCACACTTAATGCTATTATTATAGCTAAATCTTTTTAGAATGTCTTAAAAAATCTTAATTTTAGTTGATTATTAATGCTTTCTTAACATTTTTCAAAAAAGGGAAAAACTGACTTGATGATTAAATGCTTTTAATAATGCGAACAATTTCTTGAGGTGTTCGATGATCTACATTAATAATCAGATCCGATAATCCTTCATAAAGCATCATACGACGTTCAAAGATGCCATGAAAATCCTCCTTTGAATTGTTTAAAAATAATGGCCTTTGAAAAACAGTATCCTTTTCAATACGGTCATACAAGACATCAAAGGAAGCAGAAAGTAAGATATTATTTTTGCGATTTTTTCGCAACAATGCTCTATTTTTTTCACTGATGACGACACCACCTCCGGTTGAGATAATATAATCACCTTCTAAGGACATTAATTCTTCCAATAAGTCTGATTCCAATTGTCTAAAAGCGTCCTCGCCTTTTTCTGCAAAAAAATCTGATATGGACATACCAAGACGTTGCTCAAGGATAATATCCATATCTAAAAAATTGTCATCCAAATAGGAACCGATAGTTGTTTTACCTGCTCCCATAAATCCTAGTAATACTTTAGTCATGTTGTAAGCTTTCTAAATCTTTGAAAAATTGAGGGTAACTGGTTTGGATAGCTTCCTCCCCATTAAGAATCATTTCTCCCGTTTTAACCAACAAAGCAGCAATAGCCACCATCATGCCAATACGATGATCTAAAAAAGCATCTGCTTGACAAGAATGGAGTTCTGTCTTACCTTTAATCACAAATCCATCTGTTTTTTCTTCAATATCTGCTCCCATTTTGCGTAAGAGTGATGTGACAACCTGGATACGATCTGTTTCTTTGACCCTTAACTCTTGAGCATCTTGGACTACGGTTGTCCCTTCAGCCTGTGTTGCAAGTAAAGCAATGATGGGTAACTCATCAATAAGTCTTGGAATCATTTCTCCAGCAATTCTAGTACCTTTTAACTTGGAATAGGAAACATGAATGGTGGCAGATTGATTGATGTCATCCCTATCAGTCAACTCAATAGCTCCACCCATTTTTTTGACTAGGTCAATTATTCCAGTTCGTGTTGGATTAATCCCTACATTTTTAATGCTAATAGCGGAGCCAGGTATGATTAAAGCTGCGACAATCCAAAAGGCTGCACTTGAAATATCCCCTGGAATCGTTAGGCTCTGCCCTTTCAAAGTCTGTGGACCAATGATTCGAATTTCTTTACCGGATTGGAAAATCTCTCCGCCAAATTGTTTAATCATGACTTCCGTATGATTACGTGTTACTGCCTTTTCAAATACCTGTGTCTGACCTTTGGTCTGTAATGCAGCTAAGAGAATGGCGGATTTTACTTGAGCAGAAGCTAGAGGCATCTGATAGTTAATAGCAGTTAGCTGAGAACTTCCCAAAACAGTGATTGGGGGTAAGTGTTTTTGGCCTTGGCCTTCTACTCTTGCTCCCATTTCCCTTAACGGGATGACAATGCGGTCCATAGGTCTTTGGGATAAGCTAGCATCGCCAAAAAACTGTACAGGGAAATCTTGGCCTGATAAGAGCCCTGCTAATAAGCGTAAAGAAGTCCCCGAATTTCCCATATCCAATGGTGAGTCTGGAGCTGTCAGCCCCGAAAAACCTTTACCTTGGATAATGACTTTCTGGTCACTTTCCTCAATAGTAACGCCAAGATGCCGTAAAGCGACTAATGTCCTTTGCACATCTTGACTCTTTAATAATCCTTTGATTTCAGTCTTTCCTTCTGCTATTGAACCAAAAATAAGGGCTCTATGGCTGATCGATTTGTCCCCTGGAACAGTAACCGTTCCTTTTAGTGGCCCAGTATTTATTTGCAGTTTCATCTTGTCTCCTTTATCAATTGTTATTATTTTAACATAAGATTTTTATGAAAACTATACGAAAAAACCTTATCCAAAGATAAGGTTATTTTGTCTTGTCATTCTTTTTGCTATGTTTCCCAAAGAGTCTTTCCATGATAGAAGCAACGTTTCCTCTACGTCCCACTAATTTTCCTTGATCTAACTCTTGATAGGTCGCATTGCAAATAGCACCAAAAATCAAAATCCTTGCCAAAAAAATGAACCATAACATGATGATAAAAATCATTATTGAACCGAAGGCCTTGATATCGACCATTCTTTCAACATTATGAACAACATAATTAGCAATCATATTGCTCATAAAAGTCATGACAAAAGCCGTGAAAATGGTTCCAGGTAAAATATATCGTATTTTACGAATTTTAACATTGGGTAGTAAAAAGTAGAGCACCATGATACCAGAAAAAATGATAACTATGGTTGTCGGTTGTATTAAGAGTAAAAAGAGCGAGGTAACATTGTCACTTAAATGATAATGCCTATCTAGAAGTTGAATGGTTGCTTTTGAGAAGGTGGAAAAGATTAATACAAAAGTCAGCAAAAATAGAATAAAAACACTAATGAAAAGTCCGATAATGTGACTGACTAAAAAATCACGATGCTCAGAAACACCATATGCTTTATTGACGGCTTTTTGAAGGGAAGTTAAACTTCGAGACATGGTCCAAAGACCTGCCACCGTTGCCATTCCCAAAATACCACCAGCCGGCTTTGAAAAGATGTTTGTTACTACGGCAGCAGCTGGTTTATAAATATCCACTGGTAAACTTTGTTTCATCAAGGATAATAAATCACTAATATCAATATTTAAGTAAGGGAAGATATTTGCTGCAATAATGATTAAAGGAAAAACCGTTAAAATTAGATAATAAGCAACCGCAATAGAAGACAAATCCATTTCCGCACTGACAAAGTGTCTCATAAATGCTTGAACCGGTTCATATTGCCACTTATCTATTAACCTAGCCAAAAGGTTTTTCTTTTTTTCCATATTAGTACGTTCTTTCTTCTCCCTGACTTGTTAGGATAACAGGTCCGTCTTTAGTGATGACAAATTGGTGTTCGTATTGACAGGATAAGCCACCGTCCAAGGTTTTGTGAGCCCATCCCGTCTTCATATCCGTATCAATTTTCCAAGTTCCAGTGTTAATCATTGGTTCAATGGTTAGAACCATTCCTTCTTTTAATCGCAAACCACGACCAGCAGTCCCATAATTTGGAACCATTGGTTCTTCATGCATCGTTGGTCCAACACCATGACCCACTAAATCTCTAACTACTCCATAACCACGACTCTCAGCGTAATCTTGAATGGCAGCACCAATATCGCCAATGCGATTGCCAACTTGCGCTTTTTCAATTCCAAGATACATGGCTTCTTTCGTCACGTCCATCAAATCTTGAACTTCTTGTGATGGTGTTCCAACCGCGTAAGCCCAGCACGAATCAGCTAAGCCACCTTGATAAGGTTCTGTCCATTTTTTCATTTCTGCAACATTATTGAAATCCAATTTTGAAACATCAACATAAGATTTGTCTAAAGGCATGCTTAAGACCATATCTACTTTTAAAAGATCTCCATCTTTTAGAATGTAGTGTCTAGGAAAAGCATGTGCTACTTCATCATTTAATGAACAACAAGTTGCATAAGGGTAATCCATAAGGTGGCCATCTACACCAATCTGAAGCGGTAAAACATTCTCTTCTTTACAACGTCTACGGACATATTCCTCAACTTCCCACATGTCTAAACCTGGTTTAATCATCTGACGCAAACCAATGTGAATGCTAGCTAAAAAGTCTCCAGCAATATCCATGGCTTCAATTTCGCGTGCAGATTTTAATGTTATCATCGATTATTTTCTCCTAATATTTCTAATTAATTTTACTTGTAACTATTGCTTTTGCCACCACATGGTCATCGACATAAATCTCAAAATCTAGAGTTCCACTCTTACGATTTTCAGTAATGATTTTAGGGTAAATTTTAAGTTGATCGTCAATTTGGGCAGCATGTAAAAAGTATATCATCATTTGCTCGATAATGATATTTTTTTGGTATTTTCGTGAAAAGACTTTTAAGGTAATTTCTTTAAGGATTTCAGAAATGACACCTTGAGCAAGATTTCCTGTAGTATCAATCATGTTAGGTTCCACGAGTAATTGGAAATAATGGTGGTATTCATATAAGTCAGATAGTATTTGTTCGCTAAACGTATTACGATTGTTTTTTTGACTATTTTGAAGGTGTTCCATTGCTAAGCGACGTGTAATAACTCCCAAAACTTTTTTGTCCTCATCAACCACAGGCAACATGTTTAAATCCTCAAAAATCATTTTTTGACTGATATTAGCTAAACTAGTATTCGGATGGGCTGTAATGGGATTATTAGACATCACTTCTATCAGGGCAGTATCTGGCTGCTTATCAACAACATCACGCATACTAACGACGCCTAAGACGCAGTTTTCTCTTGAAAGAATAGGAAAGCGAACATGTCTTTTGTTTTTGACCAACTGATTAAAATCCTCGATAGTCATGTCCTCAAAAAGAAAACCATAGTCTTCAATAGGAATCATCACTTTTTCAACAGTTTTCAAATCTGTTTTAATTCTGAAATTCAAGAGGGCATGGTTGATCATGGTTGCGACTGTAAAGGTATCATATTGCGTCACCATAACTGGAATTCCTAAGTGATCAGCTGTTTTAATGACTTTTGCTGAAATAGGAAAGCCACCAGTCACTAGGATAGCATTATGATTTTCCAAGGCTAAAAGTTGGATTTCTTCTCTATCACCAACAATCAATAACCCACCTTTTACAAGGTACTTCATGATATTTTTTTCAGTCATTGCCCCAATTGAGAACTTGCTAAATTCATGTCCCAGACCTGTCTTACCTGCTACAACTTCTGAATCACTGATTCTGGCAATTTCTGTATAAGTGAGTTTATCAATTCTAACACGGCTTTTACGTTCAACGCGAACCGTCCCACTTCTCGGTTTTGTTTCAACAATACCTCTATTTTCAGCCTCTTTTATGGCACGATAAGCTGTTCCATCACTCACATTTAGATGGTTCGATATACTTCTAACACTGACTCTTTTCCCAATGGCAAGTTTTTCTAAATATTCTAAGATTTCCTGATGTTTACTCATGATAGTCACCTATATTAAGTTGATATTTTTTGTAATAGCGCATTTTTCGTGTATAACGATCACTACCTTTAAACTGTTCAATAAAAGTGAATCCCGCCTTTTCAGCCACTTTTTGACTTGCCTGATTTTCCAGATGCGTTAAAATGATTAAGCTTTTTAAACCTAACTCTTTAAAAGCAAGAAAAACAATATTTTTCACCACTTCTGTCATCATACCTTGACAACGATAGTGATTGTCCAAAAAATAAGCCAATTCAGCTTCTTTCTTTTGTGTGTCAATCTTTTCTAACTTAATAAAACCTAGTAGGGTGTGACTAGATTTATCTGAAATTGCCCAAACACCCAAAGGTTTTTTCAAAAAAGAATGGGTTAGCAGATAATCGCTTTCTTCTTGACTAATAACACGTGGAAAAACAAAATGAAGGTTATCCTTGTCAGAAGCTATATCATAGAATGCTTTTGCATCAGAAAAGCTAGGTGGTCTTAAGGTTAACCTCTCTGTCTCATAAAAAGAATAACGAGCTAATTGTGTCCAAAAATCCATTAACTTCACCTTTATTTTTGCCTAATATTAGCTTATTATACCAAATTAATGGAAATTCTTCTATAACAGATTGATAGCAATCTTAAACTGTATTAATTTGACATAAAAAGCCTAGGCATAGGCCTAGACTTAATCAACTTATAACTTCGCTTGCCACTTATTAGCCCATACCAAATCATTTGGTTGACCATTAAAGTTTTCTTTACCCTCTAAAGCATCTAACAACGTTTCAATCGTATTTGCATTATAGTGATAAGCATTAATAGCTGTTTTAACCATTGTTGCATCATGTAAGTGTGTTGTATAGTTCAACGAAACAAATACAGTTGGGACTTCATGGACGTACCAAGGTACCTCATTTGACATTGCTGTTTTCCATTGGATACGGTAATTGTTTTGGGCACCATATCCCACAACATTAGCAACTGTCAAGGCTAAATCCACAGACTCACGATATTTCAATGTTGCACCTTTAACACGAGTGGTACCATCATTAATCTCAACCTCATATCCACGACGCTCAAGAGCTGTTTTGATACTTTCTAAAACAGTGTCGTCAGCTGCATGAATACCTCCTTTTTCACCTTCTAGGTAATAAAGGCGGATGCGTTTATGCGTTTGAGGACTGATTGGAAGATTTCCTTGAGTATCTTTTAGAAGCGTCAAGCTACGCTTAGCAGCTTCTTTTTGCCATCTTAAATGTTCCTCACACCCGATAATTGACAATTCAGAAGGATCTTTTAATAATGTTTTTTGAGCTTGTTTTTCATGTAAGTTTAACTTAGCTTTTAATCCCAGGATACGACGTACTGCATCTTGTAAACGTTCTTCGGTAATTACACCATTTTTATAACCATTGAGCATAAAGTTATAATCTTCTTCCATATTGTTGAAGAATAAGAACATATCACATCCAGCGGCGATAGCTTGAGGGACATAATCTTCACGTCGCATTGCTGATGTCATACCTAACATATGGCTCGCATCTGTAATCACCAATCCATTGAAATTAAGATTATTTTTAAGCAAACCATTTATTAGTTCAGGAGCTAATGTTGCAGGTAATATATCCTCATCTTTTAGAGAAGGGTCTAATTTTTGTTGATAATATGGTAGAGCAATATGTCCAGCCATAATCATTTCAACACCGTTTTCAATGTGATTTTTGTAAACTCGTCCAAAACTGTCGTCCCAACGGTCAGGTGATAATTCGTTTACCCCTAAAACTAAATGTTGGTCACGTTCTTCTGTACCATCTCCAGGGAAATGTTTGATACATTGGATCATCTCACGTTCAGCTGTCAAGCCTTCTAAGTATGCTGTTGTGTATTTGATAACATCATCAGCATTAGTTCCATAAGCACGTGTATTAACAATAGTATTACGCCAATTTTCCAATATATCCACACATGGATCAAAGTTAACATTAACACCTAGAGCACTTGCCTCACGCGCAGAGACTAATCCTGCATGATAAGGTGCCCATGTGTCGCGACTAGCCTCAGATTGTGCTCCAGAAGAAATATAAGTTCCTCCTTTTACTGCACCATCACCGCCTGAATCACAGTTTGCAGCAACAAGTAAGGGCACTTTGGAGTGAGTTTGTAATTCATTAAGTAAACCTTGAACTTCCTCAGGGGTACCATTCATGTAACGCGCACCACCGATATGATATTTTTCAAGTATTTCTTTATTTGTTAGGCTATTTCCAGAAAAAGCATCTTCACCAAAGAAAAATAAGTTAACAAATAATTGACCTATTTTTTCTTCGACAGATAAGTCAGCCAATGTTTCTTCAACCCAGGCGATTTGACTATCACTTAAATTATAAGGTTTTTCTTTTAAATTAACTAAAGTAGGCATATCCTATCCTTTCAAATATGTGAATTAACGTTGTCTCCAAATCTGTGTGTCAATCAATCCACAGAAAGCATCCACTGATGAAACACCTGTAAATTCAGACTCACCAGCCAATTTCTTAACTAAAGCTTCCATGGTATTAGGTTTACCATCATAAGCGTTTATATAAGTTCCTGTTTGAGGCATATCTGCTAAAGCAAATGCATGTTGAACAGATACAACAATAGATGGAATCTCATGAACATAAAATGGTTGATCTGGAGTACCTTTAGCTGCTGGCCAAACGATTCGTTGAACTGTACCACCTGAGTTAACGTCAACAAGATTAATGATCAGGTCATAGTTATCAGTTAGGTTTGAAATAGGTTGCTTTTGTGCATAGACATTAGCAAAAGCTGCAGCTCGTTCCTCTTCTGGTAATTTCATAATACGTTCTTCCGTTGATTCCCAGACGGTTACTTCATGACCACGAGCTTCTAAAAGTTCTTTTACATGATCTGATGCACGCTTTTTATTTCCTGCAATCATTGCACCAAAGCCACCTTTGTGACCTTCAACATTTACAATTAAGATGCGTTTGTAACGTTCCGGTGTCACTGGGAAGATATCTTTTTGTTTGTCTTTTACAAGTGTGATTGCTTTATCTGCTACTTCATCAGAAACAGCTTTAGCTTCATCAGTATTAATAAGTGCCATAGCTTCTTCTTTTGGTAAGAATAAGTCTTCACGATGACCTTCAAATTTGTGAAGGCCTAATTTTGCACGAAGTCCTAATGAACGACGAAGGGCATCATGTAAACGTTCGTCAGAAAGGATACCATTTTCATAACCTTCTTTCATCCATTGTAAATCTTCTTCAGGGTCATTAAAGAATAAGAATAGGTCACACCCAGCTTCTATAGCAGTTGGTAGCATTTCACGACGTGGCATTGATGCGGTCATCGCAACCATATGGGATGCGTCAGTAACAATAGCTCCATTATAACCAAGTTCTCCACGGAGTAATTCATCCAACAATGTTTTATTCAATGAAGCTGGTAACATGTCATCAAGTTCACGATCAGGATGCATTTCTTTTTCTACATTTGGGAGGTGAATATGTCCTGCCATAATACCTGGAAGTCCAGCTTCAATCAATTCGCCATAGATACGGCCAAATGTGGACATCCATTCTTCTTTGCCCATTGGGTTTGAAGCAAATGATAAATGATGGTCTCTTTCATCAATACCGTCACCTGGGAAGTGCTTAGCAAATGGCATAATATTATGTTCCATAATGCCTTTCATATATTGTTTCGAAAGGTCAATAATTTGGTCTACATTTGAACCCCAAGTACGGTTAGCGATAATGGGATTTCTCCAGTTTCGGGTAATATCTACAATCGGAGCAAATGAAGCGTTACAACCCACAGCTGAAGCCTCAATCCCTGCAATACGTCCCATTTCATAAGCATATTTGGAATCATTTGTTGCTGCAATTTTAATTTCGTCACCAACCATTGTGCCATCAGTTACTGCACCATCACCACCAGATTCAGTATTAGCAGCAATAATCATTGGCCATTTAGATTTGGTTTGTAGAATAAAGTTTTGGTCATAAATGTCACTTGCCGGTCCTTTGTTATAACGGACAGCTGCAATATGGTAATCATTCAAAACTTGTGTAAGGTATTCTTCTGAACGACTTGCTCCCATATTAAAAAATAGTTGCCCAATTTTTTCGTCCAGTGTCATCTCACTTATCGTTTGTTCAACCCAATCAATAGCTTCTTGATCGAGATTAAATGGTTTTTTAGTCAAATCTACTAAATGTGTCATCTGATTTTCCTCTCTTTTAGTTTTCTAAGTTATGCCAGAATTGAGCAATGACTTGCTCTTGGTTTTCTTCAGTAAAGTTTCCTTCAACAAAGGCCTTACCGACACTATTAGCTAATTCTTCCCAAGACTTTGCTTCGTCTCCAACCAAGATTGGGTAAAAGGCAACACCATTTTGTTGAGCTGCAGCCAGATCACCTGGCGAGTCACCAATCATCATGATTTTTTCTGGGGCATAGCCTTGAAGAATAAGTGAGGCAATGACATCCTCTTTTTTACCACGGTCTTGACAATAGAGGTCATCGA
The DNA here is from genome assembly GCF_900475595.1 of Streptococcus uberis. Taxonomy (NCBI): domain Bacteria; kingdom Bacillati; phylum Bacillota; class Bacilli; order Lactobacillales; family Streptococcaceae; genus Streptococcus; species Streptococcus uberis. The sequence continues at coordinate 1,233,436 of NZ_LS483397.1, forward strand.
TGTGTGACATAAGCCCCTGGTCATTCCATTCTTCTTCAACCGCTTCCTTATTTGCAGAACTTACAACGAAAACTTTTCCGAGTTCATGTAGTGCATCCAATCCTTCAACTGTCCCAGGGAAAGCTAAAGCTTCACCTTCATAATCTTTGATATGGCTATTAACGAGATTGGACCATTCCAATGCTTTTTTTAAATCTTCACTTGGATTGTCTGCAATAGCTTTTTCAAGGGAAGCATTTGATAAGGATGATGTGTTCTCAACCCAATCTTTAAAGGCTTCGATAGGAGCATGTTTTGCGAATTCCAGACCCATGAGGAGACCGACAAATCGGTTGACCCCACGCGTTTTGGAAAAGAGATTTACCCTATCCCATTCTTTTAAAAAAGATTCCTTATCTTCTATGTGAAAGACTTCTACAGCAAGTGGTCCAAAAAAGAGCTGATGTTTATAGGTCATAGTATCCATGGCACAGCCGTCTGAATCCACACAAAATACAAATTCATCTGTTATCATCCTGATCATACCTCCATATTTACTTGTAAGTCATCTGATGAATTTATTATATCACAGCATGAAATCGCTGTCAAACTCAAAATGCAATTTAAAAAAGCCGAAAAGTCATATGACCTTTCAGCTTGGATTTTAGATGACAATGAAGGCACACGATACCGGAGGCAATGTCAAATCCCCTGCTTCAATCAGCTTTCCCTTTAATTCTGGAAGTCGATTATTCTCATCTAGTTCGAGAACTGTTCCATTCAAGGTCATACGACGAGCTCGTTTTTCTTGATTTTCACCTTGTAGAAGATATAGAGTTGCATCTTGTGGTAAATTTAGTACAGTTTCAGTAGTTTCTGAATTATTGATAGCTAAATACACTTTACCTTCTTTACCATCTTTTCGAGAATGTGCAAATATGTGTGCCCCTTCTTCAATGGCAATTTCACTGTCAAAAACTTCTTGTCCCATTAAACGATTCCACAATAAGACTGCAAAATAGTTTGGTCGAGGATCAAAGACTTGGCGAGCAAGGTATCCATAATCAGAAGATGCTAAAGTGTTATGGAAAATAACACCATCTGTTAAACTTGCAAAAGTTCCCAATTCATTTAAAGTTCGAGGAACATCTAGGAATGTGGAAGCCCAAGTATTCCCTCCTCCACCTGCATCACCTGATTCTGTTACCCACATTTCTGCTCCAGGAACATATTTATCTCGTAGTGGAAGGTAAGTTTTACAGAAATTTGATGAGACAGCTAAATAATCCTCAGATAAAGCTTCTTCAGCTGACCAGTGAGCACTTGGCATAACAGAAGCTAAACGTTCTGAAACACCGTTATAATAATGATATGAAAAGACATCTAATGGCACTTCAGTCCCTTCAACTAAGTCTGCACAATTAACAACGTGACGTGCAACCTGTTCTACTCCACCTGTACCTTGTTCATTACCTTTACCAAAGACGATATTATCACCACCTGTTGTTGATGGTCCTACTTTCAGGCAGTCAGGATAGTTGGCATCCAACCATTTGAAAAAGAGATCATGGTCACGACGGTAATGTGCTGCAGTATAGCCTTCTGGGAAACCTGTATCTTCTAGCATGTTAGGTTCATTAGCAAACTCCACTGATTCGATTGGTACGCCATATGCTTGACTGAATGAGAAAATCTTTTCAGCTTCTGCAGGATGCCATGGTTCTTCAGCGGAGTGAAGACCTGGACAGTTTGCCATTGAGATTTTCAAGCGTCCACCTACGGCTTTGACGAAGTCCAAAACACCAATCCATTGGTCTTTTGTTAGGACATTCAGGTAACCTTCAGGTACCTGTCCATTTGTAGTCCCGTCGAAATCATAGTATGTTTTTGTAGACCATGTTCCAGAAACTCTAACCCAAGCTTCCCCTAATTCTTTGGCTAAGTAGCGGAGCTTTTCATCATACAAATCAATAGGATTATATACTTGCATTAAATCTTTATACATTGCAGCAATGCCTTGATCGGAAGGCTCAACGTAGAATTCTTCCTCACCGGTAATTTGTTTGTCAGAATAAGCTTTCCAGAAGGTTCCACCAGTTACTTCAGCAAATTCCACATTGTAAGAAACAAGTAAGGGATTAATATCTCTCAATTTTGTTAAGTTTTCTGTTTTCAAAGTAAATTGTTTTGTCATGGCTAACCTTTCTTTAGAAAAACCACCTAACAACAAATGCTAAGTGGTATATGTTAAATCAATAAGGAACTATAATCCTTATACACCTGAGTATGCTGCAAATCCACCATCGATAGGGAGAACAACACCATTGACGAAGCTTGCTGATTGTTCATCAGCTAAGAAGAATAAGCCACCAATTAATTCTTCTGCTTCTCCAAAACGCCCCATTGGTGTGTTGTTAAGGATTTTTTCAGCACGCGCTGTCGGTTGGCCATCTTCTGAGAAGAGTAAGCCACGGTTTTGGTTTGTTACCAAGAAACCTGGTGCGATAGCGTTACAACGAATACCAACTTTGGAGAAATGAACAGCTAGCCATTGTGTGAAATTACTAATAGCAGCTTTTGCTCCAGAATATGCTGGAATCTTTGTAAGAGGTGTGAAAGCATTCATTGATGAAATGTTAATGATATTTGCCCCTTTACGGCCAATCATATCTTGTGCAAAAACTTGAGTTGGAAGAAGTGTTCCAAGATAGTTTAAATTGAAAACAAAACTAATACCTGCTTCATCTAAGTCAAAGAAGCTTTTTGTTTCTGCTGGTAAATCTAATTCATGGAACTCATTGTCTGTTGTTGCTTTAGGACTGTTCCCTCCAGCACCATTAACAAGAATATCAGTTGGACCAAAATCTTTTAAGACTGCTTGACGAACTTCTTCAAGATTTTCTTTTGACAACACATTTGCTTTGTAAGCTTTGGCAGTTCCACCAGCGGCAGCAATTTCGTCAACGAATTTCTGTGCTGCTTCTTGATTTAAGTCTAGTAAAGCGACTTTTGCGCCAGCTTTGGCAAATTCTTTTGCCATATAACCACAAAGGACCCCACCTGCACCTGTAACAACAACAACTTTGTCTGTAAATTCAATAACTCTTGACATTTTATTACCTCATCTTTCAACTCTCATTTGAGATTTTTTCAAACAACTACTTTTAGGATTATCTATTATAGGGAAAATAAGCTTTCATAAGGAGATTGAGTACTGGCTTATCATCACCTAAAGATGCCATTATTTTGCTGCCTTAACAACAGCTTCGTAAAGCCCAGATAAATAAGTAGCACCTAGAGCACGGTCATATAAACCATACCCAGGACGACCAGTTTCACCCCAAATCATGCGACCATGGTCAGGACGGATAGCCCCTTCAAAACCAAACTCATGGCAGAGTTTGATGACTTCGTACATATCGATGGAACCATATTCTGATGGGTGAGCAGACTCCTTAAATGATTTGCCTTCACCTAGTTTGATATTACGCGCATGCACAAAGTTAACACGATCAAGTTCAAAAGCACGACGTGAAATTTCTAGAACATCATTTTTTGGATCTGATGCGTATGACCCAACACAAAGTGTAATCCCATTGCTCTTACTGTCGTATAAGTTAACGAAACGCTCAACTGAATCTAAACCAGTGATGATACGAGGTAAACCAAAAATTGAATAAGGGGGATCATCAGGATGGATTGCCATTTTCACGCCAACTGCCTCAGCTTCAGGGATAATACGTTTGATAAAGTATTCTAAATGTTCCCAAAGTTTTTCTTCATCAACTTCAGCATAAGCATCCATAATAGCACGCATTTCTTCTTTGGTATAGCTTGAATCCCAACCTGGTAAGGACAGTTCACCATTTACTGGATCCATTTTTTTAGAAACTTCTTCATCGAAGATTAAAGCTGTTGAGCCATCTGGATATTCATAAGCCAAATCTGTTCGTGTCCAATCAAATACTGGCATGAAGTTGTAACAGATAGTATCAATGCCTTCAGCAGCAAGGTTTTTAATTGTTTGGATATAATTATCAATCAAAACATCACGAGTTGGGCGACCAAGTTTGATGTCTTCATGAACAGGAACTGATTCAATAACTGAAATTTTAAGACCAGAAGCTTCAACAGTTTCTTTTAATTGTTGAATGCGTTCACGAGGCCAAACTTCACCAACTGGTACATCATAAATTGCAGTGACAATCCCTTTCATTGTTGGGATTTGACGAATATTTTCTAAAGTAACGGGATCATCTTCCCCGTACCATCTAAATGACATTTCCATTGTATTTCTCTCCTTTTAGTTATTCATGTTTAAAATAATTTACAGCATTATGGTAGGCAATATCCTTAGCCATATGACCTAAGGCATCATAATCTTCAGGAACTTCTCCTTCCTCAATCCATTGACCGAGGTATGTACAAAGAATTCTTCTGAAATAATCATGACGTTGATATGATAAGAAACTTCTAGAGTCTGTTAACATACCGACAAAATTAGCTAACATTCCTTGTTCTGCTAAAGCATTCATTTGGCTGATCATACCTAATTTGGTATCAGCGAACCACCAGCCAGCTCCAAATTGTAGATAAGATTTTACGCCCTCATCATTTGCTTGGAAGTTAGCTAAGGTATTGGCAACTGCAATGTTGTAACTTGGGTTCAAGTTATACCAAATCATTTTTGGAAGAGCATCTTTTTGAACAAGATTGTCTAGTAGTTTGTTCATATTTGAAGTTAGTGCTGTTTGATCACCAAGTGAATCAATTCCCACATCTGCTCCCAATTTTTGATAAAGTTTGGAATGATTATTACGAAGGGCACCGAAGTGAACCTGTGTTACAAAACCATATTTTTTATATAGTTGGCAAAGCTCCGCGAATACTGCTGTTTGCCATTGTTTCACTTCTAGAGCATTTGGTTTGTAGCCATCTTTTACCTTGGCTAATAATTCATTTAGTTCAGATTCTTCGGCTGCTTCAAAGACAATTTCAGTGAAACTAATATCACTTGCTTTACAGCCATTTTCAGCAAAGTAAGCAATACGATCTTCCATAGCAGAAATGAAGTCTTTAAATTCAGTCATTTCTTTTCCAGTTGCTTGAGATAACTTATCTAAGAAACCTTTAAAATTGTGGTGTTCAATAAAGGCTTCATCAGGTCTGAAAGTAGGAGCAACAATGGTTTCAAAACTTTTATCTTCTGCAAGCTTTTGATGCCATTCCAATGTATCTAAAGGATGGTCTGTTGTCCCAATAAAAGTTACCTTGCTATCTGCAATTAATTTGCGAGGGCTAACCTTATTTTCAAGTAAATAAGTGTTCAAACGATTGTAAATCTCTTCAGCATTTTCTTCTGTTAAAACTTCTTCGATACCAAAAACATTTTTTAATTCCATAGCTGACCAATGGTAAACGGGGTTGCCATATGACCGTTGGAGTGTTCTTGCGAATGCTTTAAATTTATCTAACTGGGAAGCAGAGCCTGTAATTTCTTCTTCAGAAATGCCATTTGCACGCATCAGACGCCACTTGTAATGGTCGCCACCAAGCCATAAATCAACAATGTTCTCAAAAACCTTATCTTCAAAAATCTCTTTTGGATCTAAATGACAATGATAATCAAAAATGGGTTGATCTTGAACAGCTGTGTATAGTTGTTTAGCAGCTTGATTTTTTAACATAAAGTTCTTATCGTTAAAAGTCATGATGACCTCCTTATTTGTTAACTGCTTCTACAAATGATTTAGCAACGGCTGTAACACTTTCATAGCCATCACTGCTTACTTTACTTGCTAAAGCTGATCCAACACCGACTGCTACTGCACCAGCTTTTTTCCAATCAGCAACATTATCAACAGAAACACCTCCTGAAGGCATTAAATTCACTTCAGGAATAGGACCATGAATATCTTTGATAAAACCTGGTCCAACGATTCCTCCTGGGAAAAGTTTGATGATTTGACAACCACTCTTCATGGCTCGTACCACTTCTGTGGCAGTCGCACATCCAGGGAAATAAAGGTTTTCGTGATCTAAAGCTAAAGTTGCAATAGCTTCATCAAAGTGTGGGCTCACGAGGAACTTAGCTCCAGCATCAATTGCTTCTTGAGCTAAATCAGTCGTCATTACTGTTCCTGCACCAATCACAACACTAGGGTCGTTTTTAAAGTCATCTGATAATTTTTGAATCACTTTTGCAGCGTCTGGAGTTGAAAACGTAATTTCTATATTACGAATACCACCTAAAATAGCATGTTTAGAGATTTCAATGGCATCTTCAACTGATTTACCACGAACAACAGCGAAAAAATAATTTTCTTTTAACTGGTCTAACATAAGTTCCTCCTTTTTTGAAACCGTTATCTTATTTATCATTATAAAAGTCATCTGATGAATTGTCAAGGATTTTATTTAAAAAGTAAAAAAAATCAGGAAATCCTGATTTTTAATTTTCTTTTTACTTTTCGATTTTTGGATTTGGTAGACCTTGAATGTCAATCTTTTTATCAAACCAATCGTTTAAAACCGTTTGTCTGACCGTGAGGATATGGGCCATCATACTGTCATACGCTGCAATTGGGTGTCGTGATTGAATGGCTTTTAAAATATTTCGGTGAGCTTCAATACTGGTTTGTTTCATCTGACGATTTGTGTAATCTTCGTTAATAATCTGTATGGATTGATTGATGACTGGTATCAGACTAGTCACAGCTATATTTCCACTCATCTCTGCAATCATACTATGAAAGGTAACATCCAATTCCAAATGAATAGGATCATTTGCTTCAACAGCCTTTTCAATAGCAGCAACAACTTCTTCTAGCTTTTTGATATCCTCATCCTTAGCAAATTGGGCCGCTCGTTCAGCTATTCTAGGTTCTAGTAAATAGCGCACTTCAAATAGATCTGTTGTTAACTTTACTCTATCTTTGACAAAGGCAAAGCCAAATGGGTCTTCTGCAACCCCTTTTTTAGAACTGATATAAGTTCCAGACCCTTGTCTGACTTCTAATATATTGCGAGCAGCTAAACTTCTAACTGCCTCTCTAATGGTACTTCGTCCCACTTCTAAATCTTCAGCTAATTCATACTCATTAGGAAGTTTAGCTCCAATGGGATAGTCACGTTCTAAAATAAGCTGTAATAATCTTTCAGCTGTTTTTTCAACTAATGGTCTTGCCATCTGATACTACCTCTTCCATCATTAAAATTGTCTTTATTGTACACTATTTTTTCTTAGAATGATAGTTAGGAATAGCTTTCCAACGTTTTTTAAATTGTCTAACAACTTGTTTGGGTTGTCTTCCACGAGTATAGAGACCTTTATGATTGCCTTGTACTCGTAATATCATAAGATTGGTTTCAAAATCAGCAAAATTCCATACTTGTTCACCAACAAGGTTTGGAATCTCATCAAAGACACGGTGACTCATATCATAGAAATCACATTGAAATTCCTCCGTATAAGGGATATCCCAATTTGAATGGAGACCCGGCAAGGTGTCTGCTCCATATTCCGTCATTAAGATAGGCTTTTCTGGAAATTTTTCTTGCCAAGCTAAAAGCTCTTTGCGAAGCCCCTCTTCCCCTTTTTTAAGATCACCATGATCAATATACCATCCATAGTAACGATTTAAACAAATCACATCAACCAAATCCATGACTTTGTCTTTTTCAGGAGTAGCCATCATGATATTAACCAAGGTAACTGGTCGATTTTGAGGATCAAGATCACGATAACGTTGAATGAGTGGCTCGAAATACTCATGCGCACCCTCTTCATGGCTGGCAGGCTCGTTAGCAACCACCCACATAACAACACAGGCATGGTTTTTATCCCTTTTTACGAGTTCTATAATAGCAAGCTCATGAGCTTCTTGGGTTGCCATTTTTGACCAAGTGCCATTATCTTTTCCACTTAAATCCAGCGACGCTGTGAAATTTTGGAATAAGCCAACAGCCGGTATTTCATCAATGACAAGAATTCCCATTCGATCTGCCAAACGCATCATTTCTTCAGAATATGGATAATGTGAGGTCCGGAAGGAATTTGCGCCAATATCCTTAAGAAGGTTTAAATCCATTAAGTTAGCAGCTTCATTTAATCCACGGCCATTTATAAAGGTATCTTCATGTTTACCAAATCCTTTGAAATAGACGGGTTTCTTGTTTACTAGAAACTGGGCATCTTTAACTTCCACAGTTCTAATACCATAAGGTTCTTCATAAGTATCAAGGAGTTTATCAGCCACAAATGTTTCTACTCTAACAGTATAAAGGTAGGCATCTAAAACTTCCCATAAATGGACGTTTGGAATGGTGAGACTTTCTGTATCAGAAGTTGCTACAAGCTGCATATCTTCATCAAAGATGGTTATCTGAAATTTGTCAATCTTCCCACTGGTTTCCAGTGCAACTTTAATAGTAGCTTCAGTTAAATCTTGATTAAGTTCAGAAGTAATAGTAATATCAGAAATGTGATTTTTGGGACGAACAATCAGTTTTACAGGGCGGTGAATGCCCGCATAATTAAAGAAATCAAAATTCTCTTTAACTACCTTTTTGACACTACCATCTTCTTGTTCTTCTTCGCTATAATTCCCTACCGGAAGAGTTGTGTAATCCAGAACATTATTTGCACATACAGAAATCTTACAGGTATTTTCTTTGTATAATGCTTCTGGCACAAGCATTTCAAACGGAGTGAAACCTCCCTTATGCTCTCCCAAGAATTGTCCATTCACATAGACTTTAGCATGGTGCGTTACAGAGCCAAAACGTAAAACAAGTTCTTCACCTTCTAAAACACGTGGTATGTCAATCATTTTTTCATACCAGAAATCTCCAATATAATTCCGCTTGTCTTTGTCGACGACAACATCATTAAAGGATGTTGGTACCACCATTATTTCTTCTGAGCTTAACAGTTCTGCTGGGTTATGATCTCCAAGTTTGAAGTTCCAAACACCACATAAATCATAGACGCTTCTTGTTTTGGTAAGAGTTGGGTATAACATCATTTCTCCTTTTATCTTTTAATATCGTGTGAGTCCGAATGCATAATGGTATCAATATCATGTTTAGTGATAAAATTGATATCCCCTTCAATCGTATGTTTAAATTTGAAACAAGTCATTGCAATATCAAGTACTTCTTGTGCTGGTTTCTCCTCAATTAATCCGTGGATAAGACCAGCCGTAAAGGCATCGCCTGTACCGACACGATCCAATACTTGAATACCATTTTTCTCCGTTTGACAAAATTGTCCATCTTGATACAAATAAGCTTTCAATTGAAATTCATTAGTATGACTTGCTTCACGTTGAGTAAAAGCGATATTTTTCAAATCATATTCTTTCGCTAACAAATCAACAACTTTTTTTAACAAGCCCATATCTTTATATGGACGTTCTAGACCAAGTTCATCTTTCAAGTCTTTATTTTTACCTGGTAGAACTAGAGGTTCAATTCCTATACAAGTATCGGCTAATTTAACTAAAACCGACAAGTATTCACGAGCCTCCTGGAAAGAATGCCATAGACTATCTCTAAAATTCAAATCAAAAGAAACATGTAAGCCTTGTGATTTGGCTTCTGTCATTAAATATTTAGTGATTTCATATAAATCTGGAGTTAAAGCTGGTGTAATCCCAGAGACATGGAACCAATCTGCACCATCGAACACATTTTCAAAATCATAATCAGATAATTTACTCGTCCAAAAAGACGAATATTTACGATCGTATGTCACTCGACTGGCACGAATTGAAAAACCTTTTTGATAAAAATATAAACCAAGACGATCACCCGAGCGAATCAATGCCTCATGACCAATTTGATTTGAAAACAAAAATTGTTCAGTCATTCTACCTAGATCATTATCAGGAATAGCTGAAATCAATGAAACTTTATGCCCTAATTGAGCTAATGTTGCTAAAACGTTTAGTTCAGAGCCACCAAACTGACATTCTAAACGATTTGTTTGAATTAAGGTTTGATATTCAGGCGGGGCTAATCTTAACAAGATTTCGCCTAATGAAATAATCTTTTTCACACATTTCTCCTTTTAACCATTTTATCACTTTAATAAAAGAAACAGTTACCCAATGAGCAACTGTTCCATAAAACTAATCTTTTTTAACAGGATATTTCGTTACATCCACATAATCCATATCTGTCAACGGAACATTTTCAGCAATATCTTTAACACGTTGGTCAGAATCCGCAGCTTTCATGACTTGGATTTTTTCTTGAATGCGGATCATTTCTGCATGATCAAGTTTATAAAACTTCATCAAGAATAAAGCCGTTAATAAAGCAATAACAGGAATACCTACATAAAGGATGATTAAAGCCATTTTCAATTCTGGCGTTAGAGGAGTTTCAATTGTTGGGTAAGCTTTTGAGAAACCAATTCCAGCAAGAACAAATCCAATTACCATAGGTGCAAATGATGATGCGATTGAGTCAGTTAATGAGAAGATAGTTCCAATCATGCCTGAAACATAACGACCTGATTCAGAAGTTTCATAGTCAGAAATATCAGCACCCATTGTTAATACCAAACTAGCTGGTGCTTGTGAAGCGTAACGAGCAATAATGTTTGTTACGATGAAAGCAATTGTATAGAGATTAAGTTTAGTTAAGCTTAAATCGCCTTTACCACCCATAAATAGAACTACACCAAATGCTAATAAACCGACCAAACCAATTTGTAAGGCTTTAACATATGAGAAACGAAGACCTTTTTTACGAGCAATACTTGAAAAGACAATGTTAATTAAAACACCTGGAATAACATATAATAATGAGAATTGACCAGAGAGTGCGTAGTTACCAAATAAAATTCCAAATAAGATAACCATTACAACTGAATCTCCGAAAAATTGAACCGAAAATTTAACGAGTGCTGCTGCAATTGAAAGTACTTGAAGTGGTTTGTTTCCTTTAAGAACTTTCCAATAATCTTTCATACGAGTTTTTTGAGTTTTTTCTCCAAGTCCAAAGAACTCTTTTCTATCTTTACCCCAAATACCAATGATAGCAACAATAGCAAGGATTGCTGATATAACAATTGTTCCATAAATGAGTACATTGAAGAATTGTGGAGTGAAGTTACCAAATTTTGGAACCAAGAAACCTGACACTACAAATTGACCACCAGTCATTAGTGAAGTTGTCATTACTGCATCCACAATATTGAAAATTGGACGTTGTTTAGGATCATTTGTAAGAGCTGTTTGTCCAGCTTTAGTAATCGTTTGTTGCATTGAATAACCGATTTTATGAATGATCAATACAGCGATAAATAGTGGGAAACGCATGCCTTTATCTACGCCACTTAAACCAAGTAAAGCAATCAATGAGAATGCTGTAATGATATTACCAAGTGCCAAAATTGGACGGTATTTACCGAATTTTGTATCTGTTTTATCAATTAATATACCGATTGCTGGATCGATGAAGCCATCAAAAATACGAATATATCCCATTAATTGACTAACAAAAATTGCAGCAAGTCCTAAAACACCAGTTGAGAAATAGGTAACAAACATAAATGTAAATAGATATAAGTTTGTTGAAGCATTGTTCATTGCAAACATTACAAGCTGCCATGTTTTTGCTCTGTTATATTGAATGACCTCTTCACGTTGATCAATTGTTTTCTCCATGAGAGAAACCTCCTTATAGTGAGTTGAAATTTTGTAAGCGTTTCATTTACATCTTTATAATACTATTCATCTGATGACTTGTCAACACTTTTTATGTTTTTATTCTCAATTTGCCAAATAATCTGTCAAAAAAGCCTTTATAATCAATATTCATCTGATAACTTTCTTTTGAATAGTTAAAATCATCTGACTATTTCAGAGAATGGGAATAAAAAAAAAGAACTTTTCAGTTCTTTTAGTCTTCAATTAATTGAATGTCAGCTCCTAAAGCTTGTAATTTTTGAATGATATTAGAATAACCTCTTAGGATAAATTCTATGTTACTAATTTCAGTACGTCCTTCAGCCATCAATCCTGCTGTTACCAAGGCAGCACCTGCTCTCAAATCAGTAGCTTTGACTTGAGCTCCTGAAAGTTGATTTGGACCTTCATATGCAATTTTTCCACCAACTATTGAAATCTTTGCACCCATACGAGCCATCTCTGGAACATGATTAACACGTTTCTCATAAATCGTATCAATAATAGTTCCACGACCATTGGCAGTTAGCAATAATGGCGTCAAAGGTTGTTGTAAATCTGTGGCAAAGCCTGGGTATGGAGAGGTTTTAATCGAAACAGCTTTTAATTGCTCTTGTTTTTCAACAAAAATAGCATCTTCTTCTACTGTCATATGGACACCCATCTCTTCAAGCTTCGCAATAAAACTATCTAAATGTTCATAGAGAACGTTCGTAATGCGAACACCTTGACCAACAGCAGCAGCAAGGGCTATATAGGTACCAGCTTCAATACGATCCGGAATGACTTGATGACGAGTACTATGGAGACTATCAACCCCTTCAATAGTAATCATGTCTGTACCTGCGCCACGGATATGAGCTCCCATATTATTCAACAAAGTTGCAATATCAATGATTTCAGGTTCTCTCGCAGCATTTTCAATAACTGTTTTTCCTTCAGCTCTGGCCGCCGCCAACATTGTATTAATGGTAGCACCAACGCTGACTGTATCCATATAAATATGGGCACCATGCAAGCGTCCATTTGTTGCTTCTAGGTGCATGTTTTCACCTTCAAAAGATACCGTTGCTCCCATAGCTTCAAAGGCTTTTAAATGTAAATCAATAGGTCTTGGACCTAAATCACATCCACCAGGTAAACCAACTGTTGCTTTACCAAAACGACCTAATAGACTTCCATAAAAATAATAGGATGCTCTTAAACTGTTAATTTTACCGTATGGCATTGAAATACTTTTTACGGACTTAGGGTCAATTTCAAGAGTTTCATTTTCGTAACGAATTTTAGCACCCATAATTTCCATGATTTCAATCAAACTATCTACGTCACTGATTGCAGGAACCCCATCTAAAGTTATAACATCATCAGCTAATATGATAGCTGGTATCAAAGCAACCACACTATTCTTTGCTCCCGATACGGCAACTTCACCAGATAATGGTTTCCCACCATTAATAATAATTTTTCGCATACTTCCTATTCTTTCCTATACTAGAATTCAACCTTTTCATTTTATCATAATTTTATATTCAAGACAAATCTTTAGAATGGTTGATTCCATCACAATCTCTTAGAATTAATGAAGTGTCAGAACCGATAATAATAGAAAAAGATAGAAAATTTAATTTCTATCTTTTCAATAACTATCGTAAGGATTTAACCTATTAATTGTTTTAATGCCTCAACTTTATCTAGTTTTTCCCAAGGTAAATCAATATCTGTTCGTCCCATATGTCCATATGCAGCTGTCTGTTTATAAATAGGACGTTTTAAATCTAGCATTTTAATAATACCTGCTGGACGTAAATCAAAGAGTTGTCGAACCGCTTTTTCAATATCGGTTTCAGAAACTGTAGAGGTTCCAAAGGTATCAATGCGTACAGACACAGGTTGAGCCACTCCAATGGCGTATGCTAATTGAACTTCAGCCTTTTTAGCAAGCCCTGCAGCTACTATGTTTTTAGCAATATAACGAGCTGCATATGAAGCTGATCGATCCACTTTAGTCGCATCTTTACCTGAAAAAGCCCCTCCACCATGACGAGAGTAACCACCATAGGTGTCAACAATAATTTTACGACCCGTTAAACCAGAGTCTCCTTGAGGGCCTCCAATCACAAAACGACCGGTCGGATTAATAAAATACTTTGTATTGTCATCAATAAAAGAGGTTGGAATGACTTCTTTAATAACCTTTTCAATCACATCATGTCGAATAGTTTCTTGACTAACTTCCGGATCATGTTGAGTTGATATGACTACTGTGTCTACACGAACAGGTTGGTCATTATCATCATACTCCACAGTGACTTGAGATTTTGCATCTGGTCGAAGATAAGTAATGTCTCCTGATTTTCGAAGATCAGCTAACTTTTTAACTAATTTGTGCGATAAAGAAATCGGTAATGGCATCAATTCTGGTGTCTCATCAATTGCAAATCCAAACATCAATCCTTGGTCTCCAGCACCAATTAAGTTCAAATCATCTTTTTGACCCTCACGCGCTTCTAGAGCTTCATTTACCCCTTGTGCAATATCAGTAGATTGTTCCACTAGTGACGGATGAACCCCAACGGAATTAGCTGAAAAACCATACTCGGCATTAGTATAACCGATTTCCGCAATGGTATCACGGACAACTCGATTGATATCAACATAAGCTGAGGTTGAAATTTCTCCAAAAACATGGACTGATCCAGTATAAACAACTGTCTCCGCCGCAACGTGGGCTTCCGGATCCTCTGCAAGAATTGCATCTAAAATAGCATCTGAGATTTGGTCTGCAATCTTATCTGGATGCCCCTCAGATACAGACTCAGACGTGAAAAGTTTACGTTCTGACATAAAAAATGTCCCCCCTTTAATTAATTCAAATATCAGCTAAAACTTCATTATTCGAAGTCGAGTTACGACGATTTTTAGGAGATTCGATACAATCGACTAAAAATCTAGTAAGTCAACTAGGGAGTCCATATATGGACTGCTGTCAAATAAGGAGAGGCTTTGCCTCCGATATTTGTGTTGAGTTACAAAGAACCAGAAAAATTTTCTGCCTTTTCGGGACTCATTAACTTATCCATTATAACATTTTTTTTCAAATTGGCTAGTTCTATAAAAAAAGAGAAGCTTTCTAGCACGTATAGCTAAAAATCTCTTTTTAAAAGGTTATTCTTTTTTATTATTCTTTTGATTTTGACTTTCTAAAACATCATTTAGAGAGGGATTCCCCTCTATTGACCCTTCCTTAACCGCTGTAAAATGTTGAGCAACACCAAGGGGTATGTCGTTTTCATTTAATGTTAATTCCTCCTTTGGCAATTGATTATAACTGACATCTAAGCTTTTTACTTGCTGATTGCTTTCTTCAAGGTGTAAGCTCGAAATTTTATTTGATGCCACTCTTAATGTCTCCAAAGCTGTAAAGTCATTTACCCCTTCGAGCGATTCCAATGCATTATCAGAAAGATTCAAGAAAGTTAGTGACTCTTGTTTTTCCTTAATGTTTAAATGATTAACCTTATTTTCTTGCAAATCTAAAAATTGCAATTTCTTTGCTTTCTCAATGCCATCTAATTTCTGAATAGCATTTTTTGTTGCTGTTACTTCAGTCAAGTTAGGATTAGCTTCAAAAAAGTTTAAATCCGTCAAAGATGCTTTATTTACCGTAAGTGTCTCAAGAAGCGGTAACCTCAAAGTCTTTAAGTCAACTCCCCTATTTTCGGATAGATTTAAAACTTTTAAGTTTTCTTTGTCATTTAAAGGGGTTAAATCTCTGACCAGATTGTTCTCAATATGAACTTCTTGAAGCCTTGTTAAATTTTTCAATGGACTCAAATCTTTTATCTTATTATTACTTAATACTAAAAATTGTAAGTTTGGCAGTTCCGCTAATGGTTGCAATGTTGATAATTGGTTATCTGCGGCAGCTAATAGATTGAGTTGTTTATAAGGCGTCAAAAAGCTCAAATCCTTTAAGTTGTTTTGTGAAATATCTAATCCCTCAAGATTTGGCATGTACTTCAGAAAATCATAGATTTTAACACCAGTTGCTGTCATTAACAGTCGTTTTAATTTTTTAAATTGTAGAACAGGCTCCATATTTTTGATAGGTGTAAAGCCGATTCCTAAATTCTCTAGATTAGGTAATAAATGAAGTCCAAATCGATTCAAGGGGTCTTTTCGGCTTCCTAAATCCAATTTTGTAACTGTGGTCAACCACTCCTTCATCTTTTCCGGATTTTTTTCATTTGATGGAAATTCTGTTTTTGCATCATGGGTTCTAACAATATCAAGAATGACTTCTTCATCAAAGCCGATCTCCCTTAATGTATTCATGCCAATGCGATGCTTTTCCAATTCTTTGGCATGATGAAGTTGATGAGGATCTGGAATTGGTTTACCGATTTCGATATCTTCTAACATGATGACATGGCTATGATCATGATGAGGATATTTAAACCCAATTTTACCATCGTCAGTTTTGATTATTTCAATAGATGATAATGGTAAGGCCAATGATTTCGCTAAATATTCTATGGTCTTTTGAACCAAGTCCTCCTTGCTTGCTACATGACTAAGGGGAGTTGCAATTTCTCTTTTCTCATAAATTTTGACTATCTCTCCCCAACCTGTTTTCCTTAAATCATCAAACGAAATGGGATGAAGATGGTCATCGTGACTAACCAAAATACTATCATTTGTTTTACCTACAATTCCGCTACCATCAAATTGAAAACCATCAGAGGTAGCAAAATCAAGACCTGGAATTCCTTGAACATTAGGTTTGTAATGACTATCCCTTTGGAAATGACGGCCTTGATTATAGTTGGTCAACATAGGGGTCATTCCTAGACTAGATTTTAAAATATAATGGAAATGATCATCATGTCTGACAGTATAACCAAAAGCATCTTCTGCAACAATATCCTTTGGATTGAAAACATAATGATGCCCATGTCCATTTATCGATTCATTTGTATCACCTATTAAAGGTTTAGTTATTTGAACGCCATTTGGTATTAAATATGCAAATGCAGTCCCTTTCAAATCTTTATAAAAAATAAAGTGAGAATGATCTCCATGAGCAACAATAATTCCTGTGTCTGTTTTAGAAATGATTTTAGATTGCTTATCTAGTTTAAATCCATCACTAGTAGGATAATCAATACCAGCAATACCCTTATCTTTTTTCCTAGATTTATCATCACTATTAGTTGGGGATTTTGAAATCATTTTCTCATGTCCTGATTTTGTCATTGGTATTGACTTTGGTTGTGATAAATGAATCGCCAATGCAGTACCACAGGTTACAGTGATTCCAGCAACAAATAAATAAGTTTTTTTCTTCATTTTGCCTCCGATATTTTTGTTAACTAGTTAATTATATCAAGAAAAATAATATTTGCAATCTTTTTATTATTTTTATTTCATTTTAGTTTAATTTATCAAATGTTTTTTTATTGCTCTAACTTTAAAAATTGCTAAAAATAGGCTATACTATAGCTATGAAAACCACAGAAATTATCTATGACATTTTATCTCAACATAGCAGTGGGATTAGTGGAGAAGCAATCGCAAAGCAATTAAACATTAGTCGAACTTCTGTTTGGAAGGCCATTAAGTCATTAGAATCACAAGGATTAGTGATTGAATCCTCAAAACAAAATGGCTATCGACTATTGGAAGGCGATTTATTAATCCCCGAGATCATTGAAAAAGCCTTACAAATCCAAGTTTCTTATAATGAAAAAAGCATCTCAACACAAAAAGATGCTAAAGAAAACATTCTGACTAATCCCAAAACCCCACAACTTTATCTGGCTCCAAAACAAGAAATGGCTAAAGGTAGAATGAACCGACCTTTTTTTACTTCCGAAAATGGTGGCATCTATATGTCACTTCATTTAAAACCAAACGTTCATTATTCCGATCTTGAACCTTTCACAATGATGGCTGCTTCCAGTATTACAAAGGCGATTTCTCGACTTACAGGTATTGATACACAGATAAAGTGGGTTAACGATATCTATCTAGGGCAAAAAAAAATAGCCGGCATTATCACAGAAGCCATCACTTCTGTTGAAACCGGCTTAATAACCGACGTCATCATCGGTATTGGTCTAAATTTTTTTATAAAGGATTTTCCTGATGACTTAAATAGCAAAGCAGGATCTCTTTTTTCAGTACAGCCAACAGTTACGCGCAACCAATTAATTATCGAAATTTGGAAGCTCTTTACAGAGATCCCCGTCAAAGATCATATCAAAGTCTATAAGGATAAATCACTGGTCTTAAATCGACAAGTAACTTTTATGGAAAATGATACCCTCATCTCTGGAAAAGCTATCGCTATCACAGATGAGGGCCATCTGGTTATTCGTCTTGAAAGTGGGCAAGAGAAAATTTTACGTAGTGGTGAAATCAGTCTTTCTTCTTGGCAGCTTGCGCAGCTTTCAAGAGTGATTTCGAAAACTTGTTAATTAAATAAGCTTTGCGAAGATCTCTAATCAACAAAAATCCCCAAAAACCAGCAAATAGAAAATCCGATCCCATGAAGGCATCATTGAAAAAGTAAGTTTCAAAAGCAATAATGATTGCTAGAATAAAAAATTGTCTTATTGTCATAGTGTCTATTATACCAATAAAAAGAAAATTCTTCGAAGAATTTTCTTTTTTTTAATCCTCAATTGTTTTAATTTTTTGACTTAAGAAGTTAAAATTATCTGGAATAGCTACTTCAGGTTTATCATGACTTGTCTCAATACTTGTTGATTTCATCTGCATGGCAAACTCACTTCTTAATTGATTAAAATCAGACTTGGGTACTGCAAGGATGTTAGGGGAAAATCCTGCCGCCTTACTCATGATATTACCAAAAACAGCATTTAAATCCTGACGGTTCATGGCTTGCTCCGCGTTAAAGGCTGCTTCAAATGCCAAGATTGCATTTTCACTATTGGCAAGAACTGGTTCCGAACCTAAAAGTAAAGCACGATCCTGTGGTGAAATACTATCTAAAATTTCATTCCAAACAGATTTCAGGGATTCTAAATATTGTCGTGACTGTTCACTATCCTGTACAGTCTCTTCCATAATTCTAAAGATTTTCTGGCGATCCACTTTATAGGTGAATGTTTTTTTAACTGCTTTGGTAGGTCTACTATCAAAAAGAGGCTTATCTGCGGAGACCGTATTAAGTTTTTCCCGAAGAAGACTGACTTCTTCTTTTAATGCAGTGATTTCACTTGCTATGTTTTCTGGCACATCAAGCTGTTTCTCTTTAGGACGTTCCGCTAAAGCAATCGTCATCATTTCAGCATAAATTTTAGGGTGTGACCCTTTTTTTATCTCTGAAATGTATTTGGTTACTAAAGATATCCAATCAAAAATTTGATCAGTTGCAATCTTTAAATGATTGAAAAACTGTTCCGATTGGAATGACTGATCGCCTCCACTTTTAGCAATTAACAAATCTCTAAAATAAGTCAATAAATCGGTAGCAAAACGACTCATGCTTTTTCCATTTTCAAAAATCGTATTTAAACAAGCTAGGGCTTCTTGAGCATTACCCTCATAAATGTATGTCACATATTCATCTAAAGCTTTTATTGAAATAGAGCCCGTAATCTCTTCAGCCGTGCTTAGGTCCACTTGATTTTTGGAAGACAAACTGAGGGCTTGATCCAAGATAGACAGAGCATCTCTCATCCCACCTTCTGCTCTTCTAGCAATCAAAGATAGGGCTTCTGCTTGATAAGATAAACCTTCTTTTTCTAAGATAGACGCTAAATGATCAGCAATATCAGTCTGCTTTATCGATTTAAACTCAAAACGTTGAACCCGGGATAAGATAGTTGCTGGTATTTTATGAAGTTCAGTGGTTGCTAAAATAAATACTACATTTTCCGTAGGCTCTTCCAAGGTTTTTAAAAGAGCATTAAAGGCTCCTGAAGAAAGCATGTGAACTTCATCAATAATATAAACTTTATAGGTAGCTCTGCTAGGGGCATAAGTTGATTTATCCCTAATATCTCTTATTTCATCAACGCCGTTATTTGAAGCAGCATCAATTTCGATAACATCTTCTAGGCTACCATTCGTTATATCTTGACATAAATCACACTGATTACAAGGTTCTCCATTAACTTGATGTGGACAGTTCATGGCCTTGGCAAAAATTTTAGCCGCACTGGTTTTACCAGTTCCTCTAGGTCCAGAAAATAGATAAGCGTGACTAATTTTCCCAGACTCCACAGCCTGTTTCAATGTCGTTGAAATGACTGATTGTCCTACCATTTCAGAAAATGTCTGACTACGATATTTCCGATAAAGGGCTTGATACATTACTCTTTTTCTCCAAACATGTCAAAATGAAAATCAGTTTTTGAGAGGAATAAGCTTATAAATTGTTCTAAATAACGCTTATCCAATTCATCATAATCAGCAACTTTCGAAGAGTCTAAATCCAGCACCCCAATTAATTTCTGGTTTTTAAACATTGGAAGGACAATTTCACTCATTGCTGCTGCATCACAAGAAATATAATTAGCATGTTTTCTGACATCATCAACGATGATTGTTTTTCCTTCTTGTGCTGATTGGCCACAAACACCTTTTCCCAGCTCAATATGAACACAGGAAACTTTGCCTTGAAAAGGTCCTAAAATTAACTCTTGACCATTAAATAGATAAAATCCAGCAAAAACAGAGTTTGGAAGTGTTGTTTTTAGCAATGCGCTAGCATTGGAAAGGTTTGCCAAAGCATTTGACTCGTTAGCAAATAATGCGTCTGCTTGTGCTAGCATCAATTGATAATTTTCTTTTTTTAAGTTCTTATTCATGGCTTCTATTATAACACAAGTCAAATCTTAGTTAAAGAATACAAGGTATTGGACAAGAAAATCCCCTAAACAATGCGTTTAGGAGATCATTAGGATGTTTTAAAAAAATAAATATAAAGATAGTAGGCAGTTACGAAAATAACTGCAATCCCCAAATACCAAGTCGCTTGGAAATACCATTTTTGTGTTTTATGATGAAACAGTTTTCCACCAATCATAGCACCTAGCCCTCCCCAAAAAAGAGCCGACAACAATAAGGTTTTTTCAGAAATTCGCCAATTACCTTTAATGGCTTTCCGTTTATCAACACCATACATAACCAGAACAACAAGATTCCAAGTCAATAAAAGGCTTAAAAATGCAATAACCATATCTCTTACCTATCAATTTCTGCTAAAATACTTGCAATTTTAGTATTGATTAAATCAATGGCAACTACATTGCTGACACCTTCTGGAACAATGATATCTGCATAACGTTTACTTGGTTCAATAAATTGATGATACATAGGCTTAACTACCGTAGTATACTGTTCGATGATACTATCTAAGCTTCTTCCACGCTCCATCATATCACGTTTAATCCGTCTAATAATACGAATATCATCATCAGTATCCACAAAAAGTTTAATGTCCATTAAATCACGTAACCGTTCATCTTCCAGAACTAAAATCCCTTCAACGATAATGACATCTTGTGGTTCTTGACGAAAGGTTTTATCACTTCTAGTATGTGCTTTATAATCATAAACTGGAATATCAACGGGACGCCCTTTTAACAATTCCTTCAGTTGTTCAATCATAAAATCAGTGTCAAAGGCTAATGGGTGATCATAGTTGGTTTTGACACGTTCTTCAAAACTTAAATGAGCTTGATCTTTGTAGTATGAATCATGTTGAATCATTGCTATTCTTGCATTTGGAAAGCTGTCCAAGATTGCTCTAGAAACACTGGTCTTTCCTCCACCAGAACCTCCAGTCACACCAATAATAATGGGTTTTCTACGCATTTTACACTCCAAATCTAAAAAGTCTTCGGTATATTTTACCAAAAATTTAATGAATTAGCTATACGTATTCAACCTAAATCTTTGCTCCGCTTTTTAAGAAAGAAAGACAAAATCATGTTATAATGGATTGAAAGAAAGTAAAAGGATAAATCATGATAACAACATTCCCAAACGTTTGGCAAGAAAAATTACAACACTTAGCATTCAAAGAATTAACACCAATTCAGAAAGAAATGTTTACCCCTATCCTAAATAAGGAAAATGTATTAGGAATTAGTCCAACAGGAACCGGAAAAACCTTAGCCTACTTATTACCGAGCTTATTAAATATCAAAAGTCAAAAATCACAACAACTTCTCATTTTAGCACCAAATACTGAATTAGCTGGTCAAATTTTTGAAGTTACAAAGGAGTGGGCTGAGCCAATCAATCTAACTGCTCAACTTCTCATTTCTGGCATTAGTCAAAAACGTCAAATTGAAAGATTAAAAAAAGGTCCACAAATTATTATAGGAACCCCTGGGAGAGTTTACGAGTTAATTCAACACAAAAAAGTAAAAATGATGTCAGTTGATACCATTATTTTAGATGAGTATGACGAATTACTAAGCGACTCTCAAATTCAATTTGTTCAAAAAATCAGTCACCATGTTCCTAGAGATCACCAAATGATCTACATGAGTGCTACCAATAAGGTCCCAGTTCAATCCTTAGAGAAGAATACCAAAGTCATTGATTTATCTAATCAAGACCTCTCAGCTATTGAACATTTTTACCTTTCGGTAGACAAACGTGATAAAGTTGACCTCCTTCGAAAGTTTTCCAACTTGCCCGATTTTAGAGCACTCGTTTTCTTTAACAGTCTATCTGATTTAGGAGCAAGTGAGGAAAAGCTTCAATTTAACGGAGCCTCAGCTGTCTCATTAGCCAGTGATATTAGTGTACCATTCCGTAAAACCATACTTGAAAAATTTAAACAACATGACATCAAACTGCTACTAGCAACCGACCTTGTTGCCAGAGGTATTGATATTGATAATCTAGAGTATGTTATCAATTTTGAAGTTGCACGTGATAAAGAAAACTATATTCATCGTGCAGGAAGAACTGGACGGATGGGTAAATCAGGCCGAGTGATTACTCTTGTTAGCCATCCCGAAGATATCAAAAAATTGAAGAAATTCGCTTCCGTTTCTGAACTGACATTAAAACATCAAGAATTTCAAATAAAATAGAACCAGTAGGACTGGACTCGAAAGTTAGATGATAACTAACTTCAACTAGTCTTCACTGATTCTTTTTTACTTTATTGGATGTTTTGGCTTGCCATTAATTGACTAACCGTCACAAAATGATAACCTTGATTGACAAGGTAGTCTAAAACGGTAGGGAGGGCATTAACTGAGGTTTGATGAATATCATGCATCAAAATGATTCCATTAGGTCGCAATTGATTTTTTATATTTGTCATGATAGCAGCAGTATTATGGTTTTCCCAATCTTTCGTGTCGACAGTCCAAAGCAATTGAGACATGCCCACAGCTTGTTTGACTCTTTCATCCGTAGCTCCATATGGAGGTCTAAAATAAATCGGTTTTTTGCCACAAGCTTTTTCAATTAAGCTATTTGTCGTCTCTATTTGTGATACGATTTGCTCATGACTTAATTTTGTGAAATTAGAATGATCAAAGGAATGATTACCAACTTCATTACCCTCATCTGCAATGCGTTTCACCAAAGACTCATTACCACTTATCTTACCACCAAGCATGAAAAAGGTTGCCTTGGCATGATATTTTTTTAGCATATCTAAAACTTGAGGAGTCGTTCTCGGATCAGGCCCATCATCAAAGGTTAAAGCGACTTGCTTTTGACCTTCTAATTGTTTTTTCTTTTGAGCCATATAATGATCATAATCGTTTTTTAAAGTTTCTGATAAATAAGTTGCATTTATAATGTCATAAAGTTTCTGATAGGGTAAATGAATTTTTTGATTAATAATGAGTTCCTGGTCAGCAAACGCTAAACCATCAGTTAGGATTCCTTTTAATTCTGTCCGCTTTTGACTTTCAATATGATCTGTTGAAAAACTTGAATCGACTTCTTTGATCATTGCCTTAAGAACATTCAAATCACCACTAATGACATCACCTAAATTTAAGGGACTATAATCCTCTTTTACATGATAATGACTTATAATCTTATCGGATTTCTTTTTGAGAGAAAATATCCCTTCTTGATAAACGACTTTATGAATACTTACCTTTTTTATACCTCTTAATGGAGTGTTAGTCAAATAAGGTTTAATGATAATTAATTCTTTTTGATCATTCTCGTTTTGGTACAATGACATTGGTAAATTATTTTGATAAAAGTCACTATTTTTTTTTAGTGGTGAAAAGTAAAAATAGGTTTTTTTACCTTTTTTTATTTCCTTTAGGGATTTATAGTCACTACTCTCCTTAGTAACCTTTCTTTCTACTTTGAGAATCTGTTTAATGGCATTATTTTTCACAACTTTTGAATAAACAAATAATGAGACCGATAAGATAAAAATACTTAACAGTGTACCTACAATAACGTAAAACTTCTTCATTACTTCTCCTTTTGCAATAATATTATTTTAACATAATAAAAAAAGAAGTAATATAGTATAATTGTGGCAATTTAGATGCTTTTTTATTAGAGTTCTATCTGTTTTTAAAAAATTAAAAAATAGGTTCTAAAGAACCTATTTTTAATTAAGCAATGTCAAAAACAATTGATTTTAAGTTAGTCATTGCATCAATAGAATATTTGACCCCTTGAACACCTGCTCCTGATTTCTTAGCTCCAAGGAATGGGAAGTTATCAGTTCCACGTTGGGTTTTATTATTAATATGGACAGTTCCAACTTCTAATTTTTCAGCAATAGCAAATGCTTGTGGGAAATTGTTAGTAAAGACAGAAGCTTGAAGTCCATACTCTGAAGCATTTGAAATATCAATAGCTTCTTCCAAAGAATTCACACGAATAAATGGTAATACAGGACCAAATGGTTCTTCCCAAGCTAGGCGCATATCCGTAGTAACATGGTCGAAGACAACAGGTGAAATTAAGTTACCTTCACGTTTGATCTCGGTTAAGGCTTTTGCACCTTTTTCATTAGCATCAGTAATTAATCCTTCGACAAAATCTGCCGCTTTTGTGTCAATTAAAGGTGTGATATCAGCGTTGTCTTCTGGCATACCTACACTTAGGTTTTTAACCAAGTCACAAACATGTTTTTCAAGCTCATCTGCAACACTATCCATAACTAAGACACGTTTAACAGCTGTACAGCGTTGTCCAGAATAACCGAAAGCACCTGCTACGATGTTTTTGGCAGCTAAAGCTAAATCAGCATCTTCTAAAACAATGGCAGAATCTTTACCACCTAGTTCTAGCATGATTGGACGCATTCCAGCTAATTGACCAATTCTTTCACCAACTGGTGTTGAACCCGTGAAATTAATAAAGTTTACAGCTTCATGCTCAACAATGTAATCACCAATAACAGAACCGCGACCAGTAATGGTATTGAAAACTCCAGCAGGTACGCCTGCCTCAGCAAAGACTTCAGCTAATAGCAATCCTGAAATAGAGCCTTGTGTTGGTGGTTTAAGGGCTACTACGTTCCCAGCAATCAGTGCAGGTGCAATTTTTGATCCAGCTAAATTGATTGGATAATTAAATGGTGAAATAGCAAGGACAAGACCAACTGGTTCATGACGAACAATGGCAATTTTCTTCTTACTTGATGCTTCAAAACTGCCTCCTTCAAGAACTTCACCTTCCATGCGGATTCCTTCTTCTGCAGCGTAATTAATAATTTCAGCTGTACGAACAACTTCACTAACTGCTGCTTTATGACCCTTTGCAACTTCTTTTGAAAGAATAGCACCGATTTTTTCCGCATCACGAACTAAAATATCTGCTGCTTTATGAAGGATAGCTGCACGTTCAACATATGAAAGCTCACGCCAAGCTTGAAAAGCATTTTTTGCAGATTGGTAAACATAGTCAACTTCTTCAGTAGACATAGCTGGTACGCTACCTAGTTCTTCTCCTGTTGCTGGTGCATAGATTTTAATTTCATTTTCTGAAAGTTTCCATTCACCATTAACAAGATTTTTATATTGTTTAGTCAAATTGTTATCTCCTTTTATGATAATAAGTCTATTTTATCACTTTTTCGATTTATTTCAAACATATAATACGATAATTGTCTGAAAATTGAAATAATTTCATACCTCAAAAAATTTGATACATAAAAAGAAGTTGGATTTCCAACTTCTTTCATGATTAGTTTTCAGGTAAGTATTCTTTAGATAATGCTAAAACTTCTTCTGCTGTAGAACATTCTGTTATAGCACGTTGTGCATACTCACGCATTTTAGCTGTGTCTAATGTTTTCATCAAGCTACGCGTACGTAAAACTGATGTAGCTGACATTGAAAATTCATCCAATCCCATTCCCACAAGTAATGGAACTGCTTGTTGATCTCCAGCCATCTCACCACACATACCAGCCCATTTACCTTCAGCGTGTGCTGATTTGATAACGTTGTTAATTAAACGTAAGATTGATGGGTTATATGGTTGGTAAAGGTATGAAACTTGTTCATTCATACGGTCAGCAGCCATTGTATATTGAATCAAATCGTTAGTTCCAATTGAGAAGAAGTCAACTTCTTTAGCGAATTGGTCAGCTAACATAGCTGCTGCAGGAATTTCAATCATAATACCAACTTGAATATCGTCAGCAACAGCCACTCCTTCTGCAACAAGTTTAGCTTTTTCTTCATCAAAGACAGCTTTAGCAGCACGGAATTCTTTAACAAGAGCAACCATTGGGAACATGATGCGTAGTTTACCGTGAACTGAAGCACGAAGAAGGGCACGAATTTGTGTGCGGAACATAGCATCTCCAGTTTCAGAGATTGAAATACGAAGAGCACGGAAACCAAGGAATGGATTCATTTCTTTTGGAAGGTCAAAATATGGTAATTCTTTATCTCCTCCAATGTCCATCGTACGAACAACAACTGGTTTGCCATTCATACCTTCCAATACAGCTTTGTAAGCTTCATATTGTTCATCTTCAGTTGGGAAGTCTTGAGAATCCATGTAAAGGAACTCTGTTCGATATAGTCCAACAGCTTCAGCGCCATTATCATTAACACCTTCAACATCTTTTGGAGTACCAATGTTTGCGGCAAGTTCAAAGTGTTTTCCATCAGCTGTTACAGTTTCAGCATCTTTTAATAATGCCCATTCTGCTTTTTGTTTAGCATAAGCTGAACCAGCTTCTTTGAAGGCAAGAATTTGTTCTTCTGAAGGGTTAATAATAACTTCTCCAGTGATACCGTTAACGGCAACAATATCTCCGTCATTAACACGTTTTGTAATATCATTTGTTCCTAATACTGCTGCAATTTCAAGCGTACGAGCCATGATAGCGGAGTGACTTGTACGACCTCCAATATTAGTAACAAATGCTTTTACAAACTGTTTATTTAATTGAGCTGTATCAGAAGGTGTTAAATCATGAGCTATAACGATAGACTCTTCATCAATAGTAGCAGGATTTGGAAGTTTTACACCTAATAAGTGAGCTAAGACACGTTTTGCAACGTCACGAATATCGGCCGCACGTTCTTGCATATAAGGATTATCTTCCATACCTTCAAAGATAGTGATAAACATATCAGTCACTTCTTTGAGTCCAGTTTCTGCATTTGTTTGTTTTGCACGAATAGTCTCTTTGATTTGACTAATCATTTCTGGGTCAGCAAGTACCATTAAATGAGCGTCAAATACAGAAGCTGCTTCTTCGCCTAAGCTCTCTACTGCTTTCTCACGGATAACAGAAAGCTCGTCTTGTGAAGCTTGTAATGCTACATCAAGGCGAGCTTCTTCTGCGTTTGTATCTTCGACTGTGATAGTCTCAAATGACAAATCCGGTTGAACCAATAGATATGCTTTAGCAACGGCAACACCATCAGAGGCTGCAATTCCTTTAAGCATTTCTGTCATAGTCTTATGCCAATCCTTCTTTTGTCATTGTTTCTTCGATTGCTGCGATAGCATCATCAGCGTCAGCACCTTCAGCTGTGATTGTCACGTCAGCACCTTGACCAACACCAAGGCTCATAACACCCATGATAGATTTAAGGTTTACTGCTTTTCCTTTGTAGTCTAATGTAATGTCTGATGCAAATTTGCTTGCAGTTTGAACAAGTAAAGTCGCTGGACGAGCGTGAATCCCTGTTTCTGCAACAATGTGAAAATCTTTTGAAGCCATATTATGGTTCTCCTTTTAATAGTTGTGTATTTTTGAGCCACCACATGGTAACCCTTACAATAACAGATTATAGCATAATGCTATTTTATTTTCAAGATTAAATGTTCTCACAAGAAAAATATTTGAAATGTTTTCTTAAAATTTTCATTTAATATTTGACAATATAAATGACTTACAAAAGCTTATTTTCATCTTTTATTGTGTTAGGAAATTTTTCCCAAAATTTTTTGACTTTCCAAAACTTCTATTTTCTTTAGCTTATGTTTTGTTATTTTAATGAAATGGTCTTGAAAAGCGAGAAAACTTTTCTGCAAGAAATATCAATTCAGCATCAAAGGCCGATACAATCGCATCCACACAATATATAGTGATGCAAAAACCGATTGACCCCAAAATATTGTGTTTTTTTGGGATAAAAATCTTGCATTTTACCTTCAAATTTAATATGCTATTAGAGTATTGAAATTTTAAAAGGAGAAATAAGATGATAACTGTCTATTCTAAAAATAATTGTATGCAATGTAAAATGACTAAGAAATTCCTAGAACAAAACGGGGCTGACTTTCAAGAGATTAATATCGATGAACATCCTGAAAAAATTGACTATGTGAAAAGCCTTGGTTTTACATCCGCACCAGTTATTGAAAGTGATAATCTTGTTTTTTCTGGATTTCAACCGGCTAAATTAAAAGAAATAATCTAAAGAGTAAGGAACTGTTAATATGAGTCTAAAAGATATTGGCGATATTTCGTATTTTCGCCTAAACAATGAGATTAACCGACCTGTTAATGGAAAAATCCCATTAAACAAAGATAAAGAAGCATTAGATGCCTTTTTTAAAGAAAATGTTATTCCAAATACTAAAGCATTCCCTTCTGTTACAGAGAAAATTAACTTCCTCTTAGAACATGATTATATTGAAAGTGAGTTTATCAAAAAATACACTTTTGACTTTATTGAAGAATTAGCAGCTCTTATTAAAGAAGAAAAATTCCAATTTAAATCTTTCATGGCGGCTTACAAATTCTATCAACAATATGCTCTCAAAACAAATGATGGAGAATATTACTTAGAAAGTCTTGAAGATCGTGTTATGTTCAATGCTCTCTATTTTGCTGATGGAAATGAAGACTTGGCCAAGGATTTGGCTATTGAAATGATTAACCAACGTTATCAACCAGCTACTCCTTCTTTCTTAAATGCAGGTCGTAGCCGCCGTGGAGAATTAGTATCATGTTTCTTAATTCAAGTTACTGATGACATGAATTCAATTGGTCGTTCAATCAATTCTGCCCTACAATTATCTCGTATCGGTGGTGGCGTTGGAATCACATTATCAAACCTTCGGGAGGCTGGAGCTCCAATTAAGGGCTATGCCGGCGCCGCATCAGGTGTTGTACCTGTCATGAAACTTTTTGAAGATAGTTTCTCCTATTCTAATCAGTTAGGCCAACGTCAAGGGGCTGGTGTTGTTTATCTCAATATTTTCCATCCAGATATCATTGCTTTTCTTTCAACAAAGAAAGAAAATGCTGATGAAAAAGTCCGTGTCAAAACCTTATCATTGGGACTTACTGTTCCAGATAAATTCTATGAATTAGCTCGTCAAAATGAAGATATGTATCTTTTTAGTCCATATGACGTAGAACGTGAATACGGAGTGGCTTTCAACTATATTGACATCACAGAGAAGTATGACGAACTAGTAGCCAACCCTAAGATTACCAAGACTAAAATTCGTGCTCGTGATTTGGAAACAGAGATTTCTAAACTTCAACAAGAATCTGGCTATCCTTATATTATCAATATCGATACTGCCAACAAAGCAAATCCTATCGATGGAAAAATCATTATGAGCAACCTTTGCTCTGAAATTCTTCAGGTGCAAAAACCAAGTATCATAAATGATGCTCAAGAATTTATTGAAATGGGAACAGATATTTCATGTAACTTGGGCTCTACCAACATCCTAAACATGATGACCTCACCAGATTTTGGCCGTTCCATTAAAGCGATGACACGCGCACTTACATTTGTTACGGATTCTTCTCAAATTGAAGCTGTGCCCACAGTCAAAAATGGAAATCAACAAGCGCATACCTTTGGGCTTGGGGCTATGGGTCTTCATTCCTTCTTAGCAAAAAACCACATTGAATATGGTAGTCCTGAATCGGTAGAATTCACTGATATCTACTTCATGCTAATGAATTATTGGACCCTAGTGGAATCCAATAACATCGCTCGTGAACGTCAAACGACTTTCGTTGGTTTTGAAAAATCAAAATATGCTGACGGAAGCTACTTCGACAAATATGTGACCGGTCAATTTGTTCCCAAATCAGACCTTGTTAAAGAGCTTTTTAAAGACCATTTTATTCCTCAGGCATCGGACTGGGAAGCCCTTCGACAAGCTGTTCAAAAAGATGGTCTCTACCATCAAAACCGTTTAGCTGTAGCACCAAATGGTTCTATCTCATACATCAATGACTGCTCTGCTTCTATTCACCCAATCACTCAAAGAATTGAAGAACGCCAAGAGAAGAAAATTGGTAAAATTTACTATCCAGCCAATGGTTTATCAACGGATACAATTCCTTATTACACATCTGCCTATGATATGGATATGCGTAAGGTTATTGATGTTTACGCCG
The DNA here is from genome assembly GCF_900475595.1 of Streptococcus uberis. Classification (NCBI taxonomy): domain Bacteria; kingdom Bacillati; phylum Bacillota; class Bacilli; order Lactobacillales; family Streptococcaceae; genus Streptococcus; species Streptococcus uberis. Next base: position 1,263,943 of record NZ_LS483397.1, read on the forward strand.
CAGCAACTCAACACGTTGACCAAGGCTTATCATTGACTTTATTCCTTCGAAGTGAACTTCCAAAAGAACTTTATGAATGGAAAACAGAAAGTAAGCAAACAACTCGTGACCTTTCTATTCTTCGCAACTATGCCTTCAATAAAGGCATTAAATCAATCTATTATGTCCGTACCTTTACAGATGACGGCGAAGAAGTTGGCTCTAACCAGTGTGAATCATGTGTTATTTAATTGGTTAAGAAGTAATGATGCTAAAGCATCTATTACTTCTACGGCAGTCGCTATTTGGCGATCTGCCTAAACCACTTACTAACTTCGTAAATGAAGTATTATCGACTTCATTTACTCCGTGTCGTAATGGCGTCTTTGAAATATTGTCGTTAATGCAGCTATTACTTATACGGCTGGCGCTGTTTGCGATCTGCTTATACCAATTACTAACTTCGTAAATGAAGTATTATCGACCTCATTTACTCCGTGTCGTAATGGCGTCTTTGAAATATTGTCGTTAATGCAGCTATTACTTATACGGCTGGCGCTGTTTGCGATCTGCCTAAACCACTTACTAACTTCGTAAACGAAGTATTATCGACTTCATTTACTCCGTGTCGTAATGGCGTCTTTGAAATATAGTTGCTAATGCAGCTATTACTTCTACGGCAGTCACTGTTTGGTGATCTGCTTATACCAATTACGGACTTAGAAGAACGTTGCGGAAATACTTTCTATTTTTTCCGCGCTTTCTTATTATGATTACCACCGGTTATATCATCACCCTCTTTTAGGAGATTTTAAAGAATGACAACATATTATGAAGCAATAAACTGGAATGAAATTGAAGACGTTATTGATAAATCAACTTGGGAAAAGTTGACTGAACAATTCTGGCTTGATACGCGCATTCCTTTATCCAACGATTTAGATGACTGGCGCAAGCTTTCAGCACAAGAAAAAGATTTAGTTGGTAAAGTTTTTGGTGGTCTTACCTTATTAGATACCATGCAATCTGAAACAGGGGTTGAAGCTATTCGAGCGGATGTCAGAACACCTCATGAAGAAGCGGTATTAAATAATATTCAATTTATGGAATCCGTCCACGCTAAATCTTATTCTTCCATTTTTTCAACCTTAAATACCAAAAAAGAAATTGAAGAGATTTTTGAATGGACTAACAATAATGAATTTTTGCAAAAGAAAGCAAAAATCATTAATGATATTTATGCTAATGGGGATGCCCTACAAAAAAAGGTTGCATCAACCTATCTAGAAACTTTCTTATTTTATTCAGGATTCTTTACTCCACTTTACTATTTAGGTAATAATAAACTGGCAAACGTTGCAGAAATTATTAAATTGATTATCCGTGACGAATCTGTTCATGGTACCTACATTGGTTATAAATTCCAATTAGGTTTCAATGAGTTGTCAGAAGACAAACAAGAATCATTTCGTGAATGGATGTATGATCTTCTTTACCAACTTTATGAAAATGAAGAAGAATACACGAAAACACTTTATGATCCAGTTGGTTGGACTGAGGAAGTAATGACATTCCTCCGTTATAATGCCAACAAGGCCTTGATGAATTTGGGACAAGATCCACTCTTTCCAGATACGGCAAACGATGTAAATCCTATCGTGATGAATGGTATCTCAACAGGTACTTCTAATCATGACTTCTTTAGTCAAGTTGGTAATGGTTACCTTCTTGGTTCAGTAGAAGCCATGACTGACGAAGATTATAATTATGGCCTCTAAGTTACTTTCCTCATCCAATTAATGAAATCAACCAACTAATAGAAAGCCAAGTCAAGTGAGACTTGGCTTTTATATTGCAAAAAAATTTGATTAGCTTATAATAAAGGAAAAGAGGAACATAAAATGACTGATTTAAAAACAATTGAACGAAAGTATAGTAATCTTTTCCAAAAAGATCCTTATGCGAAAAACAAACTCTTGTACCATGATTTCATCCTCCAATATCCAGATTCAGAGATGTCTATTGCTAGGTTTTACCAAACCATAGCACAGGATGATTCATTTTTTGACGACTACCCAGAAAATGAGATTTCACTAGCCTTACTTAATGACTTGTTAACTTTAAGCCGAAAAAACACGCTTGTTTTGCAAGGCGCAGATCGCCTTATTTTGGATGCGAAAAACATGATTGCAAGGGAAAAAAATGAACCTATTATGGTTTTCAATGTTGATGAAGGGCTCATCATTTTGTCACTGTCAACTTTTTTCCTATTATTCATCGTTATGACCTACATTAATCAACCACTTATCATTCTTTTCTGGTTTTTAATCATTGCGAGCTCACTTTTTTTCTATTTCCATTACGTTAAAACACTAAAACAAACAAATGGGAAAAATCATACAATTAACAACCTTGTTATCGAAAGACAAGAGGAGATTGTTGCAGTTGCCGATATGGATAAACTCTTTTTTCAAAATGCTCTGAAAAACCATCCCTACTATAGTCTTCTTACATCATGCCAATGGGAATATTTAGAAGCACTACAAACCATTTTATTTAATGGTGAAGCCTCAACGATTAAAGAAGCTAGAAACTTACTCGATCAGCGCATACGCGATGCTGAAATGCTTAGCATTATGGCAGAGCAGCAAAAGGATTTGAATCAGCTAAAACGAAATCAAGAACGTCAGGCCAAAATAATGCAACAGCAAGTCAAAAAACAAGAAAAACTATATAAAGATTTGGTCAAAGAAAAAGAAAAACTATATAAAGATTTGGTCAAAGAAAAAGAAACAAGAGAAGAAATGGACCGTCATTTACGCAACCGCCAACGTTATTTACGAATGCGACAAATACATGATTATTATCGAAATCGCGATAAAGATAAAGCTTAAAAAGCAGTCAAGCAAAAAGCTGACTGCTTTCTTTCTATCTAGGTTTTGATATAATAGAAATATGACAAAATCAATCGATTCTCACTTAAAATGGCTAGGCCTACTTTTCTTGACCGGAATTACTGCTGGTTTAGTAGCTAGTGTCCTTACTATTTTAATTCATCTTATTCAAGCTATCAGTTTTGGCTATAATGAGGGTTCTTTCAGCCTTCAAATCGCACATGTTTCCCCTATTAGACGATTTTTCTCTGTCATTTTATCAGGACTTGTTGCTGCTTTTGGATGGTATAGCTTACAAAAATACGGTAAGCCATTTAAAAGCATCTCAGCTATCGTCAAAAAACAAGAAACTGTTCACCCATTATCTAATTTCATCCACGGGATGTTACAACTCATTACAGTTTCTATGGGATCACCACTAGGACGAGAAGGCGCATCCCGTGAGGTAGCCGTTGCACTCACAGCTACTTGGCTTCCCCTATTCCATTTAAGCAAAAACGAAATCAGTTTGATTCTTGCTTGTGCTTCAGGTGCTGCATTGGGTGCTGTCTATAACGCTCCATTAGCAACCGTTGCTTTTATTATAGAAAGTATTCTTTTAAAATGGCAGAAAGATTATATCATCGCTGCCATCCTCAGCTCCTTTATTGCAGTTTGGACTGTCCGTTTATTATCCGGAAATGAGATTCAGTATCAACTTGCCAAATTAGCTTGGACTCCAGGACTTTTTCTATGGGCTATTTTTGCCGGTATCGTCATTTCATTTGTGACATTTGCTTATAAAGCATTGCTCAATCATCTACCAAAACGAGATCTTACGAGTCAAAAATTCCTAGTTTTGACATTAATAGCTTTTACTTTAGTTGCTTTCATGAGTCTTTTTTTCCCCGAAATTTTAGGAAATGGCAAAGCTGGTCTTCTTTATTATCTCCACCATAAATTTGATTTTTCTTATAGTCTCCTTCTCCTCATTGCAAAAGCTATCGCGGTTCTGATAACCTTCTACGCTGGCCTATACGGAGGTAAAATTGCACCATCCATGATGATGGGCGGAGCATTGGGGCTACTGTTAGGTCAAGCTTGGAATTTCCTCCTTCCACTGCAACTTTCAATCCCATATGCTATTATTATTGGAGCTACTCTCTTTCTAGCCATCATCAATAGTATTCCAATCGCTGCTACACTTTTCTTAGTAGAAATTACCGGACAACCCATTCTTAATGCTCTTCCAATAGCACTTGCAGTTGGAACATCGCTTTTATTTCAACGACTAATGCAAAAACTTACAAAGCGTCAAAATAAAGTATTCCATTAACACAAAAGAAGCTAGGCAAATACCTAGCTTCTTTATGTTATTTCATTTTATCAGCAACTGAAGAAAGCAACGTTTCGATTTGCGAAGCATCAGAACCACCTGCCATGGCCATGTCTGGTTTTCCTCCACCACGACCAGAAACAATTGGTGCCAATTCTTTAATCAGATTACCAGCATGAACGTCTTTTGTTTGACTAGCAACCAATACATTGACTTTTTCCCCAATTGAAGCAACTAAAACTAAGATATCAGAATAATCTTTTTGTTTCCAATTATCAGCAAAGGTACGCAATGCTCCAGCATCTGAAACAGATACTTGTTTAGCAATATAACGGATACCATTTGCCTCTTTGACATCTTTAAAGAGGTCACCAGCTTGAGCTGCAGCCGCTTTTTCTTTAAGTTCAGCATTTTCTTTTTGTAAGTCACGAACTTGTTCAGAAAGACTAGCCACTTTTGCTGGTACTTCTTTTAATTGCGGAGCTTTTAAGTTAGCAGCAATTTCCTTAAGAGCATCTTCACGTTGGCGGAAAGCTTCGAAAGCTTGTTGTCCAGTTAAAGCTAAGATACGACGGGTACCCGAACCAATTCCTTCTTCCTTAACAATCTTGAATAAGCCAATTTCAGAAGTATTTGATAAATGGGTACCACCACAAAGCTCAACAGAGTAGTCACCAATTGTAACAACACGAACCACTTTACCATATTTCTCACCAAAGAGAGCCATAGCTCCCATTGATTTAGCAGTGTCAACATCTGTTTCGATGGTATTAACCGCAATGGCATTCCAGATTTGTTGATTGACTTCTTCTTCAATACGACGAAGTTCTTCAGCTGTTACAGCTTCAAAATGTGTAAAGTCAAAACGAAGGAACTCTTCTTCATTCAATGAACCAGCCTGAGTAGCATGATCACCAATGATGTTATGAAGAGCAGCATGGAGCAAATGAGTAGCCGTATGATTTTTTTCTACTGCATAGCGACGTTTATGGTCTATTTCAAGAACATAGGAGCTATCAATTGAAAGGCTAGCTAATACGTCAACGGTATGAAGTGCTTGACCATTAGGTGCTTTTTGGACATCGGTAACCTTAGCTAAGATATCGCCCTTATCATTTTTAATAACACCATGGTCGGCTACTTGACCACCCATTTCCGCATAGAAAGGTGTCCGGTCAAAAACAAGTAATGCTTGGCCTTCTGAAACCATGTCGCTACGTTCATTGTCAACAACAATGACTGAAAGATTAGCTGTAAGCGTTTCTTCTTCATAAGAGAAGACTGAAGCTTCTGTAATTCCAGCTAAGGTTTCATTTTGCATTCCCATAGAACCACCTTTAACAACAGCAGCACGCGCACGGTCTTGCTGTTCTTTCATGGCAGCCTTGAATCCCTCATGATCAATCTTATAACCCGCATCTTCTGCTAATTCCTCAGTTAATTCTACTGGGAAACCATAGGTATCGTACAATTTAAAGATATCTTTACCTTCTAATGTGTCTTTACCTTCTTCTTTTAACTGCGCTAGCAATTGATCCAAGTGACCAGATCCAGCATCGATGGTACGTGCAAATGTTTCTTCTTCACGTTTGATAATTTTTTCAATAAAGTCCCTTTTTTCAAGGATTTCTGGGTAATAAGACTCCATAATTTGACCAACAGTCACAACGAGTTTGTAAAGGAAGGTCTCAGTAATCCCCAAACGACGACCATGCATAACAGCACGACGAAGTAAGCGACGAAGCACATAACCACGTCCTTCATTTCCTGGAAGAGCACCATCGCCAATTGCGAATGAAAGGGCACGAATATGATCCGCAATAACTTTAAAGCTCATATTGTCGCCATCTTGGTCGTAAGGTTTGCCTGAAAGTTTTTCAACTTCTGAAATAATTGGCATAAATAAATCGGTTTCGAAGTTTGTTTTAGCCCCTTGCATCACCGCAACAAGACGCTCTAAACCAGCACCCGTATCAATATTTTTATTAGGAAGTTCTTTATATTCTGAACGCGGAATTTCCGGATCAGCATTGAATTGTGACAAGACGATATTCCAAATCTCAATGTAACGATCATTTTCAATATCTTCTTCTAAAAGACGAATCCCTATATTTTCTGGGTCAAAAGCTTCGCCACGATCAAAGAAAATCTCAGTATCAGGACCTGAAGGACCCGCACCAATTTCCCAGAAGTTTTCTTCTAAAGGAATCAAATGACTTGGGTCTACACCCAATGAAATCCAACGGTTGTAAGAATCCATATCCTCTGGATAGTAAGTCATGTATAGTTTTTCTTTAGGAAAGGCAAACCATTCAGGACTTGTCAAAAGCTCAAATCCCCATTCGATGGCTTCATCACGGAAATAATCTCCAATAGAAAAATTACCAAGCATTTCAAACATGGTGTGGTGACGAGCAGTCTTACCAACATTTTCAATATCATTTGTACGTATAGATTTTTGAGCATTGGTAATACGAGGATTTTCAGGAATAACAGACCCATCAAAATATTTTTTTAAGGTTGCAACACCTGAATTAATCCAAAGCAATGTAGGGTCGTTAACTGGAACCAAATTTGCAGAAGGTTCTACAGAATGACCTTTTGATTTCCAAAAATCCAACCACATTTGGCGAATTTGGGCAGATGACATGTGTTTCATAATGTTCAGATAGCAAGAGAAAATGAATTCTCTCGTTCCTTTCTTTTAGTTCTCCTTGGAAATAAACATAAAACAAGCCCATATCACAGAGGGCGAAAACCGCGGTACCACCTCTATTCAATGAACTTGTCATTATCTTTATCATATTTTCGATTGTAACAATTAAGTAGCATGTTTATCGGATTTTCCATGACTTTCAGCAACCGTCATTTTTCTGTATCCAATCCCTGACAAACAATTCTTAACTAACTTATTATACAGTCTTTTTTCATTTCGGTCAACGACTTGCCTTTATTTCCCTACTGAACTTGTTAAAGCATTGTTGGTATTATTTTTATTAGAAGCAAATTGTGACAAGATATTTGCAAAGGCTTTGTCTTTAATTTTAACATTTGCCTTATCTAAAGTTTTTGAAATCACTTTGTTTTGGAAGTTACTGTCGTTTTCCTTTTCATTCATAATGATTTCTTTTAGTCGTGATTTGTATTCTTTCCAATCGGCTTTTTTCTCAGCTTTCTTGACTAAATGAACCACATAAAATTTTTTCTGATAAGTTCTTGAATCCATAACTGTAATAACAGCTGATTTTTCACCTTCATTTAATTTTGCTGTTTCTTTAATGACATCACTTGGTAAAACAGTGTCGGCTGAATCAAAGGTGTAATCAATTTTTTTATTGGCTTCAGTCGTGTTTTCTTTTGCGATGTTAGCAAAGTCAGCACCTTCAGCTTTTGTTTCTTCTAAAACTTTTTTGGCTTTTTCTTCATCATCAAAAGCAATAACTTGTGTTGTCATTTCAGGGGTATATGATTCAAAAGCTTTTTTATAATTATCATCTGTTAGTTCTTTTTTGGCAGCTTGTTTTACCGCATATTCAACTAACATTGTAGTGCGAATTTGTTTTTTATAGGTGTCCGTTGTCAGTCCTGCCTGTGCTAAAGCATCAGAGAAAGAAGAACCGTACTGCTTAGCCGTTTTATTATAAGATTCCTCAACCTTTTTCTCAGGGACACTTTTACCATATTCTTTTTCAAAGACACGTGATAAAATCAAACTCAACATGGATTGTTGTGCCGCTGTTGACGTTTTAGCTTCATTATAAAAGTCAGTTACTGTAATGGTATCACCTTTCATGGTAACTACTTTTGTATTGTCACTTGTTGAAGAACATGCTGCAAGGGTAAGGACAGATGCAAGCGTTACAAATCCCGTAACAATTTTTTTTGATGTATTCATGTAATGTTAGACTCCTTTTAATCTTTAACCTCATTATTATAACACAATTTCTTAAAAATTACTTAATCTACGAGGTCTACAAACTCTTTATTCTTACGAATCATTAACAAACCATCACTGAGTGGAATCAAACTAGCTGATAAATCTGGATGGTCTAGAGTCGCTTGAAAAAGTTTATGCAAACCACGGTAAATCGTACGTTGACCTCTTCTAACTTCTTCAATAGGTTTAGCAATATCACCACCTTGAAAAACATCATCAATAATAATAATGCCACCAACCTTAAGATTCCGTAATATTTCTGGAAGAAAAACAATGTATTTCGATTTCGCAGAATCTAGAAAAACAAAATCAAATTCTTGGTTCAATGTTGATAGGATATCTGCTGCATCACCTTCTAAAAGCGAAATCTGATGACGACTATCGTATTTTTCAAAATTTTTCTTTGCTAATTCAATCATTTCTGGATTGCGATCAATCGTGGTAATGGATGCCGTCGGAACATTTTCTGCCATCAAAAGGGCTGAAAAACCAATGGCCGTCCCAACTTCCAGAATAGCTTTAGGCTGTATAGTTTGTAGCAGTACCCTAAAATAGGCTACAACTTCATGTTGAATAATTGGAATATTTTCTTGCCTTGCAAAAGCTTCAATTTCTGCTAAAAATGACTCATTTTGCTTTTGTTTCGTCCTCATAAATGATACGATTTCTTCTTTCACAACCGGACGACGCATGTTGTGATTTGCATTTTCGCTATAAGATTTAACCATGGATTTAGCATATCACAGTTCCTCAAACAGTGTCAAGAATAGTGAAGGACTGCTCTTGAAACAAAAAACCACTAACTCAATAATTAGTGGTTTTCATTATTCATATGATTAAATCCCCATTGAATGAATCTTATAAGTATTAATCTATTACTGTCTGTCTTCTAGCATACATTACTCTCAACCAAATAGTAATTGATAAGGCTATCACATAAAGGGCAATGAAAAATTGTAAGGTAGTAGAATAGCTATGTGTCCATTCAAAAGTAATTGACAATAGCATTGGACCGACCAAAGCAGCAATCCCCCAAGCTGTCAAAATGTAGCCATGTAGTGTTGCTAATTCTTTTGCGCCAAAAATATCACTAAGATATGGTGGTATTAATGAGAAACCAGCACCATAACATGTCATCAAAATGGCCATTGCCGATACAAAAATGAATGGCATTTGGAAAAATAACAATAGGAAAGACATCATGATATTGACCATAAAAAGAACGATAAAGGTCATTGGTCTTCCAATGAAATCTGAAAGACTAGCCCAAAACAGACGCCCAAATCCATTGAAAACCCCCATCACACCGACAACCATTGCTGCTGTAGTCACTGACATTCCTGCAACATCCTGTGCCATTGGAGCAACCACCGAAATGAGACCCAAACCACATGAAATATTGATAAAAAGGATTAGCCAAAGAGTGTAGAACTCTTTTGTTCTCAATGCTTCTTTTGCGGACATTCCTTGACTTAGATTTGTATGTTTTTGATCTTTAGCTTTTAAAACTAATTGTTGGAACTCACTATCACTTGGTTTTTGAATAAATTGAGCAGAAAGTAACATAACCACAAAATAAATCAAACCTAAGATGTAGAATGTGTTGACCAAACCTCTTGAAGAAATCAGTGATTGAGCTACAGGACTAGTCAAGAGAGAAGCAAAACCAAATCCCATAATCGCTAAACCAGTTGCTAAACCTCTCTTATCAGGGAACCACTTAATGATGGTTGAGACTGGAGTAATGTAACCAGACCCTAGACCTAAACCACCGATGACACCATATCCCAAATATAACAAGCCTAATTCATGATTTTGAATAGCCAAGCCAGCTAACATGGTTCCACCTGCGTATAAGAAGGCAGATAGGCTACCTGTCAATCTTGGACCAAACTTTTCAACCAATTTGCCCATGAAAGCAGCTGACATTCCAAGACAAAAAATAGCTAATGAAAATGCAAAGGCTACAGAGGATTGACTCCAGCCTGTTTCAGTCATAATTGGATTTCTAAAAACACTCCAAGCATATGTTGAGCCTAGCATCAAATGAAAAATCACTCCAGCAGTAGCAACAAGATATCGATTAGTTTTTTTCACCAAGAACCTCTTTCTACAGAAACGAACATTTTATGTTTATTGTGTTGTTTACGTTAGGTTTTCAGTTTATTAAACTTTGATATATTTGTCAAAAAAAATGCTTGCAAAGTTTTTTCCGTATATTCTAGAAAAAGAAACTATAGATATCTTGAAACTGCTGAACAATGTGATCACAAGAAGATAAATCTTGTTTTGGATAGTCAGGATTTGCAAAACCAATACAGGTCATACCGGCAGCTTTTGCAGCACGACTCCCATTTTTTGTATCTTCGATAACGGTACATATTTCTGGACTAGCACCTAACAATTCAGCTGCTTTTAAAAAGACATCCGGTTCGGGTTTGGAATGAGCGACTTCCTCTCCACTTACTTTAACAGTAAACGCATTAGAAATGCCTAATTCCTTTAAATTTCTTTCAATATCACTTTTTGGCGACGAGGACGCTACTGCTAATTGATAGCCATTCTCCTTCAATTTGGTAATAAAATCAATAACGCCTTCAATTGGTCTCACACCATCCTTTTGAATCATTTCTTCACGACGGTGATTCATTTCGAGAATCAGATCTTCGACTGAATCTTCCAGATGGCATTCCTCTTTCATGACCCTCCACATGTAATCAAAGGTGGTCCCCATAAACTGATATTGGTAAGATTCATCAGTATCGATACCTCTATCCAACAACATCTGTGTCTTACTGCTTAAAAATGTGTATTCGGAATCCACAATCACGCCATCCATATCAAAAATAACATATTTTGTCATTATTTTCTCCCTTTTCTCTTGAACAATAGTTCTTATTTGAAGAACATCTCCTTAAGCCTTAAGATGAACCCCTTTTGCCACTAATTCTTCTAGCTCATTCAGTCGAGCTTCAAAAACTTTAAAAGCTGCTTTTAAATAAGTTCCATCTGTCATATCCACTCCTGCTTTTTTGATAACATTAAGTGGATAATCCGAGTTTCCAGATTTTAAATAATTGAGGTAATTTTCTTTATCTTCATCGCTACCATGAACCACTTGATGAGCTAAATAATTTGCTGCAGCGAAGCCAGTAGCATATTGATAAACATAATAATTATAGTAAAAATGTGGTATCCTTGCCCATTCGTACTGAATAAAACTATTTTCTTTTTTCGGAAGATTATAGTATTTTTCATTTAGATCAGCATAAAGATGATTGAGGTAATCACTGGTCAAAACTTCCCCATTTTGGTCAGCAAGATGAACCGCATGTTCAAATTCTGCAAACTGTGTCTGACGGAAAATGGTTCCTCTAAAGCCATCTAAATAATGATTTAAAATAGTGAAACGTTGTTTCTCGTCTTCAACATCATTTAAGAGTGCCTCTGTTAAAATATTCTCATTTGTAGTTGAGGCAATTTCTGCTAAGAAGATACTATAGTCACCATATACATATGGTTGATATTTACGTGTTAAAGCCGAATGCAAACTGTGACCTGTTTCATGAATTAAGGTAAACAAGTTGTCTAGATTATCTTGCCAATTTAATAACATAAAGGCATTGGTATCGTAAGAGCCACCTGAATAAGCTCCTGATCTTTTACCTTTCTTGACCTGGACATCTATCCATCGTTCAGTAAATGCTTGATGCACAATATCACTGTATTCTGTTCCAAAGATTTGAAGAACTTTTTCAGCTTTTTCCAAAGCCTCATCATAGCTTAATGTCATCGTCATTTCTGATAATGGAGTGTAAACATCGTACATTTTCAAGCTATCTAAACCAAGTACTTCTTGTCGCAATTTCAAATAACGGTGCAATAAAGGCAAGTGATTGTTCACTTCTTCAATAAGAGTATCATAGACCTTTTCAGGAATAAAGTTAGCAGACATAGCTGCCTGACGGGCTGAGTCATAGTGATGAACACGAGCTTTGTAGTTTTGTACTTTCACATTGGTTTGTAGTGTCTTGGCATAGGTATGTTGGAATTGTTGGTAAGTTGAATAAAGCGCCTCATAGGCAGACTTTCTGACATTACGATTTTTAGATTCCATTAAATGAATGAAATTGCCATGAGTAATTTCAACCTCTTGATGATTTTCGTCTCTAATCACTGGAAAGAGAATATCGGCATTGTCAAGAACACTAAATGTTTCCTCAGCACCATTAAAAATTTCCTGGGCACCCGCTAATAACTCTTCTTCTAATTGAGAGAGAACATGGGACTTATTTTTTAATAAACGCTCAAAAAAATGTCGGTATAATTCTAGACCTTCTTCCTCTTTGAAGAATTCTGCTAATTCTTCCTCTGAAATCGTCATCAATTCAGGCTCATAAAATGAGAAAACTTCACTAAATAAAGCATAAAGCCCAGATGCCTTAGCATAATAGGCTTGGTATTTTGATACTCTTGTATCCTGATCATTTTTCATATGAGCATAAACATAAAGTTTTTCAATACGTCTTGCCAAATTCAGTTCTACTTCAGTAATTTCTAATAATTGTTGACTTGAATCCAGTAGGTGTCCAGCGAAACTTTTTGCTGCTTCCACCTCCTTACTTACTTGTTCAAAATCAGTTTCCCAGTCTTCATCACTGTGATAAATGGTACTTAAATCCCATGTATACTTTTCTTCTATTTGACTTGCTTGATCTGTCATGGCAACCTCCAATTTATTAGTTCTCTTTTATTTTAACATAAAGGAATGGAGGATAAAGCGTTTGCACTTTTTTATCTTTCATTTTCTGATAAAAACGATCAAAAGATTCATAATATGACTGTAAATTTTCATGAATCTGACAAAATGGAATGTCGGAAAAGGGTGGTCTAATTTGAGGATAAAAGGTTTCTAGAGGTTCTGTTAATAAATTCTTACCTTGAAGATAAGCATCTTCTTGTCGCTTAAGCCAAGATTTGTCTCTACGACATAAAGATTTTTTGATTTTACCTATCACCTCTTGATCCATGTGAAGAGTCATTTTTGAAGCACAGCTTTTTTGAAAAGGGAGTCTTAAAAAAGCCATAATATTGTCCTTAAAGGAACATCTTTTGGTTAAATAGCACAGCTTTCCAAATAAATTTTGATGAATCATATAGTGTAGTCGGAGTTCTTCTTTTTCTAAATCTAGTTCCCAAAGATAAAAACCGATAAACCAAGAAAAGGCTAAAAACTGTTTTTGCAGGTGATTTAATTTCTTTCTTAACCAAAGTTTTTTACCTAAAAGCCAATAAACCATATACCCTTCACGATGGTATGCGTTTGTTCTCTCAATTAAGCGGTCGATGGGTAAAGGGCTACATTGAACTTCTAAAATTAATTTATGATTAATACATAAATCAGCTATCTGTCCAAACTCAGGAAAAACCTTTTCAATACGGACGTCTTCTGTTTTGCTGATGATCTTGTATAAAGTTGCTTTTAATTGTAAATGCTCTACCGATTCATTTTCAGAAAAGAAGTGACAATCCCTTAAATGCTTATGAGCAAAGTGAGGACGCATGACTTTTCCCTTTTTTAGACATAAGCTTTGCCCACACCCTGGGCAAAAATAATCCTTTGAAAGAGGAAACTCACCTAAAAGATGACACAATTTCCCCTCAGAATCCAATGCTGTTAACACTCTGATCTTCCTCACTTTCTGTCACTATCTATCTATTCGAAAAATGCTCCCCAAATTGGGGAGCTCAACGGTCTCTTAATCTTTCTCAAGTAAAGCATAGACAACTATTACTATTACCATCAAAATTGCAGTGATATAAAAGGGTGTCACGAATGATTCCAAACGGAATTGTGCAGGAAGTTTCGTTAGAAGCAAAGGCGTCATGATAACACCAATATTTCCAGCAGTAATTGCTAAGCTGGTAACAAAGTGATTATGTTCTTTTTCAAAATGATTTGCAATGTAATAAAAAACAGATGACATGGTACCAACAAAGCTTGAACCAATCAAAATTGCAGCAATATAAAAAATAACAGTATGATTGCTAAAGGTAAAAAGTAAATTTCCGAGTCCCATTAATAGAATCATTAATAGCATGGTTTTAACTTTAAAAATTTTTGTTAATTGTCCAAAAATCAAACCAATAAAGATACCTGAAAATGCTAAGATCGTTAAAACATTACTTGCAAAAAAACTTGAATAGCCATATTTATTGACAAGCAAAGTAGGAATTTTAATGGTCGCACCAATGTATGAAATCCCTACAAAAAAGGTTATTAACATTAAGAGTAAGACACTTTTGTTAAAAATACTCGCACTCTTTATCGGTAAAACATCATGGTCTTTTGAAGGGATGAATCTTGTGAATAGGAAGAAAACCGGAATAACCAAGAGATAAACCAAATAAGTGTAATTAACACCAATCATCAAAGCTAAACCGACCATAAAAGTTGTCAAAGCTTTACCTATATTTAGGGTCGCCGTACGAAAACCAATCATACTTGCGCGTTCTTCACCTTCATAGTAATCGCTAATGATACTAATCGATAGAGAATTATAGAGTCCAATACCAATTCCAAGGATTAAACGACCAATCATAGCAAGAGGAAATGATTTAGCAAAAAAAGAAATAAGAGCAGATAACAAGATCAAAATCAGTCCGAGCTGAACTGTTTTTTTCTGACCCAATTTTGCAACAACTAAGTTACTAATTATCACAAACAAGGTGATCATCATTGCGGGTAAGGTCACTAAGCTCTCAACGGAAGCTAACCCAATATGGGGATTATGTGTATGATAGTACTTGAATAGTTTAGGAATAGCAGGGGCAATCGCAAGATGCGACATGAGGAAAAGAGAAATTGATAACAAGGACAATTTCTTTACTATAGGGTTGTTCATATCTATCTCCTTATAAAAAGTTACTTTACAAGTATATAGATACTCCCCTAATTTTTCAAGGATTGTGAATTATTTCATGAAGATTCTAATCAAAGAATGCAATCAATTTCAGTTTCTCATTCCAATCTAAAGGACGATACTTTCCTAAAGGTAGGTTTCCTAAAGAAAGCCCTGCAAAACTGACACGTCTTAAGTAGGTTACTTTGAGACCATAGGACAAAAACATTTTTTTAACTTGGTGGAATTTCCCTTCTGAAATGGTTAGATAGGCTTTTGACAGGTTTTGTTGACAATTAATAACTTCTAAGACCGCAGGTTTACATACAGTACCGTCTAAAAAAACAATTCCTGATCTGAAGAATAAAGGAGCATCTTCTCCTAAAAAACCATTAACTTCTACATAATAGGTTTTTTCGACATGATGACTAGGATGAAGCATCCTAAAACCAAGAGGACCATTATCCGTTACCAAGACAAGGCCTTCTGTATCCCGATCTAGCCGCCCCACTGGGTATAGCCCTTCTACTCGATCTTCAGGTTTCAAAAGATCAAAAAGTGTCGGATGATTTTGGTCCAAACGAGCTGTTACATAGCCTGAGGTTTATGTATTAAAAAATAGTGATGGGAATAACCTTCAATTTTTTTCCCATCGACGATAAGTTCCTGAAATCCAGTATCAACATTTTGACTGATAGACTGAGCTATTTTTTCATCAAGCACAACCTTCTGATTTTTAATCATTTTTTTGACTTCTGTTCTAGAGCCAATCCTTGCTTTTTCTAATAATTTATCCAATCTCATGTTTTTAGTGTAACATAAAAAGAGTTGAGAAAACTCAACTCTTTGAACAAATTATTTCTGTCAGGTTAATCAAGCTCGGAAGCTGCTTCTTCATCAACGATAACAACAACATTATCATGGTTTTGGAGAACACTTGCTGGAAGTGACTCTGTAATTGGACCTGTAATCATTTCTTTTACAGCGTAAGCTTTTTCCTTACCAAAAGCCATTAAAACAATCATTTTTGATCCCATTATGGAAGCAATCCCCATTGAAACTGCCTGTTTTGGTACATCCTCTTTACTTGCGAAGAAACGACTATTAGCTTCGATAGTAGACTCTTCCAAATCAACCACATGCGTGCGAATATCAAAGGGAGTTCCTGGTTCATTGAAACCAATATGACCATTTCTACCAATGCCAAGAATTTGAAAATCAATAGGATGTTCCGCAATCAGATTATCGTAACGGCTAACTTCTGCACTTAAATCTTTGGCCAAACCATTTGGTAAATAATTTTCCTTAAAGGGTTTATGATTAAAGAGGTTTTCACGCATAAAGTAGTCATAGCTTTGGTCATGTTCAACTGGCAAGCCAACATACTCATCTAAATTGATACTTGTCACGTCAGAAAAAGAGAGGTCACTCTTAACAATTTCTTTATAGAATGTTAGAGGAGTGCTTCCAGTAGCCAATCCTAATGTTTTTGCACCATGGGCTAAACTTTCTTTTAAAAGTGAAAAAGCAACTTGTCCGCCTTCTTCTTGATTTTTTACACGAATAACTTTCATTTGTATCTCCTTTATTGGTATAGACCTTTTATATTTTTATTATATGGTATATACCAATTTTTGTCAAGCTTCTTCTCTCTTTTTTAGTAACATATTAATGACGTAGCCGTAGACAAGTGTTATAATGATAAGGATTTGGTTTGAAAGTTAATCCACTGTCAAACCCATTAAGGAGAAGTTATGCATACAAACGATTTTGATTTTGATTTACCAGAGGAACTCATTGCACAAACACCATTAGAAAAACGCGATAGTTCCAGACTTTTAATCATTGATCATCAAACAAAAGAAATGACAGATAGCCACTTTGATCAGATTGTTGACCAATTAAACCCCGGTGATGCACTTGTTATGAATAACACGCGTGTCCTACCTGCTAGGCTTCATGGTGAGAAACCAGATACACATGGACATGTGGAATTGCTCTTACTAAAAAATACCAAAGAGGATCAATGGGAAGTACTAGCAAAACCAGCTAAACGCCTTAAAGTTGGCAGTAAAGTTAGCTTTGGAGACGGACGTTTGACAGCTACTGTCATCGAAGAGTTGGACCACGGTGGCCGTATCGTTGAGTTTAGCTATTCTGGTATTTTTTTAGAGGTTTTAGAGAGCTTAGGGGAAATGCCTTTACCGCCATACATCCATGAGAAACTAGAGGATTCTGAACGTTACCAAACAGTTTATGCTAAAGAAAATGGATCTGCAGCTGCGCCAACGGCTGGCTTGCATTTTACTGAGGCTTTACTTAAAAAAATTAAAGATAAAGGTGTTCATCTCGTTTACCTAACCTTACACGTTGGATTAGGAACTTTCAGACCCGTTTCTGTGGACAGTGTTGACGAACATGAAATGCATTCAGAATTTTACCATCTTTCAGAAGAAGCTGCGCAAACATTACGCCAAGTGAAAGCCAATGGCGGACGATTGGTTGCAGTTGGAACAACCTCAATCCGCACTTTAGAAACAATTGGTACCAAATTTGATGGGGACATCCAAGCTGATTCTGGCTGGACAAATATCTTTATCAAACCCGGCTACCAATTTAAAGTAGTGGATGCCTTTTCTACGAATTTCCATTTACCAAAATCTACCCTTGTCATGCTTGTTTCAGCATTTGCTGGAAGAGAATTTGTCTTAGAGGCCTATCAACATGCTGTAAATGAAAAATATCGATTCTTCAGTTTTGGAGATGCTATGTTTGTTAAATAAGATATCAAAAACCGTAAGATAAAAGATTATCTTACGGTTTTAGTTTTTATTCATATTAACGCGGTGCCATTCATTAATGACATAGGTTAAAGCAACTAGCTGGTTATAGCCTAAAGTTGAAATCTCCTCAGATTCTTCTGTACTACCACCTAAATTTTTTGAATAAAGCGCAATTAAATAAGGGCTTTTCTCACATACAATGGCATCCACATTAAGAGCTTCTCTGACATAACCCGGTTTTTGATAGATTGTTAAATCAGGTAAGTAAGTCTTATAATACTGATTTGGAAAAGATTCCCCAATATAATACAAGACATCTTGGTATTTTTCTTGATGTTTCCACAAATAGTCCAATACTTGGATGTAGTAATCACTAGTTGTTTTATTTCCATTTTGTTGAATGGTTTTAATTGTAGCTTTTGATTTACCATATCTACCCAGTTTTTGATATGCTTTTTCCATTCCACCAAGTCGTTCTGCGAGTGCATAGGCTGGAGTGTTCTCAGAATAAACCAAAGAATATTCTTGCATTTCAGGAATAGACATAGCACCTGCAAACTGCCCTACATAAGCCTCATGTTCTTTTTCGTATTCGTAGGTAGTCTGTGTAATATCGAATCGTTGGTCCATTGTGTATTTGCCTTTTGCTACTGCGTCCACAACCAACATATTTAATGGAAGTTTATAGGTACTACCAGCAGTCATAGGTTGTGTATCATTCATCGAAAAGGTCTTTCCCGTCTCAATGTCCTTGTAAGAAAACGCAATCTGATCATGAGCTATACCAAATTCATCAAGATAAGCCTTGACGGTGTCCACTAAACTTAAATTAGGATAATCATAGTAAAGTCCCAAGGAGTCCATGCGTGCTAAGTCTTCTTCCATAACAGCCTGCTTAGCTTCTTTGCTCTTTTTAAATGTTTTTTTTGGCTTCTTTTTGTGAACCAAAGGAACTTGTTGAACGTGACTGTCTTTCTTTTTTTCGAATGCTGAAACAGTTACAACGAGCCCTAAAAATAAACTGACACATAAAAAAATTAGGACTTTAGTCGAATTGATTTTTCTTAAAAATGTCATCATTTGCAATCTCATTCCCCTCTAAATGATATTTTATCTCATTTTAATAAAAAATCAAGTAAATATTGCATTTTTCGAACATTTTTATTTCATTTTTATTACAAAAACTTTGAAGTTGAATTAAAAAAAGCCGAGCAAAGCTCGACCAAGATTGATATTATGCTGTTTTTACGCTTTTGCTGCTTTATAAAGCTCATCAACCTTTTTCCAATTAATAATTTCAAAGAAAGCTTTAATGTAATTTGGACGTACATTACGATAATTTAAGTAATAAGCATGTTCCCATACATCAAGACCCAAAATAGGCTGTTTACCTTCAGAAATTGGTGTATCTTGGTTTGCAGTTGAAGTTACTTCAAGTTCTCCTTCTTTATTGACAACTAACCAAGCCCAACCAGATCCAAAACGTCCCGTTGCTGCTGCTGTAAATTTTTCTTTAAATGCATCAAAAGAACCAAATGCTTCATCAATAGCAGAAGCTACTTCCGAAGTGATTTCTGTTTTCTCAGGTGAAAGAAGTTCCCAAAAAAGTGCATGGTTAAGATGTCCGCCTCCATTATTGATAAGAGCTTGACGAATATCTTCTGGAATTGATGACACATCAGATAATAACGCCACCAAATCTTCACCAATTTCTGGATGTTTTTCAAGCGCAGCATTGGCATTAGCAACATATGTCGCATGATGTTTGTCATGATGAAGAGTCATTGTTTCTTTATCAATTTGTGGCTCAAGAGCATCATATGCATATGGAAGGTCAGGTAAAATAATTGCCATAACTTAGTCCTCTTTTCCTTTATTTATAAGTCTATAGTATCGCAAAAAGAGGGACCTTTCAACTATTTTGATTAGTACATTTTAAATCCATAATCCTTACAAATACGTGTTAGTCATCATTTTTAAAAGAGCTAAATCAAAGAGATACTCTTTTTCATATAAACCTGTTTTTATTTGATAATCCGTCTTAATTAAAATTTTGACAAGACTCTTCAAATAGGGTATTGAAAGTGTTCGAGAATCTCTTAAAGCATATTTCACTTGATAGGGATTTATTTTTCTGCCAAGATAATCGGATAAGGCGAGAACCATTTGCTGTTCATTTTTCCCATCCTGACTCAAAATAGCAATTTGTAAATACAGTCTAAATTGACCTAACAATACTGCAATCAACTTGATGTCATCCTCACCAGAAAGTCTTAAATCATGCACTAATTGTCTTGAAGCATCAATATTTTTTTGAAGAACATAACGCGATAAATCAAAAATATTGTCTTGCAGTGTTTTTGGAATAGCTTCATCAATATCATCGAGGCTTATGATACCATCATTTTTATATGTTTTTAAGAAATGAAGATTTTTTACCATATCACTAAAGTCACCACTTGATTTAAGAAGTAACTTTTCAAAAACACCACTTTCAAAAGATAAGCCTAACTTGTGACTATACTTCTGAAAATAATTGTTTAATTCATGTTCTTTCAATGGATTCGCCTCAAAAAGAGTCGCATCTCGTTTTAAGAGTTTTACCAATCGTCTTTTTCCATCTAATTTACCCGGTGCAAAAATGACTAAGCGTGTTGTTTCCAATGGATTTTCGAGGTAAGCCTCCAAGTCTTTCAAGTCATTCTCATTAAGATAACTTTTCTTTTGAGTGGTAATATCTAAAAGCTGGTCAAATAAGACAATCTTGTAATCTGCAAAAAAAGGCAAACTTTGCAAATCCATTTCAGCCTGCTGGAACTGATTATCGGAAATGTCAAAATAGGAATAAGCCAAATCTTCTTTATCAAATGCAATTCTCTTTAAAAAGAGTTCCTTCATTTGACTATACTGACCAAGGTCTTCACCGGTAATAACTGTGATAAGCCCTAAATTGTCTTTAGTCATGTTTTCAATAGTCTCTATAGCAATCATAACTTTATTATATCATCTTCTATCAGAAAATGTTTAGCCTATCTATTTATCTAAATTCGGATGCGTTCTCTCCAAGCGCCACTGATGAGTCCCTGTGAGGCGTAGAGTCCCCTCTTGATCTGTCCTTAGTATTTCAACATGATTCTCTATAAGCCTGTCTAAGGTCTCTTTATGAGGATGATGAAACCTATTGTCTTTTCCCGCCGAAATAAATGCCACTTTAGGTTTGAGGACTTTTAGAAAATCGTTACTAGATGACCCTTTAGAACCATGATGTCCAACTTTTAAATAATCAATCTTCATTGAAGGGTATCTTTTTAGTATAGCATCTTCTCCTTCCTTTTCTAAATCACCAGTAAAAAGGAAGGACTTGTTTAAGAGTTTTCCATATAAAACAAGTGAGTCATTATTTCGACCATCTCCCTTTTTCCATGGATAAATGAGGTATAGCTTTCCATTCATAATATCAATACTATTACCAACTTTTAAGACGGTGACGGGATTCCCTAATTTTGACAAACGATGAACGAAATTACTATTTGTTAAACTTCCTTCACTAACAAGAATCTCTTTTATTTTAAATGACTTTGCCACCACTTCCAAGTCTCCAACATGGTCAGTATCAATGTGTGTTAAGAGTAATTGATCAATTTCTTTAATGCCTCTTGATTTTAAATATGGAATTAAGGTTCTTTCTGCATTTGCATTGCTGCTTCTTTTTTGCCAATCTTCTTTTCCTTGAAAAGCTACTGTGCCACCAACATCAATTAAGAGCGTTTTATTAGTTTTATCTCTCAGAAGAATGCTATCTCCTTGACCAACATCCACAATTGATATCTCATTTTCAAAGGGAATTGAAATCGTTTTTAAAAGGAAAAAATAAATTATCAAAAATGACAGGAGATAGGTTTTTCGATTAGCAAAAGCCATTATCAATGCAACTATAAAGATAAGTGAGAGAAAGACTAAAATAGGTGGTTGACCAAAAATAATGGGATGAGGAAACAATTCAACTACATTGACCATGACTTTTTCTAACATTTGAAATAAACTGTTAAGGTGGTAACCGGTCAATACTGGACTTATTAGAAAAATAAAAGTAAGCAAGGGAAGAATAAGGATATCGAATAAAAAAGAAAAGATAAGTGTTAAAATGATTGATACTGGGTGAAATGTTGAAAAAAATAAGATTAAAAAAGGAATAGTGGCCAATTGTAAGTAAAAAAGCCCTAAAATTTTTCCTTTTAATCCTGATGTATTTTCAGAGGGAAGGAGAGTTAAAAGGAAAGCATAGACAAAGGACAAGACTCCGCCGATGGTTAATGGGAAAAAAGGAGATATCAAGAACATTAGGAGAAAAGCCAGGCATAAATTTGTACTTCCTTTCAAACCCATATTTGCCAAATTTCGCTGCAATAGACTTCTTAATACTGAAATGCTATAACCTGTTAAACCAGCATAAATAATCGAAAAACATAATTCTAAAATAGGATAAAAGTCTCTTGGAATCCAACTTAAGATTAATCCCTTTCGGAAGAGATTTAAAAAGAAGGATACCTGCATTCCTGACAAGGCAAAAAGATGTATGATTCCTAATTGACTATAAATTTCTGTCATCTCAGAGAATGATTTATCCAAATACCCAAATAATAATCCAGTCATGTAATCAGACATGGGCTTAGGAAACTGAACTTGACTCCTTACTATGGCATATCGACGCCAAATAGCTAAATAATCGAAAAAACTTTCAGCTTTTCGAACGCTAATTGATTTTATCTCTTTCAAACGACCAATTCGATAGATTCCTTGATTTTTCAGATGGTCCTGATAGTCAAAACCATTAAAGTAGCGTTTCCTCTCAGCTTTTTTGAGTTCAATACTTCCACTGATTTGTAACAGCTGATTATTTTTCTTAAAAAAGTCTTGCTCTTTTTTGTTCTTCAATTGGTAAAAAATTTGAAAATGATTTTTTCCTTTTCTTGCTTTAAAAGATAGACTATCACCGTTTATAACAACAGAATCTGGAACTAAGATAACAGATTCGATTCGTGTTGGTTCTTGCCTGAATTGACTCTCCTGATAAGATTTGGTGAAATAAACATATGAGGCAAATAACATAAGAAGACAAGAAAGCTTTACATTTCTTTTTAATGCCCTATGTTTGAAGGCGACAACCAAAGCTGATAAGAATAAGCAAACACTGATTTTGTTTGGGAAATGTACAGCAAAAAAGACCAATAAGCACAGCAAAGAAAACTGTGGAATGGGAATTGGGAAAAACTTAGTCAATAATGATGTCATTCTTAATTTTTTCCAAGGTTTTTTGCCCAATCCCAGAGATAGTCAATAAGTCATCAATACTTTTAAACCCACCTTTTGAATCTCTAGCATCTAGTATCTCTTGCGCTCTTTTTTCACCTATTCCAGGTATCTTTCGTAAGTCCTCAATTGTCGCTTTATTAATGTTTACCTTCTGATCCCTTTGTCCACCCTGTTCTATTGACGATGACTGCTGACCCTGAGAATCAATAATTGATTTGTTCTCTCCTTTTCTAGCAACATATAGGATAGCTTCGTCACTTAATTTTTGTGCTAAATTTATTGCATTAGGATCAGCATCATCCCTCAACCCTCCAGCTATCTGAATAGCATCTGTCACACGACTATTTCTTTGTAATTGATAAACACCTTCTTTTACCACTGCTCCTTTTATATCAACCATAATGGTTTCCATTTCGGGATTCGTTTTTTCCTCCTCCCTATCGTTTTGAGCAGTAGTTGACAAATTTTCCGTCAGATTCATTTGTCTTGGTAAAGTAACTTTTTTGTCGTCTTCTTTAATTTTAAAAAAGAAAGTTAGACATATTATCAAAACTAAAGAAACAATAGCTAATAAAATACCTAGTTTCTTTTCTTTGAATGATAGCAAAAATTGTTTTATGTGATCTGTTATATCGTTCATTTTTTAATACCTCATTTATCTATCCGAAAATAAATGAAAAAAAACCATCTTTTTAGATGATTTTAAAAACGATGTTTGTCTGGATCCCATACGAAACTTGCAATAAAGGAAAAAAGTATGGTGGCAAGTAACACTAAAATCAAAATGATTGCTAAGGGTATACGATAAATATAGGAAAATAGACTTGGTTTTTTCCCAGATTGAAATGGAGCCATTTCCTTATCTAATCTATCAAATTCCGTTTGAATACGTCGAGCGACTTCTGAAATGCCTTCATCATTCATTCGTTTAATGTCTGAAACATCAATGGGATTTCCGAAGTTCATATCAACTCTCTCACCTCTAATCAACCCTTTCATAGTCATTGGTCCAAGGTAGGCTGCAGGCATAATTTTTACTTTGGCCATTTTCGCAATGACAGCTACTCCTCCCTTTACATCTTGTGAATGGCGACTACCACTTGGAAACATCACTAATGAACGATTTTCCTTTTTTAAGACATTTACTGGATATCTAATGGCATCTGGACTTGGATTTTTCCTATCAATTGGAAAGGCACCACACATTTTTATCCACCAAGCGAAAATACGATTTGTAAAAAGTTCTTTCTTAGCCATAAAAATAAATTGTTTTGGGCGAGCTGCAAATGCCATATAAACCGGATCCCAAAACGTTCGATGAGGAGCTACAAGAATATAATTGGTATCAGCTGGTAATATTTTATCTTCATTGTGATAATGGGCATTACCATTAACAACCCATAAGATAAAAACGACCAAGCCTCTTAGATAAGTATAAAACACTATTATCTCCTTTAACTATTTCTACCCAACATTGTATCATGAAAAAGGGCGATGGAAAAGGGGAAGATCTAGCACATTCATTCTGCTATCACCTAGTTTTATTTTTTGCTATAATAATAGCTATGACAGAAATAGTTTTAAAACCTGGAGAAAGAATTGATCAGCTTTTTTCTAGTAATGTTCAGATCATTCAAAATAAAGAAGTTTTTAGTTATTCCATTGACAGTGTCTTATTGTCGCGATTTCCTAATATTCCATCTAGAGGTCTTATTGTTGACCTATGTTCTGGAAATGGAGCAGTTGGCCTTTTTGCCAGTACTAAAACAAAGGCAAAGATTATTGAAATTGAACTCCAAGAAAGATTGGCTGAAATGGCTCAACGATCTATCAGGTTAAACCAATTAGATGATCAAGTTTCGATGATCTGTGATGACTTAAAAAACCTTCTCGATCATGTTCCAAGATCGGGTGTAGATCTTATTTTATGTAATCCACCATATTTCAAAGCTACTGAGAGTTCCAAAAAAAACATTTCTCAACATTACCTTTTAGCTCGACATGAACTAACTACAAATTTAGATGAGATCTGTCACATTAGCCGTCATGCCTTGAAATCAAATGGACGTCTAGCAATGGTTCATAGACCAAGTCGCTTCCTTGAAATTTTAGATACCATGAGAAAGCATGGTTTAGTGCCAAAGCGCGTTCAATTTGTTTACCCCAAAATAGGTAAAGAGGCAAATATGCTTCTTATTGAAGCTATTAAAGATGGATCAATAGACGGTTTTAAACTATTACCACCCTTAGTTGTTCATGAAGAAAATGGTGACTATACGCAACATATTCGTCGTCTATATTTTGGAGATGTTTCTGATCAAGAGAAAGCAATGACTAATACTGATGTCTGAATGTTCTCACCTTCAAAATAATCACGAGTAGGAGCAAAACATGAAGGAAGCAAAAGCATTTATGTATGTACTAGAATGTTCTGATAAAACACTCTATACTGGATATACAACTGATGTCAATAAACGACTTGAAACACATAATTCTGGAAAAGGTGCAAAATATACAAAAGCAAGATTACCAGTTAAGCTGCTGTATGTAGAAGCTTTCAATAGTAAACAAGAGGCCATGAGTGCTGAAGCCCTTTTCAAAAAAAGAAAAAGCCGAGCCCAAAAATTAGCCTATATTTCAGAACAGCAAAAAAAAGATTGAGAACTTTTGTTCTCAATCTTTTTATGAATTTTCAGCAGGTGTTTCAATTTCTTTGATTGGTAGTTTTAAGATATCAGATAGGATTAATGGGACTAATTCCACTTTTACTTCTGAATATTGTAAACCAAACCAACGGGTTGGTGTTGCTGTAAAATGTTTGATACTTGCCTTGGTTTGCATGATAAAGCGCTCAAATCCTGTTAACTGCCGAGCTTGTGATACACGTTCTTCAATAATCACAAATCTGAAGTCACCTACTTCTCTACCTTTGGAAATTGAGTACTCTTGAATTTGTTTTGGTAAACGACCACTTTCCATTAAGTCTTGAACAATGGTTCTCAAATAGCGGGGAACGGTTTGTGGCATTCTAAATCCGAGATAAAGTTCTACCTTGACCATATAATCTGTTCCCATCATATCAACTTTATACTTAGCTGTATAAGGTTCATCGGTCACTTTTACATTAACAAACCAATAAACTTTGGCTCTTTTTGGACGTTTATCAAGAATTGAGTACAAGATAGATTTATCAATCATATTGCCTTGCAAACGATTTGTTAAATATACCACATTTGTTTGGTACAAATCAATTGAGGTATCATCACGCAAAGCTTTGATTTGATCTCTGTAATCCAATAAATTCAAAGATTTAACATATTTGAAAACAATCTTTGTTCCTTGGTGCCAAATAAACATTAAAGAAATAATGGTAAATGCAATAATAACAACCACGTAGCCACCGTGAAAGAATTTAACAGCTGAAGCCCAGAAGAAAATAAATTCTAATGCTGCAAAGAAAGCCATAATAAGATGAGCCAAGATAGACTTCATTCCACGCATTACCAAGAAGTAATTCAATAAGATAGTTGTCATCAGCATAGTAATGGTAATAGCTAAACCATAAGCTGACTCCATGTGCTCTGAAGTTCTAAAGTATAAAACGACACTAGACGTGATTAAGAAAAGTACCCAGTTTATAACAGGTATATAGAGTTGACCTAAATTTTCTCCTGGATAAGTCACTCTAAAGAGTGGGAAAATTTTAAGTCGCATAGCTTCTGAAACAAGAGTGAAAGATCCTGTAATCAGGGCTTGAGAGGCTATGATGGCTGCTAAAGTTGCCAAAATGACAGCGTAAACTCTAAAATTCTCTGGAATAGAAGCAAAGAATGGATTAAGTTCAATACCACTATTTTTATGAGATAAAATCCAGGCACCCTGTCCACAATAAGATAAAACAATACAAGCTTTTACAAATGGCCAACTTACATAGATGTTACCACGACCGACATGGCCTAAATCTGAATAAAGTGCTTCAGCACCAGTTGTTGCGAGGAAAATTGAGCCTAGAATAAAGATTCCACGATGGTTTTCAGGACTCACCAACAAATGTAATGCATAGTACGGATTTATTGCCTTGAAGATTTCTAAATTTCCTAAACTATTAAAAAGTCCACTTAGTCCTAAAAAACTAAACCATAATAACATAACTGGACCAAATAATTTACCAATTAAACTAGTACCAAATCGTTGAATGCTAAATAGAGACAACAAAATTACCAAGGTTGTAATGATAACATTCGTTTGATTTTCATAGATATGATTGATACCAGGTACTGCTTTTAACCCTTCTATGGCCGATGTAACAGTTACGGCAGGGGTCAGAGCACCATCTGAAAGTAAGGTAGCACCACCAATCATAGCTGGAATAATTAACCATTTGGACATTTTTCTAACCAATGTGTAAAGTGAAAAAATACCACCTTCTTTATGGTTATCAGCTTTCAAAGCAATCCAGACATACTTGACAGTCGTAATCAATGTCAAGGTCCAGAAGATTAAGGAAACCGAACCAAGTATGAACGACTCGGTCATTTGAGTCAAACCGCCTTGATTTTCAACCAATGACTGCATGGTGTATAACGGACTAGTTCCGATATCACCATAAACAATCCCAAGTGCAATAACAAAACCGGCTTTTGTTGCTTTATCAAAAGACGGGTGATTGGCATTAGACATCCCAATCTTCCTCCTAATTTTCTTAAAAAGTACCAAAAATGGTTGCTACCATTATAACAGATTCATTCCCAAAAAGGAAACAAAGCTAAAAGAAAAAAGGAATTGAAAACGTGTTCAATTCCCTTTTTTAGATTATTCCCCTTTGTGTCTGATGACAAATCCAGAGTCCTTTTGTGATGACTTTTTCTCTTTGTTGAAAAAGTCATTGGCATTACGTTTTGGTTTGCGTTTAAAATCACGGTTACCGCCGTTGTCGTCACGTTTATCTCTGTAACGCCCTTCACGTTTATCATCACGCTTACCTCGATAACCACCACCGCGACGATCGTTGTCACGACCACCACGTCCACGATTATCTCTACCACGTCCGCCTTTATTACCCTTTTTACCACCACCATGGCCACCACCGACATATTTAAACGGCAATGGTTTCTCACGAGCAATTTCAACTTCAGGTAAATCAGCCGGGTCTTGGACAGTTAAGCTCAAGATATATAAGGCTAATTCTTCTGGCGTAAATTCAGAAGCTAATTTTAAAGCGTCCGCCTTGAATTTATCAAAATTTGAACGAATAGCTTCATCCGCAAAATCACGTTCAATTTTTTTCAAAGCAACTTTTTTCTTAGCTTGGAAGGCTTCCTCAGCAGTTGCAGGTTTTAATGGTTTCATTTGTTTCTTGGTTAGGTTCTCAATCATGGATAAGTAACCCATCTCATTTGGTGAAACGAATGTAATTGACTCACCAGTTTTACCCGCACGACCAGTACGTCCAATTCGGTGAACATAGCTTTCAGGGTCTTGTGTAATGTCATAGTTATAGACATGTGTTACACCTGAAATATCAAGACCACGCGCAGCAACGTCAGTGGCAACTAAGATATCAATTTGGTCGCCTTTGAAATCGCGAATAACACGTAAACGTTTATTCTGATCAAGGTCCCCATGAATACCTTCTGCCCGGAAACCACGCAATTTCAAACCACGGGTGATTTCATCAACGCGACGCTTTGTACGACCAAAAACAATTGAAAGTTCTGGCTGATCAACGTCCATCAAGCGCGTCATGGTATCAAATTTTTCTTGTTCTTTAACACGAACATAAAACTGTTCAACGTTAACGTTTGTTAATTCTTTATTTTTAATTTGAACATGTTCTGGATTTTTCATAAACTTAACGCCAATTTCTTTGATAGGAGCTGGCATAGTTGCAGAAAATAGTAAAGTTTGACGTTCTGAAGGAACGCGACTAATAATCGCTTCAATATCCTCTAAAAAGCCCATGTTAAGCATTTCATCAGCTTCGTCTAAAATTAATGTTTCAACATGATCAAGTTTTAATGCTTTACGTTTAATCAAATCTAATAAACGACCTGGTGTACCAACAACAATATGAGCGCCTGATTTAAGGGCTTTAATTTGTTTATCAATACTTGATCCGCCATAAACGGAACGAACTTTAACACCTTTGTCTCGACCAAAACGGAAAAGTTCTTCTTGACTCTGAACAGCAAGTTCACGAGTTGGAGCAATAACGAGTGCTTGGATAATGTTCTCATCCGTACGGATCTTATTCAAGGTTGGTAGTCCAAATGCGGCTGTTTTACCAGTACCTGTTTGAGCTTGACCAATGACATCTTTACCTTCTAATGCTAATGGAATCGTCATCTCTTGAATTGGAGATGCTTTTTCAAAACCTGCTGTTACAACAGCTGATTGGATGTCTTCTGATAAGTTAAATTCTGTAAATTTCAAATGTTTCTCTTTTCTAAAAAAGCAGTGCGAAGCTGCCTTATAAGCCTGTATATTCTTGTCGTCCATTTGACAACTAGTTTAGTTTAACACAATTCATTTCAAAAAGATAGGAAATAAGTTATGAAAAGGTTTTTATACCAAAATAATGGTAAAATAATCTCAGTGACATGATCACTTAAAAATTTTAGAAAATGTGAAGGTATCTCATACGATGACTTATAAAGGAATAGTTTTTTTTGATTTGGATGGCACTTTGTTAAATGCTGTTTCCCAAGTTAGTCCCGAAAATCGCAAAGCTTTGGACCAATTAAAGGCTAACGGATATCTACCAGTTATCGCAACAGGCCGTTCTGTAGAAGAATTAGATAATGTGCTTGAAGAGTCAGGTATTCAATCAGTGGCTATGTTAAACGGCATGGTCGTTGAGGTTGATGGAACCATTATCTCTACGCAAACCATTGATAAAAAAGATATCCAAAAAACTTTAGAATTGGCGAGAAGTTTAGGCGAAAGTATTGCCTTTTACACCCCTGAAGAGTTGGTTTTAGCTGACTTATCAGATGGCCTCAAAAAGCATTTTGACTATTTTCATGGTCCTCTTCCACGAATTGATGATAGCTATTATTTGACACAAGATGTTAACATGATATTAGTTGGTGGCTCCAATAAAGAAAATGATCATTTGTATCAAGAGGCTGTACCTAATCTTCGCTTCTTACGCAATAGCCCATTTTCTATCGATGTGGTTAAAAAAGGATTTCATAAAGGAACTGGTGTTCAGATTATAAAAGACTATTTAGGACTAAAAGATATTCCTACCTATGGTTTTGGTGATGGCGGAAATGATTTAGACCTGCTTAAAGCAGTTGATCACCCTGTTGCAATGGAAAATGCAATCCCTGAATTAAAAGCATTAGCTGAATTTATCACACATAAAAATACCGAAGATGGTATCATTTTTGGTTTAAAACACTATGGACTCATATAATAAAAGAGAGACTTCTACCAAGAAGTCTCTCTTTTATTATTGTTTAACCAAACCAAGGCCACCTAAAGGGTAAGAAAAATCAAATTCTGAATGTTCTCCTGTTTGCCACAAAACCGGAACCATACTTGTCCCTTCAAGATGAAAACCAAAGGTATATTTGATATTAGCCCCACCAATACCGCCAGGAATCATAATTGCTTGGTTATAGCCATTATTACCGACTAACTCATAGTAGCCATTGCCACGATCATAAACACCATTAAAATAGGCACTTTGCGGTTGAGCATAATGGACATATCCTGACGACTTGTCTACCCGTGTAACAGTTCCATCTGCTGAGATCGTAATTGTTACTAACCAATCAGGATCTGGCTGAACACTCCAAGTCCCAACCAAAGCAGCAGGTATTGGTAAAAGGGTTGGTGTAACAAGAGATTTATCTGCCACATCTTGGCTTTGACTAGTTGTGCTAGTTTCGGCACTTGCATTTGTTTGTGCCTTTTCAGCAATTCCAC